>NZ_JAQIRM010000006.1:0-390632 GCF_050600785.1 Klebsiella sp. 141198
TCAGTCGCAGCAACAACCAGGATCGCGCCATCCATCTGAGCAGCACCGGTGATCATGTTTTTAACATAGTCGGCGTGGCCCGGGCAGTCTACGTGTGCGTAGTGGCGAGTCGGGGTGTCATATTCAACGTGGGAAGTGTTGATGGTGATACCACGAGCTTTTTCTTCCGGCGCGTTATCGATCTGGTCGAATGCGCGAGCAGCACCGCCGTAGGTTTTAGCCAGTACGGTGGTGATTGCAGCGGTCAGAGTAGTTTTACCATGGTCGACGTGGCCGATAGTACCAACGTTGACGTGCGGTTTTGTACGTTCAAATTTTTCTTTAGACACGGCTATATTCCTTACTATAGTGCTCTCCCCTGAGGAGAGAGCACGGGACTTAGGTTTTAATCCTGTGGATTATTTACCACGGGCTTCAATAACGGCCTGAGCAACGTTGTTCGGCGCATCATCATACTTCAGGAATTCCATGGTGTATGATGCACGACCTTTGGTCAGAGAACGCAGCTGAGTTGCATATCCGAACATTTCAGACAGCGGAACTTCAGCGTGGATCTTAACGCCAGTTACTTCAGATTCTTGACCGCGCAGCATGCCGCGACGACGGCTCAAGTCACCGATTACGTCACCGGTGTTCTCTTCCGGAGTTTCTACTTCAACCTTCATGATCGGCTCAAGCAGAACTGGTTTCGCTTTCTTAAAGCCTTCTTTAAAGGCGATAGAAGCGGCCAGTTTAAACGCCAGCTCAGAGGAGTCAACGTCGTGGTAAGAACCGAAGTGCAGACGGATACCCATATCAACTACCGGGTAGCCAGCCAGCGGACCAGCTTTCAGCTGTTCCTGGATGCCTTTATCAACGGCCGGGATGTATTCGCCAGGGATTACACCACCTTTAATGTCGTTGATGAACTCGTAACCTTTCGGGTTAGAGCCCGGCTCCAGCGGGTACATGTCGATCACAACGTGACCGTACTGACCACGACCACCAGACTGCTTGGCGTGTTTACCTTCAACATCGGTAACTTTCTGGCGAATCGCTTCGCGGTAAGCAACCTGAGGTTTACCGACGTTCGCTTCAACGTTGAATTCACGCTTCATACGGTCAACGATGATGTCGAGGTGCAGTTCACCCATACCGGCGATGATGGTCTGGTTAGACTCTTCGTCAGTCCATACGCGGAATGACGGGTCTTCTTTAGCCAGACGACCCAGAGCCAGACCCATTTTTTCCTGGTCAGCTTTGGTTTTCGGCTCAACGGCGATGGAGATTACCGGCTCAGGGAATTCCATACGCTCCAGAATGATCGGCGCATCCGGGTCACACAGGGTGTCACCAGTGGTTACGTCTTTCAGACCGATAGCGGCAGCGATATCGCCCGCGCGAACTTCTTTGATCTCTTCACGTTTGTTAGCGTGCATCTGAACGATACGACCGAAACGCTCACGTGCAGCTTTCACGGAGTTCAGTACGGTATCACCAGAGTTAACCACACCGGAGTACACACGGAAGAAGGTCAGGTTACCAACGAACGGGTCGGTAGCGATTTTGAACGCCAGTGCAGAGAACGGCTCTTCGTCGCTTGCGTGACGCTCAGCCGGGGTATCTTTACCGTCGTCCAGGATGCCGTTGATTGCCGGAACATCGATCGGGGATGGCAGGTAATCAATTACCGCATCCAGCATCGCCTGAACACCTTTGTTCTTGAACGCAGAACCACAGGTTACCAGGATGATTTCGTTGTTCAGAACGCGCTGACGCAGAGCTTTTTTGATCTCTTCTTCAGTCAGTTCTTCGCCACCCAGGTATTTTTCCATCAGCTCTTCGGAAGCTTCCGCAGCGGACTCGATCAGGTTCTGGTGCCATTCGTCAGCCAGTTCCTGCATGTCAGCCGGGATATCTTCGTATTCGAAGGTAACGCCTGCATCAGCTTCGTTCCAGTTGATGGCTTTCATTTTCACCAGGTCAACAACACCGGTGAAACCTTCTTCAGCACCAATTGCCAGCTGCAGCGGAACCGGGTTCGCGCCCAGACGGGTTTTGATCTGACCAACAACTTTCAGGAAGTTCGCACCCATGCGGTCCATTTTGTTAACGAACGCAATGCGTGGAACTTTATATTTGTTTGCCTGACGCCATACGGTTTCAGACTGCGGCTGAACACCACCAACTGCGCAGTAAACCATTACCGCACCATCAAGAACACGCATGGAACGTTCTACTTCGATAGTGAAGTCAACGTGCCCCGGGGTGTCGATGATGTTTACACGGTGCGGTTCATACTGTTTAGCCATACCAGACCAGAATGCAGTAGTCGCAGCGGAAGTGATGGTGATACCACGTTCCTGCTCCTGCTCCATCCAGTCCATGGTAGCGGCGCCGTCATGAACTTCACCGATTTTGTGGTTTACACCGGTGTAGAACAGAATACGTTCGGTAGTAGTGGTTTTACCGGCGTCGATGTGCGCACTGATACCGATGTTACGGTAGCGTGCGATGGGTGTTGTACGAGCCATTTGATTCCTCGTTTATTTCTTTAGGCGTTCAGTTAAGTTATCCAGAGCGGGCGACTCATCTGAAACGCCCGCCTGGTGACTATGACTCCGAAGGGATTACCAACGGTAGTGTGCGAACGCCTTGTTGGCTTCGGCCATACGGTGAACGTCTTCACGTTTCTTAACTGCAGTACCTTTGTTGTCTGCAGCGTCAGTGAGTTCGTTCGCCAGGCGCAGAGCCATGGATTTATCACCGCGTTTACGAGCAGCTTCAACGATCCAACGCATTGCCAGGGCATTACGACGAACCGGACGTACTTCAACTGGAACCTGATAAGTAGAACCACCTACGCGGCGGGACTTAACTTCGACAGTCGGGCGCACGTTTTCGAGCGCAACTTCGAAGGCTTCCAGTTCAGTTTTACCAGAGCGCTGAGCCAGGGTCTCCAGCGCGCTGTATACGATAGTTTCTGCAGTAGATTTTTTACCATCTACCATCAGGATATTTACAAATTTAGCCAGCAGTTCTGATCCGAACTTCGGATCCGGCAGAATTTTACGCTGACCAATGACGCGACGACGTGGCATGGAAATACTCCGTTGTTAATTCAGGATTGTCCAAAACTCAAAGAGTTTAGTTTGACATTAATATAAAACGTTTGGCCTTACTTAACGGAGAACCATTAAGCCTTAGGACGCTTCACGCCGTACTTGGAGCGAGCCTGCTTACGGTCTTTAACGCCGGAGCAGTCAAGCGCACCACGAACGGTGTGGTAACGAACACCCGGAAGGTCTTTAACACGACCGCCACGGATCAGGATCACGGAGTGCTCCTGCAGGTTGTGACCTTCACCACCGATGTAGGAGGTGACTTCGAAACCGTTAGTCAGACGCACACGGCAAACTTTACGCAGTGCGGAGTTCGGTTTCTTAGGAGTGGTGGTATATACGCGAGTACATACGCCACGTTTCTGCGGGCAGGCTTCCAGCGCCGGCACGTTGCTCTTTGCAACTTTGCGCGCGCGTGGTTTGCGTACCAGCTGGTTAACTGTTGCCATTAAATAGCTCCTGGTTTTAGCTTTTGCTTCGTAAACACGTAATAAATCGCCTCATATAATATGAGGACGCAGAATTTTAGGGCGGTGCCGAAAAGGTGTCAAGAAATATACAACGATCCCGCCATTACCAGGCCAACTGACCTTCATGTTTGACCGTAAGACTGACGAAATCAGTATAGTCAACCCTGACGACACTGTCCGCAATTTGACCAGCCAGCCCGCGGGCTTCGATATCGTCTTGCAGAGCATGTAGGGTTATGGGGGCGGATTGCAGGATTTCAAGGAAACGGCCGCCGTCAATCGCCGCGACCACGCCATCGGAGAGCAGGAGCAGATCGTCGCCTGCCTTCACCAGACGCAGCATCGCGTCGATATCGACATGCCATGGAGAGACGCTTAGAGTGTGGAGCATCTGGGCCTCAGAATCGTAGAATCACGTTGAACTCATCAAGCCGGGCGCGCAGCGACTCTGGCTCGAGGCTTTCTACATCCACCACCCACGGCGTATCGGCGGCCAGGCCGCGTTCGCGGGCAGACGCCGCGCATAACCAGCACTGTTCGATGTCATACAGCGATAACAGCTTGAAGGTGGCGATATAATCACGGGCGAGGATTTTTCCCGGCTGCTGGCCAGGGATAATCTGAAACACGCCGTCGCCGACAAAGAAGACGCCGAGGTCGTCGGTGAGGGCCGAGGTCGCCAGTAAGGCGTCCAGCCCTTCCCTACCAGCTGCGCTGCCGTGCGGCGCGGAAGAAAATACGAAAGCCACGCGTTTCATCAGAACTGCACCATTCTATCGCAGGTTAACAACGCTTCAGCCAGTGCGCCTAGCCCGCTTAAGGTGAATCCCGGCTGCAGATTATGCGCCGGCAAGCCAAGCTGCTGCGCTTCGCGTTCATCGGTCACGCCGCGACGTAGCGCGGCTGCCACGCAAATGTGCAGCGCAACGGCATGTTCATCATGCAGGCGCTGCCAGTGACGCACCAGGTCTACCTCATCGCTGGCGGGGGCCGTCAGCTGATTAGCGTTGTAGACCCCTTCACGATAGAAAAATACGCAGGCCAGTTCATGCCCTGCGTTAATAACCGCCTGCGCAAACTGCCACGCGCTACTGGCCTGCTGAGTACCGTAGGCAGGCCCGGTTACGGTGATGGCAAAACGCATTACTTATCGAGCCCCTGGAAATCACCGCTTTTAAACTGGCGGATGTAGAGGTACACCGTGTGTTTAGAGATATTCAGGCGATCGGCTACCTGGTTAATCGCATCTTTGATATCGAAGATGCCTTTCTCGTATAGATTCAGCACGATTTGGCGGTTTTTCGCGTTATTCGATACGTTGCGATCGGCATTCACCTCTTCAATGGTGAACTCCAGCGTTTGCGCCACCAGATCATCCACCGACGAGGCAAAGTTAACCTGAGAGTTCACTTCCGGCGTTTCCGGTGGAATAAAGGTGCTCATAATCTGCGAGAACGGGACATCAAGGTTCATGTTGATACACAGCAGACCAATCACCCGATGTTCCCGGTTGCGAATAGCGATAGTCACCGATTTCATCAGCACGCCGCTTTTCGCGCGGGTAAAATAGCACTTCGATACGCTGCTATCTGCTCCCGTCATATCGTGCAGCATACGTAACGCCAGATCGGTAATCGGCGAGCCAATTTGGCGGCCGGTGTGTTCACCGTTAGCAATACGAATAGCGGAGCATTTTAAATCCTGCAGTGAGTGCAGCACGATTTCACAATGGGAACCAATGAGCATCGCTAACCCGTCCACCACCGCTTCATAGGATTTTAGGATATCGAAGTCGGTCTGGTCGAAAGGACGTTGATCCAGCAGGTCAAGCTCGCTGGTTTCGTTGGTTAAAAGCGACCTGGACATGTAAAAAAGCACTCCTTTTCAGGAGCCTGTCGTTATCGTCAGGGCAGGCTCATCATCATTATTAAGCTATCTAAAGTAATACAGCGCCTGAGGAATTTTCCAGTTTTAATTATATCTGCTGCCAATAAAAAAGCCGCCGCCCCTGAAGGCGGCGGCTTATGGCAGATTACTTCTTAGCGTCTGCAGCCGGTGCTTCGGCAGCGGCTTCTGGCTTAGCATCAGCCTTCGGAGCCGGTTTGATGTCCAGCAGTTCTACATCGAATACCAGCGTAGAGTTAGCCGGGATACCCGGAACGCCAGTTTTGCCGTAAGCCAGATCCGGTGGGATGACCAGCTTGATTTTGCCGCCTTTTTTGATGTTTTTCAGGCCTTCGGTCCAGCCTGGGATAACGCCATCAAGACGGAAAGAGAGCGGCTCGCCGCGGGTGTAAGAGTTATCGAACTCTTTACCGTCGATCAGCGTACCTTTGTAGTTCACCACGACGGTATCGCTGTCTTTCGGCGCATCGCCGGTACCGGCTTTCTCGACTTTATACATCAGGCCGGATTTAGAGGTTTTCACGCCCTTCTCTTTAGCGAAGGCGTCACGGAACGCTTTGCCTTTAGCATCGTTCTCGGTCGCATCTTTTTCCATCTTCTGCTGAGCGGCGGTTTTCACGCGGGTCTCAAAGGACTGCAGAGTGGTTTCAATTTCTTTGTCGGACAGTTTGCTCTTATCGGCAAACGCATCCTGCACGCCGGCGATCAGCTGGTCTTTATCCAGTTTGATACCCAGCTTCTCTTGTTCTTTCAGGGAGTTTTCCATGTAACGGCCGAGGGATGCACCCAGCGCATAAGCGGATTTTTGATCGTCATTTTTAAATGCCGATTTGCTGTCCGCCGCCGGTGCAGCTTTCGCTGCGGTATCGGCAGCAAAGGTCAGCGGTGCATTCAGGGCAACGGCCATCGTGGTCGCCAGCAGCGTTACTTTAAACAGTGATTTCATCCATTTCTCCAGGGCCGGGGCATCTCACCCCAGGGTTATCATAAAAAGCAAAAAACGTACTATAGAACGTTGCAGAACAAATCTACATACGGACCTACCTGAATATCGCCTCATTTCAGACTATTTTTGTATGAATTAGTTTCCTCTCTGACGTTACGATGCTGCGTTAACGCGGAAACTTGAGTAGAATCCGCCCGCAAACAAGACAGAAGAGGCGACCTATGAACGATAGCACAATGGAGACGCGTCTGGCGGAACTGGAAAGCCGACTGGCGTTTCAGGAGATCACCATCGAGGACCTCAACAAAACCGTCACGGCGCATGAAATAGAAATGGCAAAAATGCGCGAACATATGCGCTTGATGATCGAAAAACTGAAAGCGACACAGCCGTCGCACATCGCGTCACAGTCTGAAGAGACGCCGCCTCCGCATTATTGAGACGTAAAAAAAGCGGGTCTCCCCGCTTTTTTGGCTATTCGCGCGAACGCGACGCCATTAGTGGCAACCGCAACCGCCGTTACCGCAACCACCTTTGCCATGTTCATGGTCGTGACCATGATCGTGGCCGTGGCCGCCACAGCAGCCGTCATGACCGTGGTCATGATCGTGATCGTGGCCATGAGCGCCGTGTACGTGACCGTGTTCCAGCTCTTCTGCAGTGGCTTCGCGCAGGGCGACAACTTCTACGTTGAACTTCAGATTCTGGCCAGCCAGCATGTGGTTGCCGTCAACCACCACGAAATCGTCGCCGACTTCAGTGATTTCTACCGGTACCGGACCTTGGTCGGTTTCAGCCAGGAAGCGCATGCCAACCTGCAGTTCGTCAACGCCCATGAAGACGTCTTTAGGAACGCGCTGAACCAGGTTTTCGTCATACTGGCCGTACGCGTCATTCGCGCCGACTTCGACATCAAATTTATCGCCCACTTCGTGGCCGTTTAATGCGTTTTCCAGGCCGGAAATCAGGGAACCGTGACCATGCAGGTAGTCCAGCGGCGCACTCACCGGAGACTCATCAACCAACACACCGTCTTCTGTACGTACCTGATAGGCCAGGCTGACCACCAGGTCTTTTGCTACTTTCATGATATCTCCTGAGCATGGGAAGAATAGTGGCGCAGATTGTAGCGGAATTCTGCAGCCGTGTACCCTCTAGCTTAAAAAAAGGCGACAGATAACGCTAGTCCGGATGAAAAATGCCGATCACTTGCTCTTCTTTGCGAACGTGTTCGCGGACCTCTTTATCGGCCTCGCGCATCTGATGTCCGCACTTAACGCACTCAACAATATCGACATTATTCTCGCGCCACATCGCCAGTGAATCCTGCGCCTGGCACGCCGGACATTTTGCGCCGGCAATAAAACGTTTACGTACCGCCATTTTGCTCTACCTTCTATTCAAACTCGTCCCAGCCGTCCAACTGCCGGCTTTCTTTCTGCATTTCACGCTCAAAAATCTCTTCCAGCTCGCGCCGGGCTTCCCGCACGCGAGATATCTGTACAGTATCAGTATGCACCGGCATTAACTCGCGCAGCATTCGCATATCGAGGCGTCGAAAGTGCAACTGCGCGCGCTGCGCCTGATGCGGATGCATTCCCAGAGTCACCAGCGCCTTGCGCCCCAATTCCAGGGCGCTGGAGAAGGTTTCTCGCGAGAACTGCGTCACGCCAGCCTGTAATAACTCATGCGCTTCTACGCGCCCCCGCGCTCGGGCCAGAATATGCAGGTGGGGAAAATGCTGTTGGCACATCTCCACCAGCTTCATGGTATCTTCCGGCTCGTTGCAGGTAATCACAATCGACTGCGCCTCTTCCGCCCCCGCCGAACGCAGTAGCTCAAGCTGCGTCGCGTCGCCGAAATAGACTTTGTAGCCATATTTGCGCATCAGGTTGACCGCGCTGATATCGCGTTCAAGCACGGTAATACGCATTTTATTAGCCATCAGCAGACGCCCGATCACCTGACCAAAACGCCCGAAGCCGACGATAATCACCTGTGGCTTATCATCCTCGACCCACGGCGCCTCATCGGTATCCTCCGCCGGGTTAAGCCGTCGCGACAGCACTTTATCAATGACCTTCATCAGGAGCGGCGTGGTCATCATTGATAAGGTTACGGTAACCAGCAGCAGCGCCATTTGATCGTTATGGAACAGCTTCTGCGAAGCCGGCATGGAAAAGAGAACAAAGGCGAACTCGCCGCCCTGGCTTAATACTCCGGCGAACTGCGTGCGCTCGGCGCTGCGCAAACCGTATACCCGGGCCAATACATAAAGCACCAACGCTTTAACCGCCACCAGCGCGGCAACGCTTAGCGCGACCCACAGCAAATGGGTGTACAGCACGCCAAGATTCAGCGCCATGCCGACGGAGATAAAAAATAGCCCCAGCAGCAAGCCTTTAAACGGCTCAATAGCAATTTCCAGCTCGTGGCGATATTCGCTTTCCGCCAGCAGCACGCCCGCGATAAACGTCCCCAGCGCCATTGACAGCCCCAGGGCATCCATAAACAACGCTGAGCCCAGCACCAGCAGCAGCGTGGCGGCGGTGAAGACCTCGCGCACGCCGGAACCGGCGATAAAACGGAATACCGGACGCAGCAGAAAACGACCGCCAATCAGCATGCCGGCGAATGCCAGCACCTTCATCCCTACCGACATCCAGTTAAAGTTATCGTCGCCGTGTCCGGCGAGCAGCGGGACCAGCGCCAGCGCCGGGATCACCGCTAGATCCTGAAATAACAGTACTGAAAATCCAAGCTGGCCGGATTCGTTACGGCTCATTCCCTTCTCGCGCATCAGCTGCAGCGCCATCGCGGTAGAGGACATTGCTAACCCAATACCGCCCACCACGGCCGCCTGCCACGAAAACCCGGTGACCACCAGCAATCCGCCAAGGATCGCCGCGCTAAACAACACCTGCGCCGCGCCGACGCCGAATATCGAGTTGCGCAGTTGCCACAGTTTGGCCGGATTGAGCTCAAGGCCGATGATGAACATCAGGAATACAACGCCCAGCTCGGAAAAATGGAGAATTTCATCCACATCGCTAATAAAGCCAAGCCCCCACGGGCCAATCGCAATCCCGGCCAGCAGGTAACCGAGTACGGCGCCAATGCCCAGCCGGGCCGCCAGCGGTACCGCCACCACGGCGGCAAACAAAAACAGTACCCCTGCTAATAGCAAATCAGCTCCCGCCATTGACGCCTCCTGTTGCAACAGGATTCGCGAGCCAGTCGCGATACGCGCGGGCGTGGCTTTGCAAATCTTCCGGCCGCTGTCGGCGCGCCCAGTAGACAATAATCGGACTCAGCCAGTGCATGCGGCACATGCCGGCCGTTAACTCAAAAGGGCGCAGAATATCGTTCATCGGATAGCGGTTAGCATCGCGGCGGTAAGCGCTCTCCGGCTCGCCGGTGGTGATCACGCTGCGCCAGTACTTTCCCGCCAGTTGATTCCCTCCCGCGCCGCTGGCGAAGCCGCGGCTCAGCACCCGGTCCAGCCACTCTTTCAACAATGCCGGGCAGCTCCACGTATACAGCGGATGCTGGAAAACAATCACCTGATGCTGACGCAGGAGATCCTGCTCATGGGCGATATCAATAAAAAAATCTGGATAGTGCGCATAAAGATCGTGCACGGTGACATTCGGCAACTGTAAGGCCGGTTCAAGCAAAACCCGGTTGGCCACGGAATCCTGAGATTCTGGGTGGGCATACAGCAGCAACACTTTCGCTGTCTGAGACATCATTCCCCTCCCGAACGTCATCTGGCGGCTTGCGAAGCGGCTGCGTCTCGACGCAACCAGAATGACTTTGTCTATCGTCTTCATTTTGGGCTACCATTGCGGCCCTATGGAGCGTTTCGCTTCCACACTACATTATCATAAAGACAAATTAACATAGTCTGAACATACGGCGCCTTATGATTGTTTTCTCCTCGTTACAAATTCGTCGCGGCGTACGCGTCCTGCTGGACAACGCCACCGCCACCATCAATCCTGGCCAGAAGGTCGGTCTGGTGGGTAAAAACGGCTGCGGTAAATCTACGTTGCTTTCGCTTTTGAAAAACGAGATAAGCGCCGACGGCGGCTCCATGACCTTCCCGAGCAACTGGCAGTTGGCGTGGGTTAATCAGGAAACGCCGGCCCTGCCGCAACCGGCTATTGATTATGTTATTGATGGCGATCGCGAGTTCCGCAAGCTGGAAGCCGATTTACAGCAGGCCAATGAGCGCGACGACGGCCACGCCATCGCTACCGTTCACGGTAAGCTGGATGCCATTGACGCCTGGACGATTCGTTCCCGCGCCGCCAGCCTGCTACACGGCCTTGGTTTCAGTAACGAGCAGCTTGAGCGGCCGGTCAGTGATTTCTCCGGCGGCTGGCGTATGCGCTTAAACCTCGCGCAGGCGCTGATCTGCCGTTCCGACCTGCTGCTGCTCGACGAACCGACCAACCACCTCGATCTTGATGCGGTGATCTGGCTGGAAAAGTGGCTGAAAGGCTATACCGGTACGCTGATCCTGATTTCCCACGATCGTGATTTCCTCGATCCGATCGTCGATAAAATTATTCATATCGAACAGCAAACGATGTTCGAATACACCGGTAACTACAGCTCGTTTGAAATCCAGCGCGCGACCCGTCTGTCGCAGCAGCAGGCCATGTATGAAAGCCAGCAGCAGCGCGTAGCCCACTTGCAGAGCTATATCGACCGCTTCCGCGCCAAGGCCACCAAAGCGAAGCAGGCACAGAGCCGTATCAAAATGCTTGAGCGCATGGAGCTTATCGCTCCGGCGCACGTCGATAACCCGTTCCACTTCAGCTTCCGCGCGCCGGAAAGCCTGCCGAACCCGTTACTCAAGATGGAAAAAGTCAGCGCCGGCTACGGCGAACGGATTATTCTCGACTCCATCAAGCTGAACCTGGTGCCCGGTTCGCGTATCGGTCTGCTGGGGCGCAACGGCGCCGGTAAATCAACGCTGATTAAGCTGCTGGCCGGTGAGTTACAGCCGCTGTCCGGTGAAATTGGCCTGGCGAAAGGGATTAAGCTCGGTTACTTCGCCCAGCATCAGCTCGAATTCCTGCGCGCCGATGAGTCGCCGATACAGCATCTGGCCCGCCTGGCGCCGCAGGAGCTGGAACAAAAACTGCGCGACTACCTCGGCGGCTTTGGATTCCAGGGGGATAAAGTCAGCGAAGAGACCCGCCGTTTCTCCGGCGGTGAAAAAGCGCGCCTGGTGCTGGCGTTAATCGTCTGGCAGCGCCCTAACCTACTGCTGCTCGATGAACCGACCAACCACCTTGATCTTGATATGCGTCAGGCCTTAACCGAAGCGCTGATCGACTTCGAAGGGGCGTTGGTCGTGGTCTCGCACGATCGTCACCTGATCCGCTCCACTACTGACGATCTGTACCTCGTACACGACGGTAAAGTTGAGCCGTTTGATGGCGATCTGGAAGATTATCAGCAGTGGCTGAGTGATTCGCAGAAGCAGGAAAACCAGGCCTCTGAAGCGCCGAAGGATAACGGCAACAGCGCGCAGGCGCGTAAGGATCAAAAACGCCGCGAAGCCGAACTGCGCACGCAAACGCAACCGCTGCGTAAAGAGATCGCCCGGCTGGAAAAAGAGATGGATAAACTCAACGCGCAGCTGGCGCAGGCGGAAGAGAAACTGGGCGACAGCGAGTTATATGACGCCTCGCGCAAAGCGGAATTAACCGCGTGCCTGCAGCAGCAGGCGAGCGCCAAATCAGGGCTCGAAGAGTGTGAAATGGCGTGGCTGGACGCGCAGGAACAGCTGGAGCGGATGCTGCAGGAAGGTTAATGCAAGACAGTGACAACAAAAGGCGGGATATCCCGCCTTTTTTCATTCGCCTGGCATCAACGCTGCGCCGCCAGCCGGGCGCGGATCTGTGACAATGATTCGTAACCAAACAGCTGGCCATCAAGGAAACGAGTGGTTAGCTCTCCCTGACCTTCTTGCTCCTGGCTTTGATCGTCATGCAGCCGTAGCTCGCCGCTGGCATCGCGCGCTACGCGTAACAGCCCGCGCGCAGAACGTTTCAGGCCGTTGTCGGTTTTTGGCTCCTTAAAGAGCGCTCTTCCTTCGCCATTCACTTCCCCCCAGGTGGCTTTCATCGCAAAGCCGAAAGTATCACGCGTATTGTACTGGTAGGTATATGAACCCACCCCGAATACCACGTTAGCGCTGGCAAAGCCTTTAGCTTCCAGGCGACGCAGGATCTCATCCGCTCTCGCAAGCGTAATAGAATCGCCATAAATCAGACCTACGTGGGGGTCCAGCACCTTATACCCCTTCTCGTTAATCGTCCCGCCAAAGATTTCCCACAGCACCTCAACCGAACCTTTCTCCTCGGCGCGACGATCGCTGCGGGTATCATCATCGGCGGCAGTGCCGCAGAGGATAGCCACCGGATCGCCGCTGTCCGGTCGGAATACCACACGTCCCTGGCGTTGCATAATGACGGCTTTCAGTTCGCGGGTATACTCGGTCAGTACCTGCCAGTAATCCCAGGTATCGGAAACAATAGAGACAAACCCCTGCGGGTGGACGTCAGCGATGAGCCGGCGAAAAGTTTCTATCTCCCGAGCCCGCTCGCCCATACACATCACGCTATGCTCGGTAGCGGGGATGCTGGCGCCGATCGTGTCTTCTTCACCCCGAGTATAGTAATCACGAGCGTAGAGCAGCGCAGGCAGGCTATCCGTCCCTTTAAAGCTAATCAGATGCCCGCTGCCAGACTGTGCGGCGTCATGTAGCCCGGACATGCCGCGAAACGAAAAGTCGTGGCATTGAAAATCCAGATGTGTCAGATCGCTACAGGTTTGCTCCGCCCAGCGTTCGCAGATCAGACGATAGTGATGCGCGATAGTGGCATTAGTCGACGTTTTCCACAGTTCTGCCGAAAGGACCGTCTCCAGATAGTTCACCAGCCAGAAAAACTGCGGCAGGGTATTGGTGATGGTTAAAACCGGTACCTTCATCGGCACTTTCGTGCCTTCATCCAGCGCTTTGATGTGCAGCGGCAGGTAGCCTAGCTGATGCAGCTCGCGGATATGATCTACCGCGACACTATCCCGTCCCAGGTAGCCGTCCATAACCTGCTTATACTCGCTGACCACTTCCTCTTCCGGACGAGCGAAAAAGCCCTCGTTAAACAGATCGATGAGGAACCACTGTAAAAAACCCTGTAAGCCGAAGAATACCAACTTGCCATCCGCTAGCGGCGACTGAAAGAAACGGTCGCCGCGCGGCGTAAAATTCGAATAGACCTTAGTCGTCCCCTGTGGATACTGAACGCGATGGGAAACTTTATAACCATCGATAGCCAGAATCGGATTCATTTTCATTTTGTTATCCCCAATAAGCGCGGTAAATGGTTTCAATATCAATCAGTTCCAGCTGTGGATGGACTAAAGCCGCAGAGGCATAAGAGGTGGTGGAGTAAATAGCATCGATGCCATTATTCAATAGATGCGTAATGCCTTTAGAAAAGACGCCATGCGTCACGTACAGGCTAACGCTACGCGCGCCGGCGTCACGCAGGACCTGCGCCGAGCCGATAAACGTTCCACCGGCATCGCAAAGATCATCAACGATCAGTACCGCTTTACCCGCCACCTCTCCGGCCAGCAGCGAAAAGCCTGTTAACGCGCCGCTAGCGACATCTCGCTCCTTACTGAGGATCGCAAACTCGCTGGCGCCACAGGCTTTAGCGACATACTGAATTTTCTTTAACGCTCCAGCATCCGGCGCCACCAGCATTAACTCCCCGGCGGCGATGGCACGTCGCAGATGGGAGTTCTGCAGCAGGCACTGTTGTTGGCTAATCGCGACCAGGTTGTTTACCGCCGCCGCCGCGGCCTCACTATGCGGGTCGAGGACCACAATTTTGTCGAATCCCAGTGTATTCAGCTGCTGTGCAAAAACTTTCAGCGCAAAGCTGTCGCCTGGCACCATATGGCGATCCTGGCGCGCCCACGGCAGCCATGGCAGCTCCAGATGGCTGAAGGCGACATCGGTCACATGGCGAACGGCCTCCACCAACTGGGCCAGCAGCATAAAATCATTCATATCACGTAGCGCGACCGCCCGGATGCGCATTAACGCGGCGGAGGCCGGCAGCTCACCGGTCACTTTCAGCCAGCCTGCGCCATCAGGGAAGACGCCGCTGGCAAGGGTTACCGCTGTATCGTCCAGCAAAAGTGTGAATTTTTCGCTCATGATGGCCTCCTCGCCTAAATTATGTCTCTTGGACACAATTGATAATGTCCTTAAGACACTATTCATGCAAGCATTAAATATCGTTCCGCGACGAAAAAGAATTAACCCATTGAAAGATAGAAGGAAAAAATAGCCACTTGCCGCTCTGAAGGGGGCTGGTACACTTGTCGGCGTTCTTATTGCGCAGCGAGCATGTTATGACCACCGACGCCGATTACCTCAACCACTACGACGCCAGCCGTTTTCCTTCACCGCTGGTGACCGTCGACAGCGTGCTGTTTACCCTTCATCAGGGAGCGCTGTGCGTACTGTTGGTTGAACGCGCGAATCCTCCACAGCAAGGCGCATGGGGGCTGCCCGGCGGATTTATCGATATGGCCCACGATGAGTCCACCCGCACTACGGCGCTGCGGAAGCTGACGGAAAAAACCGGCATTTCCCCGTCATGGCTGGAGCAGTTCGGTACCTTTTCCGGACCGGACCGCGATCCGCGCGGTTGGAGCCTGACCGTTGCCTGGTTCGCGCTAATCGCCTGGGTCGATTGTCAGCCGCATATCGCCAGCGTCAGCGACGCCCGCTGGGTGCCGGTCCAGCAGCTTGATGAGTATCACCTTGCCTTCGATCATCGGCAGATAGTCAGCGCCGCGCTGGAGCGCCTGCGCCAGAAAACGATGTATTCGTTATTGCCTGTTTACTGTTTGGGGGATACCTTTACCCACGGCCAGTTGCAGGAAGCGACCGAAATCATCCTCGGCCAGCCGATTCAGCGTAAAAGCCTAATCCGCCGTTTTGAGGCCTCCGGCATGTTCGAAGAAACCGGAGAAACGCTGGCGACAGGGGCGCGAAAGGCGCGATTGTGGCGGCTCAAGCCCGGTGCGGATATCCACCTCTTCTCGCGCAATCTGCTTGCCGATTAGCCGCAAGACCACATATTGGCTAACCGCCCACTTTTATGCGCGGTATAGTGTTCTAAAAGTTTCTTAATAATCCTGGTACTATGGTTGAAATAACCCCGACAGCAGTGACGCCCCCCGATAACGATTCGCGCGAATTCCATCCGATGCGCGGCGTGGGCAATCGTCATCTGCAAACCATGCTGCCGCGGATCATCCGCCGCAAGCTCCGATTTACGCCGCACTGGCAGCGCCTTGAGCTGCCGGATGGCGATTTCGTCGATCTGGCCTGGAGCGAAGACCCCGCCGGCGCGCGCCACAAACCGCGCCTGGTGGTTTTTCACGGTCTGGAAGGCAGCCTGCACAGCCCTTACGCCCACGGTTTGATTCACGCCGCTATGCAGCGCGGCTGGCTCGGGGTGGTGATGCATTTTCGCGGCTGCAGCGGCGAGCCGAATCGTAACAGTCGTATTTACCATTCTGGCGAAACGGAAGATGGCACCTGGTTCCTGCACTGGCTGCAGCGTGAGTTCGGCGCTGCGCCGACGGCAGCGGTAGGCTATTCGCTTGGCGGTAACATGCTGGGCTGTCTGCTGGCGAAAGAAGGCGACAATATTCCGCTCGATGCGGCCGTCATTGTTTCGGCGCCCTTTATGCTGGAAGCCTGCAGCTACCATATGGATAAAGGATTTTCGCGCGTCTATCAGCGTTACCTGCTCAACCTGCTGAAAGCTAACGCCGCGCGCAAGCTAAAAGCCTATCCGGGCTCGCTGCCGGTCGATCTTCGCCAGCTCAAAAGCATGCGCCGCATCCGCGAATTCGACGACATGATCACCGCCAAAATCCACGGTTTCGCCGATGCGCTAGACTATTACCGACAGTGCAGCGCGATGCCGCGCTTAAGCGATATCACCAAGCCGACGCTGATCATTCACGCAAAAGACGATCCGTTTATGGACCATCATTCCATCCCGCCGCAGGAACAGCTGCCGGCAAACGTCGAATATCAGCTCACGGAACAAGGCGGCCACGTTGGCTTTGTCGGCGGTACGCTGCGAAAACCGCAGATGTGGCTGGAGCAACGTATTCCGGATTGGTTAACCCGCTGGCTGGGAGGACAGGCATGATTATTCCCTGGCAGGATCTCGATCCCGAAACGCTGGATAATCTGATTGAAAGCTTTGTGTTGCGCGAAGGCACCGATTATGGTGAACATGAACGTTCGCTTGCCGATAAAGTCGCCGATGTAAAACAGCAGCTTAAAACCGGGGAGGCCGTGCTGGTGTGGTCAGAACTGCACGAGACGGTCAACATCATGCCCCGCAAGATGTTTAACGGCTAAGCGCCATGCCCCTCTAACCGCGAGAGCCTGGCGCGATACGGCGACACACCATCACTTAATCAGGGAGTTGTTATGTCTGCCAAACATCCAGTGATCGCAGTCACGGGCTCCAGCGGCGCGGGCACCACCACCACCAGCCTCGCGTTTCGCAAAATTTTCTCGCAGCTGAACCTGCATGCCGCGGAGGTCGAAGGGGATAGCTTCCATCGCTACACTCGCCCGGAAATGGACATGGCGATCCGCAAAGCGCGCGATCAGGGCAAACACATCAGCTACTTCGGCCCGGAAGCCAACGACTTCAGCCTGCTTGAACGCACCTTTTTAGAGTACGGCGAATTCGGCAAGGGCCAGTCGCGAAAATATCTCCATACCTATGATGAAGCGGTTCCCTGGAATCAGGTTCCCGGCACCTTTACCCCGTGGCAGCCGCTGCCTGAACCGACCGACGTGCTGTTTTATGAGGGGCTCCACGGCGGCGTGGTGACGCCGCAGCATGACGTGGCGAAACATGTCGACCTGCTGGTCGGCGTGGTGCCGATCGTCAACCTCGAATGGATTCAGAAGCTCATTCGCGATACCAGCGAACGAGGCCATTCGCGCGAAGCGGTGATGGACTCGGTGGTGCGTTCGATGGAGGACTACATCAATTTCATCACCCCGCAGTTCTCACGTACCCATATCAACTTCCAGCGCGTGCCGACGGTGGATACCTCGAATCCGTTTGCCGCCAAAGGCATTCCATCGCTCGACGAAAGCTTCGTGGTGATTCACTTCCGCAATTTGCAGGGGATTGATTATCCCTGGCTGTTGGCGATGCTACAGGGGTCGTTTATCTCGCATATGAACACCCTGGTGGTACCGGGCGGTAAGATGGGGCTGGCGATGGAGCTCATTATGGCGCCGCTGGTCGAGCGCTTGATGGAAGGCAAAACCATTAGTTAAGGGTAAAATAAAACCCCGGTCGCCGTGCTGCCGGGGTTAGCGTCCCGCTACATCAATTCGTCTCAGGCTTCGATCACTTCGTAAGAATGGGTGATGTTGACCGCCTTTTCCAGCATCAGCGCCACCGAGCAGTACTTCTCCGCGGATAAATCCACCGCACGGGACACCGCCGCATCCTTCAGCTCTTTACCGGTGACGATAAAGTGCAGATTGATATGGGTGAACAGGCGCGGCGCCTCTTCACGGCGTTCAGAGGTCAGCTTCACTTCGCAGTTAGTGACGTTTTGACGCCCTTTTTGCAGGATAGACACCACGTCAATTGCGCTACAGCCGCCCGCCGCCATTAACACCATCTCCATCGGGCTGGGCGCTTTGTCCCCGGAGTTGCCATCCATTAAAATCTGGTGGCCGGAGGCCGACTCACCGATGAAGGTTAGACCTTCCACCCATTTCACACGCGCTTGCATAAAATTTAACTCCGCTGTTGCAATTTTCCTGACAGATTACGCGCACATAACAAATCTCGCAACGGAAGGCGACCTGGGTCATGCTGAAGCGAGACACCAGGAGACATGCGGTGAAAGCTATGCTAAAACAGTCTGGATGCTACAGTAATACATTGATGTACCGCATGTATGCTGAGGAGTTCACATTACAGGCTGCATAAATTGAGCAGCCAGCTTCCCAGGCATAGGGAAAAATACGATTGCATGCCCGGATGCCGTGTAGTGTCGGCGTCCGGAGATAGCTTATAACAGAGGATAACCGCGCATGGTGCTTGGCAAACCGCAAACAGACCCTACCCTTGAATGGTTCTTGTCTCATTGCCACATTCATAAGTACCCATCAAAGAGCACGCTGATTCACCAGGGTGAGAAAGCGGAAACGCTTTACTACATCGTAAAAGGCTCCGTGGCTGTACTCATCAAGGATGAAGAAGGTAAAGAGATGATCCTCTCTTACCTCAACCAGGGCGATTTCATCGGTGAATTAGGCCTGTTTGAAGAAGGTCAGGAACGTAGTGCCTGGGTACGTGCGAAAACCGCATGTGAAGTGGCCGAGATCTCTTACAAAAAATTCCGTCAGTTAATCCAGGTGAACCCGGACATCCTGATGCGCCTCTCTTCGCAGATGGCGCGTCGTCTGCAGGTCACTTCCGAGAAAGTCGGTAACCTTGCTTTCCTCGACGTGACGGGCCGTATCGCTCAGACCTTACTGAATCTGGCGAAACAGCCTGATGCCATGACTCACCCGGACGGGATGCAGATCAAAATCACCCGCCAGGAAATTGGCCAGATCGTCGGTTGCTCTCGTGAAACCGTCGGCCGT
Source organism: Klebsiella sp. 141198 (assembly GCF_050600785.1). Taxonomy (NCBI): domain Bacteria; kingdom Pseudomonadati; phylum Pseudomonadota; class Gammaproteobacteria; order Enterobacterales; family Enterobacteriaceae; genus Klebsiella; species Klebsiella sp. 141198. The sequence continues at coordinate 19,180 of NZ_JAQIRM010000006.1, forward strand.
ATTCTGAAGATGCTGGAAGATCAAAACCTGATCTCCGCACACGGTAAAACTATCGTCGTCTACGGTACCCGTTAAGTCGCTAAACGGCGTATTGCTCCGCGCAGTACGCCGTTTTTGTTTCTCCCATGTGGCGCAGGCTGATTTACCACCCGGAAGTCAACTATGCACTGCGGCAAACGCTGGTGCTGTGTCTACCTGTGGCCATCGGGCTTCTGCTCGGCCATCTGCAGCAAGGGTTGCTGTTCTCTTTAGTTCCCGCCTGTTGCAATATCGCCGGTCTCGACACCCCGCATAAACGCTTTTTCAAACGCCTGATCGTTGGCGGCTGCCTATTTGCCGGCAGCAGCCTGATTGTGCAATTGCTTCTGGCGCGCGACATCCCTTTGCCGCTTATCCTCAGCGCGCTGGCGCTGATACTCGGCGTGACGGCGGAAATCAGTTCGCTACACGCTCGCCTGTTGCCGGCATCGCTAATCGCCGCCATTTTTACCTTAAGCCTGGCCGGCAATATGCCCATCTGGGAGCCGCTGCTTATCTATGCGCTGGGAACCTTGTGGTACGGACTCTTTAATTGGTTCTGGTTTTGGCTCTGGCGAGAGCAGCCGCTGCGCGAGTCGTTAAGCCTGCTTTACCGAGAACTGGCTAATTATTGCGAAGCCAAATATAGCCTCCTGACGCAGCACACTGACCCGACGACCTCCCTGCCGCCGCTGCTTACCCGCCAGCAGAAGGTGGTCGATTTAATTACCCAGTGCTATCAGCAGATGCATATGTTAGCCGCCAACCAGCGTAGCGATCATAAGCGACTACTGCGCGCGTTCCAGGTTGGGCTGGATCTGCAGGAACATATTTCAGTGAGCCTGCACCAGCCGGAAGAGGTACAAAAACTGGTGGAGCGCAGCCATGCGGAAGCTGTCATCCGTTGGAACGCGCAGACCGTCGCCGCGCGTCTGCGCGTGCTGGCGGATGATATTCTCTACCACCGCTACCCGCGCCGCTTCCAGATGGATAAGCAAATCGGCGCGCTGGAAAAAATCGCCTATCAGCACCCCGATAATCCGGTTGGGCAGTTCTGCGCCTGGCACTTCAGTCGTATCGCCCGTGTGCTGCGTACCCAGCGCCCGCTGTACGCACGTAACCTGATGGCGGATAAAGAACGGCGCCTACCGCTACTACCGGCGCTGAAGAACTACCTGTCATTGAAATCCCCAGCGCTGCGCAACGCCGCGCGCATCAGCGTCATGTTGAGCATCGCCAGCCTGATGGGCAGCGCCCTACATCTGCCGAAGCCGTACTGGATCCTGATGACCGTGCTGTTCGTGACGCAAAACGGTTACGGCGCCACCCGCGTGCGAATTGTCCACCGGGCGGCAGGCACCCTGGCGGGCCTGGTGATCGCCTGGCTGACCCTACATTTCCACGTACCGGAGAGCTACACGTTAAGCGGTATGTTGTTCATCACGCTGCTGAGCTATCTCATCATCCGTAAACACTACGGCTGGGCGATGGTGGGCTTTACCGTCACCGCGGTATATACCCTGCAGTTGCTAACGCTTAACGGCGAGCAGTTCATCGTCGCCCGCTTTATCGATACCATCATTGGCTGTCTGATCGCCTTTGGCGGAATGGTCTGGCTATGGCCGCAATGGCAGAGCGGCCTGCTGCGTAAAAACGCCCATGATGCCCTGGAGGCCGATCAGGAGGCTATTCGGCTGATCCTTAGCGCCGATCCGCAGGCCCCGGCGTTGGCCTACCAGCGTATGCGCGTCAACCAGGCGCACAACGCCCTGTATAACTCGCTTAACCAGGCGATGCAGGAACCGGGCTTTAACTCGCACTATCTGGAAGATATGAAGCTGTGGGTAACCCATAGCCAGTTTATCGTTGAGCATATCAACGCCATGACCACGCTGGCGCGCGAGCATACGATGCTAACGCCTGACCTGGCGCAGCGGTATCTGGAATCTTGTGAAATTGCGCTGCAGCGCTGTCAGCAGCGTCTGGATTCAGACGGGCCGGGCAGCGCGGGCGATGTAAATATTATGGAATCCCAGGACGGGGAAGTGTTGCGTGGGCCGCTCAGCACCCTTGAGCAGCATCTGCAGCGGATCCTCGGCCATCTGAACACCATGCACACCATTTCGTCGGTGGCATGGCGTCAGCGTCCGCATCACGGCATCTGGCTACGCACGACTAGGCGCTAAGCACGTTTTTAACCGCCTGCGCAAAGCGCGCCATCCCTTCGGCGATATCGCTATCATCAATCACCAGCGACGGCACAAAGCGCATCACGTCCGGGCCGGCGTTTAACACCATCACCCCGGCCTGGGCCGCGGCATAGAGGAAATCGCGCGCGCGTCCATGATGCTGCGGCTTAAGCGCGGCGCCGATTAACAGCCCCATGCCGCGGATGTCGCTGAACAGATCGAACTGCGCATCGATCTGCTGCAGGTGTTCGACAAACAGCGCCCGTTTGGCATTCACGCCCTCCAGCACCTGCGGCGTGTTAATCAGGTTGAAAGCCGCGGTCGCCACCGCGCAGGCCAGCGGATTGCCGCCGTAGGTGGAGCCATGGGAACCGGCATGGAAGGCGCTGGCAATTTCATTGGTGGTCAACATCGCGCTAATCGGGAAACCGCCGCCGAGCGCTTTCGCGCTGGTCAGGATATCCGGGGTCACGCCGTAATGCATATAGGCGAACAGCGAACCGGTACGGCCCATACCGCACTGCACTTCATCAAATACCAGCAGCGCCTGATGCTGGTCGCACAGTTCGCGCAGCCCCTGCAGGAACGCCGGCGTCGCCGCCATCACTCCGCCCTCGCCCTGAATCGGCTCAACCACCACCGCGCAGGTATGGTCATCGATCACCGCTTTCACCGCCTCGAGATCGTTAAAGGGGACATGCACGATATCTGCCGGTTTCGGCCCGAAACCATCAGAGTATTTCGGCTGACCGCCAACCGAGACGGTGAACAGCGACCGTCCGTGGAAGGCATTATGGAAAGCGATGATTTTGGTTTTGTACGGGCTATGACGAGTAATTGCGTAATGACGCGCCAGCTTGAACGCCGTTTCGTTGGCTTCCGTTCCGGAGTTCATAAACACCACGCGTTCGGCAAAAGTGGCGTCCACCAGTTGTCGACCCAGGCGCAGCGCCGGCTCGTTGGTAAAAACGTTGCTGGTGTGCCACAGGGTTTCGCCCTGCTCGTGCAGCGCCGCCACCAGCGCCGGGTGGCAGTGGCCCAGCGCGGTCACCGCAATCCCGCCGGCAAAATCAATGTACTCTTTGCCCTGCTGATCCCAAACGCGGCTGCCTTTCCCCTTCACCGGAATAAACTCCGCCGGTGCATAAATCGGCAGAATGACTTCATCGAATGTGGCGCGGGTGATTGCCGGTTGCTCTGTTGCCATGTGATGCCCATCCTTCTGTGTAATGTGCAATGATTGCGATGTTTTAATCACAAAATATGCATAATAAATCACTTCATGGCAACTACAAATCAGCGTTTAAGGAAGTTTTCCAGCAAGTGGTGTCCCTGTTCGCTAAGAATGCTCTCCGGGTGGAACTGCACGCCTTCGAGATCCCACTGGCGATGGCGGATACCCATGATTTCACCGCTGGCGCTGCGGGCGGTAACGATAAAATCATCGGGAAGAGTTGGCGGGTCGATAACTAATGAATGGTAGCGCGTAACGGTAAGCGGGTTGTTTAACCCCTTAAAAACGCCCTCGCCGTTGTGCTCAATAAGCGACGTTTTACCATGCATGACCTGAGCGGCGCGCACGATGCTAGCGCCGAAGACCTGGGCGATGGCCTGATGACCCAGACACACGCCGAGCAGCGGTGTTTTCCCGGCATAGCGGCGGATAACGTCCAGCGAAATACCGGACTCATCGGGCGTGCAGGGGCCCGGCGAAATAACGATTTTCTCCGGCGTCAGCGACGCTATCTCTTCCAGGGTGAGCTCATCGTTACGCTTAACCAGCACCTCCGCTCCCAGTTCGCAAAAGTACTGGTACAGATTCCAGGTGAAAGAGTCATAGTTATCGATTAGCAGGATCATAGCGGCTCCGGAAAAAACAAAACCGGGCTATTCTACTCAGATTCCCGCGCTTCGCTTACCACTTTACGAAAGATCCGCTCCAGCGGCTCCGGGTCGCCCATCGCGCCCAGCTGGTTAGCCTGGCTCCACGCATCCGGATCGATGCCCCGCCAGTCGAGCAGGTAGCCGGCGTGAATGGCCAACTGTTCGAAGAAGATCCTTTGCGTCAGACCGTTGCCAAGGCGGAACGGGTGCAGGACATTGATTTCGCCGTAGTACCAGCTCAGGCGCTCGACGAAGGTCTCCCAGGGGAGTTCACACAGATAGTCCTCTTCTTCCAGCTTGCGCATCAGCGCGTTACCCTCTTTCTCTATCCACGCGAAGTGGCAAAACGGCGTATCGCCCTGGTAGATATCGATCTCCCGCAGCTTACCCGCCCAGTCAAAGAGATCCTGATAAAGTTGCCGGTGAATGGCGCAGAGATGCGGTAAGCCGCGGCCGCGCGGGCCCAACGGGATCGTCGCCGCGCGCAGCGAAGTGAATTCCCAAGCCGTTTGTTCCAGCCGTTGCGCCTGATGAATACCCAGCCGGTTGCGCAGCACATCCAACGCCGGATAGAGATAGGGGTCGCGGTCGTCGCCATATTTATCGCTCATGACGCCTCCTCAGCTCGACAATACGCGCCAGCGCTTCCTCAGCCGTCAGGCTAACCAGCGGTACCGTCGCGCCTTCAAGGCGTCGGCTGGCCTGAAAATTGGCATTGCGGGTCTGTTCCCAGAGCCGGGATTTTTGCTTATCGGTGAGTAAACGCATGGTCGCCTCCCTTATCGTCCCCTGTGTGCCACAAGTATAAGCAGCAATTTCGGGTTACGCAGAGAGGCAAGCTGGGCGCAGGCGGACCGCCCGCGCCAGAAGAGGGTTACGGCAGTACTTTCGCCGAGAGAATGACGACCGGTTTGGACGGAACATTTTGGTACGGGCCGACGTTGTGGGTCGGAACCTGAGAAATTTTGTCGGCGACGTCCATTCCCTTCACCACTTTACCAAATACCGCGTAGCCAAAATCGCGCTGGCCGTGGTCGAGGAAGGCGTTATCGGCCACGTTGATGAAGAACTGGCTGGTCGCGCTGTCCTGATCGGCGGTACGCGCCATGGCGATCGTTCCGCGGGTATTACGCAGGCCATTGTCGGCTTCGTTTTTAATCGGCGGGTTCGGCTGCTTTTGCTGCATCTGCTCATTAAAACCGCCGCCCTGCACCATAAAGCCCGGGATCACCCGGTGGAAGGTCGTGTTGTTATAGAAACCGCTGTTCACGTACTTCAGGAAGTTATCGACAGAAATCGGCGCCTTCTGGCTATTCAGCTCCAACTCGATGTTGCCAGCAGAAGTGGTCAGCAGTACGTGCGGGTCGCCCTTGGCCGCCATGGCGGGGGAGAATGCTGAAATGGCGAATACGGCAGCCATCGCCGCCAGAGTGGATTTGAGCATGGAAATTCCTTAACGGAGCAGAGTAAAAAGCAAGTGCCTTGATTCTAAAGAGCCTTTGCATAGCGGGCTAGCCTTTTACCTAATTTTACTTAGCTGAAACACTTGTTACGAACTGACTCAGGGGTGAGCAATCTTATTAATGTGATCAAGGTCACACAAAACCATGCAATAAGCTCTACATTTCAATATAAACGTTTGCCTTCATCACTTGAATGAATAAAATCTGTGCGCCCGGCGCAGCGTCAACGCGCTTTACCTATCTATTCACAGGCCTGTCATGACTAACAGCAATCGTATCAAGCTCACATGGATCAGCTTTTTCTCCTACGCCCTGACCGGCGCGTTGGTGATCGTCACCGGGATGGTGATGGGGAACATCGCGGATTATTTCCATCTGCCGGTGTCCAGTATGAGTAACACCTTTACCTTCCTCAATGCCGGTATTCTGATTTCTATCTTCCTCAATGCCTGGCTGATGGAGATCGTGCCGCTGAAAACCCAGCTGCGCTTCGGCTTTATCCTGATGCTGTTAGCTATCGCCGGGCTGATGTTCGGCCACAGCCTGACGCTGTTCTCCGCGTCGATGTTCGTGCTCGGTCTGGTCAGCGGGATCACCATGTCGATCGGTACTTTCCTGATTACCCACATGTATGAAGGCCGCCAGCGCGGCGCGCGTCTGCTGTTCACGGACTCCTTCTTCAGCATGGCAGGGATGATCTTCCCGATGGTCGCCGCCGTTCTGCTGGCGCGCAGCATCGAGTGGTACTGGGTTTACGCCTGTATCGGCCTGGTCTACGTTGCTATTTTCGTGCTGACTTTCGGCTGTGAGTTCCCGGTGCTTGGCAACAAAGCGCTGGCGGAAAACAGCCAGCCGGTGGTGAAAGAGAAATGGGGCATCGGCGTGCTGTTCCTTTCCATCGCCGCGCTATGCTACATCCTCGGCCAGTTGGGCTTTATCTCCTGGGTACCGGAATATGCCAAAGGCCTCGGCATGAGCCTCGGCGACGCCGGTAAGCTGGTCAGCGATTTCTGGATGTCCTATATGATCGGTATGTGGTCGTTCAGCTTCATCCTGCGCTTCTTCGACCTGCAGCGCATCCTGACCGTGCTGGCGGGCCTGGCGACAGTCCTGATGTATCTGTTCATTAACGGTTCGCCGGAGCATATGCCGTGGTTCATCCTGACCCTTGGCTTCTTCTCCAGCGCCATCTATACCTCGATCATCACCCTGGGCTCGCAGCAGACTAAAGTCGCTTCGCCGAAGCTGGTGAACTTTATTCTGACCTGCGGCACCATCGGCACCATGCTGACTTTCGTGGTGACCGGGCCGATCGTCGCGGCTAGCGGCCCGCTGGCCGCGCTGCACACCGCGAACGGACTCTATGCCGTGGTATTCGTGATGTGTCTGCTCCTTGGCTTCGTTTCCCGCCACCGTCAGAACGCATCGGCGCACTAAGCCTTAGGCCCCTTTGCTTCGGCAAAGGGGCTATTTTTGGTAAAAAACAACTCCTCGCCGCCTTTATCGGTCTGTATCCACGTCTGCGCCAGCTGCGTAGTTGCAATGACCCTTCCCTGACGAATTGACCAACGCACCGGCACCTGGCAGCGTACGGCTTCAAAACCGTTTTCAGCAGGCAGGATCACCAGATTGGCCGGGTTGCCGGTAGCAATGCCGTAATCATTGAGACCAAAGGTTCTGGCGCTGTTGTGGGTAATCAGCTGTAGACTGTCGTTAATCTGCTGATAGCCCATCAGTTGGCAAACGTGCAGCCCCATATGCAGCACCTGTAACATGTTGCCGGTTCCCAACGGATACCACGGGTCGAACACATCATCGTGGCCAAAACAGACATTAATGCCGGCCGCCATCAGCTCCTTGACCCGCGTCACGCCGCGCCGCTTCGGGTAGTCATCAAAGCGCCCCTGCAGATGAATATTGACCAGCGGGTTGGCGACGAAGTTAATGCCCGAGAGTTTTAACAGGCGGAACAGACGCGAGGTATAAGCGCCATTGTAGGAGTGCATCGCGGTGGTGTGGCTCGCGGTCACCCGGGGGCCAATTCCCTCTTTTAACGCCAGCGCGGCGACCGTTTCGACAAAGCGCGACTGTTCATCGTCAATTTCATCGCAGTGGATATCCAGCGGACGCTGGTATTTCTGCGCCAGACGAAAGGCGATATGCAGCGATTCCACCCCGTATTCACGAGTAAATTCGAAATGCGGGATCGCCCCAACCACATCGGCGCCCAGCCGTAACGCCTCCTCCAGCAAACTCTCACCATTGGGGTAGGATAAAATCCCTTCCTGGGGGAAGGCGACTATCTGCAAATCGACCCACGGCGCTACCTCTTGTTTGACTTCCAGCATCGCTTTCAGCGCGGTCAACGTTGGGTCGGAAACATCGACATGGGTGCGGACAAACTGGATGCCGTTAGCGATTTGCCAGCGCAGGGTTTTCCACGCGCGGGCTTTCACATCCTCATGGCTTAGCAGCGCTTTACGCTCGGCCCAACGCTCAATCCCTTCGAACAGCGTCCCAGACTGGTTCCAGTTCGGTTCTCCCGCCGTCTGCGTGGTATCAAGATGAATGTGCGGTTCGATAAACGGCGGAATGGCCAATCCGCCGCGGGCGTTAAGCACTTCGTAGCTTTCGCTGCGTGCCTCTCCCATCGGCGTGATGTCGCCGAATCGCCCTTTATCAATCGCAATCTGCCACAACCCTTCCCTCTTTGGCAGATGGACGTTCTGAATTAACCACAGCGGCGTTGTCGACATAGTTTGCTCCCCTGAATATTGCTTATTTCTTCCGCTGTCTTTGTACATAAAAAGAACAGAACGGAAAAGCCTGATTTTTCCATCACTTAGAAAAATCATTATAAATCATGAATATACTCATTAAGTGGTAGGTAAGTTCTAAATTGATTTGTATCAATGAGTGTAGTAGCTGAATCGTTAAGGTAGGCGGTAATAGAAAAGAAATCGAGGCAAAAATGAGCAAAGTCAGAATCGCTATTATCGGTAACGGCATGGTCGGCCATCGCTTTATCGAAGAGCTTCTTGATAAGGCGCCTGCCGGACAATTCGACATTACCGTGTTCTGTGAAGAGCCGCGTATCGCCTATGACCGTGTCCACCTGTCGTCTTACTTCTCCCATCACACTGCGGAAGAGCTGTCGCTGGTACGCGAAGGTTTCTATGAGAAACACGGCGTCAAAGTACTGGTCGGCGAACGCGCGATTACCATCAACCGTCAGGAAAAGGTTATCCACTCCAGCGCTGGCCGTACCGTTTTCTACGATAAGCTGATTATGGCGACTGGCTCATACCCGTGGATCCCGCCGATTAAAGGCGCGGAAACCCAGGATTGCTTCGTCTATCGTACTATTGAAGATCTTAACGCCATTGAATCCTGCGCCCGTCGCAGCAAACGCGGCGCGGTGGTCGGCGGCGGCCTGCTCGGTCTGGAAGCGGCTGGCGCGCTGAAAAATCTCGGCGTGGAAACCCACGTGATCGAGTTTGCTCCGATGCTGATGGCCGAGCAGCTCGACCAGATGGGCGGCGAGCAGTTGAAGCGTAAGATCGAAAGCATGGGAGTGAAAGTTCACACCAGCAAAAACACCAAAGAGATCGTTCAGCAGGGTACCGACGCGCGCAAAACGATGCGCTTCGCCGACGGTAGCGAACTGCAGGTCGATTTCATCGTCTTCTCTACCGGTATCCGTCCGCGCGACAAGCTGGCTACCCAGTGCGGTCTCGCCGTCGCCCAGCGCGGCGGCATCATGGTCAACGATAGCTGCCAGACCTCCGACCCGGATATCTACGCTATCGGCGAATGCGCCAGCTGGAATAACCGCGTGTATGGTCTTGTCGCCCCGGGCTACAAAATGGCGCAGGTTACCGTTGACCATATCCTCGGCAACGACAATCTGTTCACCGGCGCCGACCTCAGCGCCAAGCTGAAGCTGCTCGGCGTTGACGTTGGCGGTATCGGCGACGCCCACGGGCGCACGCCGGGCGCGCGTAGCTACGTCTATCTCGACGAAAGCAAAGAAGTCTACAAACGTCTTATCGTCAGCGAAGATAACAAAACCCTGCTCGGCGCGGTACTGGTCGGCGACACCAGCGATTACGGCAACCTGCTGCAGCTGGTGCTGAATTCCATTGAGCTGCCGGAAAACCCGGATTCGCTGATCCTCCCGGCCCACGCCGGCAGCGGCAAGCCGTCTATCGGCGTGGATAAACTGCCGGACAGCGCGCAGATTTGTTCCTGCTTCGACGTCAGCAAAGGCGACCTGATCGCCGCTATCAATAAAGGCTGCCACACCGTGGCGGCGCTGAAAGCGGAAACCAAAGCCGGAACCGGCTGCGGCGGCTGTATTCCGCTGGTGACGCAGGTGCTCAACGCCGAGCTGGCGAAACAGGGTATCGAAGTGAACAACAATCTGTGCGAGCACTTCGCCTACTCTCGCCAGGAGCTGTTCCACCTGATCCGCGTGGAAGGCATCAAAACCTTCGACGAACTACTGGAAAAACACGGTCAGGGCTACGGCTGTGAAGTCTGTAAGCCGACCGTCGGTTCCCTGCTGGCCTCCTGCTGGAATGAGTACATCCTCAAACCACAACACACGCCGCTGCAGGACACCAACGATAACTTCCTCGCCAACATCCAGAAAGATGGCACCTACTCGGTTATCCCGCGCTCCGCAGGCGGCGAAATTACGCCAGAAGGCCTGGTTGCCGTCGGTCGCATCGCGCGCGAATTTAATCTGTATACCAAAATCACCGGCTCCCAGCGTATCGGCCTGTTCGGCGCGCAAAAAGACGACCTGCCGGAAATCTGGCGCCAGCTGATTGAAGCCGGCTTCGAAACCGGCCATGCGTACGCCAAAGCGTTACGTATGGCGAAAACCTGCGTCGGCAGTACCTGGTGCCGCTACGGCGTCGGCGATAGCGTCGGCTTCGGCGTGGAACTGGAAAACCGCTATAAAGGTATCCGTACCCCGCACAAAATGAAGTTCGGCGTCTCCGGTTGTACCCGTGAATGCGCGGAAGCGCAGGGTAAAGACGTTGGGATCATCGCCACCGAGAAAGGCTGGAACCTGTACGTGTGCGGTAACGGCGGGATGAAACCACGCCACGCCGATCTGCTGGCCGCGGACCTCGATCGCGATACGCTCATCAAATATCTCGACCGCTTTATGATGTTCTACATCCGCACCGCCGATAAGCTGACCCGTACCGCGCCGTGGCTGGACAACATGGAAGGCGGCATCGACTATCTGCGCAGCGTCATCATCGACGATAAGCTGGGCCTGAACGATCACCTTGAAGAAGAGCTGGCTCGCCTGCGCGCCGCTTTCGTCTGCGAATGGACCGAGACCGTCAATAACCCGGCGGCGCAGACGCGCTTCAAACACTTTATCAACAGCGACCAGCGCGACCCGAACGTTCAGGTGGTGCCGGAACGTGACCAGCATCGCCCGGCCACGCCCTATGAGCGCATCCCGGTCACGCTGGTGGAGGAAAACGTATGAGCCAGTGGGTAAACATCTGCAAAATTGACGACATCCTGCCGGCGACCGGCGTCTGCGCGCTGCTGGGGCAACAGCAGGTGGCTATCTTTCGTCCGTACCATGACGACAGAGTGTTCGCCATCAGCAATATCGATCCGTTCTTCAATGCCAGCGTGCTGTCCCGAGGGATTATCGCTGAGCATGACGGCGCGCTGTGGGTTGCCAGTCCGCTGAAAAAGCAGCGCTTCCGTCTCAGCGACGGGCTGTGCATGGAAGATGAGAGCCACTCCATCGCCCACTACGAAGCCCGTGTTAAAGATGGCAAAGTGCAGCTGAAAGCCTGATGCCGCATGGTTCCCTCCGCGCCGCGGGGGGAACCATATCATCAGCTTATGACCACTAATAAGTAGAGGCGGCAAAATTCATATCTCCGTGAATCCCTCTGCTGCTATGCTACGACCGCATTCCCATTCCCCCCTTGCCGTGAGGATCTGCCGTGGACCACTTACCTATTTTTTGCCAACTACGCGATCGCGACTGCTTGCTGGTCGGCGGCGGCGATGTCGCTGAACGCAAGGCGCGTCTGTTGCTCGACGCAGGTGCCAGGTTAACGGTCAACTCACGCCGGTTTACTCCGCAGTTTCAGGTGTGGGCCGAGGCGCAAATGCTGACGCTGGCGCAGGGCGATTTTAATCCTGCGCTGCTCGATAACTGCTGGCTGGCGATCGCCGCCACCGACGATGATGTCGTTAATCAGCAGGTCAGCGAGGCCGCTGAATCACGGCGTATTTTCTGCAACGTGGTGGATGCGCCCCGTCAGGCCAGCTTTATCATGCCGTCAATTATCGACCGCTCGCCGCTGATGGTCGCCGTGTCTTCCGGCGGTACCTCGCCGGTGCTGGCGCGCCTACTGCGTGAAAAGCTCGAATCGCTCTTGCCGCTGCATCTCGGACAAATCGCCCGCTATGCCGGGCAGCTGCGCTCAAGGGTGAAAAAACAGTTCGCTACCGTCGGCGAGCGCCGCCGCTTCTGGGAAAAGCTGTTTGTTAACGATGGCCTCGCCCAATCGCTGGCGAACGATGATCGTCAGGCCGTTGCCAATACCACGGAACGATTATTGAATGAGCCGCTGGAACATCGTGGCGAAGTGGTGCTGGTTGGCGCCGGTCCGGGCGATGCCGGGCTGCTCACTCTCAAGGGACTGCAGCAGATCCAGCAGGCCGATGTGGTGGTTTATGACCGACTGGTCTCCGACGACATTATGAACCTGGTGCGCCGTGATGCCGATCGGGTGTTTGTCGGCAAACGTGCGGGCTATCACTGCGTGCCGCAGGAGGAGATTAACCAAATCCTGCTGCGCGAAGCGCAAAGCGGCAAACGTGTTGTACGCCTGAAAGGCGGCGATCCGTTTATTTTTGGCCGCGGCGGCGAAGAGCTGGAGACCCTCTGCGCGGCAGGTATTCCGTTCTCGGTGGTGCCGGGGATCACCGCCGCCTCCGGCTGCTCGGCCTACTCCGGCATTCCACTCACCCACCGCGATTTCGCCCAGGGCGTACGTCTAATCACCGGCCATCTGAAAACCGGTAGCGATCTCGACTGGCAAAATCTGGCGGCGGAAAAACAGACGCTGGTGTTCTATATGGGGCTAAACCAGGCGCCGGCGATCCGCGAAAAGCTGATCGCCCACGGCATGGCGGCGGATATGCCGACCGCCATCGTCGAGAACGGCACCGCGGTCAACCAGAAGGTCGTCACCGGCACCCTGGATCGGCTGGATATTCTGGCGCAGCAGATGGCCAGCCCGGCGTTGATTATCGTGGGCCGCGTGGTGGCGCTACGCGACAAGCTGAACTGGTTTTCTAACCATTAAGCTAATGCGCTCTGACAGACACAAAAAAACCGGGATAATCCCGGTTTTTTTTACCTTCAGCGAGCCTTATTACGGCTTAGCGACAAAGCCAATCGCTTCATATACCGCTTTCAGGGTCTTAGAAGCGTGCGCGCTGGCCTTCTCGGCGCCCTCTTTCATCACCTGATTAAGGAACGCTTCGTCGTTGCGGAAACGGTGATAGCGCTCCTGCAGCTCGGTCAGCATACCGGAAACGGCTTCGGCGACTTCGCCTTTCAGGTGGCCGTACATTTTACCTTCAAAGTGCTGTTCCAGTTCCGGAATGCTCTGGCCGGTGACGGCGGAGAGGATATCCAGCAGGTTGGAAACGCCCGCTTTGTTTTGCACATCGTAACGGACTACCGGCGGCTCGTCGGAGTCGGTCACCGCGCGTTTGATCTTCTTAACCACCGATTTCGGGTCTTCCAGCAGACCAATGACGTTGTTGCGGTTGTCATCGGACTTGGACATCTTTTTGGTCGGTTCCAGCAACGACATAACGCGCGCGCCGGACTTAGGAATAAACGGCTCAGGCACTTTAAAGATATCGCCATAGATAGCGTTAAAGCGCTGCGCGACGTCGCGGCTCAGCTCAAGATGCTGTTTCTGATCTTCGCCTACCGGTACCTGGTTGGTCTGGTACAGCAGGATGTCAGCGGCCATCAGTACCGGGTAGTCAAACAGACCGGCGTTGATGTTTTCGGCGTAGCGCGCGGACTTGTCCTTAAACTGGGTCATGCGGCTCAGTTCGCCGAAATAGGTGTAGCAGTTGAGCGCCCAGCCCAGCTGTGCGTGTTCCGGCACGTGAGACTGGACGAAAATGGTGCTCTTTTGCGGATCGATACCGCAGGCCAGATACAGCGCCAGCGTATCCAGCGTTGCTTTACGCAGGTTCTGCGGATCCTGACGCACGGTGATCGCGTGCTGGTCAACGATGCAGTAAATACAGTGATAGTCATCCTGCATGTTTACCCATTGACGCAGCGCACCCATATAGTTGCCAATGGTCAATTCACCTGAGGGCTGTGCGCCACTAAAAACGATGGGCTTAGTCATTTTTTAATTCCTGAGTTTCACTGTACGGTAGCCCAAGAGCGGGCAAGAGTTCATTAAATTGGTCAAAGATAAAATCCGGCTCGCTCAGCGCTATCGGCTCGCCGTAGTTGTAGCCGTAAGTCAGACCGATAGAGCAGCAACCCGCCGCTTTCGCCGCCTGAATATCATTGCGCGAATCCCCGACGAACAAGAGTTCGGCAGGCGTCAGAGAGAGCTTTTCCGCCACCAGCAGCAGCGGATCCGGATGCGGCTTTTTATTCTTCACATCGTCGCCGCCGATCACCACGCTAAAGTATTTCGCGATATCCAGCGCCTCGAGCAAGGGCGCCACGAACGGCGTTGGTTTGTTAGTGACCAGCGCCAGCGGCAGGCCTTTGGCATACAGCGCGCCGAGCGTATCGGCCACCGACGGGAACAAGAAACTGCCTTCTTCCGCCGCTTCGGCGTAATAGCGGTCGAACAGTTTACGCAAAACGCGTAGCTGCTCGTCTTGCGGTATATCATGATCGTCGACGGAAGGTTTGCCCATCGCAGCACGTAACGTGGCGCGCTCCTGGCGAGCCCAGTTTAGCGCCCGTTCCATCAGGACGTCTGCGCCGTTGCCAATCCAGGTCACGACGCGTTCTTCACCTGCCACCGGCAGTTCCAGCGCGTAAAGCGCGCTATCAACGGCGGCGGTTAGACCCGGCGCGCTATCGACCAGCGTGCCGTCCAGGTCAAATGCCACGCCGCGGATGGCCTGTAATTTATCCATGACTAACCTTCGCTAATTCACTACGCATTTGATCAATAACTTTTTTGTAGTCCGGCTGGCCGAAGATCGCCGAACCGGCGACAAACATATCCGCACCGGCGGCGGCAATTTCACCAATGTTGCTGGCTTTCACGCCGCCATCGACTTCAAGGCGAATATCGTAGCCGGATTGATCGATAAGCTGACGCACCTGACGCAGTTTTTCAAGGGTGTGCGGAATAAAGGACTGGCCGCCAAAGCCTGGGTTAACCGACATCAGCAGGATCACATCCAGCTTATCCATAACGTAATCGAGGTAACTCAGCGGCGTTGCCGGGTTGAATACCAGCCCCGCTTTACAGCCGTGCTCCTTGATAAGTTGCAGGCTGCGGTCGACGTGTTCAGAGGCTTCCGGGTGGAAAGTGATAATACTGGCGCCGGCTTCGGCAAAATCAGGAATGATGCGGTCGACCGGCTTTACCATCAGGTGCACATCGATCGGCGCGGTAATGCCGTAGTTGCGCAGCGACTTCAGCACCATCGGGCCAATCGTCAGATTAGGCACGTAGTGGTTGTCCATGACGTCGAAGTGTACGACATCCGCGCCCGCCGCCAATGCCTTAGCGGTATCCTCGCCCAAACGGGCAAAATCAGCCGACAGAATCGAAGGGGCAATCAAATACTGCTTCATCCGCATCTCCTTGAAATTTATTTGGTCTTCGGCGGACGATACAGCGCTAAGAGCTCGTCCACCTTTTTACGCGTACCACCGTTGCTGCTGATGCTGCGCCGAACCTTCACAATATGCGTTTCCGCCGCGTTTTTATACCACTCCTGCGTCAGCGGCGTGCGGTGGTTTGAGATAAGCACCGGGATCCGCTTTTTCATCAACGATTCCGCCTTTTTCGCCAGCAGTACCTGCTGATCAAGGTTGAAGCTGTTGGTGTGGTAGGCGGTAAAATTCGCCGTCGCCGTCAGCGGCGCGTACGGCGGATCGCAATAGACCACCGCCCGGCTATCGGCGCGCTTCATACACTCTTCATAAGATTCGCAGTAAAACTCGGCGTTCTGCGCCTTTGCGGCGAAGTGATAGAGCTCAGCCTCGGGGAAATAGGGCTTTTTATAGCGGCCAAACGGCACGTTGAACTCGCCGCGCAGGTTGTAGCGGCACAGACCGTTGTAGCCGTGGCGATTCAGATACAGGAACAGCACCGCGCGACGCAGGGGATCCTGACTCTGGTTGAATTCATCACGGTACTGATAGTAACGCTCCGCGGCGTTGTTTTCCGGCGTAAACATCTCACGTGCGGCGCTGACGTATTCGTCGGTGCGCAATTTGACGATGTTATACAGACCGATCAGATCGCTATTGATATCCGCGAGGATATAACGAGAAAAGTCGGTATTCAGGAATACCGACCCGGCGCCCACGAAGGGCTCAATCAAGCATTCACCTTCCGGCAAATGCTTTTTAATATCGTCGAGCAGGGGGTATTTCCCCCCCGCCCACTTCAGAAAAGCGCGATTCTTTTTCATGCTGCCTAACTAATTACACTTTCTCCGGCTGTGGAGAAATCGCTCCGACAGCATCCTGCGCTTAAGACTACTCGCGGCATTACTTCAGGTCAGCTTGTACCTGGTGCAGCGGTTTTGCCCATGGATTTTTCGCCTGAACATCCGCAGGGAGCGTGGCGACAGCACGTTTCGCTTCATCTTTCGAAGCGTAGATGCCGCTGACCAGCACATACCACGGTTGACCGTTGCGAGTCGTCTCATAGACAACATATTTTTCCAGCTTCTCTTTCTTCGCCCAGTTGTTCAGGTTGTTGTAGTTAGAGGAGCTGCTGAGCTGCAACGTATAGTTGCCAGACGGCGCAGACTTCATCGAGCCAACATCGCCAGCCGTTTTGCTGCCAGCCGCTGCGGTCGCTGCAGGCGCAGTGGCCGCCGGGGCGGAGGTAGTGGCGGCAGGCGCAGTAGCCGTTGGCGCGGTTGTCGCAGCCGGTTTAGTCTGCGCAGTGGCGACAGGCTTGCTGGCGGTAGCCGCCGGCGCGCTCTCTACGTGTTTAGGTTTGGTTTCAACCGGCGCTTTGGCGGTAGCCTGCGGCTTGCTTTGCGGTTTCGGTTCAATCACCACCTGTTTACGCTCAGCAGGACGCGGCGTGGCGGCCGTCTGGCGTTCGGTCGTTTGACGCGGCGCGGCGCCATTACGCATCGGCGCAACGGTCGCAGGTTCGGTCGGTAAGGTGGAGTTAGCAACGGCGCTATCCAGTTGACCCTGCTGCTGAGTCAGCGCGTTATTCAGGTCGCCCTGAACTTCCACACGCTGCTGGCCCTGCGGCTCGGAGGCGGGTTGACCCTGAGTCGGATTGGAGGCGATCGGCGGCAGAGAAACGTCCTGCGGCTGTTGCTGGTTGGTGTTGCCCGCAGTTTGATCGGCCGGCTGCGCGGCATTGTTGTTCTGGTCAGCGGTCATGCTTTGATCGCCTGACAGGTTAACGCTCTTCTCACCAGAAGCGGATTCATTGGAAGAAGATGGCGATTTCAGCGCCGAACCCACGCCGACAATCAGCAGCAGGAGTACCAGCACCCCGACGCCCATCATGACATACTGGCGGGAAGCCGGTTTAGCAGGGGCCTTTTTGCGTTTACGCGGACGGCGTTCAACCTGCTGCTCTTCTTCTACTTCTTCTTCGGACTCGAGGTCCTCTTCGTACTCTTCTTCATCGCGTTCACGACGGGCTTTGTTCGCGCGCGTCGGACGGCCTTCATCGGCCTCAAGATCGAGATCGTCGAAATTGATCTGCGGATCGGCGTCACGCTCGGAAGACTGACGGGAACGACCAGCACGACGATCGTTGCGATCGGCTTTCATATCGTCTTCTGGTTTGAAATCATCCATTTAACACCCCACTAAAAGGCTTATGCTCACGATTATTGCATGTTGCCCGAAATGATAACGCCGCGCGGACGCGGCTAGACCTTCTTATTGTTGCGCCTGCTGAGTATCAGCAATCGCGCCAAGAACTACATCGTGCGACACTCCGCCGCGGACCTCGCTCTTTCCTATAGCGAGCGGTAATACCAGGCGCATTTCGCCTGCCAGTACCTTTTTATCACGCATCATGTGAGGCAAATACGCTTCTGCAGACATTTCCTGCGGCCCGCGTACCGGCAACCCTGCACGTTGCAACAGCGCAATCATACGCTGCGTATCCTGCGCGCTAAACTGCCCTAAACGCTCGGACGTATGCGCCGCCATGACCATTCCGGCCGCCACAGCTTCGCCATGTAGCCAGTTACCGTAGCCCATTTCAGCTTCGATAGCATGGCCAAATGTATGTCCCAGATTCAGTAAAGCACGTAACCCGGTTTCGCGCTCGTCGGCAGCGACAACTTCGGCTTTTAGCTCACAACAACGGCGAATACAGTACGCCATCGCCGATTCATCCAGCGCCATCAGCGCATCGATGTTGTCTTCAAGCCAGCAGAAGAACTCGCCGTCAAGAATAATGCCGTACTTAATGACCTCAGCCAGGCCGGAGGAGAGCTCGCGCTTCGGCAAGGTTTTGAGGCAATTAAGGTCGACGACCACGGAAACCGGCTGCCAGAAGGCGCCAATCATATTTTTACCGAGGGGATGGTTTACGGCCGTTTTGCCGCCAACCGAAGAGTCCACCTGCGAAAGCAGCGTGGTGGGAACTTGAATAAAACGTACGCCGCGCTGATAGCTCGCAGCGGCAAAACCGGTTAAATCGCCAACCACGCCGCCGCCGAGCGCCACGAGTGTGGTGTCGCGGCCATGTGGTTTTTGCAACAGCGCGGTAAATACCGTATCCATCACCGCCAGGCTTTTATATTGCTCGCCATCCGGCAGGATCACGCTGTCGACGTTGACACCCGCTTGCTCCAGTACGGAGCGAACGGTATCAAGATAAAGCGGCGCCAGCGTTTCATTGGTGACCAGCATGACCTGGTCGCCTGATTTCAGTGGCAGAAAAGAAGCTGGATCGTTAAACAAACCAGCCGCGATGGTAATCGGGTAACTACGTTCCCCGAGAGTTACAGTCAGCTTCTCCATAACGCGACGTCCACCTCAGTTGCTTTACTCTGACGCACTTTATTAAGCCAGAATCAGTTGCTTTCCAGCATATGAATAATCTGGTTTGCAACGACTTTCGCACTTTGATCGTCGGTGCGGATAGTCACATCGGCGATCTCTTCATACAGTGGATTACGTTCATCTGCCAACGCTTCAAGAACTTCACGTGGCGGCGCATCTACTTGTAATAAAGGACGCTTTTTATCGCGCTGCGTACGAGCAAGTTGTTTTTCGATCGTTGTTTCCAGGTAGACCACCACGCCGCGGGCGGAGAGACGGTTACGCGTTTCACGGGATTTTACTGAGCCGCCGCCAGTGGCGAGTACGATTCCCTGTTTTTCCGTCAACTCATTGATGATTTTTTCTTCACGATCGCGGAAGCCTTCTTCGCCTTCGACATCGAAGACCCAGCCGACGTCTGCGCCAGTGCGTTTCTCAATCTCTTGATCAGAATCGTAAAATTCCATGTTGAGCTGTTGGGCTAACTGGCGCCCAATAGTGCTTTTGCCGGCACCCATAGGCCCAACCAGAAAGATATTGCGTTTCTCTGCCATTTTTTCGGTACTACTAAGACTATTCGTTAATGATAAACCCGCTTCGCAGACACCCAGCGCAGCAGGACATGAACTGAAACCTCATATGCAATAGAGCGAGAGTCAGACTAAAAATTATCTCAATACTCCGGCTGGTTTGGCAACAGAATAAAATCACCGGACATAAAGGGAGGATTGATGTCGTACCCGACTCTCAAATCGGTACCCCTTGTATGCTAAATCCGTCCCCGCGTCAAACACCTGAAACGTGTTTAGCATGAAAAACCCGCTTAATGTACTGCCAGAATCCGCGGCGTGATGAAGACAACCAGTTCACGTCGTTCATTATCTTTACCATCATGGCGAAACAGCTGCCCGAGTATGGGGATTTCGCCAAGCAACGGCACACTGTCGCGCGCCGACTTATTCTTCTGTGAAAAAATACCGCCCAGCGCCAGGGTCTCGCCGCTTTTCACCTCGACTAAGGTTTCAATCTCTTGCTTATCAATTGCCAGCGCTTCGCCGTTTTCCTGCTGCAGAACCTGGCCTGGCGTATTTTCGCTAATGCGCAGCTTCAGGCGCACGCGATCCTGCTGTAGCACCGTCGGCGTCACTTCCATCCCCAGGACCGCCTCTTTAAACTCAACCGAGGTGGCGCCGCTTTCTCCGCTGGAGACCTGATAGGGGATTTCGCTGCCCTGTTTGATACTAGCGGGTTGCATATGCGACGCCAGCAGGCGCGGACTGGCGATGATGTCCACCTGCTGCTTTTGCTCCAGCGCGGAAAGCTCCAGCTCCAATAACCGCCCGTTAATCCGGCCGATATTAAAGCCGCCGCGGGTGGTTGCGTCTGACACCGCCAGATTGCTGCTCAGGTTGGTCATTTTCCCCATCCCCGGCGTGCTGCTGGCCTCCGCCAGGCTCCACTTCACGCCAAGCTCGCGCAGGCTGGTCGCGCTCATTGACACAATGTGCGCCGCCAGCTCCACCTGCCCGACCGGCAGATCCATCTCTTCAGCCCACGCCTTCAGCGCCGGCAGATGACGATCGTCGTCGCGGATTAACAGACGATTAGTTCGCCGATCGACGGTCATCGTGCCACGGGCGCTCAACAGCTTGCCCCCGGATTTCGCCAGTTCGTCTGCGTCGGCATAGCGCAGCGGGATACTGTGGTTGCGTAATGGCAGATTCTGCCAGCGTTTAGCCTGCTCGGCTTCCAGCTGCGCTCGTTTTGCTTGCTGCCACGCCTGTGTATGGATGTACAACACCGTGCCCTGCCGGGCCATTGTCAGCCCGGCGCTATCGAGAACCGACTGGAGCGCCTGTCGCCAGGAAACGCTGTTTAAGTGAAGCGACAGCGTACCGCTGACCTCCGGCGCCACGATTACATTAAGATTTTGCATTTCCGCCAGGCTTTGCAGTACCTGAACCACCGGTACATCATCAACCACCAACGACACCGGCGGTTCTTTTTTCGCCGCCGCGGCCAGCAGCGGCAGCGGCAGAAGTAGCAGCAGACTTATCCTTCGCATCATGTTGGCTTCCCTTTCGTGACCAGACCCAGCGTGCGGGTTCGCACCCGGCGCTGGCCTCCAGAGTTAATGTTTCTGCCGTTAGCTGTCGAATTCGCCAACCGCCAGGCAAAACATCGTTGCTTCGTACACGCCGCCACTGACCGGTGCGCTCCTGAATAAGGCCCAGCCACAGCGCCGGACGGCCAGTTCCGCCGCCGTATCGCCACTGTGTCAGCTGCGTGGTCTGGCAGCGATCCTCGACCGGTAAAAAAGGATCCCGCGCCCCTGCCAGCAGCGGGCAAAACAACAGCAGCAAGTATCCTTTATGGTTCATCGTCCTTCTCCAGCTGTAGCGACAACTGCAACGCCCCTTTTTCGATATTCAATGAAAAAGCGCCAGGGTGTACCCCGCAGTCGGCAAGCCAGGCAAACAGCGGCGGCAACGCCTGCCAGTCAACCACAGCAAGCATCTCGCCGCCGTGCCCTCGCGGTTGCCAGGCCTGTAACAAGATACCGGCCACGGGTGGTTCCAGCGGTGAAAAACGTCGGGCCGTCCAATCATGAACCACGCGTTGCTGCAGCGTGGCGCGCAGCGGCAATACTCGCCGCCATTGCGTCTGTAGGGGCGGCGGCGCAGGCTGCGAAGCGCTGACAGCAGCAAGCGAAAACGCCAGATACATTGCCGCAGCCAACACTGCGCCGCAGAGTAACGCTAACGGCCATCCGCTCAGCGCCAGCAGGCGTTCAATCGCTAACCGCATCGGTAGTTTCTCCAGCAAGGAAAAAGCTGAATGCCCAGCGCCCCTGTGCATCACGCCGCGTCGCCCCTGGTGTAACCGGTTGAAAGCCCTCCAGCTTGCCAAGCGCCTGTTCCAGCGCCGCCACCGCCTTGAGGTTCAACGCCAGACCGTAAAGAGTGATGCCCTGCGGCTGGTAGTCCAGCCCGGTCAGCCACAGCCGCTCCGGTAATAGTGCGGCCAGCGATAACAGTCGCGGCTGCCAGGCACGCGTCGCCGCCCGCCGCTGCGCTCGCCGTGCCTGCCGCTCACCGCGCTGTATTTCCTCGCCCATCTCCCGCTCGCGTTGTAACAACGCGGAATAAAGCAGATGGTCGGCCTGGGTGCGCATTACCTGCTGCGCCACGTCTATCTGACGTAACGTGCGCGTCGCTATCGTCAGGGCGATAATGCTTAGCGCCATCGCCACCGCCAGCAGCCCGCCCATACGCAAGCTTTGCCGCCGTCGCGTCTCGCGCCACGGCAGAAGATTAATCTGCTGCGCCATAGTTATTTACCCCCCAGCGCCAAACCAAGCGCGATAGCAAAGCGATCGCCGCAGGCGGGTAGCGGCGGCTG
Source organism: Klebsiella sp. 141198 (assembly GCF_050600785.1). Taxonomy (NCBI): domain Bacteria; kingdom Pseudomonadati; phylum Pseudomonadota; class Gammaproteobacteria; order Enterobacterales; family Enterobacteriaceae; genus Klebsiella; species Klebsiella sp. 141198. The sequence goes on from NZ_JAQIRM010000006.1 coordinate 41,409, forward strand.
CAGGCGGTGGAGCACGCTCCAGCAATCAAAGCTATTTTCCGCCAACGGCAGGCTGCTACAGAGCTGGAACTGTTCATCATTGAGGCGCGAGGTTAAGTGGGAGAAAGAGGGGACTTCAGCGCATGGACAATAGCCCCAGCGCTCCTGGGTCGCCCATAACCACTGCGCGTCCCCCTGCCAGACCAGGCCCTGAGCAGCGCCAGTAAGCCAGGGGAAAAAAGAAGTGAGAGCAGCCGCATCCGGCACGATCGCCGTCAGGCGCAGCTTCAGCCGCCGCGCCAGTTGACGCAGGCTGTCGATATCCAAACGCTGAGCCGCCGTCGCCTGCCAGCCGTCGTTAGCCGCGCGGGCGGCGTAATCGATACACAGCGAAGAGGCAGGCATTTCCAGCTGACGCGCCATCGTGCCCGTTATCCATGTCGCTCTTTCGCTTTCACGTAGCGACACCTGTGGCGCAGGCAGCTGCTTTTGCAGCGTACGGCTGGCAGGAAGCGCAATGCACACCTGATGTTGTAGCGGCAGCTCGCGGCGCCAATCACGTAACCGCTTCACCGCCTCATTAAGGTCAATGATGCTGCCCTGCACCACCAGGCCGGGCGGCAGCGGAATTCGCCACCAGCGACGCAACACCCAGCGCCCGCGTTCGTACAACAGCGCCACGATGGCGACGCTATCCTGTTGAATGTGAATTCCTATACGCCAATTTCTGAAAGTCATGCTTAGATCTCCTTATCCGCGATTGCGATTCAAGGAGCAGCCTGGATATACCATGTGGCGAAATGGGGGCTTTTAGCGTCGATCGACACGCCGTCCGGAAGGCATAGCGCCAGCAAGCCGCCCCGTGGGGGTATATCAATGCTCCTGGCTTGCCTTTATACTACCGCGCGTTTGTTTATAAACTGCCCAAATAAAACTAAATGGGAATTCTCCGGTGAAGTTCGTAAAGTATCTTTTTATCCTTGCAGTTTGTTGCGTTCTGCTGGGAGCAGGCTCGATTTATGGCCTCTACAAATTTATAGAGCCGCAACTCCCCGATGTCGCGACCTTAAAGGATGTGCGTCTGCAGATCCCGATGCAGGTCTATAGCGCGGACGGCGAGCTCATTGCGCAGTATGGCGAAAAGCGCCGCATCCCCGTCACTCTGCAGCAGATGCCGCCGGAGCTGATAAAAGCGTTTATCGCGACTGAAGATAGCCGCTTCTATGAGCATCATGGCGTCGATCCGGTGGGGATTTTCCGCGCCGCGAGCGTAGCGATGTTCTCAGGCCATGCCTCGCAGGGCGCCAGTACTATTACTCAGCAACTCGCGCGTAACTTTTTCCTCAGCCCGGAGAAAACAATAACGCGTAAGATCAAAGAAGTTTTCCTCGCAATCCGCATCGAACAGCTGCTGAATAAAGACGAAATTCTCGATCTTTACCTCAATAAAATTTACCTCGGCTACCGCGCCTATGGCGTCGGCGCCGCCGCGCAGGTTTACTTCGGTAAAACGGTCGATCAGCTGACGCTGAGCGAAATGGCGGTTATCGCCGGTCTGCCGAAAGCGCCTTCCACCTTTAACCCGCTCTATTCGCTGGACCGCGCGACCGCGCGTCGCAACGTGGTGCTGTCGCGAATGTTAAGCGAAGGCTATATCACCCAGGCACAGTTCGATCAGGCGCGCAGCGAGGCGATTGACGCCAGCTACCATACGCCGGAAATCGCCTTCTCCGCCCCGTATCTGAGCGAGATGGTGCGTCAGGAGATGGTCAACCGCTACGGCGAGCAGGCCTACGAAGACGGCTATCGCGTCTACACCACCATCACGCGTAAAAACCAACAGGCCGCCCAGCAGTCGGTGCGTAAAAACGTGCTCGATTACGACATGCGCCACGGCTACCGCGGCCCGGCCAACGTGCTGTGGAAAGTTGGCGAGACCCCGTGGGATAACAAAAAAATCCTCGATACGCTGAAAAAACTGCCGGGCGTCGGCCCGCTGGCGCCGGCGGTAGTCACCTCCGCGAATCCGCAGGAAGCAGTCGCGTTGCTGGGCAACGGCACGTCGGTGGCGTTAACGATGGATGGCGTCCGCTGGGCGCGTCGCTACGTTTCCGATACGCAACAAGGCTCGACGCCGCGCAAAGTGACCGACGTCATTCAGACCGGGCAGCAGATTTGGGTGCGCAAAGAGGGCGACAAATGGTGGCTGTCGCAGGTGCCGGAAGTGAACTCCGCGCTGGTATCTATCAACCCGCAAAATGGCGCGATTATCGCTCTGGTCGGCGGCTTTGACTTCAATCAGAGTAAGTTCAACCGCGTTACCCAGGCGCTGCGTCAGGTTGGCTCCAATATCAAGCCATTCCTTTATACCGCGGCGATGGACAAAGGCTTAACCCTCGCCAGTATGCTTAACGATGTGCCGATCTCCCGCTGGGATGCCGGCGCGGGCTCCGACTGGCGGCCGAAAAACTCGCCGCCGCAGTACGCCGGCCCTATTCGTCTGCGTCAGGGATTAGGCCAGTCGAAGAACGTGGTGATGGTGCGCGCGATGCGCGCAATGGGCGTCGATTATGCGGCAGAGTATCTGCAGCGTTTCGGCTTCCCGGCGCAGAACATCGTCCATACCGAATCACTGGCGCTGGGTTCCACTTCCTTTACTCCGCTACAGGTCGCCCGCGGCTACTCGGTAATGGCTAACGGCGGCTTCCTGATTAACCCGTACTTCATTAGCAAGATCGAGAACGACCAGGGCGGCGTGCTGTTTGAAGAGCGGCCTAAGGTCGCCTGTCCGCAGTGTAATTCGCCGGTGATCTACGGCGATACGCCGAAATCCAACGTGTTGGAAAACCAGGATGTCGAAGAGGTCGCCACCTCTCAGGAGCCGCAAAACGGCGACGTTCCGCCGCAGCCGCAGCTTGAGCAGGCTAATCAGTCGCTGGTCGCGCAAAGCGGCGCGCCGGAGTATGCCCCGCATGTTATTAACACGCCGCTGGCCTTCCTGATTAAGAGCGCGCTGAATACCAATATTTTCGGCGAACCGGGCTGGATGGGCACCGGCTGGCGTGCGGGCCGCGACCTGCAGCGTCATGATATCGGCGGCAAAACCGGTACCACCAACAGCTCAAAAGACGCATGGTTCTCCGGCTACGGCCCGGGCGTCGTGACGTCGGTGTGGATTGGTTTCGATGACCACCGCCGCGATTTGGGCCGTACCACCGCTTCCGGCGCGATTAAAGATCAGATTTCGGGTTATGAAGGCGGCGCTAAAAGCGCCCAACCGGCCTGGGATGACTTTATGAAACGGGTGCTGGAAGGCGTGCCGGAAGAGCCGTTAACGCCGCCGCCGGGTATTGTGACGGTGAATATCGACCGTAGCACAGGTCAACTGGCTAACGGCGGCAACAGCCGCGCCGAGTACTTCATCGAGGGCACGCAGCCAACCCATCAGGCGGTGCGCGAAGTTGGCACCACCATTACCGATAGCGGTGGCGAAACCCACGAGTTGTTCTAATAAAAAAAGCGCCTGCAGGCGCTTTTTTTATGTCCGGATGAGACGCTTATAACTACAAACGCCCCTGCGCCTGTAGCCATTCACGCACCAGAAACAGCGCGCTGACGTTACGCGCTTCATTGAAGTCTTCTTCTTCCAGTAGCGACATCAGCTGCGACAGCGGCCAGCGCACCTGCGGTAGCGGTTCCGGCTCATCGCCCGGCAGCGATTCCGGATAGAGATCTTCCGCAACCATAATATTCATTTTGCTGGAGAAATAAGATGGCGCCATGCTGAGTTTCTTCAGGAAGGTCAATTGACGGGCGCCGAAACCCACCTCTTCTTTCAGCTCGCGGTTGGCGGCTTCCATGGCCGTCTCGCCGGGGTCGATAAGCCCTTTGGAGAAACCCAGTTCGTAGGATTCGGTGCCGACCGCATATTCGCGGATTAAAATAATGTGGTCGTCAACAATCGGCACAATCATTACGGCTTCACGCGCGGTGGGCCGCATGCGTTCATAAACGCGACGCACGCCGTTGCTGAACTCCAGGTCCACGCTTTCAACATTAAAAAGACGCGAACGCGCTACCGTTTCAACGTTGAGAATGGTGGGTTTTTGTAATGATTTGCTCATTGTCATCGGTCTATGCTGTGATTACAGAAGTCATTGTGCGATACGCAGCACGGTTTCGGCAATCCAAATTGCCACTAATTTACATAGTTGCAACGTTTTGCTTGCAATGCAAAGATTCATAAAGATAAAAAAGTCAATAGGTTGAATTTGTTTTGAGAATTTACCGATTCCTGAGTTTTCCCGTTTTTGATAAGCTTACATGCTGCTGCATTGCACAATAAAATTTCCTGCATTAGACAACATGTGCCGATAAACAATTAAAATTACTATGACGATGGGATGGGCATGGGCACCTTTCTGACCTTTTTCACAGCTCTGCTACTCTGTGTCTTGCTTATCGGGTGGTGGTATCGATCTCATGCCAGACGTCGTCGCCTCCCCTTACTGCAAGCCTTTAGCGACGCGACGACCCGCAAGCTTTCTGATGATGAACGCCAGGCGGTCGAAAAGTATCTCGATGGCCTCAGCCAGTCGCAACAGGTACCGGCGACCGGCGCCAGCGTGGCGCCTGTCGCCCTGAAACTGAATGAGCAGAGCGACACCGTTTATACCGTCACCCGCGCCGTCACCCGCTATGGCATTTCGTCTGATGAGCCCAACAAATGGCGATACTTCCTCGACTCGGTGGAGGTTCACCTGCCGCCGTTCTGGGAACAGCATATCAACGACGAAAACAGCGTCTCGCTGATCCCAACCGACAGCCTGCCGCTGGTGATTGTTCTCAACGACCACACCTTGCGCGACTATCCGCAGGAAGCCCGCGGCTACGCGCTTGAACGCGCATCAGCTACCCAGGCGTCGATTCGCGGTGAGGAGAGCGAGCAGGTCGAGCTGCTGAACATCCGCCAGGAAACTCAGGAAGAGCATGCCCTCAGCCGTCCTGACAGCCTGCGCGAAGGGATCATGATCGTCGCAGCCTTCCTGCTGTTCTATTGCTGCCTAATCTCCCCTGACGTCTTTGCGCCGTGGCTGCTCGGCGGCGGCGTACTGTTGTTGGCTGCGGGCTTATGGGGCATCTATGCGCCGCCGCTGGCCGGTTCGCTACGCGAGATCCACTGCCTGCGCGGAATGCCGAAACGCTGGGGGCTGTTTGGCGAGAACGACCAGGAACACGTCAATAATATTTCGCTGGGGATTATCGACCTTATCTATCCGCGCCACTGGCAACCATGGATCGCCCAGGACCTGGGGCAGCAAACCGATATTGATATTTATCTTAACCGCCATGTGGTTCGCCAGGGGCGCTTCCTGTCGCTGCACGATGAAGTGAAAAACTTCCCGCTGCAGTACTGGCTACGCAGCGCGATTATCGCCGCCGGCGCGCTGCTGGTCGTCATCATGCTGTGGATTAGCGTCCCGCTGAATATGCCCTTTAAATTCACGCTCTCCTGGCTTAAGGGGGCGCAGACCATCGAAGCCACCACCGTCGGCCAGCTTGAGAAGGCGAAAGTGCGTATTGGCGACACGCTGCAATTAAAAGGTACCGGGATGTGCAACATCCGCACGCCGGGCGCCTGGAGCGCGAAAGAAGCCTCGCCGTTTACGCCGTTCGACTGTTCGCAGATCATCTGGAACGATGCGCCTCCCCTGCCGCTGCCGGAATCCGATATCGTCGGTAAGGCCACGGCGCTGGTCCAGGCGGTACAGCGCCAGTTGCATCCTGACCCGGACGACGATTCGCACGTTAGCCCGGCATTACGTTCGGCAATTCAGAAATCAGGAATGGTGCTGCTGGATGACTTCGGCGATATCGTGCTGAAAACCAACGAGCTCTGCTCGGCGAAAGATGACTGCGTGCGTCTGAAGAACGCGCTGGTCAACCTTGGCAATACCCGCAACTGGGAAGCGCTAACCAAACGCGCCACCGCCGGTAAGCTCGATGGAGTGAACGTGTTGCTGCGCCCGGTGAGCGCCGAATCGCTGGAGAATCTGGTGACGACCTCCACCGCGCCGTTTGTGATGCGTGAAACCTCCCGCGCGGCGCAGGCGCTAAATAGCCCGGCCCCTGGCGGATTCCTGATCGCCAGCGATGAAGGCAGCGAACTGGTCAATCAGCCGTGGCCGGCTATCAGCCTGTACGATTATCCCGCCCACGAGCAGTGGGGCGAGCTGCAGCGTCTGGCAGGCATGTTGATGCACACGCCATTCCATGCGGAGGGGATTGTCACCAATCTTTATACCGACGCCAATGGCACCCAGCATATCAACCTGCACCGCATTCCCGATCGCAGCGGGCTGTGGCGCTATCTTGGCACCACTCTGCTGCTGCTGGCGATGCTTGGCTGTATGTCGTGGCACGGCGTGCAGGCGATCCGCCGCTATCAGCGCCAGCGCCAGCGCATGGAAGAAATTCAAAAATATTATGAAAGCTGCCTGAATCCGGTTCTCATCCCTTCCCCGGATCATCAAGATTAATTCCTGCGCGACAGGGTGTGATACCCTGTCGCGCATTTCCCCCTCGCTGGAGACTCACCATGCAAATCAATATCGCGTGGCAGGAGGTTGATACCGTTCTGCTGGATATGGATGGCACGCTGCTCGACCTCGCCTTCGACAACTACTTCTGGCAAAAACTGGTCCCGGAAACCTGGGGCGCCGCGCGCGGACTCAACCTGCAGGAAGCCAAAGCGGCAATGCACCAGGAGTATCACGCCGTGCAGCATACGCTAAACTGGTACTGTCTTGATTACTGGAGCGAGCGACTGGGTTTGGATATTTGTGCGATGACCAGCGAACAGGGGCCGCGGGCAAAACTGCGGGAAGATACCGTGCCATTCCTTGATGCGCTGCGGGCCAGCGGCAAGCGCCGCATCCTGCTGACCAACGCGCACCCGCATAATCTGGCGGTGAAGCTCAAGCACACCGGTCTGGACGCGCACCTTGATTTATTACTTTCCACCCACACATTTGGTTATCCGAAAGAGGATCAGCGCCTGTGGCGCGCGGTGGCGGAAGAAACCGGCCTTGATGCGCGCAAAACGCTGTTTGTCGATGACAGCGAGGCTATCCTGGACGCGGCGGCGCAGTTCGGCATTCGTTATTGCCTGGGCGTCACCAATCCGGATTCCGGCCTGGCGGAAAAACAGTATGCCCGCCATCCTGGCGTGAACGATTACCGGCGGCTGATCCCTTCCCTGACTCCGGAGGAGAGGCCATGAAAGATAAGCCCGCTGAAAGCGTCAGGCTGGACAAATGGCTTTGGGCAGCCCGCTTTTATAAAACCCGCGCCATTGCCCGCGAGATGGTTGAAGGCGGCAAGGTGCACTATAACGGACAACGTAGTAAGCCGAGCAAAATCGTCGAGCTGAATGCCACCCTGACCCTGCGCCAGGGCAACGACGAGCGCACCGTTATCGTCAAAAGCGTTACCGAACAGCGCAGGCCAGCCAGCGAAGCCGTCATGCTTTATGAAGAGACGGCAGAGAGTATCGAGAAACGCGAAAAAGTGGCGCTGGCGCGTAAGCTGAATGCGCTCACGATGCCGCACCCAGACAGACGTCCGGACAAAAAAGAGCGCCGCGACCTGATGAGATTTAAACACGGCGACAGCGAATAGCGCTGCCGCCAGCAAGAGAGATGATTATGACTCAACACGATCAATTACATCGTTATCTGTTTGAAAACTATGCCGTGCGCGGTGAACTGGTCACCGTATCGGACACGTTGGAACAGATCCTGGCCAACCATAGCTACCCGCAGCCGGTGAAAACCGTGCTGTCGGAGCTGCTGGTCGCCACCAGCCTGCTGACCGCCACGCTGAAGTTCGCCGGCGATATTACCGTTCAGCTGCAGGGCGACGGCCCGCTCTCGCTGGCGGTGATCAACGGCAATAACCAGCAGCAGCTGCGCGGCGTCGCTCGCGTTCAGGGCGAAATCCCGGAAGGCGCGGACCTGAAAACGCTGGTCGGCAACGGCTACCTGGTCATTACCATCTCTCCACAGGAAGGCGAACGCTATCAGGGCGTTGTTGGCCTGGAAGGCGATACCCTGGCGGCATGCCTGGAAGATTACTTCCAGCGTTCCGAACAGCTGCCGACTCGTCTGTTCATTCGTACCGGCGAGCACGACGGTAAAGCGGTAGCCGGCGGCATGCTGCTGCAGGTGATGCCGGCTCAGGACGCGCAGCTTAACGACTTCGAGCATCTGGCGACCCTGACCGAGACCATCAAGGCGGAAGAGCTGTTCACCCTGCCGGCGACCGATGTATTATGGCGCCTGTACCATGAGGAAGAGGTGACGGTATACGACCCGCAAGACGTCGAGTTCAAATGCACCTGTTCTCGCCAGCGCTGCGCCGATGCGCTGAAGACGCTGCCGGATGAAGAAGTCGACAGCATCCTCGCCGACGAAGGCGAAATTGATATGCATTGTGACTACTGCGGTAATCATTACCTGTTTAACGCGATGGATATCGCTGAGATCCGCAATAACGCCTCGCCGGCGGATCCGCAGGTACACTAATCGCCCTCTCGCCGGGCGTTGCCGGGTTTTTCTGACCCGACGCGCCTGGCGTCAACTATTTCGACCGCGTGTTGAATCGATTTTCACTGAAAGAGTTACGTAACTTTCTTTCAAGAAAGCGATTACATTCACATTTCAGCAGTTTTTTTAATTACTTTTTAACCATTCGGAAACATCTATCGCCACCTACGGCCGTTTTCCTGAGATAATCACGCGCACTTCGTGACAGGAGTCACTGTGTTTTTCGTAAGAAAGGCGTTTGTCGAGATACGTAAATCTATGAGCCTGGTCGCGGTCTATTCCCTGAAAGAAACCCTACAATTTAAAGCAGTACATATTGGCTAAGGAGCAGTGACATGCGCGTTAATAGTTTAACCCCGCAGGATCTCAAGGCTTACGGTATCAATGACGTCCAGGAAATTGTCCACAACCCGAGCTTCGATACGCTGTATCAGGAAGAGCTCGACCCGAAACTGGAAGGTTATGAGCGTGGCGTATTAACCAATCTTGGCGCCATCGCCGTCGATACCGGCATTTTCACCGGCCGTTCGCCGAAAGATAAATATATCGTCCGTGACGATACCACTCGCGATACCGTGTGGTGGTCTGATAAAGGCAATGGCAAAAACGACAACAAGCCGCTCTCCCAGGAAACCTGGCAGCACCTGAAAGGCCTGGTGACTCACCAGCTGTCGGGCAAACGCCTGTTTATCGTCGACGCCTTCTGCGGCGCCAACGCCGACACCCGCCTCAGCGTGCGCTTTATTACTGAAGTCGCCTGGCAGGCACACTTTGTTAAGAACATGTTCATTCGCCCGAGCGAAGAAGAGCTGGCGGCCTTCGAGCCGGACTTTATCGTCATGAACGGCGCGAAGTGCACCAACCCGCAGTGGAAAGAGCAGGGTCTGAACTCCGAAAACTTCGTGGCTTTCAACCTGACCGAGCGCATCCAGCTTATCGGAGGCACCTGGTACGGCGGCGAAATGAAGAAAGGGATGTTCTCCATCATGAACTACCTGCTGCCGCTGCAGGGCATCGCTTCGATGCACTGCTCCGCTAACGTCGGCGAAAAAGGCGACGTCGCCGTGTTCTTCGGCCTGTCCGGCACCGGCAAAACCACCCTCTCCACCGACCCGAAACGCCGCCTGATTGGCGATGACGAGCACGGATGGGATGATGACGGCGTATTTAACTTCGAAGGCGGCTGCTACGCGAAGACCATTAAGCTGTCGGAAGCCAACGAGCCGGATATCTATCACGCGATCCGCCGCGATGCGCTGCTGGAAAACGTCGTGGTACTGGCTGACGGCACCATCGATTTTGATGACGGTTCGAAGACCGAGAACACCCGCGTCTCCTACCCGATCGACCATATCGAAAATATCGTTAAGCCGGTGTCGAAAGCCGGTCACGCCACCAAGGTTATCTTCCTGACCGCCGACGCCTTTGGCGTATTGCCGCCGGTTTCACGCCTGACCGCTGACCAGACCCAGTACCACTTCCTGTCTGGATTTACCGCCAAGCTGGCCGGTACCGAGCGCGGCGTCACCGAGCCGACCCCAACCTTCTCCGCCTGCTTCGGCGCCGCGTTCCTGTCGCTGCACCCGACGCAGTACGCTGAAGTGCTGGTAAAACGCATGCAGGCTTCCGGCGCCCAGGCTTACCTGGTCAACACCGGCTGGAACGGTACCGGCAAGCGTATCTCGATTAAAGATACCCGCGCGATTATCGACGCCATCCTCGACGGTTCGCTGGATAACGCCGAAACCTTCACCCTGCCAATGTTCAACCTGCAGATCCCAACCGAGCTGCCGGGCGTCGATACCCATATCCTCGACCCGCGTAATACCTACGGTTCTCCGGAGCAGTGGCAGGAGAAAGCCGATCAGCTGGCGAAACTGTTTATTGAGAACTTCGAGAAATATACCGATACCCCGGCCGGCGCTGCGCTGGTTGCGGCCGGTCCGAAGCGTTAATCAGGTCGCAGAGACAACAAAGCCGGGCGATGCCCGGCTTGAGATTGATAACAAACCTCATGCAACCATTGGACTTACAGATTGCAAGAGACAAATAACAAGGAAAATCAATTTATTGATTTTCGGCTGATAACCACAAAGAAGGAAAAACCACGCTTTTTCCTTCTTTGTCAGCAGTCTGAAGCCGGGCGATGCCCGGCTTTTTTATATTTATACGCTAATCAACTCTCTTTCGCAGGCTTCGCCGGCGACAGCGCGCGATGCACCGGAATTGGTAGCCAGGCGCGGATCAGCAGGCCGCCGCGTTCGCTGGTGCCAATCTCCAGGCGACCGTTATGATTGTCGATAATACGTTGCACTATCGCTAGCCCCAGCCCGGTGCCGCTGGTGCTACGGGCGCTATCGCCGCGCACAAACGGTTGGAACAGATGTTCGCGCTGTTCCGGTTTAATCCCCGGGCCGTCATCTTCCACCTGGAACCAGGCACGGCTGGCTTCGCTGCCGCTGCTGACTTTAATCCAGCCCTTACCGTAACGTGCTGCGTTCACCACCATATTGGCTAACGCGCGTTTGATCGACAGCGGATGCAGACGCAGCGGAATTTCTCCGGCCTGCAGATCGGTGGCGATTTCCCGCTCGTAGCCACTTTCGGCGGCGATGACTTCGCCTAACACGGCGTTGAGATCCGCAAGCTCCATCGGCATCTCCTGGCCGGTGCGCAGGTAATCAATAAACTGCTCGATGATGGCGTTGCACTCTTCGATATCTTTATTGATCGACTCGGCGAGATAGCCGTCCTGCTCGCCCATCATCTCCGTCGCCAGCCGGATCCGCGTCAGCGGCGTGCGCAAATCGTGGCTGACCCCGGCCATCAGCAGCGTACGGTCGTCCGCCAGCTGTTTGACCCCGGCGGCCATATGGTTGAAGGCGCGGGTCACCGAACGCACTTCCGACGCGCCGTATTCGCGTAGCGGCGGCGGAATAATCCCACGCCCGACCTGCAACGCGGCGTGCTCCAGATCGACCAATGGTCGGTTCTGGATACGGATGAATAGCCACGCGCCGCCAATGGCCAGTAGCATTATCGCCAGCGTATAACGGAATAGCGGCGAGAAATCGCCCTGATGGATTTCAGTCAGCGGCACCCGCACCCAGATATTCGGCGAAAGCCAGGTCTTCAGCCACACCACCGGCGAGCTTTTGTTGACCTCCACCCGCACTTCGGTCGGCCCGCCAAGCTGGTGCGCCATCTGCTGGCTTAAGAATTCATAATGCTGCGCCCAGCGCAGGCCTGCGTCTTCCGCCGCCTCATTGGAATAGAGCGAAATCCCCAGCTCGCGGTAAATTTCGCGGCGAAACGCCGGCGGTACCACCAGTTGGGTGCCGTCTTCCAGCTGCAGTTTATCGGTCATCAGCATACGGACTTCGTATGCCAGCACCTTATTAAACTGCTGCAGGCTCGGCAGGATCGCGAAATTCAGCACCACCAGATAAGTCGTCACCAGGCTGACGAACAGCAGGGTGACGATCAGTAACAGGGTGCGGGCAAATGAGCTTCGCGGCGAAAAACGCACGCGCTTCATGCCTTAGAACCGTCCGGCACGAAGACGTAGCCCAGTCCCCAAACGGTCTGGATGTAGCGCGGGTGCGCCGGATCCTCTTCCACCATGCGGCGCAAGCGGGAGATTTGTACGTCGATGGAACGCTCCATCGCCGAGTACTCGCGGCCGCGGGCAAGGTTCATCAGCTTATCGCGGGACAGCGGTTCACGCGGATGGCTCACCAGCGCTTTTAATACCGCGAACTCACCGCTGGTGAGCGGCATCGGCTCATCTTCACGGAACATCTCGCGGGTGCCGAGGTTCAGTTTAAATTTGCCAAAAGCGATCACCGCTTCTTCTTGCGATGGCGCGCCCGGCAGCTCGTTCGCCTGGCGGCGCAGCACGGCGCGGATACGGGCCAGCAGTTCGCGCGGGTTAAACGGTTTAGGAATGTAGTCATCGGCGCCGATTTCCAGGCCCACGATACGGTCCACTTCTTCCCCTTTCGCCGTCACCATAATGATCGGCATCGGGTTGCTCTGGCTACGCAGACGGCGGCAGATAGATAAACCATCTTCGCCCGGCAGCATCAGATCCAGCACCATCAGGTGGAAGGATTCACGGGTCAGCAGGCGATCCATCTGTTCAGCGTTCGCCACGCTACGAACCTGGAAGCCCTGCTCGGTCAGATAACGTTCCAGCAGCGCGCGCAGGCGCATATCGTCATCCACAACCAGAATCTTATAATTCTCTTGCATTGTTTGTACTCCCAAAGGTTCACTGCAATCGTTAGTGCGTATTCTTAAAAACCCACGCTAATACGACCAGCCAAATCTGGTATATATTCTAGTCGAAATTGTTACAAAGCATATTAAACAGCAATTTATACCCGTCATTCTTCAAGTTGCACGTGCGTTGGCTGCGTGCGCTCACCCCAGTCACATAGTTATCTATGCTCCTGGGGATTCACACACTTGCCGCCTTCCTGCAACTCGAATTATTTAGGGTAAACCCGTCATTCTGAGCAAAATTTACCACCGGCGCGACAAAAAAGAAAAAGGCGGAGGGTCTCCTCCGCCTTTTTAGCTAATTTTACCGTTTACGCGCGTCGTTGGCTCATGCCGTACCACAGCACCACCAGGAAGCATAGCAGCGGCAACCCATAGGCCAGCGCGGTGCTGTAGCGGTCGGCCAGCGCCCCCATGAAGTAAGGCATAATCGCCCCGCCGACGATGGCCATAATCATAAATGAGCTGGCGCGTTTGGTATGGCTGCCCATGTTTTTAACGCCCAGCGCAAAAATGGTCGGGAACATAATCGACATAAAAAAGAAGACCGCAATGAGTGCCACCACCGACACGCCGTCAATGCTCATCATCACCAAACCGCAGAGCACGATATTGACCAGCGAGTAAACCATCAGCAGCGTCGCCGCCTGCACCCGCCCCATCAGCCAGGTACTGAAGAAACGACCGACCATAAAGCTAATCATCGCAATCGACAGCAGATAGGAAGCGTGCTGGTTTGTCACGCCATGCCAGTGCTCGGTCGCATAGTTGATAAAGAACGCACCCACGCCGACCTGCGCGGCAACATAAAAGAACTGGGCGATAACCCCGCCGGTAAAGTGGCGATGCTGCCACAGCCCCTGCGCCGCTTCTTGCTGACTGCCCTCCTCTTCGCGAATATCCGGCATCGGCGTGCGGCGGAACAGCAGCGCGATAGCCAGCACCAGTACGGCGATAGCGACATAGGTGATTTTTACCGAGCTCTGGTCGCCGGTATTGCTCTGAGTGGCTGAAAAGAACAGCGTGCCGCCGATCAGCGGGCCAATAAACTGCCCCAGTCCGTTAAACGACTGCGCCAGATTCAACCGCCGCTCGGCGCCTTTACTGTCGCCAAGTACCGTCGCATAAGGGTTCGCCGCGGTCTCAAGGCAGCCTAATCCGCAGGCAATCACAAACAGTGCGAAGAGGAACAGCGCAAAGCTATTCACGCTCGCCGCCGGCACAAACAGCAGCGCGCCAAGCGCATACAGGCACAAACCGACCAGGATCCCCGCTTTATAACCGCGTTTATCCATAAAATAGCCGGCGGGCAGCGCCACCAGGAAGTAGGCGCCAAAATAGGCCGCCTGCAGTAAACCGGACTGCGCTTTGGTGACGTGCAGGGTCTCCTGAAAATGTTTATTGAGAACATCGAGCAGGCCGTAAGAGAGCCCCCACATAAAGAACAGGCTGGTGACTAGCATAAATGCCCAGCGCAGATTAGGGGTCGCCCCGGCGCGGGCCGCCAGCGGCTCCGCCGTTTTATTCACTAGCATGGTGAGATCCTCAGTAGAGTACAGAGTTGTTTTATTGATCCTGCAAAGAGAATATGCGCTCCATCGACACCCATTTTTCGCCTGCCGGCGTCCAGGGGGTGGGAACCTGGTATTGCCACATCAGCGCTTCCCAGCGCTGAATGACCGGGTGGTTCAGGCTGTGTTGAGCAAAGCGTTCGCCATCGAAATCCCCGGCGACCTCCATCACCATAAACAGCCGCGTGCCGAGCCGGTAAATCTCCATATCCAGCACGCCATGGTCGCGTAGATGCCCGGCGACTTCCGGCCAGATACGTTCATGCAGACGCTGGTATTCGGCAATTTTCTGCGCCGAATCGACTAAATCCAGCGCCTGACACAGCCGCCGCGCGGCGCTCATGACAGCGCCCTGTCGAGATGCAAATACCCGCCGTCCACCGACAGCCACTGCCCGGTAGTGTGCGACGCGCGCGAGGAGATAAGAAACACCACGGTATTGGCGATCTCTTCCGGCGTGGTCATGCGTTTGCCCAGCGGAATGCGTTGGTTAATCGCCGCCATCTGCCGCTGTGGATCGGGGAAGGTATTTATCCAGCGCTGGTACTGCGGCGTCAGCACTTCCGCCGGCACCACCGCGTTAACCCGCACGCCGCTCTCGCGCAGCGATACCGCCCATTCACGGGTTAATGCCAGCACTGCCCCTTTCGCCGCGGTATAGCCGCTGGTGCCGCCCTGGCCGCTGAGCGCGGTTTTCGAGGCGATATTGACGATAGCGCCCCGCGCCGCCTCCAGCGCCTCGCGGCACAGGTGGGCCATCTGGTAGTAGTGGATCAGGTTTTTCTCAAGCGATCCGAGAAACGCCTCACGCCCGGCCTCAAGCCCTACGCCATCGTTCACTCCAGCGTTATTCACCAGCGCATCAATGCGGCCAAAGCGCGCCAGCACCTGGCCTACCGCCGCGGCACATTCAGCCTCCTGGCACAGGTCGGCGATAATCAGCTCACTTTGCGGCGCGATTTGCTTCAGCCCATCCATAAACCCCTGCTCTGGCTGGGCATTAGTGACGATGACCGGCACCGCGCCCTCTTCCGCCAGCAGTTGCGTCACGGCCGCGCCGATCCCCGAGCCGCCGCCGGTGACGATAACCACTTTGTCTTTAAGAAATAGATCCACGCTTCGCCTCCGTTAAACCATAAACCCGACAGGCAGTGCCGCCCCAGATAGCTGACCGCTGCGTTTCCGTCAGCGGGGCCAGCGCCGTTTCGCACAGCTGGTAAACCTGGTGGTACTCCGCCGCCAGCAGGCATACCGGCCAGTCGGAACCAAACATCAGCCGCTGCGGGCCAAACAACTCCAGCGCGGCGTCGAAGAAAGGCAGCAGTTGCTGCTCGGTCCAGCATCCGCGCCCGGCTTCGGTCACCAGGCCGGAAAGTTTGCCCACCACATGCGGTAATGCGGCCAGCGGCCTCGCCTGTTCGGCCCAGTGGGCCGCGCCGCGCGCGATATCCGGCTTGCCGAAATGGTCGAGTACCAGCCAGTGATCATCGTGGCGGGCGGCAAAGCGTGCCGCCGCCGCGAGATGATGATGGGTAACCAGTAGATCCCAGCTATAGCCGCGTTGCTGTAGTCGCCGCATGCCGCGGGAGACCGCCTCGCGCTCAAGCCACGCTGCCGGGTCGGCTTCATCCTGCACCTGATGGCGCAACCCGCACAGCTGGTCGCGCCACTGCGTCAGCTTGTCCTCGAGATCCGCGGCGGTAATATCCAGCCAGCCCACCACGCCGCATACGCCAACCGCCTGAGAAACCTGCGCCACCAGCCAGGCGGTTTCGTTTTCGTCATGACGCGCCTGCACCACCACCGCGCCATCGAGCCGGTGCTGTGCCAGCAGCGGCTGGAGCTGCGGGGGGTAAAAATCCCGGCGCAGTTGCGGCATGTCGTCATCAATCCACGGGTAATCCTGTGGCTGATAGCGCCAGTAGTGGTGGTGGGCATCAATGCGCAACATGCGCTTCTCCACGGTAGCGGTACTGCTCGATAGAAGCCTGATGCATTTCAATCGAGTAGCCCGGCGCCTGCGGCGGCATATAAGCTGCGCCGCGGATTTCGCAAGGGTGCAGGAAGTGCTCGTGCAGATGGTCGACAAACTCGATCACCCGCCCTTCATGGGTACCGGCGATGCACAGGTAGTCAATCATCGACAGGTGCTGGACGTATTCGCACAGTCCGACGCCGCCGGCGTGCGGGCAAACCGGCAGGTTGTACTTCGCCGCCATCAGCATCACCGCCAGCACTTCGTTGACGCCGCCTAACCGGCAGGCATCGATCTGCACCACGTCAATCGCGCCGCGCATAATGAACTGTTTGAACATAATCCGGTTCTGGCACATCTCGCCGGTGGCGACCTTCACCGCGCCGATGTTCTCGCGGATCTTGCGGTGACCTTCGATATCATCCGGGCTGGTCGGCTCTTCGATAAACCACGGGTTGGCGAAGGCCAGCGCTTTGACCCATGGAATCGCGGCATCCACTTCCCATACTTGGTTGGCGTCAATCATCAGTTTCCGCTCGGGGCCAATCACTTCACGGGCAATGCGCACGCGGCGGATATCATCTTCAATATCGCGCCCAACCTTCAGCTTGATATGCGAGAAACCGGCGTCCACCGCCTGCTGACAAAGACGACGCAGTTTGTCATCACCGTAACCCAGCCAGCCCGCTGACGTGGTGTAACACGGATAACCCTGCGCCTGTAGCTGTTCAAGCCGCTGGGCTTTACCCTCCTCACGGCTTTCCAGCAGGCGCAGCGCCTCCTCCGGGGTAATGCAGTCGGTGATGTAGCGAAAATCAATGCAGCGCACCAGCTCGGCCGGGCTCATATCGGCAACCAGTCGCCAGACCGGTTTGCCTTCGGCCTTCGCCCACAGATCCCACACTGCATTGACCACCGCGCCGGTCGCCAGGTGAATCGCCCCTTTGTCCGGGCCAATCCAGCGCAGCTGGCTATCGCTGGTAAAGCGCCGCCAGAAGGCGCCCATATCGGCGGCGATCGTCTCGAGTTGCTCGCCGACGATTAAATGCTCCAGCGCCTGAATCGCCGCGCAGCAAATTTCGTTGCCGCGGCCAATGGTGAAGGTCAACCCGTGACCGGTGAGCTGCGGATTGTCGGTTTCGAGGATCACGTAGGCGGCGGAGTAATCCGGGTCGGGATTCATCGCATCGGAGCCGTCCAACTGCTGCGAGGTGGGAAAGCGGATATCCTCTACCCGCAGGGCGGTAATTTGCGTCATTGTTTGTCCTCCACGGTCAGCTGCTGCTGTTCGCCCAACCCTTCAATGCCCAGACGGATAGTCTGGCCGGCGCGTAGATAGACCGGCTGCGGTTTCTGGCCCATACCCACCCCCGGCGGCGTGCCGGTAGAGATGACATCGCCCGGCTGCAGGCTCATAAAGCGGCTCAGGTAGCTGATGATATAGGGCACTTTGAAAATCATGGTGCGAGTGTTGCCGTCCTGATAGCGTTTGCCGTCAACCTCCAGCCACAGGTTAAGGGAGTTAGGGTCGGGTATTTCATCGGCGGTCACCAGCCAGGGGCCGGTCGGCCCGAACGTGTCGCAGCCTTTGCCTTTATCCCAGGTGCCGCCGCGCTCGATTTGATACTCACGTTCGGAGACGTCATTAATCACGCAGTAGCCAGCAACGTGCTGCATGGCGTCGCGCTCGTCGATATAGCGCCCGCCTTTACCAATCACCACCCCTAACTCGACTTCCCAGTCGGTCTTTTGCGAACCACGCGGGATAATCACGTTGTCGTTCGGCCCGACCACCGCGCTGGTCCACTTGCTGAATACCACCGGTTCCTGCGGAATATCGGCGCCGGTCTCTGCGGCGTGATCGGCATAGTTCAGGCCGATGCAGATAAATTTACCGATACCGCCAACGCAGGCGCCGATACGCGGATTGCCTTCAACCAGCGGCAGGCTGTAGAGATCCAGCTGGCGCAGACGCGCCAGACTCTCCGGCAGCAGCGCGTCGCCGCGCAGATCGGTCACATAGTTCGATAGGTCGCGCAGGCGGCCGTCGTTGTCGAGTACGCCCGGACGCTCGCTGCCGGGATTGCCAAAACGGAGTAATTTCATGCGTTTTCCTGATAGTGAAATAAAGCGCCGCGCGGTTAGTTGCTCCAGCCGCCGTCAATAATCTGTACCGTACCGGTGGTGTAGGCGCTGGCGTCGGAAGCCAGATACAGCGCCAGCTGGGCGATCTCTTCCGGCTTGCCAATGCGGCCAATAGGCTGGCGGGCGACAAACGCCTCATAAACCGCCTCTTCGCTCAACCCTTGTTCGCGAGCCTGCTCGGCAATACGTCCACGCAGCGAAGGTGAATCGACGGTGCCCGGACAAATCGCATTACAACGAATGCCCTGGGTGACGAAATCTGCGGCGACCGAGCGGGTCAGGCCAATGACCGCCGCTTTACTGGCGCTGTAGGCGAAGCGGTTTGGTACCCCTTTCACGCTGGAAGCCACCGATGACATGTTGATAATCGAGCCGCCGCCGCGGGCGATCATCGCCGGCAAAAAGGCGCGAATCGTGTGGAACATGGCGGTGACATTCAGATCGAGAGCGAACTGCCACTCCCGCTCGCTACATTCAAGAATGCTGCCGCTATGCACCACCCCGGCGCAGTTGAACAAGACATCCAGCGGGCCCAGCGTTTCCGCAGCGGCGGCAATGGCGTCGGCGCGGGTGACATCCAGCTGCAGCGGCTGTACGCCGGGGATATCGCTCAATCCGGCAATGTTGATATCGCTGGCAATCACTTCCGCGCCAGCGGCGGCAAATAGCCGCGCGCAGCTGTTGCCAATCCCCTGCCCTGCGGCGGTAATCAGAACGCGTTTTCCGGTTAGTTCCATTTCTCTCCCCTGGTCTAAAGGACTAATGGTCAGGCCATTGATGGTAGTCAAAGGCCTGACCTTTCGCATGACAAGTCAGGCATAACCCGCTATCGTGAAGCTTAGATGTTGCAAAAACGGCCACAAACGGCACATTGGTTAACCAATTAATTACACTCGACTAACAAACACTCAAGTGTGCTGGCCAATATTTGTGCGCTTTATCACTGTCTATCGCATGAGCAAAGGTGAAACATGCCGATTACCAGACTGGAAAACCCAAGGATTTACAGACAGATAGCAGACCAACTCAAGCGATTAATTGAGAACAACGAATTTCCGCCCGGCAGTCGTCTCCCGTCTGAGCGAGATTTAGCCCAGCAGTTGAACGTCAGCCGCGCATCGGTACGTGAAGCGCTGATTGCGCTGGAGGTGATTGGCCTGGTGGACGTGCGCGTCGGCAACGGGGTAATCGTCAAATCGCAGACGCCGCTCGCCGCCACCAAAGAGCCGGTGATGGCGCAGGCCGGTCGCGACCAGTGGACGGAGATCGACGACGAACTCAACATAGACCTCGATTTTAACGCCGAACTACCGCCATTTTCTCTGCTGCAGGCGCGTCTGTTAATAGAACCGGAAACCGCCGCGCTGGCGGCGCGCCATGCCAGCCCCGAGGAGCTGGCCGCTATCCGCGAGGCCTTTGAACAGAACTGTCGCGATAACCGTGCCGGTTCAACCACCCATCCCGGCGATCGCCTGTTCCATATCCGTATCGCTCAGGCCAGCGGTAACCCGGCGTACGCGTTTATCATCGGCCACCTACTCGGCCACCGCTACGGCAGTATGTTCCGCATGCTGCAGCGCCACTATACGCCGGACGATATGCCGCATCGCTCGGAACAAGAGCATCGCGCGATCCTTGAAGCCATTGAGACCCACGACGTCCGTGCGGCAAAGAAAGCAATGAAAAATCATATTGATCAGGTGATTACCATTTTTACCCGCAGCCAGTAGCCGCGATTTCTTCGCCCACCGCTTTACCTTGCCGAAACGGCTGGTTAAGGTACGGCGGGACGAGATTATTTTGGATGAACCACAGATGAAAACGCCGCTGATCACCCGTGAAGGGTATGAAAAACTGAAGCAAGAGATGGATTACTTGTGGCGTACAGAGCGCCCGGAAGTCACCAAGAAAGTGACCTGGGCGGCGAGTCTTGGCGACCGCAGCGAAAACGCCGATTATCAGTACAATAAAAAGCGCCTGCGCGAAATTGACCGCCGGGTGCGTTATCTCACCAAGTGTCTGGAAAATCTCAAAATCGTCGATTATTCCCCGCAGCAGGAAGGCAAAGTGTTCTTCGGCGCGTGGGTGGAAATCGAGAACGACGATGGCGATACCAAGCGCTTTCGCATTGTCGGCTACGATGAAATCTTCGGCCGCAAAGACTATATCTCTATCGATTCGCCAATGGCGCGCGCCTTACTAAAGAAAGAGGTGGGCGACCTGGCTATCGTTAACACTCCGGCGGGCGAAGCCAGCTGGTACGTCAATGAAATTGAATACGTGAAATAGCGCCGGAACATTCCGAGAGAACCCGGTCGCGGCTGGCATTTTAGCCTGTCACCCCGTATAACTATCCCCTGATTTTTGACCCTAATGATGAATAAAACCGATGATGAATGATTCGCTCTGCCGCATTATTGCGGGTGAACTTCAGGCCAGAGCCGAACAGGTAGAAGCTGCCGTTCGCCTGCTTGATGAAGGGAACACCGTGCCGTTTATTGCACGTTATCGTAAGGAAGTCACCGGCGGTCTGGATGACACGCAGCTGCGTAATCTGGAAACTCGCCTCGGGTATCTGCGCGAACTGGAAGACCGCCGCCAGGCGATCCTCAAATCGATCGGCGAACAGGGCAAGCTCAACGAAGCGCTGGAAAAAGCCATCAACGCCACCCTCAGCAAAACCGAGCTCGAAGACCTCTACCTGCCGTACAAACCCAAACGCCGCACCCGTGGGCAAATCGCTATTGAAGCCGGTCTCGAACCGCTGGCCGATCTGCTGTGGAATGAGCCTTCCCACGATCCGGAAACCGAAGCGGCAAACTATATCGATGCCGATAAAGGCGTGGCGGATAGTAAAGCCGCTCTCGACGGCGCGCGCTATATTCTGATGGAGCGTTTCGCGGAAGACGCCGCCCTGCTGGCGAAGGTGCGTGATTATCTGTGGAAAAACGCCCACCTGGTGGCCAGCGTCGTCAGCGGCAAGGAAGAAGAAGGCGCTAAATTCCGCGATTACTTCGACCACCATGAACCGATCGCTTCCGTGCCGTCGCACCGCGCGCTAGCGATGTTCCGCGGGCGCAATGAGGGCGTGCTGCAGCTGTCGCTCAACGCCGACCCGCAGTTTGACGAGCCGCCGAAAGAGAGCCACTGCGAGCAGATCATTATCGATCATCTCGGCCTGCGCCTGAATAATGCCCCGGCGGACAGCTGGCGCAAAGGCGTCGTCAGTTGGACCTGGCGCATCAAGGTGCTGATGCACCTCGAAACCGAATTAATGGGCACCGTGCGCGAACGCGCGGAAGACGAAGCGATTAACGTATTCGCCCGTAACCTCCATGACCTGCTGATGGCCGCGCCTGCCGGCCTGCGCGCCACCATGGGGCTCGATCCGGGCCTGCGTACCGGCGTAAAAGTGGCGGTAGTCGACGGCACCGGCAAACTGGTGGCCACCGATACCATCTACCCGCACACCGGCCAGGCGGCTAAAGCCGCCGTCGTCGTGGCGGCGCTGTGCGAGAAACATAACGTTGAGCTGGTGGCTATCGGCAACGGTACCGCTTCGCGCGAGACCGAGCGTTTCTTCCTCGACGTGCAAAAACAGTTCCCGAAAGTAACCGCCCAGAAAGTGATCGTCAGCGAAGCCGGCGCATCGGTCTACTCGGCTTCCGAACTGGCGGCGCAGGAGTTCCCGGACCTCGACGTTTCCCTACGCGGCGCGGTCTCTATCGCCCGCCGTCTGCAGGATCCGCTGGCCGAGCTGGTGAAAATCGATCCGAAATCAATCGGCGTCGGTCAGTATCAGCATGACGTTAGTCAGACGCAGCTGGCGCGTAAGCTGGATGCGGTGGTGGAAGACTGCGTTAACGCCGTCGGCGTTGACCTTAACACCGCCTCGGTGGCGCTGTTAACCCGCGTTGCCGGCCTGACCCGCATGATGGCGCAGAATATCGTCGCCTGGCGCGACGAGAACGGCCAGTTCCATAACCGCCAGCAGTTGCTGAAAGTAAGCCGTCTGGGGCCGAAAGCCTTTGAGCAGTGCGCAGGCTTCCTGCGTATTAACCACGGCGATAACCCGCTGGACGCCTCAACCGTTCACCCGGAAGCCTACCCGGTGGTCGAGCGTATTCTGGCCGCAACCCAGCAGGCGCTGAAAGATCTGATGGGCAACAGCAGCGAGCTGCGCAACCTGAAAGCCTCTGATTTTACCGATGATAAGTTCGGCGTGCCGACGGTATCCGATATCATCAAAGAGCTGGAAAAACCGGGCCGCGATCCGCGCCCTGAGTTTAAAACCGCCCAGTTCGCCGACGGCGTTGAGACGATGAACGACCTGCTGCCGGGGATGATTCTGGAAGGCGCGGTCACCAACGTTACCAACTTTGGCGCCTTCGTCGATATCGGCGTGCACCAGGATGGCCTGGTCCATATCTCTTCGCTGTCGAATAAGTTCGTTGAAGACCCGCATACCGTGGTCAAAGCGGGCGATATCGTCAAAGTGAAGGTGATGGAAGTGGACCTGCCGCGTAAACGCATCGCGTTAACGATGCGCCTGGATGAACAACCGGGCGACAGCAACGCGCGCCGCGGCGGCGGCAACGATCGCCCGCAGGGTAACCGCCCGGCGGCAAAAGCGGCGAAGCCGCGCGGTCGCGATGCTCAGCCAGCCGGCAACAGCGCGATGATGGATGCGCTGGCCGCCGCGATGGGCAAAAAACGCTAATCCTTCCCTGCCCCTCTATACGAGGGGCAATTTTCCGCTTTTTAATGCCTGAGCCTCGATTAATATATTCCAGTAACCTTTCAATAAGTTCGAAATTTATAAAGTTTCATTCTGTTAACCAATGAAACCTTTATTAAACATTAAGTGAAGAAATTAATTTTTCCCTTATTTTTGACTACAGCAGCGTTCTTGCGTCATATCAAAAAATAAGCAAATTCCCAGGAAAACCGCATTTATTATCCTTGTCATGTATTGATGATACAAACCATTCTCATTATCATCGTTATCAGTTAAATTTTATTCTTCTTCGTTGGCTATAGCCCCCAGCGCCGCTTTAACCGCCGCGTATGGAAATTCTCTTTTCGGTTAGCGATAACAAGTAGGCCCTATGCAATTCACTCCTGATAGTGTGTGGAAAATCACCGGTTTTTCCCGCGATATTAGCCCGGCTTATCGGCAGAAACTGCTCTCCCTGGGAATGTTGCCCGGCTCTTCGTTTCATGTCGTACGCGTGGCGCCGCTGGGCGATCCTATTCATATTGAGACCCGGCGCGTGAGCCTGGTATTACGTAAAAAAGACCTCGCGTTAATTGAACTGGAAGCGGTTGCGCAATAACACCTGACCCAGCACTAAGAGTCTGAAAAAATGAAAAAATTAACCGTTGGTTTAATTGGTAATCCTAATTCCGGCAAAACAACGTTATTTAATCAACTAACCGGCGCGCGCCAGCGGGTGGGTAACTGGGCGGGGGTCACCGTTGAGCGTAAAGAAGGCGCCTTCACCACCACCGACCACCAGGTCACCCTGGTCGACCTGCCGGGCACCTATTCGCTGACCACCATCTCCTCGCAGACGTCGCTCGACGAACAGATTGCCTGTCACTATATTCTCAGCGGCGATGCCGACCTGCTGATTAACGTCATCGACGCCTCGAACCTGGAACGGAACCTCTATCTGACTCTGCAGCTGCTGGAGTTGGGTATTCCCTGCGTCGTCGCGCTAAACATGCTCGATATTGCCGAAAAGCAGCAAATCCGCATCGACGTCGACGCGTTAGCGGCCCGTCTCGGTTGCCCGGTGATACCGCTGGTCTCCACCCGCGGCCGCGGTATCGAAGCGCTAAAAATGGCGCTTGACCGCCATGAGAAAAATCAGCCGCTGGAACTGGTGCACTATCCGCAATCCCTGCAACGCGAAGCCGATATGCTGGCGCAGGCGATGCCTGCTGATATGCCGCTGCGTCAGCGCCGCTGGCTGGGGCTGCAGATGCTGGAAGGCGATATTTATAGCCGCGCCTTCGCCGGCAACGCCGCCGACAAACTCGATCTGGCGCTGGCCAACCTGAGCGGCGAGATGGACGATCCGGCACTGTATATCGCCGATGCCCGCTATCAAAGTATCGCCGCGGTATGCGATGCCGTCAGTAACACCCTGACCGCAGAGCCGAGCCGCTTCACCACGGCGATGGATAAAATTATCCTTAACCGCTTCCTCGGCTTACCGATCTTCCTGTTCGTGATGTACCTGATGTTCCTGCTGGCTATCAACATCGGCGGCGCCCTGCAGCCGATTTTCGACGCCGGTTCGGTGGCTATCTTCATTCACGGCATCCAGTGGCTGGGCTACACCCTGCACTTCCCGGACTGGCTGACCGTATTCCTCGCGCAAGGGCTGGGCGGCGGTATCAATACCGTGCTGCCGCTGGTGCCGCAAATCGGCATGATGTACCTGTTCCTCTCTTTCCTTGAGGACTCCGGGTATATGGCGCGCGCGGCCTTCGTGATGGACCGCCTGATGCAGGCGTTAGGCCTGCCGGGGAAATCCTTCGTGCCGCTGATCGTCGGTTTCGGCTGTAACGTGCCTTCGGTAATGGGCGCCCGTACGCTGGATGCGCCACGTGAACGGCTAATGACCATCATGATGGCGCCATTTATGTCCTGCGGCGCGCGACTGGCGATTTTCGCGGTCTTCGCCGCTGCCTTCTTCGGGCAGAACGGCGCGCTGGCGGTCTTCTCACTGTACGTGCTGGGCATCGTGATGGCGATCCTCACCGGCCTGATGCTCAAATACACCATTATGCGCGGCGAAGCCTCGCCGTTTGTGATGGAGCTGCCGGTGTATCACGTACCGCACATCAAGAGCCTGGTTATCCAGACCTGGCAGCGCCTGAAAGGCTTCGTCCTGCGCGCCGGTAAGGTGATTGTCATCGTCAGTATTTTCCTCAGCGCGCTGAACAGCTTCTCGCTCAGCGGCAAAGTGGTCGATAACATCAACGACTCGGCGCTGGCTTCGGTCAGCCGGGTGATTACCCCGGTGTTTAAGCCCATTGGCGTGCACGAAGATAACTGGCAGGCAACCGTCGGCCTGTTTACCGGCGCGATGGCGAAAGAAGTGGTGGTCGGTACGCTGAATACCCTCTACACCGCGGAAGATATCCAGAATGAAGAGTTTAACCCACAGGAGTTTAGCCTTGGCGACGAGCTGTTAGCCGCCGTCGATGAAACCTGGCAGGGGCTGAAAGACACCTTTAGCCTGAGCGTGCTGGCGAACCCGATTGAAGCAAGCAAAGGCGATGGCGAAATGGAAACCGGCGCAATGGGCGTGATGGGCAGTAAATTCGGCAGCGCCGCCGCCGCGTACAGCTACCTGATCTTCGTCCTGCTCTATATTCCATGCATTTCCGTGATGGGGGCGATTGCCCGTGAGTCCAGCCGCGGTTGGATGATGTTCTCGGTGCTGTGGGGGTTGAATATCGCCTACTCGCTATCAACGCTGTACTACCAGACCGTGAGCTTTAGCCAGCACCCGCGCTACAGCCTGGTGTGTATTCTGGCGGTGATTCTGTTTAACGTCGTGGTCTTTGGCCTGCTGCGTCGGGCGCGGAGCCGGGTAGACGTTTCGCTGCTGGCGACGCGTAAAACCCCGACTTCTTGCTGCCAGAGTCCGGCCGGCGACTGCCACTAAGGAGCAATCATCATGGCATCGTTAATTGACGTTCGCGATATGTTGGCCCTGCAGGGGCGAATGGAAGCCGCACAGCTGAGCGCCCGCCTGCATACGCCGCGACCGCTGATCGACGCCATGTTGAGCCGCCTGGAAGCGATGGGGAAAGTCGTCAGAAAGACCGAAGATGCCGATGGCTGCCTTTCAGGCAGCTGTAAAAGCTGCCCTGAAGGGAAAGCCTGCCTGCGGGAGTGGTGGTCTTTGCGCTGAATAGACATCCCGGATGGCGGCGCGTTGCGCCGTATCCGGGCTACCCAACGACGTTGAGCTGGAGCCCTGCCAGGTTGCGCCTGGCAGGGAAAATCGGGCTTACTTATACACGTCGGCGTTCGCGTGAACCGTCTTCTCGTTCTTCTCGCCGGCAATCACCACGAAGTACTTACCACCCAACTCATCCGCTTTCTTCGACAGATCGCGCTTCGCGTCCATCGGCGACGTGGTACGGGAAGTCGTGATGCTACCGACCTTGGTCAGATTCATCTTCGCGACTTCATCTTTCTGGATCTCTTTCGCCGCGAACGCGCCAAAAGAGAGGGAGCCAATCACCAGAGATGCAACAATACCTGTAACAAGTTTCATAGCCTTTACTCTCCATAAGGTTGTTATTTTTAGTTTGCGGCGGCAAAAACGAAATAATCAACCGCCGCAACAACCTAAGTATTGCCCGATCCTGATGATTTACCACGCGGCGCTAAAAATAATTATTCAGCCGCTTTTTCAACGCGATCAGAGGCTCACAAAATGGCTGGGGATGTGAAATAAACGGCGCATGGGCCGCCTTTTCGAAAATGATAGACTCACTTTGCGGCCACAGCTCATCCAATAGCGGAACGATTTTACGCGGCACCAGCCCATCCAGACGACCATAGAGGCGCAAAAACGGCATGGTCAGCGCGGCGAGCGGTTGACGCAAATCGGCGGTTTTGAGAATCTCCAACCCGCCGTTGAGAACCTCAGCAGGCGGCATCGGCAGCGACAGAACGGTGCTTTTCAGCGCACGGGCGTCCTGGCGCGCGCTTTCGGTACCCATGGTCTGCAGGGCGAGAAAACGCTCGACGGTACGCTGGAAATCTTCACTAAGCTGCTGCTGGAAGCCGCTCAGCACTTCCGGTTTAATCCCCGGCCACTGGTCGCGCGCGCCAAAACACGGCGAAGAAGCGACGGTCACCAGCGCCTGCACGCGTTGCGGATGCTGCAGCGCCACCAGGCTCGCTACCAACCCGCCCAGGCTCCAGCCAAGCCAGATGGCCTGCTCCGGCGCTTTTGCAACGACCTGCTGCGCCATCTCTTCAAGCGTTAAGGCGCCAAAACCACCGCTGCGGCCATAGCCCGGTAGATCCACCAGGTGCAGGGTAAAATGCGTAGCCAGTTCCGGCGTAATGCAATCCCACACGTTGGCATTCAGCCCCCATCCGTGCAGCAGCACAAGATGACAATTTCCTTCGCCCGTGGTTTGCCACCAGATGTCATTCATCAGTTACTGTTCTCTTTCCATCACTATGAGGGGAATTATGCTAACAGCACACAGCTTATGCTGGCTATGCCAAATGCCGCTGGCCATCGCTCACTGGGGGATTTGCTCGCGCTGCACCGCCTCGCAGCTCATCTCACAATCACTCTGCCCGCAGTGCGGTTTACCCGCATTGGCGCCCGCCTTACCCTGTGGACGCTGCCTGCAAAAACCGCCGCCCTGGCAGCGGCTGGTGACGGTGAATAGCTATACCCCTGCGCTAAGCGGACTGGTGCATCAGTTAAAGTTCGGGCCTCGTCCGGAACTCGCCCCAGCGCTGGCGCGACTGCTTATTTTGCGCCTGCGCCTTAACCGCGGGCTGCCGCCAGTGGACCGGATTATCAGCGTGCCTCTTTGGCAACGCCGCCACTGGCGTCGGGGATTTAACCAAAGCGAGGCGCTATGCCGCCCGCTGGCGCGCTGGATGGGTTGCGCCTGGCGCGGCGATGCGTTGAAGCGAATCCGGCGTACCGCAACACAGCATCAGTTAAGCGCCAGATTACGTAAGCAGAACCTGAAAAATGCTTTCCAGGTTGAATTATCCGTTCGGGGCCACCATATCGCCATTGTGGATGATGTCGTCACAACCGGAAGCACCGTCGCCGAGATTTCCCGCCTGCTTTTGCGAAACGGCGCCGCGACGGTTCAGGTATGGTGTGTGTGCCGTACCTTGTAGACCCCCGCTGATGGGCGTATTATAACCCAGTAAAATAGTCAACTATTAGGCCAACGCTATGATCCGTATTTCCGATGCTGCACAAGCGCACTTTGCCAAACTGCTGGCAAATCAGGAAGAAGGGACGCAAATTCGCGTATTTGTGATTAATCCCGGCACCCCAAACGCTGAGTGCGGCGTATCCTACTGCCCACCGGATGCGGTGGAAGACACCGACACGGCGCTGAAATTTGAACAGCTGACCGCGTATGTTGATGAACTCAGCGCGCCTTATCTGGAAGATGCTGAAATCGACTTCGTCACTGACCAACTCGGTTCCCAGCTGACGCTGAAAGCGCCGAACGCCAAAATGCGTAAGGTTTCCGACGATGCCCCGCTAATGGAGCGCGTGGAGTACCTGCTGCAGTCGCAGATCAACCCACAGCTGGCCGGTCACGGCGGTCGCGTCTCGCTGATGGAAATCACCGAAGACGGTCTGGCTATCCTGCAGTTCGGCGGTGGTTGCAACGGCTGCTCGATGGTCGACGTGACCCTGAAAGAAGGGATCGAAAAGCAGCTGCTGAACGAATTCCCGGAGCTGAAAGGCGTGCGCGACCTGACCGAACACCAGCGCGGCGAGCACTCCTACTACTAAGCTTCCGCCTTCTCGCCCGGCAACAACCGCTTGCCGGGTGACTTCTCCTTCCCGCATGTTACCGCACAACATTTCTGACTAGCCGGCACGGCAAAAACCCGGCAGAGAGTATGACTTAAGTCTCATATTTAAAATTTACCCGGTTCAGGGCATTCTCAAAGCTCACATGTTACCCGTATCATCCACGACAAGCACCACCGACAAAAAAATAGCCAGCTATCCTTTCTCTGGGTCAGGAATATGCCAGCTTTACGGTGCAAGACATCCTTGTTCCTCTGCGGAACGGATACTGTAGATGTTCAGACTTTAACGTTACCCATAACAAGTTAAGGCCAGGTAAATCATGCCATTAGTCATCGTAGCTATCGGGGTTGCCCTGTTATTGTTGCTGATGATCCGTTTCAAAATGAACGGCTTCATCGCTCTGGTTCTGGTGGCGCTCGCCGTCGGATTAATGCAGGGTATGCCTCTGGATAAAGTCATCGTATCCATCAAAAACGGCGTCGGGGGCACGCTCGGCAGCCTCGCGCTGATCATGGGCTTCGGCGCCATGCTCGGTAAAATGCTGGCGGACTGCGGCGGCGCGCAGCGTATCGCCACCACCCTGATTGATAAATTCGGTAAAAAACATATTCAATGGGCCGTTGTACTGACCGGTTTCACCGTCGGTTTCGCCCTGTTCTATGAAGTCGGTTTCGTGCTGATGCTGCCGCTGGTCTTTACCATCGCCGCCTCCGCGCGTATCCCGCTGCTGTACGTTGGCGTACCGATGGCCGCGGCGCTCTCCGTCACCCACGGTTTCCTGCCGCCGCACCCTGGCCCGACCGCTATCGCGACAATTTTCCACGCCGATATGGGCAAAACGCTGCTCTACGGTACGATTCTGGCTATCCCGACGGTTATTCTTGCCGGTCCGGTTTTCGCCCGTTTCCTGAAAGGTATTGATAAGCCGATCCCGGAAGGCCTGCACAACCCGAAAACCTTCACCGAAGAAGAGATGCCGGGCTTTGGCGTCAGCGTCTGGACCTCTCTGGTACCGGTGATCCTGATGGCGATGCGCGCCGTCGCCGAGATGGTTCTGCCGAAGGGCCACGCCTTCCTGCCCGTTGCCGAGTTCTTCGGCGACCCGGTGATGGCGACCCTGATTGCGGTGCTGATCGCGCTGTTCACTTTCGGCCTGAACCGCGGCCGTTCCATGGAGCAGATCAACGATACGCTGACCTCCTCTATTAAAATTATTGCCATGATGCTGTTGATCATCGGCGGCGGCGGCGCCTTTAAGCAGGTGCTGGTGGATAGCGGCATGGATAAGTACATCGCTTCTATCATGCACGAATCCAATATGTCACCGCTGTTTATGGCGTGGTCTATCGCCGCGGTGCTGCGTATTGCGCTGGGTTCAGCGACCGTTGCCGCTATCACCGCGGGTGGTATCGCCGCGCCGCTGATTGCCACCACCGGCGTTAGCCCGGAGCTGATGGTTATCGCCGTGGGTTCCGGTAGCGTTATCTTCTCGCACGTGAACGATCCAGGTTTCTGGCTGTTCAAAGAGTATTTCAACCTGACCATTGGCGAGACCATCAAGTCCTGGTCGGTACTGGAAACCATCATTTCCGTGTGCGGCCTGGTTGGTTGTCTGCTGCTGGGGATGGTGGTGTAACCCTCGTTCCCTGAGATAAAAAAGGCCGGGTGCGCATCATGCGCCCCGGCCTTTTTGTTCTTCGTTTCCCGGATAGCGGCGCAAAGCGCCTTATCCTGGCTACCCGCGGTACCGTTTTTGTCGGATGGCCCCGACCTACGGTCCTGGGGATGGTGGTGTAATCCTCGTTCCCTTTTTGTTCTTCGGCTCTCAACCGTAGCCCCGGTAAGCGCAGCGCCACCGGGGAATTCTCGCTGGATTAACGGGCTTTGCGGCGCTTATCCAGGTCTTTAATCAACTTATTCACCTGCGCATCGGCAAACATCTGCTCGAGCGTCACGGTAAGCTTACGCCGCCAGTTGGGATACTCGGTACTGGTGCCCGGGATGTTGACCGGTGAAGCCATCTCCAGCCAGTCTTCCGGCTGCAGTCCAAGCAGGGCGCTGTTGCTGTCGGCGATGTAGCGCTGCATCCCGCGATTAAGCGTTGAGGTCATCGCCATCAGCGAGGCTTTATGCCCGGCGCGCTTCGGCAAACAGCCGTGCCGATGCAGCGCATCCAGCAACCCCTGCTTTGCTTGCTCGCGATCGGCATATAAGCCGCGCAGCACCACTTCATCCGGATACAGGCCCAGCGTCTTCCCGAGCGTTAAATCGCCGCTCTCCCAATAACCGCGCAGCGTCGGGAGATCGTGGGTCGTCGCGACCGCCATCGACTGCTGCGGATAGGCCTTCGGCGCGCGGAACGTTTTATCAGGGCCATTTTCGAAATAGAGCACTTTATACGAGTAAACGCCGCTTTTGCGCAGCTTGCCGACGATCTCGACCGGTACGGTTCCGAGGTCTTCGCCAATGACCATGCAGCGGTGCCGCTGGCTCTCCAGCGCCAGGATCGCCAGCAGGTCATCCACCGGATACTGCACATAGGCGCCATGGTCGGCGGTTTCGCCATACGGTATCCACCACAAGCGCAGCACCGACATCACGTGGTCAATACGCAATGCGCCGCAGTTTTGCATATTCGCCCGTAGCAGTTCGATAAACGGCTCGTAGGCGCGGGCAGCCATCACATGCGGATCCATCGGCGGCAGGCCCCAGTTTTGTCCCAGCGGACCGAGGATGTCCGGCGGCGCGCCGACGGAAGCCTTGAGGCAATACAGCTCGCGATCGCACCACGTCTCCGATCCGCCTTCGGCGACCCCGACCGCCAGATCGCGATACAGGCCAATCGGCATCCCGTCCTGCTGGCTGGTGTGCCAACAGGCGGCGAACTGCGTATAAGCCAGCCACTGTAGCCACAGATAGAAGCTCACCTCATCGGCATGTTCCGCACAGAAAGTTTTCACCTGCGGGCTGCTCGTACTCTGATACGCCTCCGGCCATGCCGGCCAGCCCCAGCGCATCGGATCCTGCTGACTTTGCCACGCATGCAGCGCATCAAACGCCGCCTGCCAGTAGAGGCTTTCGCCCTCGCGTAGCACGAACTGGCGGAACTCCGCCATTTGCTCATCTTCACGCGTAGAAAACTCGGCCCACGCCAGACGCAGCGCGGTCAGCTTCAGCGCTGTGACGGCGGTATAATCGACATCAGCGGTCTGCCGCGCGGCCTGCAAGGCCTGCTGGGTTTCCGCAAGCTGCCACCATGCCTGCGCGGCAGGGCTACGCTGGAAATCTTCCACCGCGTTGACGTCGATATAGATGACGTTAAGCCAGCGGCGCGATGACGGACTGTACGGGCTGGCGCTCTCCGGGTTCGCCGGATAGAGCGCGTGAATCGGGTTGAGGCCGATAAACGCGCCGCCGCGACGGGCGATTTCCGGCAGCATGGCGCGTAGATCGCCGAAGTCGCCGATGCCCCAGTTGTTCTCAGAACGCAGGGTGTAGAGCTGGACGCAGGCGCCCCATAGCTTTTTGCCCTCTTTTAGCGCCTGCGGTTCGTAGCAGCGCGCCGGGGCGACGATCGCCCGGCAATGCCAGCGTTCGCCGTCCCGCGTGAGGGTTAGGGTGTGATAGCCCGTCGGCAATCTCCCCGGCAGGGTGAGCGTTTCGCCGCCGCGCGTCTCACCCTGATACTGCTTACCTTCTTCGGTCGTCAGTAGCCAGTGAAACGTCCCGCTCCCCGCGACCGGCAGCTGCATTTTTTTACCGTGGGTAAAAACCTTGACGCTGGGCAGCGGCTCTACCGCCGCTTTCGCGGCAGTGGCGGTACGATGCATCGCATCCAGCAAGCGTTGTTTAGTGGCCGCCGCGATCGACTGCGGCTGCCCGTGCGCATTGATATAGCTGGGGCTGATCCCCGCCGCCAGCGCGGCGTTATCAAGGCGTTTATTCTCCATAGGCCTGTCCTTAGCGTTTTGCCTGCCAGATACGTTGCTGATAATCACGAATAGAACGGTCGGAGCTGAACATGCCGCAGCGCGCGGTGTTGAGGATCGCCGCGCGGGTCCAGGCTTCCTGGTCGCGATACAGTTCATCCACCTGCTTCTGCGCCGCGACGTAAGCGCTAAAGTCAGCCAGCACCAGGTACGGATCGCCGCCTTGCAGCAGGCTATGCAGCATCTGATCAAAGGCGTGTTTGTCGCCGCCGCTATATTTACCGCTTTCCAGCTCTTTCAGCACCGCGTCCAGCAGCTTGTCTTTCTTACGCCATTTCAGCGGATCGTAGCCTTTCGCCTTCAACGCCTTAACTTCTTCCACGGTATGGCCGAAGATAAAGATATTGTCCTCGCCAACCTGCTCGGCGATCTCAACGTTGGCGCCATCAAGGGTGCCGACGGTCAATGCGCCATTCAGCGCCAGCTTCATGTTGCCGGTACCGGAGGCCTCTTTACCCGCCGTGGAAATCTGCTCGGAGACGTCCGCCGCCGGGATCAGCATTTCCGCCGCCGATACGCAGTAATCCGGCAGGAAGACCACTTTCAGCTTATCGCCCACCAGCGGATCGTTGTTGATCGCCTCGGCCACCTTGTTGATCGCCAGAATAATATTCTTCGCCAGGTAGTAGCCCGGCGCGGCTTTAGCGCCAAACAGGAAGACGCGCGGTACGCGGTCGGCCTGCGGGTTTTCGCGGATCTCTTTATACTGCGCCAGAATATTCAGCAGGTTGAGGTGCTGGCGTTTGTATTCGTGCAGGCGCTTAATCTGGATATCGAAAATCGCCTGTGGGTTGATGTCGATCCCGGTACGCCGCTTCACGAACTCAGCGAGACGCACTTTATTCGCCTGCTTAATGTCGCGATAAACCTGACGGAATTTGGCATCGTCAGCGTATTTCTCCAGCTTGATCAGCTGGTCGAGATCGTTGGTCCACTCTTTCTTCAGCGTCTTATCAAGCAGGGCAGCCAGCGCCGGATTACACTGTTTAATCCAGCGACGCGGCGTAATGCCGTTGGTCACGTTATGGAATTTGTTCGGCCACAGCTGGTGATATTCCGGGAACAGATCCTTCACCACCAGATCGGAGTGCAGCGCCGCGACGCCGTTCACCGCAAAGCCGCTCACCACGCACATGTTGGCCATGCGAACCTGTTTGTCATGCACCACCGCCAGCTTCGCCCACACCTGCTTATCGCCCGGCCAGGTTTTCTCCACCAGCAGTTTAAATCTGTCGTTAATCTCTTTGATTATCTGCATGTGGCGCGGCAGCAGCGCCTTGACCAGCTTCTCATCCCAGCACTCCAGCGCTTCTGGCATCAGCGTATGGTTGGTATAAGCGAAGGTTTTGCTGGTGATGGCCCACGCATCGTCCCAGCTCATCTGGTGCTCATCAATCAGCACGCGCAGCAGCTCCGGGATGGCGATGGTCGGGTGGGTGTCGTTCAACTGGATCACTTCATAATCCGCCAGCTCATGCAGCTTGCGGCCAGCCAGATGGTGGCGACGCAAAATATCCGCCACCGAGCAGGCGCACTGGAAGTACTGCTGCATCAGGCGCAGTTTTTTCCCCGCCAGGTGGTTGTCATTCGGATACAGCACCTTGGTCAATTTTTCCGCGTCGATGCCCTGTTGCTCCGCGCGCAGGAAATCGCCGTCGTTGAATTTGGTCAGGTTGAACGGATGGGCATGTTTTGCCTGCCACAGGCGCAACGGCTGCGCGACGTTATTGCGATAGCCAAGCACCGGCAGATCCCAGGCTTCGCCGGTAATCACGAAAGCC
Organism: Klebsiella sp. 141198; assembly: GCF_050600785.1. Classification (NCBI taxonomy): domain Bacteria; kingdom Pseudomonadati; phylum Pseudomonadota; class Gammaproteobacteria; order Enterobacterales; family Enterobacteriaceae; genus Klebsiella; species Klebsiella sp. 141198. Next base: position 76,307 of record NZ_JAQIRM010000006.1, read on the forward strand.
GGTTGCCATTCGCCGCTTTTGCTAACTTTACCGCCGATGCCCACCTGTACATCCAGCGCTTCGTTGTGGCGGAACCACGGATAGCTGCCGCGTCCCCAGTCGTCCGGCGCTTCCATCTGCTGACCGTCGGCAAAGGACTGACGGAACAGGCCGTACTGATAGTTCAGGCCATAGCCGGTCGACGATTGACCAACGGTGGCCATAGAATCCAGGAAGCAGGCCGCCAGACGGCCCAGGCCGCCGTTGCCCAGCGCCGGATCGGTCTCTTCTTCCAGCAGGTCGGTCAGCTGGATGTCGTACGCCTTCAGCGTCTCGCTCACCCCTTCATACCAGCCCAGGTTGAGCAGGTTATTACCGGTCAGGCGACCGATCAGGAACTCCATCGAAATGTAGTTAACGTGGCGCTGTCCTTTAACGGCTTCCGCCGCCGGTTGCGCCGCCAAAAGCTCCGCCAGCGCGCCGCTGACCGCACGCCACCACTGGCGTTGGGTCATCTCTGCGGCTGACGATAAACCGAAACGCTGCCACTGACGCGTCAGTGCAGCCTGAAACTGAGCCTGGTTAAAAGAAGTCTGTGACATAAGAAATCCTGGTCCTTTACTAAAACGTTAGCCTTAGTGTGCCGACCTCCCGAGGCCGCTGCCTCCTCCCGAGGGGGATTAGACAGGGAGGAGTAGCGGGGATGAGCGAAAATTGTGATCGCGGCCACTTTAACGTTAGCTCGTCGACGGGAATTCGCCGCCCTATTGCGCGTGTAGAACAATAATTTCGCCAGCGCAACGCCCGGCAAATTTGTTACAGCGCAATTCATAGCGCAAAGCAAAATTCGCTCGTGCCATTATCGTGAAATAAAAAATAAACTACTGACAGAATAAAAAGATGCCATGACAAAAATACGTGAAATAGATTAAACCTAAGAATCCACTGACGATAATTTAATAAAAACAATCAACTACAAAAAATGCCGGGTAAAGTAATTTCGTCCCGGACGAAACCGTCGTAAACCGAGGCATGACGCGTTCTGGTACCGGTTTAAAGCTAATTAAAAACCGAAGCGAGAAATTGTGACCGAGAGCAAATTCAAGAGCATCAATTTTGGACATAACTTGCAATAACTTTCATTATCACCGACCTTAGGAGTCATTAATTACGAAGCGCAAAAAAAATCCCCATCCCTTTCTTGCACAGCGAAAAAGTGAACTATGTTGATTCCGTCAAAATTAAGTCGTCCATCCCGTCTTGAACACACTGTGGTTCGCGAACGGTTGCTGGCGAAACTTTCCGGCGCGAACAATTATCGTCTCGCGTTGGTGACCAGCCCGGCAGGTTACGGCAAAACCACGCTCGTTTCGCAGTGGGCATCGGGTAAGCATGACCTTGGCTGGTTTTCGCTCGATGAAGGCGATAATCAACAAGAGCGCTTCGCCAGCTATCTGATTGCGGCGATTCAACAGGCGACAGGCGGCCACTGCGCCGCCAGCGAAGCCATGGTGCAAAAGCGCCAGTACGCCAGCCTGCCGTCGCTGTTTGCGCAGCTGTTTATTGAGCTTGCCGACTGGCAGCGCCCGCTGTACCTGGTCATTGATGACTATCACCTGATCACCAATCCGGTGATCCACGATGCCATGCGCTTCTTCTTGCGCCATCAGCCAGAGACCATGACGCTGGTAGTGCTGTCGCGCAACCTGCCGCAGTTGGGGATCGCCAACCTGCGGGTGCGCGAGCAGTTACTGGAAATCGGCAGCCAACAGTTGGCCTTTACTCATCAGGAGGCGAAACAGTTCTTTGACTGCCGCCTCGCCTCCCCCATTGAAGCCGATGACAGCAGCCGCCTGTGCGATGACGTCGCCGGCTGGGCCACCGCCCTGCAGCTCATCGCCCTCTCCGCCCGGCAGAAAAATACCTCCGCCCAGCACTCCGCCCGTCGTCTCGCCGGCATTAACGCCAGCCACCTTTCCGACTATCTGGTCGATGAAGTGCTGGATAATGTCGATGCCCGTACCCGCAGCTTCTTGTTAAAAAGCTCGCTGCTGCGCTCGATGAATGACGCGCTTATCGTCCGCGTCACCGGCGAAGAGAACGGCCAGATGCAGCTGGAAGAGATCGAACGTCAGGGGCTGTTTCTGCACCGGATGGATGACTCCGGCGAGTGGTTCCGCTATCACCCGCTATTCGGCAACTTCCTGCGCCAGCGCTGTCAGTGGGAAATGGCCACCGAGCTACCGGAAATTCACCGCGCCGCCGCCGAAGCGTGGATGGCGCAGGGGTTCCCCACCGAAGCCATCCATCATGCGCTTGCCGCTGGCGATGCCGCCATGCTGCGCGATATTTTGCTCAACCACGCCTGGGGCATGTTCAACCATAGCGAGCTAGGATTGCTGGAACAATCGCTGGCGGCGCTGCCGTGGTCGAACCTGCTGGAAAATCCGCGGCTGATCCTGCTGCAGGCCTGGCTGATGCAGAGCCAGCATCGCTATAGCGAAGTGAATACCCTGCTGGCCCGCGCCGAGCAGGAGATGGATGTCGAAATGGACACCGCGATGCACGGCGATTTCAACGCCCTGCGCGCGCAGGTCGCTATCAACGCCGGCGATCAGGACGAAGCCGAGCGCCTGGCAATGGTGGCCCTGGATGAGCTGCCGCTGGCGAGCTATTACAGCCGCATCGTCGCCACTTCCGTCCACGGCGAAGTGCTGCACTGCAAAGGCCACCTGAGTAAATCGCTGGCGGTGATGCAGCAAACAGAACAGATGGCTCGCCGTCATGACGTCTGGCACTACGCCCTGTGGAGCATGATTCAGCAGAGCGAAATTCTGTTTGCCCAGGGCTTCCTGCAGGCGGCATGGGAGATTCAGGATAAAGCTTTCCAGCTTATCCGCGATCAGCATCTTGAACAGCTGCCGATGCATGAGTTCCTGTTGCGCATCCGCGCGCAGCTGCTATGGGCGTGGGCGCGTCTTGATGAAGCTGAAGAAAGCGCCCGTAGCGGCATCGCGGTGCTGGCAAACTACCAGCCGCAGCAGCAGCTGCAATGCCTGGCGTTAATGGTGCAGTGCTCGCTTGCGCGCGGCGATCTCGACAACGCCCGCAGCTTGTTAAACCGTCTCGAAAATCTACTGGGCAACGGCCATTATCACAGCGATTGGGTCTCCAACGCCGATAAAGTGCGGGTGATCTACTGGCAGATGACCGGTGATAAAACCGCAGCGGCCAACTGGCTGCGCCAGACGCCGAAACCTGAATTCGCCAATAACCACTTCCTGCAAAGCCAGTGGCGCAACATTGCCCGCGCGCAGATCCTGCTCGGTGATTTTGATTCCGCCGAAATGGTGCTGGAAGAGTTAAATGAAAACGCCCGCTCGCTGCGGCTGATGAGCGATATCAACCGTAACCTGCTGCTGTTGAACCAGCTGTACTGGCAGGCGGACCGCAAGGGCGAGGCGCAAAAAGTGTTAATGGAAGCCTTAACCCTGGCTAACCGCACCGGCTTTATCAACCACTTCGTGATTGAAGGCGAAGCCATGGCCCAGCAGCTGCGCCAGCTGATTCAACTGAATACGCTGCCGGAGCTGGAACAGCACCGCGCGCAGCGCATCCTGCGCGATATTAACCAGCATCATCGACATAAATTCGCCCACTTCGACGAGAGCTTCGTCGAACGGCTGCTGAACCACCCGGAAGTGCCGGAGCTTATCCGCACCAGTCCGCTGACCCAGCGCGAATGGCAGGTGTTAGGGCTTATCTATTCCGGTTACAGCAACGAGCAGATCGCCGGCGAACTGGATGTTGCGGCCACCACGATTAAAACGCATATTCGCAATCTGTATCAGAAACTGGGCGTCGCGCACCGCCAGGATGCCGTTCAGCATGCCCAGCGGTTGCTCAAAATGATGGGATACGGGGTATAACGCTGTTTAGCACAGCTCCAGCTGCAGGTTGTTGTCTTTAATCACCTTCAGCACGCCTGCGGGCGGCATGATATCGGTATAAACCGCATCGACCATACTAATGCTGCCCATGTTCACCATCGCATTACGCCCAAACTTCGAGTGATCCACCACCAGCATCACGTGGCGCGAGTTTTCGATAATCGCCCGCTTGGTGCGCACTTCATGGTAATCAAACTCCAGCAGCGAACCGTCGCTATCAATACCGCTTATACCAAGAATGCCGAAGTCGAGACGGAACTGGGAGATAAAATCGAGCGTCGCTTCGCCGATGATCCCGCCATCGCGGCTGCGCAGCTCGCCGCCGGCGAGGATAATGCGAAAATCGTCTTTCACCATCAGCGTATTCGCGACGTTGAGATTGTTGGTCACAATCCGCAGGTCATTATGATCGAGCAACGCGTGGGCCACCGCTTCCGGCGTTGTGCCGATATCGATAAACAGGGTTGCGCCGTCGGGTATTTCGCTCGCCACTTTCCGCGCGATACGCTCTTTTTCCGCCGTCTGGGTTGCTTTCCTGTCGTGCCACGAGGTGTTGACCGAGCTGGAAGGCATCGCCGCGCCGCCGTGGTGGCGCAGGATCATTTTTTGTTCCGCTAAATCATTCAGATCGCGACGGATAGTCTGCGGGCTGACGGCAAACTGCTCCACCAGCTCTTCGGTACTGACGTATCCCTGTTTTTTTACCAGCTCGATAATCGCGTCATGACGTTGTGTTTGTTTCATGAAATATCCCTGGGAATCTCTACGTTCGTTTTCGCACATTTAGCGTATCGACAAACGCCATCGCCAGCCCGACTGCCAGGCCCGCCACGTGCGCGCCATTGGCGATCGACATGCCGAAAACATCAAACCATCCAGCCACTAACCACACTAAAGAGAAGAGGATCAGACCACGCTGCAGATAAATACCGCTCTGCGGGTCGCGCTCGCCGCGCAGCCAGACATAGCCCATTAACGCATAGACTACCCCCGACAAACCGCCGAACCACGGGCCGCTAACCTGATGCTGGACGAATCCGCTCAGCAGAGCGCTGATAATGGTAATCACCACCAGTTTGCCGCTACCGATGCGCTTCTCCACCGCACCGCCGAGGTACCACCACCATAGCAGGTTAAACAGAATATGCATCAGCGAGAAGTGCATGAAAGCATGGGTAAGGTAGCGCCAGGCTTCGAATTTCAGCGAAGGATCGTAGGGCCAGGCAAGCCAGATCATCATCGTCTGATCGCCCAGAACGTTTTGCAGAATGAAGACCAGGATACAGGCCAGCAAAATCGCCCACGTAAACGGCCCGGCGTTGTTACGCAGGGTAGCTAAAAAAGGAAAGCGTTGGTAATGCAATCCGCTATTGGTATGCCCCGATTGCCAGCTGGCGGCGAGATAGCGCGGGTCGGCCGGGTTTTCGAGAAAACGGGCCAGCTCGGCCTGCACCCGCGCGGCCTGACTTTCATCTGCCAGCCAGACATCGCTCTGCGTGTGCTGTTGGATAGTCAGGATGACCCCCTGCGTCGCCATATAGTCGACAAACGCCTGGGCCACGCGCGGGTTGGCAAAAGAGGTAATCATTAACATACAGCGGATCGCTTATTCCACACAAAGGGGGCTAGTATATACCGTACCGCGCTTATAGCGAGCCGTGCGCGACTTCCGCCGGGAAATGACGATGCCAGGCGTCAAAACCGCCGTCGACGCTGTAGACGTTCTCGAAGCCCTGCTGCAGTAAATACTGCGCGGCGCCTTTGCTGCTGTTGCCGTGGTAGCACATCACCATCACCGGCGTCTCAAAATCGTTATCACGCATAAAAGCGCCCAGGGTATCGTTGGTCAGATGAAACGCGCCCGGCGTGTGCCCCATGGCATAGCTTTGCGGGTCGCGGATATCGACCAGCACCGCCTTCTGCTGATGCAGTTTCTGATGCGCTTCTTCTACATTGATACATTCAAATTGTTCCATGATTCTCTTCTCTATTGCACTTCATGACGGGCGATGACCGACCCTGATTTTACCCGCTAGTGTACCGTCAGGCGGTAAATAAACGCCAATATGTTACATGCATCACTCTGAAATGTTTTTTTGATGTTACCAAAAGCGCGTTTGTTTGCTATAGTGAGCGATATCGAACATTTATGAGCTTAAACGAAAGCGAACGAGGTGTGAGCGTGGAAATCAAAGATCTGATTGTGATAGGCGGAGGCATCAACGGTGCCGGTATCGCGGCAGACGCCGCCGGGCGCGGTTTATCCGTGCTGATGCTGGAAGCGAGAGACCTTGCCTGCGCCACCTCAAGCGCCAGCTCGAAACTGATTCACGGCGGCCTGCGCTACCTGGAGCACTACGAATTCCGCCTGGTCAGCGAAGCGCTGGCGGAGCGCGAGGTGTTATTAAAAATGGCGCCGCATTTGGCCTTCCCGATGCGCTTCCGCTTACCTCATCGCCCGCATCTGCGCCCGGCGTGGATGATTCGTATCGGTCTGTTTTTATACGATCACCTCGGCAAACGCACCAGCCTGCCGGGCTCGACCGGTTTGCGCTTTGGCGCGGAATCGGTACTTAAGCCGGAAATCGTGCGCGGTTTCGAATATTCCGACTGCTGGGTCGACGATGCGCGTCTGGTTCTTGCCAACGCCCAGATGGTGGTACGTAAAGGCGGCGAGGTTCGCACCCGCACCCGCGCTATCTCGGCAAAACGCGAAAACGGCCTGTGGGTGGTGGAAGCGGAAGATATCGATAGCGGCGAAAAATTCACCTGGCACGCGCGCGGTCTGGTTAACGCTACCGGCCCGTGGGTGAAACATTTCTTCGATGAAGGCATGCATCTGCGCTCGCCGTATGGCATTCGCCTGATCAAAGGCAGCCATATCGTGGTGCCGCGCGTGCACACCCAGAAGCAGGCCTATATCCTGCAAAACGAAGATAAACGTATCGTGTTTGTCATCCCGTGGATGGATGAGTTCTCGATTATCGGCACCACCGACGTCGAGTACAACGGCGATCCGAAAGAAGTAGCGATCGATGATAAAGAGATCAACTACCTGCTGAACGTCTACAACGCGCACTTTAAAAAGACGCTGTCGCGCGACGATATCGTCTGGACTTACTCCGGCGTGCGTCCGCTGTGCGACGATGAGTCCGACTCACCGCAGGCGATTACCCGCGACTATACGCTCGATATTCACGATGAGAACGGTCAGGCGCCGCTGCTGTCGGTATTCGGCGGCAAGCTTACTACCTACCGCAAACTGGCGGAACATGCGCTGGAAAAACTGACGCCGTATTATCAGGGGATTGGCCCGGCGTGGACCAAAACCGCCGTTCTGCCCGGCGGCGATATCGGCGGCGACCGCGACGACTACGCGGCGAAACTGCGCCGTCGCTTCGCATTTATCAGCGAATCAATGGCCCGCCACTATGCCCGCACCTACGGCAGCAACAGCGAGTGGATCCTTGGCGAAGCGACTTCGCTTGCCGATCTGGGAGAAGATTTTGGCCACGAGTTTTATGAAGCCGAGCTGAAGTACCTGGTCGAACACGAGTGGGTTCGCAGCCTGGATGACGCTATCTGGCGCCGTACCAAGCAGGGTATGTGGCTGAATGCCGAGCAGCAGGCGCGCATCAGCAAGTGGCTGGCGCAACATACGGGAAAGTCTGAACTGTCGTTAGCATCCTAATATACCCCGGGCGGCGGCTTACGCCTGGCCCGGGCTACATTACAGTCTGTAGGCCCGCGCAAGCGTAGCGCCGCCGGGCAATAACCGTATCTACGGCTTGCGCCTGACCCGGGTTACCGATTCACAAATTAAACGAGACTTTTTTTCCAGTCGGCAACGTGACATTTATACTTAGTTCCCCACCCAAGGCCGCAATGTAGCGCTTTAGGGTCGAAAGCCTCGGGTCGTTATCAGCCTGTTCCATTTTAGCGATCGTTGGCTGCTTAACCCCCATAGCCGCAGCCATCTCCGTTTGTGAAATTTGTAACTCTTCGCGAAGCAAGTTTAAAGCGACAGACTGACGTATCTCTGCCGCTTTCGCTGCAATACGCTGCTGGCTTTCAGGACTCTGTTTCGCCATGAGTTCTTTTAGCGTGCCCATTATCGCTCCTTAGTCAGGTGCTGGCTGAATTCTCTATCAGCCAGGGTAATCATCTCTTTGTAAAAACGTTTCTCATTCATGCCATCCTTATTGCCCGCACATAAAACGATAGCTTTCCGAAGAGGATCAAAAGCAAAAAAAGGCGCGGACCGGGAGCCCATGATGCTGAACCCGAAGTTCTTTCATATTCTGAAACTTTGAACCTTTTACCGTATCAACATACGGACGCCCAAGCTGCGGACCAAACTCAGACAGGATAAGCATCGTGGCCAACATATCCTCTTTTAAAGCTCTGCTTTGTAATTCGAACCAGGTATCAAACGTATCCGTCGTTTCTACATCCCACATAGACGATCCCTCATAGCCTAAAGGCTATCATCAACATTATAGCTATTAGGCTATGAACGTAAACTATTTGAGCATTTATCGTACTGCTGGCAAATTCACGTCAATAGTATATTCCCGCAATAGCCTGAATCCCTCCCGGCACTTTTCCGAATAAAACGTTTACTACACAAACAGAAACGGGGCCACTGGCCCCGTTTTGCTGATGCTTAACCGATTACAAACGAACCGGGTCGATATGCCAGATATGTTTGGCGTACTCCTGGATCGTGCGGTCGGATGAGAAATAGCCCATATTGGCGATGTTCATCATCGCTTTATTGGCCCACTCCTCCGGATGGCGGTACAGTTCGTCCACCTTATCCTGGCAATCAACGTAGCTGCGATAGTCCGCCAGTACCTGGTAGTGGTCGCCGAAGTTAATCAGCGAATCCAGCAGGTCGCGGTAACGGCCAGGCTCCGACGGGCTGAACAGGCCGGTGCCAATCTGCGTCAACGCCTGATGCAGCTCCTCATCCTGCTCATAGTAATCGCGCGGTTTATAGCCGTTGCTGCGCAGGGCTTCCACCTGTTCCGCGGTATTACCGAAGATAAAGATATTGTCTTCGCCAACGTGCTCCAGCATCTCGACGTTAGCGCCATCCAGCGTACCAATGGTCAATGCACCGTTGAGCGCAAACTTCATATTACTGGTACCGGAGGCTTCCGTTCCCGCCAGCGAAATCTGCTCGGAGAGATCTGCCGCCGGGATAATCAGCTGCGCCAGGCTCACGCTGTAGTTAGGGATAAACACCACTTTTAGCTTATCGCCAATCTGCGGATCGTTGTTCACCACCGCCGCCACATCGTTGATCAGATGAATAATATGCTTCGCCATATAGTAGGCCGACGCGGCCTTACCGGCGAAGATATTCACCCGCGGCACCCACTCCGCCTGCGGATCGGCTTTGATCCGGTTGTAGCGGGTGATGACGTGCAGGATATTCATCAGCTGGCGTTTATATTCGTGGATACGTTTGATCTGCACATCAAACAGCGCCTTGGGATTGACCACCACGTTCAACTGCTGGGCGATATAGTTCGCCAGCCGCTGCTTATTCTCAAGCTTGGCGCGGCGCACCGCCTGGTTCACCGTCGGGTAATCAATATGCTGAAGCAGATCGCTCAACTGGCTTAAATCGGTGCGCCAGGTGTGGCCAATATTCTCATCCAGCACCTGCGACAGCGGCGGGTTTGCCAACGCCAGCCAGCGCCGCGGCGTAACGCCGTTGGTGACGTTGGTGAAACGCATCGGGAAAATCTTCGCAAACTCGGCAAACAGCGACTCGACCATTAAGCGCGAATGCAGCTCGGATACGCCGTTGACTTTATGGCTGACGACAACCGCCAGCCATGCCATACGTACCCGGCGACCATTAGATTCATCAATGATGGAGGTACGGCTGAGCAGCGCGGTATCGTTGGGATACTGCTCCTGCAGCGTCTTGAGGAAGTAATCGTTAATCTCGAAGATAATCTGCAGATGGCGCGGCAGGATTTTCCCCAGCATATCGACCGGCCAGGTCTCCAGCGCTTCGCTCATCAACGTATGGTTGGTATAGGAGAAGACCTGGCAGGTCACCTCGAAGGCTTCATCCCAGCTAAATTTGTGCTCATCGATCAGCAGACGCATCAGCTCAGGGATCGACAGCACCGGATGAGTGTCATTGAGGTGAATGGCGATTTTCGCCGCCAGATTGTCGTAGGTGCGGTGCAGCTGGTAGTGGCGGCTGAGGATATCCTGTACCGTCGCCGAGACCAGGAAATACTCCTGACGCAGGCGCAGCTCGCGCCCGGAATAGGTGGAATCATCCGGGTACAGCACCCGCGAAACGTTCTCGGAGTGGTTCTTATCTTCCACCGCCGCGAAGTAGTCGCCCTGGTTGAATTTACCGAGGTTGATTTCGCTACTGGCCTGCGCGCTCCACAGCCGCAGAGTGTTGGTGGCGTCGGTATCGAAACCGGGGATAATCTGATCGTAGGCTTCGGCGATAATCTCTTCGGTCTCTATCCAGCGGGTATTTTTCCCTTCTTGCTGCACGCGGCCGCCGAAACGCACTTTATAGCGCGTATTGTGGCGTTCGAACTCCCACGGGTTGCCGTACTCCAGCCAGTAATCCGGCGACTCTTTCTGCCGCCCGTCGACGATGTTCTGCTTGAACATCCCATAGTCGTAGCGGATACCGTAGCCGCGGCCCGGCAGGCCCAGCGTCGCCAGAGAATCGAGGAAGCAGGCGGCCAGGCGCCCTAAACCGCCGTTGCCTAAACCGGGGTCGTTTTCTTCATCAATAAGCTCTTCCAGATCGAGCCCCATATCGGCCAGCGCATTATTCACATCTTCATAAATCCCTAACGACAACAGCGCGTTAGAGAGGGTGCGACCAATCAAAAACTCCATCGACAGATAGTAAACCTGCCGCACTTCCTGCGACAGCTGGGCGCGGTTTGAACGCAGCCAGCGCTCGACCATGCGGTCGCGAACGGCGAACAGGGTGGCGTTCAGCCATTCGTGTTTGTTGGCGATCGCCGGATCTTTGCCGATGATAAACATCAGCTTATACGCGATAGAATGCTTTAACGCCTCAACGCTCAGCGTCGGTGATGCATAACTAAAGGGTGCATTCATAGCCATAGCTCCTGTGATTACATCAAGCGTTGATAGAGTTCACGATAGGATTTCGCCGCCACCTGCCAGCTAAAGTCCATATTCATCGCCTGACGCTGAACGTAGCGCCACAGCGATGGCCGCGACCACAACACAAAGGTGCGCCGGATGGCTCGCAGCAACGACACCGCGTTACTGTCCTCAAAGACAAAGCCGCTGGCGACGCCGTCGGCGAGGTTTTCCAGCGAACAGTCGGCCACGGTATCGGCGAGACCGCCGGTGCGGCGCACCAGCGGCAGGGTGCCGTATTTCAGGCCATACAGCTGAGTCAGGCCGCATGGTTCAAAGCGGCTGGGAACCAGAATCACATCGGCGCCGCCCATGATGCGGTGCGAAAACGCCTCGTGATAGCCAATCTGCACGCCGACCTGGCCCGGATGTTCGGCGGCGGCGGCGAGGAAGCCCTCCTGCAGTACCGGATCGCCGGCGCCCAGCAGCGCCAGTTGCCCGCCCTGCTCCAGCAGGCCCGGCAGCGCCTCCAGCACCAGATCAAGCCCTTTTTGGCTGGTCAGGCGGCTCACCACGGCGAACAGCGGCGCTTTGTCATCCACCTTCAGCCCCATGGCGATTTGCAGCTGCCGTTTATTCTCGGCTTTCTCTTCCAGACTATCGCGGTCATAGCGCGCCGCCAGCAGCAGATCGCTTTGCGGATTCCAGATACTATCATCGACGCCGTTAAGGATGCCGGACAAGCGGCCCTCGTGCTGGCGCTGGCGCAGCAGCCCTTCCATGCCGTAGGCATATTGCGGTTCGGTGATTTCCCGCGCGTAGGTTGGGCTCACCGCCGTGATATGGTCGGCATAGTACAGCCCGGCTTTGAGGAACGAGATCTGACCGTTAAATTCGAGGCCGTGCATGTTATAGAACGACCACGGCAGCTCTATCTCATTCATATGCCAGGAGTAAAACATCCCCTGGTAGGCGAGATTGTGCACCGTAAACACCGATTTCGCCGGCCGTCCGCGCGCCGCCAGGTAAGCCGGCGTCAGGCCCGCGTGCCAGTCATGAGCGTGCACCACCTCCGGGCGCCAGAATGGATCCAGCCCGCAGGCCATTTCGCTCCCCACCCAGCCGAGCAGCGCAAAGCGCAGCACGTTGTCGGTATAGGCGTTCATGTTGGCGTCGTGATACGGGCTCCCCGGACGATCGTAGAGATGCGGCGCGTCGATCAGATAGATACCGACGCCGTTAAAATGGCCGAACAGCAGGGTGATGCGCCCGGCAAAGGTATCCCGGCGGGTGACAACCTGCGCGTCGGTAATCCCGCGGCGGATATCCGGATACCCCGGCAGCAGCACGCGGGTATCCACGCCGTCTGCTATCTGCGCCGCAGGCAGCGCGCCAATAACGTCAGCCAGACCGCCGGTTTTTAACAACGGGAACATCTCTGAACATACGTGTAAAACCTGCATTATCGCTCCTGTTTGTGCCCCAGTTTCCGCAGCATGTCGCGCGTAACCAGCACGATCCCTTCTTCTGAACGATAGAAGCGGCTGGCATCTTCTTCCGCATTCTCCCCAATGACCATCCCTTCCGGGATGACGCAGGCGCGATCTATCACGCAGCGGCGCAGGCGGCACGAGCGCCCGACCCAGACATCCGGCAATAAGACTGCCGAATCAATGTTACAAAACGAATTCACCCGCACTCGCGGGAACAGCACCGACTGCACCACCACCGAGCCCGAGATAATGCAGCCGCCGGAAACCAGCGAGTTCAGCGTCATGCCGTGGCTGCCGGAGCGGTCCTGGACGAACTTCGCCGGCGGCAGCGATTCCATGTGGGTACGGATAGGCCAGTGCTGGTCGTACATATCCAGCTCCGGCGTCACCGAGGCCAGGTCGAGGTTGGCCTTCCAGTAGGCTTCCAGCGTACCCACATCGCGCCAGTACGGCTCGGCTTGCGGGTCGGACTGCACGCAGGAGAGCGGGAAAGGATGTGCATAAGCCATGCCAGCTTCGGTAATTTTCGGGATGATATCTTTGCCGAAGTCGTGGCTGGAGTTTTCGTCGAGATCGTCGGCGGCCAGCAGTTCATAAAGGTAATCCGCATCAAAGACATAGATGCCCATACTGGCAAGCGAGCGGGTGGCGTCGTTCGGCATCGCCGGCGGGTTGGCCGGTTTCTCGACGAACTCGATGATCTTCTCGCTTTCGTCAACCGCCATCACGCCAAAAGCGGATGCTTCTTCGATGGGCACCGGCATGCAGGCGACGGTGCAGCGCGCGCCTTTTTCGACATGGTCGATCAGCATGCGCGAGTAATCCTGTTTGTAGATGTGGTCGCCGGCGAGGATCACCACATACTCGGCTTTATAACGACGAATAATGTCGAGGTTCTGCGTCACCGCATCGGCGGTACCGCGATACCAGTTTTCACCGTGTACCCGCTGCTGCGCCGGTAGCAGATCGACAAACTCATTCATCTCTTCGCTGAAGAAAGACCAGCCGCGCTGGATATGCTGCACCAGGGTATGCGACTGGTATTGGGTAATCACGCCGATGCGGCGAATACCTGAGTTAAGACAGTTAGATAACGCGAAGTCGATAATACGGAACTTACCGCCAAAGTGGACGGCAGGCTTCGCGCGCTTAATGGTTAAATCCTTAAGCCGGGTACCACGCCCGCCAGCAAGGATCAGCGCCACCGATTTGAGAGGAAGTTGACGCGCCAGCATCAACGGATCGTTCTTTTCAAGCCCAACCATGATTAACTCCTTTTGATTCCCCTGCTTCACGGCGCATTCATCATGAACGCGCCGAAAACCCCCAGGGACTATGACCTTTGAAATACGCAAACTCCGTGCGCGGGCCCATGCCAGACAGCCATGATGACCGGATTATCCTCTCCGGCGAATGGAGGAACGGCGCGCCACTCCCCCGCGGGTAAAATCATATCCGCCACCTCAGCGGTGGCATTCAGCGCGATCAACCAGCGATCGGATAACAGGATTTGCAGCCGCGCGGCGCCATGCTGCCACTCGTCGGCGTTTAACGGTTCTCCGCGCTGATTGAGCCAGCTCACGTTGCCGTCATGCTCCTGCCACCACTGATTACGGGTTAACGCCGGAATGCGCCGACGCAGGTGGATAAGCGCGGCGACAAACGCGGTTAATCCGTGATTTGCCCGCCGCCAGTCCAGCCAGGTCAAAGCATTGTCCTGACAGTACGCATTATTGTTTCCGTGCTGACTATGGCCATGCTCATCGCCCGCCAGCAGCATCGGCGTTCCTTGCGACAGCAGCAACGTGGTCAGGAGCGCATGTACGCTATCGCGCCGCCGCTCAATCACGGCAAGATTGGCTTCTAATCCCTCTATACCATGATTGTTGCTGTAGTTATTGTTAGTCCCATCGCGATTCTCTTCGCCGTTTGCCTGATTGTGTTTCTGATTGAAACAGACGCAATCACGTAGGGTGAATCCATCATGCGCCGTGATCAGATTGATCGTCGCCGCAGGCCGCTTGCCATCGCGGGCAAAGAGGTCGCTGGAGGCGGCGAAGCGCTGAGCGAAGTCACCCAACGACACGTTTTGTTGCAGCCAGAAACGGCGCGCGGTATCGCGAAAATGGTCGTTCCATTCGGCAAACAGCGGTGGGAAGTTCCCCACCTGATAACCGCCCTGGCCAATATCCCAGGGTTCGGCAATCAGCTTGAGCGCCGACAATACCGGGTCGCGGCGAATGGCCTCAAACAGCGGCGCGTCCTGACGAAATTCCGGTGTGCGCCCCATCACCGACGCCAGGTCGAAGCGAAAACCGTCAACGTGGCACTCATCAACCCAAAATCGCAGGCACTGCAGGGCATACTCCACCACGCCAGGATGACTGAGGTTGAGCGTGTTACCGCAGCCGGTCCAGTTGTGGTAATCGCCGTCGTCCCTGATCCAATAATAGCTGCGGTTATCGATACCGCGCAGGGAGACTGTCGGCCCTTCAAGATCGATTTCCGCGCTATGGTTCAGCACGATATCGAGGATCACCTCAATACCCGCCGCGTGCAGCGCTTTCACCGCATCGCGGAACTCATCGAGCGCCCGCTGCGGCTGGCTGGCGTAGCGCGGCTCCAGCGCAAACAGCGCCAGCGGGTTGTAGCCCCAGTAGTTGCTCAGCCCCATCCGCTGCAGGCGGGGTTCGCTGGCGAACTGCGCTACCGGCATTAGCTCCAGCGCGGTAATACCCAGGCGGCGGAAATAGTCGATCATCAACGGGTGGCCCAGCGCCTGATAGGTGCCGCGGATCGCCTCAGGCAGCTCCGGATGCAGCCAGGTCAACCCTTTGACGTGGGCTTCATAAATGACCGTTTCGCCCCACGGCGTGCGCGGCGGTTTATCGCCGAGCCAGTCGTAATGCAGATCGACTACCTGCGACTTTGGCGCAATGGCTGCGCTATCGCGGGCATCCGCTTCATGCATCCCGCCATGTAAACGCTCGTCGTCCAGCAGTTCGCCCGCCACCTGATGCGCGCAGGGGTCGAGCAGCAGCTTGGCCGGATTGAAGCGATGCCCCTGCGCCGGATCCCACGGCCCGTGCACCCGATAACCGTAGCGTAGCCCCGGACGCGCATCGGCCAGCCAGCCGTGCCAGATGTCGCCGCTGCGCGCCGGTAGGTCGTAGCGCCGCTCGTTGCCCTGCTGGTCGAACACGCAGAGCTCCACCCGCTCGGCGTGGGCGGAAAACAGGGTGAAGTTTACCCCTTTGCCGTCATAGCTGGCGCCCAAAGGCGCCGGTTTTCCCGCGGCAAGCGTCGTCATCAGGCCTCCCGTACCAGCCAGATGGTCGCCAGCGGCGGCAGGGTAATCGACAACGAATGCTGACGACCATGGCTGGCGACGGGCTCGCTCTCAACCACGCCGCCATTTCCGGCGTTACTGCCGTGATAATGCATCGAGTCAGTGTTCAATTCTTCGCGCCAGCGTCCCGGCTGGTTAATGCCGAAACGATAGTTGTGGCGAGGCACCGGGGTGAAGTTGCTGGCGACGATAATCTCATTGCCGGCTTTATCGCGGCGCACAAAGATAAATACCGAACGCTCATGATCATCGACCACCAGCCATTCGAAGCCGTAGGGATCGAAATCAAGTTCATGCAGCGCTTTATGGTGGCGGTAGGTGTGGTTCAGGTCGCGCACCAGCCGCTGGACGCCATGGTGCCAGTTGTCGCCGCCCTCCAGCAGATGCCAGTCGAGACTGGCGTCGTGGTTCCACTCGCGGCCCTGGGCAAATTCATTGCCCATAAACAGCAGCTTTTTGCCCGGGAAGGCGAACAGCCAGCCGTAATAGGCGCGCAGGTTGGCAAAGCGCTGCCATGCGTCCCCCGGCATGCGGTCGAGAATCGATTTTTTGCCGTGCACCACTTCATCGTGGGAGAGCGGCAGCACGAAGTTCTCGGTGTAGTTGTAGAGCATGCCGAAGGTCATTTTGTCGTGATGGTAGCGACGATGAACCGGATCGAGCTTCATATAGTCCAGCGTGTCGTGCATCCAGCCGAGATTCCATTTGAACCAGAAGCCGAGGCCGCCGTCGGCGGGCGGGCGCGTCACGCCGGCAAAATCGGTGGACTCTTCCGCCATCGTTACCGCGCCTGGCGTCTGCTCGCCGAGAATACGGTTGGTGTTACGCAGAAACTCGATCGCTTCGAGATTTTCCCGCCCGCCGTATTCGTTAGGGATCCACTCGCCCGCTTTACGGCTGTAGTCGCGGTAGATCATCGACGCCACCGCGTCGACGCGCAGCGCGTCAATGCCGAAGCGCTCGATCCAGTACAGCGCGTTACCCACCAGGTAATTGCTGACTTCGCGGCGGCCGTAGTTATAGATAAGGGTATTCCAGTCCTGGTGATAACCTTCGCGCGGATCGCTATGTTCATACAGCGAGGTGCCGTCAAATGAGGCCAGCGCAAAGTCATCCGCCGGGAAATGGCCCGGAACCCAATCGAGGATCACGTTAAGGCCTGCTGCGTGGGCGGCATCGATGAAATAGCGGAAATCTTCACGGGTGCCGAAGCGGCGTGTCGGGGCGTAGAGGCCGGTCGGCTGGTAGCCCCAACTGCCGTCGAACGGGTGTTCGTTCACCGGGAGCAGTTCAAGGTGGGTGAAGCCCATCCATTTTGCGTAGGGCACCAGTTGGTCCGCCAGTTCGCGGTAGCTTAGCCAGAAGTTATTGTCGGTATGGCGGCGCCAGGAACCGAGGTGCACTTCATAGATAGAGATCGGCGCATCGAACTGGTTCGCGGCTTTGCGTTCCGCCGGCTGTTCGACTTTGGGCGGCAAATCGCAGATAAGCGACGCGCTTTCCGGGCGCATTTGCGACTCAAAGGCGTAAGGGTCGGCTTTGACGCGCAGATTGCCGTGGGCATCGATCAGCTCGAATTTATACAGCTGGCCATTAAGCGCGCCGGGGATGAAGAGTTCCCAGATACCAGACTCTTTGCGCAGGCGCATCGGATGGCGTCGACCATCCCAGTAGTTAAATTGCCCCACTACGGAAACCCGCCGGGCATTAGGCGCCCAAACCGAAAAGCGCGTACCGGTGACGCCATCCATGGTGTCGGCGTGCGCGCCCAGAGTTTCGTAAGGGCGCAGGTGCGTCCCCTCGGACAACAGCCAGGCATCAACATCCTGCAGCAGCGGGCCGAAACGGTAAGGGTCGTCAATCAGGTTTTGCTGTCCGTGCCAGGTGACAGCCAGCTGGTAGCGAAAAGCGTTTTTACGCCGCGGCAGGAGGCCGCTAAAGAATCCGCGCGAGTCGAGGCATTCGAGTTTGCCGACTTTACGCCCGGTTTTCGGTTCAATAACCCACACTTCGGTGGCATCTGGTAATAATGCGCGAACTTCCAGCCCCGCCTCGGTGCGGTGCATGCCAAGCACGGAAAAGGGATCCGCGAAATGACCTGCAATAAGCGCATTAATCACGTCTCTATCGATTCGATTCGACATGCTTTCATCCTGTTGTAAGTGTCGCCCTTTCCTGTACCCGGCGACTTTTTTGACCTGAACGGCGCAGCACCAACGTGCATCCTCCTGCTCCGTCCCACCTTCAGGTAAGGAACTCCTTACTTAAAGCATAGCCAAGGCTGCGTTACCTCCGTGGGGAAAAATCCAACATCCGCGTTTACTCCTTGTATTACGCAAAAAAAAGGGGTGTATCCACACCCCTTATCGTTTGTCCTGCGTTTACGCCAGCTGTCGTAGCATGCGGCGCAACGGTTCGGCGGCGCCCCACAGCAGCTGGTCGCCGACGGTAAAGGCCGACAGGTACTCAGGACCCATGTTCAGTTTACGCAGGCGCCCTACCGGGGTGGTCAGGGTGCCGGTCACCGCGGCTGGGGTCAGCTCGCGCATGGTGATGTCGCGATCGTTTGGCACCACTTTGGCCCACGGGTTATGCGCGGCCAGCAGTTCCTCAACGGTCGGGATAGAAACATCTTTCTTCAGCTTGATGGTAAACGCCTGGCTGTGGCAGCGCAGCGCGCCGACGCGCACGCACAGACCATCGACCGGGATCGGCGACGCGGTGGCGAGAATTTTGTTCGTCTCCGCCTGGCCTTTCCACTCTTCGCGGCTCTGGCCGTTATCAAGCTGTTTGTCGATCCATGGGATCAGGCTGCCCGCTAGCGGCACGCCAAAGTTATCGACCGGCAGGTCGCCGCTGCGGGTCAGCGACGTCACTTTGCGCTCGATATCGAGAATCGCGGACGCCGGGTTCGCCAGCTCGCTCGCCACGTGGCCATGCAGTTGGCCCATCTGGCTCAGCAGTTCGCGCATATGGCGCGCGCCGCCGCCGGAAGCCGCCTGGTAGGTCGCCACGCTGACCCACTCCACCAGGTCATGGGCAAACAGGCCGCCGAGGGACATCAGCATCAGGCTCACCGTACAGTTGCCGCCGACGAAGGTTTTGATGCCGTTATTCAGGCCAGCGGTAATCACATCCTGGTTAACCGGGTCGAGAATAATGATCGCATCGTCTTTCATGCGCAGCGAAGACGCCGCGTCAATCCAGTACCCCTGCCAGCCGCTTTCGCGCAGCTTCGGGTAAATCTCGTTGGTGTAATCGCCGCCCTGGCAGGTAACAATAATGTCCAGCGCCTTCAGCGCTTCCAGATCAAATGCATCCTGAAGCGTCCCCCCGGTACTGCCGCCGAATGACGGCGCGGGCTGACCCAGCTGAGAGGTGGAGAAGAAAACAGGGCGAATGGCGTCGAAATCACGCTCTTCCACCATGCGTTGCATGAGAACAGAGCCGACCATTCCACGCCAACCGATAAAACCAACATTTTTCATAACGTATTCCTGCGAGGTGTGTGCTGTTAGTGCCAGGCCAGTTTCCAACTGGGATGTCCTTCACATTACAAAATGCAGCTAAAGTCGCAAGTGAAATTAATCAATGATTGCGCGCCAATCAGAAAAGCAACTTATCCCACACTCCGCCTACCGTCGCTGGTAGTCATAAAAAGCGTAAAGATTATCGGGCAAATAACCCGCGTAATGGAATATTTTCCGTCGCTATTTTATTGATCCTGATTATGGATTCAGCGCGAAAAATATCGCTTTCACGCTTGCGAAAAAAAACGAACAAAGCCTTGTGCCGCAAGGCCTGACGAGCAATACGATCATTGTCGTAGAGCTGATATTCACGGCAAAAGGAAGTGGAAAAGAGGGGAAAAAAGCGTGTTACCGAAGAGAATCCAGGGTAAGCGGTATTACCCTGGTTTTTCCCCCGGATACCGTGGTGGCGTCCGGGGAAATTATTTTTACTTAGCTCAGCAGCTGGAAAGCAATCATCCCGACAATGGCGCCGGTGGTGCCAAGGATGGTTTCCATCATCGTCCAGGTTTTCAGCGTCTGCGCTTCGCTGGCGCCGGTGAACTTACCGAACAGCCAGAAGCCGGCATCGTTTACGTGGCTCACCACAATCGAACCACCTGCGATACAGATGGAGAGAGCCGCCATTTGCGCGCCGCTGTAGTTCAGTTGCTCAATGACCGGCATCACCAGGCCGACCGCCGTCAGGCACGCCACGGTCGCGGAGCCCTGAATAATACGCACGGCAGCCGCCAGCACGAAGCAGGTAATCGCAATCGGCAGACCCAGGCCAGTCAGCGCTTCGCCGAGCGCCGGGCCGACGCCGGAGTCCACCAGCACCTGCTTGAAGACGCCGCCTGCGCCAATCACCAGCAGAATAATCCCCGCCGGCTGCAGCGCCGCGCCGCAGATCTCCATCACGCGATCTTTCGCCATCCCCTGACGTACCGCCAGGCCGTAAATCGCTACCAGGCAGGCAACCAGAATCGCGGTGAATGGGTGGCCGATAAACTCGAACCATTCATAGGCGGTGGATCCCACCGGCACAAAGCGCGCGGCGATGGTTTTCAGGCCGACCAGCACCAGCGGCAGCAGGATCAGCGAGAGGCTAAAGCCGAAGGACGGCATTTTGCCTTCGCCGAGATGCGGTTCGCTGATATCGTCAGGAATATGCAGCTCAACGTAGCGGCTGATGAAGTTACCCCATAGCGGACCGGCGATAATCATCCCCGGAATAGCGGCGCAGAGGCCAATCAGGATCATCCAGCCGAAATCGGCGTGCATCTGCGAAGCCAGCAGCATCGGCGCAGGCCCCGGCAGCAGGAATGCCGCGGCGGCGGCTACGCCGGCGAACAGCGGGATCACCAGCTTCACAAGGTTAGTGCCGGTATGGCGCGCCATGGAAAACGCGACGCTAATCAGCAGCACGATCGCCACTTCAAAGAACAACGGCAGCGCGCAGATAAGACCGGCAAGACCAATCGCATAGTGCGCGCGGTTATGGCCGAAGGACTTCAGCATTTTCACCGCAATCTGGTCGACCGCGCCGGTTTCATGCAAAATTTTACCGAACATCGCGCCCAGCGCGACGACTATCGCCAGGAAGCCCAGCGTGCCGCCCATCCCTTTTTCCATCGTCGCCGCGATTTTATCCAGCGGCATACCGGAAAAGAGACCTGCGCCAATAGAAACCACCATCAAAGCCACGAAGGCGTGCATACGCGCCTTCATGACTAAAAACAGCAGCAGCAATACCGAGCCGACTGCTGTTAAAACAAGCGTTAAAGTACTCACTAGTTACTGCCTTTGTTAATCACCTCAATGGTGCTGGCGACCACGCCTTCCAGTGACTGGTCGATATCGACGATAAGCACATCGCTTTCGTCAGCGCCTGGTTCCTGCAGTGTTTCAAACTGCGTCACCAACATTTGGGTTTTGAAGAAGTGCCCTTTACGCGCCTTCAGACGGCTTTCAATCACATCGAAGTCGCCTTTCAGGTAGATAAAGGAGAGGTTCGGGTTGCCTTTGCGCAGAATGTCGCGGTAGCTTTTTTTCAGCGCCGAGCAGACGATCAGCGAAACTTTGTTGGTACGCTGCATGGCAAATGCCGCGTCATTCAACGCCTGCAGCCACGGGGTGCGGTCATCGTCGTTCAGCGGCTCGCCGGAAGCCATCTTGGTGATGTTGCTGCGCGGATGCAGAAAATCGCCATCGAGAAACGCGGCTTTCAGTTGATGCGCCACTTCGCTGGCGACGGCGGATTTACCACTGCCGGAAACGCCCATCAGGACATAGACGTGGTGATCATGGTTAGTCGTGCTCAAAGCGTCCTCCCACTGGACTGGTACGCCGCGCCGGGGCTGACTGATACAGCGCGAAAGCGGCGTACTGGTTAATGATTACGGGCGAGTGTTACGGGTAACTGTTATCGGTAACATTGTCATGCCGGACCCTGGGAGAAGCAATAACCATTCGTGCCAGATGTGAATATGTGTGATCTACTTCAAACTTGTCGGTTTAAATAGATCCACCCGGTGACAATGTGAAACCTAAATCTAACATCTTAGGGGTAATCGTCTCACCACGGATGCGCGCCAGCAGACGCTCGGCGCCGATGCGGCCCATGCGCTCGCGCGGGGTCAGTACGCTGGCGAGACGCGGCTCCATCACCTGACCGATATCGTGACCGTGGAAACCGGCTATCGCCATGTCGTCCGGGATTTTCAGCCCCAGACGCTGGCACTCGAACGCCGCGCCGACCGCGAGGTCATCGTTGGTACAGAAGATACCGTCGAGCTGCGGATATTCGCGGCGCGCCTGACGCATCAGCTCAATCCCCGACGAGTAAGAAGAAGATTGCTCCACCATCACGCTGTAGGGCGTCATGCCGGCATCGAGCATCGCCTGCTCGTACCCCTTCTGTTTGATGATAGTACGTTCATCAAGACGCGCGCCGAGATAAGCAACGTGGCGGTGGCCGCGGGCGATAATCGCCGCCGTCATCTGCCGCGCCGCTTCGAAGTTATCGAAACCGACGGCAATGTCGAGGCACGGCGACTGGCTGTCCATCAGCTCAACCACCGGAATGCCGGCGACTTCAATCATTTTCAGCGTCCGCGGCGTGTGAGTACGTTCAGTGAGGATCAGGCCGTCAATGTTCCAGGAAAGCATTGATTCGAGACGCTTCTCTTCCATCTCCGGCTTATAGCCGTAGTGCGCCAGCATGGTTTGATAGCCGAAGGCGTCGGTGACGCTTTCAATGCCGCGTAGCACTTCCGAGAAGACCTGGTTGGTTAACGAGGGTAGCAGCACGCCGATGGCGCGGCTGGTGGCGTTGGAGAGAATATCAGGAGCGCGATTGGGAATATAACCCAGCTCATCGAGTGCAACGGCAATCTTGCCACGCAGGGCCTCAGAAACCTGTTCCGGGTTACGTAAATAGCGACTGACCGTCATTTTGGTCACGCCGACAAGATCGGCTACATCCTGAAGTACGGGTCTTTTCTTTTTCATCGTCCTGACTGTGATCGGCTGGGAAACATTTTCTCAGTTTATCACGGACAAAGCGCAACCTTCCCCGATGTTGGAGAAGGTTGCGCAATTTATTTAACCTGGCTCAGATAACTATCAAACCGGCGGCAGATCGAACAGCAAAATTTCGCTATCGCTGTCGGCGTGAACCGAAATCGCCTGCTCGTCCCAAATCGCCAGACCATCGCTGGTGGTGGCTTTAGTGCCGTTAATCGTCACTTCGCCTTTCACTACCTGGATCCACACGCGACGTTCCGCGGCAATCTGGTGAACCGACTGCTCATCTTTCAGCAGCGCCCAGCGATACAGTTCCATATCCTGATGCACTTTCAGCGACCCTTCGCGCGCATCTGGCGACAGTACCAGCTGTTTGCCCTGCGCGGCATCAAAGCGGCGCTGCTCGTAGCGCGGCGTAATGCCGGTTTCTTCTGGAATAATCCAGATCTGATACAAACGCAGGCGGTCGGTGCTGCTCGGGTTGTACTCAGAGTGACGTACGCCGGTACCCGCGCTCATAATCTGGAACTCGCCAGCCGGAACCTGCTCTTTGTTACCCATGCTGTCCTGGTGCTCAACCGCGCCTTCCAGCACATAAGTCAGGATTTCCATGTCTTTGTGCGGATGGGTGCCAAACCCCTGGCCGGCGTCGATTACGTCATCGTTAATCACGCGCAGCGCGGAGAACCCCATAAAGTTCGGGTCGTAGTAGTTGGCGAAAGAGAAAGTATGCCAGGAATCCAGCCAGCCATGGTTAGCGTGGCCACGTTCGTTAGCTTTGCGTAAGTAGATCATGTTGCACCCCCGTATGTTTTCGATGGAGTAAGTGTGGACCCATTCCGCCGGCGATCATAGAGGGTGAAAATTGACTCCTCTGTTCAAAAAATATGAACAAGCGACGAGGAGCCAGATTTTCTTATTTCGCGAGGGTAATAGTAGCCGGAGAAGGCTGTTCAAAGCCGCGCTGCAGAATCTCCATATTGGTGAGAACTTCAGATTCCTTGACGTAATTCGGCTGGCCGTTAACGAGGGTGTCATACAGCGCGTCATACACTCGTCCGTAGTCGCCGGTTTCCAGCGGCACCTCTTCACGTACCGCCACGCCCGCCTCGTTGATGTACACCAGTTGCCCCACGCTATCATCAGCGCCGAACCCCGCGTCGCCCGGCATAATGTTGGCCTTCAGGCTGGTCTCCTGCTGGTCAATGCCGTATTTCACAAACGAGCCTTTATGGCCATGAACGATAAATTTCGGGTAGTCAATCTGCACCAGATGGCTGGTTTTGACGATCGCTTTCAGGTCGCCATAAAACAGTTGAGCTTCAAACGTGTCATCGGGATTGGCTTTATTGCGTAGTGATCGCAGATCGTAGGAAACATGATCCGGGCGACCAAACAGCGAAATGATCTGGTCCATGGTATGCACCCCGAGGCCGTAGAAATCGCCGCTTTGCGGTCCCCCCTGGAGGGTTTCCGCCACCGGTCGGTAGTTATCAAAATGACTTTCAATTTCCACCAGCTCGCCGAGCTTACCGCTTTCAATCACCTTTTTGGTGGTCAGGAAACAGGAGTCGAAGCGGCGGTTCTGGTAAGGCGTTACCGTCAACCCTTTGCTTTTCGCCAGCGCGAACAGGGTCTTCGCCTCTGCAAGCGTCGGGGTGAAGGGTTTTTCAACCAGTACGTTTTTCCCTGCTTCCAGCGCCCGCTTCGCGTATTCGAAGTGGCTATCGGCATGGGTGCAGACCACTACCAGCTTGACCTGCGGGTCGTTCAGTACTTCATCGAGGTCGCTGGTGAAGTGGATATGGGAATACGCCGGCGCCTGTTCTTCCGGCCTGGCGCTGCGGCGATAAATATGCGCGACGTGCCAGCGGTCTTTGCGATGCAGGACGTAAGGAAGGTGGTAGCGGGTCGTGCTTTTACCAAAGCCAATAAATGCGCAGTGCAGAATCATAACGCTGTCCTTAGTTGATGTGCTGCCTTTAACCATAGCGCAAGCAGGCGGCTCACTTCATCCCCCTTTTCCTCTACGCAGGAAAATTCACCGGCAAAATATTTCGGTTATCACTCATACGTAATTTTTAATAAGAGATTGATTAATAAGCCATTAAAACGCCATTTTTCAACAGAAAGTCTTGATCCCAATGACGAAACTGCGGATAAGTGAAGGGCAAAACCAGGACGTTGCTAAAGACTAACGGAGTAGCCAGCCGCTGCTGATGGAAAAAACGTATTTCGCCATAAACTGCGCCATTTTTTTCTGGCTTCTCGCACTGATCGCCTGGTTTAGCGATGAGACCGCGCTGGCGCGCCTGGCGGCCGCCTGTACCCTCTTCGCTTTCCTTATTCATACCCAACGGGAAAAAATTAACGCTATGTTTATGAAGAAAAATAAAACCGAAGCGCAGGCTGCTGAAGTCGCTGCGCCAACCGTGGCGGCAGCAGAGCCAGAAACAGCAAGCGTCAAAAAACAGGAAACCACGGTGATCGCCAGCGGGGTGCATTTTGTCGGCAATATCGTCGCCTGCGGCCATGTTTATATCCATGGCCAGGTCACCGGCAACATTGAGGCCAAAGAACATCTGATTAAGGTGATGCGCGAGGGTCACGTGGAGGGCAATATCAGCTGCCGGGAGCTGATCGTCGACGGCAAGGTACATGGCCAGTGCCGTGGCGATAGCATCGCTATTGAGGAACATGGCAACCTCGACGGCACCCTCGCCTATCGCACGCTGGCGATTAAAAAGGGCGGCCTCTTTACCGGCAGCGCCGAAGTGTTGGCCGCGGCGGAGAGCAAAAATAAAAACAATATCGTCGGCCTGGTCGCAGAAGAAGCGGTGAAATCCGCCAAATCGCAACACGCCTGAAATGAGCGCAAAAAAAAGCCAGCACCCGGCTGGCTAAAGTAATACTGGAAGCAATGTGAGCAATGTCGTGCTTTCAGGCTTTCCGCAAGGGTCTCCCTGAATGCAGGACAATAATAATCATTCTCATTCGCACTTGTCTACATTTTTTTGCAAATAATGCGTGTTGACTCGAACGCCGGAGTCAGTGATGTTTAAAGGGTCTTTTTAACCAAATGAGGAACAAGGAATGAGTGACATCGTGATACGCCATGCTGAACCGAAAGATGTTGACGCGATTCGTCAAATTCACGCCCAGCCGGAGGTGTATCACAACACGCTACAGGTTCCTCATCCATCGGAGCATATGTGGCGGGAGCGGCTAACCGATACTCCCGGCGTGAAGCAGCTGGTGGCCTGTATCGATGGGCAAGTCGTGGGGCATTTATGCATTGCCGTCGTCCAACGCCCCCGCCGTAGCCACGTCGCCGATTTTGGTATCAGCGTAGATTCGCGCTGGCATAACCGCGGCGTCGCCAGCGCGCTGATGCGTACCATGATTGATATGTGCGACAACTGGCTGCGGGTCGATCGCATCGAGCTCACCGTCTTTGCCGATAACGCCCCGGCGGTCGCGGTGTATAAGAAGTACGGCTTTGAGATCGAAGGCACCGGCAGGCGCTATGCGCTGCGCAACGGTGAGTATGTGGATGCGTATTATATGGCGCGCATAAAATAAGCTGGACAGGATAACCTCAAGACTTAACGCTTAACTGCAAGGATGCATAATGAAGTTTCTTCCCACCGCTACGCTGGCGTTACTGACTTTCATGGCGCCAGCTTTTGCAATTACCGTAAATAATCTCGATGCCGTACCGGATGCCATTCATTCTTCAGAAGGGAAACTGATTTACGCTGAGCAAATGACAGGAACAGCTCCAGAAAATGGATTTGGCACCTTGCCCGCAGGGTTAGAAGAAAAAGAATGGATACAATGGGTTGCCCCAGAAGAGAGTGTCGATCGATTGATCATAACGGGCGCTAAACCTTGGGGAAAAGATGGCACATATATTGGTATCGCTTGTTTTGCCGATACGGCGGAAGATGCCCAAAAACTTAAAAAATATGGCAGCGCCAGCTGCCCTGAAGATGACAACAGCAGACGCGTCAATAAGCTGTTCCTCGGTGTTTTTCGCTGGCAAAACCAGCGGCTACAGCCGATTGCACGCACCGAAGAGGCACTGGACAAGCTTTCTCTGTGGTCGAAAAGGGTGGCACGCGAAGCCGATGACGAAACGCTACAACCCTTACAATATTACAGCAAACTCGATCTGGCGCCTTACCGAATCGCGCCAGATACCATGGCATTTGGCGTCCGCGGTGGCTATTCAAACGCCTACTCCGGCGGCGGCGCCTTTTATGAAGTACTGGAGCTATACATAATTAAAGGCGATAAGATAATCAATATCTTTGCCGCTTTGGTCTACCAGTATGCGGATATCGCTGGCGAATGGAATGACGACGGCACCCGAAAACACGATATCAGCGAGAGTAAATCAATCCTTAAAATTTTGCCGACCACATCCGATGGTTTTCATGATTTGCAGCTTGTTAATGTCATCGATAAGCATAAAACGATTTTTCGCTGGTCCACGGCCGACCGACAGTATTCTCCGCAGCCCTAACCCTCATAACTATCCCGGCAAAGCATAGCGCAAGCCGGGATAGCGCTAAGACTTAATACCCCGCGGTCAAATCACCGGGCGAACGCGGATCGGAGGCGCCATACAGCGTACCGTCCGGCCCCACCATAATGCTCTGGGTACTACCCATCGCCTCTTTCAGCGCGACTTTCTGTCCTTTCGCTTCCAGCAACTTCACGGTATCGGGGCTAAAACCTTTCTCCACCCGCAGCTCATCCGGCAGCCACTGGTGATGGAAGCGCGGAGCATTGGTGGCCTCCGCGACGTTCATTCCGAAATCAATGGTGTTGACCACCATTTGCAGCACGGTGGTAATAATACGGCTACCGCCCGGGCTACCGGTCACCAGCCAGGTCTTCCCGTCTTTTACCACGATAGTTGGCGACATCGACGACAGCGGACGCTTTTTCGGCCCTACCGCGTTGGCGTCGCCGCCGACTAAACCATAAACGTTAGGCACGCCGGGCTTCGCCGAGAAATCATCCATCTGGTTGTTGAGTATAATTCCGGAGTCGCCGGCCACGATGCCGGTGCCAAAGGTGGTATTCAACGTATAGGTGACCGCCACCGCATTGCCGTCTTTATCGACTACCGAGAAGTGGGTGGTCTGGTTGCTTTCATACGGCGCCAGCTTGCCCGGACGGATCTGGCTGGAAGGCTTCGCCTTGTTCACGTCAATCTCGGCGGCAATCGCTTTGGCGTAAGCCTTGCTGGTCAACGCCTGCCACGGCACTTTGACGAAGTCAGGGTCACCGAGATATTCAGAACGGTCGGCATAGGCGTGTTTCTCCGCCTCCGCCATTACCTGCATGGCGTCGGCGCTGCCAAAACCATATTTCTGCATATCGAAGTTTTCGAGGATATTGAGGATCTGCACGATGTGGATCCCGCCAGAGGACGGCGGCGGCATGGAGTAGACCTCATAGCCGCGATATTCACCGCTAATCGGCGTACGCTCCACGGCCTTGTAGTTGGCGAGATCGGCTTTGGTGATAAGCCCGCCGTGTTTTTTCATCTCGCCGGCAATCTGGTCGGCGATGGCCCCTTTATAGAAGGCGTCCGGGCCGTGCTCGGCAATCAGCTCCAGGCTTTTCCCCAGATTCTTTTGCACCAGCCGGTCGCCTTTTTTTAGCGGCTCGCCGTTCTTCCAGAAAATCGCTTTGCTGTTTTCATGCTGCGGGATCACTTCGCTGCCGTAGGTTTTTAGATCGTCAGCCAGCGCATCATTAACGATAAACCCCTCTTCCGCCAGCTTAATTGCCGGGCGGACCACCTTATTCAGCGGCATGGTGCCGTATTTTTCCAGCGCGAGGGAGAAGCCCGCGACGCTGCCTGGCGTGCCGGAAGCGAGATGTGAAGTCAGCGATTTTTTACTGTCAGGATTGCCATGTTCATCAAGGAACATATCGCGGGTGGCCTGTTCCGGGGCCATCTCGCGGAAATCGATCGCCGTGGTTTTACCGTCTTTAGTTCGCAGCATCATAAAGCCGCCGCCGCCGATATTACCGGCCTGCGGATGCGTAACCGCCAACGCATAGCCAACGGCAACCGCTGCATCGACGGCGTTGCCGCCCTGACGCAGAATATCTACGCCGACGCGGGTCGCCAGCGCATCCACCGAGGCCACCATCCCCTGCTGGGCGCGCACCGGGTGAAACACGTCTTCCTCAACGCCATACGAGACCGGCGGCGGGGGCGGCGGATTGGCGGCGACGGTAAAGCTGCCCCCCGCCAGTAACGCTGCGATGACCACCTGACGCCATATTGTTGTTTTTATCATTGTCTTACTCCTGAAAGGTAGGTTTTATCTCCCGGCTTAAGCCTGGTTGATAACTCCTAAAAAATCATTGTTATGGCGAATTCGAGGTACACTTAAGTGATCCCACGCACGGGAGGAGAAAACAATGAAAGCGATTTTATTCCTGGCGGCGCTGATGCCGCTCGGCGTTTTAGCACAGCCGATCAACATCGATAACAACCCTAACCAGCCGGGTTATGTGGTACCCAGCCAGCAGCGTATGCAAAATGAGATGAAGGTGCAGCAACAGCAGCAGCAAAGCATGCTGAAGCAGAATCTGAATAATCAGACGCATATGCAGCAACAGCATTTGCAAAATCAGCTGCAGACCAATCAGCAGCGCGCGGTGCAGGGCGGCAATCTCAATTCGCAGCCGCAGGTACTGCCGAACAACAACGGCGGGATGCTGCGGCAGACTAACCCGTAAAGATCGTCCGCCGCAAATCAGCCTTAAGGCTGGAAATTCGGCCCGATGACGTCAATAGCATCGGTGCAGATGCAGTCTACGCCCCAGCGCAGCAGCTCGGCGGCGCGCTGGGGTTTATTGACCGTATACACCAGAATATGCAGGCCGGCCTGTTTCAGGCTCGCCACCCGCGCCGCATCCAGCAGCTTGTGATTGAGATGAATTGACACGCAGCCCAGCCGGGCGGTCAATTCGCGCCAGTCATCGCGCCACTCATCCAGCAGCAGCCCGCGCGGCAGCTCGGGCGCGGCTTCCTGCGCCGCTTCCAGCGCGTCAATTTCAAAGGATGAGAGTAGCGGCGCGGTCATATCGGCCCACAGATCGCGCGCGGCCAGCGCCACCACTTTGCCGGTCTGCGGCCCCTGCCCGGTAGTCGGCTTAATTTCGATATTCGCCATCATGCCGTGACGACGGCAACGCTCCGCTACCTGGGAGAGCAGCGGCAGCGGTTCGCCCTTAAACTCGCGGCTGAACCAGCTGCCGGCATCAACCTTCAGCAGATCGTCCCACGCCAGCTCGCCCGCCACGCCCCAGCCGTTGCTGGTGCGTTCGAGATTATCGTCATGCAGCAGAAAGATCTGCCCGTCCTTCGACAGCTTGGCGTCAAATTCAATCATCGTGTGCCCGAAGCGGGCGCCGACGTCGATAGCCGCCAGGGTGTTCTCCGGCGCCAGTTTACCGCCGCCGCGATGGGCGACGATGCGGGGATAAGGCCAGTTACTCATGCGCGTTGTCCTGTTTCACCATCAAAGAGGTGCAGATGTTCCAATGGCAGATGCAGCCATAGCGTACTGCCGCCCGCCGGGCGCTGCTGATGCGGCAATCTGACCACCAGCTTCTGCTCGCCCCAGCGCCCGTGGGCGAGGTTATCGGCACCTAAAATTTCCAGCGTATCCATCAGCAGCGGGATGCCGCCTTGCGCCTGCGAGCTTAAAATAAAGTGCTCCGGGCGAATACCGAGAGTCATTTTACGCCCGGCGTAGCGTCGATGCTCGTGATTCATCGGTAGTTGTATGCCGCCTTCCAGCTCAAAGCGGCCGCCGTCATCGCTCACCCGCCCCTCCAGCAGATTCATTGCCGGGCTGCCTATAAAGCTTGCCACAAAGCGGCTGGCGGGCTTTTCGTACACTTCGACCGGCGTGCCGATCTGCTCGGCAATACCCTTATTCATCACCATCACCCGCTGGGCAAGGGTCATCGCTTCGACCTGATCGTGGGTGACATACAGCGAGGTGGTTTTCAGGCGCCGATGCAGCTGTTGCAGTTCCAGACGCATCTGCACGCGTAGCTTGGCATCGAGGTTTGACAACGGTTCGTCGAACAGGAATACCGCCGGGTCACGCACGATGGCGCGGCCCATCGCCACGCGCTGGCGCTGACCGCCGGACAGTTCCCGCGGGCGGCGCTTGAGCAGGCCATCCAGCTCAAGAATACGCGCCGCCTCCTGCACGCGCTCGGCAATCAATCCCTTACCCATGCCGCGAATCTTCAGACCCCACGCCATGTTCTCTTCCACGCTCATATGCGGATAAAGCGCATAGTTCTGGAACACCATCGCGATACCGCGATCCTTCGGCTCCATCTCGGTCACCCGTTTACGATCAATCCAGATATCGCCGCTGGTCACTCGTTCAAGTCCGGCAACCATCCGCAGCAGCGTTGATTTCCCGCAGCCCGACGGGCCGACCATGACGATAAACTCCCCGTCCGCCACGTCCAGCGTCAGCGGTTGAATTACCTGGGTTTTGCCATCCCAGCTTTTGCTTACTGCCTGTAGTTTTAAACCAGCCATTTTATTTCTCACTATCGACCAGGCCGCGCACAAACGCGCGCTGCATGGCTAAAACGATGACGACCGGCGGGATCAGGGTCAGCAGCATCGCCGCCATCACCTGATTCCACTGGGTAGTACCTTCGCCGGTGGCGATCATGCCTTTAATACCGGCGACGGCGGTGCCAAGATTCACATCCTGAATAATCAGCAACGGCCACAGATACTGGTTCCAGCCGTAGATAAAGGTGATAACGAACAGCGCGGCGAGGTTGGTTTTCGACAGCGGCAGCACGATGTCGCGAAAGAAGCGCATCGGCGAAGCGCCATCGATACGCGCCGCTTCAATCAGCTCGTCCGGCAGGGTCATAAAGAACTGGCGGAACAAGAAGGTGGCGGTAGCCGAAGCCATTAACGGCAGCGTTAACCCGGCATAGCTGTCGAGCATTTTGAGGTTGGCGATCACTTCCACCGTCGGAAAAATACGCACCTCGACCGGCAGCATCAGGGTGATAAAGATCATCCAGAAGAACAGATTACGCAGCGGAAAGCGGAACCAGACGATGGCGAATGCCGAAAGCATCGACACCACGATTTTGCCGACCGTAATGGCGAACGCCATGATGAAGCTGTTGAGCATCATCAGCCAGAACGGCGCGCTGTTGACGCCGACCCCGTTCACCCAGATGGTCTTCATGTTCTCCAGCAGATGCCCTCCGGGAATCAGCGTCATCGGCGTTTCGAACACCGATTTGTTATCCAGCGTCGCCGCCACGAAGGCGACGTACAGCGGGAATAAAATGACGGCAATGCCCAGAATCAGCATGGTGTGGCTGAAAATCGTCAGCCCGCGACGGTTCTCAATCATTGGTAACGCACCTTACTTTCAACGTAACGGAACTGCACCACCGTCAGGATAATGACGAGGAACATCAGCACCACCGACTGCGCGGCGGAAGCGGAAAGATCGAGCCCGGCGAAACCTTCGCGATAAATTTTGTAGATTAGGGTGGTGGTCGCCTGCACCGGGCCGCCGGCGGTGGCGGCATCGATCACCGGGAAGGTGTCGAAGAAGGCGTAAACCAGGTTGACCACCAGCAGGAAGAAACTCACCGGCGCAATCAGCGGCAGCGCCAGCTTAAAGAAGCGGCGAATCGGCCCGGCGCCGTCGATGGCGGCGGCCTCAACCAGCGAACGCGGGATCGACTGCAGCGCGGCGAAGAAGAACAGGAAGTTGTAGCTTATCTGCTTCCAGACCGAGGCGAAGACCACCAGGAACATCGCCTGGCCGCTGTTTTGCGCGTGGTTCCAGTCGTAACCCAATTCGCCGAGGAAATGCGTGATCAGCCCGCGTCCGGGATTGAAGAGGAAGATCCATAGCACCGCCGCGACGGCGGGGGCCACGGCATACGGCAGCAGCATCAGCGTTTGATAAAAGCGGCTGCCGCGCACCACATAGTCGACCAGCGCGGCAAAAAACAGCGAAATAAGCAGGCCGCTGACGGTTACCAGGGTGCTGAATTTTATGGTCGTCCAGAAAGAGTCCAGATAGTACGGGTCGTGGAACAGCGTGACGAAGTTATCCAGGCCGACAAACTGGCTGGAAAGGCCAAACGGATCGACGCTCTGCAGCGAGTACCACAGCGCTTCGCCCGCGGGCCAGATAAAGAAAATCAGGGTGATAATCAGCTGCGGCGCGACCAGAACATAGGGCAGCCAGCGCGAGCGGAATACCGGACGGGATGATGACATGAAGATTTTATTCCTGAACAATGCCGGGTGGCGGCTACGCCTTACCCGGCCTACATAGGGCACATCGTAGGCCCGGTAAGCGCAGCGCCACCGGGCAAGTTACAGATTACGATTTGGTTGCTTGCTCGAAACGGCGCAGCAGTTGATTCCCCCGCTGAACGGCGGAATCCAGCGCCTGTTGCGGGGTTTTCTTGCCGGTCCACACGCTCTCCAGCTCTTCATCGACGATGGTGCGAATTTGCGGCATGTTGCCCAGTCGCAGGCCTTTGGTGAACGGCAACGGCGGCTTGTTCAGCATCTGGCGGGTGGCGATATCAGCACCTGGATTCTTATCATAGAAGCCCTGCTGGCGCGTCAGATCGTAGGCCGCGGTGGTAATCGGCAGGTAGCCGGTTTTCTGGTGCCACTCGGCGGCGTTTTCCGGTTTGGTCAGGAAGTCGAGGAACTTCGCCACGCCGGTGTAGGTCTCTTTGTCCTTGCCCTGCATCACCCACAGGCTGGCCCCGCCGATAATGGCGTTCTGCGGCGCGCCTTTCACATCGGCGTCGTAAGGCATCATGCCGACGCCATAGTTGAATTTCGCATACTGACGAATATCCGCCAGCGAGCCGGATGAGGCGGTAGTGATCGCGCAGTCGCCGTTATAGAACTTCTCGGTGGATTCATCCTTACGCCCGAAATAGCTGAAATCGCCCTTCTTGTTCATCTCTTCGAGCAGGGCGATATGTTTCACCTGCTCCGGCTTGTTGAACTCAAGTACCGCGTCGGTGCCGTCAAAACCGTTATTTTTCGTGGCGACCGGCAGGCCGTGCCAGGCGCTGAAGTTTTCAATCTGGATCCAGCCCTGCCAACCGCTGGCGTAGCCGCACTTCATTCCGGCCGCTTTCAGTTTGGCGGTGTAAGCCGCCAGATCCTGCCAGGTTTTCGGCGGCAGCTCAGGGTCCAGACCCGCTTTCTTGAAGGCGTCTTTGTTGTAGTACAGCACCGGCGTGGAGCTGTTAAACGGCTGGGAGAGCAGATGGCCGGTTTTTGAGTCGGTGTAATAACCGGACACCGTCGGCACGAACTGCGATTCATCGAACTTAATACCCGCATCGCTAAAGACCTGGTACACCGGCTTAATGGCTTTTGACGCCATCATGGTAGCGGTGCCGACTTCATACACCTGCAGAATCGCCGGCGCGTTGCCGGTACGGAAGGCGGCGATACCGGCGCTCAGGCTTTGCTCGTAATTGCCTTTATACACCGGAACAATTTTGTAATCAGGATTGGCCGCGTTGAAACGTTGCGCCAGAGAATCAACTTCTTTACCCAGTTCCCCTTCCATCGAGTGCCAGAAAGGGATGGTGGTTACTGCCAGTGCCTGAGCGGCAAATGCCAGGCTCAGCGCCAGTCCTAAAGCTGTATGTCGTAACGATATCATCGGTTATCTCTCTTGTTGTTCCGGATGCGCGATTTCACGCGTTTTATGTTCGCGGGGTAACATGACATGTTCGAATTACAGAAAAATAACTTTTTTATTACAAAAAAAAGATAGTAACGGGTCAGAGAGATGACAAGCCGATGAAAGGATGGGGGAAGTAAAGTGGGAGCTGAGACACGGATAATATTCGTGCGATCGGCTCCCGGGGTCGGCGCAAGCGCCTCGCCCGGGCTACAACTACAACGGCTTGGGTAGCCCGGCCAAGCGAAGCGCCGCCGGGTTGCAACGAGTTAACTGTCATCCGCGCAAGCGCGCGACAATCTGTTCCAGGGTAAGTTGCCCTGCTGCCGCCTCGACGGTCATGCCGACGAAGTCCGGATTCGCCGACAATATAATTCCATTTCGCTTTAAAAAAAGCAGGGTGATAAACAGTGCCGTACGCTTATTACCATCATTAAATAGATGACCGCGAGAAATCGCCAGCAGATGCATCGCAGCGAGTCGCCACACGTCTGTCACACCTTCATATTCAATTTTATTTAGTACCCTATACATTATCGCTTCGGCGCGCCCCGGATCGGGCATACCGGCAACGCCAGGCGTGACGCGGAGTAGCCTGTCGTGAAACTGTATTATCTCTTCCGCTGAGATAATCTGCAGCGTCATTTATCCGCAAGCTCCCTGATCTCATCACCATGAACCGCCATGATAGCCGCGAACTCATCATCCATTCTGGCCGCCTGGTAGCGTTCAAACTCTTCTGCGCTAATGATGACTGCTGATTTATGCCCACGACGGGTAATGGTCACAGGTACACCTGTCACTGCGCTTTCCAGCACATCGGCCAGATTTTGCCGGGCTTCGCTATAGTTAACCGTTCTCATAAAAACCTCCAAAGCTGTACTCTTTTATTGTACAACATACATGTACAAAAAAAGAGCCAACAGGCTCTTTTAAATGTATTTGTGCGATCTGCTCCCGGGGTCGGCGCAAGCGCCTCGCCCGGGCTACAAACCGGCGAAGTGAACGACGCCGGGTTACAATGTATTAACCGCCGAGATAGGCGCTGCGCACCGCCTCGTTGGCCAACAGCGCGTCGCCGGTATCCTCCAGCACCACGTGACCGTTTTCCAGTACGTAGCCGCGATCGGCGAGCTTCAGCGCTTGGTTGGCGTTCTGCTCAACCAGGAAGATCGTCATCCCCTGCTCACGCAGCTGTTCGATGGTATCGAAAATCTGCTGAATGATAATCGGCGCCAGCCCCAATGAGGGCTCATCAAGCAGCAGCAGGCGCGGCTGGCTCATCAGAGCGCGACCTATCGCCAGCATCTGCTGCTCGCCGCCGGACATGGTGCCGGCGCGCTGAATACGGCGTTCATGCAGACGCGGGAACAGCTCATACACCCATTTGATGCGGGTATGAAACTGGTCGCGGTCGGCAAAAAAACCGCCCATCGCCAGGTTCTCTTCCACCGTCATGCGCGAAAAGACGCGTCGCCCTTCCGGCACGATCGCCACCGCTTCACGCATGATTTTCGCCGTCTGCCAGTCGGTAATATCCTTACCGTCAAAGACAATGCGCCCGCTGGAGGCCCGCGGATCGCCGCACAGCGTACCGAGCAGGGTAGTTTTCCCTGCGCCGTTGGCGCCGATAAGCGTGACGATCTCACCCTGTTTGATATGCAGGCTGACGTTGTGCAGCGCCTGGATCTTGCCGTAGTGGGCGCTAACATTGTCAAAAGTTAACATCGCTTTTTCCATCTTATGCGTCACCACCATTATGCTTCACCTAAATAGGCGCGGATCACGTCCGGGTTATTACGAATCTCTTCCGGCGTCCCGTTGGCCAGCGGCGTCCCCTGGTTCACGACGTAGATGCGATCGGAAATGCCCATCACCAGCTTCATATCATGTTCGATAAGCAGGATGGTGGTGTTGTGATGGCTACGCAACTCGGCGATAAGCTCATCCAGCTCTTTGGTCTCTTTCGGGTTAAGCCCCGCCGCCGGTTCGTCGAGCATCAGGATCTCCGGCTGCGTCACCATACAGCGGGCAATCTCCAGCCGGCGCTGGTCGCCGTAAGCCAGATTGCTGGCCTGACGGTTAGCGTGCTCCAGCAGGCCGATACGCTCAAGCCAGGTGGCGGCCCGATCCAGCGCTTCGCTCTGCGCGCGACGGAAGGCCGGCGTTTTCAGCAGGCCGGAGAAAACGCCGGTTTTCAGCTGTTGATGCTGCGCCACCAGTAGATTTTCAATTACCGTCATTTCGCGGAACAGACGCACGTGCTGGAAGGTTCGCACCACCCCCATCCGCGCAATCTGCTGGCCCGGCAGCCCTTCCAGGTGCTGGTCGCGCAGCATAATAGTGCCGCCGGTAGGTTTATAGAAACCGGTCAGGCAGTTAAAAACGGTGGTTTTTCCCGCGCCGTTTGGGCCAATTAAGGAAACGATTTCCTGCGGACGTAGCTCAAGGGAGACGTTATTGACCGCCAGCAGGCCGCCAAAACGCATCATCAGGCCGTTCACGGATAATATTGGCTGACTCATGCCTGCTCTCCTTTCGCCTGACCGTTTTTCAGCTTCAGCTGCGGGCGCGTCATCGGCAGCAGCCCCTGCGGACGCCAGATCATCATCAGCACCATCAACCCACCGAGCATTAACATGCTGTATTCGTTGAAATCACGCATCAGCTCGCGCGATACCACCAGCAGAATAGCCGCCAGGATCACTGCAAACTGTGAGCCCATCCCACCCAGCACGACGATCGCCAGTACAAAGGCCGACTCGGCGAAGGTAAAGGATTCGGGGCTCACGAAGCCCTGGCGCGCGGCGAACAGCGTGCCGGCGAAGCCGGCAAACGCGGCGCTGATAGTAAAGGCGGTCAGCTTGATGCGCGTCGGGCTCAGGCCCAGCGAACGGCAGGCGATTTCATCTTCACGCAGCGCTTCCCACGCCCGCCCGAGCGGCATCCGCAGCAGACGGTTAATAACGAACAGGCTGAGCACCACCAGCAACAACGCCACCAGGTAGAGGAAAATCACCCGGTCGCTGGGATCGTACTTCAGGCCAAAGAAGTTGCTGAAGGTATCCCAGCCGCCTTCGCGGGCGGTACGGCTAAATTCAAGACCAAAGAAGGTCGGTTTCGGGATCTGGCTGATACCGTTCGGCCCGCCGGTGATCTCGGTATTGTTGAGCAGCAGAATGCGCACGATCTCGCCAAAGCCTAAGGTCACAATCGCCAGGTAGTCGCCGCGCAGACGCAGCACCGGGAAGCCCAGCAGGAAGCCGGCCGCCGCGGAGACCAGGCCGGCCAGCGGCAGGCAGGTCCAGAAGCCGAGACCGTAATAGTGATTAAGCAGCGCAAAGGTATAGGCGCCGATGGCGTAAAACCCGCCGTAGCCCAATACCAGCAGGCCGGAAAGCCCAACCACCACGTTCAGTCCGAGACCAAGGATGATATAAATCATCGTCAAGGTGGCGATATCCACCGTACCGCGCGACACCATAAACGGCCAGGCCACGGCAATCACCAGCAGGGCTATCAGAAACAGCTTCTGCTTGACCGTCGACCCGTCAATCGCCGGCATAATAAATTTCGGCCCGGAGACGTTCTTAACCGCTTTCTGGAACAGCGGGCGCAGCAGCTGAAAGAAAAAGACCACCGCTGTGCCGATGAAGATCCACTGCCAACGAATATCGGCGGCGGTATCGACCACCAGTTTGGTGCCATTCAGTTCCAGCTGCACGCCCATAAAGACGCCCGCCAGAACAAAGAACATCGCGGCGGAAAGCAGCGCCATCGCAATTTGCATCGGTTTCATACTTTTTCTACCTCCGGGCGGCCCAGAATGCCGGTCGGCATCACTAACAGCACCAGAATCAGCAGCGCGAAGGAGACGACGTCCTTATATTCGGTGCTGAGATAGGCAGAAGAGAGCGCCTCGGCGATACCCAGAATCAGGCCACCGATCATCGCGCCAGGGATACTGCCGATACCGCCGAGCACGGCGGCGGTAAAGGCCTTCATCCCGGCCATAAAGCCGATGTAGGGGTTAATAACGCCGTAGAACTGCCCCAGCAGAACGCCAGCGACTGCCGCCATCGCCGCGCCAATGACGAAGGTCAGCGCAATAACGCGGTCGGTATTGATGCCCAGCAGGCTCGCCATTTTCAGATCTTCCGCACAGGCGCGACAGGCGCGGCCCATTCGCGAATAGCGAATAAACAACGTCAGCGCCAACATGGCGATAAAGGTAACGACCCAGATGACCAGCTGCATGGTGGTGATAGTGGCGGAGAAATTATCGCTGTGGCCGACAATCCACTGGCCGTTAAAGAGACTCGGCAGCGCGACATCGCGCGAGCCTTCGGTCAAGCTGACGAAATTCTGCAGGAATATCGACATCCCGATGGCGGAAATAAGCGCAATCAGGCGCTTGGAGCTGCGTACAGGCCGATAGGCTACACGCTCGATACTCCAACCGTAGGCGCTGGCAATAATGATAGCGCCGATAAAGCCTGCGGCGACCAGCAGCCAGCCGGTATCGATCCCCAGCATCATTAGGGCGGCGATAATCATGAACGAGACGTAGCTGCCGATCATGTAGACCTCGCCGTGGGCGAAGTTAATCATGCCGATAATGCCGTAAACCATCGTATAGCCGATGGCGATCAGCGCATAGGTACTGCCCAGCGTGACGCCGTTAAACATTTGCTGCAGAAAATAGAGAAACTGCTCGGACATAAGGTAACCTTTTTCATGCCGCCCGCGCGGTGCGGGCGGTGGGATAACGCGTCTTACTTAGCGACGGTGGATGAACCATCCGCGTGCCACTGGAAGACACCAAATTCAAATCCCTTCAGATCGCCTTTTTCATCCCAATTCAGCGGCCCAATCACGGTCTTCGCGCCGTGAGCTTTCAAATCTTTAATTAAATCCAGCGGCTGCTGGCTGCCGGTTCTGTCCATCGCTTGCGCCAGCGACTGAACGGCGGCATAGGTGATCCAGACGTACGGGCCGCTCGGATCTTTTTTATCCGCTTTCAGCGCATCAACAATAGCGCTGTTGGCCGGATCCTGGTCATAGCGTTTTGGCATCGTCACCAGCATACCTTCCGCCGCCGCGCCGGCGATGTTGGACAGCGAGGCGTTACCGACGCCTTCCGGCCCCATAAACTGCGTTTTCAGGCCGACGGAGCGCGCCTGGCGCAGCATCTGCCCCATTTCCGGGTAGTAGCCGCCGTAGTAGACAAAGTCGATATTCTCTTTCTTCAGGCGCGCCAGCAGCGCGGAGAAGTCTTTCTCGCCGGCGGTGATGCCATCAAAGAAGACGATATTGGCGCCAGCTTTCTTCAGGTTGTCCTGCACGGAACGCGCCAGCCCTTCGCCGTACTGCTGCTTGTCATGAATAATCGCAATACGCTGCGGCTTCACGTGTTCGAGGATATATTTCGCGGCGGTCGGCCCCTGGGAAGAGTCAAGACCTGCGGTACGCATGATGTACTGGTAGCCACGCTGGGTCAGTTCCGGATTGGTCGCACCAGGGGAGATCATCAGGATGCCTTCATCTTCATAGATATCCGAAGCCGGCTGGGTGGAGGAGGAACAGAGGTGGCCAATAACGTACTGAATGCCGTCATTGACGATTTTGTTAGCGACCGCGACCGCTTGTTTCGGATCGCAGGCGTCGTCATATTCGACGCCAATCAGTTTGTCGCCTTTAATGCCGCCGCTGGCGTTAATGTCTTTAATCGCCTGGCGCGCGCCGTTGAATTCCATATCGCCCCACTGGGCAACCGGGCCAGACATCGCGCCGACGACGGCGACTTTAATATCCTTTGCCATCGCCGCGTGGGAAATCGCTAATGCAACGACTCCCGCGACGATCGTTTTCGCGTTCCTTTTCATGCTTCAGAACCCCGTTCGTGATGTGATGTAAATGTTTTGTATTTTTATGGTTAAAAAGCATTCTGTGCTTTTATTAAACAACGCCATTTTTACCATGAAGTTTAATGGTTTAGCGCGGTTTTTTACCTGAATTTTGATTAAAATCTCTATTTTTCAGGTGATTAAGAAAAGATAATATTCTGGTTTTAGGCGAAGATAAACAAAAAAAAGTCCAGTTCACAGCATAAAATAACGGCATATAAGGCGGAATAAAACGCTACATATCAGGTTAAAATTCTGCTTATTTTTCGATCCATGATGTATTGCGCTACCCCCGTGCAACCAGGAAAACGAATCCCCTGATGAATGAGTGCAAAACAGCGCCCCGCCAAACATGAAATTTGAGTACACTGTCGCATCTGTTTTGACTGGAACTGCCGCGTATGAAGCTCACTATTATCCGTTTACAGCACTTCAGCGATCAGGATCGCATTGATTTAGGCAAAATCTGGCCGTCGCAGGATCCTGCGGCGCTGATGCTGGACGATAACCATCGTATTTACGTCGCCCGCTTTAACGAACGTCTGCTCGGCGCCGTACGCGTTACCCTGCGCGGCGTCGAAGGCGAGCTCAGCGACCTGTGCGTGCGTGAAGTCACCCGCCGCCGCGGCGTGGGGCAATATTTAGTGGAAGAGGCGTTAAGCGATAACCCGAATATCAATAGCTGGCGCGTTGCCGATAGCGGGGTGGAAGACCGCGGCGTGATGGCGGCATTTATGCAGGCGCTCGGTTTCAGCGCCCAGCAGAATGGTTGGGAGAAGCATTAAGCCGTAGCCCCAATAAACGCAGCGTGACCAGGGAAGAACCCGGCGGCGCTTCGCGTAGCCGGGCTACCTGGAAATTGTAGCCCCGGTAAGCGCAGCGCAACCGGGTTTAAGGGCCGCAGACAACGCATCTGCGGCGTGAAAGGCGCAGGTTAAATTATTTGGCGTCGGTCGCTGTACCGTTAGCATGCCAGGTAAACACGCCGAACTCGAATCCTTTCAGGTCGCCTTTCTCATCCCACGACAGCGGCCCCATGACGGTATCCACCTTCGCCCCTTTCAGGTATTTCGCGATTTCCGCCGGATCTTCAGACTGATTTAACCCCGCCTGCAGCGACTGCAGCGCCGCATAGGTGGTCCACACGAAGGCGCCGCTCGGATCCTGCTTCTTCGCTTTGATGGCATCCACAATCGGTTTGTTCGCCGGAACCTGATCGTAGTTCTTCGGTTTGGTGACCAGCAGGCCTTCTGCCGACTCGCCGGCGATGTTTGACAGGGAAACGTTAGCCACGCCTTCCGGGCCCATAAACTGGGTTTTCAGGCCGGCTGCGCGCGCCTGGCGCAGGATCTGTCCCATTTCCGGGTGATAACCGCCGTAGTAGACGAAGTCGATATTTTCTTTCTTCAGACGCGCCACCAGGGTAGAGAAATCTTTCTCACCGGCGGTGATACCGTCAAAGAACACCACGTTGGCGCCGCCTTTCTTCAGGTTTTCCTGGACTGAGCGCGCCAGCCCTTCGCCATATTGCTGTTTGTCATGAACAACAGCGATGCGCTGCGGCTTCACCGTGCCGAGAATATATTTCGCCGCCGTCGGGCCCTGATCGGAGTCGAGACCGGTGGTGCGCAGAATCAGCTTATAGCCGCGCGCCGTCAGCTCCGGTGCGGTTGCCGCCGGGGTAATCATCAGGATGCCTTCGTCTTCATAGATGTCAGATGCCGGCTGGGTGGATGATGAACACAGGTGACCGATAACGTATTTAATGCCGTCATTCACCACTTTGTTCGCAACAGCTACCGCTTGTTTCGGGTCGCAGGCATCGTCATATTTTACGATCTGCAATTTATTGCCTTTGATGCCGCCCTTAGCGTTGATATCGGCTACCGCCTGCTCCGCACCGGTAAATTCCTGGTCGCCATACTGGGCAACCGGGCCGGACATCGCTCCCACGACGGCAATTTTAATATCTTCCGCCAGCGCGGAACCGCTCATAATTAAAGCAATACATCCTGCCAGTAACGCTTTACCCTTCATATTCATCCTGAGGCTCCCCATTATTATGGTTTTTGCATTTGTTGTGATGTTGTTTGTTAGCGCATTATTCTGATTATTAGTCCATACCAAGAATAGTATGGCTGTATTTGGGTCTGCCGCCTGCGCTTTTGCAGCACACTATGCCAAAACATACCCCATTTTTCAGAATTTGAAACAACAATTTGCAGGAGATGTAAAAGTTATGTGACTGAAGCTAAACGTCGCGGCAATTCGCGCCGGGAGAGAAAACGGGTGTGACGGGGATATAAAACAAAAAGCCCCCGCTGAAACAGCAGAGGCTCAATTTACTACGGCGTTAAAAGACGAAGATTAGGCTTCGATAGCGGCGCGTAGTTTTTTCATCGCGTTCTTTTCCAGCTGACGAACACGTTCAGCCGAGACGCCATAACGATCCGCCAGCTCCTGCAGCGTGGACTTGTTGTCCTCGTCCAGCCAGCGAGCGCGGATGATGTCCTGGCTACGCTCGTCCAGGCCTTGCATCGCGT
This sequence comes from Klebsiella sp. 141198, assembly GCF_050600785.1. NCBI lineage: Bacteria > Pseudomonadati > Pseudomonadota > Gammaproteobacteria > Enterobacterales > Enterobacteriaceae > Klebsiella > Klebsiella sp. 141198. Next base: position 119,451 of record NZ_JAQIRM010000006.1, read on the forward strand.
CAGTCAGTTTATTAGCAGCCTGCTCTTCCCAGTTATCGTCTTCGATGCCGTCGGCAAAGTTAGACGTTTTGTCCTGCAGATAGAGCACCGGCGCCATCGGCTGGCTATCGGATTCGTCATCGGACGACATATCAAAGGTCATGTCCTGCGCTGCCATACGTGATTCCATCTCACGCACGTCTTTGCTCGACACACCCAGCTCGCGGGCAACCATTTCCACTTCGTCCTGGTTAAACCAGCCCAGACGCTGCTTGGTTTTACGCAGGTTGAAGAACAGCTTACGCTGCGCTTTGGTGGTTGCGACTTTAACGATACGCCAGTTACGCAGCACGTATTCGTGGATTTCCGCTTTAATCCAGTGCACGGCGAAGGAAACCAGTCGCACACCCACTTCCGGGTTGAAACGACGTACGGCTTTCATCAGACCGATGTTACCTTCCTGAATCAGGTCCGCCTGCGGCAGGCCATAGCCCGAGTAGTTACGAGCAATATGAACAACAAAGCGCAGGTGAGACAGAATCAGCTTTTTCGCTGCTTCCAGATCGCCCTGGTAATGCAGCTTTTCAGCAAGCTCCCGCTCTTCATCAGCCGATAACATCGGCCAAGTGTTAGCAGCCCGGATGTACGATTCCAGGTTACCAACGGGGGCTAAAGCTAAAGTTTGCATTTCTTTGGTCATTCAAATCCTCTCAATCGATAGTGTCTGACATGATCTTGTCCCCATCAGGCAACAAACATGCCAGCATTTATGAGCAACGAGAATATCACCCACAGTAGTATCAGACAGTGATTTTATCCACAAGTTCCATGCAACGTTGTGAGTAAATTACGCACAAAATGTGACATGGAGATGAAAGATTAGGGAAGAGGCGAACAGGGACTCTTTCCCTGCAGAGAGATATTCAGTGCAGGGAAAGATTATACCAGAAAATTTTTAGTCGGGGGTAAAGTGACGTAAATGTTGCACCGTCGCCAGCCAGGCCGCGACCCAGCCAATCATCGAGCAGACGATTAGCATCAGCAGGCATTCATCGAAGCCTAAGCCGCTGAGTTCAAATTTAGTACCAAACACTTTCGCCACTTCGGTCACCGCCGAGGAGAGGCGCATCACCAGAATCTCCGACAGAATCAGCGACAAAAACGCCCCGGCGAAGCCCAGCAGCGCGCCGCCATAGAGGAACGGACGCAGGATGAAACCGTCGGTAGCACCGATCAGCTTCTGGACGTTAATGGTATCGCGACGGGCGAAGATGCTCAGGCGCACGCTGTTGCCAATCACCAGGAACACCGCGGCGATCATCAGCACGCCGATCATCGCCGACACCCGGCCGACCAGCCCGGTCAGCGACGCCAGGCGCGCAAACCAGCTATCGTCCATGCGCACTTCGTCTACCCCCTGAATACGGGAGACGCGATCGCGCAGGGTGTTAAGCGAATCGGTATTCTGGAAATCGAGCTTCGGCACCACAATCGCTACCGCCGGCAACGGGTTCTCTTCCAGCATATCCAGCGCGCCGCCAAACCCGGACCAGTTGCGGAACTCGCCCAGCGCCTCATCGCGCGACAGGTAATTTACTTTCTCAACGCCCTGCTCCGCCTGCAGTTGGCCAACCACCCGCGCCGCCGCATCGTCATCCAGCGTTTTTTCCAGATAGACGGTGATCTGCGGCGACGGATAATACTGCGACGCCGCGCTGTTGACGTTTTTGTAGACCATATAGCAGACGCTCGGCAGCGTCAGCGAAATAGCGATCACCATAATGGTGAGAAAGGTCGCCAGCGGCGTGCTTTTTAAATCCTGTAACGCGCCATGCCAGGCGTAGCGCACCTGCTCGTTAAAGACGTTACTCTTCCGCGATGCCGGGTTCGGCGCCGCTTTTGGCCGTTTTGGCGCATTGCGCCCGCCGTTGCCGCCGCCGGTGGCGTTACGGAGACGATCGAACTTGCTGCCGAACTGGCGAATCTGGTTCACTGCGTCGCGCTTATTCACCCCGATGGCCTCCATGCATATGACCGTCGCTTAGCGTCAGGACACGGTACGGACGGCTGGAAATAAGCCCCAGGTCGTGCGTCGCCATCAGTACCGTCACCCCTACGCGGTTAAACTCTTCAAACAGACGTAAAATCCCTTCCGAGAGCGCCTCATCGAGGTTACCGGTCGGTTCATCCGCCAGCAGCACCGCCGGCTTGTTGACCACCGCGCGGGCAATGCCCACACGCTGTTGCTCACCGCCGGAGAGTTGGATGGGGAAATTTTTCGCTTTGTCCAGCAGCCCGACTTTATCCAGCGCTGCGGATACGCGGCGGCGAATATCATCGCCGCTGGCGCCGGCGATAATCAGCGGGATCGCCACATTATCGAACACGGTGCGATCCATCAGCAGGTGGTGGTCCTGGAAAATCATGCCGATTTGGCGGCGCAGGAACGGCACCTCGCGGCTCTTCAGGCGGCTGATATCATGGCCGCTGAACAGAATTTTCCCGGCGCTCGGCCGTTCGATACCACAGATAAGCTTCAGCAGGGTACTTTTCCCCGCGCCGGAATGGCCGGTCAGGAACGCCATCTCGCCCTGCTGCAGGTGGAACGTCACCCCCTGCAGCGCTTGTCTCCCACCGAGATAGGCTTTGCTGACTTGTTCAAAGCGAATCATTCTTAATCCTCTCGGGCAAAAAGTGCCTCAATAAAGTCGCCCGCATTAAACGGACGCAGATCTTCAATACGTTCGCCGACGCCAATATAGCGAATCGGAATACTGAACTGGTCAGCCACTGAGAAGATAACCCCGCCCTTCGCGGTTCCGTCAAGCTTAGTCAACGTAATGCCGGTCAGCCCCACGGCTTCGTGGAACAGTTTGGCCTGGCTAATCGCGTTCTGCCCGGTGCTGGCGTCGATGGTTAGCATGACTTCATGCGGCGCGTCGACATCCAGTTTCTTCATTACGCGGACAATCTTCTTCAGTTCTTCCATCAGATGCGATTTATTCTGCAGACGCCCCGCGGTATCGGCAATCAGCACATCAATATTGCGCGCTTTCGCCGCCTGAATGGCGTCAAAAATAACCGAGGCTGAATCAGCGCCGGTATGCTGGGCAATCACCGGGATCTCGTTACGCTGGCCCCAGACCTGCAGCTGTTCCACCGCCGCCGCACGGAAAGTATCCCCCGCCGCCAGCATCACGGATTTACCCTGCTGCTCAAACTGACGCGCCAGCTTACCGATGGTGGTGGTTTTACCCACGCCGTTAACGCCGACCATCAGAATAACAAATGGAGTTTTCCCTTCAACATTCAGCGGTTCCTCAACTTTCGTCAGGATCTCGCTCATCTCTTCTTTCAGCAGACCGTATAACGCTTCGGCATCACGCAGCTGCTTACGGCTGGCCCCCTCGGTAAGATTGGTAATAATCTTACGCGTGGTTTCCACCCCAACGTCGGCAATCAGCAGCTGTTCTTCCAGCTCTTCAAACAGATCGTCGTCGATTTTTTTGCCGCGGAACAGGCTGATAAATCCGGAACCCAGATTCTGTTTGGTTTTCACCAGGCTGCGTTTTAAGCGGGCGAAGAAACCTTCTTTGGTCGGTTTTTCCTGCTCCTGCGGCGCCGCTTCCTGAGTTTCCGCTTCTTCTTCTGGCGTCTCTTCTACGCCTTGCGCCGCCAGAGCTTGTGCTTCGAGCTCTTCATCGCTTAATTCGGCTTCGGGCTCTTGCGGGAGGAGCTCATCTTCGATGACCTCAGGCTCCGCGACGATAACCTCTTCCGGCGTCTGTTCAGCGACCGCTTCGGCGATAACCGGCTCGGCTATCACCTCTTCAACCAGCGGTTCAGCGACTTTTTCTTCTACCGCAGGAACAACCGGCGCTTCTTCAACAACGATTTCCGACGCCGCGGTCTCTTCCGCCACCGGATGCGGCAGTTCGCTTTCAACAACCTGTTCGGTGACTTCTACGACCTCAGCGGCAAAGGCCTCCGGATCTTCTTTTACCGTTTCCGCCGCGGGTACGGCTTCCGCAGGCGTTTCCGCCGCCGGAGCCTGTTCCGCAACCTCTTGTTGTTCTTCTACTTTTTGTTCTGTTTCGCTTTCCTGAGCCTGTTCTTTTTGCCCAAAGCCCAGCCAGGAAAAGAAGCCACGTTTTTTCTCTTTTGCCATTTGCGACCACACTCCTCGCTGTTTATTCATGGCGCAGCTTCGACACAACCGCTTCAGAAGCTGAAAAAATGATGAAATTAGTTGGATAGTCTATCACTTAACTTAACTCGCATCACCGCCCCCGGATTAAGGTTTCGTCAATGGTCTTCGATCGTTAGAATAGCAGGCTGGAAGTTGAGACTTGAGCAAAGAGATGAAGAAACCAAATCACGCAGGCAGCGGCCAGATCCGCATTATCGGCGGACAGTGGCGGGGCCGTAAATTACCGGTGCCGGAGAGCCCGGGTCTGCGCCCGACCACCGACCGGGTTCGGGAAACGCTATTTAACTGGCTGGCGCCGTCGATGGTCGACGCCCACTGCCTTGACTGCTTCGCCGGCAGCGGCGCGCTGGGGCTGGAAGCGCTGTCACGCTATGCCGCCAGCACCACGCTACTGGAGATGGAGCGCGGCGTCGCGCAGCAGCTACAAAAAAATCTCGCGACGCTGAAAGCCAACAACGGCAAGGTGGTCAACACCAACACGCTGGCGTTTCTCAGCCAGCCGGGTACGCCGCACCATATTGTCTTCGTCGATCCTCCCTTCCGCAAAGGGCTGCTGGAAGAAACGCTCAGCCTGCTGGAAAAAAACCACTGGCTCGCTGATGAAGCGCTGATTTATGTCGAGAGCGAAGTAGAAAACGGACTACCGCCGGTTCCGGCAAACTGGCAGCTGTATCGCGAAAAAGTCGCCGGACAGGTCGCCTACCGCCTGTATCAACGCGAGGCACAAGGAGAAAACCATGCTGATTAATTTAGGCCGCCTGCTGATGCTATGCGTTTGGGCGTTTTTGCTGTTGAACCTGTTTCAACCTTTCCCAAAACCGCTGAATATCTTCGTTAACGTGGCGCTGATTTTTATGATTCTGATGCATGGCCTGCAGCTGACGCTGTTGAAAGCGACGCAAGCGAAAGATGCGCCGCCGCTGAGCCGTTTTGAGCAGATTCGTATTTTCATCTTCGGCGTATTTGAACTGGTGGCCTGGCAGAAAAAGCTGAAGGCCACGCTGAAGAAGAAGTAACGGTTAATCGAGGGCTCAGTTATCGGCAACAAAGTCGACGAATTTTGAGCCCTTATAGCTCAGCATTCCCCGGTCGCCGACGCTCAGCGCGTGATATTGCGGGGCATCAAGGCGGAACACCACTTCCAGGCCGCCATTTTCCGGGCGGAAGCTCGCTTCATAACGCATCTCGCTGCCGGCTGGCGTCACCGTCTGCTGGCGCGAGCGGCGATCGTTAATCACCTTTTCCCGCTTATTGCTGACCACCACCCGCTTCTGCAGCAGCGGCGCGGCGTCGTTATCCATTTTCTCCCGGCGCTGCTGCACGTAGCGAAACGAGGCCGCCACCACAATCACCGCGACCACCAGCACAAAAAATAGCGGAACTTTACTCATTTGCGTACCCATAAGAATTATCAGGAATAAGGATAACGCGCATTGAATAACGTTGTCATCTTCTGGCCCAAACCACTACACTGAGATCCGGTACCGTAAGCGTAATCGCTTATTTAATGATAACAGATACAGGGACTTACTATGCTTTGGTCGTTTATTGCTGTCTGTTTCTCCGCATGGCTTTACGTCGATGCGTCCTATCGTGGGCCGGCCTGGCAGCGCTGGGTCTTTAAACCGGTCACCCTGCTTCTGTTGCTGCTGTTAGCCTGGCAGGCGCCGATGTTCAACGCCATTAGCTACCTGGTGCTGGCGGGCCTGTGCGCTTCGCTGCTCGGCGATGCGTTAACCCTGCTGCCGCGCCAGCGGGTGATGTACGCGGTTGGCGCATTCTTCCTCTCTCATCTGCTGTATACGATCTGGTTCGCCAGCCAGATGACGCTTTCGTTCTTCTGGCCGCTGCCGCTGGTACTGCTGGTGCTCGGCGCGCTGCTGCTGGCGATTATCTGGACCCGGCTGGAAGAGATGCGCATGCCGGTGCTGACCTTTATCGGTATGACTCTGGTGATGGTGTGGCTGGCGGGCGAACTGTGGTTCGTGCGGCCGACCGATACCGCGCTCTCCGGCTTCCTTGGCGCCGCTTCGCTGCTGTTGGGTAACGCCGTCTGGCTGATTAGCCACTATCGCCGTCGCTTCCGCGCCGATAACGCCATTTCCGCAGCCTTCTACTTTGCCGGGCACTTCCTGATCGTTCGCGCACTGTATCTGTAATTTACTGCTTGACTCTGGAGTCGACTCCAGAGTGTATCCTGCGGGTAATGAGAAAATTATCATTACCCGGAGGGTGCCATGTCGACACCAGAATCTCAGGACAAAAAAGTCCCCCAGTTCTCGTCATTCAAATTTACCCCGGCGACAGCGCCCGCGGAAAGCTGCTGTACCGATCATAACTGCGCCGGAGAAACCGCCTCCGCTGAGCAGCCGCTCAACGGCGCCCGCTATAGCTGGCAGGTGGAAGGGATGGACTGCGCGGCCTGCGCCCGTAAGGTGGAGACCGCCGTGCGCCAAATCGACGGCGTCAGCCAGGTACAGGTGCTATTCGCCACCGAGAAACTGCTGGTCAATGCCGACAGCGATATCCGTTCGCAGGTTGAAAACGCGGTACGCGCCGCGGGTTATACCCTGCGCGATGCTGACGCGCCGCAGGAAGAGAAACCGCAAGGTTCATGGCTGCAGGAAAACCTGGCGTTATTGAGTCTGGTAGTGATGATGGCGCTCAGCTGGGGGCTGGAGCAGTTTAACCACCCGTTCGGCAAACTGGCGTTTGTCGCCACGACCCTCGTCGGCCTGTGGCCGGTTGCCCGTCAGGCGCTGCGGTTAATTAAAAGCGGCAGCTGGTTTGCCATCGAAACGCTGATGAGCGTCGCCGCCATTGGCGCGCTGTTTATCGGGGCCACCGCCGAAGCGGCGATGGTGCTGCTGCTGTTCCTGATCGGCGAACGACTTGAAGGCTGGGCCGCCAGCCGCGCGCGTCAGGGCGTGAGCGCCCTGATGGCGCTCAAACCTGATACCGCCGTTCGCCTGCGCAACGGCGAGCGTGAGACCGTCTCCCAACGCGACCTACGTCCTGGCGACGTGATTGAGGTCGCCGCCGGCGGGCGTCTGCCGGCCGATGGCGAGCTGCTATCGCCGTTTGCCAGCTTTGACGAAAGCGCGCTGACCGGCGAATCGGTACCGGTGGAACGTAAAGCCGGCGAGCGCGTAGCCGCTGGCGCCACCAGCGTCGATCGCCTGGTGCAATTGAGCGTTATCTCCGAACCGGGAGATAGCGCCATTGACCGGATCCTCAAACTGATTGAAGAAGCCGAGGAGCGCCGGGCGCCGATTGAACGCTTCATCGATCGCTTCAGCCGGATCTACACCCCGGCCATTATGGTGGTCGCCCTGCTGGTTGCCATCGTACCGCCGCTGTTCTTCGCCAGCGCCTGGCTGCCGTGGATCTATAAAGGCTTAACGCTGCTGTTAATCGGCTGCCCTTGCGCATTGGTCATCTCCACCCCGGCGGCGATTACTTCCGGTCTGGCGATCGCCGCACGGCGCGGGGCGCTGATTAAAGGCGGTGCGGCGCTGGAACAATTGGGCCAGGTGCGCCAGGTGGCGTTCGATAAAACCGGTACTCTGACCATCGGCCAACCGCAGGTCACCCGCGTTATCGCCGCCGCCGACGTTGATGAAAACGGCCTGCTGGCGCTGGCGGCAGCGGTTGAACAAGGCTCCAGTCATCCGCTGGCGCAGGCTATCGTACGCGAAGCGCAGCAGCGTAAGCTGACTCTTCCCGCTGCGCGCAACCAGCGGGCGCTGGCCGGTTCCGGGATAGAAGCCGAGGTCAACGGCAGCCGCATCTTAATCTGCGCGGCCAGTAAGGCTGCACCTGCTGAACATGAGGCGCAGATCCAGCAACTGGAGAGCGCCGGACAGACGGTGGTGCTGGTGATGCGCGATGATACCTTGTTCGGCATTCTGGCGCTGCGCGATACCCTGCGCGACGATGCGCGTCAGGCGGTGGAAGAGCTGCATCAATTGGGCGTACAAGGGGTGATCCTCACCGGGGATAACCCGCGCGCTGCGGCGGCTATCGCCAATGAACTGGGTCTGCAGTTCCGCGCCGGATTGCTGCCGGCGGACAAAGTGAACGCGGTGATGGCGCTTAACGCCAACGCGCCGCTGGCAATGGTCGGCGACGGTATCAACGATGCCCCGGCGATGAAAGCGGCGACCATCGGTATTGCGATGGGCAGCGGCACCGATGTAGCGCTGGAGACCGCCGACGCGGCGCTGACTCATAATCGCCTCACCGGCCTGGCGCAGATGATTTCGCTCGCGCGCGCCACCCATGCCAATATTCGCCAGAATATCGCCATCGCTTTAGGGTTAAAGGGGATTTTCCTCGTCACGACCCTTCTCGGCCTGACCGGGTTGTGGCTGGCGGTGCTGGCGGATACCGGCGCGACGGTGCTGGTAACGGCTAACGCTCTGCGGTTATTGCGTAAAAAGTAATGTTGAAGCGATATTCCCTGCTTGCGCAGCACGGTTCCAGATCGTTGGGTAGCCCGGATAAGGCGCAACGCGCCGCTATCCGGGATGGGTTCAGTGGCTTTTGCGGATTAAATAGCGGTACGGCAGGGCTTCGGTTTCCTGCGCCACCAGTTCATGCTCCATAAAGAGGCAAAAACCGGGAATATCGCGGGTAGTCGCCGGGTCGTCGGCAATGATCAGCAGGGTCTCGCCCACCGGCATGGTACGCACGGTTTTACGCACCATCATCACCGGCTCCGGACAGCGGAGCCCAAGGGCGTCCAGCGTATGGTCAGGACTGGAGAAAAGTTCGCTCATTTTTATCTCACTTCAACAAAACGGCCCTAGTTTACCCCCACTTCGCCAGTACGCAAGCCAGGTTAACGTTTGCGCGAAAAACAACCATTGCATTACGCTCTCAACGCAGTATCATGCAGCCGTTTTTAATTGGGTTCCCTCACCCCAACGTTCCGCTCCCGATTCCTGCATTGATATGAAGCATGACGGGCATAAAAAGGTCACAATATGAATCCCTTTACTACCGTACAGCGTAAGAAAGCGCTCGTCTGGCTTTCGCTATTTCATCTGCTGGTGATCACCTCCAGCAACTATCTGGTCCAGCTGCCGATCTCCATTTTTGGTTTCCATACCACCTGGGGCGCGTTCAGTTTTCCCTTTATTTTTCTCGCCACCGATCTGACGGTGCGCATTTTTGGCGCCCCGCTGGCGCGACGCATCATCTTCGCGGTGATGATCCCGGCGCTGATTATTTCCTATGGCATTTCGGCGCTGTTTTATATGGGCGAGTGGCAGGGCTTTGCCGCGCTGGGCACCTTTAATCTGTTCGTCGCCCGTATCGCCGCCGCCAGTTTTATGGCCTATGCGCTGGGGCAAATTCTCGACGTCCACGTCTTCAACCGCCTGCGTCAGAATCGTCGCTGGTGGCTGGCGCCGACGGCGTCGACCCTGTTCGGTAACGTCAGCGATACCCTGGCCTTCTTCTTCATCGCCTTCTGGCGCAGCCCGGATCCGTTTATGGCCGCCCACTGGGGGGAAATCGCCATCGTCGACTACTGCTTCAAAGTACTTATCAGCATCGTCTTCTTCTTGCCGATGTACGGCGTGCTGTTGAATATGCTGTTGAAAAGACTGGCGGATAAATCTGATTTGTCGGCATTGCAGCCAGGTTAAAGGTACTCGCTAACGGTTGTGATAAGATAACCGGATGAGCCGTTAATGGCCGTTTATCGAAAGGAAGATGTCAATGCGCAATTTGGTTAAATATGTCGGTATTGGCCTGCTGGTTATGGGGCTTGCGGCCTGTGATAACAGCGATTCAAAAGCGCCGACCGTCGGGGCAGCAGCAGAGAGCAACACCAGCGGCCAGGCGATTAGCCTGCTGGATGGTAAACTGAGCTTCACTCTGCCGGCAGGTATGGCCGACCAGAGCGGTAAGCTCGGCACCCAGGCCAACAATATGCACGTCTATTCCGACGCCACCGGACAGAAAGCGGTGATTGTGATCGTCGGCGACAGCACTAATGAAGATCTGGCGGTGCTGTCCAAACGTCTGGAAGATCAGCAGCGCAGCCGCGACCCGCAGCTGCAGGTCGTGTCTAACAAATCGATTGAGATCAAAGGCCACACCTTACAGCAACTGGACAGCATTATTTCCGCCAAAGGGCAGACCGCATGGTCCTCCGTGCTGCTCGGTAAAGTCGATGACAAACTGCTGACCCTGCAGGTCACTCTGCCAGCGGACAACCAGCAACAGGCGCAGACCGAAGCAGAAAGCATCGTCAACACGCTGGTCATTAACTAATTTTATTGCCCTGATGCAGCGGCCTCCGGTTCAACCACCGGGGGCCGTTTTTTTAACCGCCAGCCCAGCAGTAGCGCCGCCATCACCAGCCCTGCCGCCGCCAAATAAATCGTTGGTATCCCGGTCCACGCCATCAAAAGACCGGCCAACGGCCCGGTCACTCCCAACGACAAATCCATAAATACGGTATAGGTCGCCAGCGCCGAGCCCTGATTGTGCTGCGGTACTGCGTTTACTGCGACTACGCCGAGCGCAGGGAAAACCAGCGAGAACCCCGCGCCGGTGAGGAAAGTCCCGACCTTCGCCATCAGCGGCGTCAGTGCAAAGCCCACCAGCAGCAGGCCAATAACCTCCACGCTAAAACAGAGCATTGCCACGTTCAGGCCGCCGAGGCGGTTAATACCGTTGGGAAAAAGCAGCCGCGTGCCGACAAACGCGCAGCTGAACAGCGTTAACGCAAAGGCCGCGCCGTCCCAGCCTTTTGCGTCATAAAACAGGGTAATAAAGGTCGCGATAACCCCAAAGCCGGCAGAAGCCAACGCCAGCGCCATGCCGTAAGGCCAAACCCGGCCCAGCACCGCGCGAAATGACATCGCTTTCCCTTTCGTTGCCTTCACCGCCGTTCGCGGTAGCGCGCAAATGATAGCCACCAGAGCAACCGCCATAATGACCATCGCCAGGCCGCTGAGGCCAATATATGAATAGCACAGCACGCCCAGCGGCGCGCCCATCGCCATCGCGCCGTAGGTCACAATGCCGTTCCACGAAATCACCCGCCCGATATGCAGCGAGCCGACAACGCCTACACCCCATAGCGTCGAGCCCGTGCCGGCGAAGCTCTGGCCAATGCCGAGGATCGCTCGTCCCAGACATAACAGCAGCAGACTCAGCAACGGCCAGCCGCTACTCCAGGCCGCCAGCAGATAGCTCAAACCACTCAGGAAACAGCCGCAAAGGCCGAAAACGACAATCTTTTTCGGTCCAAGCAGATCGGCGTAGCGCCCGGCGTGCGGTCGGCTCAACAGCGTGGCGAAATACTGCAGACTAATCACCAGCCCGGCCCAGAAGGCGCTAAACCCCATCACATCGTGAACGTAGCCTGGCAGAACCGCCAACGGCAGGCCGATAGTGAGATAGCTGGCAAAGTTAAAAATTACGACGGAGACAATCCGCAGATTGAGGCGCAGTCCACTGAGCGCCGGTTCGGCGACGGGTTCAGGCATTAGGTTCCACCAAATTGATACGACACGCTTCACTATTACCACGACGTGTACAGAAAAGCAGCCCTTAGCCGCAATATTACCCTGGCAATAAATCAACGGCGATTGGCGATTTAAAATGCGTAAAATTAAGACATAACTTACCGATTATATTCATTGATTAAGCGGAGTTAATTTACTTATACTTCACCCCGCAGCGTACCTGCGCCGTCGCTTTATCCGAAAATCAGCATTCCTATAACATTAGGATATTTATTTGTCACATTTTTAAAGTAAAACAAATTAAATAAACAACCTGAATAAAAACACGACATCACGACGATATTATTATTTTTGACATTGACCTAAGTATTTTCTCAACAAATATATCGATAGGGAGTATTCATGAAAAAGGTTATTCATTGGATTGTTGCCGCCACGGTTGTCGGCGCGCTGGCGGGTTGCGCGCGCACTGCGCCGATTGAACAGGTCCAGACTACGGTTAGCGCGGGTCATACCGAAGCTCAGGTCAAGAATGCTATTCTCCAGGCGGGTATTCAACGTGAATGGATTATGTCCGATGCAGGTCCTGGCGTTATCAAAGGGCATTTGCAAAACCGAGCCCACTCCGCGGATATTAAAATTAACTACTCAGCAACAAGCTATTCTATTAATTACGTGAGCAGCCTTAATCTAATGGCTTCCGGCGGAAAGATTCATAGAAACTATAATCGCTGGGTGCACAATCTCGATAAAGATATTCAGGTTACCCTCGCCGCTAATACGGCGTTGCAGAAGTAACTCCTCAACGGGCCAGTATTGGCCCGTTCCCCTCTCATTGATTGAAAAAGGTTGTGCCGAACGTGTACCAACAGGACTCTCTTAGCGCACTGGATGCTATCACGGAAGCGCAACGCATCGCTTTCGCCCCTATGCTCTTTCAAACCGCGTTATGTCTGCGTAACTCAGGCATCCTGGATTATCTCGATCGGCAAGGTAAACGCGGCGCGACCCTTGAAGCAATTAGCGAAAATTGTGAGGGAAATGAATATGCTGTAGGCGTTTTGCTGGATATGGGATTAAGCGGGCGTATTGTTACCTATAAAGAAGAACGCTATTACCTCGCTAAAGTGGGACATTTCTTACTCCATGATACGATGACCCGTGTAAATATGGATTTTACTCAGGACGTTTGTTATCAGGGATTATTCTTTCTGGAAAATGCGTTACAGGAAGGTAAACCATCTGGTTTAAAAGTTTTTGGTGAGTGGCCAACGATTTACCCGGCATTATCGCAACTTCCGCAAGCGGCACGTAAAAGCTGGTTTGCTTTCGATCATTACTATTCCGACGGTGCCTTTAGCGCCGCGCTGCCACATGTATTCGCCAGCCGGCCCGCAACCCTGTACGATGTCGGCGGAAATACCGGTAAGTGGGCGCTACGCTGCTGCCAGTATGATGAAAATATCGCGATTACGTTATTAGATTTGCCACAACAAATTGCGCTGGCCCGCGAAAATATAGAAAATGCGGGCCTTACCCATCGCATTGACTGTCATGCTGTGGATATGCTGAGTGACGCCCCCTTACCAGGAGAGGCGGATATCTGGTGGATGAGCCAGTTCCTTGACTGCTTTTCCCCGGAACAAATTATCACGCTACTCAGTAACGTCGCGCAGGTCATGAAACCCGGCGCGCGCCTGTGTATTCTGGAGCTGTTCTGGGATGCGCAAAAGTTTGAAGCAGCATCATTTAGTCTGAATGCGTCTTCGCTCTACTTTACCTGTATGGCCAACGGCAACAGTCGTTTCTACAGCGTAGAGAAGTTTTATCGCTATCTGGAAATGGCGGGTTTCCGGGTAGAACAACGTCACGATAATTTGGGCGTTGGACATACCTTGTTGATATGTCAGAAAAATAATTGATTTTTCGCGGACGCGTGTAGATGACATTTTCATTTAACATAGTTGATTGGCAGGCCTTCGCGCCTGGAGTCAGTGGCACCGAGCAGTGGCAACGGTGGTCACAGCATTTGCACGCCATCGATCCAGCCGCAGCGCCGGCCAAACTTAGCGAATTACCGATGATGACCGCCCGCCGACTTAGCTCCGGCAGCAGGCTAGCCGTGGAGTGTGGGCTGGCGATGCTGCGCCGCCATGCGATCGATGCTGTGCTCTATACCAGCCGTCACGGTGAACTAGAGCGTAACTATCGGATCCTCCACGCCCTGGCGATGGAGCAGGCGGTCTCGCCTACCGATTTCGCCTTGTCGGTACATAATTCCGCCGTCGGTAATTTGACGATTGCGGCGAAAAAAACCATTGCGTCGTCATCCCTTTCTGCCGGTCGCGATACTTTCCAGCAGGGTTTATATGAAGCGATGGCTCTACTACAGGCGGGCTATCAGCGCATCTTGATGGTTGATTTCGATGGTTTTCTGCCGGAGTTTTATCACTCGCAGCTACCACCAACGATGCCAACCTGGCCCTACGCGGTGGCGTGGGTCATTGAAGCGGGAAGCGAATGGCAGTGTAAAGCACAACGCCATGATGCAGTCGAAGAGACTGCGCTGCCGCAAAGCCTGTTGTTTTTACAGTATTATTTGCAAAATGCGCGCGCATTCACGCTACCAGGAGAACGCGTGCAATGGCAATGGAGCCGTTCATGAACGCGCTTCTGTGTCGGCTCAATCGGCTCTGGCGCGCGGCAATGACCGGTGTTTGTTTCGCGCTGTTTGGCCTTGGCGGGCTGCTGCTCTCTGTCGTCTGGTTCAATCTATTGCTGGTCCTGGTGCGCGATAAGGCCCGACGCCGCCGTATAGCACGGCGCAGTATTTCGCTCAGTTTCCGCTGTTTTCTCGGCGTGGTAAAAGGCGTCGGCGTACTCGATTACCAGATCAAAGGACGCGATATTTTACATCAGGAGCGCGGTTGCCTGGTGGTCGCTAATCATCCCAGCCTTATCGACTACGTGATGCTGGCCTCGGTGATGCCGGAGACCGACTGTCTGGTGAAAAGCGCGTTGCTGAAAAACCCATTTGTCAGCGGCGTGATCCGCGCGGCGGATTATTTAATTAACGATCGGGCCGATGCCCTGCTCCCGGCCAGCCGGCAGCGCTTACAGCAGGGCGATACTATTTTGATTTTCCCGGAAGGAACCCGAACGGTGCCGGGGGAAAAAATGCAGCTGCAGCGCGGCGCGGCCAATATCGCCGTGCGCTGCGGCAGCGACTTGCGCGTCGTCATCATCCGTTGTACCGAGCATATGCTGGGTAAACAGAGCAAGTGGTACGACGCGCCGCGAACGAAGCCGTTATTTACCGTCGAAGTCGGAGAACGGCTGCGGATAGACCAGTTTTACGAGGCAAATAAACAAGAACCGGCGCTGGCCGCACGGCAGTTAAACCGGCATATTTTGCTTAAATTAGAATCAGGCACTACACCTGAAACAGGAATTAATGATGCAAGCGCTTTATCTTGAAATTAAGAATCTGATAATCAGTACATTGAACCTGGACGAGTTGTCCGCAGATGATATCGACACCGACGCCGCGCTGTTTGGCGATGGCCTGGGTCTGGACTCCATCGATGCGCTGGAGCTGGGGCTGGCGGTGAAAAATCAGTATGGCGTGGTGCTGTCGGCTGAAAGCGAAGAGATGCGCCAGCACTTCTTCTCCGTCGCCACGCTGGCATCATTTATTCAAGCGCAGCGTGCCTGAGGAGAACCGTCATGACCGAACAACAAGCCATTTACGAAGAAGTCTCCTCGCTGCTGGTGAAGGTATTTGAAATCGATCCGCAGGATATTAAACCTGAGGCCCGCCTGTACGAAGATCTCGAACTGGACAGCATCGACGCCATCGACATGATCGTCCATCTGCAAAAGAAAATCGGTAAGAAAATCAAGCCAGAAGAGTTTAAAACCGTACGCACCGTGCAGGATGTCGTCGATGCGGTAGAACACTTACTGAAAGAAGCGTAATTCACCGTGTCGGGCATCCGCTCGCTGCCGGTCGTTCCGTTAATGACAGGGGTAATGCTGCTGGCCTGGCCGTTTTTAGTCTGGTTTGGCCTGGCGCATAACAGTCTGCAATGGTTACTACCGTTAATGGCGCTACTGCTGTTTTTACGCTTTCGCCAGACCCGGCGACAGGCGGGGCCGCTGAACGTGGTCACTCAGGTCGTAGCGGCAACCGGCATGACGCTGTGCATTGCCAGCTATCTGCTAAAAACCCATCAGTTGCTGCTGTTTTATCCGGTGGTAGTGAACACTGTGATGCTGGCAGTGTTTGGCGGCTCGTTGTGGTCAAGCATGCCGATAGTCGAGCGCCTGGCGCGGCTGCGGGAACCGGCTCTTCCTGAACGTGCGGTGCGTTACACCCGCCGGGTTACCCAAATCTGGTGCGCCTTTTTCGTTGGCAACGGCGGTATTGCGCTATTTACCGCGCTGCATGGCGACATGTCGCTGTGGACGGCCTGGAACGGCATGATTTCCTATCTGCTAATAGGGATGTTGATGGCCGGCGAGTGGCTGGTGCGTCAGCGGGTGATTAAACGAGATAAACCATGATGCAGCCCCTCACGCTGGCCCAGTGGCTCAGCGCCCCGCGCCCGCCGCAAACTCTGATTGCGTGGCAGGAAGAGCGCCGCTGGACGCTGGCGCATCTGCGCTACGATGTCGCTCATTTGCTTTCCTGCTTGCAACAGCAGCCAGGCGAGCGCTGGGCGCTCTGTTTTGACAACAGCTACCTGTTTATGGTTGCGCTGTTGGCCACGCTGCATGCGGGGAAAACGCCTGTGCTCCCTGGCCATAGCCGAGCGTCGCTATTAAACGAACAGCGGGCGCTTTTCGACGGCATATTGAGCGATAAGGCGCTGGCGTGGCGCGGGCCGGTACAGGTTGTGCATTCCGCCATGACGACCGCCCCCCACGAATACGCCTTCCCGGCGATCGGCGATAATGCCGGCATTGAGCTGTTCACTTCCGGCTCGACCGGCGAACCGAAGCGGATTATTAAACCCGTTAATAGTCTCGACCGCGAAGCGGCGTTATTAGCTGCGCACTATGCCGGACGCCTGGCAGATATCAGAGTAGTGGCATCGGTCGCGCCACAGCATTTATATGGCCTGACGTTCCGCCTGTTCCTGCCAATGGCGCTGGGTTTGCCGCTGCACGCGGCGATGATTGAGTACGCCGAGCAGTTGGCGGCATTAAGCCATGATCATCATTATTTGTTTATCAGCAGTCCGGCTTTCCTCAAACGTCTCGATCGCCAGTTGCCCCCACCACCGGTCACGATGATTTTGTCCGCCGGCGGCAAGCTGCTCTGGCAGGATGCGATGCAAACCGCCAGCTGGCTTGCTGTCTGGCCGGATGAAATCTACGGCAGCACGGAAAGCGGGGTTATCGCCTGCCGTCAGCGCCTGCAGGATGACACGCCATGGCAGCCGTTCACCGGCATCCGTTTTCAGCCGTATGGCGACACATTCCGTCTTTTTTCGCCGCTAATCGCCGACGATAACGGCCTGGTTGTCGATGACATTCTGCAATTCAATGAAAGTGGTCAATTCCAGCTGGCAGGTCGTCGCGACCGGGTGGTTAAAATTGAAGAGAAGCGCATTTCACTAAGCGAAGTGGAACACCGATTACTGGAGCTGGATGGCATTCTTGAGGCCGCCGTCGTGCCGATTACCCGCGGCAGCCGCCAGAGCGTTGGCGCGTTGTTAGTGCTGGACGACGATACCCGCCGCCGCTGGGGGAAAAGCCAGGAATTACAGTGGCGTAAAGCGCTGCGCGCCTTGCTGGAGCCTGTGGCTATCCCTCGTTACTGGCGGGTGATTGACGAGCTCCCCGTTAACAGCATGAACAAGCGTGTCTACGCGCAATTACAGGAGTTATTTCGTGAAGCCCCATGAAATTGAGCGCCGTCAGCCGCAAGCCGATCGGGTTGAAATCGTGCTATATCTCGATCCGGCGCTATTCTGGTTTCGCGGCCATTTTGCCGTGCAGCCGCTACTACCCGGCGTCGCGCAGATGGACTGGGCGATGCATTACGCCACCACGCTTCTGGCCCCCGGCTGGCGTTTTCACAGCGTTCAGAACGTGAAGTTTCAGTCGCCGCTATTGCCGGACACAACCGTTACGCTCGCCCTCAACTGGCAGGAAGCGCGCCAGACTCTTACGTTTAGCTATCTGCGCCACGACGGCGAAGCGCGACATACCGCCAGCAGCGGGAAAATTCGCTTATGCCGTTAGATTTCTCTCCCTGCGTGCTGATTCCCTGCTATAACCACGGCGCAATGATGCCGCAAGTGCTGGCGCGCCTGCAGCCCTTTGGCCTGCCTTGCATCGTGGTGGACGACGGCAGCGATACCAGCACGCGGCAGCAGTTGGATCGGCTGGCGGCGGAAACTGCCAATCTGACCCTAATCCGCTTACCTCGGAACGCAGGCAAAGGCGCTGCGGTGATCCATGGACTACAGGCCGCTGCGGAAGCTGGGTTCAGCCACGCGGTGCAGGTCGATGCCGATGGTCAGCACGCCATCGAAGATATTCCGCAACTGTTGGCGCTGGCGCAGGCCCATCCCGAAGCGTTAATTTCCGGGCAGCCGATTTACGACGACTCCATCCCGCGTTCGCGCCTGTACGGGCGCTGGATAACCCACATCTGGGTATGGATTGAAACGCTATCACTGCAGTTGAAAGACAGCATGTGCGGCTTTCGCGTCTATCCGGTGATGCCAACGCTGCGGCTGGCGCAGCGCGTGACGCTCGGCCAGCGCATGGATTTCGATACCGAAGTGATGGTGCGCCTCTACTGGCAGGGGAACACCAGCTACTTTATTCCGACCCGCGTGACCTATCCACCGGACGGTTTGTCGCATTTTGATGCCTTCAAAGATAACTGCCGCATCTCGCTGATGCACACGCGTCTGTTCCTCGGCATGCTGCCGCGGATCCCCTCCCTGCTGTTTCGCCGCGCCTCGCCGCACTGGGCGCGCCAGCAGGAGGTAAAAGGATTATGGGGAATGCGCCTGATGCTGCTGGTGTGGCGACTGCTGGGGCGCAAGGCATTCTCGTTGCTGCTTTATCCAGTAGTCGGTGTGTACTGGCTGACGGCCGCGACGGCGCGCCGCGCGTCGCAACAATGGATAACCCGCGCGCGCGAACAGCTCTCCGCGCGCCAGATGCCGATACCGCCAACCCTGACCAGCTACCGGCACTTCCTGCGCTTTGGCGAGGCGATGCTGGATAAAATCGCCAGCTGGCGCGGCGAGTTACAGTTTGGTCGCGACGTGGTCTTTGCCGCAGGCGCCGAGGAGACGCTAAATATTAGCGACCCGCGAGGAAAACTACTGCTGGCCTCGCATCTCGGCGATGTCGAAGCCTGCCGCGCGCTGGCGCAACTGCAGGGCAGCAAAACCATCAACGCCCTGGTGTTCAGCGAAAACGCGCAACGTTTTAAACAAATTATGGCGGAGATGGCGCCTCAGGCCGGGCTGAACCTGATGCCGGTGACCGATATCGGCCCGGAAACCGCCATGCTGCTGCAAGAAAAGCTGGATCGCGGCGAATGGATCGCTATTGTCGGCGACCGTATTGCGGTTAACCCGCAGCGCGGCGGTGAATGGCGCGTCTGCTGGAGCCGTTTTATGGGGCAAGCCGCCCCCTTTCCACAAGGGCCGTTTATCCTGGCAGCCATTTTGCGCTGCCCGGTTAATTTGATTTTCGCCCTACGCCAACAGAGCAAACTACGCATTTACTGCGAACCGTTCGCCGATCCGCTGCTGCTGCCGCGCGCCGAACGCCAGCAGGCATTGCAACACATCATCGACCGCTACGCCGAACGGCTGGAACACTACGCGCTGCAGTCGCCGCTCGACTGGTTCAACTTTTTCGATTTCTGGCATCTGCCGGATCCCAAAGACAAGGAGTAAAGGGTGCTTAACGATCCCCGTTTTACTGCTGAAGTAGAGCTGACAATTCCGTTTCATGACATCGATATGATGGGTGTCGTGTGGCATGGCAACTATTTCCGCTACTTCGAAATTGCCCGTGAGGCGCTGCTTAACCAGTTCAACTACGGCTACCGGCAGATGAAAGATTCTGGTTATTTGTGGCCGGTGGTCGATACCCGCGTGAAATACCGCGACGTTATCACCTTCGAGCAGCGCATTCGCGTCCGCGCGCGGATAGAAGAGTTTGAGAACCGTCTACGCATTGGCTACGAAATTTTTGATGCCGATAGCGGCAAACGTACCACCACCGGCTACACCATCCAGGTCGCGGTGGACGAAAATAGCCGCGAGATGTGTTTCGTCAGCCCGAATATCCTGTTTGAACGCATGGGGGTCACACCATGAGATTACTGCTGCTGTTAGGGCTGTTTATCAGCCCGTTGGTCAGCGCCCTGACGCTTGATACCCTGCAACAACGTTTTACCGAACAGCCGGTGGTGCGCGCCCACTTCGATCAAGTTCGCACGATTAAGGATCTGCCGCAGCCGCTGCGATCCCAGGGACAGATGTTGATCGCCCGCGATAAGGGTTTACTGTGGGATCAAACCTCGCCGTTCCCAATGCAG
The DNA here is from genome assembly GCF_050600785.1 of Klebsiella sp. 141198. Classification (NCBI taxonomy): domain Bacteria; kingdom Pseudomonadati; phylum Pseudomonadota; class Gammaproteobacteria; order Enterobacterales; family Enterobacteriaceae; genus Klebsiella; species Klebsiella sp. 141198. Next base: position 139,708 of record NZ_JAQIRM010000006.1, read on the forward strand.
CTGTTGCTGGATGACAAACGGATGGTGCAGGCAATTAACGATCAGCCGCCGCAGACCATCACCGCTGAAAACAACCCGCAGATGTTCCAGTTCAACCATTTGCTACGCGCGCTGTTCCAGGCGGATCGTAAAGTCCTGGAAGAGAACTTCCGCGTAGAATTTGCCGATAAAGGCGAAGGCCAGTGGACGCTGCGCCTGACGCCCATCACTACGCCGCTGGATAAGATTTTTGCCCGCATCGATTTGACCGGAAAAACCTATCTGGAGCATATTCAGCTCAACGACAAACAAGGCGATCGCACCGATATTACGCTTTCCCAACATCAACTGACGCCAGCGCAACTGACCGATGATGAACGCCAACGCTTTGCCGCCCAGTAAACGCCCTGCGCTGTTATGGGCTATCGTCTGCCTGATCCTGGCGGGCGCGCTGCTGGCGCTGCTGCCGCAGGCCCGGCTTAACAGCAGCGTACTGGCTATGCTGCCGAAGCAGACGCTTGGCGCAATCCCACCTGGCCTGAACGACGGTTTTATGCAGCGTCTTGACCGCCAACTGGTGTGGCTGGTCAGCCCCGGTAAACAGGCCGATCCGCAGGTGGCCCGCGACTGGCTGCGGCTGCTGCAAACATCGAAAGCGCTGGCCGAGGTAAAAGGCCCAATGGATGCTGAGAGCCAGCAGGCCTGGGGCGCGTTTTTCTGGCAACATCGTAACGGTTTAATTGACCCCGCTACCCGCGCGCGCCTGCAAAACGGCGGCGAAGCGCAGGCGCAATGGATCCTCTCGCAGCTCTATTCGGCATTTTCCGGCGTCAGCGGCAAAGAACTGCAAAACGATCCGCTGATGCTGATGCGCGGCTCGCAGCTGGCGATGGCGAAAGGCGGCCAGCGGATGCAGCTGCAGGATGGCTGGCTGGTGACCAAAGACGCCCAGGGCAACCTCTGGTATCTGTTGCATGGCGAACTGGCGGGTTCCTCATTCGATATGCAGCAGACGCACCGGCTGGTCACTACGCTCGGCGAGCTGGAGAAGCAGTGGAAAACGCAGCATCCGCAGGCGCAGCTATTGTCACGCGGCACCGTGTTCTACAGCGATTACGCCAGCCAGCAGGCCAAACAGGATATCTCCACCCTTGGGGTAGCCACCCTGCTTGGCGTGATCCTACTGATTGTGGCGGTATTCCGCTCCCTGCGCCCACTGCTACTGTGCCTGCTCTCCATTGCGATCGGCGCGCTGGCGGGCACCGTCGTCACGCTGCTGCTATTTGGCGAACTGCATCTGATGACTCTGGTGATGAGCATGAGCATCATCGGCATCTCCGCCGACTATACGCTCTATTATCTGACCGAACGGATGGTGCATGGCGCGGAATTAACCCCGTGGCAAAGCCTCGCCAAAGTGCGTCATGCGCTGCTGCTGGCGCTGCTCACCACCGTGGCGGCTTATCTGATTATGATGCTGGCTCCCTTTCCGGCGATTCGCCAGATGGCGCTATTCGCGGCGGTCGGCCTGAGCGCCTCATGCCTGACGGTAATTTTCTGGCATCCATGGCTATGCCGGGGGCTCCCCGTGCGCCCGGTGCCGGCGATGGTGTCGCTGTTGCGCTGGCTCGCCGCCTGGCGGCGCAATAAAAAGCTGTCCATCGGCCTTCCCGTTGCGCTGGCGCTGTTGTCGCTGGCGGGGCTCGCGACGCTGCGGGTGGATGATGATATTTCGCAGCTCCAGGCGCTGCCGCAGGATATCCTGGCTCAGGAAAAAGCGATTACCGCGCTCACCGGACAAAGCGTCGACCAGAAGTGGTTTGTGGTTTACGGCGAATCCGCCCAGCAAACGCTGGAGATCCTGGAGAGGTTTACCTTACAGCTGGAACATGCAAAAACCGATGGATTAATCAGCGGATATCGCGCTATTCCGCTGAATTCACTCAAACGCCAGCAGCAGGATTTAACGTTACTGAAAAATGCAGCGCCTGCGGTAGCAAAAGCGTTACAAAACGCCGGAATGCCAGCAGTAAATCCCGAGCTCAGCGCCATGCCGGTAACGGTCGATGACTGGCTTGCCAGCCCGGCCAGCGAAGGCTGGCGGCTGCTGTGGCTGACGCTGCCGGATGGCGAAAGCGGCGTGCTGGTACCGGTTGAAGGCGTGAGAAACAGCGCAGAGGTGGGCATGCTGAGCGAGCTGTTTCCTGGTGGTATAGCATGGGTAGATCGTAAAAGCGATTTCGACCAGCTGTTCGCGCTCTACCGCCATATTTTAACCGGGCTGCTGGGCGTTGCGCTGGCGGTGATTGCCTGTGGCGCCGTTATCCGCCTTGGCTGGCGCAAAGGGCTAATAAGCCTGGTGCCGTCCGTATTGTCGCTGGGCTGCGGGCTGGCGGCGCTGGCGCTTAGCGGCCACCCGGTTAACCTGTTCTCCTTGCTGGCGCTGGTGCTGGTACTGGGCATCGGCATTAACTACACGCTGTTTTTCAGCAACCCGCGCGGCACGCCGCTGACATCGCTGCTGGCGGTCACGCTGGCAATGATGACCACCTTATTGACGCTTGGCATGCTGGTCTTTAGCGCCACTCAGGCCATTAGTAGTTTTGGTATTGTTCTGGTAAGCGGCATTTTCACCGCCTTCCTGCTTTCGCCGCTGGCGATGCCGACCAAAAAAGAGAAAAAAAGACGATGATAAGACCATCATTCTGGCGCGCCTTCGCGCTACTCGCCGCCTTATTACTGGCCGGCTGCAGCCATTCGCAGCCGGAGCCGAAAGGCCGTCCGCAGGCGTGGCTGGAACCGGGTACGCGCGTCACGTTGCCGCCGCCTGGCATCTCGCCGGCCATAGACTCGCAGCAGTTACTCACCGGCAGCTTCAACGGCCAAACCCAGTCGCTGCTGGTCATGCTTAATGCCGATGATAAAAAGCTCACGCTGGCGGGCCTGTCGTCCGTCGGTATCCGTCTGTTCCTGGTGACCTATGATGAAAGAGGGCTGCGCGCGGAACAGTCGATGGTGGTTCCGCAACTGCCGCCAGCCAGCCAGGTACTGGCCGACGTGATGCTCAGCCACTGGCCGGTTAGCGCATGGATGCCGCAGTTGCCAAAAGGGTGGACGTTGACCGACCGCGGCGACAAACGCGAACTGCGTAACGCGCGCGGGAAGCTGGTCACGGAAATCACCTATATCAACCGCAAAGGCAAGCGCGTGCCGATAAGCATCGAACAGCACGTCTTTAAATACCACATCACCATTCAATACCTGGGTGACTGAGATGATCTACATTTCTGCCGTCGGCATGATTAACGCGTTGGGGCGCGATAATCATGAAATCGCCGCCAATCTGGTTCGCGGTATCGCGCCAGGCATGCGCCCGCGCGAGGGGTGGCTACAGGGACATCCGCAGGCGGTTTTCGCAGGCGTGGACGGCGAATTACCCGCCATTCCCGATACCTTTAGCGCCCATCGTTCGCGCAATAATCAGCTGCTGCTGGCGGCGCTGGCGCAAATTCAGCCGCAGGTGGATGACGCCATCGCCCAGTACGGGCGGGAGCGCGTTGCCGTGGTACTTGGCACCAGCACCTCGGGGCTGGATGAGGGCGACGCGCACGTCACTTCGACCCTTAGCGGCGCGGAAAGCGCGGCCTGGCAATATCCGCAGCAGGAGCTGGGAGACCCATCGCGTTTTCTCAGCCACTGGCTGGCGCTGGATGGCCCGGCATTTACGCTGTCAACCGCCTGCTCCTCCAGCGCCAGAGCGATTATCAGCGGGCGCCGACTGATTGAAGCCGGGCTGGCGGATGCGGCGATTGTCGGCGGCGCGGATACCCTCAGCCGTATGCCGATCAACGGTTTTCACAGTCTGGAGTCGCTCTCCACGACCCTGTGCCAGCCGTTTGGCCGCGATCGCTGCGGCATCACCATCGGCGAAGGGGCGGCGCTGATGCTGCTGACCCGCGAACCGCAGCCTGTCGCGCTGCTGGGTATCGGCGAGTCCAGCGACGCCTGGCATATTTCCGCCCCGCATCCTGAGGGAGAAGGGGCAATTCGCGCTATCCAGCAGGCGCTGGACGATGCGGGCATCGCCCCTGAACAGGTGGGCTATATCAACCTGCACGGCACCGCCACACCGTTGAACGATCGGATAGAGTCTCACGTCGTCAACGCGCTATTTGGCGAGCAGGTGCCATGCAGCTCCACCAAACATCTGACCGGGCATACGCTGGGCGCGGCGGGGATCACCGAAGCCGCCATCGGCATGCTGATCCTGCAACGCAATCTGCTGCTGCCGGCGCAGGACTTCAGCCAGTCGCCGCGCGACGCGACCCTTCCGCCGTGCGGGATTATCGAACGTCCCCTACCGTTGCCGCGGCCGATTATCCTGTCGAACTCGTTTGCCTTTGGCGGTAATAACGCCAGCATTCTGCTCGGGAGCATTTAATGAGCCACTACTTATCGCCCGGCGCTTATCTACCGCACAAGCCGCCAATGCTGCTGCTGGAAGAGGTCGTCAATGTCACCGACGAAACCGCTACCTGCCGGGTCACGGTCTCGACCCATGGCGTCCTGGCGCCGTTTATTGATGCCGAGGGCAATCTCCCCGGCTGGTTCGCCCTGGAACTCATGGCACAAACCGTTGGCGTCTGGTCCGGATGGCACCGCCAACAGCGGGGGCAAACGTCCATCGCACTAGGTATGGTGCTTGGCGCACGCGAGTTAGTCTGCGCGACAGGATGCCTACCTGGCGGCAAGGCGCTGTCCGTTACCGTGAAGCTGTTAATGCAGGACGAGCGTTTCGGCAGCTTCGAATGCGCCATTACGGCAGGCAATGAAGAACTGGCAAGCGGGCGGGTCAATACCTTCCAGCCGACGCCAACAGAACTTAACACCCTATTTCAACAAGGAGCGTCAGAATGAGTCGTTCAGTTTTGGTCACCGGCGCCAGTAAAGGCATCGGTCGCGCTATCGCCCGTCAGCTGGCGGCAGATGGCTTTGTCGTAGGCATCCACTATCATCGCGATGCGTCGGGCGCACAGCAAACGCTGGAGGCGATTACCTCGGCTGGCGGCTCGGGTCGTCTACTGAGTTTTGATGTCGCCAACCGCGCGCAGTGTCGCGAAGTGCTTGAGCAGGATATGGCCGAACACGGCGCATGGTACGGCATTATCAGCAACGCCGGCATCGCCCGCGACGGCGCCTTCCCGGCGCTCGGCGAGGATGACTGGGACGCGGTGATCCACACCAACCTCGACAGTTTCTACAACGTTATTCATCCGTGCATCATGCCGATGATTAGCGCGCGTCAGGGCGGGCGTATCATCACGCTATCTTCCGTTTCCGGCGTCATGGGCAACCGCGGCCAGGTCAACTATAGCGCCGCTAAGGCGGGGATCATCGGCGCCACCAAAGCGCTGGCCATTGAACTGGCGAAACGCAAAATCACCGTGAACTGCATCGCCCCGGGGCTTATCGATACCGGGATGATCGAAATGGAAGAGGCTGCGCTAAAAGAGGCGATGTCGATGATCCCGATGAAACGCATGGGACAGGCGGACGAGGTCGCGGGGCTTGCTAGTTATTTAATGTCGGATGTAGCGGGATATGTTACCCGGCAGGTCATTTCAATCAATGGAGGGATGTTATGACACGTCGTGTGGTCATTACCGGGATGGGCGGCGTCACCGCCTTTGGCGACAACTGGCAGGATGTTTCGGCGGGGCTGCAGAGATATAAAAACGCCGTGCGCGCCATGCCGGAGTGGCGCATTTACGACGGATTGCATACGCTACTGGGCGCGCCGATCGATGATTTCACCCTTCCGGCCCACTATACCCGTAAGCGTATTCGCGCGATGGGCCGCGTGTCGCTACTTTCTACCCGCGCCACTGAACTGGCGCTCGAGCAGGCCGGGCTTATCGACGATGCCGTGCTGAGCAACGGCGAGACCGGCATCGCTTACGGCTCGTCAACCGGCAGTACCGGCCCGGTGAGCGAGTTCGCTACCATGTTGACGGAAAAGCACACCAACAATATTACCGGCACCACCTACGTGCAGATGATGCCCCATACTACCGCGGTTAATACCGGGCTGTTTTTCGGTCTGCGCGGCCGCGTTATTCCGACGTCAAGCGCCTGTACTTCCGGTAGCCAGGCGATCGGTTACGCCTGGGAAGCCATTCGCCACGGTTATCAAACGGTGATGGTCGCCGGCGGCGCAGAAGAGCTATGCCCGTCGGAAGCCGCGGTATTCGACACCCTGTTCGCCACCAGCCAGCGTAATGAACAGCCCGACCTCACCCCCGCCCCGTTCGATGAACAGCGCGATGGGCTGGTGATAGGCGAAGGCGCCGGTACTCTCATACTGGAAGAGCTGGAGCACGCCAAAGCGCGCGGCGCGACTATTTACGGCGAAATCATCGGCTTCGCCACCAACTGCGATGCCGCGCATATCACCCAACCGCAGCGCGAAACCATGCAGATCTGCATGGAACAATCGTTAAAAATGGCGGGCTTAAGCGCCCGGGATATTGGCTACATTTCGGCCCACGGCACCGCGACCGACCGCGGCGATATCGCCGAAAGCCAGGCGACGGCGGCGATTTATGGCGACAATGTGCCGATCTCCTCGCTGAAAAGCTATTTCGGCCATACCCTTGGCGCCTGCGGGGCGCTGGAGGCGTGGATGAGCCTGCAGATGATGCGCGAGGGCTGGTTCGCGCCTACGCTGAATCTGCATAATCCGGATGCTAACTGCGGTAATCTTGACTACATCATGGGCGAATCGCGCAAGATTGATTGTGAATTCCTGCAGAGCAACAACTTCGCCTTCGGCGGCATTAACACCTCAATCATTATTCAGCGCTGGCCGTAAGATGTATCAGCTTATCCTCGGCCACATCTCAATCCTTAGCGCCCTGCCGTTGCCGCCTGTGCTGATGGCGCAGGCGCCGGACGGCCCGTGGCGGGCCAGCTGGCTTGCCGGGCGCGCGCTGCTGGCGCATGCGACTACCCCGCTAATGGATATTCAGTATGGCGAACAGGGTAAACCGGCTTTCCCGCCCGGCTGCGAGCGGTGGTTTAACCTTAGCCACAGCGGCAACCATATTGCCCTACTGCTGAGCGATGAAGGCGAGGTTGGCTGCGATATCGAAGTGATTCGCCCGCGCAACGGCTGGCAGCGGCTGGCTAACGCCCTGTTCAGCGAGGGCGAGCACCAGGAACTGGAGCGTGAACCGCCGGAGCGGCAGTTAGCCGCCTTCTGGCGTATCTGGACGCGCAAAGAAGCGCTGGTGAAACAACGCGGCGGCAGCGCCTGGCAGATGACCTCTGTGGACAGCGCCTTTCACGGCGCGCTGTCATTGAGCCAGATTCAGTATGAAGGGTTAAGTATTGCGGTCTGTACGCCAACGCCGTTTAAGCTGACGGCGGCGCACATTCAATGTTTTAACGGCGCGGCTTGACCGGCCAGAAGATGGTCAGCACGCCAGCGATAATAATCAGCACGCCCAGCAGCGATTGCCAGTAAAACGGTTCATGCCAGCCGGGCAGCCAGATGGCGGCGGCCCACACCAGAATATAGCTCAGGCTTAGCAGCGCGTAAGCTTTGGCCAACGGTAAGCGGTGTAGCGCGAAATACCAACAGACCATCGACAGCAGATAGCCAACCAGGCCGAAACCCAGGCTGAAGGTACCGGTGCGAAAATGCAGCAGATGATTGAGGAAGGTCAGGATATCGGTCAACGGCGGCAGTTCGACCATCGCGCTGCGCAACAGCAGCTGTGCGCCGCTGACCAGGCCAACGCTCAATAACGCCCAGATTAAGCCCATCAGACGCTACTCCCCAGAACGGCGATACCGACGACGATCAGCCCAACGCCAAGCCAGTGGCGGCGCGCCACCGGCTCGCGCCAGATGCCCCATGCCGCCAGCGTCACCCAGACAAAATTGAGGCTCAGCATCGGATAGGCAATACCGACCGGGATTGCCTGCAGTACCCCCAGCCACAGCAGCATACCGCCGCTGAGCGCCAGCAGGGCTAATCCCAACCAGACCAGGATATGCCGCCCGCGCCGCCCGCTACGGGACGGCCGGGTCGCCTGCTTCTGGCACAGCTGGCCGGCGCAGCTAAGCAGGCTGGCGAGTACCAGACAGAACCAGACACTCATTGCGGCAGATACTGAATAAACACCACGCGCCCCAGCTCGTAGGAGTTATCAGGTTTCGGTAACGCCAGTTCGTTCATCGTTTCACCTTTATCCATCAGCAGCACCAGAGAGATGGGTCCCTGCTGGCGGTGCGCCGCCAGCCAATCAGCAAATTCGTGAGTCGCCAGGAATTTGCTCTGCGCATCCGGCCAGCCGAGGCCATATTTTAGCTCCCCCTGCTTGTCATACAGGATGATGTCGTCACGCTTGAGCTCCCACGCCAGCCCCGCGCCGATACCGACGCTGTTGGTCAGTACATAGCGGCTTGGCGCCAGCGATTCACTCACGATATCCACCAGGAACTGCGGCTGTTTGCTGTCAATAACCCGGTCCGGAATAGCGAAGCCCACCAGCAGCGCCAGCCCCAGCGGGCAGATGGCGGCCAGCGTCCAGCGACGACCGTTGTCCTTGATTGCCAACCAGCCCATTAGCGCCCATACGGCAAAGGCGATCGCCGCCAGCAGGCATTTATACAGCTCGATCTTCGTCCACACCGGTTTATGCATGACGCCCCACGGTGAGACCACCAGCACCGCGACCAGGCCGATCAGGCCAAAACCGAGGTTGATCATGCCGTTAATGCGCAACGCTTTCGCCCCCGCCTTCGCGGCATCCAGCGCGTAGCGGGCCATCAGAATCGACAGCGGCATAAAGCACGGCAGAATGTAGGTCGGCAGTTTTCCTTTGGCGATGCTGAAGAACAGGAACGGCATCGCCACCCAGCCTAACAGATACAGTGCGCCGCGGGCATCATCGCGTTCGACCCAGCCGCGCTTGAGCGCGCCTGGCAGCAGCGCCAGCCACGGCAGGCTTCCGGCTATCAGGAACGGAATGTAGTACCAGAACGGCGCTTTATGCTGGGCGTCTTTCTCGGCGAAACGCTGAATATGTTCGACCCAGAAGAAATAGCGCCAGAAATCCGGTTCGCGATTAGCGATAGCCAGCCCCCACGGCAGCACCACCAACGTACAGACCACTACCGCCAGCCAACCGTAGGTTAGCACTTCGCGCCAGCGCTTACGCGCAATCACCCACGGCAGCACGCCAACTACCGGCACCGCCAGCGCCAGGAAGCCCTTGGTCATCACCCCCATACCGCAGGCGAAGCCCAGCAAGACATAACCTAAAATCTTACCGCCGCGGCTCTGCGCCTGGGAGGCCCCCCAGAAGCTGCACATCGCCAGCGCCAGCCACATGGTGATCATCGGGTCCAGCACCGCGTAGGTTCCGATACCGTATACCAGCAGCGCGGTGAGGAAGATAACCGGCGACAGGATCGCCACGCGTTTATCGCGGAAAATACGCCACGCCAGCCACGCCACCAGCAACGCGCTGACGGTAATGGCGAAAACCGCACCGAAACGCACGCCGAAGTTATTATGGCCGAATAACCACTGGCCGATACTGTTAATCCAGTAACCGGCAATTGGCTTTTCAAAGTAACGCAAACCCAGCAGATGCGGCACAACCCAGTCGCCGGAAGCCAGCATTTCACGGCTGATCTCGGCATAACGGGTTTCATCAGGCTGCCACAGCAAACGGAAATTCAGCGGCAATAAGTAATACAGCGCAAAGAGCACAACCAGAGAGACGCCATAACGAATGCTTTTCATACACCCGAGCCCAGTAATTGTTCACGTCCAAGCCAACCTTCCCGGCCAGCCAGTTCACCACGGACCACTTTGCCTGACGGCAGCTCGCTAAAGTCAGCGGGCAACAGCTGGCTCAGTGGGCAAAATTGTATTTCTTCTTCCTCCGCCATGGTCAGCAGCGCATCGAACTGGTCAGCGTAGGCAATGCCTTCCACTTCGGCGTGGATGGTATAGACCGGCGTTCCCTTGTCGCGATGGATGCAGTCCAGCAGATAGCGGTTAAAGCCGGCGATATCGACGGCGCTACCGACCACTTCATCCCAGGTGGGAAGCGTCACCGGGATTTGTACGGTGCCGGAGGCCCCGCCGCCAAGCTGCGGCAGGAATGGCCGCGTGCCGCGACAATCGCTGTTGTAGAGGAAATCGAAGGATTCTTTCGCTTTTACCACCCGCTGGTCGGCGCGCCAGCCGGCGACGGCTGAGCAGGTCACCGGGCGACCGATAATGCGTTCCAGTTCGAGCAGACCGCGTTCCACTTCCAGCGTCAGACGTTCCTGCGGCCACACGCCGCTCCATGCCTGCCAGCTGTAGTGGTCCCAGGCATGCAGGCCCACTTCATGGATCTGCGCGGCGGCGCGAATAACCTCTTCGTTACCCGCGCCAATCCTGCGCCCCGGCCACGCGGTACCGGCCAGCAGAATATCCCAGCCGTACAGCGACGCCGCGTTAGAGCGCAGCATTTTCCACAGAAACTTCGGTTTTACCAGGCGCCATAAATGGCGCCCCATATTGTCCGGCCCGACGCTGAAAAAGAAGCTTGCCTGAATCCCGTGCTTGCCCAGCAGGGCCAGCAGCCGCGGTACGCCATCACGCGTCCCGCGAAAGGTATCGACATCTATGCGTAAGCCGACTTGTTTCATGAGTTTTTATCGTCCGTGAGCTCAACGGTGCGCAGGAAGAAGTCCAGAGTGTGCTCAACGGTCTCCTCCATCTCGACGGTCGGTTCCCAGTTCAGGCAACGTTTTGCGTTACGAATGCTCGGCTTACGATGCTCAACGTCCTGGTAACCTTTACCGTAGTAATCGCTGCTTTCCACTTCACGGAAACCGGCGAACGGCGGGAAGCGATCGCGCAGCGGGTGGCGCTCGAAGCAGGCAAGCAGCATTTCCGCCAGCTCTTTGATGCTCGCTTCGTTTTCCGGGTTACCGATGTTGATTATCTGTCCATCGCAGCGACCGTCTTTGTTCTCAATGATGCGGAACAGCGCTTCGATACCGTCGCTGATATCGGTGAAGCAGCGCTTCTGCTTACCGCCTTCGATAAGCTTAATCGGCGAACCTTCCACCAGATTGAGGATCAGCTGAGTGATGGCGCGGGAGCTACCGATACGCGCGGCATTAAGATTATCCAGACGCGGTCCCATCCAGTTGAACGGACGGAACAAGGTGAATTTGAGGCCGTTCTTATCGCCATAGGCCCAGATCACGCGGTCCAGCAGCTGTTTAGAAACCGAGTAGATCCAACGCTGTTTGTTGATCGGCCCGACCACCAGGTTGGAGGTATCTTCGTCGAAGTTTTTGTCGGTGCACATGCCGTACACTTCCGAGGTCGACGGGAAAATGATGCGCTTATTGTATTTCACGCAGTCGCGGATAATCTTCAGGTTCTCTTCGAAATCCAGCTCGAACACGCGCAGCGGGTTACGGGTGTATTCGATAGGCGTAGCGATCGCGACCAGCGGCAGTACCACATCGCACTTCTTAATGTGGTATTCGATCCACTCGGAGTGAATGCTGATATCGCCTTCTACGAAGTGGAAACGCGGGTTATCGAGGAAACGGCTGATGGCGTCAGAGCCGATATCCAGGCCGTAAATCTCATAGTTGTCGTCCTGCAACAGACGTTCGGTCAGATGGTTACCGATAAAGCCGTTGACGCCGAGGATCAGCACGCGGGTACGGCGCTTAATCGCCACCACCGGTTTGCTGCTCAGTACCGCGCTGGTCACCAGCCCCAGCGCCTGCGCCAGTTGGGTTCCCTGCATATAAACGCCGCGTTCGGTCTGGCCGGTGACGATTTCCAGCGCCCCCTGCTGACAGGCCACTACCAGCGGCGCGACAGAGATCACGGTGCCGGGCTTGGCTGCTGGCAGGTCGGCGCGCACGCGGGATTTCCAGACGATAAATTTATTCGCGCCGGCATAGGCGAAGGCGCCCGGCCACGGATCGGACACCGCGCGCACCAGATTGTGCAGAGTCTGCGCCGGTTTGTCCCAATCGAGACGCCCGTCTTCCGGAGTACGACGGCCCACGTAGGTCGCCTGGCTGTGGTCCTGCGCGCGTTCCTGAGTCTTACCCTCACGAATAGCCGGCAGCGCCTGGCCCAGCAGATCGGAGGCGGCGGCGCACAGTTTACGGTGCAGCGCCAGCGCCGCTTCATCCGGGCCGATAGCCACAGCTTGTTGAGCGACGATATCGCCCGCGTCGGCGCGGTTAACCATTCGGTGCAGGGTCACGCCGGTTTCACTTTCGCCGTTGACCAGCACCCAGTTCAGCGGCGCGCGACCGCGGTATTTCGGCAGCAGAGAACCATGCAGGTTGAAAGCCCCCTTCGGCGCGATATTCAGGATCTCATCGCACAGCAGGTTGCGGTAGTAGAACGAGAACAGCACATCCGGCTTCATCTCGCGAATACGTTCAATCCACAGCGGATGGTTGACATCTTCCGGCGCCCATACCGGGATACCCTGCTCGGCGGCAATACGGGCAACGGAACCAAAGAAATGGTTTTCGCCAGGGTTATCCGGATGGGTAAAAATAGCGGCGATTTCATACCCGGCATCCAGCAGTGACTGAATACCTGCGCAACCCATATCGTGATAAGCGAAGACTACTGCTTTCATGAACGATCTTCCTCTTGAGACGCCGTTTCCGGCTGACGAACAACACGTTGAATAAAGTAACGGGGACGGGCGCGAACATCGTTATAGATGCGGCCGATATACTCCCCGAGCAGGCCCATACCGACAAACTGAGCGCCGATGAACATGAACAGCACGGCGAAGAGCATGAACACCCCGTCAGCCGCCCACTGCGGACCGAAAGCCAGACGCAGCACCACCAGCAGCAGGCCGAAGGCGAAGCCCAACAGGGCTATCACGCTGCCGAAAATGCTCAGTAAACGCAGCGGGGTGGTGGTCAGACAGGTCACCAGGTCATACATCAGGTTAATCAGACGCATGAAGCTGTATTTGGAGTCGCCGAATTCGCGCTCGGCGTGCATCACCGGGATCTCGACCGCCCGGCGGGCGAAAGTATTCGCCAGAATCGGGATAAAGGTGCTGCGCTCATGGCAGTTGAGCATGGCGTCAATGATATGGCGGCGATAGGCGCGCAACATGCAGCCGTAATCACCCATGGCTTTACCGGTGGTTCGCTGAATCAGGCGGTTAATCATCTTCGAGGCAGATTTACGGAAGATGCTGTCCTGACGGTTCTGGCGCACGGTACCGACCACGTCGTAGCCTTCATCGGCTTTTTCCACCAGCCGCGGGATCTCTTCCGGCGGGTTTTGCAGGTCGGCATCAAGGGTGATGATCAGATCGCCGGTGACATGGCTGAAACCGGCCATAATCGCCGAGTGCTGGCCGTAGTTACGGTTCAACAGCACCGCCACCACGTGGCTGCCTTCGGCTTCGGCGGCCTCGGTCAGCATGCGCGCGGAATCGTCGCTGCTGCCGTCGTCGATCAGCAGAATTTCATATTGGCGCCCTAGCGTCGCACAGGCGGCGTCGGTACGACGCAGCAGTTCCGGCAGACTATCCTGTTCGTTATAAACCGGGATAACCACCGAGACTTTTTTTACGGGAGGATAAGTAAGCATATCAACGTCCTGACAACTGATGCAGCGCGGTAATGACGCGGGTGACATCGTCGTCGGTCATATCCGGGAACAGCGGGATGGAACAAATGCGCGCGCTGTTCCATTCGGTATTCGGTAACGAAACCTCAGGAAAACGCTCGCGGTAATACTTTTGCGTATGGGCCGCGCGGAAGTGCAGACCGGTGCCTATGCCCATGGCTTTGAGTTTTTCCATCAGGGCATCGCGGCTGATGCCGCAGGCCGCTTCATCAACGCGGATAATAAACAGGTGCCAGGCGTGCTGGTGATCCCATGCCGGAACGGTCAGCGGCTTAAACGGGGTATCCGCCAGCTCGCGCAGGTAGCGCTGGGCGATTGCAGCGCGACGTTGATTCGCCTGTGCAAGCTTATCCAACTGCACCAGCGCCAACGCGGCGTTGATATCGGCCAGATTGTATTTGAAGCCGGGTGTAATCACTTCCGCCTGCGGCGCGCGGCCGTGGGTCTGGCGGTCGTAGGCGTCAACGCCCAGGCCGTGGAATTTGAGGCTGCGGATGCGGGAAGCCAGCTCGTCATCATCGGTGACGATAAGCCCCCCTTCGGCGCAGGTCATATTTTTGATCGCGTGGAACGAAAAAATCGCGGTGCCGCGCCAGCCGACATGGCGGCCCTTATAGTGCGTTCCCGCGGCATGCGCGGCATCTTCGATAACCGGAATACCGTGGCGCTCGCCAACGGCGCGGATCGCATCGATATCCGCAGGCGCGCCCGCGTAGTGGACGGGAATAATCGCTTTCGTCCGCGAGGTGATCGCCGCTTCCACCGCCTCAGGGGTAATCATCAGATTGTCGTGATCGACATCAATCATCACCGGCGTAGCGCCCAGCAGACAGATCATATTCAACGTCGACACCCAGGTTTGCGAAGGGGTGATCACTTCGTCGCCAGGGCCAATGCCCATCGCCATTAGCGTGACGTGCATACCGCCGGTGGCGGAGCTGACGGCGATAGCGTGGCGGTTGCCGGTCAGTTGGCAAAATGCTTCTTCCAGCGCCTGGTTTTTAGGACCGGTAGTAATCCATCCTGATTGCAAAACTTCACGCAGCGCAGCCAGCTCTGCGTCGCCCATCGACGGGCGCGAAAACGGCAGAAATTCGCTCATCTTTTTCCTGTTCTATTAATAACCCACTAAAAAAGGGGGTCGGTAGAAAGAAATATCCTGCGCCAGCGGACTTAAACAAAATGAAAATGAAGTCGGTTCACCGCCACATTTCATTCCAGGGTATTTCGACGGTTATAAATCTAGTCGCTGTTGCTTAGGATAATATTAAGAAATTAATATTTTTCGCGAGAATAGTAATATCTCATTGAGAATCAGATGGATAGTATTTTCTTATGGCAGGAATTAGTAGTAAAAAGCCCCAGTTTCATAGAGAAAACTGGGGCTTAACGGGTAAAAGTAAACGAATCGTCAACCAGCCCGCAATAAATATTTATTTACGTTTTAATCTATCGGTAAAAATTAGCGTTAGATCACAGAATTATTTCTGCTGTATTACAAATTTGCAGGAAAATCAGCAGGTAATTCATTAGCAGGGCAATTAATAACTTCGTTATTATCCGCGCCGCAATCGCGAACAAAGGTAATAGTCGCGAATTCATCAATCACTTCGGTCGGGTAGGCCGGGCCGGCGTCACGAAAGGCGTTCATTAACGGAATATGATCGTTCTGGAAGCAGACGGTTTTTTCCGGGTTATTCATGATCCAGCGGGGGAAGAAAATGGTGCCGTGGAACAGTTTGTCGCCCAGGTTGACGATCAGGCTGACGTCGGTACCGGTTGGTTCGGTCCAGGAAATTTTATAAATGCTTTCGCCTACCCGCACGATGTACGCATGCTGGTCTTTCACCCACCGGTTGGCAACGATGCCGCTGTGAATACGATAATCCAGGGTGGTGCCATTTTTAACGTAAATTTCGTAGTTCCAGCCGTTGTCGTAGGTATAAACCAGATGTTTACCGATAAAGCCGCTGAGGTCATGTTTATCGAAAGTGCTCATTATTTATTCTCCTCTGTTTCGTTGAGGTAAGAATACGGCTTTAAAAATTGAATGAATAACGCTATGTTTGGATGAAAATAATCTAATTTTTAGATGAATTATGCACAAGACCACGCTGGAACAATGGGCGCTATTGGAAAAGGTGATTGAGCTGGGCAGCTTTGCCAAAGCCGCGGAAGAGACCAACCGCAGCCAGTCTTCGGTGAGCTATAACCTGGCGCTGCTGCAGGAACGTTTAGGAGTGGCGCTGCTGGCGCCGTCCGGGCGGCGGGCGGTGCTGACGCCCGCTGGCGAACTGTTGCTCAATCAGGTGAAACCGCTACTGAAGGCCTTTTCGTGGGTTGAGACCCACGCCGCGACGCTGCGCAACGGCGCGCGCACCCGGCTGGATCTGGTCGTCGACAGCATTTTTCCCCGCCAGCGGCTGTTCGCCATTCTGCGTCAGTTTCAGCAACGCTACCCGCAAACTCAGGTTCGGCTGACCGAAGTGCTGGAAAACGTCGATGAGGCAAGCGCCGCCCGCAGCGAGGCAGACGTGATGGTCTTAACCCGTCGCCAGGATATTACCGGGCGCGGTGAATGGCTGATGAATATCGACTTTATCGCGGTCGCCCATCGCGACCATCCGCTATCGCAATCGGATGAATTGCTGGACGACAACGCACTGGCTCCCTGGCCGCTGATCCGCATTGCCGACCGTAGCGGCGATGCCTCATCCACGCGCGATGCCTGGACCTTTTCTACTATTGATGCCGCTATAGATGCGGTGCTGTATCAGGTGGGATTCGGCTGGTTACCTGAGGAGCGAATCCGCGCACACCTGGAACAGGGCGTGCTGAAAGCGCTGCCGCTGAGCCATGGCGCCCGCCGCGCCACGCCGCTGCATTTGATAGTGAAGCGGGACCTGGCTCCGCTCGATGAACAGGTCACCACCCTGCTGGATTTGTTCAGACAATCGTAATCATATGCTACATATGATTTTGTTATGGTTTTCTCCCAACATATTGATCCAGGTTACTCCTTAAGTATGACAAATTATTAAAATCGTCATACTTTTCGTTCCTTCTGGATGTAAACCTTGTCTATTTTCCGCACCACCTTGCTGGCGCTCTGCGCCTGCATTCCTCTGCTCGCGCCCGCCGCCATGCATGAAATCGCCATCGCCTGGCCGGTTAACGTCGGTCCTCTTAATCCACATTTGTATACGCCGAACCAAATGTTCGCCCAAAGTATGGTGTATGAGCCGCTAGTCAAATATCAGGCTAATGGCCGGGTTACCCCCTGGCTGGCTACCCGCTGGATCCACTCAGCCGATGGTAAAATCTGGCGTTTCACCCTGCGTGATGATGTCTACTTCTCCAACGGCGAACCTTTTAACGCCCAGGCCGCGGTGGCCAATTTTCAGGCGGTGCTGGCCAACCGCCAGCGGCACGCCTGGCTGGAGTTGACCAATCAAATAACGGACGTTCAAGCGCTCAGCGATAACGAACTACAAATCACCCTGAAAAGCGCCTACTACCCGTTCCTACAGGAACTCGCCCTTCCCCGCCCGTTTCGTTTTATCGCCCCCTCGCAGTTTGTTGACGGTAGTACGCAGCGAGGCATCAAGGCGCCCATCGGCACCGGTCCGTGGATGCTGGCCAGCTCGCAGCTTAATCAGCAGGATGTACTGGTACGCAACCCGCGCTACTGGGGCAAAAAACCGGCGCTTGAGAAAGTCACCGTGAAAGTGATCCCCGATGCCACCAGCCGGGCGGTCGCCTTTGAAACCGGTGAAGTTGATCTGCTATACGGCGATGAAGGGCTACTGCCGCTGGATACGTTCGCCCGTTTTCGCCAGCAGGACGAGTACCGCACGCGTCTTTCCGCCCCGTCGCAAACCGTGATGCTGGCGCTCAATACGCTGCAAGCGCCAACGAATGAACTGGTGGTACGCGAGGCACTTAACTATGCCGTCAATAAACAGGCGCTCATTGACGGCGTGCTGTACGGCACTCAGCAGGTTGCCGACGCGCTTTTCGCACCGTCGGTACCTTACGCGCCGGATGATCTGCCGCCGCGCCGCTTCAATCCAGATAAAGCCCGAACGCTACTGGAAAGCGCTGGCTGGAAACGAATATCCGGCAAGGATATTCGTGAAAAAGACGGGCGCCCGTTGCGACTTGAACTGGCTTTTATCGGCACCGATGCGCTGGCTAAGTCGATGGCGGAAATTATCCAGGCCGACCTGCGCCAGGTAGGTATCGATGTCGGGCTGGTCGGCGAAGAGGAGAGCAGTATCTATGCCCGCCAGCACGATGGCCGCTTCACGATGATCTTCAACCATAGCTGGGGCGCGCCCTTCGACCCGCACGCGTTTATGAGCTCAATGCGCGTCGCTTCGCACGCCGACTATCAGGCGCAGCGCGGCCTGCCGGATAAAGCAGTGATTGATCAAGAGATAGGAGAGGTACTGACTACCACCGACGAAGGCCGCCGTCGCGAACTGTATCGCGATATCCTCACCCGTCTGCACAACGAAGCGGTCTATCTGCCGATAAGCTACGTCTCGCTGATGTCCGTCGCCCGCAAAACGCTGGGCGAAGTGCCCTTCGCGCCGGTGACCACCGATCTGCCGTTAGAACTCATTACGCCGGTGACACCATGATGTTGAAATATCTCCTTCGCCGCCTGCTACCGCTGCCGCTGATGCTGCTTGCCGCCTCGGCGATCATCTTCCTGTTGTTACGTCTTGGCGCCGGCGACCCGGCGCTGGACTATTTGCGCCTTTCTAACGTGCCGCCCACCAGCGAAATGATTGCCGCTACCCGCGAGCAGCTTGGGCTCAATCAGCCGCTGGCGCTACAGTATCTACACTGGCTGTGGCGCGCGCTGCATCTCGATTTTGGCGTCTCCTACGCCAGCCAGCGCCCGGTGCTGGACGACCTGCTGCATTTTTTGCCCGCGACGCTACAGCTCACCGGCGCGGCGCTGGTGATTATTCTGCTGACCTCGCTGCCGCTGGGGATCTGGGCCGCGCGCCATCGCGACCGATTACCCGATTTCGCCGTACGTTTGATTGCCTTCCTCGGCGTCTCAATGCCCAACTTCTGGCTGGCCTTTTTGCTGGTGATGCTCTTTTCCGTCCATCTGCGCTGGCTGCCGGCAATGGGCTACGGCGGCTGGCGACATCTGCTGCTGCCGGCGTTTTCCATCGCCCTGATGTCGCTGGCGATCAATGCCCGTCTGCTGCGCGCCAGCATGCTGGAAGTGTCCAGCCAGCGCCACGTGGTCTGGGCGCGTCTGCGCGGGCTGAGCGAAAGTCAGGTGGAGCGGCGACACGTGCTGCGTAACGCGACGTTGCCGGTAGTGACGGCGCTGGGTATGCACATCGGCGAGCTGATTGGCGGCACGATGATCATCGAAAATATCTTCGCCTGGCCCGGCGTCGGTCGCTATGCGGTTTCCGCGATTTTCAATCGCGACTACCCGGTGATCCAATGCTTCACCCTGATGATGGTGGCGGTGTTCGTGCTGGCCAATCTGGCGGTCGACCTGCTTAACGCCGCGCTCGATCCGCGCCTGCGCCGCCATGAGGAGGCTACCGTATGACGCTGTTCGCAACCTTCCGCTGGCCGGTAAAACTGGCGCTACTCATTATTGCGCTGCTGGCGGCAATCGCCATGAGCAGCGGCTGGTGGCTGCCCTATGACCCGGCGGCCATCGATCTCCATCAACGTCTGCTCTCTCCAGGTGACGCCCACTGGCTCGGCACCGATCATCTCGGCCGGGATATTTTCTCGCGCCTTCTCGCCGCCACCCGCGTCTCGCTGGGCGCGGTGATGGCCTGCCTGCTGCTGGTGCTGCTGATAGGCCTTACGGTCGGCGGCAGCGCCGGGATGGTGGGCGGCCGCGTCGATCGCGGCCTGATGCGCCTGGCCGAACTATTTATGACCTTCCCAACCTCAATACTGTCGTTCTTTATGGTCGGCGTACTCGGTACCGGTCTTAGCAACGTGATTATCGCCATTGCGCTGTCGCACTGGGCCTGGTACGCAAGGATGGTGCGTAACCTGGTGGTCTCTCTGCGCCAGCGCGAGTTTATTCTCGCCGCGCGCCTGAGCGGCGCGGGACATTGGCCCTTGTTCCGTGACCATCTGGCCGGCGCGGTGATCCCTTCGCTACTGGTGCTCGCCTCGCTGGATATCGGTCATATGATGCTGCACGTGGCCGGTATGTCGTTCCTCGGCCTCGGCGTCAGCGCGCCGACGGCGGAATGGGGGGTGATGATCAACGACGCCCGTCAGTATATCTGGACGCAGCCGCTGCAAATGGTCTGGCCCGGGCTGGCGCTGTTTATCAGCGTGATGGCTTTTAACCTGGTAGGCGACGCGCTGCGCGATCGTCTCGATCCTCAGCTGATCGCGGAGCATAACCACTGATGCCGCAAAAGATCCAACTGGAACAACTTTCGCTCGTCGCCGACCGTCCGCTGGTCAGCGACGTTTCCCTTACCCTGCGCCGCGGTCAGGTTCTGGCGCTGCTCGGCAGTAGCGGCAGCGGTAAATCACTGACCTGCGCCGCCACGCTCGGTATTTTACCGCCTGGCGTCAGGCAAATCGCGGGCCGGGTGCTGCTCGATGGTATCCCGGTGTATGGTGAACAGCTGCGCGGCTCGATCATCGCCACCATTATGCAAAATCCGCGCAGCGCCTTTAATCCGCTACATACCATGGCGGCGCACGCGTGGGAAACCTGCCGGGCGGCGGGTTACGAAGTCAATAACGCCGCCCTGCTGGCGACGATGGAAGAAGTGGGGCTGGAAAATCCGCTCTCGCTACTTAAGCGCTACCCCTTCGAGATGAGCGGCGGCATGCTGCAGCGGATGATGGTGGCCCTGGCCCTGCTCAGCCGCGCGCCGTTTATTATCGCCGACGAGCCGACCACCGACCTTGATGCCGTTGCCCAAGCGCGCATTCTCGACCTGCTGGCGGATATCGTCGCCAACCGCGGGCAGGGGCTGCTGCTGGTGACGCATGATATGGGCGTTGTCGCCCGTCTGGCGCATGACGTGGCGGTGATGGAAAACGGCCGTCTCGTTGAACGCTGCGACGTCAACACGCTATTTAGCGCCCCACAGCACCCGCTCAGCCAGCGCCTGCTGGCCGCCCATCTGGCGCTGTATGGTCTGGAGAAAACACCATGAATTTACTCAGCGTAAACGCAGTGAGCCACGATTACCCCCATCATGGCCCGGTATTGCGCGATATCCAGTTCGACATCGCCCCCGGTGAAACGGTGGCGCTGCTCGGGCGCAGCGGCTGCGGCAAAAGTACCCTGGCGCGGATGCTGGTCGGTCTCGAAACGCCGCGGTATGGCGATGTCGCCTGGCGCGGCGCGTCGTTGACCTCCCTGAAGGGGGAAGCGACCGGCGCCTTTCGCCGCGATATTCAGCTGGTGTTTCAGGATGCCATTAGCGCGGTGAATCCGCGCAAAACGGTACGCGAGATTATCAGCGAGCCGCTGCGGCACCTGTTTAGTTTATCGCGCGATGAGCGTACGCAGCGGGTGGAGGAGATATTGCTTGCGGTTGATCTCGCCCCGGCGCTGCTCGACAAGCGTCCGGCGCAGCTCAGCGGCGGACAGCTGCAGCGCGTGTGCCTGGCGCGGGCGCTGGTGGTCCGTCCGCAGCTATTAATTCTCGACGAAGCGGTATCGAATCTCGATCTAATGCTTCAGGCGGAAATTATCGCCCTGCTCAAACGCCTGCAGGCGCAGTTCGCCACCGCCTGCCTGTTTATCACCCACGACCTGCGGCTGGTGGAGCGTTTTTGCCAGCGGGTGCTGGTGATGGATAGCGGACGCATCGTTGAAACGGCAACGGTTAGTCTGCCGCTGCGCCTTACATCCGCTGCCGGACAGGCGCTACAGCGCGCGGTGCTCCCGCCCTTTCCCAACACTCTGCTTAACGAGGCCATGCCATGCAGCGCGTAACCCTGACTCTGGATGATGACCTGCTGGCCGCGCTCGACGCGCACAGCGCCCACCGCGGGTACTACAACCGCTCGGAAGCGGTGCGCGATATTCTGCGTGACGCGCTTCACCACAATCCGCTACAGCAGGCGGCGCAGCGCGGCTATGCGGTCCTGTCGTACGTGTATGAGCATGAAAAACGCGAACTGGCGAGCCGGCTGGTCGCCTCTTCGCATCAGCATCACGATCTTTCGGTCGCCACGTTACATGTCCACATCAATCATGATGACTGTCTGGAGATCGCGGTGCTGAAAGGCAACATGGACGAAGTACAGCATTTTGCCGACGAGGTGATTGCCCAGCGCGGCGTGCGGCATGGGCATTTGCGGTGTTTAGCGGATGATAATTAAAACGATGGCAATTTGATGCAGACTGTTTTAAGCCTGTTTGAGACGTTCATTGAGCGTCTCAAGGATCCAGGTATTTACGGAAACCTGCTCCTCTGCAGCGGCGGAGCTAAGACGCTCACCAAATGATTCAGGATAGCGCAATGTGAAGGTTTTCAACTTTTCCGGCTGAGCATAAGGCTCGATGCCCGCTTCACGACAATCAGCAAGATATTCCTGTAATGATATCTCGCCCTCCTGTTGTAACCCTTGAATGCTATCGGAAACAAAATCGCAATATCCTGATAATCCCAGGAACTTACCGCGGAATGCATTGAGTTCAGGCACGTAGTTGATAACAGCAGGCTGCCCGGCAATCTCCATTGAATTTGGCGTTTTAGGTTTGATCATGGTTTTACCCCTCCTTGCCGCATGAGTTCACCTACTGAAATCATTTTTCTGATAGCACAATGTGAAGTCAACTTCTTACCAGGCAAACTTTGTTTATCAACAGTTGATAAACCACATAAACTATACACTTTGTTAATTATCCCTGTTCGCCAATAATGGCGCCTCATTTAACGATCTCGTTATGGCGAGGCTCCTGCATAAATACAAGTTACCGCCCTGTTGGTATCGAGAGAGACCACTCAGGGAAATACAGGCTTCCATCGAATCAAGGTGTTGCCAAGGTAACTTCTGGCGGTCATAACCGTTCAGATACGTTATGCAGTGCTAAAACCAGGACGTAGGGATCTGCCTGCGCTAACCCTGTCTTGTTCGCCCCTATGAGTGATTTTTTATAGGGATTTTAATCATGTCTTCCATTCAACTCTGCGCCGCGCATCAGGCGACCTCTGGCTTCGACGGCGATGCGATCGCCCAGTACATGCGTACCGACTTTATTACGCTGCAGGAACATTTCAGCGTCCATGAGGCGCGTGAACACTTTATCTCGCAGCTCGCCAGCGACGATATCCCCGGCCAGGTATTTGTCGTCGCTGGCAACAAGCTGCGCGGCAGCTTATCGGTCAAAAAACTATTGCAGGAGGCAGAGGTAGGCCAGTCTATTCGCTACCTGATGGACAGCTGTCTGTTCCGCGTTAAACCCGACGATGAGCGTCCTCAGGTCATTGCCGAACTCACCGAGCGCGGCCTCGATCTGGTGCCGGTTGTCGATAAAGGCGAGCTGGTCGGCTGCCTGATGGAAAAAGAAATTGCTCATCTGCTGGAGGATGACGTCACCGAAGACGCCCAGCTGCAGGGGGCGACGCTACCGCTGGAAAAACCGTATCTGGAAATCAGTCCGTGGACGCTGTGGAAGAAACGTTCGGTCTGGCTATTGCTGCTGTTTGTTGCCGAAGCCTACACCAGCAGCGTGCTGCAGCATTTTGAAGAGGCGCTGGAATCGGCCATCGCGCTGGCCTTCTTCATCCCGTTACTGATCGGCACCGGCGGCAACAGCGGAACTCAGATAACCTCAACGCTGGTGCGTTCGATGGCGTTGGGTGAAGTCCGCTTACGTGACATGGGACGGGTAATCCGCAAAGAGGTGTCGACCTCGTTTCTGATTGCCCTGACACTGGGTCTGGCGGGCTGCCTGCGCGCCTGGATGATGGGGATTGGCATGGAAATCACGCTGATCGTCAGCCTGACGCTGGTCTGCATTACTCTGTGGAGCGCGGTGGTGTCTTCGGTTATTCCGATGTTGCTTAAGCGGATCGGTATCGACCCGGCGGTGGTTTCCGCGCCGTTTATCGCCACGCTGATTGATGGCACCGGATTAATTATCTATTTCAAAATCGCCCAGTATTTTCTTGGGCTGAACTGATCGAAAAAGCCCGGGCATCAGGATGCCCGGGCTTTTTCGATTAAACTTCCGCCAGCGCCTGCGCGCAGGCCCAGGCGCTTGACCACGCCCACTGGAAGTTATAGCCGCCGAGCCAGCCGGTGACGTCCATCACTTCACCGATAAAGTAAAGCCCCGGCGCTTTACGCGCTTCCATAGTACGTGACGAAAGTTCGTTGGTATCCACACCGCCGAGCGTCACTTCAGCAGTACGATAACCTTCAGTGCCGTTCGGCTGCACGCGCCAGGCAGTTAACGTCTCCACCAGCGTCTGCCGATCGCGAACGTTCAGTTGCTTCAGTGTCACATCAGGTATCTGCCCAAGCTGCTGTAAACATTCGACCAGCCGCTTCGGCAACTGCATCGCAAGGGTGTTTTTCAGGCTTTGGTTCGGATGATCGCCCCGCTGCTCGTTGAGGAATGCCTCAAGATCGCAGTCCGGCAGCAGGTTGACGGTGACAAACTCACCGGGCTGCCAGTAGCTGGAAATCTGCAGCACCGCCGGGCCGGAAAGGCCGCGATGGGTAAACAGCAAATTTTCGCGGAACAGCGTACCGTTCTCGGCGGTAATGGTAGCTGGCACCGAAACGCCGGAAAGCACCTGCAGCTGTTCAAGCAGCGGTTTATGCAGAGTAAACGGCACCAGCCCGGCGCGGGTTGGCAGCACCTTCAGGCCGAACTGCTCGGCCACCTTGTAACCAAACGGCGATGCGCCCAGCCCCGGCATCGACAGACCGCCGGAGGCGATTACCAGCTTCTTCGCCGCCAGCGTTTCGCCGTTCACCTGTAGCCGGTAGCCTTGTTCATCGCGTTCGACGCTGAGAATTTCGCTGCGCAGACGGATCTGTACGCCGCCTTTTTCACATTCAGACAACAGCAGGTTGACGATTTGCTCCGCTGAATCATCGCAAAACAGCTGACCTAAGGTCTTCTCATGCCAGGCGATGCCATATTTGCCAACCAGCTCGATAAAGTCCCACTGGGTGTAGCGCGCCAGCGCAGATTTGCAAAAATGCGGGTTTTGGCTGAGATACGCCGCGGGCTCGACATACATGTTGGTAAAGTTGCAGCGGCCACCGCCGGACATCAGGATTTTGCGCCCCGGCTTTTTGCCATTATCGAGCAGCAGTACCCGGCAGCCCAACTGCCCCGCCAGCGCCGCACAAAACATTCCCGCCGCACCGGCGCCGATCACAATGGCATCAAACCTTTCCACTCAACTTTCCTCATTCCCGAATTGTCGGGAATTGTAAATATTTCACTCTGGTCGCACCAGCACGAAAAAAACAACAATCAGTTACGTCTTTGAAAAATATAGGATTACTCCCAACCGGGTAAAACCCAAACAGGAAGAAAATCAAAAAAAGTCTATATTTCACTTTGCCCGCGCCGCTAAAGTCACTGATAATGCGCCGCGTTCATGTCCTCAAAATGGCGTAACGTCCTATGCTACATTTATTTGCCGGTCTGGATTTACATACCGGACTATTATTATTGCTTGCTTTAGCTTTTGTACTGTTTTACGAAGCGATTAACGGTTTTCATGATACCGCAAACGCTGTTGCAACGGTGATCTACACTCGCGCAATGCGGTCGCAGCTTGCTGTTGCGATGGCGGCACTCTTCAACTTTTTCGGCGTTCTGCTGGGCGGTCTCAGCGTAGCCTATGCCATCGTGCATATGCTGCCAACGGACCTGCTGCTTAACATGGGTTCCGCACATGGCCTCGCCATGGTGTTCTCTATGCTGCTGGCGGCAATCATCTGGAACCTCGGAACCTGGTATTTCGGCCTCCCGGCCTCCAGTTCTCACACCCTGATTGGCGCCATCATCGGTATTGGTTTAACCAATGCGCTGATGACCGGTACTTCAGTGGTGGATGCACTGAATATCCCGAAAGTCATCGGCATTTTTGCCTCGCTCATCGTCTCGCCGATCGTTGGCCTGGTGGTAGCAGGCGGCCTGATTTTCATTCTGCGTCGTTACTGGAGCGGTACCAAAAAACGCGCTCGTATCCACCTGACCCCAGCGGAACGCGAAAAGAAAGACGGTAAGAAAAAACCGCCGTTCTGGACCCGTATCGCGCTGATCCTGTCCGCTATCGGCGTGTCGTTCTCGCACGGCGCTAACGATGGGCAGAAAGGCATTGGTCTGGTCATGCTGGTACTGATTGGCGTCGCGCCGGCGGGCTTCGTGGTCAACATGAACGCATCTGGTTACGAAATCACTCGTACCCGCGATGCGGTCAACAACGTGGAAACCTTCTTCCAACAGCGCCCTGAGCTGCTGAAGAAAGCCACCGGCGTTGATCAACTGGTTCCGTCACCGGAGACCAACACCGCGGCCAACGGCGAGTTCCACTGCCATCCGGCGAACACCATCAATGCGCTTGACCGCGTGAAGACGATGCTCACCGGAACGGAAAGCTACGATTCGCTGTCAGTGGATCAGCGCGGCCAGCTGCGTCGTATTATGCTCTGCATCTCCGACACCACCGACAAAGTGGCAAAACTGCCGGATGTGAGCTCTGACGACCAGCGCCTGCTGAAGAAACTGAAAACCGATATGCTGAGCACCATCGAGTACGCGCCAATCTGGATCATTATGGCGGTCGCGCTGGCGCTGGGTATTGGCACCATGATCGGCTGGCGCCGCGTGGCGACCACCATCGGCGAGAAGATTGGTAAGAAGGGTATGACCTACGCGCAAGGTATGTCCGCCCAGATGACCGCCGCGGTGTCTATCGGCCTTGCCAGCTACACCGGGATGCCGGTTTCCACCACCCACGTGCTCTCTTCCTCGGTTGCGGGGACAATGCTCGTTGATGGCGGCGGTCTGCAGAAGAAAACCGTCACCAGCATTCTGATGGCATGGGTACTCACCCTGCCGGCAGCCATTTTGCTGTCAGGCGTGCTGTACTGGCTGGCTCTGAAGCTTATCTAAGCAGTAGTCATGCGAAAAATGGGTCAGGAAACTGGCCCATTTTTTTTGCCGTCTATTCAGCACGGCTCAATGCCAGATAAGCAACGCAATCATACTCACCAGCACCAGACCACACAGCGCGCTGGTCAGGATGAACTGCCGGCGAACACGCTCACAGCGACGAATAAACTCGTCATCATGATGATCGCGATATCGTTGGGCATAGATATACCAAACCAGCCGCATTTGTTTACTGGGCTGCCCATGCGAGGTGAAAAAACCTCCGCCATCAACATATTGATAGAGCAAGGGATCGCAACCACGTAGCACAACCAATAATGCACGCAACGATGAGAAGTAACGTGCCATATTCACCACACAAACGATACACAGGGCCCAAAACAGCGCAACAGTGCTGATCATACTTCCTCCCCGGCGACCCATCCACGGAGATCCCTCCGGGACTACCGCTCCCCAATATCATCCAACCCACCGTACAGTAAAAGAGTGCGATTCCGGTCACGTTTATTTATCCGACCGGCTCATTAAATAGTGTAGGAGATCAGTTAATTTTTTTACCACAAGGTTAATCGTTATCAATACGTAAGACGGAATAATTTGTTTAACTAACGGTGAACCAGGTGCATTGACGGAGTGCGAGGGGCGCTATATTGTAGAAATTATCTTCTACAATTAAGTCCTTAAAGGCTTACCCCCCGCGAATCTAGCTTGCAGGACGCGGGCGAATCGACAGCACAGGCTGTCTGGTCCAACGGTCATCGACAACTTATGGAAGGAGTAACACTATGGCTTACAAACACATTCTTATTGCAGTAGACCTATCACCGGAAAGCAAAGTGCTGGTAGAGAAAGCGGTTTCTATGGCGCGTCCCTACAATGCGAAAGTTTCCCTGATTCACGTGGATGTGAATTACTCCGACCTCTACACCGGTCTTATCGATGTCAATCTGGGCGACATGCAGAAACGCATCTCTGAAGAGACGCACCACGCGCTGACCGAGCTTTCCACCAACGCCGGCTACCCGATTACCGAAACCCTGAGCGGCAGCGGCGATCTTGGCCAGGTGCTGGTCGACGCGATTAAAAAATATGATATGGACCTGGTAGTCTGCGGTCACCATCAGGACTTCTGGAGCAAGCTGATGTCCTCCGCGCGTCAGCTGATCAACACCGTTCACGTTGATATGCTGATCGTACCGCTGCGCGACGAAGAAGACGAATAATCGCTTTTCCTCGCCAGCCAACGCCCGCGCCTGCGGGCGTTTTTGTTTTTATGCTGCATCCCGCCTGAATCCCATTGCCCCCATCAGGATATCAATCCAGATAATTAATATCGGTTAGTGTGATCAACCATTTATTAGAATTAATATCTATATAATAATCTATACATTCAGCCAATGGCCGAATCATTATGGGCCATAAGACTTTTTCGGCGCGTTTTGGCAGACGCGTTCATACTTTTTGGGATAGCACTAAAAGGCGAAGGAATATGAAAACAACTGCACCTACGGGCTTGCTGCAGCAACCCCGTCCGTTCTTCATGATCTTTTTTGTAGAGTTATGGGAGCGTTTTGGCTATTACGGCGTCCAGGGCATCCTGGCGGTGTTCTTTGTTAAACAGCTTGGTTTCTCTCAGGAACAGGCATTTATCACCTTTGGCGCCTTTGCGGCGCTGGTCTACGGCCTCATTTCCATCGGCGGCTATGTCGGTGACCATCTGCTGGGAACCAAACGCACGCTGGTGCTCGGCGCCGTCGTGCTGGCTATCGGCTACTTTATGACCGGCCTGTCGCTGCTCAAACCCGACCTTATCTTTATCGCGCTTGGCACTATCGCCGTCGGCAATGGGCTGTTTAAAGCCAATCCAGCGAGCCTACTGTCAAAATGCTATCCGCCGAAAGACGCCCGTCTCGACGGCGCCTTCACCCTGTTTTATATGTCGATTAATATCGGCTCGCTACTGTCGCTGTCGCTGGCGCCGGTTATTGCCGATAAGTTCGGCTACGCGGTGACCTACAACTTGTGCGGCGCCGGGCTTATCGTCGCGCTGATGGTCTACTTCGCCTGCCGTGGAATGGTGAAAGATATCGGTTCAACCCCGGATCATCAGCCGCTGAGTTTCCGTAATCTGCTGTACGTGCTGGTCGGCACCGTGGTGATGATTTTCCTCTGCGCCTGGCTGATGCATAACGTTAAAATCGCCAACCTGGTGCTGATTGTGCTGTCCATCGTGGTGACGATTTTCTTCTTCCGCGAAGCCTTCCGCCTCGATAAAACCGGCCGCAACAAGATGTTCGTCGCCTTCATCCTGATGCTCGAAGCGGTGGTGTTTTATATCCTGTACGCCCAGATGCCAACCTCGCTGAACTTCTTCGCCATCAATAACGTGCATCACGACATTCTCGGCATCGCGATTAACCCGGTGAGTTTCCAGGCGTTGAACCCGTTCTGGGTGGTGGTCGCCAGCCCGGTACTGGCGGCTATCTACACCCGTCTTGGCAACAAAGGTAAAGACCTGACCATGCCGATGAAATTCACTCTCGGCATGTTCCTCTGCGCGCTGGGCTTTCTGACCGCCGCCGCGGCCGGGATGTGGTTTGCCGACCCGCAGGGGCTCACCTCGCCATGGTTTATCGTGCTGGTTTATCTGTTCCAGAGTCTCGGCGAACTGCTGATTAGCGCCCTGGGACTGGCGATGGTCGCCGCGCTGGTTCCGCAGCGGCTGATGGGCTTTATTCTGGGGATGTGGTTCCTGACACAGGCCGCCGCGTTCCTGATGGGCGGCTATGTCGCGACCTTCACCGCGGTGCCGGAAAATATAACCGACCCGCTGCAGACGCTGCCGATCTACACCAACGTGTTTAGTAAAATTGGCCTCGTGACCCTGGCGGTGACGGTGGTGATGGCCTTTATGGTGCCGTGGCTGAACCGGATGATCAATACCCCGGCCAGCGCCGAGTAACCCGTTAGCCGCCCCGGCGACAACCGCCGGGGCGCGCGGCCTAGTTCTTACGCGCCGCGATCCACTCCTGCACTTCAATCACAAACTCATCCGGCGCTTTACGGTACATCTTACGCGCCAGATCGAGGATAGTATGCTGGCCTAACGCCTCTTCCATTCGCTGCTGCGCCATATCCATGACCGCACGCACACCGCAAATACCTTCGCAGGCCCACTGCGGCGGCTGCTCATCAAACACCGCAAGACGCTGGCGGATCTCACGGCACTCGAAAATACGCTTTTCGCCATCAATAGCGTTGGCAACATCCAACACGGTGATGTGCTCAGCCGCTCTGGCAAGCTGAAAGCCGCCGCCTTTGCCTTCAATACTGCGCACCAGGCCCGCTTTCGATAGGCGGGTAAAAATCTTGGCCAGATAATCGTAGGGCACGTTTTGCAGCTCGGCGATTTCGCGCACGCTCATATCGCGGGCGTCGCCTTTGCTGTCCACCATACACATCAGGCTATGGATGCCGTACTCAACTCCGGAACTGTAAAATGCCATTCACTTATCTCAGCCAATATTAATCTGAGTTATTGTAGCTTTTCCCACCGCCTCATTCCAGATATCTGATATCTCCTCTCGCAAGACAAAAATTTAATTTATTATTTATCAGTATATTAAATAAAAACGCTGCTAAAGGATCCTCAGGATCGCGTGAGAGGCGTTGCTTTTCTTAACTGCGACCAATAAAATCCGAGTAAATGAATCGTAGTTAACAGCGAGTGAAAAAAAGATGCGTAAACAAATCCTGATCGTAGGCGCCGGTTTTGCCGGGATGTGGGCGGCCCTGAGCGCCGCGCGTTTAGCGGAAAAAAATCAACAGCAGGCCGTTGATATCACAGTCATTGCGCCGCAGCCTGAGCTGCGCATTCGTCCTCGTTTCTACGAAAGCGACGTACCGTCGCTGGTTGCGCCACTACAGCCACTGTTCGATGCTACCGGGATCCGTTTTCTTCGTGGCAGCGTGTCGCAGATCCATCCCGCGGATAAAACGGTAACCTGGACCGATAGCAACGGCGAAAGCCACGCTCAGTACTGGGATCGTTTAGTCCTGGCGAGCGGTAGTCACGTCAACCGCGCGATGGTCACGGGCGCGGCACAGCACGCTTTCGACCTCGATCAGCTCGAAAGCGCTACGACGCTGGAAAACCACTTAATTGCTTTAGCACAGCGTCCGCAAAGCGATGCGCGCAACACCGTGGTAGTCTGCGGCGGCGGCTTTACCGGTATCGAGATGGCGATGGAATTACCGACCAAGCTGCGCGCGATCTTCGGCTCGAATTCTAAGACCAGAGTAGTCGTAGTTGAACGCGGTCCGCAGCCGGGCTCTCGATACAGCGATGCGCTGCGTGAAGTCATCATTCAGGCCTCAAAAGAACTGGGCGTCGAGTGGCTTGTGAATGCTGAAGTGGCAAGCATCGATGCCGCTGGCGTGAACCTGAAAGACGGAAAGCGTATCGACTCGCAGACCGTGATTTGGACCGTCGGCGTGCAGGCGAATAATCTAACAGCGCAAATCGATGCGCCGCGCGACCGTCAAGGGCGTCTGCATGTCAACGCCGAACTACAGGTGGTGGGTTACGATGATATCTACGCGACCGGCGACGTGGCCTATGCCGCGACCGATGATAAGGGCAATCACGCCCTGATGACTTGCCAGCACGCTATCCTGCTCGGTAAATTCGCCGGTAATAACGCCGCCGCCGGCCTGCTGGGCGTCGCGCCGCTGCCCTATCGCCAGGAAACCTACGTTACCTGTCTGGATCTCGGCGCCTGGGGCGCGGTTTACACCGAGGGTTGGGATCAGCAGGTGAAACTGACGCGCGAAGAGGCAAAAAAGGTGAAGGTGTCGATCGTCAGCGAACTTATCTATCCGCCGAAAGCCGATAAAGCCGCCGCGTTTGAGATTGCCGATCCGCTGGCGCCGTTTGTTTAAGTATTGCGGTTCCCGGCTTGCGCTACGCGAGCCGGGCTACTTTCTAATGCTCTATCTATCCGGTCACCGCTTTTTATTTATAATATCAATATAAAAATATATTTGATATAGACCCCAAATATCTCCGCAGGAAAATAAGCATAAGTCTTATTTTATTACCATATTATTTGTGGTGTTTTTAGTATGATAAACTACTCTGCAAGATACGTGGCCTTAATTAATACATATGAAAAACCGCGAACACATTTCAAACACAAGCGTCCGGTAAATAAATCATAGATAAAAGGAATTATTATGAATAATGGGTTTAAAAGGGATAACTTGCTCCAGATACTTAGCGAATTATTGCCAAATGAAACCATTGATGAACGAAAATATGTTCATGGTCTTATTCGTTCGAAGCCAGCGGTGCTGTACTTCGCCGACACACAAATAGTCCAGCTTAATCTTTCATTGTTTTATGATTACAAAGATAATTACCAGCGCATCCCTTATACTGATATACGCGAAATTAAAATGCGCAACGTTCTCTGGCGAAAGTTCGCGCTAATATATACCAATCCGATCGCGCCCATTGAAGTTGAAATGCCCGGCAAATGCCTCGGTTGCCCATGGCAGGCTGAAAACTTAAGCTATCTATTAGAGAAGGATTTCTTTCAGAATAGTTGGCCGCGTTAGGCCTCAATAAGTAGCCCGGATAAGGCGCTTTGCGCCGCTATCCGGGAAATACTACCACGGCGTAATATTACGCCGGCGTACCGGCATAAATATCAAAACGATGTCCTTTGGTCACCACCGCGTTCGGCGTGGCGACATCCGCCAGCGGCGGCGCATAGTCCGGACGCTTCACCACCACTCGTTTGGTCGCCAGCTGTCGAGCCGGCGCCAACAGACCATCGGCGTCTAAATCCGGCCCCACCAGCGACTGAAATACCCGCATCTCTTTTTTGACCAGCGCGCTTTTCTGCTTATGGGGAAACATCGGATCCAGATAAACCACCTGCGGGCGCGGGGTGATATCGGTCAACGCATTGAGGCTGGAGGCATGAATCAGCTGTAAGCGCTCCTGCAGCCAGCCGCCGATCTCCGCATCGGCATAGCCACGTTTCAAACCATCGTCGAGCAGCGCGGCGACCACCGGATTACGCTCCAGCATCCGCACGCGACAGCCGACCGACGCCAGCACGAAGGCATCACGCCCCAGCCCGGCGGTAGCGTCGACAACATCCGGCAGATAATCGCCTTTAATGCCCACCGCTTTGGCTACCGCTTCACCGCGGCCGCCGCCAAACTTGCGCCGATGGGCCATCGCGCCGCCGACGAAATCGACAAAGATGCCGCCAAGCTTGGGTTCATCGCGCTTACGCAGCTCCAGATGCGCGTCCGTCAGCACCAGCGCCATCGGATTCTCAGCATCATGCTCCAGCCCCCAACGGGCGGCCAAAACAGATAAGGCGCCGTCACCGGCGCCTGTTTCATCAATTAAGCAGATCTTCACGTAGCAATCAGCCTTTGATCCCGTAATGCTCAAGCATCGCGTCCAGCTGCGGCTCGCGCCCGCGGAAGCGTTTGAACAGCTCCATCGGCTCTTCGGAACCGCCGCGGCTCAGGATATTGTCGAGGAATGACTGACCGGTTTCACGGTTGAAAATCCCCTCTTCTTCGAAGCGTGAGAAGGCATCTGCCGCCAATACATCGGCCCACAGATAGCTGTAGTAGCCCGCGGCATAGCCACCCGCAAAGATATGGCTGAACGCATGCGGGAAGCGGCCCCAGGTTGGGCCCGGCACCACGGCGACCTGTTTTTTAATCTCGGCCAGCGTCTCGAGGATTTTCGCCCCCTGCTCCGGCGAATATTCCGCGTGTAGACGGAAATCGAACAGACCGAACTCCAGCTGGCGGAGAATAAACATCGCCGCCTGGTAGTTTTTCGCCGCCAGCATTTTCTCCAGCAGCTCCTGCGGCAGAGGTTCACCGGTTTCGTAATGACCGGAGATAAAGGCCAGCGCTTCCGGCTCCCAGCACCAGTTTTCCATAAACTGGCTCGGCAGCTCGACCGCATCCCACGGCACCCCGCTGATGCCGGAAACGCCGGCGGTATCAATGCGGGTCAGCATATGATGCAGACCATGGCCGAACTCGTGGAACAGGGTGATCACTTCATCGTGCGTGAACAGCGCCGGTTTACCGTTTACCGGACGGTTGAAGTTACAGGTTAGATAAGCGACCGGTTTCTGCAGGGAACCATCCAGCTTACGCATCTGGCCGACGCAGTCATCCATCCACGCCCCACCGCGTTTATGTTCGCGGGCATAAAGGTCGAGATAGAAGCTGCCGCGCAGCTCGTTATTTTCGTCATACAGCTCGAAGAAACGCACTTCCGGATGCCACACATCGACATCGGTACGCTCTTGGGCGGTAATACCATAAATACGCTTAACCACTTCAAACAGGCCGTTAACGGCTTTGTTTTCCGGGAAATACGGGCGCAGCTGCTCATCGCTGATGCTGTAGAGATGCTGCTTCTGTTTTTCGCTGTAGTAAGCGATATCCCACGGCTGCAGTTCATCGACGCCAAACTCGGCTTTGGCGAAAGCACGCAGCTGAGCCAGCTCTTTCTCACCCTGCGGACGCGCGCGTTTTGCGAGGTCGGTCAGGAAATCGAGCACCTGCTGCGGGTTTTCGGCCATTTTGGTGGCCAGAGATTTAAAGGCGTAGCTGTCAAAGCCCAGCAGTTGCGCCAGCTCGTGACGCAGCGCGAGGATCTCAGCCATCACCGGGCTGTTATCCCATTTACCGGCGTTCGGCCCCTGATCGGAGGCGCGGGTGGAATAGGCGCGATACATCTCTTCGCGCAGCGCCTGGTTATCGCAGTAGGTCATCACCGGCAGGTAGCTCGGGATATCCAGCGTCAGCAGATATCCTTCCTGCTCTTTCGCCTGCGCCTGGGCCTGAGCGGCGGCCAGCGCGCTTTCCGGCATGCCTGCGAGGTCGGCGACGTCGGTCACCAGCTTGTTCCAGCCCATGGTGGCATCAAGCACGTTGTTGCTGTACAGATTGCCAAGTTCAGAGAGGCGCGCGGCGATTTCGCCGTAGCGTTTCTGCGCTTCCGGCGGCAGGCCAATCCCGGATAATTCAAAATCGCGCAGCGCGTTATCGACCGCTTTTTTCTGCGCGGTATTCAGCGTGGCGTAGTTATCGCCGTCGCGCAGGTCGCGGTAGGCTTTATACAGGCCTTCATGCTGACCGACCCAGGTGCTGTACTCGGAGAGCAGCGGCAGCGTCTGTTCGTAGGCTTCACGCAGCTCCGGGCTGTTTTTTACCGAATTCAAATGGCTGATTGGCGAGAAGATGCGTCCCAGCACATCGTCCACTTCCGCCAGCGGCTGGCAAAGATTTTCCCAGCTATACGGCGCGCCGTGCGCCACCGCGCTTTCCACCGCAGCCCGGCAATCATCGAGCGCTTTGGTGACCGCAGGGACCACGTGCTCCGGTTTGATTGCAGAAAATGGCGGCAATGAAAAAGGCGTCAGTAATGGATTGGTCATATGCGCTGTCCTGTTGAAGAGGGTGAATGAAGCGCGCGTTCCGGCGCTTTTGCATGAGATCTAGAATGGGGGATAGTTGCGGGAATTTCAATGACAGACGGTGCGACAGCGGCAATCCTGGGCGAACTGCGGTAAACTGTCGGTTAACTTGTTTATTTCCGGAATCTCTGCATCCATGCTCAGTTATCGCCACAGCTTTCACGCAGGCAACCACGCCGACGTCCTCAAACACACCGTTCAGAGTTTGATCATTGAATCGCTGAAAGAGAAAGAAAAACCGTTTCTCTACCTGGACACCCATGCCGGCGCGGGCCGCTATCAGCTGAGCGGCGAGCACGCCGAACGTACCGGCGAGTATCTTGAAGGCATCGCCCGTATCTGGCAGCAGGACGATCTACCGACTGAGCTGGAACCGTATATTTCGGTCGTCGAGCACTTCAACCGCAGCGGCCAGCTGCGTTACTACCCGGGTTCGCCGCTTATCGCGCGCCAACTGCTGCGCGAGCAGGACAGCCTGCAGATGACCGAACTGCACCCGAGCGACTTCCCGCTGCTGCGCGCCGAGTTCCAGAAAGACAGCCGCGCGCGCGTCGATAAAGCCGATGGCTATCAGCAGCTGAAGGCCAAGCTGCCGCCGGTTTCTCGCCGCGGTCTGATTCTTATCGACCCGCCGTACGAAATTAAAACCGATTATCAGGCGGTGGTCACCGGGATCAACGAAGGTTATAAACGCTTCGCCACCGGCACCTACGCGCTGTGGTATCCGGTGGTGCTGCGCGCGCAAATCAAACGCATGATCAAAGATTTAGAAGCCACAGGTATTCGTAAAATTCTGCAAATCGAGCTGGCGGTGCGTCCGGACAGCGACCAGCGCGGCATGACCGCCTCCGGGATGATCGTCATCAACCCGCCATGGAAGCTGGAACAGCAGATGAATAACGTACTGCCGTGGCTGCACAGCAAACTGGTTCCAGCCGGTACCGGTCACGCGACCGTGAGTTGGATCGTACCGGAGTAATCGCAACCATCGGTGGAACCTTTTAAGCCTCGCGCTACAATCGCGGAAATTAACGATTAAGGACATATGGGCATGAGCAAACATTATGATTACCTCGCCATCGGCGGCGGCAGCGGCGGTATCGCCTCGATTAACCGTGCGGCGATGTACGGCCAGAAGTGCGCGCTGATTGAAGCCAAAGAGCTGGGCGGCACCTGCGTCAACGTCGGCTGCGTGCCGAAAAAAGTAATGTGGCATGCGGCGCAGATCCGCGAAGCAATCCACCTGTATGGCCCGGATTACGGTTTCGATACCACCATCAATCATTTCGACTGGGATAAGCTGGTCGCCAGCCGCAGCGCCTATATCGACCGTATTCATACCTCTTACGACAACGTGCTGGGTAAGAATAAAGTTGATGTTATCAAAGGGTTCGCGCGCTTTGTCGATGCCCATACCGTGGAAGTCAACGGCGAAACCATTACCGCCGATCATATCCTGATCGCCACCGGCGGCCGCCCGAGCCACCCGAACATTCCGGGTGTGGAATACGGTATTGATTCCGACGGTTTCTTCGAACTGCCGGCGCTGCCGAAGCGCGTGGCGGTAGTCGGCGCGGGCTATATTGCCGTTGAACTGGCCGGTGTGATTAACGGCCTCGGCGCCGAAACGCACCTGTTCGTGCGTAAACACGCGCCGCTGCGTAGCTTCGATCCGCTGATCGTTGAGACTCTGGTGGAAGTGATGAACGCCGAAGGCCCGCAGCTGCACACGAACGCAATTCCGAAGGCGGTAGTCAAGAATGCCGACGGCAGCCTGACTCTGGAGCTGGAAGATGGCCGCAGCCAGACCGTAGATTGCTTGATTTGGGCGATTGGCCGCGAACCGGCGACCGATAACTTCAACCTGGTGGCAACGGGCGTTAAAACCAACGATAAAGGCTACATCATCGTTGATAAGTTCCAGAACACCAACGTACCGGGCATCTACGCGGTGGGCGATAATACCGGCGCCGTCGAGCTGACGCCGGTCGCCGTGGCGGCAGGCCGTCGTCTGTCCGAACGCCTGTTTAACAACAAGCCGGAAGAGCACCTGGACTACAGCAACATCCCGACCGTGGTCTTCAGCCACCCGCCAATCGGCACCGTTGGCTTAACCGAGCCGCAGGCGCGCGAGCAGTACGGCGATGACGCCGTGAAGGTGTACAAATCGTCCTTCACCGCGATGTATACCGCCGTGACCTCTCACCGCCAGCCGTGCCGCATGAAGCTGGTCTGCGTCGGCCCGGAAGAGAAGATTGTCGGTATTCACGGTATCGGCTTCGGAATGGATGAGATGCTGCAGGGCTTTGCGGTAGCGCTGAAGATGGGCGCGACCAAAAAAGACTTCGACAACACCGTTGCCATTCACCCGACGGCAGCGGAAGAGTTTGTCACCATGCGTTAATCCGCGCAGCCCCGTCTCAGGACGGGGCTTCATTTTGACTCCGTCACCAGATTACGTAGGATCTGATGGCCGATGTAGTTACTCCAGTTAAAGCTGTTTTGCAGCACCACCACCGCATTCTGATTCGCTTTATCGAAGCCGATATAGCTCGAATAGCCGCCGATGTATCCCACCTGATAGGTCAATTGCTGCCGGCCAAATGTGTCGGTCACCCAGGCAATGTTCGCTGCTTCAATTTGCCGCGGATAATAATCGACGCTAACGTCCCTGAATGCCTTATCGAGCACCGTCTGCCCCGTGGGCGCGAAGTGAGCGCGGGCATAATTAATCAGATCGGCGGCATCGCTGTACAAACTCGCCGCGCCAACCATGTTATTGGTGAACTGCCAGTCCGGCGTCAGCGCGCCGCGCGGTTTAAACTTCGGCTGATCGCCTGCGTGCCCCAACGCCCGCCACGGATATTCGCGCAGCGTTTGCGGCAGAAAGCTGGTATTCCCCATCGCCAATGGTCGGAAGATCATCCGTGAAGCCAGCGTCTCAATCGATTCGCCGGTTTGGTATTTGAGAATATACCCCAGGATAGCAAAACCAAGATTGGAATAACCCGGCTCGCGCTCCAGCGGCGCATTGAAGTTGCTCAGATAGCTCAGCACGCCGTCGGCATCAAGTTCGTGATAAAAGTTTTCACCATTGTTGAGATACGCCAACAGATGCTCAAGCGACAGCATGTTCATCGGCTGACGCGGCAGCCCGGAGGTATGGGTGACCAGTTGCAGCAAGGTTATCTTGCGGGCGTCGTCGCTGAGCACGGTCCCCGGCGGCAGCAGGGTTTGCAGCGTATCGTTCCAGTGCAAACGCCCCTCGTTGACCAGCATCGTGACCACTTCAGCGGTCACGCCTTTACTTAAAGAGCCGAGGGCAAAAAGCGTTTGCGGAGTTATCGGGTAGCGTTGCTTTTCATCCGTCACGCCGAAGCAGTGAAACTCCGCCGGACCGTTGTGATGAATAATCGCCACTACCACGCCGCTGACCTGCTTCTCGCGCATGTAATGGCTGACGAAAGTATCGACGGAAAGCCGCTGCCCGTTATGCCCCACCAGGCTGGTTTCATTGCTGGGAGGGCTCATTTGCGACAGCGTGCCGGAGCAGCCTGAAACCAACAGTAATGCCAATAGCACAAGGCCTAACCGCTTGTTCAAACTTCACCTACCTGCCGCGCATTTTTGGGATGAGATAAAAAATAGACGCGGATCGTAGCGGCATTACCCGGCCAGCGCAAAGCGAATACGCTGAAAAATAAATAAGGCCGTCGGCACAGATAGCCGACGGCCCGGGCTTTATACCAGTCCGGTGGCGTAGTAAACGCCGATAATGAAAAAGGCACCGAGGATTTTAAACAACGTGATGCCGAGGATCGGTTTATAGGCCTGGCGATGCGTCAGTCCGGTCACCGCCAGCAAAGTGATGATCGCCCCATTGTGCGGCAATGTATCCATGCCGCCCGCCGCCATCGACGCCACACGGTGCATCACTTCCAGCGGGATCCCCGCAGCATGGGCCGACTCCACAAAGCGATCCGCCATCGCCGCCAGGGCAATACTCATTCCACCGGAGGATGAACCGGTGATCCCGGACAAAATATTGATCGTAATCGCCTGATTGAGTAAAGGATTTGGGATCGCTTTCAGCGCATCGGCCACCTGAACAAAGCCCGGCAGCGCGGCAATCACCCCGCCAAAACCATACTCTGATGCAGTATTCAACGCCGCCAGCATCGCGCCGCCAACGGCGACTTTGCTACCGTCGGCCAGCTTACCCTTCAGGCTACGCCCGGCAAACAGGAAGATAGTGATAATTCCGCACAACAAGGCCGCCATCACCGCCCAAATCGCCACCATCTTCTTCACGTCGCTTTCCATCGGCGCTTTCAGTCCCGGCAGGTCAATCAGGAAATGGCTACCGTACGCCTGAGGAATAAGCCAGGTGAACAGCAGGTTGGCGACGCCGACGATTATCAACGGCAGCAGCGCGATCATCGGATGCGGCAAATTAAGGTCTGCCGGGGTTTCAGGTTCATTCACGAGCTCGCTTCCATAACCCTCGCCCCTGCGCTGCGCTTTACGGCGCATCGCCTCCAGATATAACCAGCCGCCAATAGCCACAAATGCGGAACCCAGTACCCCAAGCCAGGGCGCTGCCCAGGAGGTCGTACCGTAAAAAGTAGTCGGAATAATATTCTGAATCTGTGGCGAACCCGGTAGCGCATCCATCGTAAAAGTGAAGGCACCCAGCGCGATAGTCGCAGGCATTAGCCGTTTCGGAATTTGGCTCTGGCGGAACATCTCAGCGGCGAAGGGATAGACCGCAAATACCACCACGAATAGCGAAACCCCGCCATAGGTTAACAACGCGCAGACCAGAATAATCACCGGCATCGCCTTGTTTTGCCCCATCAGCCGGGTAACAGCACTTACGATTGAACGGGAAAATCCGGAAAACTCAATTAATTTCCCGAAGACCGCGCCGAGTAAAAAAACCGGGAAATAGAGTTTTACAAACCCTACCAGCTTATCCATGAAGATATCGCTGAATACCGGGGCAACGGCGGCTGGCTGGGTGAGTAATACGGCGCCGAGCGCAACCAAAGGGGCAAAAAGGATCACGCTATAGCCGCGATAGGCGGCGAGCATCAGCAATCCTAACGCCAGTAAGGCAATCAATACGTCCATAGGGTTATCCGTCAGCATGGCCGCCGCTTATTTCCTTGTTATCGGGCGGCCGATGTTAAGTTGGGGAGCGTATCCCGCTTCCCGTTTCAGACCTTACGGGTTATTCAGGAATCCCAGCGTAAGGAACGTCTTTATTGCCGTAGCGGCGCACGCGGACATTGGCCTGTTCACCGTGGCCGGAGAAACCTTCGAGGGCGCACAGACGCGAACAGTACTCGCCGATCTGCGCGGAGGCGCTATCGGTAAGAACCTTTTGATAGGTGCAGGTTTTGATGAACTTCCCAACCCACAGCCCCCCGGTATAACGCGCCGCTTTACGCGTCGGCAGGGTATGGTTGGTGCCGATAACCTTATCGCCATAAGCTACGTTCGTTCGCGGGCCCAGGAACAACGCGCCAAAGTTCTGCATATTTTCGAGGAACCAGTCCGGGTCGCAGGTCATTACCTGCACATGTTCGAACGCCAGCTCATTGGCGATTTTCAGCATTTCTTCCCGGTCTTCAGCCACAATGATTTCGCCAAACTTCGCCCACGACTGGCGCGCGATTTCCGCGGTGGGCAGCACCGCCAGCAGGCGTTCAATTTCCGCCAGCGTTTCGCGCGCCAGCGTTTCCGAGGTCGTCAACAAAATCGCCGGAGAATCAGGGCCATGCTCCGCCTGACCTAACAGGTCGGTGGCGCAGATTTCGCCATCCACGCTTTCATCGGCAATGACCAGGGTTTCCGTCGGCCCGGCGAACAGATCGATACCGACGCGGCCAAACAGCTGGCGCTTGGCTTCAGCGACAAAGGCGTTGCCCGGCCCTACCAGCATATCCACCGGGGCGATACTCTCGGTACCGACTGCCATCGCCGCCACGGCCTGAATACCGCCCAGGCAGTAGATTTCGTCGGCCCCCGCCATATGCTGCGCAACCACAATCGCCGGCGCCGGCTTACCGTTGAACGGCGGCGCACAGGTGACAATGCGCGGCACACCTGCGACTTTCGCGGTGATAATCGACATATGCGCCGACGCCAGCAGCGGGTATTTCCCGCCCGGCACGTAGCAGCCCGCCGCGCTGATCGGAATATTTTTGTGTCCCAGAATGACGCCCGGCAGCGTTTCAACCTCAATATCTTTCAGGCTGTCGCGCTGGTGCTGCGCGAAATTACGCACCTGCTCCTGCGCAAAGCGGATATCGGCAATATCGCGCTCCGACAGCTGCGCATAGCAATCATCGATTTCCTGCTGCGACAGGCGGAAGTTTGCGCGATCGAGCTTATCGAACTTAATCGACAGCTCGCGCACCGCTGCGTCACCGCGCGCTTCAATATCCGCCAGGATTTTCTCTACCGCTTCACGAACCGTACGGTCGTGAGATTTCACTGCTTCAGATTCCGCACCGCGCTTGAGCCAGATAGCCATAACTTGCCTCACTATGATGTTAATGAAATGCTAATGCATTCGAATTCACTTGCATCCTGGCGTGAATGAAATGTTATGTGAAGCAGCAATGCATTCGAATGCAACGGAGATCGCAAAATTAGTGACAGGGGGGAAGATTCACGCATAATGACGGGGCATGGGTCAGGAGAGGCAACGGAATGGCAGGTCAAAACAAACGAGCAGTCACCAGTTACGATGTCGCGAAAGCGGCTGGCGTCTCGCAATCTGCGGTATCCCGCGCCTTTACCGAAGGAGCGAAAATTTCGCCAGCCACCAAAGAAAAGGTGCGTAAGATCGCCGCCGAGCTGGGCTATCGTCCGAGCTTTATCGCCCAGTCGCTGATCACCCGCCGCTCAACGCTTATTGGTGTTGTCGTTCCGGGGTTGGTGAATCCCTTCTACGCCGCGGTGCTGGATGAACTGTCACAAGCGTTGAACCTGATGGGATACCGGGTACTGTTGTTTTCGACGTACCGTGATGATGACACTACCCCAATCATGGAAGAGATTCTGCGTCATCGTGTTGAAGCGCTAGTGCTGGTGTCCAATAGCCTTTCTTCACACTTTGCTCATGAATGCCAGCAGCTCGGGCTGCCGGTGCTGCTGCTCAACCGCAAAAACGACAGCCGATCGGTTTCCAGCGTCACCAGCGATAACCTGGCCGGCGGCGCCGCGATTGCCGATTTCCTGCTGGATCTCGGCCATCAGCAGCTGGCATTTGTTGCCGGTAGAGATACCTCCTCTACCAGCCGCGACCGGGAGACAGGCTTTCGACAGCGTCTGGAGGCCCGCGGCGCGCGCCCGATGCTGCGCGATAGCGGAATGTGGTCGATAGAAGAAGCGATGAACGCCACCCGCAGACTGATGGCGTTGCCAACGCCGCCGGACGCGCTATTTTGCGCCAACGATATGATGGCCATCGCCGCCCTCAACGTGGTTGTCGGCGAAATGGGCATGAAGGCGGGCGAAGATATCTCCGTCGTCGGGTTCGATGATATCGCCATGGCCAGCTGGCCGCTGATAAATTTAACCACCTGGGTCCAGCCGCTATCGGAAATGGTGGATACCGCCATCGCCGTACTGAAAACGCAGCTGGGCGCGGCTGAAACCAGCGCCGTTCAGCACGTTCTGCAGGGGAAGCTTATCGTCAGGGGCAGTACCCGCCCGCGACGCTAAATCAGCCGCTACGCCACGCCGTTATTACCGTGGCGCATAAATGCCGGACGCTGGTTAAGGGCCATATACCAGCGTTCGACGTTTGCCATCTCCGGGTGGGCGAACGGCGTCATTTTCCAGCGGTGCACCGAAAGCCCCAGCACGATATCCGCCAGCGTAAACGTCTCGCCGGTCAGCCACGCGCCGGTGCGCAGCAACTGGTTGTCGACAATCTGTACGCAGCGCGTCCACGCGGCAATACTCTCTTTAATCGCCGCCGGGTCCTGAAAACGCGGGTCTTTACGCACCAGCCCCGTGAAAGCGTAGCGCCAGGCGCTATTAAACTCCGTCGCCTGCCAGTCCATCCAGTGTTCTACCTGCGCCGCGGCACGTAACGTAGAGGGCAACAAATCCTCACGACCGGCCTTACGCGCCAGATAGCGGCAGATGCTGTTCGACTCCCAAAGGACAAAATCATCATCCACCAGCACCGGCACTAACGCATTCGGATTGAGCGCCAAAAATTCCGGCGTATCAAGCGGGCTATAGCCGCTGCCATAATCTTCCTGCTGATACTCGACCCCCGCCTCTTCGCAGGTCCAGAGCACCTTGCGCACGTTAATAGACGAGCGTTTACCCAAGATTCTTATCATCGTCAGCAACCCTTTTTCGTAATATGGCAGACATGAAGCTTGCCGGATAATGTGTATAGTGGATTGCAGAATAATTATCCACTACAGGTACTCTTACACATGGTCACTCCCTTCAACATCTTAACGCCGGGCAATATCCGCTTTGGCCGCGGGCAGGCCCGCAGCGCCGCGCCGTGGCTGGCGCAATATGATGCCCCGGTGCTGCTGGTTCACGGCGCGACCAAAAGCCGCGCTCAATTTTTACTGAGCGAACTGAGCGCATTGCATCTTCAGGTCAGCACTTTTGCTATCGCCAATGAACCCACGCTGGACGATATTGAACGCGGCGTACGGCTAGCGCGCGAGCGCGGCGTTGGCGCGGTGGTCAGCCTCGGCGGCGGCGCGGTCATTGATGCCGGTAAAGCCATTGCCGCGCTGGTCCCGGCAAGCGGGCCTGTCATCGACTATCTGGAAGTCGTCGGAACGGGGAGAATACTGGAAGCCAGCCCGCTACCGTTTGTCGCTATTCCCACAACGTCCGGCACCGGCGCGGAGGTCACTAAAAACGCGGTCATCAACGTCCCGCTGCAGCAGCGCAAAGTCAGCCTGCGCGACGATCGCATGCTGCCGCAGCTGGCGATTGTCGATCCCGCTTTAACGGATAACGCCCCCCGCACCGTCACCCTCGGCTCCGGCCTTGATGCCTTAACTCAGGTTATCGAACCCTGGCTGTGCACCCGGGCGACGCCCTTCACCGATGCCCTGTGCCGGGAGGCGATCCCCCGCGGCATCGCCGCGTTAAAAACGCTGATGGAAAAAGAGTGTGCCGACAGCCGCGACGAGCTGGCCTGGGTCAGCCTGTGCGGCGGACTGGCGCTGGCCAACGCCGGGCTGGGCGTGGTTCACGGTCTTGCGGGGCCGCTTGGCGGGCTAAGCGATGCCTCCCACGGCGCGCTCTGCGGCTGCCTGCTGCCCTTTGGTCTGGAACTCAATGAGTCGCAGGTAACCAATCCGGCG
The DNA here is from genome assembly GCF_050600785.1 of Klebsiella sp. 141198. NCBI lineage: Bacteria > Pseudomonadati > Pseudomonadota > Gammaproteobacteria > Enterobacterales > Enterobacteriaceae > Klebsiella > Klebsiella sp. 141198. Next base: position 184,426 of record NZ_JAQIRM010000006.1, read on the forward strand.
CTGCGCCAGCGATTCCTCGACGTGCGCCAGTGGATCGCCGCCGGACTTGGCGTCTCGCCGGATGACGCCTGGCAAAGCCTGCGCGAATGGAGCCAGCGCTCGGGGCTCGGCAATTTACGCGACCTCGGCGTGCCGCGCGAAGCGCTGGAACCCGCCGCGCTGGCGGCCAGTAGTTCATCGTCGATGAAAGCCAATCCGGTCACGCTGGATTCAGAGCAACTGCTGGAGATGCTGGAAGCCGCCTGGGAGTAAACGAGCCAACCGCCTGCGTTTACCGGGGCGGTTCAAATTTTGTTGCATAATGAATGCTCCGAATTTCGTTTTCGCGCATTCACGATACCGGTAAATATTCACCCTTTAATTTCAAAGACCTGCTCTTCTTCTCCGCCGTTTTTTCTTAGCGAAAAGCGTGACGTGACGCACAGTTTATCTTCCGCAGACCGAAGCGAGTGTCTACGCTTATTAGAGAGCCCGGGCATGCCCGGCCCCTAAACTCACGCTATCCGGAGGCCTGTATCGCTATGTTCAGCCAGAAACTACGCAACGTTGATGACGACGAGTTGAGGATCGAAAACGATCCGTGCTACGAAGCCGATCCGTATGAGTTAAAACTGGATGAAATGTTCGACGCCGAACCGGAGCCGGAGATCATCGAAGGGCTACCGGCGTCTGACGCGCTGACCCCCGCCGACCGCTATCTCGAGTTGTTTACCAACGTCCAAAAGTCGCGCATTTTTCTTGATAGTAAAACCTTTCCCGACTGCGCGCCGAAACACGATCCGCTGGATATCCTGATGCACTATCGACGGGTTAAGCGTACGCCGGAGTTCGATTTGCGTCAGTTTGTGGAAGACAACTTCTGGCTGCCGGATAACCGCGCCGATGATTACACTTCTGATCCGAAACTGACGCTAAAAGAGCATATCGATAAGCTGTGGCCGGTGCTCACACGTGAACCGCAGGATCATATTCCGTGGTCGTCGCTGCTGGCGCTACCGCAGTCGTACATCGTCCCCGGCGGGCGTTTTAGCGAGACCTACTACTGGGATTCCTACTTCACCATGCTGGGGCTGGCGGAAAGCGGCCGTGAAGATTTGCTCAAATGCATGGCCGACAACTTCGCATGGATGATTGAAACTTACGGCCACATTCCCAACGGCAATCGCACCTACTATCTCAGCCGCTCCCAGCCGCCGGTGTTCGCCCTGATGGTTGAACTGTTTGAGGAAGATGGCGTTCGCGGCGCGCGCCGCTATCTCGACCATCTCAAATTAGAGCACGCCTTCTGGATGGACGGCGCGGAATCGCTGATCCCTAACCAGGCCTACCGTCACGTGGTGCGTATGCCAGATGGTTCGCTGCTTAACCGCTACTGGGACGACCGCGATACGCCGCGCGATGAGTCCTGGCGAGAAGATGTCGAAACGGCGAAGCATTCCGGCCGCCCGCCAAACGAGGTCTATCGTGACCTGCGCGCCGGTGCGGCTTCCGGCTGGGACTACTCCAGCCGCTGGCTGCGCGATATCACCAGGCTTGCGAGCATCCGCACCACCCAGTTTATTCCCATCGACCTCAACGCTTTTCTGTTTAAGCTGGAAAATACCATCGCCAATCTTTCCGGCCTGAAGGGCGATCGCGAGGCTGAAGCCGAATTTCGCCGTAAAGCCAACGCTCGCCGGGAGGCGGTGACCCGCTACCTGTGGGATGAAGAGTGCGGCTGTTTTCGCGATTACGATTGGCGCCGTGAGCAGTTGGCCTTGTTCTCCGCCGCCAGCATCGTCACGCTGTATGTCGGGATGGCGACCCACGCCCAGGCCGAACGGCTGGCGGATGCCGTACGCGCGCGTCTGCTCACCCCTGGCGGCATCATGGCGACGGAATATGAAAGCGGCGAACAGTGGGATAAACCCAACGGCTGGGCGCCGCTGCAGTGGATGGCGGTACAGGGATTCAAAATGTACGGCCACGACCCGCTCGGCGATGAAATCGCCCAGAGCTGGCTGCAGACGGTGAATCAATTTTATCTTAAACACCACAAGCTCATTGAGAAATATCATATCGCCAGCGGCGTCCCACATGAGGGCGGCGGCGGGGAGTATCCGCTGCAGGATGGCTTCGGCTGGACCAACGGCGTCGTGCGGCGACTCATCAGCCTGTACGGCGAGCCGAGGTCTTCATGAGGCACTTTCCGTCGGCAGGCTGTGCTGTTAAGGTTTTATTTTCCCTTTGCCAGAGCCGACAACATGCCCGAACTGCTTACGCCGCGGCTGCGCTGCTCGCCGCTGCAGCTTGACGACTGGTCTTTTTTTCTCAGCCTGCAACAGGATCCGCAGGTGATGCTCTATGTCGCGGATAACCGGCCCATCGCCGATATCCGCGCCGCGTTTGATGCGCGCCTGCCGGTCTGGTCGCCTAAGGCCGCGCACTGGCTGTGCCTGGTGGTTCGCGATCGGCAAAGCCATACGCCCCTCGGCCTGACCGGCTATTGTCATCACGATGATGATATTGCCGAAGTGGGCTTTCTCTTCGCCCCACAGGCGCAGGGCCAGGGCTACGGATATGAATCACTGCGCGCGCTATGTGATTACGCGTTTTCTACAGGCGGCATCCGTCGCCTGACCGCCAGCGTCACCGCCGGTAATCAAGCCTCAAAACAACTGCTGCTAAAAACAGGGTTTATTCAGGAAGGAGAGCTACGCGAGAGCTACTGGCTACATGGCCGTTGGCACAATGACTGGCTGTTTGGCCTGATGCGCCACGATTACCAATAAGGCCCTGGGCCATCCGGCGAATGGGGGCGACCCCGCTTTTCCTCTACACTGCCGCCAACCACAGAGGAAAAGATCATGACCGTCACCACGTTAAGCCTGCCGGGGCTGCGTTTTATCCAGCAGACGCAAGGGCTGGCGCTACTGCCGTATCAGGACAAATTTGGGCAATGGCGGGTCGGCTACGGCCACGCTATCGGTGAAGATGAGAAAGAGACGCCCATCACCGCCGAACTGGCGATGATGCTATTGACGCTAGACCTGCTGCGGTGCCAACAGATATTACAGCGCAGGTTGGTCGTGGAACTGACTCAGCCGCAGTACGATGCCTTGCTGGCGCTGGTGTTCAGTTTAGATGGCAGCGCCCAGCCGCAGTTGGACGCTATTTTGCATTATCTTAACGGCCACAACATGACGCAGGCGCTGGCGATATGGCGGCACATTGACCGCGATAACGCCTATCGCCTGCAGGAGTGCGAGCGGTTTTGTCAGACCAGTTAATTGTCACCGACGCTATTAAATGCCATCGCCGCCTGGGTTCGGTTTTTCACATCCAGCCGCCGATATAACGACTCAAGATGCGCTTTCACGGTCCCTGCGCTGATATTTAACGTACGGCTAATTTCCTTATTAGAGCTGCCTTCCGCCAGCAGTTTTAAAATTTCCTGCTGGCGGCGACTGAGATGCACCGCATGTTTATTGCGATCCGCGGAGGTCATTAACCAGGTGCCCGGCAGACACATCATCCCCAACATGATGCTATTAATGATCTGGGCAAACATATCGGCGCTATCCTCACGTTGGGCAATGGCGCGCACGTTCCACGCCAGCGCTCGTTGCAGCCAGCTTTTATTATCATCCGAAACCACTAATAATACTTTGGCATGCGGAAAACGCTGCTGCTTCTCCTGGAGCAACCAGCAACAAAATTCACTGTTCAGGTCGCCATCAAGTATGAGGAGCGCCTGCGGATGAGCCGTGAGCAGCTGCCACAGCTGTTCTGCCTGACAGGTACTATGAATATTAATTTCAGGAATACGTTGTTGTAAGCCGACTTTCATTCCATGAATAAATATTGACTGCCTGTCAAACATGATTACTTGCATGGACTGCTCTCCATCGAAAAAATACCCCTTAAAAAGTGGGGGAAGGGTAATATCAGCCAGCAAAAATAAGAACTCGCCGTATGACCTAAGCCATTTTACCGATGGAGTAGATGATATAAACATCATGATGATGAATAGTTACACGCCAGCGCGTAACGATTACTCATTCATAATATTTATTACATTTGACGTAAGAAATTCCTTAATTAAACGGATAGCTAACAGGATAATAATATTATTTCTGCCAGTGTAATCCAACCGCTTAAAATCAGCGATACGCATGATGCAAAAGAGTGTTACGGAATAATAAAACGCACAATATGGTGACGCCCTGCGTCATTATGCGCAGGGCGTGGTCATTATAAAAACATGCCGCCGGAAACCTCAACGCGCTGGGCGTTCATCCAGCCAAGCTCGTCGCTCAGCAGCGCAGCAATAGCATTGCCGATATCATCCGGCAGGCCGACGCGCCCCAGCGCCGTCTGAGCGGCAATATGCTGGTTAAGCTGGGCATTATCGCGCACCGCGCCGCCGCCAAAGTCGGTCTCAATCGCGCCGGGCGCGATGATATTGACCGATATCCCGCGCGCGCCGAGTTCCTTCGCCTGATAACGGGTTAACACCTCCATCGCCCCTTTCATCGCCGCATAAGCGGAATAGCCCGGCAGCGCAAAGCGCGCCAGCCCGCTGGAGACGTTCAGAATGCGCCCGCCATCTTTAATCAAAGGCAGCAGCTGCTGGGTAAGGAAGAACGGTCCCTTAAAGTGGATGCTCATCAGCTCGTCAAACTGCGCTTCGCTGGTCTCACTAAACGGCGCGGTCAATCCGATGCCGGCATTGTTCAATAAATAATCGAAACTATCGCGCTGCCACTTCTCCTTCAGACATTGAGTCAGCTGTTGCGTAAAGCCAGCAAAACTGGCGCTATCGCCGACGTTCAGCGGTAATGCCGCCGCTTGCGCTCCTGTTTGCTCAATTTCGCGCGCCACTTCCAGCGCCGCCTGCTGGTTGCTGTGGTAGGTCAGAATAATATCGGTTCCCTTCGCCGCCAGCTTCAGCGCCGCATTTTTTCCCAGACCGCGGCTGCCGCCGGTCACTAAAGCGATACGTTGTGTCATCAGAAACCCCTTCGTCATTACGTGTGTGTGAATAAAGAGCTTATTAGCAGACGTAGTAACAATAAATGCGCTAAATTACGTTTTACTGTTTCGTTAATAACAACAATAGGCAGTAGGTATGGATAAAATTCACGCAATGCAACTCTTCATCCGCGTCGCGGAACTGGAGAGTTTCTCTCGCGCCGCCGATACCCTTGGGTTGCCCAAAGGTAGCGTATCGCGACAGATCCAGGCGCTGGAAAGCCATCTCGGCGCCCGCCTGCTGCACCGCACCACCCGCCGGGTGCAGCTGACTCAGGACGGCATGGTCTATTACGAACGCGCCAAAGACCTGTTAAGTAATCTCGAAGAGCTGGATGGTATGTTTCAGGGCGATCCATCGAGCATCAGCGGCCGCCTGCGTGTCGATATGCCGATCAGCGTCGCCAAAAAACTGGTCATCCCGAAACTTCCCGCGTTTTTACAACAGTATCCCGGCATTGAAATCGAACTGAGCAGTAGCGACCGGCTGGTCGATGTGGTGCGCGAAGGTTTCGACTGCGTGATCCGGGTGGGTACGCTTAAAGACTCGGGACTCATCGCCCGCCCGCTCGGCAAGCTCACGCAAATTAACTGCGCCAGTCCGCATTATCTGGCGCGCTTCGGCTACCCGGAAAGCCTCGACGATCTGGCGGATCATGCCCTGATCCACTACGCCAGCAACTTCGGCGCGCGGCAGCCTGGTTTTGAAGTCGTCAGTGATGGCGCCGTGCGCTGGGTGAAAACCGGCGGCGTGTTGACCGTCAATAGCACCGAAACCTACCAGGCCGCCTGTCAGGCCGGGCTCGGCATTATTCAGGTTCCGCGCATCGCGGTACGCGAACCGCTGCGCACCGGCGAGCTGGTTGAGATCCTGCCGCAGTACCGCGCCGAACCGATGCCGGTATCGATTATCTATCCACATCGGCGCAATCTCTCCCGCCGCGTACATCTCTTTATGGAGTGGCTGGGCGGATTGATGAAAGGTTATGTCGATTAATCAGCGCGAGTCGTCAATACCCGTCTGGCCGATGGGCGCCTGCAAGATGCGTCGTTTAAGGTATACTTTTGGCTGAATATCGCTGTAAAGAAAGGAAGAAATCACTTATGACGCCGGAAAACGACGATCGCCAGCCGCCACAGGAAACGGACCAGCAGCCGGAGAAAAACAAAAGTACGCTCGCCGCCATCAACGATTCCGCCGTTGGGCAGAAAGCTAACCAGGCGCTGAAAACGGTCACCGGAACGGCGGCTAAAGTCCAACGTAATCCGGTGATAGCCCACCTGCTACGCGCCGCCGAGCGCTTCAATGACAGGCTTGGCAATCAGTTTGGCGCAGCCATTACCTACTTCTCATTCTTGTCGATGATCCCGATTCTGATGGTCTCGTTCGCCGCCGCCGGTTTCGTGCTGGCATGGCATCCGACCCTACTGCAGGACATCTTCGATAAAATTCTGCAAAACGTCAGCGACCCGACGCTGGCGGCAACGCTTAAAAACACCATCAACACCGCCGTACAGCAGCGTACCGCCGTCGGGCTAGTCGGCCTGTTGGTCGCGCTCTACTCGGGCATTAACTGGATGGGCAACCTGCGTGAAGCGATTCGCGCCCAGTCGCGCGATGTGTGGGAACGTACGCCGCAGGATCAGGAAAAAATCTGGGTAAAATACTTCCGCGATCTGATCTCGCTGATTGGCCTGCTGGTCGCACTGGTTATCACGCTGTCGATTACCTCCGTTGCCGGATCCGCGCAGCAAATGATCATCTCCGCGCTGTATCTCGATTATATAGAATGGCTGAAACCCGCATGGCGCCTGATTGGCCTGGCGATTTCCATCTTCGCTAACTATCTGCTGTTTTTCTGGATCTTCTGGCGACTGCCGCGCCACCGTCCACGCCGCAAAGCGCTGTTCCGCGGTACGCTAATTGCGGCGATTGGCTTTGAGATTATTAAAATCGTGATGACCTGGACGCTGCCGGCGCTGGTGAAATCCCCCTCCGGCGCCGCCTTTGGTTCGGTACTGGGGCTGATGGCCTTCTTCTACTTCTTCGCCCGTCTGACCCTCTTCTGCGCCGCATGGATTGCGACCGCAGAGTATAAAGACGATAAGCGGATGCCGGGCAAAACCCACGATTAAAGTCATTATCGGGCTGAATAAAGACGCAAAATTCAGCCCAACCTATCATTTCAGCAGATAAATCCAACGCGTAACTTTTATTTAACCTAAAACTGGTTTTATTCTCTAATATTTTAATTATGTGAAGCATTTCATAGAAGATATTTTCTCAGGGCGAAAATTATCCGCTTTTTGCCTGTTTTTTGCGCGATGGCGAGTTTTGTTACAGATTGAAATGTCTCTTTTGCTGTGGCTATATGGCTTTTCGTTCGCTCAAAAATAAGAAAGATCTATGCAAGCCACAGCCACTACTATCGACAACGCGCAAGACGCCACGCCGGTTAACTCGCGTAATAAAGTCGTCGTCGCCTCGCTCATCGGCACCGCCATTGAGTTCTTCGACTTCTATATTTACGCCACCGCCGCGGTTATCGTCTTCCCTCATATCTTTTTCCCACAGGGTGATGCTGCCGCCGCGACGCTCCAGTCGCTGGCGACGTTCGCCATCGCCTTTGTCGCGCGCCCGATTGGCTCAGCGCTATTCGGCCACTTCGGCGACCGCGTAGGCCGTAAGGTCACACTCGTCGCCTCGCTGCTGACTATGGGGATCTCCACCGTGGTCATAGGCCTGCTGCCGGGCTATGAAAGCATTGGCATTCTGGCGCCGATGCTGCTGGCGCTGGCGCGCTTTGGTCAGGGTCTCGGCCTTGGCGGCGAATGGGGCGGCGCGGCGCTGCTGGCGACGGAAAACGCTCCACCGCGCAAACGCGCGCTATATGGCTCCTTCCCGCAACTGGGGGCGCCAATCGGCTTCTTCTTCGCCAACGGCACCTTCCTGCTGCTGTCGTGGCTGTTGAGCGACCAGCAGTTCATGGAATGGGGCTGGCGCGTGCCGTTCATCTTCTCTGCGGTACTGGTCATTATCGGTCTGTATGTTCGCGTGTCGCTGCATGAAACCCCGGTCTTCGCTAAGGTGGCGGCGGCGAAAAAACAGGTCAAAATCCCGCTTGGCACGCTGCTGACTAAGCACGTGCGCGTGACCGTGCTCGGCACCTTCATCATGCTGGCGACCTATACCCTGTTCTATATCATGACCGTTTACTCCATGACCTTCAGTACCGCAGCCGCGCCGATTGGTTTAGGTTTGCCGCGTAACGAAGTGCTGTGGATGCTGATGATGGCGGTCATTGGTTTCGGCGTGATGGTGCCAGTGGCGGGCCTGCTGGCGGATGCCTTTGGCCGTCGTAAAAGTATGATTATCATCACCACGATGATTATTCTGTTCGCGCTGTTCGCCTTTAAACCGCTGCTTGGTTCCGGCAACCCGATTCTGGTCTTCGCCTTCCTGCTGCTGGGCCTTAGCCTGATGGGGCTGACCTTCGGCCCGATGGGCGCGCTGCTGCCGGAGCTGTTCCCGACGGAAGTTCGTTATACCGGCGCCTCTTTCTCCTATAACGTGTCGTCGATCCTCGGCGCGTCGGTCGCACCATATATTGCCGCCTGGCTGCAGGGCAATTACGGCCTGCCGGCTGTCGGTATCTACCTGGCGGCGATGGCGGCGCTGACGCTGATCGCTCTGCTGTTGACCCACGAAACCCGCCATCAATCGCTGTAAGCTGCAGGCCCTGACGCTGTTGCCGTCAGGGCCATCGCTCATCTCATCCTTACTTTTTCATCTGCGACAAAATTGTCCGGCACTGATTCGCCTCGCCTTCCGCCGGCGAGATCAGCGCCAGTAAAGCGGCCGCCGGCGTGACCAGCGTCGCCAACGCCGCCACCACCGCGCCGCGGGCAATCAGCGGCCCGGCTTTCACCCCGGCATCCGGTGATTTAAACGTACCGCGCACGTACAGCGGAGAACGCAGAGTAATCACCCGCAGGCCCTTACTTTCCGGGTCAACGGTCAGATTCAGCTGTTCAGAGGCAAAGCTGGCGGTGCCGGTAATGTTAATCAGCGCGTTCTCGGTATCGAAGGCGAAAATTTGCGGTCGCGCCACGCCGTTGACCACATCGATATTGGCCGCCGCGCAGTTCACCCGAACCTCCTCATCGCCGAAAATCTGCCCGATGATAAAATTACCGACGTTTAAGCCGAGGATTTCCATCAGGTTGCGGCTAATCAGACCATCATTCATCAGCAGCTTAAGGTTGCCGTTGCTGTTGCCAAGCAGCGCCGCCACCGAGTTACCGCTGCCGCGCAGTTGTACATCGCCGCTCATCTCACCGAGCGTTTTCTGCATCATTTCAACATTCGGCATCAGCGCCTTGAGCTTAAGCCGGCGCGCCTGCAGATTGGCTTCGCCCTGTAGCGGTTTTTTATCGCCCTGCAGATGCACGCTGCCGGCAATCGAACCGTTGGCCAGGCCAAAGCGCACCGGCTGCAGGCGCAGGTCGCCGCGCTCAAGAATAATGTGGGTCGCCAGGTCGCTGATGGGCAGAGTACCGCCGTGTTCGATTCGCCGCCCCTTGAAGCGCACATCGGCGTCCATCACCTGCCATTTATCCGTCTCAAAGCGATCGGCCGGCAGGACTTTTCCCGCTGGCTGTACGGCATCGCCCGCTTTGCGTGATGAGGATTTCTTCGCCCCGCCGCCGGAATCAACGCCAATCAGCGGGCCCAGATCCGCCAGCCGCAGCTGTTTAGATTCCAGATCGCCGGTGAGCTTTGGTCGTGGTTTGCCAGTGGTATAGGTCAACGAACCGTGGATATCGCTGTCGCCAATCCGGCCGTTAAAATTGCGATAGTCAAAACGCATGCCGTTTTTATGCTTAAAGTCGGCGCGCAGGCGGCCATCGGTGGAAAACGACGGCGTTTCCGGCAGCAGGACGCCGGTCAGATCGTAGAGGTCGCGCAGCGAGTCGCCGGCAAATTTCAGCCGCAGATCGAGCCCGCCGACATTAAGCGGATCGCTGACCGTGCCGCTAAACGCTATCCGGGTATTACCAGAGTGAAAATCCCCTTGTAGCGGGAACGGCGTACTATCGCTACGCAGCGCCAGCATGCCGCCAATTTTGCCGCTGCCGCTCAGCGGCTGGCCTTTGTAGCGCCCCTTCACCGACAGGCCAAAGATATAATCGCCGGCTTTTGTCGCCTGCGCTTTGTCGCCCGCACCGGTGACTTCGCTAAACGGCAGCGCTTTGCCAAGCGGATCGACCACGATCGCGATATCGCTGCGGGTTACCTTATCGTCAATGGCGATGTTGCCGCGATCGAAGAGAATATTATCAAGGCGGAAAGACCAGGCCGATGGCGGGTTGGCTTTTTCGGATGCCGGGTCAGAAGCTAATTTAAAGGTCCAGTTATTGCTGTTTTCCGTCAGCCTTATCAGCCGGACGTCGGGCTGCTCGAGCTTAATCCACGGCAAATAGACCGTTTTGCTCAGCAGCGCCAGCGGGGCCAGCGTCGCTTCCACGCGCGGCAAATGCACCATCGTCACTTGCGGAATGTCGGGTGGGTTACCCAGCACAATATCTTCGGCATGCACATGCGGCCACGGGATCCAACTGCGCCAACCGCGCTCCTCAGGCTGTCGCTCCCACACCACGCCCAGGTCGCCGCGGATGGCGAATGGCCGATTGAGTTCGGCGGAAACTTTCTGATTGATCGTCGGCTTGAGCCGGTTCCAGTCAAAGGTCGCCAATACGATGAAAAAAAGAACGATTAACAGCACAATCGTTCCCGAGATAATAGCAATCGTTTTACGGGCTCTGGTCATCCCCTCTCCGCTCCTTTTGCGTCTCGTCACTCCTCACTATAGTTGAAGAGCGGAGATTCATCCGCCAAATGCGCTTTTCGTCACATTTTGCGCGTCAGGTCAAAAAATAATGGAACGATGTTTTAATATGGTTGACCCTGTCTGGTACCCAGCGCAAACTACCGCTAATTTCGATTCAATTTCAGGTCAGCACTATGTCTAAGAAAATTGCCGTGATTGGCGAATGCATGATTGAACTGTCAGAGAAAAACGCGGCGGTGAATCGCGGTTTCGGTGGCGATACCTTAAACACATCCGTCTACATCGCGCGCCAGACCAGCGCCGATGCGCTTAGCGTGCACTACGTGACCGCGCTGGGTACCGACACCTTCAGCCAGCAGATGCTGGAGTCCTGGCAGGGCGAACAGGTAAAAACCGATCTGATTCAGCGTATGGCTGACCGTCTGCCTGGCCTTTATTACATTGAAACGGACGAGACCGGCGAGCGCACCTTCTACTACTGGCGCAACGAAGCGGCGGCCAAATTCTGGCTTGAAAGCGAGCGCGCTGACGCCATCTGCGAAGAGCTGGCTACCTTTGATTACCTCTACCTGAGCGGCATCAGCCTCGCCATCCTCAGCCCGTCCAGCCGGGAAAAACTGCTCACGCTACTGCGCGAATGCCGCGCTAACGGCGGGAAAGTGATTTTCGATAACAACTACCGTCCGCGCCTGTGGGCCAGCCAGCAAGAGACTCGCCAGGTGTACCAGCAAATGCTGGAATGCACCGATATCGCTTTTCTGACGCTGGATGATGAAGATGCGCTATGGGGAGCGGTACCAGTTGCCGAGGTTATCGCCCGTACCCACGCCGCTGGCGTCGAAGAGGTGGTGGTGAAGCGCGGCGCGGACTCTTGCCTGGTGGCGATTGCCGGCCAGCCGCTGCTGGAGGTGCCCGCGGTGAAGCTGGCGAAAGAGAAAGTGGTGGATACCACTGCGGCGGGCGATTCGTTCAGCGCCGGCTATCTGGCGGTGCGCCTGACCGGCGGCGACGCGGAATCCGCGGCGAAACGCGGACACCTCACCGCCAGCACGGTTATCCAGTATCGCGGGGCAATTATCCCGCGCGAAGCGATGCCGGACTAAGACCCTATTCCCCTGCTTGCGCTGCGCTTAGCAGGGCTACCAAATCGTACAGTGCTGTAGCCCCGGTAAGCGGTAGCGCCACCGGGGATTTTGAGGCCGCACGAACCGTACCACAGGCGGTGGACGCAGAGCAGATTTTGCGCCGGGTGGCGGCTAACGCCTTACCCGGCCTACGGCCAGTGCCATTGCCATTGCCATTGCCATTGCCATTGCCATTGCAACTGAAGCTTTTAACTCTTCCTTTGTACCCATGACTACTGAAACTGCCGGTGTTGGTGGCCTCAAAATCGCTGAGACGTTCCCGGAAGGCCGGGGCAGCCCGCATGGATGCGGGCTGAGGGCCGTGTTTTGCACGGACGCTGCCTCGGCCCGACCCGAAGCCTGCCGGGATAAGTCGAAGGTACCACGAAGTGGCGATTTTGGCGGCCAGAGCCCGGGGGTACAGGGGGCGGCGGCGACTGGCCGCCCCCTGTGCGCTCCCTGAGCCATGAGAGACATAACGCAGAAGAAATATCGGGAGCGCAATGTGCTCGGAATTAACACAAAGCACATATTTTTCCCGACCAAAACCGTTGCAAACTGATAACAGTATCTACTGCGCTGGAGGAATATCCGTCGCCTCATTATGCGCATCAACCGCATCCGGCGTGGCGCTCATCGCCGCAGCGGGCGCTGGCGCCATCAGTTTTTCCCACGTCGCTTTCAGATCTTTCATGTTGTACTCCGGCTCGCCTTTCGGCTGCTGCAGCACCAGCGCCATATCCTGCGATAACTGCTGGCGCAGATACTGGTTCAACATGTCGACCGTCAGTGAGTTCAGGAACTCCTGGCGCAGTTTCTGATACTGCTCCGGCGCGATATCCACCACCTGATTTTGCAGCGAACGCATACGTTGGCTAATCAGGATATCGGTATCCGTGCGCGCGTAGGTGGCGAACAGCTTTTGCAGTTCAAGATTCTTTTGCGCAATCAGCGCATCGAACTCTTCCTGAGGCAGACCATTGTCGCGCACCTTCGCCAGCTCGCGCGATACCGCGCTCAGATTGGCGTTCAGACGTTCGCCCGGCGAGTCGATATTGATCGCGCACTGGGCGCGCTGATACAGCACGCGGCAATCAAAACCGAGGCCGATATCTTTTACGTTGCTTTTACTCAGATTCTGCTGCACGTGCCAGAACAGCGCTTCCCGAGCCAGGTCATCGCGCCAGTAGCGCTGCAGCGCGGCGGAATCGCGGATCGGCTGCCATGGGGAATCCCACATGATCGACAGCTTATCCTGACGTACGGCATCGGTCATGATGCTAACCGGCGTAGCTGGCAGAGGTGAAAGCGTTGGCACCGCCGCCGGGGTCTCGCGTTTACCTTTCAGTTCGCCGAAGATTTTGTTGATTTGCTCCGCGACGCTGCGGCTATCGACGTTACCGACGACAATCAGCGTCATCGCGTCCGGGGTGTACCATTTCTGATAAAATTCTTTCAGCTGTTTAATATCAACTGGTTGCTTCAACGGCGCCGCCGGATCGTGACCGAGCATCGTTGAGCCCTTCAGGCGATAGCGCCACCAGCCTTCCTGGGTATCCAGCGGCCAGGTCGCCACCATATCGCTGCCCTGCAGCGCATGATTGACCGCTTGCTGGGTGATGCTCAACTTACCGTTGGCGTCCGCCAGCCAGTTCAACGCTTCTTTAAGCAGGTCGTTACGGTTGTTCGGCAGGCTCAGATTAAACAAGGTGAAATCATACGAAACGATCGCCGGCGGCAGAGGACGCTTCGGGTCAATACTCTGCTGCCACAGCGAACGCGCCTGCATCGTCGGGAGGCTGCCGCTTTGGGTCAGCGCCAGGCGCGGAATGAAATGACTGAAGCCGCTCTGCTGAGTGCTTTCGCTCAGCGAGCCAATATTCACAGCCAGGCGGACTTCGACGCGATCGCTAGGACGCTGCGGCGTGGCCAGCACCTGCCACGAAAAACCGTTCGCCAAAGTCCCCTGTTGCCAGGCCGGGTCCGGCTGGAGCGCTTCTGCCTGCACAGAACCGGCCGTCGCTATCATCAGCAAACCACCGGTTAAGAGTCGAATTTTTGTGCCCTGCATGTGAACCCCTGATGAACATTCCTGGTTACATAGGCAACCCATCGCCGGGTTGCCGAAAAAGGTGGTGAATCAAATACGTCGGTTAGACCACGCGAAGGCGAAAATGTCGCATGAAGACGTAAAATAATCATGAGGTATCATTCCCCCAGAAGGGGAATGATACCTAATTTTGCGCAGGAGCCCATAGTTCATGGGCATAACATGAGGAATTACGAGGATAATTCTTGTGATTTGTCCGCGGGAACGCGGTTATTCAACACATCATCGAGCTGTTTGGCGTCGAGTTCTTTCACCCATTTCGCGACGACCACGGTCGCCACGCCGTTACCCACCAGGTTGGTCAACGCGCGCGCTTCCGACATAAAGCGGTCGATACCGAGAATCAGCGCCAGACCCGCCACCGGCAGATGCCCCACCGCGGAGATGGTTGCCGCCAGTACGATAAATCCGCTACCGGTAACGCCCGCCGCCCCTTTCGAAGAGAGCAGCAGCACCACCAGCAGGGTGATCTGATGGAAGATATCCATATGACTATTGGTGGCCTGGGCGATAAACACCGCCGCCATCGTCAGGTAGATGGAGGTGCCGTCGAGGTTGAAGGAGTAGCCGGTCGGTATTACCAGCCCCACCACCGATTTTCGGCAACCCAACTTCTCCATCTTATCCAGCATTCGCGGCAGCGCGGACTCCGAAGAGGAGGTACCCAGCACAATCAGCAGCTCTTCACGGATATAGCGAATGAACTTGAAGATGCTAAAGCCGGTAGCCCGCGCGATAGAGCCCAGTACCAGCACCACGAACAGAATACAGGTGATGTAGAAGCAGATGATCAGTTGGCCCAGCTGTACCAGAGTACCGACGCCGTATTTACCGATGGTAAATGCCATGGCCCCGAAAGCACCGATCGGCGCCAGGCGCATAATCATGTTAATGATGCCGAAAATGACCTGCGAAAAGCTTTCAATGACGTTGAAAATCAGCTGCCCTTTGCTACCTAAACGATGCAGCGCAAAGCCAAACAGGACGGCAAACATCAGCACCTGCAAAATATTACCGCTGGCGAAAGCGCCAATTACGCTTCCCGGGATAATATCGAGTAAGAAGGCGACAACACCCTGATCTTTAGCCTGCTCGGCATAAACCGCCACCGCGTGCGCGTCCAGCGTCGCCGGATCGACGTTCATGCCCGCGCCGGGTTGCACCACGTTGACAATGATAAGACCGATAATCAACGCAATGGTACTCACCACTTCAAAGTAGAGTAACGCCACCGCACCGGTACGACCGACGGCCTTCATGCTTTCCATCCCGGCAATCCCTGTCACAACGGTACAGAAGATAACCGGAGCAATGACCATTTTAATCAGTTTTACGAAGGCGTCGCCGAACGGTTTCATCTGCGCGCCAAGCTCCGGGTAGAAATGGCCCAGCAAAATACCGATGGCTATGGCCGATAAAACCTGGACATAGAGGCTTTTGAAGAGAGAGAGTTTCATAGGGTGTCCTTTGGGAATAACCACAGACAATGAAAGGTTATCTGTGTCTGTGGCTTAAAAATAACACCATGGAAACATTTCAGAAATAAGTAACCGCGAAGTTGCAACGTAATTGTTAAAATATTTGAGCTGACTCGCACAAACAACTAAAAATGTTACAAACTTGCATCATCCTTTTCAGCGTGCAGGAAGCGCTGCATAAAGCTTTCCAGCGGTAAGGCGCAACCAAACAGGTAACCCTGGGCGATGTCCACCCCAGCCGCTTGCAACCATTTCAGCTGTTCTTCTTTTTCGACGCCCTCAGCGACGATCCGCAGCTTGAGCCCGCGCGCAAGCTGAATTATCGCCGGGACCATGCTGGTATCATCCGGCACCATATCAATAAACGCCTTGTCGATTTTCAGAATATCCACCGGCAGCGATTTCATATGTTGTAGCTGGCGCAACCCGGCATAACCCATGCCGAAATCATCCAGCGCAATACGCGTACCGGCGTCGCGCAGCGGGCGCAGCAGGGCAATCACCGCCTGTGGATCGTCAAGGCGGCGGCTTTCCGTCACCTCCAGCACCAACGTGCCGGGGGCGATACGGTAGCGTTCGATAAGTGCCAACAGCTCAACGCCGCGCTCGGGATGCAACAACTGCAGTAGCGAGACATTCACCGACAGCGGCAGCATGATGCCCTGCTGCTGCCAGGCTGCCAGTTGACGGCAGGCTTCTTCCATTACCCAATAGCCTACCGGCACCATCAACCCGCAGTTTTCAATTCGCTCAATCAGATCGCACGGTAGCGACCAGCTGCCATCGGCCTGTCGCTGACGCAGCAGAACTTCCGCACCGCAAATATCGCCGCTGGCAATATCCACCTGGGGCTGGAACCAGATGGCGAACTGCTGATTATCGAGCGCGGTGAGGATGTCGTGCTCTTCCATTAACCGGCGCTGGGCTTTTTCCATCTGCTCAGGGTCAAAGAACTCGATTTGATTTTTACCCTTACGCCGTGCCGTCACCGCGGCGGAAACCGCACGGCGATAGAACTGTTCGGCGTTCAGCTCGCTATTAAACATCGCGATGCCGACGCTGGCACAGGGGCGAAGCTGGACACCGTGCAGCGGCAATCGCTCGCTAATAGAAGTGAGCACTCGCTTACTTAGCGAAACCGCTTCCCAAGGCTCGCTAAGTCCGGGCGCGTAAATGGCGAAATCGTAACCGCTCACCTGCGCCAGTACCATATTGGCCGGGATAACTGCTTTTAGTTTCTCGACCAGCGTTAAGAGCAGCATCTCGCGCTGGCTCTCTTTCAGGACGCCCGCGGCATCTTGCAGGGTTTCACACGCCACCACCAGCAGCGCCGAAGGCTGCGGACGGGTCGCGGTCTGCTCCAACATCGCCATCAAAAAGGCTTTGTTGGGGAGCTCAGACACCGGAAAACGGGTCGATTGCAGCGATAGCTCATCATGCTGGCGCAGCAAAGACTGCTGATTGCGGTTGTAGCAGCGCACCAGCATGCCAATTTCATCGTCCTGGTGCAGTCGCGGTAGGCTCAGTTGATGTCCAAGACGATCCTGAGGCGGAATATCGTTGAGTTCGCGGGCGATGGCGCGCAGCGGGCGAACAATCAGTCGGTTGATGCACCAGGTGAGCGCTACCGTTAAAACCAGCACCAAAAGTAAGTAAGTGGTCACCAACGTCGCAAGCGCGCTCATGACGAATTTGTACATGCGATAGGAATCCGCCTGCAGTATCAGATAAGCCAGCGGCTGCGGGTTAGCCGGGCGTTCCAGCGAGTAGATTGGCAGAGATATCTGCACCGGCAGTTCAAACAAGCGAGTGATCATCACCGGCACCGGACGCTCGGGTATAAAGCGCATCCGCAGCGCCTGGAATTGATTCGGTAGCACCACATCCGCCCGGCTGACGATGCCAGCAGGCTGAATGCGGCCCAAAATGGCTTCCGCTTCGGGAATGTCGGCTTTCAAAATAGCCGCCGACAGCGGCTCGCGAACGGAACGGGCGATACTTTCTAATTGCGTGGCCGTGGTATAGCGACTCTGTTGCACAAAGTGAAACAGCAAAATAGAGCAAAAGACCAGGACAAACGCCATGGACACGCTCGCGACCATCGCCATCTGTTTAATTGTAAGTGAGCGGCTGACGCGCAACTGTGTTCTCCACTGAAACTGAACGACTATCCGGCAAGATCCATCGATACCGGTCGTTTTCAGGCTGATTATATACGCAAATGGTTCGCTCTCGCCCGCAAGGCGGGTTCTTCCCGAAAGCGGCGGGCGAGGTACGGCGAGTATACGCGAACAGCGCGGTGGATTGGCGATTAGCCGTAGAAATCAGGCTAATCTGCTACCAATCCGCATAAGGCACCAACGGCTGCGGCGGCATATCCATGTCGCCCTGCCAACCGGAAGCGGAATAGCGCACGTACAGCAGCGCGTGGCTCGGCGTGTAATCTTTGGCCTGCTGAATATCCACCGCCGCGCCGACAAACCAGTTGCCGGTAACCCGCCGTTCCACCAGCGCCCGTGCGGTATAACCGAAGCCCTGGCTGCTGCTGCCCTGTTCTTTTAGCTGGCTGGCCTCGTAGCGATACTGCGACGGAATCAAATTCAGCAACGGATAGCGCGCCTGAGTTTGCGTGCGCGAATGGGACCACGACACCGACCCGCCGAGTTCCCACGACCAGTTTTCGGTACGCTGACGCCAGATGACCGGCACCGAGAAAGAGAGATACTCCTGCGGGCTGTAGTAACCGCCCTGACCCAGGGTGTAGCCGCTGAGGTCTTTGTCGTAGTGCCAGATCATATTGGTCAGGCCGACGGTCACCCGGCGATTATTTTCATTGATCGCTTTATAGTAGTAACCGGTCATCCAGCGCACGCGCCAGTTGTCCTCGACGTTTTTGCCGGTGAGTTGGTCAGCACCCAGCGATGACCAGATGCCGTTAGCCTCGCCTTTATCGTAGCTCAGGCTGATACCGCCGCCGGCGGCGCGTACCCCGCCCCAGGTGGTACCGGTATGGCCGTCGTTAGGGTTATCTTTTTGCCCGCCGAAGGAGAGCAGCGAGCTGGAAATGGGCCGCCGGTGGACGTTGACGGTAAAGCCGACCGGGCCGGCATCGCCGCTGTAACTCAGCCCCCCCACAACATCGACCACGTTAAAGCCCATCGGCGTGGTGCCGATATCGCCGCTCCAGGTGTCGTTCTTCCAGCCGACCGCCACGCTGGCGCCGCCGTCGCTCTGGTTTTTGCTACCGCCATAGCAGCTAATTTCGCCGCAGGTCCCCCAACTCGGCGAGTAGCCGCCGTCGCTATTGGTGGAAAACGTCCCGGCGTTCATATTCACCACATCGGTACGGAAGAACATCCGTCCGTCATACAGCGGCGCGTCCACCTGCAGCATGGTGGTGTGCGCTTTGAGGTCTGAATAACCGCCGGTGCCGCTCGATCCCCAATAGTCGTGCTCAAGGGTAACGTTAAGATCCTGCTGGCGATAGAGATCGGCGGCGTCGCTGCGGATCCCGCGCTTCAGCCAGTCATCCTGGCTATCGTTGCGGGTCAGGCGGGTAAAGGCCTCATTATCCTGCGGGCGAACGCGGGTCACGCCCGAGGCCACCATCGCGTCTTTATAGCTTTCCAGGGCCTGCTGTGGTTGATCGGTTTGCGTCTGTAAGCGCGCGGCATCACGCAGCACCAGCGCGCTTTCCATCGATGGCGGCTGGCTTTTCGCCTGCGGCACGATGCGGTCGAATATTTGTTGCGCGCCCGCGGTATCGTCAAATCCGGCGCGGGCCAGCGCTACCCGGCGCTGCATGTTGATCGATTCCGTATCTGCATCCTTCAACTGCGCGACCTGCGCGCGGGCGGCATTTTTATCGCCCTCAGCAAGATAGACTTCCGCCAGTCCCAGGCGCGCATCGCCATTATCAGCCTGCTGGCTCAGCACCCGATGGTACTGGGCTATCGCCGCCTCGCTATCGCCGCGCTGCTGCGCCCAATCCGCCAACGTCAGATCGTAGCGTACCGATTCCGGCTGCTGTTTAATCAAGGCGATAGCCTGACTTTCCTGTCCGCTATCGCGAAGTTGGTTGGCCTCGCGCATCACTTTGTCGCTTTGCAGACGCCCTTCCAGTTCACGAATATTGTCGGTCCACTGTCCGCGCGGCAGCGCGTTAATTTGCGCCAGCGCGGCATCATCCTGATTATTACCGGACAGATAGAGGCCGTAGGCGTAAACCCGTTCGGCATCGTCCGGCTTGCGGTTGGCCATGTTACGCATCAGCGCGTCCGCTTCCGGCCGCTGGCCGGCGCTGACCAGATCTTTCGCCAACCGATAGGTTATCCACACGCTTTCGGGATCCAACGCCAGACGCCGCCGCTGCACCTCCGCGGCCTGCGCCCAGTTGCCCAAGTTTTCCAGCGCTTCGGCCTGTTTTTCCAGTCGGTCGTTAGTGAGGCTGCGTTCAATATCATCAATACTACGCCGCTGGCTAGCGGGGAGACTGGCAATATAGGCGCTGGCTTTTTCCGGCGATTCACGACGATAAACATTCGCCAGACCGCGTACCGCGAGATTATTGCCGCGATCCATCCGCAGCGTCTGTCGATAGTAGCGTTCGGCGGCGGCGTCATCTTTACGCGCCGCGGCGACATCGCCTAACCCCAGCACCGCGTAGCTGTCGGTGTTATCCACCCGCTGCGCCTGGGCATAGGCGTTTTGCGCCTGCGCCAGTTGGCCTGCTTTCAACGCGTTATCGCCCTGTTTAATCAACAGCCAATAGCGGTTGGTCTTCAGCAGACTGTCCCACTTATCGCGATTCGGGCTTTTCGGATCCATCGCGATCGCTTTATTGAGCTGCGCCACCGCCCGCGCCCGGTCGCCGCGCTGTGAGTAGGCAGCGCCCAGCGCGCCGACGGCATCGCTATCGCGGGCATCGGCGCGCACCGCCTGCTGCAGATCGGCCACCGCCTGCGCCGCATTACCGGATTTCACCGCCGCCAGTCCTTCGCTTTTAGCGCGGAAAGTCGGATCTTTCAGTTGAGTTTGTTGCTTATCGAGTAGCACCCGGGCATTAGCAACCGTTTCTCCGGTGGTGAATACGACCAGAAAACGCTGCAGCGCTTGCACGCTGGCGCGGCTAACCGGCAAATTTTTAATTTCATCAAACCACATCGCTGAAGCCGCATCTCGCCCGGCGGTCGATCGAGACATCTGTTCGAGATAAGCGAAACCTTCATCCGGTTTATTATCGGCAAACATCTGTTTTGCCAATGTCGTTTGCAATGCCACGTTACCCGGCGAGCTGGCATTCAGTTTTTTCAGTTGGCTAATGCCTTCGTTATGCCGCGCCGGCAAACGCGAGACCAGTGTCCAGTATTCAATAGCAAAATTAACATCCGCCGGAACGCCGTCGAATAGTTTTTCATAAGCGACGATGGCCTCGTCGACGTGCCCGGAAACGCCTAGCAGGCGCGCCTGCTGCAGTTCTTGCTGACCTTTGCCTCCGCTGAGATCGATCTCGCTGCGCGTCGCTTTTAGCGCCGATGATTCAGGAGCCAGTTTCGCCAGCAGATCGAGCTGCTTTTGCGCGCCGGCGGTGTCGCCCTGGCGCAGCAGGTAGCGAGCCCGGGCGGCGAGATAATCGGGATTATTCGGGTCGATTAGCTCCAGTCGATAAAGCGACTGACGCACCAGATCTTCACGGTTGCTCGCCTCGCCGAGACGCACTTGTTCCAGCAGATGCTGCTGCGCAGGGGTATTCGCCGCCTGCGCCAGCGGCAGCAGCGCGAGACTAACAGACAGCGTGATGAAGCTTAGTGAGAACTTGCGCATTCCTGGTTCCAGTCAGGTTGTAATTCGCCACCCGCGGCGAAACGAAAACGATGTTGATCCCACCCCTGGCCGAACAGCGTCAGCACCGCACTGTAGTAGGCGTCCGCGTCGGGGTAATGATCGGCGACCCGTTGACGCTGTACCGCGCGGGCGTCGTCATCTTGCAAAAACGGCAACATGGAAGCCGAGAAACCAACCGGCCCCTCACCGGTGGTTTTCCCGCTGGCGATATTGGTTTTTTCCGGCGGCAATCCCAGTTTGATAGTCTGGGTCGCCATCGGTTTGAAACGCGCCAATAGCGGCGCTTTTTGTTTATCGGCGTTATTGAGCATCCCGACCCACAGATAGACGCGAATAGCGTCATAGCTGCCAATAATCGGCTTATCGGTTTTCAGCTGCCAGCCGCTGCCTTTCTCATAGCGCACCCAGTCCGGCGAGAAGCCTTTTGGCGCCGTTTCCAGCAGCAGCCGCAGATTGCTGTCGCGGATCTTCAGCCACGGCGCGCCAAAGCGGGTAAAATAGGTTGCGAGCTGCGGCGGCAGGTAGCTTGGGTTAAAGCGCCAGCCCTTGTCGTCCGCGAAACCGACTTTCCCCGGGAGTACCGACGGCCCCAGTCCCGGAACATCGGCGACTTCTTCATCGGCAATCCGCGCCAGCAGCGCTTTTCCTACCTCAGTGTAGTTAGCGACCTTCCACAGGCGTCCGGCTTCCAGCAGTGACCAGGCAATCCACAAATCAGAATCCGATGCCGAATTGCTGTCCAGCACCGTCCATTCGTCCTCGCTTTTTTTCCCCCATAGCCATCCCGGCAGATGGGCGCGCAGATCGCCCTGCGCCAGGTTGTTCTGCGTCCACTGGAATAGCTTATCGAAGCCCTGGCGATCGTTGGCCGCCAGGGCGAAGAACAACGCGTAGCTTTGTCCTTCGGAGGTGGTGATTTTGCGCGCATCGCTGGGGTCGATGACTCGCCCTTCGGCGCTGACATACGCTTTTTTAAACTGCTCCCAGGCGGGCCACTGGCAGGCGGCGCTAACCTGCCCCGCCGCCAGTATGAATACCGAGAGAAGTACCCCACGAAATGCGTTCATCAGCAATTACTCATCATCAGGATCAAGACGGCGACGGCTGAGAATACGCAGCATGCGCCACAGCACCCACGCCAGCAGCACAATGCTGACGGCCGCCAGAATCGCCAACAGTATCGGATGGCTGGAGAGCGCAAACCAGATGCGCTCGAACCACGGCAGGTGGCCGACATAATAGATATCGCCAACCCGCAGGCTATTGACGCCAGATTCGCGAATCACCGCCACCGAACCGAACATCGCCGCCCGTTTACCGCTGTCATTTAAGGCGTTTGTGAGTAGCTCATTGCCGCGCGGGCTATCGGCCATCAGGGCGATCACACTGCGCTGGTCGTTATACGGCGACTGGAAGCCAATAATGGCCGCCATCGGCCCGGAAGAGGTGATATCGGTCCGCGTATGCGGCGTGCGGGCATCATCGTCCGGATAGATGCTAGCCAGGTCATAATGACGCATCGGCGTTTTCACCCAGCTTTTGGTCGCCTCGACCAGCAGATTGATTTTAGTATCGTCTTTCAGCGATGGCGGGATAGCGCCAATCAGCATCAGATCGGCATCTTTGCCCTTAATTTGGTTGCCGTCGTCGGTCATCTGCATGCTGATAGCCGCCAGCCCGGTCTGCGCGCCAATGCCGCCTACCGCCTGCAGCAATGTCTCCACCTGATCCGCATCAGGCGTTTTCGGCACCACGATCAGCGTCTGAGAGAGATCGGCCATGCGGGTATACGGGAAACCGGCATTAGCGAAGACGCGCAGGTCCGGCATCGCCAGGAAGTGGTAATATTTCGAAAAATCGATGGTGGAGTCATCGCCGATCACCACGTGGTTCTGCACCGGCTGGAAGGTAATACAGTTATCGATGTTGCCGCCCGGCATCGGGTTCATATACTGAAAATCGAAGCGCAGCTGGTTCATCGCGCCGAGGCGCAGCGCGGGTATGGTCACCTGGTTCTGGCCATCCAACAGCCCCTGCAGCACCGGCAGGCGTAAAATCAGCTTATTCACATCCTGCGAGCTATTGAGGCTAAACGACTGCAGGAACTGATCGTTAAGGCTGATATCCATCCGCGAGCTATCTTTGATAGGCGGCATGGTATAGCGATATTTCAGGTCCATATCGATGCCGTTAGCGCGAAGCAGGTACAGATCCGGCGGCAGATTCAGCGCCAGGTTAATCGAATCTGGCACCAGGCCGCTTGATTGCAGCTGCTGTTCATAAGTTTTCAGCTCGCCGAAAGTCACCGGCCTGTCGGTACGAACCCAGTTTGGCGCGTCATACGGCTGGCGGGCCTTCAACTCTTTCACGCCATCCACTACCACGCTATCGCCGCGGAATAGAATATTGCCCTGGGCAATACCCTTCGCCGCCACCAGCAGATCTTGATCATCACGGCCGAAGATCACCAGCAGCTTGACGTAGGGGTTGCTCGGGTGGTTGACCATTTCGATGGTCGGCGCTTTTACCGGCGGATGGTCACGCAGGAAGTCCGGACGCTTATCGTTGGTCGCGAAGATGATAGCGTTACGTTCCGGTATCTCATTGAAGCGGACCGGGAACTGCTGACCACGCCAGCCGGCCTTGCTGCCAAACCAGGAGGCGACAATCGCCGCCGCCTGCTGCTGTTTGACGTCAGGCGCAGAAGCAAAAACCATCGGCAACGTCAGCGGACGGTTGTCGCGCGAGTCGTAAAACGGAACCGGGAAGTGGGACAGGTCGTTACGTACCTGCAGCGACTGATAGGTTAAATCCAGCGAGCTCTCACGGCCGATATCAAGCCACAGCGTACTGCTGGCCGGGTTTTCGCAAACGTCGCGATAGTGGCCGACAAACTCCAGCCGCACGCGGTTAAAATCGGTGATATACAGCGGATCGACCGGGATCTGGGCGCTCACTTTTTTACCCAGCTGCTCTTTGGTGACCGGCAACACGCCCATTAATTCGTCGTTGAGATAAACCTTCAGCTGTGATTGCACCGGCAGCAGCGATGGCGAAGGCGTGTAATCAAGATTGAGCAGCGCTTTAGCGACTACTTCATCACTGCGCATGCCGAATTCCACGGCGCCCTCTGGGTGCGAACCGCGCAGCACCATGCTACCCGGCGGCGGCGCGATTTGCGCGAAAGTCAGCTTCACGTCGCGAGTCGGGATATTGTCCGCCACCACCACCGGCGCGGCAGGATCGATAACCGCCGCGGTCGGCTGGCTATCGTTAATCACCGGCGCTGGCTGAGCCGTAACCGTTGTGGCGGGAGCGTCGACCACCGCGGCATTAGGCGTCACCGCCGGAGCCGAAAATGTTGCGAAGGGGTACCAGCTGCTCATTCCCACCGCCACTGCACAAATCAAGGAAAGTTTTCTTTTCATCGCATTATCATCATTGTTGAGCCATTGCCGGTTCTGCCGAGAGCACCGCCGCGGCACGTTCGGGACGGCGCGGTAAAAATGATACAACCCAGGCCACCAGCGAGGTGAGCGAGCGGAAAATAACCTTCACCGACGGCGGTGAGAACTCCGCCAGGTGACGATATCCACGGAACCCCAGCTTGAGGATATCCAGCAGGCTTTCCATCGGTTTATCTTCCGGGAAGCTGTCCTGCCAAAGCGCCCACGTATCAGCGCGGGCAAACGTACACTGCACAAAATCAATATGTTGCTGGTTAGTCAGCGGCAGCAATTGCAGGCCGACTTCACCGCCGTTCACCCGCGCGACGCGAACCGGGAAAACGTATTCTTGCTGTCCGCGTTTGAGCAGCAAATTCACGTGTTGCCCTTCCAGTACCCGCGCTTCGCCGTGAATTTTTATCCCCAGCCCGCCATCGGAGTAGTCATGAACGGTACAGGAGAACAGGTGACCATCCGGGCGAGCAATCGCCGCCGGCATCGACATCTCTACGCGGTGCGAACGCCGCACCTGCTTGCTCTCCACCGACACCGCCACGGCGCCGCCGAGGATGATTAAGTTATAAAACACCCAGATGATACTGACCCAGACGGTCAAAATTTCGTTCTCGGGTCCGTACATAAAGCGCCAGATGCCGACCGCCACGCCCACCAGATTGAGTAACACCAGATAAATGTAGGGGCGGGAGATAACCCAATCGACATACTCGTCTTTCACCAGTCCGCCTTTGGCGGTGACGTTGAACTTGCCTTTGTGCGGGTTAATCAGCGCGACGAAGGTCGGCGGCGCGATATACCATGCCAGCACCGTTTCGTAGATTTCACTCCAGAAGGAGTGGCGGTACTTACCCTGAATCTTCGAGTTCGTCAGGCTGGCGTGAATCATATGCGGCAGCACGAACAGCGCGATCATCAACGCGGGCGCATAGATGATATAGGCGTGTAACAACAAGAATGCCAGCGGCGCGGTGAGGAAGATAAGCCGTGGGATACCGGACAAGAAGTGCAGCATCGCGTTGACGTAGCAGATACGCTGCGCCAGCTTCAACCCTTTACCAAATAAGGGGTTATCGAGACGGAAAATCTGCACCATCCCGCGCGCCCAGCGAATACGCTGGCCGATATGCGCCGATAAGCTTTCCGTCGCCAGACCCGCCGCCTGCGGGATGCGCATATAGGCGGAGGTATGGCCACGACGATGCAGACGCAGTGAGGTATGGGCATCCTCGGTGACCGTTTCAACGGCGATACCACCGATTTCATCCAGCGGGCCGCGGCGAATGACCGCGCAGGATCCGCAGAAAAAGGTCGCATCCCACATGTCGTTGCCGTCCTGCACCAGACCGTAAAACAGCGTTCCCTCGTTCGGCGTTTTACGAAAACGGCCCAAGTTGCGTTCGAACGGATCCGGCGAGAAGAAGTGGTGCGGCGTCTGCATCATCGCCAGCTTTTTATCCTTCAGGAACCAGCCCATGGTCATCTGCAAGAAGGAACGGGTCGGCACGTGGTCGCAATCGAAAATAGAGACGAACTCGCCTTTCGCATACTTCAGCGCATTGTTGATATTACCGGCCTTGGCATGTTCGTGGCTGGTACGCGCGATGTAATGGACGCCGACGTCTTTCGCGAACTGGCGAAACTCTTCGCGCCCGCCGTCATCAAGGATCCAGATATTGAGCTTATCCTTCGGCCAGTCGATACCCTGCGACGCGTAGATGGTATTTTTCACCACGCTAAGGTCTTCGTTGTAGGTCGGGACGAAGATATCCACCGTCGGCCATTCGTTCATGTCTTCCGGTAGCGGCACCGGCTGGCGATTAAGCGGCCACACCACCTGGAAATAGCCCAGCACCAGCACAATCCAGGCGTAGGTTTCGGCAAACAGCAAGATCAGCCCACATACCAGGCTGACCGGATCGTTCCAGTTAAGCGTGGAGGTATAGCGCCACCAGATATAGCGACAGGAAACGGTCAGCGACAACACGATCAGCATCAGGGCGGAGAAACGCCCCGGAATACGCCGCACCAGCAGCGCGACGCCCCACAGCAGCAGCAGGAAAATAAACTGTGACAGCGGGTTAAACGGCTGGGTAATGCACAACAACGCCAGAATCAGTGAGAAGAAGGTGACGGTGCCAAGCACTAGCCGCCGCAGTTGCGGATGCAGGTGCTCAAGCTCTTTCTGCTTATCGAGGTGGCCGGTACGGGTGTTGACCTTTTCCGGTAATTTTTCCATCCACTGCGCGTAGCGCCCGTGAACCCCTTCCAACGCCGCCAGCGAGCGCCAGTTAATTTTTTTATCCGGTTCCGGCACCCGGGTCGCCAGTAGCCAGAGCGACTGCAGCAAATAACGCAGCGGATCTAACGGGCGTGGGCGATGCGGATTAATATGCGGAAAATAGTCGGCATGGTGTTCGCGAATAGCTTGCCAGCGCGGCGTCTCAAGCGGCATTAACGCCCACGCCAACGACACCCACAGGCAACCGAGAAAAGCCGAAAGCACCGACGCGCCATGCTGACGATAGTCATCATAACGTTCGCTCAAGCGCTCGCCCACCGGCGGCGCCAGCAGCAACGTACTCAGGCGGATCATGCCGCCCCCTCCCTGGCATAGTGCAGCAGGCACCAGTTGGCCAGCGTCAGCACCTCTTCCGCCGCCAGGGCATCCTGACGATATTCGCCAAGCGGCTGTTTCGCCGCCAGACACTCCGCCATCGCTTCATCGCGGTGAATCGTGACCGGCAGGATCCGCCGCTGGCTTTCCAGCCATAGTTGATAGAGATCTTCCTGCAGTTGGCTGCCTACGCGTAGGTCGTTAATCAAAATATCCGCGTTCGCAGGCAGCGCCTGCTGATGCAGGCGAATATGGCTGTTGCCGTCCGGGTGCACAACCTGTAGCACACGATCGCACACGCTCAGCAACTCGCGGGTAAGCGGAGAATAACCCTCTGGTATATCAATCAGCAGCCAGCGGTGGCTTCCCTGCTGGTCGAGCAATTTGATTTGTTCCGCGATGGGTTCAAGCGCTGAACTGAGTTTATCAACGTGCTCACGTTCGCCAGGCGTCAGTCGGCCAAACGGCAGGAGATCGATATGCGCGGTGTAGCGCAGTCCGGCGTCGCGCCAGTCACCACCGTCAATCAACGAGCGTGCCCAGCCGTTGCGATGGTCGAAATCAACGTTGAAGAAAAAGCGCAGCATATTGTCCGGGCTGGCATCGACCACCAGCACAGTTTCACCGAGCAGCTGTAGTGCCCAGGCCAGTGCGGCGGTAATAGATGTGGTGCCTACGCCGCCGCGTATGCCTTGTAATCCCAGAATCGCCATCGACGGCTTCCTTACTTTTTCTCAGCTAATTCGGCCAACAGCGGCCAGCGTTGCAACGCCGCAGCGAGCTGTTCGCGTCGGGAAATGTCGTGGTAATCAATATCCGGCAGGGAAAATGCCCGGCTTAATGCCAGGAAATCATTTTGGAAGGTATATCCCAGCGTCGCATCGCCAGGTACCGCAGGGTCTTTTTCCGGCATTTCTCTGTCCATTCGAAAAACACATTATAAAACCAGGAAGTGTAAACCGCTCATCCCTAAAATTACGTGTACATGCTAAAACTGATGTCCTTTAATTTCAATGTTAGGTTTACTCTCACGCTTTCGCTAGTAAACTAATCATTGTAAATAGGGCGCGCGAGGGACATCGTGGATATTGTATATACGTTGGGTATTTCATCGTTATGGGACGAAGTATGCCATATGCCCGTTGGCGGGGTATGGTGGCTTAATGTCGACCGCTATGCCGACGCCGTCAGCCTGCTGAATCAAACGCTGGAAAGCCAAGCGCAGGACAGCAAGGTCGCGGCCATAGTGATGGGTAAAAAACCTAATGAAGTCATATCATTAAAAAAAGATCGCGGTCCCAAAAAAATCGCATTATTCACTATGCCCGATCGCCCGGAAGGCCTGCAGGAGCTGCACCGCGACATACTTTGCTCTATGGAACCTGGCAACTATTTATTTATTCTGCTATGTACAGAAAATTCCTGGCAAAATATAAAAATAGATGAATTACTCCATTGGGTAGAAAAATCTAATCGATGGACCAAATACCATAACTGCTCTCTTATGGTACTTAATTCGGCTAACGATACCGATAAACAACTTTCTCCATTATTACGCCAGTACCGCGCCCTTTCCGGGCTGGCAAGCATTCGTTATCAGGGCGACAGCCATCTATTTGATATCGCGTGGTGGGGAAGCGAGAAAGGTATTAGCGCACAGCAGCAACTGGTTATTTTACACGATGATGAGGGTTGGCGGCTGGCGCAGAACGAAGAAGCTGTGGTACAGCCACGCAGCGACGAAAAAATCGTCCTCAGTAATTTGCGCGTGCTGGAAGGGGCGCCTGCGCTTTCCGAGTATTGGACGCTGTTCGAAACCAATGATGCGGTCTTTGAAGCCGGTCGTACCGCGCAAGCGGCC
This sequence comes from Klebsiella sp. 141198, assembly GCF_050600785.1. Lineage (NCBI taxonomy): Bacteria > Pseudomonadati > Pseudomonadota > Gammaproteobacteria > Enterobacterales > Enterobacteriaceae > Klebsiella > Klebsiella sp. 141198. The sequence continues at coordinate 213,786 of NZ_JAQIRM010000006.1, forward strand.
ACCTTGCTATTTTCCATCACCCAGAACGAACAAATAGAGCAGCTTGGCCGCTATATCCATATCCTGCGCCGCCAGCGCGGCAGCGCCTTAAAAATCGTGGTACGCGAACAAACGCCAAGCCTGCGCGCCACCGATGAACGCTTGCTGCTAAGCAGCGGCGCCAACATGGTGATCCCCTGCAGCGCCGGGCTTTCACGCTGCCTGACGCTGATTGAAAGCGTGCAAAAGCAGAAGTTTACTCGCCACGTTCCGGAAGACTTCAACACGCTGCTAACCTGGAGCCGGCCGCTTAAACTTCGCGGCTATCAAAAGTGGGACGCCTTCTGCGAAGCGGTCAGCAATATCATGGGCAACACGCTGCTGCCGCCGGATAGTAAAGGGGTGATGGTGGCGCTGCGCCCCGCGCCGGGACTACGTGTCGAACAGGCGTTAACCCTGTGTAAACCCAACCGCATGGGCGATATCGTGACGATCGGTAATAATCGATTAGTGCTGTTTTTATCGTTTTGCCGAGTAAACGATCTGGACACGGCGTTAAACCATATCTTCCCATTACCGACTGGAGACATTTTCTCTAACCGTATGATTTGGTTCGAAGACAAGCAAATTTCTGCGGAAATACTGTTGATGCGGGGCCTCTCCCCGGACAACTGGAACACGCCGCTGCCAATTACGGTGGGCAAAAACGAAGCCCTTAACGTTAAGCACGATGGTCGCCAGTGGCGGCGAATCCCGGAACCCTGGCGCCTCTCCACCGACGGAGAACCGCGGTCATGATGTCTATCGCCGATATCATTCAGCTGATTGTACTGTGCGCCCTGCTGTTTTTTCCGCTGGGGTATCTAACGCGCCATTATCAGCGCCGTATTCGCACGACTTTACGTTTGATGTTCTTTAAACCCCGTTACGTGAAACCGGCCGGCGTGCTGCGCCGGGATAACGCGACCAGGCAGGGCAAACTGAAAAAATGACCAAAACAAAAACTACCGCTACGCCGCTTCCGCTATGGCAGTACTGGCGCGGCCTGTCTGGCTGGAACTTCTATTTTCTCGTGAAGTTTGCCCTACTGTGGGCGGGATACCTGAACTTCCATCCAATGCTTAACCTGGTGTTCCTCGCCTTTCTGCTGGTGCCGATCCCCAGCGAAAAACTGCACCGGATACGCCACTGGATAGCGATTCCGCTCGGCTTTGCCCTGTTCTGGCATGATACCTGGTTACCCGGTCCGGAAAGCATTATGAGCCAGGGCTCGCAAATCGCCGGTTTCAGCGCCGATTACATTTGGGACCTGATCACCCGCTTTATTAACTGGAATATGGTCGGCGCCTTCTTTGTGCTGCTGGTGCTGTGGCTATTCATCAGCCAGTGGCTGCGCGTTACCGTGTTTGTTTCGGCGATCATGGTCTGGCTGGTTATCAGTCCGCTGCTGCCCTCCTTTACTCTGTGGCCCGCCGGCCAGCCGACCACCGCTGCGGCCACGCCGGCGGCAACGACTGGTGGAACGACAACAGCCGCCGCGGCATCCGCCAGCGCTGACGCCAGCGGCGATATCCCGCCGCAGACCGAACCGCCCACCTCGGCTAACCTCAGCAACTGGCTGAAAACTTTCTATGCTTCTGAACAGAAAAGAAAAACGCCGTTCCCGGATCAGCTTCCTGGTGATGCGCAGCCGTTCGATCTGCTGGTAATCAATATCTGTTCCCTGTCATGGTCAGACATTGAGGCTGCCGGGTTGATGGACCATCCACTGTGGAAACATTTCGATATCGTCTTCAAAAACTTCAACTCCGCCACCTCCTACAGCGGCCCGGCAGCGGTTCGCCTGCTGCGCGCCAGCTGCGGCCAGCTATCTCATAGCAACCTGTATCAGCCATCGGGCAACGAGTGCTATCTGTTCGAAAATCTGGCCAAACTCGGCTTTACCCAACAGCTGATGCTGGGACATAACGGCGTATTCGGCGACTTCCTCAAAGAGGTTCGCTCGCTCGGCGGTATGCAGAGTCCATTAATGGATCAGAGTGGTTTACCGGTTATTCTCCAGGGCTTCGACGGATCGCCGGTTTATGACGATCGGGCAACGCTCGATCGCTGGCTACAAACCACAGAAAAGCTCAACACGCCACGTACCGCGACCTTCTACAACACGCTGCCGCTGCACGATGGCAACCATTATCCCGGCCAAAGCAAAACGGCCGACTATAAGGCCCGCGCGCAGAAATTCTTTGATGAGCTGGATGCCTTCTTCACCGCGCTGGAAAAATCCGGGCGTAAAGTGATGGTGGTGGTGGTGCCAGAACACGGCGGCGCGCTGAAGGGTGATAAAATGCAGGTCTCCGGGCTGCGCGATATTCCAAGCCCGTCGATCACTAACGTGCCGGCGGCGGTGAAATTCTTCGGCATGAAGGCGCCGCATCAGGGCGCCGCGGTGGAAATCACTCAGCCTTCCAGCTACCTCGCAGTTTCTGAACTGGTGGTACGCGCCCTCGACGGTAAGATGTTTACCGAGGATAACGTCAACTGGCAGCAATACACCGCTAACCTGCCGCAAACCGCTGCGGTATCGGAAAACTCCAACGCTATTGTCATTCAGTATCAAGGCAAACCTTACGTGCAGCTCAACGGCGGCAGTTGGGTACCGTATCCGCAGTAAATACGAAAAAGGCCGCAGGAGAATTCCTGCGGCCTGTTCGGGCGCAAATTGCCAACGCAGCAGACTCACGCCCGCCGGTCCGTCACTTCTGGTTATGCATCCAGCTGACGATAATGCTGACCACAATGCCAGCGATTATCGGCGCCGCCAGATCGTCCCATAAGATCAGACCTAACTGTGTGAGCGTCATAGAGCCGCCTGTATTGCAATGGCAACCGTTCGCGGCTATCTTTAACTTGCTTGGAGTTAGTGATAGCCCTCGTTCAGTTGCCTGGTTAACACCAGCAACGTGCGAGGGTTTTCTCTTTCCAGCAACTTATCTATGCCGCCGGGGTTCAAGCCCCCGCAACATTGCGCCTCACCGGGCGAACCCGGCTTGGCGTCGATTCTACTGCTCCGTGTCATCGCCTTCACCACGCCCTTCGGCAATCTGCGAGGCGCATTCCAGCCCTCCCCCGCAGAATTCATCACGCGACAACCCGCCTACCATCACGCTCGCGCTTTCTCCGGATTCTCATCCTGATCAACGGCAAAGCAGGCCACCAGTTGGCCGCCGTAATCCTTTAGCTGCGGCTGAAGCTGGGTGCATGGGCCAAAGCGTCGGCGGCAGCGCGCATTGAAGGCGCAGCCCGGCGGCGGATTCAGCGGGCTCGGCAGTTCGCCGGTCAGCTTGATACGCTCGCGACGATCGTCCGGGTTCAGACGCGGCGTCGCCGACAATAGCGCCTGGGTATACGGATGACGTGGGTTATTAAAGATCTGGTCTTTGGTCCCCTTCTCCACGCAGCGGCCAAGATACATCACCATAACTTCATCAGCGATGTGCTCAACGACCGATAAGTCGTGTGAGATAAACACGTAGGACAAACCTAAATCCTGCTGCAGGTCCATCATCAGGTTCAGCACCTGGGCGCGTACCGAAACATCCAGCGCGGAAACCGGCTCATCGGCAATCACCACGTCCGGATCCAACATCAGCCCGCGAGCAATGGCGATACGCTGACGCTGACCGCCGGAGAACATATGCGGGTAGCGATCGTAATGCTCCGTTTTGAGGCCCACCTTCGCCATCATCGCCAGCGCCTTTTCACGTCGCTGCTCTTTGCTCAGACTGCTGTTAATCAACAGCGGCTCTTCCAGAATCTGCCCCACTTTTTTACGTGGGTTCAGCGAGCCATACGGGTTCTGGAACACAATCTGGATTTTTTGCCGCCGCAGCTTTTGCGCCTGCGGGTCGTGCTTGAGCAGATCCTGCCCTTGATAATACAGCTCACCGCCGGTGGGAATTTCAATCATCGTCAGCAAACGACCCAGCGTCGATTTGCCGCAGCCTGATTCCCCCACCACTGCCAGCGTTTTACCGCGCTCAAGAGTAAAAGAGACGCCGTCCAGCGCTTTCACCAGCCGTTCCGGAGCAAACAGCCCCTTCTTTACCGGATAGTGTTTTTTCAGATCAATGGCCTGCAACAGCGGTTGTTGCGTGGCGACCTTTTGCGTACTCATAATCCAGGCCTCCCGGCATCATCGAGTGGGTAGTGGCATTTAGACTGACGGCCGCCGTCGAGATCCGCGAGCGCGGGCTCTTCGCTCCGGCATTTATCCGTTGCATAGGGGCAGCGCGGGTTCAGCAGGCAACCATTCGGACGATCGTATTTCCCCGGCACCACGCCCGGTAACGACGCCAGACGCGCTTTATCCTGGGCAAACTCCGGCAGCGCGCGCAGCAGCGCCTGGGTGTAAGGATGACGCGGCGCGCGGAAGATATCTTTCGCATCGCCGGTCTCCACCACCTGACCCGCGTACATGACGATAATTTTATGCGCGGCTTCCGCTACGAGCGCCAGATCGTGGGTAATCAGCACCAACGCCATATTCTCTTGCTGCTGCAACTCCAGCAGCAGTTCGATAATCTGCGCCTGGATGGTCACATCCAGCGCGGTGGTCGGTTCATCGGCAATCAGTAGCTTTGGCCGGCAGGCGATCGCCATCGCGATCATCACGCGCTGGCTCATCCCACCGGAAAGCTGGTGCGGATAAACGTCCAGCCGCGACGCCGGGTCAGGAATACCCACCAGGTTCAGCAGATCGATCGCCCGCTGGCGCCGGGTTTGCTTATTGCCGCCCTGATGGACCTTAATCGCTTCCATAATCTGGTAGCCGACGGTAAAGCACGGGTTGAGGCTGGTCATCGGATCCTGGAAGATCATCGCCACTTCCGCCCCCACCAACTGGCGCCGCTCTTTTTCCGAAATTCGCTGCAAATCGCGGCCGTTAAATTCCAGTTTGTCCGCCATCACCCGGCCGGGGTAATCAATCAGCCCCATAATCGCCAGCGAGCTCACCGACTTACCGGAACCCGATTCACCCACGATGCCAACTACTTCACCCTGCTTCACGCTATAGCTGATGCGGTCTACGGCGCGGAACGGCGCATTCTCATCGCCGAAATGCACCGATAACTTATCTACATTTAATAACGCCATCTCGAACCTCTTACTGCTTCAGTTTGGGATCGAGCGCGTCACGCAGACCGTCACCCATCAGGTTAAATGCCAGCACCGTCAGCAGGATCGCCACACCCGGGAAGGTCACCACCCACCAGGCGCTTTGCGCGAACTGCAATACGTCGGAAAGCATAGTGCCCCACTCAGGCGTCGGCGGCTGCGCGCCCATACCGAGGAACCCCAGCGCTGCCATGTCGAGAATGGCGTTAGAGAAGCCCAGCGACGCCTGAACAATCAGCGGCGCAAGACAGTTAGGGAGAATATTAACGAACATCTGGCGCATCGCGCCGGCGCCCGCCACGCGGGAAGCGGTAACGTAATCGCGGTGCACTTCCACCAGCACCGCCGCGCGCGTCAGACGCACATAGTGCGGTAGGGCAACGAAGGTGAGCGCCAGCGAAGCATTGACGATTGATGGTCCGAAGATAGCCACCAGCACCAACGCCAGTAGCAGGCTCGGCAGCGCCAGCATGATATCGACCACGCGCATGATGATGGAGTCCACCACCCCGCCGAAATAGCCAGCAACCAGCCCCAGCACCACGCCGAGGATCAGCGACAGCACCACCACCAGACAGCCCACCAGCAGCGACAGGCGCGCGCCGTACATCAGGCGCGAGAGAATATCGCGACCCACGTCATCGGTGCCTAGCAGATGCGTCAAGCTACCGCCATCCTGCCAGAACGGCGGCGCCAGCAGCGAATCACGGAACTGATCTGCCGGGTTATAAGGGGCGAGAAAGTTGGCGAATACCGCGATGATAATCATCACCGCCACATACACCAACCCGACGACGGCACCCTTATTGCGTTTGAAATAGTGCCAGAACTCCTGCAGCGGGGTCATTGGCACCGGTGCGGCGACAACTTTATTTTCTGTAATTTGTGACATGATGGCCCCTTACTTCTTATGCCGGATACGCGGGTTCACCACGCCATACAGCAGGTCGACCAGCAGGTTGACGAGAATAATCATCGTCGCCACCAGCAGAACCCCGCCCTGCACAACTGGATAATCGCGGCGCTGTAGCGCATCGATGAGCCAGCGGCCTAAACCTGGCCACGAAAAAATAGTTTCGGTCAGAATGGCGCCCGCCAGCAGCGTGCCCACCTGCAGACCAATCACCGTCACCACCGGCAGCATCGCGTTGCGTAGCGCATGGATGACAATCACCCGCATGCGGGTCAACCCCTTAGCGCGTGCGGTGCGGATGTAATCCTCGCCCAGCACTTCAAGCATCGACGATCGGGTCATACGCACGATCACCGCCAGCGGAATCGTGCCCAGCACGATGGCGGGTAGGATCATATGCATTAAGGCATCGATAAAGTCGCCCTGCTCGCCCCAGATGGCGGTGTCAATCAGCATAAAACCGGTCAGCGGCAGGGTATCGTCAAGGAATACCGTATCACTGATACGCCCGGAGACCGGCGTCAGGTTCAGCTGTACCGAAACCAGCATAATCAGCATCATGCCCCACCAGAAGATAGGCATCGAGTAGCCAGTCAGCGCCAGGCCCACGGCGGTGTGGTCAAAGATGGAGCCGCGTTTTACCGCAGCCAGCACGCCCACCGGAATACCGACCGCGACGGCGAAAATCATCGCGCAGACGCCCAGTTCGAGGGTGGCCTTGAAGCGAGGCACAAACTCTTGCCACACGGGAATTCGGCTTTTCAGCGAGATCCCTAAATCACCGTGCAGTACGCCCCAAATATAATGGGCATATTGCTGCCACAGCGGCTTATCAAGGCCCATTTCGGCCAGCAGCTGCGCGTGACGTTCGGGGGAAATACCACGTTCGCCCGCCATAATCATCACCGGATCGCCGGGGATCATATGAACGAAAGCAAAGGTGAGAAGGGTAATACCGATAAATGTCGGGATGACGAGTCCCAAACGTCGGAGAATAAACTGCAACATAACCCGGTTTCTCTATAGTGACGCCAGGCCTGGTGACAAGGCGTCTGTATTGCTCACAAAAGTATTCCCCGAATAGCGGGAATACGCCCCCCGCCTCTCCCGCGCGGGGAGAGGGGGTCAGGCATCGTGCTTATTATTCGACAGAGACGTTATCGAAGTGGTGTTTGCCAAGCGGATCAACCACATAGCCTTTGACTTCTTTACGCACTGGCTCGTAAACGGTGGAGTGGGCGATGATCAGCGCCGGAGCCTGGTCATGCATTACTACCTGAGCCTGTTTGTACAGTTCAATACGCTTGTTATGGTCGTCGGTGGCGCGCGCCGGTTGAATGAGGTCTTCAAACGGCTTATAGCACCAGCGAGAGTAGTTAGAGCCGTCTTTCGCCGCGGCGCAGCTGAACAGGGTCGCGAAGAAGTTATCCGGATCCCCGTTGTCGCCGGTCCAGCCCATCATCACGGTCTGATGCTCGCCCGCTTTCGCGCGTTTCAGGTACTCGCCCCACTCGTAGGTGACGATCTTGGCCTGTACGCCGACTTTCGCCCAGTCGGCCTGGATCATTTCAGCCATACGGCGCGCGTTCGGGTTATACGGACGCTGTACCGGCATTGCCCACAGGTCAATGGTGAAGCCTTTTTCCATGCCTGCTTCTTTCAGCAGTTGCTTCGCCTTCTCAGGATCGTAGGTATAGTCTTTAACGTCATCGTTATAGCCCCACATGGTCGGCGGGATCAGGTTCTTCGCCGACTGGCCTGCGCCCTGGTAAACGGCTTTGATGATCGCTTCTTTGTTCACCGCATAGGTCAGCGCCTGGCGAACTTTGACGTTATCCAGCGGTTTTTTCTCGGTGTTGAAGGAGAGATAACCCACGTTCAGACCCGGCTGTTCCAGCAGGTTGATGTTTTTATCTTCCTTCATGCGCGCGATGTCAGCCGGGTTCGGATACGGCATCACCTGGCATTCGTTTTTCTGCAGCTTGGCGTAGCGTACGGAAGCGTCCGGAGTGATGGAGAAGACCAGGCGATCGATCTGCGGCTTGGTGCCCCAGTAGCCCGGGAAGGCTTTATACAGAATGCGCGAGTCTTTTTGGTACTGCAGCAGCTGGAATGGACCGGTACCGATTGGGTTAAGGTCTACTTTTTCCGGCGTGCCGGCTTTCAGCATATTGTCGGCATACTCTTTCGACAGGATAGAAGCAAAGTCCATCGCCAGGTCAGCAAGGAACGGCGCTTCCGGGCGAGTCAGCACGAACTGGACGGTATTATCGTCCACTTTCTTCACTTCGCTAATCAGGTCCTGCAGGCCCATCCCTTCGAAGTACTCATAGCTGCCGCCAGAGACTTTATGGTACGGGTTTTTGTCATTTTTCTGGCGGTCGAAGGAGAACACCACGTCGTCGGCATTCAGCTCGCGCGTTGGTTTAAAGTCTTTATTATCCTGCCACTTCACGCCTTTACGCAGGTGGAAGGTATAGGTTTTACCGTCCTCGCTGACATCCCACTTCTCAGCCAGGCCAGGAATAACTTCTGTCGTACCGGTTTTGAATTCAACCAGGCGGTTGTAAATAGGCACCGAGCTGGCGTCATAGGTGGTACCAGAGGTGAATAGCTGTGGGTTAAAGCCTTCCGGCGAACCTTCAGAACAATAAACCAGGGTTTTAGCTTGTACGCTTGCGGCGACGGTCATGGCGACCAGGCTCAGACCAAGCTTCAGCATCCCTGACTTTTTCAAGGAAATACTCATTATTCTGCTCCAAAACTGTGATGTTGTTTGCATATAGCCGCCAGACCTTTATTTATTTTTTACCCGGTCTGGTCGGTGGTGCCCGAAGGCGTTGAGAGAGATGGGGATTCCGTTCGCTAAAACGACTGAGTTGCAGTACGGATTCTCCATGAAATGCCCCTCATGCCGTACAATCTGTCAACAGAATGGAGAAACGTCAATACAGCTAACCGGGTTTTGCGTCAGGGGTGAGAATCGGTGGGCAAAGATTAAAAAAACTTGATGGCGCTATTTTCAGCAGAGAAATTTATGCTACCGGCAATAAACCAGAATAAAGCCCTTAATAGTTTGCAACATCTGGTGATAAACAATTCTTAAAAATGGTGAAAATTTCTTCCCGTGTGACCATTATGTGAGCGATTAATAGCGCGAACGTTAAAACGCACAGCGGAAAATGCTGTAGTTAGCCATAAGCTTCGCGAAAAAAGATCTGTTCATCGATAAAAAAATGCAATGGAAGATGTCACAAAATAGCGAACAGCTAGCGAGATACCTGGGGAGATGCGATTTTTGTGACTCTGGCGGGGTTTTCGCCCCGGCTTGCGCTGCGCTGAACCGGGCTTACCGGGCTACGCTCGAGTCGAACCTCTGCCCCCGGAGGTTCTCATCCTCTTCAGACCGCAGATGCAAAAAAGCCTGCTCGTTGAGCAGGCTTTCGAATTTGGTCGGTGATAGAGGATAACTCGCCACTTCGTGGCTCGCCCTACGGGCCGTTGCTGACGCAACGTTCTCTCGCTACGCTCGAGTCGAACCTCTGCCCCCGGAGGTTCTCATCCTCTTCGGACCGCAGATGCAAAAAAGCCTACTCGTTGAGCAGGCTTTTCGAATTTGGTCGGTGATAGAGGATTCGAACCTCCGACCCCTTCGTCCCGAACGAAGTGCGCTACCAGGCTGCGCCAATCACCGAATGCGGGGCGCATCTTACTGCTGGGATGCACACCCGTCAATGCCTTATTAGCAAAAAATCAATCAAGCGACGAAAAACTCAGCAACTTATCGCTCGCTTCGCTTTTTCAGTTTCTTCAATGACACTTCGCCTCAAACTCTTTGCGGTGTTCCGATACCGTGCAGGTTACCGTTTGTCCCAGATATTGCGTCCCTGCAGGCTTAAATTCAAAACTGCCCAGCAGCATGGTCAATTGCCCTAGCCCAGGACAATCCTGCCGATGCATCATAATGTCTGGACGAGAATCACCGCTAATCGAACGGGCAATATCCGAATAAGCGAGTGAATCCGCTAACTTATTCGCACAGAACTGGAGCTCGCTTTGCGCCATCAGCGCAACCTGTCCCGTTAAATCAGCATGATTATCGATTAATAACTGGCGTATTTCTCCGCTACGGCTATATCCTATCGCCGTATATCCCGCTTTGTTTTTAAGATTGACGTTAGCACCAGCGGCAAGCAGGGCAACAACGCTCGATTTTTTCTCCATTTTCACGGCCATCATCAACGCGGTGAAATCTTTTGAAGAGAGAAAATCAACCTTTGCCCCTCGCTCCACCAGCGCTGAAATTACAGCTGGCGCGCCATAGGCGGAGGCAATCTGCAAGGGTGTCAACCCATCGCGGTTGGTTTGATCGACATCCAGCCCCGGTAACGCCAGCATGTTTATCAGTGTAGGGTCAGTGCTTACCGCAGCCAGCATCAGAGGCGAAGTTCCTTCGTTGTCCGCCTTGTTCACATCCGCGCCAGCATCTGTTAACGCTTTAATCACCGACGCTGAACGATTGTGGTTAATCGCCTGGTAAAACGCCGTCTCGCCATCATTATTGACCGCATTCACATCCGCTCCGGACTTTAAAAGCAGTGCGACGATCTCCTCACCATTTTTCTTCAATATACCGGGCGCGGCTTTTAAGGCCATATCTTCGGTCATCAGCGCGCTACCGTTTCTGGCCAGCGACCGCTCCGCTGTCGCTGCGACTATTTTATCAAGCACGCTCTCTTCTTCTTGAGGGGCGCCCGGTTTTTTCAACTCGATAATATGCAGATAGTCATCCTTGACCTCCTCACCATCAGAAATAGCAGACATCAGTGCCGTATTCTTGTTTCGGGTAACCAGATTCACATCCGCTTTTGCATGAATCAAATCGGAGATAATGGCAGCTTCACTTCCCCTTGCTGAAGCCAGCATAAGAGCCGATGTACCGGCGCGAGTCTGGATATTTGGTTTAGCATGATGCTTCAGCAGCAGTTCAACGACTTCCCGGCGATTTTCTGCAGCCGCCACCATTAACCCGGTAATGCCTGCTTTGCTTTTACCATTAACATCAATGCCGTTATTCAGCATGGTTTCAATATTTACGACACTGTCGTATTTACAGGCCAGCAGAAACGACAGGGTTTCCTCCTCTGACTGACAACCAGCCAGTAAAAACAAAAATAACAGGCTCAAACACTTAATGAGGTTCATTCTTTCTCTCCATGAAAGCACGAGCACAGGGTGGAACGAGAGAAACAGGAAAGGAACAGCGAGGAGAAACAGCCTGGTAAACGCGTCCATTGTGCGAAATAAAAAATCCCTCACACGGCACAAGCCTTGTGAGGGATTAACTTATCCTGGTCTCAGGAAACGAAAACAGACCCGAGATTCTGAAAATAGACCGTACGTCTTACTTTTTCCGACACCAATTGTTGTTTTCATTAATCCCGCCATCCGGCGAGGTATAACCAAGACAACCCATAATGGTGTCATACAGCTCAACGTGGCGGTGCGGAGCCTTCGTCGCCGCCTGCTGCTTGAGACGCGCAAAGGAGGCGGCATGGTCCGGGTTCGCCAGATATTTATCCGACATCCAGACCATCATCGGCACGCGGAACTGCTCCGGCGGCGCCATCATGCGCGGCGTACCGTGCAGATGTTCGTGTTCATTAATCGACTCGCCGTGATCGGCGGCGTAGAACACGATAGCCTTTTTATCCCGCAGTTGGTCCAGCACGCTGACGATAAAGTGATCCACGTAGGTGACGCTGTTATCGTAGGAGTTAATCAACTCGGCCTTCGAGCATTTGCTGTCCACGCCGATACACTCCGGTTTCCATTGCGCGAAGCTGCGCGGATAACGCTGGGTGTAGTTAAAGTGCGATCCCTTGGTATGCAGGATAATCAAGCGCTTGCCATCAGGATTTTGCTCCATGCCGCGCTTCATTTCATCGACCAGCAGCATATCATCCACGTTCTTGCCGCGATTGCGCGGCTCGGCGCCGATCTGCTCGCGATAGGCGATATTGTTGGCCATCGTATTGCTGTAGAACCACATCTCACTCTGCATGGCGTACAGGTCGCCTGCAAAGCCCAGCTGATGCAGTACGGCAAACACATTCTGCTCTTTCAGCGTCCGTTGCGGATTATCATCCGCCCCGCCCTCGCGTACGAACATACAGCGCAACGATAACTTGGTGGCGGTATCGCAAGAGGTGCCGCGGAAGGCGACAAGATTCTTCTCCTGCGCCAGCTTCGGCGTGGTATTACGGTTATAGCCGAGAATACCCATATGATCCCAGCGGGTGGTCTCGCCGATAATAAACACCACGTAAGTATCATCAAGATCCTGCGGCGCCACATAGGTAAATTTTTTCGCTGGGTTAATCAGCGACTTATTATCAGACGATTCATCCACCTGCGCCCAGGCGTACAGCCCAAGCGCCGACAGCCAGTTCGAAGGCAGATACGAGTTGGCAATGACGCCGCCGTAGCTTGGCATATCGACTTCAGAGTTACGCTCGATATCATGCTGACGTAGCTCAAGCAGGCGAATCGGCCCCCAGACCATCAGCCCGGCCAGCACGACTATCAGGATATTTTTCACCCGCTGACCCGGCGTTTTGACCTGTTGCAGCAGCGTCTTACGGCAGCGGTTGCTCCAGATAAGAAGGAGCGGCAAAACGCTAACCGCGGCCAGCCACAGGATCAGATGCCAGCCGATAACCTCTTTCGACAGGTCAATATCGGTGGTCATCACCGAAGCGATTATGCCGTAGCCAATGACCACATTAAGGAAAGTCATGTAATAACTTGCCCCAGCGGAAAACAACACCACCAGCGTAGCTAAGATGCGCCAGACCCGGCGACCAAATAACGAGAGCAGACGCAGCAGGAAGAAGGTGACCAGCACCGTCGCCACCAGTTCAACCACTCCGGACAACCCTTTCCAGACGGTAAACTCTTGAGCGTAACCATCGAAACGACGGAAAAACACCGCGGCGTTCATAAACCAGCCGATGTACAGCGCAAGCCAAAAACTCAGCTTCTGCTGTGACATCGTTTTAATGTATTTCATGCAAGCAAACCTGGGAAACGAAGAGATAAAACCGCCCTGATTAAAACGATATAAACAGGAAGATTAATTAAGTGCGTCTGGGTTGGTTATCGGAAACCTCTACAAAGCGCGCTAAGTAGACCACAGCAAATGGCAAAAGTATCCGCGAGGAATGTGATTCAGCCAGATATTTACAAAATATCTGGCTGGCAAGGCATTATTAGCTTAGGAAAGGTGACGCTATCAGGCGTGCGCCTGGTGGTAAATTTCGCTTTTCGGCTGGCGAATTGTGGTGGAAAGCGCCAGTGACAAAATCAGCAGAGCGAAGATGACACAGAAGGTGACATAGAAGCCGCCGAACACGGAGGCAATCAGCGAACCGCAAATACTACCGATACCAAAGCCGAGATAAATCACACCGTAGTTTTTCGCCAGGTTATTGAGGCCAAAGAACTCACTTACCAGCGACGGGAAGACGGTAATGGTGCCGCCGAAGTTAAAGGCCACACAGGCAATCGCCGCAAAGAAGGTCATCGCATTTAGCGGCGCGAACAGCAGGGCCGCCATACCAACCAGGGAGACCACCTGACCGATGGTAATCACGCGGATACGGGAGATTTTGTCGGACAGGATGCCCAGCACCAGGCGGCCGCTCAGGTTGGCGATAGAAATCACGGTAACCGCATTCGCCGCCGTCGCCACATCGAGGTGCACCATACCCTGGGCGATATCTTTTGCTACGCCAATCACATACAGTCCGCTCATGCAGGCCGTCAGGAACATCACCGCCAGCATCCAGTACTGCGGTTTACGCATGGATTCAGCGAGGGTGAAATCATTTTCGACGACGCCGCTAGCGGTGGTCGTCGCGGGATGATTCGGCGCATCTTTCATCAGGGTGGCGCCAAAGACGATCATCACCAGTACGATAGCGCCCCAGATAACAAAGGTTTTTTCCAGCCCGACCGTCGCCAACAGGTGGCTATCGATAAATTTAAAACCGAGGCTGCCAAGGCCATAAGCGCCAATCGAGAAGGCGGAAATCAGACCTTTACGCTCCGGGAACCACTTCACGCAGTTCGACAACGTCAGCAGATAGCCCGCGCCGTCCGCCAGACCGACCAGCAGGCCGGCGCTCAGCCACAGCATCATCAGGCTGTTGGCATGGGCCGTGAGGAAAAACCCGACGCCAAGCAGGATACCGGATGCCATGGTGACGCGTTTCACGCCAAAGCGTTCCTGCAATTTACCGGCAACGGAAGAGGATAACGCCAGCCCAAGACTTAACAGGCCGAAGGAAAATGCCACCTGGCTTACTGGCTCGTCCAGTTTGCTGGCCAGAGAACTATTAAACAAACTCCATGTATAAACCGATCCCAGTGCGAATTGCGTAATGATCGTGCCAATCAGCGTGAGCCAACGGGTATATTGAGTGTTTGCAGCGTTCATAGCAGATGTCCTGAAGGATTAACTGCCGCCACAATAACCAAATCCCCAAATCCGGTGGGGGAAAACGGCATGAACTGCCATCAACGAGGAATGAAATGCATTTATGGCGGAATGAATGACATTGCAAAACATTCATTCCCTAAATTTTACCTAAAAAGTTAGTGTGCGCTATCTCACAGAAACGCGCCGTTACTGAGATTTAACAGTAACGACTGAGTTTCAAATGCGTAACAAAACAGGTTAGAAATTGGCGCTGACGCCCATCAGATATAGCGTGTTTTCACCCGACGGCACATTATCCGCCTGCGAAAGTGTGGCCCATGCCGCCAGATGAGAACCAAGCGGCATATCGGCGCCCAGCGTCACATCGCCCCAGCTACCGTCTTTGCCGCGGCTAATCGACGCATTGTTATCGATAGAGATAGACTGGTTATAGCTCACCTGCGCCCATGGATGCACGCCCCACAGCTGCTGATAATCCATACGCCAGCCGAGCGTGTTGACGTAAATACTTTCGCCCGCGCGACGCGTCGCTGGCGGCGGGTTGAGATCGCTACGCAAGCTGGCGACCGGCCCGGAGGTCACGCCGCTGGCCAGTGAATAGTTCCATCCCACGCTCATGCCGTGCCCCAAATCCGGCGGCGCCAGCGCCTGATTCAATGCCAGTCCGGCGGGCGCTTCTGACGCTCTCATACGCTCGGCAAGAATGTCTTCATAACGCGGTTGGTGATCGCTATCCCATGTATAGCGTTCGGACGTATTACTTTTTGTATCGTTAGCGATATATTCCTGTTGCCAGGCATTAGCGCCTGAAACACACGACACCCAGATAGTGATGCACGCCGGGATCAACCCACCCCGGAGGCCATTGCATTTCTTTATTATCATTAATGCGACTCCAAAAGAGCCGAATCGGCAATGTTGCTGTGTTTTTATACTCAAAATAATTCGAGCTGCCGCCCACTTCTACGCAACTTGAAGTATAAGGAGTTGATGGGAAGTGGTTTCCCTGTATTAACTATTATCTTTATCTTTCAGCCGTCAAGGCGGATGAAAAAGTTTTCTGACGAAAGGGAGAGAAACATGCAACGTTGCGGATGGGTAAGCCAGGATCCTCTTTATATCCAGTATCACGATAACGAATGGGGAGTCGCCGAGAGAACGCCGCAAAAGCTGTTTGAAATGATCTGCCTCGAAGGCCAGCAGGCGGGGCTTTCGTGGATAACCGTACTGAAAAAACGGGAAAACTATCGTCAGGCCTTTCACCAGTTCGACCCAGTTCGCGTAGCGGCCATGGATGAAGCAGACGTCGAGCGCCTGCTACAGGATGCGGGCATCATCCGCCATCGGGGAAAGCTCCAGGCCATCATCGGCAATGCGCGGGCGTTTCTCGCCATGGAAGCCAACGGCGAAGCATTCAGCGATTTCGTCTGGTCATTTGTCGAGAACCAGCCGCAAATTACCCATGCCGCGACGCTCGCCGAAATCCCCACCACCACACCAGCCTCTGATGCCCTATCTAAGGCGCTGAAAAAGCGCGGCTTTAAGTTTGTCGGCTCCACCATCTGTTATTCGTTTATGCAGGCCTGCGGGTTAGTCAACGATCACGTGACAGGCTGCTTTTGCCACCCAGGGAGACCAGCATGATCCAAAAATGGGATGCCACAGAGACCGGCCCGCTGCTCGAGTTGTGGCTGGAAAGCACCATTTATGCGCATCCGTTTATTGCCGAAAGCTACTGGCGGGAGAGTCTGGAAGTCGTGCGTGATGTCTATCTCCCCGCCGCCGCCACCTGGGTGTGGCAGGAGAATGACGCGCTGAAAGGGTTTGTCAGCGTGATGGATTCGCGCTTCGTCGGGGCGCTTTTCGTCGCCCCGCAAGCGATCCGCCACGGTATCGGCCGCGCGCTGCTTGATGAGGTCAAGCAGCACTACGACTGGCTAAGCCTGGAGGTTTATCAGAAAAACGTGCGGGCGGTGAATTTCTACCACGCGCAGGGCTTCCGAATAGAAGACTGCGCATGGCAGGACGACACCCAGCACCCAACCTGGATTATGCATTGGCCGGCGGATCAAATGCGCTGAGCGCCAGCGCGGGCCCATCATATTTTTCCAGCCATGCCAGCGCCGTATTCCCGGCGCAACCGTTGCCCAGACGCGAGGTCGGAATATCTTTCGTCAGCACGTTCACCGCACCGTTTTTGCATATTCCGGCATCGGGGTCGATATCCGGCCATGCGCCTTCATGCAGGCAAATCACCCCCGGACGAATACCTTCCGTGACCACCGCGCCGGCCAGTACCTGACCACGTGAATTCCACACCCGCACCAGATCGCCGTCGGCGATATTGCGCGCCTGCGCGTCCAGCGGATGAATAGTCAACGGTTCACGTCCGGCCACCGCATACCTTTCGCGCAGCGAGGTCTGGTTCAACTGGCTATGCAGGCGGTGCGCCGGATGGGCGGAAAGCACCTGTAGCTGACCTTCCTCGGCGTTGCCGTGCCACTCATCAGGTTCGAGCCACATCGGGTGCGGCGGACAATCGGCATAGCCAAAGCCGGCAATGGTCGGCGAGTGAATTTCAATTTTCCCGCTCGCGGTTTTTAACGGGTTAGCCTGCGGGTCTGCGCGGAATGCCGCGAAACGAGAGAAACGGGCGTTATCCGGGTTTTCCGGCATTTCAATTAGCTGGTTAGCCTGCCAGAATTCGGCAAACGGCGGCAGCGTCACCTGCTGCTGCGCCCCGCGCTGGGCGGCAATCTGGTAGAAGCTCTCCAGCCATTGCAAATCGTTTTTTCCTTCGGTGAAGCGTTCGCGGCCGCCCGCCTCCCAGCGTTCGCTCAGATCCGCAAAGACATCAAAATCGTCGCGCGCTTCATCGCGTGGCGCGACCACCCGCTTCATCGGCACCAGATGCTGATTGCTGTAGTCCCCGGTCATGGTCAGATCGTTGCGCTCAAACGAAGTGGTCGCCGGTAAGACGATATCGGCATGGCGCGCGGCGGCGGTCCAGAAGCATTCGGAAATCACAATCAGCTCCGGCTTCTGCCAGGCCTGAATCAGGCGGTTGGTATCTTGATGATGGGTAAAGTTGGCGCCGCCCGCCCACCAGATAAAGCGGATGTCGGGAAAGCGCCGCGTCATCCCGTTGTGCTGATAGCTTGCCCCTGGGTTTTCCAGCGCCTCAACGATACGGGCGACCGGGATTTTTTCCACCGCGTCTACGCCGCCCGCTACGCTGCCCTGCATGGAAGCCAGCACCGCGGCGCGACGCGTCGGGTTGCCGCCGTTGGCAAAGTGGTAAGAAAGCCCAAAACCGCCGCCTGGCGTGCCAATCTGCCCCAGCATCGCCGCCAGCGTCACCAGCATCCAGTGTTTTTGCTCGCCGAATTGCTGGCGCTGCATGCCCCAGCCGGACATTAGCATGGTGGTGTTTTCGTGGAAAAGTTTCGCCAGTTCACGGATTTTATCCGCCGCTACGCCGCAGATTGCCGCCGCCCATTCGGCGGTTTTGGCGACGCCATCGCTTTCACCACTCAAATAGCGGGCGAAAATGTCATAACCGCTGGTACAGCTGGCGAGGAATTCATCGTCCTGCCAGCCATGCTCTACCAGGGTATGGGCGATCCCCAGCATCAACGCGACGTCAGTGCCCATATGCGGCGCGATCCACTCCATTGATTCGCCAAAGAAATCAACGCTTTCCGATCGCATGGGATCGATGCAGATCAGCCGTTTGCCGCTCTGGCGCAGGCGGTCAAACCAGGGGATCCCTTGTTCATCCGAGGCGTTCCAGGCAATTTTCAGCGTATTCAGCGGATTGGCGCTCCACAGTACCACCACCTCGCTGTGCTCCAGGATAAGCGGCCAGCTGGTTTGCTGTTGATAAACTTCATTACCGCCAACCACATAAGGCATGATCGCCTGCGCCGCGCCGGTTGAATAATCGCCGAGGTGTCCGGTATAGCCCCCGGCAAGACTCATATAGCGCTGCAGCAGGGTTGCCGCCTTATGCAACACGCCGTTAGAACGCCAGCCATAGGAACCGGCGAAAATCGACTGCGGGCCGAAGCTTTCGCGGATCCGTCGATGCTGAGCATCAATCAGGTCAAGCGCCTGCTCCCAGCTTACCCGCACGAATTCATCCTGGCCGCGTACGCCCTGCGGCTGTTGTGGCGAAGCAAGAAAGCCCTTTCGCACCATCGGATAGCGAACGCGAGTTTTACTGTGCACCTGTTCGCGCACCGCCGTTTGCAGCGAGTTGGCGAAGGGGGTGTCCAGCGCGCCGCGGGACGAAATCACATTTTCACCATCCGTCTCCACCAGCATTGGCCCCCAGTGGGCCGCGGTTAAGATGGTTTTAGTTGCAGATGAGGTTGGCAAAGCAGGCTCCTGGGTCAGCGAATGCAGGTGTTGTGACGGTTTGTTAGTCAACCGTTCAATGTTACTTACAAAAAGAGATACCCTGCGGGGAATTTTCTCCGTATTCGGACGTCATAATCAACCGTCACGCTTGCGGTGGCAAAGAATAAAAAGGATTAAGGAAATAAGATGAAAAAACGCGTACTGATGATTGCTGCTATCGTTAGCGGCACACTGGCTATTTCTGGTTGTACTACCAACCCTTATACCGGCGAACGCGAAGCGGGAAAATCCGGCATCGGCGCGGGTATCGGCTCCTTAGTGGGCGCAGGCGTCGGCGCGCTCTCCTCTTCCAAGCATGACCGCGGCAAAGGCGCGCTGATTGGCGCAGCAGCAGGCGCGGCGCTCGGCGGCGGCATCGGTTACTACATGGACGTGCAGGAAGCGAAACTGCGCGAAAAAATGCAGGGAACCGGCGTCAGCGTGACGCGAAATGGCGACAACATCGTGCTTAACATGCCGAATAACGTCACTTTTGACAGCAGCAGCGCCAACCTGAAACCTGCAGGCGCCAACACCCTGACCGGCGTCGCGATGGTGTTGAAAGAGTACGAGAAAACCGCCGTTAACGTCGTCGGCTACACCGATAGCACCGGCAGCAACGATCTGAACATGCGTCTATCGCAACAGCGTGCCGATAGCGTCGCCAGCGCGCTCATCACTCAGGGCGTGGCGGCCAACCGTATTCGCACCACCGGCATGGGCCCGGCGAACCCGATCGCCAGCAACAGCACGGCGGAAGGCAAAGCGCAGAACCGTCGCGTGGAAATTACCCTCAGCCCGCTGCAGTAATCCTCTTGTTTCCGGCCCGGCAGCCTTCCTGCCGGGCAAAATGCTTGATATCGCTATTTTTCGCGCTAAGGTGTTGGCAGATTTTCAGCAAAGGAAGCCATCATGGCGAAAGCGGCGCGAGCAACCATCAGCGACGTGGCGAAAGCCGCGAAAACCGGTAAAACCAGCATTTCACGCTATCTCAACGGCGAAAAGCATCTGCTTTCCGACGATCTGCTGGCGCGGATTGAGAAAGCGATTGCCGAGCTCAACTACCGTCCCAGCCTGATGGCCCGTGGCCTAAAACATGGTCGTACCCGCCTGATTGGCCTGATCATCGCCGATATCACCAACCCTTACTCCGTGAACGTGTTAAGCGGGATTGAAGCCGCCTGCCGCGAAAAAGGCTTCACCTTGCTGGTGTGTAATACCAACAACGAAATCGATCAGGAGCTTCACTATCTCGACCTCCTACGCAGCTATCAGGTTGAAGGGATTGTGGTTAATGCGGTCGGCATGCGCGAAGAAGGCCTCAACCGCCTGCAGCAATCCTCGCTGCCGATGGTGCTTATCGACCGTAAAATCCCCGATTTCGCCTGTGATGTCGTGGGGTTGGATAACACTCAGGCCGCCACCACCGCCACCGAGCATCTGGTGGAAAAGGGTTTCGAAGCGCTGTTGTTTTTAAGCGAGCCGATAGGCTCCGTAAACACCCGCCGCGAGCGCCTGGACGCCTTTCGCGCGACCCTGCAGCGCCATACCGGAATAGTGGCGGAAAACGCCGAGGTCCCGCTCAACGACGGCGCCATGATGGATAACGTCCTGCGTCAGTTCCACGCCCGCCACCGCGGAATGCGCAAAGCGGTGATTTCCGCCAATGGCGCCCTGACGTTACAGGTCGCCCGTTCACTGAAGCGCGTTGATCTCATCTGGGGCAGCGATATCGGCCTGCTGGGCTTCGATGAGCTGGAATGGGCGGAGCTGGCGGGCGTCGGTATCACCACCCTCAAACAGCCAACCTGGCAGATTGGCTATGCCGCGGTCGAACAGGTCGTCAGACGTATCGAAGGCGGCAGCGACCCCATCTGCGAGCGGGTCTTCTCCGGCGAACTTATCGTCCGGGGATCAACGTCTCGTTAACGATTCATCGTGATGACGATCATAAATTAAACATCCTGGCCTTTTCTTTGGAACCGGTACCATCTAGCGTAATAGGGAGTTAAGCCCCACCACGCCAGGAGTTTGTTCAATGGCCAGAAAAATCATTGTCGTCACCGCCGCTTATGGCAACGACCACGTTAAAGCGCTTGGCGGGCAGTCCGCCGTATTACCCTTTATCGCCGGTTCCGGCGCCGATGGCGTGGAAATTCGCCGCGAGCTGTTCAGCGCGGCGGAACTGAAGCAGTTGCCGACGCTGGCGGCCGACATTGAAAAACAGGGGCTGCTGGCCTGCTACTCCGCGCCGCAAGCGCTATTCACCGACAACGGCGAGCTCAATCCCCATCTCCCGTCGTTACTTGAAGAAGCGCAAACCCTCAACGCCCTGTGGCTGAAGCTCTCCCTCGGTCATTTCATCCATAACCAACAGCTGGAGACGCTGCGCGACATTCTGAGCGCCAGCGGCATGGCGCTGGTGGTGGAAAATGACCAGACCGATTGCGGCCAACTGGCGCCAATGCAGCGCTTCAAAGCCGCCTGCCGGGTCCATCAGATGCCGGTGACGCTGACTTTCGACATGGGAAACTGGCTGTGGGTTGGCGATTCGCCGGAAGAAGCCGCGCGCCATCTCGCCCCCGCTGTCAGCTATATTCATGTGAAGGCGGCGGAGCCTCATCATGAGAAGTATCGCGCCGTCCCACCGGACCAGGCGGACGCTCGCTGGCTGGCGCTGCTCGATAACCTGCCCGCCGACGCGCCGCGCGGTATTGAATTCCCGCTGGTCGGCGACGACCTGACCGCCGTCACCCGCCATTACGTTGATCTGTTACGCGAGGATTAAGCCATGGAAAACTTAGATGTCATTACCATTGGCGAAGCCATGGCGATGTTTGTCGCCACCGAAACCGGCGAACTGGCGGAGGTTGAACGCTTTATCAAACGCGTCGCCGGCGCTGAACTGAACGTGGCGACCGGCCTGGCGCGCCTGGGGCTGAAGGTGGGCTGGGTGAGCCGCGTCGGCAACGATAGCTTTGGCCGCTTCGTGCTGAATTCGCTGGCCAAAGAAGGCATCGACGCGCGCGGCGTGGCCGTTGACGAGCGCTACGCTACCGGCTTCCAGATGAAATCTAAAGTCGAAAATGGAACCGATCCCATCGTGGAATATTTCCGTAAAGGATCGGCTGCCAGCCATCTGTCGACGGAAGATTTCCGCGCTGATTACTTCACCAGCGCCCGCCATTTGCACTTAAGCGGCGTCGCCGCCGCGCTGTCCGACAGCTCGTATGCATTGCTGGAACATGCGGCCAGGGTGATGAAAGCCGAAGGGAAAACCCTCTCATTTGATCCAAACCTGCGCCCGGTACTGTGGAAAAGCGAAGCCGAGATGGTGGAGAAACTGAACCGCCTCGCCTTCCAGGCTGATTGGGTTTTGCCAGGCTTAAAAGAAGGCGTGATTCTTACCGGCCAGCAGACGCCGGAAGGTATCGCTGATTTCTATCTGTCGCGCGGCGTTAAGGCGGTGGTGATTAAAACCGGCTGCGACGGCGCATGGTTCAAGACCGCCGACGGCGAACAGGGCGCCATCGCCGCGATTAAAGTCGATAACGTGGTGGACACCGTCGGCGCGGGTGATGGCTTTGCCGTCGGGGTGATCAGCGCGCTGCTGGAAGGCAAAACGCTGACGCAAGCCGTGAACCGCGGTAACAAAATTGGCTCGCTGGCCATTCAGGTACAGGGCGATAGCGAAGGGCTGCCCACCCGCGAAACGCTGGGCGAATAATCTTTTCACCTAAAACAGCCGTCCTGTACCCTACATGCAGCGCGGCACAGCAGCGCCCGTCCCGGCGGGCGTATGTCACCTCATTGACAGAGGCAAGCCTATGAACAGTTCAACAAATGCAGCAAAACGTTGGTGGTACATCATGCCTATCGTGTTTATCACGTATAGCCTGGCGTACCTTGACCGCGCCAACTTCAGCTTTGCATCGGCCGCGGGCATTACCGAAGACCTTGGCATCACCAAAGGCATCTCATCGCTGCTTGGCGCCCTTTTCTTTCTTGGATACTTCTTCTTCCAGATCCCTGGAGCGATTTACGCCGAACGCCGCAGCGTGCGTAAACTTATCTTTATCTGTCTGATCCTTTGGGGCGGCTGCGCCTCGCTAACCGGCGTAGTGCATAACATTCCGGCGCTGGCGGCCATCCGCTTTATCCTTGGCGTGGTGGAAGCGGCGGTCATGCCGGCGATGCTGATTTACATCAGTAACTGGTTCACAAAATCAGAGCGCTCGCGCGCCAACACCTTCCTGATCCTCGGCAACCCGGTCACCGTACTGTGGATGTCGGTCGTATCGGGTTATCTGATCCAGGCCTTCGGCTGGCGTGAAATGTTTATCCTTGAAGGGATCCCTGCGGTGATTTGGGCCTTCTGCTGGTGGGTACTGGTGAAAGACAAACCGTCGCAGGTGAACTGGCTGGCGGAAAGTGAAAAAGCGGCGCTGCAGGAACAGCTGGAGCGCGAACAGCAGGGTATCAAAGCGGTGCGTAACTATGGCGAAGCCTTCCGTTCACGCAACGTGGTACTGCTGTGTATGCAATATTTCGCCTGGAGCATCGGCGTGTACGGTTTCGTACTGTGGCTGCCGTCAATCATCCGCAGCGGCGGCGAAAACATGGGGATGGTCGAGGTAGGCTGGCTCTCTTCAGTACCCTATCTGGCGGCAACGATTGCGATGATCGCCGTCTCCTGGGCTTCCGATAAGATGCAGAACCGTAAGCTGTTTGTCTGGCCGCTGCTGCTCATTGGCGGGCTGGCGTTCATCGGCTCGTGGGCCGTCGGCGCCAACCATTTCTGGGTCTCTTATACCCTGCTGGTGATCGCCGGCGCGGCCATGTACGCCCCGTATGGCCCGTTCTTTGCGATTATCCCGGAGATGCTGCCGCGCAACGTCGCCGGCGGCGCGATGGCGCTGATCAACAGTATGGGAGCGCTGGGTTCCTTCTTTGGCTCGTGGTTCGTCGGCTATCTCAACGGCGCAACCGGCAGTCCGTCCGCCTCGTACATTTTCATGGGTGTGGCGCTTTTCGCCTCGGTATGGCTTACTTTAATTGTTAAGCCTGCTAAGAATCAAAAACTTCCGCTTGGCGCTCATCACGCCTGAACTACTTACGCTACGGAGATTCGCATGAAGCCGTCTGTCATTCTCTATAAAACGCTTCCCGACGACCTGTTACATCGTCTGGAGGAACATTTTTCCGTCACCCAGGTGAAAAACCTGCGTCCGGAAACCGTTTCGCAACACGCGGAGGCCTTCGCCCAGGCGGAAGGTTTACTGGGTTCAAGTGAAAAGGTTGACGCCGCGTTACTGGAGAAAATGCCGAAGCTGCGTGCGACCTCTACCGTTTCCGTCGGCTACGACAATTTTGATGTCGATGCGTTGAACGCGCGCAAGATTTTGCTGATGCATACGCCGACCGTGCTAACCGAAACCGTCGCCGATACGGTGATGGCGCTGGTGCTGAGCACCGCACGTCGGGTGGTTGAGGTCGCTGAACGCGTGAAAGCGGGCGAATGGACCAGGAGCATCGGGCCGGACTGGTTCGGCTGCGATGTACACCATAAAACCCTGGGCATCGTCGGCATGGGCCGCATTGGCATGGCGCTGGCGCAGCGCGCGCATTTCGGTTTCGGCATGCCGATTCTGTATAACGCGCGCCGGCAACATCCGCAGGCGGAAGAGCGCTTTAACGCCCGCTACTGCGATCTTGATACCCTGTTACAGGAAGCGGATTTCGTCTGCCTGATCCTGCCGCTGAGCGAAGAGACCCACCACCTGTTCGGCGAAGCGCAGTTTGCCAAAATGAAATCTTCCGCCATCTTCATTAACGCCGGGCGCGGTCCGGTGGTTGACGAGCAGGCGCTGATTGCGGCGCTGCAGGCCGGTGAGATTCACGCCGCCGGTCTTGATGTCTTTGAACATGAACCACTGGCAAAAGATTCGCCATTACTGAAACTGCCGAACGTGGTCGCGCTGCCGCATATTGGTTCAGCTACCCACGAGACCCGCTATAACATGGCGGCCTGCGCGGTAGACAATCTGATTGACGCGTTGAACGGCAAGGTAGAGAAGAACTGCGTGAACCCGCAGGTGAAGTAAGCGAGGAAAGGAAAAGCCCGGCTGACGGCGTTTGCGCAGTCAGCCGGGAGAACAGCGATATACTGATTAACGCGTGGCGTTAACCGCCGCCGTCCAGGCCTGATTAAAGGCCTGATGCTGAGCGGCCAGCGGAGCAATCAGCGCATTATACTGACTCGCCTGTTGAGACGTCGGGAACTGAATACCGTTAGCCACGAAGCTCACCTGCGTCCCCTGCTGAGCGACAAAATCACCCACCTGGACCAGCTGCTGAGTAAAGATCTGCGCGGCCGGGATCAGCGGCTGCAGCGCATTCGCCGGCGCCGTCACGACTTTATTAAACACCTGGTCATAAACCGGCTTAAGGTCTTCAGCCTGCTTCAGCGCGCCATGCGCAGCATCGGCCTGCATTTTGGCGTTTTCCAGCTGCTGGCTCAGCACGCCCAGCGCGCCGTTAGCCTGACGCAGCGGTTCACGCTGAGTGGTATAATCCTGCGCCACGCGAATGGCGTTAACGCTATCAACCACCGGGCGCAAACCCGCATCCATCGCCTGGCTGACCTGCTGTGAATAAGCGTAAATCACCGCATAATCGGAAACGAAGGGGCCGAACTGTTTTTTCTGATCGGCAGTAAGCGTTGGCAGACGTTCGCCGCTACGCATCGCCGTATTCTGCAGGAAGTCGATGAACGCTTTGCGCTGATCGCCTTCTTTATCAAAACACCCACTCAGGCTAACCACCATTAATATGGCCGCAACGGCCGCAAACCAGCGAGAGCAGGACTTTCCTGTCGCCATTTTTTTACTCCTTCAGCCAAAAAAAGCGCAAACAGGCACACGCGTGCCAGACGCTGACAAGGATAGTCCAGGACGGGCTTGCAGGATACCCTTTCCTGATAATCTTACCGCGGAAAACGCCCTTTTTCGCCTTCCCGGCGCCAGCCAGGCCCGCTGTTAAGTTCATCACATTTAACGCGATAACGTAACCCACAAAAATAGTAAATATCTTTTTGATTTAATTAAAATTAATGAAATCACCAGCCAAATAAATGGGCAAAGCGGACGATAATCGCACGCTTCCTGAAGGCGGCGCATTGTCTACAGGCAGGTTCAATGGTTTGATTAATGAGCGATTAACGGCGTTATGTTCGATTATCGCACAAACAACATCAATGACAGCGAGGGAGACTATAACAATACCTCTGTCCCCCGCTCAGCCTGCCAGGAATGCCGTATGAAGAAAACAACCATCGATATTCAGGCTTTTATCAACGAACATCCATTCACGAAGTACCAATGGATGATTCTCGCCTTATGTTTTATTACCGTCGCGATGGACGGATTTGATACCGCGATTATTGGTTTTATCGCCTCAGACCTGGTACAGGAATGGGGCGTTGAGAAATCCGCGCTGGGCCCGGTAATGAGCGCCGCTCTGGTCGGGCTCGCCGTCGGCGCGCTGACGGCCGGGCCGCTCGCCGACCGTATTGGCCGCAAGAAAGTGTTGATTATGTCGATCCTGGTATTCGGCGGCTTTAGTTTGTTAACCGCGTTTGCCAGCAGCCTTAACCAGCTGACATTATTACGCTTCCTCACCGGGTTGGGCTTAGGCGCGGCAATGCCGAATGCCGCGACGCTAATGAGCGAATATGCTCCGGAACGCCGCCGCGCGCTGATGGTAAACCTGATGTTCGTCGGCTTCCCGATGGGGTCGTCGCTGGGAGGGTTTCTGTCAGCCTGGATGATCCCGCATTATGGCTGGCAAAGCGTGCTGGTGCTTGGCGGCGTGATGCCGCTGCTGCTGGCGGTAGCGTTAATATTCCTGCTGCCGGAATCCGCCCGCTATATGGTCGTGAAACGGCAGCCGGCACAACGCATCGCCGCCATCCTGAAGCGTATCGCGCCGCTGCCGGATGCGGTTGAATTTGAGCTAGGTGAAGCAGGCCAGGTGAAGGAAAAGTCAGCCATTGGCGTGATTTTCTCCCCGCGCTACGCCGTGGGCACCGTGATGCTGTGCCTGACCTATTTTATGGGATTGCTGATTTTCTATCTGCTGACCAGCTGGCTACCGCTGCTGATCCGTGAAACCGGAGCCTCGATGAGCCAGGCTTCTATCATCACCGCCCTGTTCCCACTCGGCGGCGGGATTGGCGTGCTGATCCTCGGCGCGCTAATGGACAAGATCAACCCTAACAAGGTGGTTGCCGTCGGCTGGCTGCTCACCGGCGTCTTTGTTTGCCTGGTCGGATTCTCAACCAGCAACCTGCTGTTGATGGGAGTAATGGTGTTTATCGCCGGCAGCATTATGAACGGCGCGCAATCATCAATGCCGGCGCTGGCTGCCGGTTTCTATCCAACCCAGGGCCGTGCCACCGGCGTTGCCTGGATGCTCGGTATCGGCCGCTTCGGCGGGATCCTCGGCGCCTTCAGCGGCGCTTTCCTGATGCAGGCGCAATTGTCGTTTGAGACCATCTTCACGATGCTGGCGATCCCGGCGTTTTTATCGGCCATCGCCCTGGTAGTGAAATACAAAATGAGCCAGCGCCAACCTGCCGTTAAGCCAAATGACGGTAAAAACCTACAGAAAGCCTAATCAATCCAGCCAGCGCCTGCGCTGGCTTTTTCTTCCGCTAACCATCATTTACATAAATTTTCCAAAGCCGCTGTCGATGTTAGTAATCATCACCTTAGCTTTCACACCCGCCTCTTTTGCGGGTGATTAACGAAACCACGCAAACAAATAATCACAGTGGTTATTATTTTCCTTGCTTTTGCGACTATTCTTAAATGGCTCGATGTATTTTCCTCTCCGCAGTGAGACAGAATAGGAGCTCTCAATGGAATATAAAGATCCCGTATTTGATTTGTTGAGTAACCTGGAACAAATTGTTTTTAAAGATCAGCCGCAAACGGCCACGCTTGCCCGTACCCCAAGCGTTTTTAATGAATTTGAACAGCTGCGTAAGGGCACAGGACTTAAGACCGATGATTTCGCCAATGCCATGGGCGTCAGCGTTGCGATGGTTGAAGAGTGGGAGTCGCGACGGGTTAAACCGTCATCCACTGAGCTCAAACTGATGCGCCTGATGATGGCCAATCCGCAGCTCTCAAGGCAGCTAATAGATTGAAAAACTGGTTTACTATCTTCTTTTGGTAACGGTCCTGATGCAGGGCCGTTTTATATCCTGATGAAAAAAAGTTTGCTATCCGACTGAGAACATGCGTTAATACTCGCAGGTTTGATTTACAGACCACAGAGCAGTCGAATAGAGCAGTCCTTCAAAGGTTATCCATTAGATATCCCCGTAGTGAACTTTCCCTTTATCGCTTTAAATCTGTAGTCCAGACCACTACGCCGCAAGGCTCACTAATTTTTTTAAAGGTAATTCACTATGTCCGGTAAAATGACTGGTATCGTAAAATGGTTCAACGCTGACAAAGGCTTCGGCTTCATCACTCCTGACGATGGCTCTAAAGACGTGTTCGTACACTTCTCCGCTATCCAGAACGATGGCTACAAATCCCTGGACGAAGGTCAGAAAGTTTCCTTCACCATCGAAAGCGGCGCTAAAGGCCCGGCAGCTGGCAACGTAACTTCTCTGTAAGTTCAAGCCGCTAAGAATAATAAATCCCTGCCTTATGGCGGGGATTTTTTTTATCTGTCATCAACAGGCGCCATCAGCAGATGGCGCCTGTTGTCATTCAGAGGGCGGCAAAATGCCAGCCCGTATCCCGCCACTCCAGGCTATGGGTCAATTTCAGGCCTTGTAAAAATGCCTCATCATGCGATACCACCAGCATGGCGCCGGGAAACGCCGCCAGCGCGCTTTCAATCGCCTGCGTTGAAGCCAGATCGAGATGATTGGTTGGCTCATCCAGTAGCAGCAGTTGGGTTGAGTCCCGCCGCCAGAGCACGCAGGCAAGCGCCGCTTTCAGTCGTTCGCCGCCGCTTAGCGCCGCTAGCGGAAGACTCACCTTGTCAGCCCCCAACTGGAGCTGCGCCAGACGGCTACGCAGCATTCCTTCATCCAGCGGAGTGTTTCCTAAGTTCAGGTGCTCCATTGCCGATAGTGATAAATCCAGCTGCGTCAGATGCTGATCGAGATACGCCGCGCTCACCGATAGCCGAACATCGCCAGAGGTTGCCTGTTCCAGCCCCATCAGGGTTTTCAACAATGTTGTTTTGCCACAGCCGTTTGGCCCCTTTAGCGCGATGCGCATCGGGCCATCCACCCGCCAGTCGAGCGGCGCGGTGGATGAGTGAGCTAACTGCAGTGATTCCAGCACCAGTACCTGCTTGCCGGCGGCCACTTCACTGCCCGGCAGCGTAAACATCACCGGATTATCTTCTTCTACCCGCTCCCGCGCCTGCTGCACGGCGGCATTCAGGCTACTGTTCTGCTCTCGATGCTGACGGCGCAGCGTTCCCGGACGCTCTTTTGCCGCCCCTTTGTACTTCACGCGTTCGAAAGAAGCGATATTCAGCGTATCGACGGTACGCAGCGTCTGCGCCGATCGCCGCTGGGCCGCATCATGCTCCTTTTGCATCTGCGCCCGGGTGCGCCGCCGTTCGATTGCGGCATGCTCCAGCGCCGAGCGGGCGGCCTGTTGCTCCGCTTCATGCTGCTGCTGATATTCGGCATAATTACCACCGTAGCTGCGCAGCGCCGCCGGCGTCAGCTCAATAATCTTCGCCATCCGAGCCAGCAATTCACGGTCGTGGCTGGCGATTAATGCCCCGCCACGCCAGACTTCCAGTTGCTGATACAGCCACTCCCGGCCCTGACGATCGAGATGATTAGTAGGTTCATCCAGCAGCAGATAGTCCGCGCCGGAAACTAACGCGCCGCACAGCAGCGCCTTCATCCGTTCGCCGCCGCTGAGCGAAAAAGCGGGACGATCGGCGGAGAATGCCGGGAGATCGGCATCGCGAAAGGCTGAACTCAGGCGATCGGGCAGATCCCAACGACCATCTAACAGTTCGAAGTCATCCGCCAGCCCTTTCCCCTGTTCAAGACGGGACAAGGCGTCAAATAGCGGTGCATAACCCAATAGCGAGGCAATGGTGGTCCCGGCCGTGAGGGTCGGCTGCTGCGCCACCCAGGCAACCGTAGCCGACCGTTCGATATGCCCGCCGGAAGGGGAATCAAGGCCCGCCAGCAGACGCAACAGGCGTGTCTTGCCAACGCCGTTGCGTCCAACAAGGCCGCAAAGCAACGGTTCCAGCGATAAATTCAGCGGGCCAAAAAGCGTCTGTCCCGTCGCGAACTGACAGGTGACCTGATGTAAAACAAAAGAGGGGGTGTGGGCGCAATGAGCCATAAGCACTCCTGAATGAAATCAATACTCCCCTACCCGCAGCCTCTGCGAGGTAAGGCGTGAAATTCATCAGTCGTGTTTGTTCATTTGTCGTGTGCGCTCCAGTGAGACGAGGGATTCGTCGGGACATAGGATAGCCAGGCCTGAACCTGGATTTCAAGATTATTTTTTCACCATCGCGATAAGGCAAAAAAAAGCCTGCCGGATGGCAGGCTTTTGACCTTTCTCGAGATAGTTACTGCAGCAGCGAAATATCCGCAACCTGCAGGAACAGCTCGCGCAGTTTGGACAGCAGCGTCAGACGGTTGATGCGAACATCTTTGTCTTCAGCGTTAACCATCACATTTTCGAAGAACTCATCAACCGGCTCGCGCAGCGCAGCCAGCTCAATCAGCGCATCCTGATAACGGCCTTCGGCGAAGTACGGCTGCAGCTTATCGCGCAGCACCACCAGATTACCGGCCAACTTGATTTCCGCCGCTTCTTTCAGCACCGAGGCATGAACGATATCGTTCAGGGTCTCGTCGGATTTCGCCAGGATGTTGGATACGCGTTTGTTTGCCGCCGCCAGGGCGGAGGACTCTTCCAGCGTACGGAAGTGTGACACGGCCTTCATGCGCGCATCGAAATCCGCCGGGCGGGTCGGACGACGCGCCAGTACCGCCTGAATAGTGTCAACACCGTAGCCTTCGTCCTGATACCAGGCACGGAAGCGGCCCAGCATGAAGTCGATAACGTCATCAACGACGTTGGCGTTAGTCAGCTTCTCGCCGTACAGACGCACTGCTTCTTCGGTCAGCGTTTGCAGATCGAGATTCAGGTTCTTCTCAACGATGATACGCAGCACGCCCAGCGCGGCGCGGCGCAGCGCAAACGGGTCTTTATCGCCTTTCGGATGCTGGCCGATACCGAAGATACCCGCCAGAGTGTCCATCTTGTCGGCAATAGCCACCGCGCAGGCAACCGGGTTAGACGGCAGCGCATCGCCGGCAAAACGCGGCTGATACTGCTCGTTCAGCGCAACTGCGACATCTTCCGCTTCGCCGTCATGACGCGCGTAGTGCATACCCATCACGCCCTGCGTGTCGGTAAACTCGAAGACCATGTTGGTCATCAGGTCACACTTGGAGAGCAGACCCGCGCGGGTCGCATGGTTAACGTCAGCGCCAATTTGTTCGGCAATCCAGCCCGCCAGCGCCTGAATGCGATCGGTCTTGTCGCGCAGGGTTCCCAACTGCTGTTGGAACAGCACGGTTTCCAGACGCGGCAGGTTATCTTCCAGACGTTTTTTACGGTCGGTATTGAAGAAGAACTCGGCATCGGCCAGACGCGGACGAACGACCTTCTCATTACCAGAGATGATCTGCTGCGGATCTTTGGACTCGATATTCGCCACGAAGATGAAGTTCGGCAGCAGTTTGCCGTCATTAGCGTAGACCGGGAAGTACTTCTGGTCGCCCTTCATGGTGTAAACCAGCGCTTCGGACGGCACCGCGAGGAATTTCTCTTCAAACTTCGCCGTCAGCACTACCGGCCACTCGACCAGAGAGGTCACTTCTTCCAGCAGGCTTTCGCTCAGATCAGCGTTACCGCCAATCTTACGCGCCGCCGCTTCAGCATCCGCTTTGATTTTGGCTTTACGCTCGGCGTAGTCCGCCATCACTTTACCGCGCTCCAGCAGAATCTGCGGATACTGGTCGGCATTGTCGATGGTGAATTCCGGCTCGCCCATAAAACGGTGTCCGCGAATGATACGGTCGGAAGCGATACCCAGAATGGTCGCCGGGATAACCTGATCGCCCAACAGCAGGGTTACGGTGTGTACCGGACGCACGAAGTGAACGTCGGAAGCGCCCCAACGCATCAGTTTCGGGATTGGCAGCTTCGCCAGCGAGGTCGCAACCATGTTCGGCAGCAGCGTTTGCGCGCTTTCACCTTTAACGTGGGCGCGATACAACAGCCATTCGCCTTTATCGGTGGTCAGACGTTCAGCCTGATCGACGGTAATACCACAGCCACGCGCCCAGCCTTCGGCCGCTTTGCTTGGTTTACCTTCCGCGTCAAACGCCTGGGCAATGGCCGGGCCGCGTTTTTCGACTTCACGATCCGGCTGCGAGGCGGCCAGATTCGCCACTTTCAGCGCCAGGCGGCGCGGCGCGGCAAACCATTCGACGGCGCCGTGCGCAAGGCCAGCGTTGTCCAGTTCCGCAGTAAAGTTGGCAGCGAAGGATTCAGCCAGGCTGCGCAGTGCTTTTGGTGGCAGCTCTTCGGTGCCGATCTCCACCAGGAAAGTTTTCTCAGACATGGCCGCCTCTTATTTATCTTTGTTGCACATCGGGAAGCCAAGGGCCTCACGGGAAGCATAGTAAGCTTCTGCCACTGCTTTAGTCAGGGTGCGAATGCGCAGAATATAGCGCTGACGCTCGGTGACGGAGATGGCTTTACGCGCATCCAGCAGGTTAAAGCTATGGGCGGCTTTAAGAATACGTTCGTAGGCTGGCAGCGGCAGCGGGTTTTCCAGCGCCAGCAGTTGCTGCGCTTCTTTCTCATACTGCTCGAAGCAGGTGAACAAGAAGTCTACGTCCGCATATTCAAAGTTATAGGTGGATTGTTCCACTTCGTTCTGGTGGAACACGTCGCCGTAGGTGGTTTTGCCCAGCGGACCATCGCTCCAGACCAGATCGTAGACGCTGTCCACGCCCTGGATGTACATCGCCAGACGCTCCAGGCCGTAAGTGATTTCACCGGTCACCGGTTTACATTCCAGGCCGCCAACCTGTTGGAAGTAAGTGAACTGCGTCACTTCCATACCGTTCAGCCACACTTCCCAACCCAGCCCCCAGGCGCCCAGCGTCGGGTTTTCCCAGTTATCTTCAACGAAGCGGATATCGTGGATAGTCGGGTCCATACCCAGCTCTTTTAGAGATCCGAGGTACAGCTCCTGAATGTTGTCCGGAGACGGCTTAATCACCACCTGGAACTGGTAATAGTGCTGTAAGCGGTTCGGGTTTTCGCCATAGCGACCGTCGGTCGGGCGACGAGATGGCTGCACGTAAGCGGTCGCCATCGGCTCTGGCCCCAACGCGCGTAAGCAGGTCATCGGGTGGGAGGTGCCGGCGCCGACTTCCATGTCCAGTGGTTGAACAATGGTGCAGCCCTGACGAGCCCAGTAATCCTGTAAGGTCAGGATCAGGCCCTGGAAGGTCCTGGTATCAAACTTTTGCATATTATTTCGTGCTGGATACGTGTGGATTTAAAGGAAGGGATCAGTATACCCGCTGGCTGCGAGATATACAGTATGAAACGCCTTTGTTTAGCGAAATTTGAGCAAAGCGGCGCCATCATGCGGCGTTTAAGCCGCATTTAGCGCATAGAAAGATGCAAAAACTGGCCGTCCGGATCAAAAGAACAGATAAAACGCTCATTCCGCGAAGTCAGGCCGGAAAGCTCATAGCTTGCCTGGAACTGCTCGAAATGATTAACGTCGACGCGACGAGTGTCTGTGCTATAACGTAACGCCGCCTGATCCTTGCATAGTTTCTCCATGTTCAGCGTCGTTTGCGGCGTGATACGTGCCTTTTGCGCTTTTTGGACAGGTTGAGCAGGTGTCTGGCTGCAGCCGACCAGCAGCAGCGCCACCAGGGCAGATACGAAATATTTCATCACCATTTTTCTCAACCGCCTTGTTAGCCAATTGTTATCGTGCAGACCATGTAAAACCAGACAAACATTTTGCGAATCTCGCGGATGCTCTACAAGAGTGTGGCGATAAACTCAGAATATTCCATTGTGATGACGACAAACTACGGGAGTCAGACTCTTTTTACGCAGGAGCCAATGAGGTACAGATGCAGGAAAAAATAAGCTGGATTACCAACTTGCGCGGCATAGCATGTCTGATGGTCGTGATGATTCACAGCACCACCTGGTACATTACCCATCCTCATAGCATCAGCTTGTTTGAATGGAATATCGCTAACCTGCTTAACTCGGCATCGCGCGTCAGCGTCCCGCTTTTTTTCATGATTTCAGGTTATCTGTTTTTTGGCGAGCGCAGCGCCCAGCCGCGCCATTATCTGCGCATCGGGCTGTGCATTCTGTTCTACAGCGCGCTGGCGCTGCTCTATATCACCCTGTTTACCCATATCAACGTTGAGCTGTCATTAAAAAATTTACTGCAAAAGCCGGTGTTTTATCACCTGTGGTTTTTCTTTGCCATTGTGGTGATTTATCTGCTCTCGCCGCTGATTCAGGTGAAGCAGGTCAGCGGCAAAATGCTGCTGGCGCTGATGCTGGTGATTGGCCTCATCGCCAACCCTAATACGGTAAGTATTAAAGCCGGCGGCATTGAATGGCTACCGATCAATCTTTATATCAACGGCGATACCTTTTACTACGTACTGTACGGGATACTGGGCCGGGCGATCGGCGCCATGAACACCGACAGAAGAGGATTAACCCTGCTGTGCGCGCTGCTGTTTACCGCCGCGGTGTGGATCATTTCACGCGGCACGCTGCATGAACTGCAATGGCGCGGTGATTTCGGCGATACCTGGTATCTGTACTGCGGGCCGGCAGTGTTTGTCTGCGCGACCTCGTTGCTGACGCTGGGCAAAAACGTCCTCAATAGCCGTGAGCTTCCGGGTATTGCGTTAATTTCCAGACATTCATTAGGCATTTATGGTTTTCACGCGCTGTTTATACACGCGCTACGCGCAAGTGGCCTGGAACTTAACCGCTGGCCATTACTGGATATTGCATGGATTTTCGCCGCCGCGCTGTTGGGTAGCCTGGCGCTATCTATACTGGTTCAACGAATTGACCGTCGCCGGTTAGTGAGCTAAAAAAAGCGCCCGCCGTTTAACGCGGGCGCCGTCGATTACTCCGCAGTCTCTTCTGTTACTGCGCTCCCCTCGCTTAGCGGCGAGCGATCCCAGGCATCGCGAATATTCTTCTGTACTGCTACCGCGCCGAACAGGCTCAAAAAGAATGCCAGGCCATAAAAGCCTTTCTCGCTTAGCATCAGCGTTGCGTTCCACAATCCCACCACCAGCAGACCCACCGCAATCACGAAAGCGATCAAGCAGGACATGTAATACATAGCGGTGGTTGGAATTTTGTCGTATTTATCACGAACCGTTTTCTGATAAGAAGCGGCGGAAAAAAGACCCAGCACCAATACGGCAAAATAGTAGCCCTTTTCATTGAGCTCCATTGGCGCATTCCACAGGCCAATCAAATACACGAGGATACCGCCCACCAGCGCAATCCATGAGATCAGGTGAAACGCGGGTGAATATGTCGTCGCTTTCATTTCCATTGCTGACTACCTCTCTTCGCTGTCGACTGACAGCTTATTCCACTGAGCTATTGCGAGCTTTATCCGCGACTCTGGCGGGATAAGATATCGCTGAAGCGCCATACATACAGACAAACCATGCCACCACGTAGATGCTTTTTTCACGCCACGGCGCCGGGACAAACCAGGCGCCGACCAGCAGCAATCCCACCGATAGCAACAGCACCAGCCGGCACAGAGAGATAAAATCATCGTCTCGCTGCGCTTCCAGCTCCGTTCGCTGATGCGTAAGTACG
This sequence comes from Klebsiella sp. 141198, assembly GCF_050600785.1. NCBI lineage: Bacteria > Pseudomonadati > Pseudomonadota > Gammaproteobacteria > Enterobacterales > Enterobacteriaceae > Klebsiella > Klebsiella sp. 141198. The sequence goes on from NZ_JAQIRM010000006.1 coordinate 249,754, forward strand.
GCAAACATTCCCATCACCAGTACACCAAGAAAGTAACCTTTGCCGCTGAATAGCGGGCACGTTCGCCAGATACCTATTAAGTAAACCAGCGAGCCCAGCAGCATGACTAATCTTGCCGTCGTACGTTTTAATTTCATTGCGCCTCCCTGGCCATGGTAGCGCTCATTATGACCGGGGAATTGCCGGTTGCGGCAGTTTCCGCAAATTGAAACCCACAATTCGGAATAAATAAATATGTGAATTAAATCAATGCAAAGCGAATCATTCAGAAAGGAAATTCGCCCCAATAAATGGGGCGAGAACAACTTATGACATCAGTGGCTTAAGCTGCTGATAGATCTGGCGGAACGTTTCACGACGCGGCGCATAACGGGCAAACCGTTGAGCATCAGGCAGGTGCGCCTGCTCCAGCGGCAGCTGCGGCAGGAGGTCAGAGAAAGCCGCATCGTGATGAACGCCCAGTTGCGCCAACCTTGCCGCGCCTAACGCCGGGCCGACATCGCCGCCGGTGCGGAAATCCAGCTGCTGGCCGCTGATATCGGCAAGCATTTGCCGCCAGTATGCGCTACGCGCGCCGCCGCCGATAAGGGTGACACTTTCCGGTTTCACGCCGCAGGAGTGCACAACATCCATGCCGTCGGCCAGCGCGTAGCCCACCCCCTCAAGCACCGCCCGCGCCAGTTCGGCGGGACCATGTTGATGGGTAAGGCCGAAGAACACGCCTTTAGCCTGCGGATTGTTGTGCGGGGTACGCTCGCCGGAAAGATAAGGGAGAAACCACACCGGATCGCTATTGTCATCCGCCGACTGCGCCGCGGCGATCAGCGCCGGTACGCTGTTAAGGCCGGTCAACTTCGCCGCCCAATCCAGACAAGACGCGGCGCTGAGCATCACCGACATCAGGTGCCAACGGCCCGGTAGCGCGTGGCAGAAACTATGCACCGCGCTTTCCGGTTTACTCAGAAAACCATCGCTGACGGCGAAATAGACGCCTGAGGTCCCCAGCGATAACATCGCCTGACCGGCATCGGCCATGCCAACACCGACAGCGCCTGCCGCGTTATCACCGCCGCCCGCTACCACCAGCGCCCGCGGCATATTCCACGCCTGGGCTACCTCAGCACGCAGTTGGCCGGTCACTTCGCAGCCTTCAAAAAGGGCCGGCATATTGTCGCGGCCGAGCCCGCAGGCGGCGAGCATCTCATCGCTCCAGTCGCGTCGCGCGACGTTCATCCACATCGTGCCGGCGGCGTCGGACATATCGCTGGCGAATTCGCCGCTCATGCGTAGCCGCAGATAATCTTTCGGCAACAGGACCTTATCGACCTGTTTAAAGATTTCGGCTTCGTGACGCTGTACCCACAGCAGCTTCGGCGCCGTAAAACCCGGCATCATCAGGTTGCCGGTGATTTGCCGCGAAGCGCCGACTTTTTCTTCCAGCAGCATGCACTCTTCGCCGCAGCGGCCATCATTCCACAAAATCGCCGGACGCAGGACCCGCTGCTGTTTGTCGAGCAGCGCGGCGCCATGCATCTGTCCGGCAATCCCTAAAGCTTTTACCTCGCGCAGGGAATGTTGCGCGCCCAGCGCTTGCATCGCGGTATTCGTCGCCTGCCACCACTGTTCGGGATCTTGTTCGGACCAGAGCGGATGTGGGCGCGAGACGGTCAGTTTTTCGGTATGCGTCGCCAGTACGTCGCCCTGTTCATTGAGCAGAATGGCTTTTACGCCCGAGGTCCCTAAATCAATCCCGATATACATGCAGCGTCTCCTTAACACGAACGCCACGGCAAAGCGTGGCGCAGCAAAAATGGTTACAGCCAGCGCCCGGATTTACCGGGCGCTTTTGTCGGCATTACTTATCGAACAGGTAATGATTCACCAGGTTTTCCAGCAGTTCCTGGTGCCCGCTGTGGTGCTGCGGCGCCAGGTTGTGCTGAGTCGCATAGTGCGCGATGTCGGTCAGGGTCATCTGGCCTGTGAGGATCTGCTGGCCCAATTCACCGTTCCAGCCGGCGTAGCGTTTCGCCACGCGTTTATCCAGCTCGCCATCTTCAATCATGCGCGCCGCGACCTTCAGCGACAGCGCCATAGTGTCCATCGCGCCGATATGGCCGTAGAACAGATCGTATTTGTCGGTGCTCTGGCGACGAACTTTAGCATCAAAGTTCAGGCCGCCGGTGGTGAAGCCGCCCGCTTTGAGGATCTCATACATCACCAGGGCGTTCTCTTCCACGCTGTTCGGGAACTGGTCGGTATCCCAGCCCAGCTGCGCATCGCCGCGGTTAGCATCAACCGAACCGAACAGGCCCAGCGCAATAGCCGTGGCGATCTCGTGGTGGAAAGAGTGGCCGGCAAGGGTGGCGTGGTTAGCTTCAATATTCAGTTTAATCTCTTTTTCCAGACCAAACTGTTTCAGGAACCCGTAAACCGTGGAGGCATCATAATCATATTGGTGCTTGGTCGGCTCCTGCGGCTTCGGCTCGATCAGCAGGGTGCCCTGGAAACCAATTTTGTGTTTGTGTTCAACCACCAGTTGCATAAAGCGGCCAATCTGCTCGCGCTCCTGACGCAGATCGGTATTAAGCAGGGTTTCGTAGCCTTCGCGACCGCCCCACAGAACGTAGTTTTCACCGCCCAACTTGTGGGTCGCATTCATTGCGGTGACCACCTGAGTCGCCGCCCAACTAAAGACTTCCGGATCGGGGTTCGTCGCCGCGCCTGCGCCATAACGTGGGTTGGTAAAGCAGTTTGCCGTCCCCCACAGCAGTTTCACGCCGCTCTGCTGCTGTTTTTCCGCCAGCACATCCACCATCTGAGCAAAGTTGTTGCTGTACTCTTTCAGCGAAGCGCCTTCCGGGGAAACGTCGACATCATGGAAGCAGTAATACGGCACATTCAACTTATGGAAAAACTCAAATGCCACTTCGGCTTTACGTTTCGCCATTTCCAGCGCTTCGCCCGGCTGCTGCCATGGACGATCGAAGGATCCCACGCCAAACATATCCGCGCCATTCCAGCAGAAAGTGTGCCAGTAGCAGGCGGCGAAACGCAGGTGATCTTCCATGCGCTTACCCAGTACTAATTCATCCGGATTGTAGTGACGAAAAGCCAGCGGGTTAGTCGATTTCGGGCCTTCATAACGAACGCGATCGAGTTGATCGAAATAGGTTTGCATAGAGAACTCCATATTCAGGGGTGCGGCGAGTAACAAGTGATACGCCAATATAGAATTCCATTTTCATCTTCCTCAATTACGTTATTTCACACCGCCATTGAGAGAATCCACAAACGTGCGCCAGCTCGCAAAAACAATTCCTCTTTGCATCATTTCTGGAACCCTATGATGGAAGAAGAATGAAATAACCTGCATACTCTTGAATAAAATACGATCGCGGTCATAAATTACGAAACAAACTAAATTTCATAATGCGAAAATAAGAACAGGTAATTGCCAGCCCTCGCTTCCCCGTTAAGAATCTGCAACGTATCTGCAACCTGAAGTTTATTCCTGTTCGCCTTACCTACCCTTTGAAAAGGTATCGTTATTATGAAGATAAAGAACCTTTGCCTTACGCTCTGCGCCTCATCGCTCCTTCTCGCCAGCATGGCGGGTATGGCTAAAGAAGTTAAGATTGGGATGGCCATCGACGATCTTCGTCTGGAACGTTGGCAAAAAGATCGCGATATTTTCGTTAATAAAGCGGAATCCTTAGGCGCCAAAGTATTTGTGCAGTCCGCCAATGGCAACGAAGAAACGCAAATGTCGCAAATTGAAAATATGATCAACCGCGGCGTCGATGTTTTAGTGATTATTCCTTACAACGGCCAGGTGCTCAGCAACGTTATTAAAGAAGCGAAACAAGAAGGAATTAAAGTTCTCGCCTACGATCGCATGATTAATAATGCTGACATCGATTTTTATATTTCTTTCGATAATGAAAAAGTCGGTGAAATGCAGGCCAAAAGCCTGGTCGACAAAGTGCCGCAGGGAAATTATTTCCTGATGGGTGGCTCGCCGGTGGATAATAACGCCAAATTGTTCCGCGCCGGTCAGATGAAGGTGCTCAAACCTTATGTTGATGACGGCAAAATTAAGATCGTCGGCGATCAGTGGGTCGACGGCTGGCTGCCGGAAAACGCGTTAAAAATCATGGAAAACGCGCTGACGGCGAATAACAACAAAATTGACGCGGTAGTGGCTTCCAATGATGCGACCGCCGGCGGCGCTATCCAGGCGCTAAGCGCCCAGGGGCTGGCGGGTAAAGTCGCCATTTCCGGGCAGGATGCCGATCTGGCTGGCGTGAAACGTATTATTTCCGGCACCCAGACGATGACCGTTTATAAACCGATTACCACGCTTGCCACTAACGCTGCCGAAATCGCCGTTGAATTAGGTAATGACCAGCAACCCAAGGCCGACGCCACATTGAATAACGGCTTAAAAGATGTCCCTTCGCGCCTGTTAACGCCAATTGAAGTCAATAAAGAGAATATTGACGCCACGGTGATTAAAGACGGTTTCCACAAAAAGAGTGAACTGTAATGGCTGACGCCCCGTCTCGGGGCGTCGTTTTCGTCCTGCCGGATATCGCTTTTGCGGAGTCTCTATGTCCTGGTTACTCGAAATGAAGAACATCACCAAAGCCTTCGGCGCGGTTAAGGCCGTGGATAACGTCAGCCTGCGGCTGAATGCCGGGGAAGTAGTGTCGTTATGCGGTGAAAATGGTTCGGGAAAATCGACGCTAATGAAAGTGCTGTGCGGCATCTACCCACACGGCAGTTACGATGGTGAAATCATTTTCGCCGGCGAGTCGCTGCAGGCGAATCATATTCGCGATACCGAGCGCAAAGGTATCGCCATTATTCACCAGGAGCTGGCGTTGGTGAAACATCTCACGGTGCTGGAAAATATCTTTCTCGGCGCCGAGATCTCACGCCATGGCCTGCTGGATTACGAAACCATGACCCTGCGCTGCCAGAAACTATTAGCGCAGGTGAATTTATCGATCTCGTCCGATACCCGCGTTGGCGATTTAGGCCTCGGCCAGCAGCAGTTGGTCGAGATCGCCAAGGCGCTGAATAAACAGGTACGGCTGCTGATCCTCGATGAACCCACGGCATCGTTAACCGAACAAGAAACCGCGACGCTGCTGGCGATTATTCGCGATCTGCAAAACCACGGCATCGCCTGTATTTATATTTCGCACAAGCTCAATGAAGTTAAAGCCATCTCCGACACTATCTGCGTGATACGTGACGGCCAGCATATTGGCACCCGCGACGCCAGCGGGATGAACGAAGATGACATCATCACCATGATGGTCGGGCGCGAGCTCACGGCCTTGTATCCAAACGAACCACATAATCATGGCGATGAGATATTGCGGGTCGAGCATCTCACCGCCTGGCACCCGGTTAACCGCCATATCAAGCGCGTCAACGACGTGTCGTTTTCCCTCCGCCGCGGCGAAATCCTCGGCATCGCCGGGTTAGTCGGGGCCGGGCGCACCGAGGCGGTACAGTGTCTGTTTGGCGTCTGGCCGGGGCGCTGGCAGGGAAGCATCTTTATCGACGGACAGCCGGTAACGATTAAAAACTGCCAACAGGCGATTGCCCATGGTATCGCCATGGTGCCGGAAGACCGCAAAAAAGACGGCATCGTGCCGGTGATGGCAGTCGGCAAGAACATCACTCTCGCGGCGTTAAATCAGTTCACCGGCCCGGCGAGCAGCCTCGACGACGCCGCGGAGCAGCACTGCATTCAGCAATCGATTCAGCGGCTGAAAATCAAAACGTCATCGCCGGATCTGGCGATTGGCCGCCTGAGCGGCGGCAATCAACAAAAGGCGATTCTGGCCCGCTGCCTGCTGCTCAACCCGCGCATTTTGATCCTCGATGAACCAACCCGCGGCATCGATATCGGCGCGAAATACGAAATCTACAAGCTTATCAATCAACTGGTGCAGCAAGGCATCGCCGTCATCGTGATCTCATCCGAATTGCCTGAAGTGCTCGGGCTAAGCGATAGGGTACTGGTGATGCACGAAGGCAAGCTTAAGGCCAATTTGCATAATCAAGGTCTGACCCAGGAACAGGTGATGGAAGCCGCGCTGAGGAGCGAACGCCATGTCGAAAAACACGTCGTCTGAAATCAAACTTACCCCATCCGCCCCTGCCGCTTTCCCGGCGCTGAAAGGGCTTAATCTCCAGGTTTTCGTGATGATCGCCGCGATTATCGCCATTATGCTGTTCTTTACCTGGGTTACCGACGGCGCCTATTTGAGCGCGCGTAATATTTCCAACCTCCTGCGGCAAACTGCCATCACCGGCATCCTCGCCGTCGGCATGGTGTTCGTGATCATTTCGGCGGAAATCGACCTCTCCGTTGGCTCAATGATGGGTTTGCTCGGCGGGGCGGCGGCGATTTTCGACGTTTGGCTCGGCTGGCCGCTGCCGCTCACCATCCTCGTTACGTTGGTCATGGGACTACTGCTCGGCGCGTGGAACGGATGGTGGGTCGCCTATCGCAAGGTGCCCTCTTTCATTGTTACCCTTGCCGGCATGCTGGCGTTTCGCGGAATTTTAATCGGCATTACCAACGGTACCACCGTCTCGCCCACCACGCCGGCGATGTCGCAAATCGGTCAAAGTTATTTACCGGACAGCATCGGCTTTGGAATCGGCGTTATTGGCATGGCGGCTTTTATCATCTGGCAATGGCGCGGTCGGATGCGCCGACAGGCGTTAGGACTGGCGACCACCAGTTCTGGCGGCGCGGTTGGCCGTCAGACCATCACCGCGGTTATCGTGCTGGGCGCTATCTGGCTGCTCAATGATTATCGCGGCGTGCCGACGCCGGTACTCATACTCGCCGCCCTGCTGCTGGCGGGCATGTTTATGGCGACCCGTACCGCTTTTGGCCGCCGCATCTATGCCATTGGCGGTAATCTGGAAGCGGCCCGCCTCTCCGGGATTAACGTCGAGCGCACCAAGCTTGCGGTCTTCGCCATTAACGGCCTGATGGTTGCCATCGCCGGGTTGATTCTCAGCTCGCGACTGGGAGCGGGATCGCCTTCTGCCGGTAATATCGCCGAACTCGACGCCATCGCCGCCTGCGTGATTGGCGGCACCAGTCTGGCGGGCGGCATCGGCAGCGTGGCAGGGGCGGTAATGGGGGCGTTTATTATGTCGGCGCTGGATAATGGCATGAGCATGATGGACGTCGCCACCTTCTGGCAATACATCGTTAAGGGCGCCATTTTACTTTTGGCGGTCTGGATGGATTCGGCTACCAAACGGAGAACATAACGGTATCACGATGAAAAATGCCCGAATAACTTGCGCCACCGCCAAACTTCGCCATAAGGCGCTTGAAATAATTCGGGCATTAGCCGGTATTGTATGACCGGGGTAAGAGCAGGAATATCATCTATGTTTGAAAAGCGTCACCGCATTACGCTGTTATTCAACGCCAACAAAGCCTATGACCGTCAGGTGGTTGAAGGCGTTGGCGAATATCTGCAGGCATCGCAGCTGGAATGGGATATTTTTATCGAAGAGGATTTTCGCGCGCGTATTGAAAACATCAAAGAGTGGCTGGGTGATGGCGTTATCGCCGATTACGACGACCCGGAGATAGAAAAACTGCTGGCAGATGTCAAAGTACCGATTGTCGGCGTCGGCGGCTCCTATCATCAACCAGAGTGCTACCCGCCAGTCCACTATATCGCCACCGATAATGCCGCGCTGGTCGAAAGCGCGTTCCTGCATCTGAAAGAAAAAGGCGTGAACCGCTTCGCCTTTTACGGGCTACCGACCTCCAGCGGCAAGCGCTGGGCGATGGAGCGCGAACACGCCTTCAGCCAGCTAGTCGCCAAAGAAAAATACCGTGGCGTGGTCTATCAGGGGCTGGAGACCGCGCCGGAAAACTGGCAGCATGCGCAAAATCGGCTCGCCGATTGGCTGCAAACGCTGCCGCCGCAAACCGGCATTATCGCCGTGACCGATGCCCGGGCACGTCACGTCCTGCAGGCCTGTGAGCTGCTGCATATTCCGGTGCCGGAAAAACTGTGCGTCATCGGTATCGATAACGAAGAATTGACCCGCTATCTCTCCCGCGTCGCGCTCTCTTCCGTGGCGCAGGGTACCCGGCAGATGGGCTACCAGGCGGCGAAACTCCTGCATCGATTACTGGAAAACGAAGCGCTACCGCTGCAGCGGCTGCTGGTGCCGCCGATGCGCGTCATTGAGCGGCGCTCCACCGATTATCGCTCGCTCACCGACCCTGCGGTGATTCAGGCGATGCATTACATCCGCAATCACGCCTGCAAAGGCATTAAGGTTGAGCAGGTGCTCGACGCCGTCGGTATTTCCCGATCGAATCTGGAGAAACGCTTTAAAGAAGAGGTCGGCGAGACCATCCACACGGTGATCCACAGCGAAAAGCTGGAAAAAGCGCGCAGCCTGCTGGTCTCCACCACGCTATCGATAAACGAAATTTCGCAGATGTGCGGTTATCCGTCGCTGCAGTATTTCTATTCGGTGTTTAAGAAAGAGTACGACGTGACGCCGAAAGAATACCGCGATCGGCACAGTGAAGTGATGATGTAGCGGGAAAGAAAAATGCCCGGGCTTACGCACCGGGCATTGATGATTACATATGAGCGGCAATTAAGCGCTGATTGTCCTGATACATGGCGAAGAGATAGTTGTTGTAGCTCGACCCTTTTGTCGAATATCCCTTCAGCTTGTGGATCATGGTGCTGGCAGTTACTTCCTGGTCCGTCTTACGCAGCTGTGCGCGAGACTTACGGAAGGATGAATAAGCCGGGTGCGTATTCAGGTTTTTAACATAGGCCTGAACCGACTGCTCGACAGATTCAAACTGGGAGTAGCCTTTCATTGCACCGCGGCAGTTGCCGCCGCCACACTTCATACCAAACAGGTTGTTGTTCTCACGCGCCAGCTTCGAGGTGCCCCAACCGCTTTCCGCAGCCGCCATGGTTGCCACCATGCTGTTCGGAATAATGTCGACGCGCTCAAGCAGCGAATTCCACGGTATATGGCGAGTATTGCCAGACCACTTCACTTTGTAACGTGAAGCGATGTCTTTCAGACGCGCCTGCTCGCTCGGCGACCAACGGCCGTCGTATTGCTTAGAGACAAGCCAGTTACGATCTGCCGTGATCGCTTGATTTTGCTTTGTAATGTAAGGCATAACCGTCCGGAGAAACGCTTTTTTCCTTGGTGTCCCGGAAGGGTATTTTCGCAAATCAGGAAGTGAACTGCTCTTTACACTATTGCGAGAATACTCTTGTTTACTGCTAACCTTGATACTACTGGGCTTCTTTACTTTCTTAACTACTGAGGCTTTATGACTCTTTGTTGCTGTGTGCGTTGTCGCCAACACACTACCTGAAAAGATACAGGTAAGTAACATAAGTATCGCAGCCCCATATCGTCGCATGGGAATCGATATCATTAGGTCTCCTGGTCGGATTTACTCATTCCAACACCTTGTTTTTCGCAAAAAATCGATAGTTGAATCGCGAATAGTATCAAAAATACCCAGAGAGAGCATCAAGAGAAATAGTCCAATTCCGAATCGCTGTCATCTGAAATCGGTTTCTGCACCGTCGCGAAGGTGCAGAAATGCTATCTCCGTCTCATTTATAGCTCATTTTTTGAACTAAATCACTCACCCCTTTTCATCCTCCCCGCAAAATTACCAGCAGGATGAGTTCAACCTTATGGCGCGCAGGCACACTGTGATAAAAACCGCTAACAGGACTCCGGTATGAAACTCGCTGCGCTCGCCTCGCTACTGCTGCCCGGGATGGCTTTTGCCGCCTGGACAACCGCTGACTTTCCCGCCTTCACTGAACAGGATGCAGGCCGCTTTACGACGCAAAATGAGGTGACGAAGGGTACCCGCCCTTTGCGGATAAGTTTTGACCAACAGTGCTGGCAGCCTGCGGGGGCGATAAAACTCAATCAGATGCTGTCGCTGGAACCTTGTCGGGATACGCCACCGCAGTGGCGCGTGTTCCGCGACGGGCGCTATACGCTGGAAGTCGATACCCGCTCCGGCACGCCAACGCTGATGCTGTCGCTGGCGGAACAGGACACGGCCAGCACTCAGCCGCTGATGCGCCAGTGTCCGAAATGGGATGGTAAACCGCTGACGTTCGATGTCGGCCAGACGTTTGCCGAGGGAAGCCAGGTGCGTGATTTTTACAGCGGTAATCTCGCCACGGTGAAAGCAGGTAAAATCACGCTGCAGCCCGCCGCAGGCAGTAATGGGCTCGTGCTGCTTGAAAAAGCGGATAGCGCCGCCAGCGCGCCGTTTAACTGGCATAACGCCACTATCTATTTTGTCCTGACCGATCGCTTCGTTAACGGCAATCCGGCCAACGACAACAGCTACGGGCGCCATAAAGACGGTATGCAGGAGATAGGCACCTTCCACGGCGGCGATTTACAGGGGCTGATCAGCAAGCTAGATTATCTTCAACAGCTTGGCGTCAACGCGCTATGGATAAGTTCACCGCTGGAGCAAATTCACGGCTGGGTCGGCGGCGGCACCAAAGGCGACTTTCCCCACTACGCCTATCACGGTTACTACACCCAGGACTGGACCCGTCTTGACGCCAACATGGGCGACGAAGCCGACCTTCGGCAACTGGTTGATGAGGCCCATCGGCGCGGCATGCGCGTCCTGTTTGATGTCGTCATGAACCATACTGGTTACGCCACGCTTGCCGATATGCAGGAATTTCACTTCGGCTCGCTGTACCTGAAAGGCGATGAACTGAAAAAAACGCTTGGCGAGCGCTGGACCGACTGGAAACCGGCGCCAGGGCAAAGCTGGCACAGCTTCAATGATTACATCAACTTCAGCGATAAAGCAGGCTGGGAACAATGGTGGGGAAAAAAATGGATCCGCACCGATATCGGCAACTACGACAATCCCGGTTTCGACGATTTCACCCTGTCGCTGGCGTTCCTGCCGGACCTGAAAACCGAATCGACGCTCCCTTCTGGCTTGCCAAATTTCTACCGTCACAAGCCGGATTCCGCCGCCAAAGAGATAGCCGGCTTCACGCCGCGCGACTATCTGACCCACTGGCTCAGCCAATGGGTACGCGATTACGGTATTGACGGCTTTCGCGTCGATACCGCAAAACACGTCGAACCGGACGCCTGGCAACAGCTCAAAACGCAGGCCACGGCCGCGCTGGCGGAATGGAAAAAAGCGAATCCTCAGAAAGCGCTGGATGACGCGCCATTCTGGATGACCGGCGAGGCCTGGGGCCACGGCGTGATGCAAAGCGACTACTATCGCCACGGCTTCGACGCGATGATCAATTTCGATTATCAGGATCGGGCGGCGAAAGCGGTGGACTGTCTGGCAAACATGGACGCCACCTGGCAGCAGATGGCGGACAAGCTGCAGGATTTCAACGTGCTGAGCTATCTCTCCTCGCACGATACCCGCCTGTTCCGCGAAGGCGGCAGCCGGGCGGCGGAACTGTTATTACTCGCCCCAGGCGCCGTACAACTCTTCTATGGCGATGAGTCTTCGCGCCCGTTCGGCCCCACGGGTTCCGACCCGCTGCAGGGTACCCGCTCCGATATGAACTGGCAGGATGTTGCCGGTAGCGCATCCGATAACGTCGCGCACTGGCAAAAAATCGCCCAATTCCGCGCCCACCATCCGGCCATTGGTATGGGAAAACAACAGACGCTGACGCTAGAGCAGGGCTATGGTTTCGTACGTGAAAGTAGCGCTGATAAAGTGATGGTTGTCTGGGCCGGACAGCAATAGCAGTCGCTTACCGGGCTCCTTGCCGCTGGCGGGAGCCTTTTCAGCACAAATAACTAAAACTTACACTGTTAGCAGAACAAAAAATAAATCGCTCCCTCCTGTGCCGATTTGCACCGCGTTGACGCTGGCGTTATGGTAATTCCCTTTCCAGAAGACCAACAGAATATCCGCGATGACATTTTCACTTTTCGGCGACAAATTCACCCGTCATTCAGGCATCACCCGCCTGATGGAAGACCTCAATGACGGCCTGCGCACACCGGGCGCGATCATGCTGGGCGGCGGCAACCCCGCGCAAATCCCGGAGATGAATGAATACTTCAATAGCCTGCTGGCCGATATGCTGGATAACGGCAAAGCCCTTGATGCGCTTTGCAATTATGATGGTCCGCAAGGGAAAAGCGAGCTTCTGACCTTGCTTGCGCAAATGCTGCGCGAAGAATTAGGTTGGGAGATCGAACCACAGAATATTGCTCTGACGAATGGCAGCCAGAGCGCATTTTTCTACTTATTTAACCTGTTTGCCGGCCGCCGTGCCGACGGCACCACCCGCAAGGTGCTGTTCCCGCTGACGCCGGAATATATCGGCTACGCCGATTCCGGGCTGGAAGAGGATCTGTTTGTCGCCACCCGCCCCAACATTGAGCTGCTGCCGGAAGGCCAGTTCAAATATCACGTGGACTTCGAACACCTGCAGATCACCGAAGAGACGGGAATGATCTGCGTCTCCCGACCAACTAATCCGACCGGCAACGTCATTACCGACGAAGAGCTTATTAAGCTTGATGCCCTCGCCAATCAGCACGGCGTGCCGCTGGTTATTGATAACGCCTATGGCGTGCCTTTCCCGGGCATTATTTTTAGCGAAGCGCGCCCGCTGTGGAACCCGAACATCGTGCTATGTATGAGCTTATCCAAGCTCGGGCTGCCGGGCACCCGCTGCGGAATCATCATCGCCAACGAGAAAATCATCACCGCGATCAGTAATATGAACGGCATTATCAGCCTCGCTCCTGGCGGGATTGGGCCAGCGATGATGTGCGAAATGATCAAGCGTAAGGACCTGCTACGGCTGTCGGAGACGGTGATTAAACCGTTCTATTATCAGCGTGTTCAGGAAACCATCGCTACCATTCGCCGCTATTTGCCGGAAGAACGCTGCCTGATTCATAAACCAGAAGGGGCGATTTTCCTGTGGCTGTGGTTTAAGGATCTGCCGATCTCCACCGAGCTGCTGTATCAGCGCCTGAAACAACGCGGCGTGCTGATGGTGCCGGGCGATTACTTCTTCCCGGGGCTGGACAAGCCGTGGCCGCATACGCATCAGTGCATGCGCATGAACTACGTGCCGGACCCGGAGAAAATCGAGGCGGGAGTGAAAATTCTTGCCGAAGAGATTGAGCGCGCCTGGCAGGAGCAAGACGCCTGATGGTGTTTCCCGGCCATGACTGACCGGGGACATCCGATTACATTGCCTGCGCCGCCCAACGGCGGCGCTCGGCGCTTAATCTTTCCAGCTCGGCGGGCTCAATACAGCGCAGCGCCTGAGTCGGACAGGCCGCTACGCACGCCGGTCCCGTTTGCCGGTGCGCGCACAGATCGCACTTCAGCGCCTGCACGCCTTCGTCGGTCAACATCACCGTCATCGCCCCATAAGGGCACGCCACCATACAGCTTTTACAACCAATGCACAGCCGTTGATCGACACGCCAGACGTCGCCTTCATGGCGTATTGCCCCTTCCGGGCAGACGTTCGCGCAGGGTGCATCCTCGCACTGACGGCACAGCGTCGCCGTTGATAGCTCATCGCTTTTCACCACGCGAATCCGCGGTGTAAAACGTCTTGCAGAAACGGTAGAACAATCCTGCCCCTGCTGATGCGACACCACGCAGGCCACCTCGCAGGTTCGACAGCCGATACACTTTTGTGCATCAGCGATAATAAAGCGGTTCATCCTCAACTCCATTCGGGATAAAAACGCAGCGTGCCAGAAAAACCCCGCTGTGCGCTTTGATCCTGAATGGAATCAGCTGCGTTTTAGGCAAATACCCAGCAAGATCTCGCCAGTTGCCTTAGCCTTCGCGAATCACAAACCCCAGCTCGCGGGAAATCGCCTCTGCCGTTTCACGCAATGGTTTGAGCAGGTTTTTCTCACCAACCTGTTTCAGGCGCGAAGTCGACAGCGAAATCGAAATGGCATAAGGCACGCGGCCGTGAATATCGAATACCGGTACCGCCAGGCACGAGACGCCGAGTTCGTTCTCTTCGCGATCCATCGCCATATTACGTTCGCGAATCTGCGCCAGCTCGTCGTTCATCGCCGGCAGGCCGGTAATGGTGTTACGGGTCAACGGCTGAATAATATCCTGATGGCTGTCCCAGTAGCTGGCAACGTAGTCAGGATGGCCGAACGCCATGTAGATCTTGCCCATCGCCGAACAGTACAGCGGCATATGCTGGCCAATATAGGCGCGGGTACGCAGCATACCGGTAGTCGGCTCCAGCTTGTAAATCAGAATCGCGTGATCGTCCTCACGGCTGGAGAAGTTCACCGTCTCGCCGGTGGCGATGTTTAAAGCTTCAAGATGCGGCGCAGCGACATGAATAATATTCAGCGACGACAGCGCCTTTTGCCCAACGGCAATAAATTTGGTGGTCAGGCGGTAACTTCCGGCGGCAGGCGCCGGAGTAACGTAGCCGCAGGACTGCAGGCCCTGCAACAACCGATGCACGGTACTTTTATTCAGGCCCGCCAGTTCAGACAGATGCGCCAACGGACAACCGTTTGGATAGTTACTGAGGATCTCAATCAGCATTAACCCGCGAAATAGACTCTGGCTTCCGGCTGGCCTCTCTTTCTCTTGCGTCATTTCACTCTCTTTTGTGCCCATCGCTTCGGCTTCCTTTTTAATCGCGCTCTGATGGTAGCGCAAAGTGTGGTTCAGTTCACGATCTGAACCGAAAAAACACAACCAACTGATTTTAATGATTTTTAAAAATAGCATCTGCCGTTGATCTGTCAAAAATTGATCGTTATATTTGAAATCAGATTTCGATATGTGAAACGTGAAGATAAAAAATCACTCAAACCCTAAGGGGAACACGGGAATGAAAGTAACTTTTGCGCAGCTAAAAGAGGCGTTCAATCGGGTATTACTCTCACGCGGTATTGCGGCGGAAACCGCCGACGCCTGCGCGGAAATGTTCGCCCGCACCACGGAATCCGGCGTCTACTCACACGGAGTGAATCGCTTTCCACGTTTTATTCAGCAACTGGATAACGGCGATATCATTCCGGATGCGAAACCTCAGCGCGTCACCAGCCTTGGCGCTATTGAGCAGTGGGATGCCCGGCGCTCGATTGGCAATCTGACGGCGAAAAAGATGATGGATCGCGCCATTGAATTGGCCTCCGACCATGGCATTGGCCTGGTGGCATTACGCAACGCCAATCACTGGATGCGCGGCGGCAGCTACGGTTGGCAGGCGGCGGAAAAAGGCTATATAGGCATCTGCTGGACCAACTCTATCGCCGTCATGCCGCCGTGGGGCGCTAAAGAGTGCCGCATTGGCACCAATCCGCTGATCGTGGCAATTCCATCCACTCCGATCACAATGGTCGATATGTCGATGTCGATGTTCTCCTACGGCATGCTGGAGGTTAATCGCCTGGCTGGTCGCGCGCTGCCGGTAGATGGCGGGTTTGATGATGACGGTAATTTGACGAAAGAGCCCGGTGTGATTGAGAAAAATCGCCGTATCCTGCCGATGGGCTACTGGAAGGGTTCCGGTTTATCAATTGTGCTGGATATGATAGCCACCCTACTTTCCAACGGTTCCTCCGTTGCTGAAGTCACTCAGGACAATAGCGACGAATATGGCGTATCGCAGATTTTCATCGCTATTGAAGTCGACAAGCTCATTGATGGCAAAACGCGTGACGCCAAACTACAGCGGATCATGGACTTCATCACCACCGCCGAACGCGCCGATGAAAATGTAGCGGTCCGCCTACCGGGCCACGAGTTTACGCGATTACTGGAAGAAAACCGCCGTAACGGGATCACCGTCGACGACAGCGTATGGGCCAAAATTCAGGCTCTGTAGGGGAAACCACTATGATTTTCGGCCATATTTCACAACCGAATCCTTGCCGTCTACCGGCAGCGATTGAAAAGGCGCTCGATTTTCTTCGGACTACCGATTTTCGCCACCAGCCCCCCGGCGTCGTCGAAATTGATGGTAAGAATATTTTTGCGCAGATCATCGATCTGACTACCCGTACGGCGACAGAAAACCGTCCGGAGGTACATCGGCATTATTTAGATATTCAATTTCTCGCTTCCGGTGAAGAAAAAATAGGTATCGCCATTGATAATGGGAATAACCAGATCAGCGAATCGTTATTAGAACAGCGCGATATTATTTTTTATCACGATAGTGAACACGAATCGTTTATTGAAATGATACCCGGTAGCTATGCCATATTCTTCCCACAAGATGTACATCGACCTGGGTGTATTAAAAGCACCGCCACCCCTATTAGAAAAATCGTCGTTAAGGTAGCTATCGATATTCTGTAAAAGAACTAATCATCTCATTAAATTTACAGGAGCACATAATGAATATTACTACCGGTTATATTATCGGTGCGTATCCCTGTGCACCCTCATTTCACCAAAAGAGTGAAGAGGAAGAGAAGGAATTCTGGCGACAACTTGCCGATACTCCAGATATTCGTGGCATAGAACAGCCTTGTCTTGAGCATATCCATCCATTAGGCGATGAGTGGCTGCTGCGCCATACGCCGGATAACTGGCAAATTGTGATTACCGCCATTATGGAAACCATGCGCCGCCGCGGAGAAAACGCCGGCTTCGGCCTGGCCTCCAGCGATGAACAACAGCGTGTAGCCTGCGTTGAATACTACCGCCACCTTCATCGCAAAATTAATAAAATCAACGGTATTCAACCCGGTAAAGTCACCGCGCTTGAGCTACAGGCCGCGCCGCTGGCGGGAGATCAAAACATCGCCCAGGCAACGGACGCCTTTTCACGCTCGCTCAAAGAAATCGCCAGTTGGGACTGGCGCTGCGATCTGGTGCTGGAACACTGTGACGCGATGAATGGCCCAGCACCGCGTAAAGGCTTTCTGCCACTGGATAATGTACTGGAAGTCATTGCCGACCATGAGATAAGCGTGTGCATCAACTGGGCGCGCTCGGCCATTGAAGGCCGCGATACCGCGCTGCCGTTGGCCCATACCCGGCAGGTTAAACAGGCTGGTAAACTGGGCGCGCTGATGTTCTCCGGCACCACCCGCCAGGGTGAATATGGCGAATGGCAGGATTTACACGCGCCATTTGCGCCCTTCTGCCCGCAAAGCCTGATGACCGCGCAGCATGCCCGCGATATTTTCGCCTGCGCTGCAGGCGCATCGTTGCAGTTCGCCGGTATTAAATTATTGGAAATAGACCCAAATGCCGATGTTAACCACCGCATAGCCATTTTGCGTGACGGTATCAGCATATTAAAAAACGCATAAGAACAACTACGTTTTCATTGTCATAATATTTACTCTACGAGAATATTAATATGAACATGACCTCTCGCCCTACAGCAAAAGATATTCCACGCCAGCGTTGGCTGAGAATTATTCCACCGATTCTTATTGCCTGTATTATTTCCTATATGGACCGCGTTAATATCGCCTTTGCGATGCCGGGCGGTATGGATGCCGAACTGGGTATTTCCGCTACCATGGCGGGGCTCGCTGGTGGTATTTTCTTTATTGGTTATTTATTCTTACAAGTCCCTGGCGGAAAAATCGCCGTACACGGCAGCGGCAAGAAATTTATCGGCTGGTCGCTGGTCGCCTGGGCCATTATTTCCGTACTGACCGGTTTAATCACCAATCAATACCAACTGCTGATCCTGCGCTTCTTATTAGGGGTGGCGGAAGGCGGCATGCTGCCGGTGGTGCTAACGATGATCAGCAACTGGTTCCCGGACGCTGAACGCGGCCGCGCCAACGCCATTGTGATTATGTTTGTGCCGATTGCCGGGATTATTACCGCCCCGCTGTCAGGCTGGATCATCACCGTTCTCGACTGGCGCTGGCTATTTATTATCGAAGGCTTGCTCTCGGTGGTCGTGCTGGCGCTGTGGGCATACACCGTTTACGACCGCCCGCAGGAAGCGCGCTGGATATCAGCAGCGGAAAAAACCTACCTGGTCGAAACGCTGGCGGCGGAGCAAAAGGCGATTGCCGGAACTGAAGTCAAAAATGCCTCGCTCGGCGCGGTGCTCTCTGACAAAACCATGTGGCAGCTCATCGCCCTTAACTTTTTCTATCAAACCGGGATTTACGGTTACACCCTGTGGCTACCGACCATTCTGAAAGAGTTGACCCATAGCAGTATGGGGCAAGTCGGCGTGCTCGCTATTCTGCCCTACGTTGGCGCGATTGCCGGTATGTTCCTTTTCTCTTCGCTCTCCGACCGTACCGGCAAACGCAAGCTATTCGTCTGCCTGCCGCTGATCGGCTTCGCACTGTGCATGTTCCTATCCGTGGCGTTGAAAAATCACATCTGGCTGGCCTATGCCGCGCTGGTTGGCTGCGGGTTCTTCCTGCAATCCGCCGCCGGTGTGTTCTGGACCATTCCGGCGCGCCTGTTCAGCGCCGAAATGGCCGGTGGAGCCCGCGGGGTGATCAACGCTCTCGGCAACCTCGGCGGCTTCTGCGGCCCTTACGCCGTAGGCGTACTGATCACCCTCTACAGCAAAGATGCCGGCGTTTATTGCCTGGCTATCTCACTGGCGCTGGCGGCCCTGATGGCGCTGCTGCTGCCGGCAAAATGCGATGCCGGCTCTGCACCCGCAAAGACCATGACTCCGCGTAACCACGCAGCTTAAAACTGCCCCGGACGGCCAGGCGTCGTCCGGAAAACTGGAAGACTAAGATGAGTGAAAAAGAGACCTTCTGGCTGGGTATCGATTGTGGCGGTACTTATCTAAAAGCCGGTTTATATAACAGCCAGGGCGTAGAGCGGCGTATCGAACGCTGCCCTTTACGCACCCTCAGCGCGCAGCCGGGCTACGCCGAGCGGGAAATGGATCTGCTCTGGCAACGCTGCCATGAAACCATCGCCAGGCTGCTCAACGCCGCTAACGTCAATGGTAAGCAAATCAAGGGCATCGCTATCTCCGCTCAGGGTAAAGGGCTATTTCTGCTTGATAAACAGGATCGCCCGTTAGGTAACGCAATACTCTCCTCCGATCGCCGGGCGTTAGATATCGTTCAGCGCTGGCAACAGGATGGCATCCCTGAGCAGCTTTACCCTCTCACTCGCCAGACGCTGTGGACCGGCCATCCCGCTTCACTGCTGCGGTGGCTGAAAGAAAATGAGCCGCAGCGCTATGGGCAAATCGGCTGCGTCATGATGGCCCATGATTATCTTCGCTGGCGTTTGACCGGCATAAAAGGCTGCGAAGAAAGCAACATTTCTGAGTCCAATCTCTACAACATGAATAGCGGGCAATACGACCCGCGCCTGACCCGGTGGTTAGGCATTAGTGAAATTGACGAGGCGCTGCCGCCGATCGTCGGCTCTGCGGAAATATGCGGGGAAATCACCGCTCAGGCGGCTGCCGTTACCGGTCTGGCGGCGGGAACGCCCGTCGTCGGCGGTCTGTTTGATGTGGTTTCTACCGCGCTCTGCGCGGGCCTCAACGATGAATCAGTGCTCAATGCGGTGATGGGAACCTGGGCGGTCACCAGCGGGATCACCCACGGGCTGCGTGAGCATGAGGCTCATCCTTACGTCTATGGCCGGTTCGTCAATGACGGCGAATACATTGTGCACGAAGCGAGCCCCACCTCTTCCGGCAACCTTGAATGGTTTACCGCGCAGTGGGGAGGGCTCTCATTTACCGAGATTAATGAGGCCGTCGCCAGCCTGCCAACAGCCGGTAGCGAGCTCTTCTTTCTGCCGTTCCTTTACGGTAGCAACGCCGGCCTGGAGATGACCGGCGGTTTTTACGGCATGCAGGCCATGCACACCCGCGCGCATTTGCTACAGGCGGTGTATGAAGGCGTGGTCTTCAGCCATATGACGCATCTCAACCGCATGCGTGAGCGCTTTACCCATGTCCAGGCTCTGCGCGTCACCGGCGGTCCGGCGCATTCCGAGGTATGGATGCAAATGCTGGCGGACGTCAGCGGTCTGCGCATCGAACTGCCGCAGGTTGAAGAGACCGGTTGTTTTGGCGCCGCGCTTGCCGCCCGCGTCGGTACCGGCGTCTATCGCCACTTCCGCGAGGCCCTGAGCAGCCTGCAGCATCCGGTACGAACCCTGCTGCCTGACATGACCGCACACCGTCTTTATCAGCGTAAATACCGCCAATACCAGCAATTGATTAGCGCACTACAGGGCTATCACGCCCGCATTAAGGAGCACACATTATGAGCCGACCATTACTACAACTGGCGCTCGACCATACCAGCCTGGAAGCCGCCCAGCGCGATGTCGCCGTACTGCGCCATCGCGTTGATATCGTGGAAGCGGGCACAATTCTGTGTCTGACGGAAGGACTCAACGCGGTAAAAGCCCTGCGCGCCCAGTGTCCGGATAAAATTATCGTCGCCGACTGGAAAGTCGCCGACGCTGGCGAAACGCTGGCCCAACAGGCCTTTGCCGCAGGCGCCAACTGGATGACCATTATCTGCGCCGCGCCGCTGGCGACCGTTGAGAAAGGCCATGCCGTCGCCCAGTCCTGCGGCGGCGATATTCAGATTGAACTCTTCGGTAACTGGACGCTGGATGACGCGCGCGACTGGTACCGCATCGGCGTCCGCCAGGCGATTTATCACCGCGGCCGCGATGCACAGGCCAGCGGCCAGCAGTGGGGCGACGCCGATCTGGCGCGTATGAAAGCGCTGTCGGATATCGGCCTGCAGTTGTCCATTACCGGCGGCATCACGCCGGCCGACTTACCGCTGTTTAGCGATATTGACGTCAAAGCGTTTATTGCCGGACGCGCGCTGGCGGGCGCGGCGCAGCCTGCGCAGGTTGCGAGTGATTTCCACGCCCAAATCGACGCCATCTGGGGAGAACAGCATGCGTAATCATCCCTTAGGCATCTATGAGAAAGCGCTGGCGAAAAATCTTAGCTGGCCGGAACGGCTGGTGCTGGCGAAAAGCTGCGGTTTTGATTTTGTCGAAATGTCGGTCGATGAAACCGACGAACGTCTGGCGCGCCTGGAGTGGAGCGCCACCCAGCGCGCCTCTCTGGTCGCGGCGATGCTGGAGACCGGGGTAGCCATCCCGTCAATGTGCCTGTCTGCCCATCGCCGCTTCCCGTTTGGCAGCCGCGATGAGCCAACCCGCCTGCGGGCGCGCGAGATCATGACCAAAGCCATTCAACTGGCTCGCGATTTAGGGATCCGCACCATCCAGCTGGCAGGCTATGACGTCTACTACGAAGAACACGATGACGGCACGCAGCAACGCTTTGCCGAAGGGCTGGCGTGGGCGGTCGAACAGGCCGCGGCGGCGCAGGTCATGCTGGCGGTCGAAATCATGGATACCGCTTTTATGAACTCCATCAGCAAATGGAAAAAATGGGACGAGATGCTCGCCTCGCCGTGGTTCAGCGTCTATCCGGATGTCGGTAACCTGAGCGCCTGGGGCAACGACGTCAGCGCCGAGCTTAAACTGGGCATCGACCGCATCGCCGCTATCCATCTTAAAGACACGCTACCCGTAACCGCACAATCGCCGGGGCAGTTTCGCGACGTCCCCTTCGGCGAGGGTTGTGTCGATTTTGTCGGCATCTTCAAAACGCTGCATGAGCTGAACTATCGCGGTTCATTCTTAATTGAGATGTGGACGGAAAAAGCCAAAGAGCCGGTACTGGAAATTATACAGGCGCGCCGCTGGATAGAAGCGCGGATGCAAGAAGGAGGTTTCACATGTTAGAACAATTGAAGTCTGAGGTATTAGCCGCCAACCTGGCGCTACCTGCGCATCAGCTGGTGACCTTCACCTGGGGCAACGTGAGCGCCATCGATGAAACGGGCAAGCTGATGGTTATCAAGCCATCCGGGGTGGAGTACGACGTCATGCGCGCTGACGACATGGTGGTCGTCGATATCGCCAGCGGCCATGTGGTTGAAGGCGCTAAAAAGCCCTCCTCCGATACGCCAACGCATCTTGCGCTCTACCGCCGCTACCCGCAAATCGGCGGTATCGTTCACACCCACTCGCGCCACGCGACGATCTGGTCGCAGGCAGGGTTGGATTTACCGGCCTGGGGCACCACGCACGCGGATTATTTTTATGGCGCGATCCCCTGTACCCGCCTGATGACTGCCGATGAAATTAATGGTGAATATGAGTATCAGACCGGCGAGGTGATCGTTAAAACCTTTGAAGCGCGCGATCTCGATCCCATGCAGGTCCCGGCAGTGCTAGTGCATTCACACGGTCCGTTTGCGTGGGGTAAAAACGCCGCCGACGCCGTGCATAATGCCGTCGTCCTCGAAGAGTGCGCCTATATGGGGCTTTTTTCCCGTCAGCTCACGCCACAGCTGGCCGATATGCAGCAAGAACTGCTCGACAAACATTATCTGCGTAAGCACGGCGCGAATGCTTATTACGGGCAAAACTAACGTCACCCGGCGGCGTATCGCCGCCGGGGAGTTTTTAGGATTACATCGCGGCGCGGAAAATCGCCATGATTTCTTCGTGGGTCGCCTGAATCGGATTGGTTAAACCGCAGGCATCTTTCAGCGCGTTGCTGGCCAGTAGCGGAATATCCTCTTCTTTAACGTTCAGATCGCGCAGACCGGCCGGAATGCCGACTTTACGCGCCAGCTCGCGGATGGCCGCGATGCAGGCTTCCGCGCCCTGCTTATCGTTCAGCCCGGCTACGTTCACGCCCATCGCCTGCGCGCAGTCACGCAGACGCGCGGCGGCGACGCTGCAGTTGTACTCCTGCACAAACGGCAGCAGGACGGCGTTGCAGACGCCGTGCGGCAGATCGTAGAAGCCGCCCAGCTGGTGCGCCATCGCGTGGACGTAGCCCAGCGACGCGTTGTTGAAGGCCATACCGGCAAGGAACTGCGCATAGGCCATCGCTTCACGCGCCTGTTCATTACTGCCATCTTCCACTGCATGAGTTAAATTCTGTGAAATCATGGTCATGGCTTTCAACGCGCAGGCATCGGTAATCGGCGTCGCCGCGATGGAAACATAGGCTTCGATAGCGTGAGTCAGCGCGTCCATACCGGTGGCGGCGGTCAGAGATTTCGGCATCCCCATCATCAGCGAAGAGTCGTTAA
Organism: Klebsiella sp. 141198; assembly: GCF_050600785.1. Lineage (NCBI taxonomy): Bacteria > Pseudomonadati > Pseudomonadota > Gammaproteobacteria > Enterobacterales > Enterobacteriaceae > Klebsiella > Klebsiella sp. 141198. The sequence goes on from NZ_JAQIRM010000006.1 coordinate 272,929, forward strand.
CCGACAGAACCGGCGTCACGTGTTTATCGACAATCGCCATTTTGATGTGGCGATCGACATCGGTAATGATGCAGAAGCGGGTCATTTCGGAAGCCGTACCGGCGGTGGTATTGATAGCGATCATCGGCAATTGCGGTTTCGCCGAACGGTCCACCCCTTCATAGTCACGGATGTTGCCGCCATTTGCCGCGACCAGCGCGATACCTTTCGCGCAATCGTGCGGGGAACCGCCGCCCAGGGAAATCACGCAGTCGCAGTTATTTTCTTTTAGCAGCGCCAGACCGCTTTCGACGTTCAGGGTCGTCGGGTTCGGGTGCACGCCGTCATACACCACGCTGAAAATATCCCGTTCCTGTAACGCCTTTTGTACTTCACCCGCCATACCTAATTTATTCAGCATCGCGTCGGTGACGATTAATGCCCGACGATATCCGTATTGCTGGATAGTATTCATCGCTTCAGTAACAGAACCAGTGCCAATGACGTTCACTGGCGGAATATAAAAAGTCGATGCAGCCATGATGATTCCTTCATTTAGGTGAATATCATGGAAGGGTACGAGGATGTTGTAATAAAAAACATGACCTGAACGCCATTTCTGGCAAGAAATTGGATGAAAAACAGTACGTTAATATTTCCTTTTTTAACGTACTGTTAAACATTACCGGCTTAATTTTTCATTTGCGTTATTATTCGCCGTTTTTATTTTCAGGGAATAACAGCGCATCGCGAAGTAGATGATCGTTGCCCCGGCGGCGGGTAAAGCCAATGCGGTCGAAATATTCGAGTATTTGAATCGCCAGTTTACGGCCAATATTTAACGTATCGCGAAAATCCGCCGCGCAGGTGGAACCGCGCTGCAGATCCAGACGGCGGATCAATTGCGCAAATTCAACAATCCGATCGTTGCGATAATAACGATCTTTCACGATCGCCGTAATCATCCCCTGCTGCGCCGCCTGGCGCAGCACCGCGCGCATCAACGACTCTTCGATGTTCAGATCGCGCGCCAGGTCGCGTACCCACCATGGCTCATCGGCGAAGAGCGGCTCCGCCCGCTGCCAGATAGCCTGCTGCTCATCGGTAAACCCGGCTTTATGCTCCGGCAGGTGCAGCCAGCCGTGATGGCTTTGAATGACGCCGCTGCTGCGCATCTGCTCAATCAGCAGCAGCACCAGCGCTTCATCTTCCATCGGCAGCGCAATCCGCCGCAGGCGTTCACGCCCCGGCCCCGGCTCATCGCGATGCTGGTCGTGATAACGGGCCAGCGCGTCGAGCATTTTTTTCTGCCAGCGGGCGGCCAGCGGCGCGCTAAGCAGGCTATTCCCGGCCTGCAGATAGTCCGGACGGTTAATTAATGCCGTGAGGCCGTCAGCGCTCAGCTGCCGCGCCCAGGCAAACTTGTCAAGACGCACCGCATCGCGCTGCAGATGTATATCCAACGCCTGCACGTCGTCGCCCTGCGCTTCGGCCAGCGCGTAAAGCCACTGCAGATACTCCGGCTTGCGTTTACCGCGGCGCGGCGGATTCAGCGTCACCACCCGCGCGCCGGCCAGCGTCAAGCGGGCGGAAATATCGCGCAATACCAGGCGATCGTTATCCGCCAGCCACAGCGGCGTATCCAGCACCAGCTCGGCCAGATTGCCTTCCAGTAGCGAAACGCGGCCGGTGATATGGCTGGCGGCATGGTGGATATGCAGCGACTGCCACTGGCTGAGCGGCGCGTGACAGGTCAGCTCGACGATCGCCCGCTCGCAAGGTTCTGCGGGCTGAGCCGAGAGCAGCCAGTCACCGCGGCTGAGATCCTCTTTTTGCGCATCGCCAACGATATTCAGCGCGATGCGCTGCCCGGCCCGCGCCTGTTCAACCGGCTGATTCTGCGCATGTAGCCCGCGGACGCGCATGGGTTTATTGGCGCCGGTCAGCCAGAGGGTATCGCCGATTTTTACCTCGCCGGATAACGCCGTCCCGGTCACCACCAGCCCCGCGCCCTTGACGGTAAAGGCGCGATCCAGCGCCAGACGAAAACGCTGCTGTTGCGGATGCGCGCGCTCGGCCAGCTGTAGCAAATGGCTGCGCAGTTCGGCAATGCCGAGGTTTTCCGTTGCCGCGGTAGCGAAGAAAGCGGCGGCGACAAACCCCAGCTCGCTCAGCGTGGATTCCACCTGCGCCCGGACTTCGGCAACGCGCGCCGCGTCCACGCGGTCCGTTTTGGTCAACGCGACGGTTAACGTCGGTTTTCCCGTCAGCTGCAGAATCGCCAGATGCTCGCGGGTTTGCGCCATCACGCCGTCATCGCAGGCCACCACCAGCAGCGCGTGATCGATCCCGCCCACGCCGGCCAACATGTTGGACAAAAACTTTTCATGCCCCGGCACATCGATAAAACCTAACACCCGGCCATCAGGCTGCGGCCAATAGGCGTAGCCGAGATCGATAGTCATCCCGCGCGATTTCTCTTCCGGCAGGCGATCGGCGTTAACGCCGGTAATCGCCTGCAGCAGCGTGGTTTTGCCGTGGTCCACATGTCCGGCGGTGGCAATAATCATCTCAATAACATCTCCATAAACCGGGGTTCATCTTCAAGACAGCGCAGATCCAGCCATAAGCGGCCATCATAAATTCTGCCGATCGTCGGTATCGGCAAGGCGCGCCAGCGGGCGGCCAGCGCTTCCAGCTGACTGCCGCGACCATCGCGCGGCGTAAAGGTTAACGCGGCGCTGGGCAGTCGGTCGATCGGCAACGACCCGCTGCCGATCTGCGATAAACACGCTTCGACGCGCACGTCAAAATCGCTATAGTGCGCTGCTAACGCAGGCTGAATACGCTCGCCCTGCTGGCGGATATCCTCGGCGCGGCGGGTTAGCAGACGTAGCGTCGGCAGATCGTTGGTCAGCGCTTCCGGATGCAGATACAGCCGCAGAGTCGCCTCCAGCGCCGCCAGCGTCATTTTATCCGCCCGCAGCGCGCGCTTAAGCGGATGACTCTGTAACTTCGCGATCAGCGCCCGATCGCCGACGATAATCCCCGCCTGCGGCCCGCCAAGCAGCTTATCGCCGGAAAAGCTCACCAGGTTCACGCCGGCCGCAATCAATTCCTGCGGCATCGGTTCTTTCGGCAAGCCGTACTGGCTCAAATCCACCAGCGAGCCGCTGCCGAGATCGGCCACCACCGGCACGCCATGTTCGCGGCCAATTTCCGCCAGCTCCGCCTCATCGACCGCTTTGGTAAAGCCTTCAATGCTGTAGTTGCTGGTATGCACTTTCATTAGCAGGGCGGTCTGCTCATTGATAGCCTGACGATAATCTTTGGCGTGGGTGCGGTTAGTGGTGCCCACTTCATGTAGCAGACAACCGGCCTGGCGCATGACATCGGGGATGCGAAATGCGCCGCCGATCTCGACCAGTTCGCCGCGCGAGACCACCACTTCTTTCCCGCTGGCCGTCGCCGCCAGCATCAGCAGCACCGCCGCCGCGTTGTTATTGACGATACAGGCATCTTCCGCGCCGGTGATCCGGCACAGCAGATCGGCCAGCGCCCGGTCGCGATGACCGCGCCCGGCATCGTCGAGATCGTATTCCAGCGTGACCGGCGCGCGCATCGCCTGCGCCACCGCCTGCACCGCGGCTTCCGCCTGAATGGCTCTACCCAGATTGGTGTGCAGCACGGTGCCCGTCAGGTTGAATACCGGACGCAGCGCGCTCTGCTGGCTATGGTTCAGCCGGCTGGCGGTCTCCTGAGGCCAGTCGTCGCACCACTCTGGCAATGCCTGCGCCTGGCGGATATGCTCCCGCGCCTCATCCAACATCTGGCGCAGCAGCGCCACGATTTGCGAATGGCCATGGCGATCGAGCAGTAAAGCAAAAGCGGGATCGCGAAGTAAACGATCAATGGCCGGAAGCCGGGTATAAAGCGCGCGAGTATCGGTAGACATGAGTGAACCTGACGATAAGTTATTTTCCCCCCTCCCGACGGGAGAGGGAGTCAACAATGAGTGGCGATTGTAACGCCTGCGCGAGGAAACTGTTACCTGCCTGGGTCAACTCCCTGGCGGTTCGGTACGTGCAAAACTGGCGCGCTGAAATAACGTCTCGACCAGTTTGACCAGTTTTGGCCGCGTCGCGCACCAGCCGGGCGCCACGCGACGGAAATTGAGATAAGCAATGGCGCAGGCGGCAGTAATGGTCGCCAGATTCAGCTCACCGTGACGCAAGGTGCCGTCGGCGGCGTACCCTTCCAACATATCAAGACCGCGGGCGATTTTTTCCCGCTGGCGGAGCAGTTCGGTTTCTGACTGCTGCGCCGCCGGACGCGCTTTTTCCCGCACCAGCGCGATCGCCGCCTCCATGATGCCGTCAGACAAGGCTTCAAGCTGCCGCATCTTCAGCGCCGCCAGAGGTTCCGTAGGCAGCATCGCCGGCGCGACGTTAAGCAGTTCAAGATATTGCGCAATAATGGGCGAATCAAACCAGCATGCGCCGTCATCTGTCAGCAGCGCCGGAACTTTACCCAGCGGGTTGTACTGCGCCACGCCGTTGACGTCGTTATAGGGGAATTCGTTCACAAACTCGAAGGGGATCGCCTTTTCCAGCAAGATGACAGAAATTTTGCGTACAAAAGGACTGGTGTAGCTGCCGATAAGTTTCATTGCCTGCTCCTTTCGCCAACGAAAAGATCAGTATGGTTCAGGCGCAGGCAAATGGCAGGCGCGACATTGTCTCAACCTGCCGCCGATCGCATTAATGATCGAGATAGAGGTAGTGCATCCAGCTGGTCATGCGCAGCAGCACTTTTCTCATCACCGACACGTGGGTGAAATGGTCGGAATAGACCGCCACCTGGGCATAGATGCCGTCGGGTAGCGCATCGACCTGCGCATCCGGATCCAGCTCAATTGTCGCCAGCACGCCATCACTACCCGGCGTGACGCTCAGCGACTGCAGCGAACCCTGCGCCTGATAAGTCCCGCCAGGCACCACCGGCAATACGTTTACCAGTTTACCGTGGAACACCTGCCCTGGCAGGGCGTTAAACACCGCTTCGGCATCATCGCCAGCCTCCAGCCTGAGCAACGAATTCTGGCGGAACTGAGCGACAATCAGCCGTTTTTGTTGCGGAATAAAGACCATCACCGGGCGCAGCGGCAGCGACGCGGCGTAGGTTCCCGGGCGAATCAGCACCTGGGTAATGTAACCATCGCTCGGCGCGCGGACGGTGGTCTGATCAAGGTTATATTTCGCTTCCGCCAACTGCGCGCGCAGGCTCACCACCTGCGACTGTTCGCCATTCAGCGTACTATCCAGTTGGCTCTGAATCTGCGCCTGCTCGGCGACCGAGGCTTTCACCAACGCATCCTGGGCAAGGTAGTTTTGCCGCGCATTATCGATATCGCTTTCCGAAAACGGATTGACCCGCGCCTGGCTGCCTTTCAAATAGCGCTGATAATCTTTATACAACCGGTCGCGCTCGGCAGAGACGCGCACGGTGTTCGCCTGGGCTTCCTGCAGTTGGGCTTTCAGGGTATTGATACTATGCAACGCGGTGACCAGATCGGCCTGCAGCCTGTCGACACGCGCCTGGTAGCGCGCCGGGTCGATAGTAAATAGTACTTCGCCCTTTTTCACCCGCTGGTTGGCTTTATCGGTCACGCTGCTAACAATGCCGGTAACCTGCGGCGTAATAGGAATGGAAATAACCGCTTTCTGCGCAGTAAAAGTATAAGGGTGGTTATAGTTCATTAATAAAATAAGCGCGCTAACAATAAATACACCGCCTAAGGCCGCTGTCGGGACTGTCCATTTATTTACCGGAATATGGAATATTTTAAATACCGACCACGCAATGGCCACGTACGTCAAAATGATCAACAGGTCCATGATTATTTCTCCGGCGAGGACGGCGGCGCTGTCGGCTGCAAATGCGCGATTTTATGTTCAAGTTCCGCGATACGCTGATTGAGCTGCGCCAGCTCGCTGTCGGTGCCATCAGGCTCTGCGTCATTCGGCTTATGCTGCATTCCCCAGCCGCGTTCCGGCTGATAAAGGGTCGCCCAAATCCATAAAAATGGCCATATTACGTGCAGCGTAAACAGGCTAACCCACCCTGCGACGTGAATCGCATCAGAGTGCGGGTGATTACGTTTCTTCGCGATCAGATACGGAATATCGTGCAAAATAATAATCCCGTAAAAAATAACCAGGAAAACGAAGATCAGAACGCCCAGCGCAAAATAATTGAGAAACATAATTTCCTCGATTCACGCTAATAGATTATTGGAATTGTGAGCGCCGCTGAAGCGACGCCTGACTGACAATTTGAGCATAATTCACCGCTTTCATTTCCGCCATTAGCAGCAAAAAATGTTCTTCGCCCAGACGGGTTGCAAAGTTACATCGTTGGCCGCTGGGGAAAGCAGAACTTGCGGTGGATCACACACAGCGGAATTGAGTGCAAAATATTTTGTGATGTACGTCACAAACAAATAACAAAAACACAAAGTTATAATGTGATAAACATCACATAAAAATGCGATTTATGGCCATTCATCTCCTGTTGTTGTTTTTTTACACATCATTTTTGTGATGAAGATCACTACATATAAGTACCAGACACCTATATTCATGTGACGCAAATCACATAAAAAGCCGCTCGCTGGACAGCTTAACGATTCAGTGCCAGATTTCGCACTATCAATCAGGGTCCGGCTACCTCTGCCGCCACATTAACAACAAACCTCGGGCGTTCAGCCTGCGCGATAAGCAAAACAGAAGAAGGGGTGTTTTATGTCATCCGATATCAAGATCAAAGTGCAAAGCTTTGGTCGTTTCCTCAGCAATATGGTGATGCCGAATATCGGCGCGTTTATCGCGTGGGGGATTATCACCGCGTTATTTATTCCAACAGGGTGGTTGCCGAACGAGACGCTGGCGAAGCTGGTCGGCCCGATGATCACCTACCTGCTGCCGCTGCTGATCGGTTATACCGGCGGTAAGCTGGTTGGCGGCGAACGAGGCGGCGTCGTCGGCGCTATCACCACCATGGGCGTTATCGTTGGTGCGGATATGCCGATGTTCCTCGGCTCGATGATCGCCGGCCCGCTCGGCGGCTACTGCATTAAGAAATTTGACGCCTGGGTAGACGGTAAGATCAAATCCGGTTTCGAAATGCTGGTGAATAACTTCTCCGCCGGCATTATCGGGATGATCCTTGCCATTCTTGCGTTCCTCGGCATCGGCCCGGCGGTTGAAGTGCTGTCAAAACTGCTGGCGGCCGGCGTTAACTTCATGGTGGCGCACGACATGCTGCCGCTGGCGTCTATCTTTGTTGAACCGGCTAAAATCCTGTTCCTCAATAACGCGATTAACCACGGTATCTTCTCGCCGCTGGGTATCCAGCAGTCCCATGAGCTTGGCAAATCCATCTTCTTCTTGATTGAAGCTAACCCGGGACCGGGGATGGGCGTTCTGCTGGCGTACATGTTCTTTGGCCGCGGCAGCGCGAAGCAGTCTGCGGGCGGTGCGGCAATCATCCACTTCCTGGGCGGTATTCACGAAATTTACTTCCCGTACGTGCTGATGAACCCGCGTCTGATTCTGGCCGTTATCCTCGGCGGTATGACCGGCGTCTTCACCCTGACTATCCTCAACGGCGGCCTGGTTTCCCCTGCTTCCCCGGGTTCCATTCTGGCGGTACTGGCGATGACGCCAAAAGGCGCCTACTTCGCTAACATCGCGGCCATTATTGCGGCGATGGCGGTCTCCTTTATTGTCTCTGCCATCCTGCTGAAAACCAGCAAAGTGAAAGAAGAAGACGATATCGAAGCGGCGACTCGTCGCATGCACGACATGAAGGCCGAGTCCAAAGGCGCGGCGACGCCGCTGGCGGCGGGCGACGTGGCTAACGACCTGAGCCACGTGCGTAAAATCATCGTTGCCTGCGACGCCGGTATGGGTTCCAGCGCCATGGGCGCCGGGGTACTGCGTAAGAAGGTGCAGGATGCCGGACTGAGCAACATTTCGGTTACCAACAGCGCGATTAACAACCTGCCGCCGGATGTCGACCTGGTGATCACCCACCGCGATCTGACCGAGCGCGCCATGCGCCAGGTACCACAGGCGCAGCATATTTCGCTGACCAACTTCCTCGACAGCGGCCTGTACACCAGCCTGACCGAGCGTCTGGTGGCGGCCCAGCGCCACATCGACAACGAAGTGAAAGTCACCGATAGCCTGAAAGATAGTTTTGATAATGACGACAAAAACCTGTTCCAGCTGGGCGCGGATAACATCTTCCTTGGGCGCAAAGCGGCCACCAAAGAAGAGGCGATTCGCTTCGCCGGTGAACAACTGGTGAAAGGTGGATACGTTGAGCCGGAATATGTGCAGGCGATGCTCGACCGCGAGAAGCTGACCTCGACCTATCTTGGCGAATCCATCGCGGTACCGCACGGTACCATCGAAGCGAAAGACCGGGTGCTGAAAACCGGCGTCGTCTTCTGCCAGTATCCGGAAGGCGTACGCTTCGGTGAAGAAGAAGATGAAGTCGCACGTCTGGTCATTGGTATCGCCGCCCGCAACAACGAACACATTCACGTTATCACCAGCCTGACCAACGCGCTGGATGACGAAACCGTGATTGAGCGGCTGGCGAAAACCACCAGCGTCGAAGAAGTCCTGTCGCTGCTGAATAAATAACCCGCGAGGTCCATTCCCTCTCCCTCTGGGAGAGGGTTGGGGTGAGGGAAATGCCTCACCCCAGCCCTCTCAGGTAAAAACATTAATTGAAGGTTAATACTATGAAAGCATTACATTTTGGCGCAGGTAATATTGGACGTGGCTTCATTGGCAAACTGCTGGCTGACGCCGGTATCACCCTCACGTTCGCCGATGTTAATCAGGTGGTCCTTGACGCCCTGAATGCCCGTCATAGCTATCAGGTTCACGTGGTGGGCGAAAACGAACAGGTTGACACCGTCTCCGGCGTGAATGCCGTCAGCAGCATTGGCGATGAAGTGGTGGATCTGATCGCCACTGTCGACCTGGTGACCACCGCCGTCGGTCCCGTCGTTCTGGAGCGTATCGCTCCGGCCATCGCCAAAGGCCTGGTGAAACGCAAAGCGCAGGGTATTGAACGCCCGCTGAATATCATCGCCTGCGAAAACATGGTGCGCGGCACCACCCAGCTGAAAGGCCATGTGTTTAACGCGCTGGCGGAAGAAGATAAAGCATGGGTTGAAGCGCATATCGGCTTCGTCGATTCCGCCGTAGACCGCATCGTGCCGCCATCGGCTTCCGCTACCCACGATCCGCTGGAAGTCACCGTTGAAACCTTCAGCGAATGGATTGTGGATAAAACCCAGTTTAAAGGCGAGCTGCCGAACATCCCAGGAATGGAATTAACCGATAACCTGATGGCATTTGTCGAACGTAAGCTATTCACCTTAAACACCGGGCATGCTATAACCGCCTACCTCGGGAAACTGGCGGGCCATCAAACGATTCGCGACGCGATTCTTGATGAGAAAATTCGCGCCGTCGTAAAAGGCGCGATGGAAGAGAGCGGCGCGGTGCTGATCAAACGCTACAGCTTTGATGCGCAGAAACACGCGGCTTATATCCAGAAGATCCTCGGTCGTTTCGAGAACCCGTATCTGAAAGATGATGTGGAGCGCGTCGGCCGTCAGCCGCTGCGTAAACTGAGCGCGGGCGATCGTTTAATCAAGCCGCTGCTTGGCACGCTGGAATACGGCCTTCCGCACCGGAACCTGGTGAAAGGAATTGCCGCGGCCATGCATTTCCGCAGCGAAGACGATCCGCAGGCGCAGGAGCTGGCGGCGCTGATTAGCGAAAAAGGGCCACAGGCCGCGCTGGCGCAGATTTCCGGTCTGGATGCCGCAAGCGCTGTAGTGGCGGAAGCCGTTAACGACTACAACGCGGTAAAATGATGTACAACCTGGCGCGGCCGATGCCGCGCCCAATACCACTCCTGTCCGATATGCAGGCAATAATGGAAGAAACACAGGCATTTGAAAACCGCGTACTTGAGCGTTTAAATGCTGGTAAGACCGTAAGAAGTTTCCTGATAGCCGCCGTCGAACTCCTGACGGAGGCGGTCAATATTCTGGTACTTCAGGTATTCCGCAAAGACGATTACGCGGTGAAATACGCAGTGGAGCCATTGCTGGACGGCAGTGGGCCGCTGGGCGACCTTTCCGTACGCCTGAAGCTTATCTACGGCCTTGGGGTGATAAGCCGCGCCGAATACGAAGATGCCGAGCTATTGATGGCCCTGCGTGAAGAGCTCAATCATGACGGCAATGAGTACGCTTTCACCGACGATGAAATTCTCGGGCCGTTAGGCGAGCTGCACTGCGTCGCCGCGCTTCCGCCGACGCCGCTGTTTGATGAGAGCGATAAGGAACTGCTGGCAATGCAGAAACTGCGCTACCAGCAGATGGTACGTTCTACGATGGTGTTGTCTCTGACTGAGCTGATTTCCCGAATCAGCTTAAAAAAAGCCTTCCAGAAATCAACGCTCTGACTCCGTTTCTTGCTGGTCGCACGTCGGCCGGTACAGCTGCCGGTAATACTCCAGACGACTCAGAAATAGCGCTTTTTTATCCTCAGGAATATCGCGCGGTATCCGCTGTAAACGCGGGCATTTTTTCAGATATTCCATAAACGCCTGGCTCGAGGCCATGAAATCTACCGTTTTATCGATGATACGTGGGATGCCGTCGCCGATTTTCGCCATCACGCTCTCCTCTGTTCAGGGGGATCTGATTAAGGATTGGCGAAAAAAAGGGAGCAAGTTGAGGAAAACGTGCGGAATGGCCGTCAGGCTTCACAAAAATGACAAACAGCTGAGTTAAAACGACAATATCATTATTATTCAGTCAATTATAATATATTGATTCTTATGCTTATGGCCGTGTCGCCGCGAGTATTTCGATAAAAAACTATCAACAAAGGCCCGCCCGGCCCATACTATGTAACGTCGAAGCCCTTTTATTCACAGATAAAATTACCATGAAAGAAGTCGAAAAGAATGAAATCAAGCGTTTGAGCGACCGTCTCGACGCCATCCGCCACCAGCAGGCCGACCTGTCGCTGGTCGAAGCCGCCGATAAATACGCGGAGCTGGAAAAAGAAAAAGCGACCCTGGAAACGGAAATCGAACGTCTGCGTTCCGTTCAGTCGCAGAAGCTGAGCAAAGAAGCGCAGAAGCTGATGAGCATGCCGCATCGTCGCGCCATTACCAAGAAAGAGCAGGCCGATATGGGCAAGCTGAAGAAAAGCGTGCGCGGACTGGTTGTCGTCCACCCGATGACCGCGCTGGGCCGTGAAATGGGCCTTAAAGAGATGACCGGCTTCGCGAAGAGCGAGTTTTAATCTTTTGCCCGCTGTGAGTTCGTCGTCTATTACCCGGTAGCCCTACCGGGCCGTGAACTCACAGCCAATTTCCCCTTTCTCGCCAAATTGGCCCAACCAATTATTTCTTAAACCGTCAATCGGTTCACATATCCATCACTTTGCATCACAAACGCGTTGCCATGCCATAACATTTGGTTAACCATCAATTGTCGTTAACCCTACAATCGCAATTTGGCTGGGCCAATTTTACAAACAGTGTGATCGGCAATGGGCGCAGACCCAACCTGACGCATTGGATGTGGCCCGATGGAGACCTGCATGAACCTCTGGCAACAAAATTACGATCCGGCTGGTAATATCTGGCTATCGAGCCTTATCGCCTCACTACCGATTCTGTTTTTCTTTTTCGCTCTGATTAAGCTCAAGCTTAAAGGCTATGTCGCCGCCACCTGGACCGTAGCCATCGCGCTGCTTGTCGCCCTGCTGTTCTACAAAATGCCGGTCAATCGCGCCTTATCGTCGGTGGTATACGGCTTCTTCTACGGCCTGTGGCCTATCGCGTGGATTATTATCGCCGCGGTCTTCGTCTATAAAATCTCGGTGAAGACCGGGCAGTTCGACATTATCCGCTCGTCGATTCTTTCAATTACGCCGGACCAGCGCCTGCAGATGCTGATTGTGGGCTTCTCCTTTGGCGCCTTCCTCGAAGGGGCCGCCGGTTTCGGCGCGCCGGTGGCGATCACCGCCGCGCTGCTGGTCGGGCTTGGTTTCAATCCGCTGTACGCCGCCGGGCTGTGCCTGATTGTTAACACCGCGCCGGTGGCCTTCGGCGCCATGGGGATCCCGATTCTGGTCGCCGGTCAAGTGACCGGCATCGATAGTTTCGCCATCGGCCAGATGGTTGGCCGCCAACTGCCGTTCCTGACCATTATCGTGCTGTTCTGGATCATGGCGATTATGGACGGCTGGCGCGGGGTGAAAGAGACGTGGCCTGCGGTGATGGTCGCAGGCGGCTCGTTCGCTATCGCGCAGTACCTCAGCTCTAACTTCCTCGGCCCGGAACTGCCGGACATCATCTCTTCGCTGGTGTCGCTGGTATGCCTGACGCTGTTCCTCAAACGCTGGCAGCCGGTACGTATCTTCCGCTTTGGCGATATGGGGGCAGCGCAGGTTGATCAAACCCTGGCGCGTACGCATTACACCGCCGGTCAGGTTATTCGCGCCTGGTCGCCGTTCCTGTTCCTCACCGCCACCGTCACCCTGTGGAGCGTACCGCCGTTCAAAGCGCTGTTTGCTCCGGGCGGGGCGATGTATGACTTCGTGGTTAACATCTCGGTACCGTTCCTCGACAAAATGGTCGCCCGCATGCCGCCGGTGGTGAGCGCCGCGACGCCATACGCCGCGGTGTATAAATTCGACTGGCTGTCGGCGACCGGCACCGCCATTCTGTTCGCCGCTATACTGTCTATCGTCTGGCTGCGTATGAAGCCAAAGGATGCGCTGACCACCTTCGCCGGGACGTTGAAAGAGCTGGCGCTACCGATTTACTCCATCGGCATGGTGCTGGCGTTCGCCTTTATTTCAAACTACTCCGGGCTGTCATCGACGCTGGCGTTGGCGCTGGCGCATACCGGCCACGCGTTTACCTTCTTCTCGCCGTTCCTCGGCTGGCTGGGGGTCTTCCTGACCGGTTCGGATACCTCGTCTAACGCGCTATTCGCCGCGCTGCAGGCGACGGCAGCCCAGCAAATCGGCGTCTCCGATATTCTGCTGGTCGCCGCGAATACCACCGGTGGGGTGACGGGCAAGATGATTTCGCCGCAGTCGATCGCCATTGCCTGCGCCGCGGTAGGCCTGGTGGGTAAAGAGTCGGACCTGTTCCGCTTTACCGTCAAGCACAGCCTGATATTCACCTGCATGGTGGGCCTGATTACCACCCTGCAGGCTTATGTCTTAACCTGGATGATTCCGTGAAAGTGATGCCAAAACGCCTGGCTGACGACGTCGCAAACCGCGTCCGGGCGCTGATAGAAGAACAACAGCTGGAGGCGGGCATGCGTTTGCCCGCCGAGCGCCAGCTTGCCGTCCAGCTCGGTGTTTCACGCAATTCGCTACGTGAAGCGCTGGCGATGCTGGTCAACGAAGGGGTGCTGCTTAGCCGTCGCGGCGGCGGCACCTTCGTGCGCTGGCAGCATGAACCCTGGTCGGAGCAAAACATCGTCCAGCCGCTGAAAACGCTGCTCGCCGACGACCCCGACTACAGTTTTGATATTCTCGAAGCCCGCCACGCCATTGAAGCCAGCACTGCCTGGCACGCGGCGATGCGGGCCACCGACGCCGAAAAAGAAAAAATCCGCCTCTGTTTTGAAGCCACCCTCAGCGATGACCCGGATCTCGCCTCACAGGCGGATGTTCGCTTCCACCTGGCGATCGCTGAAGCCTCGCATAACGTGGTGCTGCTGCAAACCATGCGCGGTTTCTTCGAGCTTCTGCAATCCTCGGTGAAGCAGAGCCGTCAGCGCATGTATCTGGTGCCGCCGGTGTTCGCGCGTCTGACCGAACAACATCAGGCGGTGATGGAAGCGATATTCGCCGGCGACGCGGAAGGCGCCCGCCAGGCGATGATGGCCCACCTCGGTTTTGTCCACGCCACCATTAAACGTTTTGATGAAGACCAGGCCCGCCAGGCGCGCATTACCCGCCTGCCCGGTGACCACAATGAAAATTCCAGGGAGAACTCGTGATGATTATTTCCGCCGCCAGCGACTATCGCGCCGCCGCACAGCGTATCCTGCCACCGTTTCTGTTCCACTATATCGACGGCGGCGCCTACGCCGAACATACCCTGCGCCGCAACGTTGAAGACCTCTCCGACGTGGCGCTCCGTCAGCGCATTCTGCGCAATATGTCGGATCTGAGCCTGGAGACCACGTTATTCAACGAGAAGCTAGCGATGCCGACGGCGCTGGCGCCGGTCGGACTGTGCGGCATGTACGCGCGCCGCGGCGAAGTGCAGGCGGCGGGCGCGGCGGACGACAAAGGCATCCCGTTTACCCTCTCTACCGTTTCCGTTTGCCCGATTGAAGAGGTCGCCCCGACCATCAAGCGCCCAATGTGGTTCCAGCTGTATGTCCTGCGCGATCGCGGATTTATGCGCAATGCGCTGGAGCGCGCCAAAGCCGCGGGCTGCTCCACGCTGGTCTTTACCGTGGATATGCCGACCCCCGGCGCGCGCTATCGCGACGCCCATTCTGGCATGAGCGGTCCGAACGCCGCCATGCGCCGCTACTGGCAGGCCGTCACTCATCCGCAGTGGGCATGGGACGTCGGTCTCAACGGTCGCCCGCACGATCTGGGCAATATCTCCGCCTACCTCGGCAAACCGACCGGGCTTGAGGATTACATCGGCTGGCTGGCGAATAATTTCGATCCGTCGATTTCATGGAAAGACCTGGAGTGGATCCGCGACTTCTGGGACGGCCCGATGGTGATCAAAGGGATCCTCGATCCGGAGGACGCCCGCGATGCGGTGCGCTTCGGCGCTGACGGTATTGTCGTCTCTAACCACGGCGGCCGTCAGCTTGACGGCGTGCTCTCTTCCGCCCGCGCCCTGCCCGCCATTGCCGATGCGGTTAAAGGCGACATCACTATTCTCGCCGACAGCGGCATCCGCAACGGTCTCGACGTGGTGCGGATGATCGCCCTGGGCGCTGACAGCGTGCTGCTGGGCCGCGCGTATCTGTACGCGCTGGCGACCCACGGCAAGCAAGGGGTGGCGAATCTGCTCACTCTTATCGAGAAAGAGATGAAAGTGGCGATGACGCTGACCGGGGCGAAATCCATCAGCGAAATCAGCCGCGATTCGCTGGTGCAGAATGCCGAAGCGCTGCAGACCTTTGATGCGCTCAAGCAGGGCAACGCCGCGTAATTCCCCGCGTTTTCCCTTACACCGCCCCTGCTGGAATCGGTTTTCTCCCTCTCCCTCAGGGAGAGGGTCAGGGTGAGGGTTCAACAAATATCTGCTATTCTGCCCCCCGCAATTAAGGGGGCAGTATGCTGAACATCGTATTATTCGAACCAGAAATCCCGCCGAACACCGGCAATATCATCCGCCTGTGCGCCAACACCGGCTTCAATTTACATATCATTGAGCCGATGGGCTTTACCTGGGACGATAAACGCCTGAGACGCGCCGGGTTGGATTATCACGAGTTCACCGCCGTACAGCGCCACGCGGATTACGCGGCATTTGTCGCCAGCGCGAAGCCGCAGCGGCTGTTCGCCCTCACCACCAAAGGCACGCCCGCCCACAGCGCGGTAAGCTATCAGGATGGTGATTTCTTGATGTTTGGTCCGGAAACGCGCGGCCTACCGGCCAGCATTCTCGATGCCCTACCGGCGGAGCAAAAAATCCGTATTCCGATGATGCCGGACAGCCGCAGCATGAACCTGTCAAACGCGGTGTCGGTGGTGGTGTATGAAGCCTGGCGTCAGTTGGGATACCCTGGAGCCGTGTTGCGCAGCTAACCTGAGCGGTTCCCGGATTGCGGCGCGTTGCGCCTTATCCGGGCTACCTCTCTGAGCTTAACAGCGGCAAATGGCAATAAATCAAATCCCGTCGCCGTACTCGAAGGTATGGTGGATGCCATTAAAATGCTGATCCATATCCATTGCCGGCTTGTCGCTCTCCGGCTTGCCGACGATGCGCGCCGGTACGCCTGCGGCGGTGGTATGCGGCGGCACAGGTTGCAGCACCACGGAACCGGCGCCAATCTTCGCCCCGCGCCCGACTTCGATATTGCCGAGGATCTTCGCCCCGGCGCCAATCATCACGCCTTCGCGAATTTTCGGGTGACGGTCGCCGCTAGTTTTGCCGGTACCGCCGAGGGTCACGGACTGCAGAATGGATACGTCGTCTTCAATCACCGCCGTTTCACCGACCACGATACCGGTGGCGTGGTCGAGCATGATCCCACGGCCAATCTTCGCCGCCGGATGGATATCGACCTGGAAAGAGACGGAGACCTGGTTTTGCAGGAAAATAGCCAGCGCGCGACGCCCCTGATTCCACAGCCAGTGGCCAATGCGGTAGGCCTGCAGCGCATGGAAGCCTTTCAGGTAGAGCAACGGCGTTGAGTATTTATCGACCGCAGGGTCACGGGTACGTACCGCCTGGATATCGCAGGCGGCGGAAGCGATCATCTCCGGGTCAGCGGCATAGGCCTCTTCCACCACTTCGCGAATGGCGATAGCGGGCATAATCGGCGAGGCCAGCTTATTCGCCAGCATATAGCTCAGGGCGCTGCCCAGATTTTCGTGCTTGAGTAGCGTTGCGTGGTAAAAACTGGCGAGCATCGGCTCACAGTCGGCCAAAGCCCGGGCTTCGGCTTTAATATTGTTCCAGACGATATCCAGTTCTTCACACGGCATTGCATACTCCAGACGGTAAGAATTATGACCGGTCAGTTCTTCGCTGACCGGGTCATACAGGTAACAGACTTTCCCTGCGGCTAGTTGGCGCTGCGTTCGTCCTTGCGTGCGCGACCTAATAAGGTCAATGCTGCCTCGCGCGCAATTTTTCCGCAATACAATACCTGATAAATTTCCTCGGTTATTGGCATTTCGACGCCTAAACGCTGCGCCAGAACGCGAACCTCTTTGGTATTGCGATAGCCTTCAACCACCTGGCCAATCTTGTCCTGCGCGCTTTGCACGTCCATGCCCTGTCCGAGCATCATGCCAAAACGGCGGTTTCGCGATTGGTTATCGGTACAGGTCAGTACCAGGTCGCCCAAGCCGGCCATGCCCATGAAGGTTTCCGGATCGGCGCCCAGCGCCGCGCCGAGACGGGACATTTCCACCAGCCCACGGGTGATCAACGCCGTACGGGCATTCGCGCCAAAGCCGATACCGTCAGACATTCCGGCGCCGATGGCGATAACGTTTTTCACCGCGCCGCCCAGCTGTACGCCGATAAAGTCCGGGTTGATGTAGACGCGGAAGCTTTTACCACAGTGCAACAGGCGCTGAAGGTCTTCCGCAAACTGCGGATCCGTCGCCGCCAGCGAAATCGCCGTCGGCAGGCCGGCGGCCAGCTCTTTGGCGAAAGTCGGACCGGAGATGACCGCTAATGGGATGTCATCGCCCAGCGCTTCACGCGCCACGTCCTGCAGCAGACGGCCGGTTTCGGCCTCCAGACCTTTCGTCGCCCACACCAGCCGCGCATCGGAACGCATCAGCGGTTTAATCTGGCGCAGAACCTGGCCGAAGACATGGCTCGGCACCACCACGAGGATATCGCGGCTGGCGGCCAGCGCCGTCGCTAAATCGCTCTCAAGGCGCAGCGTGTCCGGGAAGGGCACATCGGGAAGGAACGCGGCGTTGCAGCGATCGTGTTGCAGCGTCGCGATATGTTTCGGGTCATGACCCCAGAGGACGACCTCGTGGCCATTTCTTGCCAGGGTGATGGCAAGAGCGGTGCCGTAAGAGCCGGCACCGATCACAGTCATTGCAGCATTAAGCGCGTTCATCAGGCATCCTGATGTTGTTCAGCACCTTCGCCAGCCTGCTGTTGCAGATAGTTCATAAACAGCGCGTCAAAGTTCACCGGCGCAAGGTTCAGTTGCGGGAAGGTGCCGCGGGAAACCAGGCTGGTAACGGTCTCGCGAGCGTACGGGAACAGAATGTTCGGGCAGTACGCGCCGAGGCAGTGCGCCATCTGGTTGCCATCGATGCCGTCGATGGAGAAGATGCCGCCCTGCTGTACTTCGCACAGGAATGCGGTTTCTTCGCCCAGCGAAGCAGTTACGGTGACACGCAGCACCACTTCATAAACGCCTTCAGCCAGCTGGCTGGAAGCGGTATCCAGATCAAGTTTAACTTCAGGCTGCCAATCTTTCTGGAAAACTTGCGGCGCATTTGGCGCTTCGAAGGAAACGTCTTTGGTGTAGATGCGCTGAATCTGGAAAGTCATTTCGGTGCTGTTTTGTTCTGACATAGTAAAACCCTTTCGTGTTGTCCTTAAATACGCGCCCCTGAATGGGGAAAGCGTAAAAATTAGCGCAAGAGGGGATCAAGTCCACCACGTGAATCAAGCGCATACAAGTCGTCACAGCCGCCAATGTGCTGCGCATCAATAAAAATCTGCGGAACCGTCGTCCGGCCGCTGCGCTGGATCATCTCTTCGCGCTTCGCGGCATCGCCATCGATAGGCAGTTCGTTGAACGTCACGCCCTTGCTGTTCAGCAGCGCTTTGGCGCGGATGCAGAACGGGCAGGTCGCTTTGGTATAGATCTCAATATTGGCCATGACTCACTCCTGTTTTTACCCCGAGGGATTTTACGCCGCAGATGCTCCCCCGCCGCCTGAGGGGTTATCGGGGGAACCGCTGCGCCATAACGACGCGGGGGTAAATTATTTGCCGCGTACCAGCGGAAGGTTCTCGCCGCTCCAGCCTGCGATGCCTTCTTTCAGTACAAAGACTTTTTCGAATCCGGCTTTATTCAGCAGGCTGGCAGGCTCTTGCGCCTGCATGCCGGACCCATCCACAACAATAATGGGTTGTGCTTTGTGTTTTTCCAACTCGCCGACGTTATTTGCTTTGATATCGGCAGGCAGCAGGTTGATAGCGCCGGCGATATGGCCTTTACGGAAGTCGTCACGCTGACGCAGGTCGACAACAACGGCTTCTTCTTTGTTGATAAGACGCGTCGCTTCACCACGAGTAATGACTTTAACTTTTGACATCAAGCCTTTAAAGGTGGTGAACAGTACCGCACCCAGCAGCGCGATCCACGCGATGCTCAGGACCGGGTGACGGCCGATGAATTGCATAATTTCTTGCATGGGGGGTTACAACTCCCGACTAAGTGATAAAAAAACCAGGGAAGGAGTATACCTGTGCATTGCGGCAAATACAGCCAGTGAGCGCGATGTAATGTATTTTCTGCGGCCCGTCACGAAAAAAAAACCGACTTCGCCATCGACTGTGGCGTCACCCCTTCCCTTTCTTTGATCTTTTACGGTGATTTGATCGATTCAGCTGTAGTAAAATTACGCAAATTTTCTGTCTTTGAGCATGAGGTTGTCGCAATGTCGGTTACTAAAAAACCTATGGTACTGGTGATTCTGGATGGCTACGGCTACCGTGAAGACCAACAGGATAACGCCATTTATAGCGCGAAAACGCCGGTAATGGACGCGCTGTGGGCAAAACGTCCGCACACCCTGATTGACGCATCCGGTCTGGAAGTCGGCCTGCCTGACCGCCAGATGGGTAACTCCGAAGTGGGCCACGTAAACCTCGGCGCGGGTCGTATCGTGTATCAGGATCTGACCCGTCTGGACGTTGAAATCAAAGAACGCACCTTCTTCGCCAACCCGGTGCTGACCGGCGCGGTCGACAAAGCCGTCGCCGCCGGTAAAGCGGTACACATCATGGGCCTGATGTCGCCAGGCGGCGTTCACAGCCACGAAGACCACATCATGGCGATGGTAGAACTGGCCGCCGAACGCGGCGCAGAGAAAATCTATCTGCACGCTTTCCTCGATGGCCGCGACACGCCGCCGCGCAGCGCTGAAGCCACGCTGGCTAAATTCGAAGCTAAATTCACCGCGCTGGGCAAAGGCCGTATCGCCTCTATCATCGGCCGCTACTACGCCATGGACCGCGACAACCGCTGGGATCGCGTAGAACAAGCCTATGACCTGATGACGCTGGCCAAAGGCGAATTCCAGGCCGACACCGCGGTGGCGGGCCTGCAGGCAGCCTACGCCCGTGATGAAAACGACGAGTTCGTTAAAGCGACCGTTATCCGCGCCGCGGGCCAGGCCGATGCCGCGATGGAAGACGGCGACGCGCTGATCTTCATGAACTTCCGCGCTGACCGCGCGCGCGAAATCACCCGCGCCTTCGTTAACGCCGACTTCGACGGCTTCGCGCGTAAGAAAGTTGTTAACCTCGATTTCGTGATGCTGACCGAATACGCCGCCGACATCAAAGTCGCTTGCGCTTATCCGCCAGCTTCACTGGTTAACACTTTCGGCGAGTGGATGGCGAAGCACGACAAAACCCAGCTGCGCATCTCCGAAACCGAGAAATATGCGCACGTGACCTTCTTCTTTAACGGCGGCGTAGAAGATCCGTTCAAAGGCGAAGACCGTATTCTGATTAACTCGCCGAAGGTCGCCACTTACGACCTGCAGCCGGAAATGAGCTCTGCCGAGCTGACCGAAAAACTGGTTGCGGCCATCAAAGGCGGCCAGTATGACACCATCATCTGTAACTACCCGAATGGCGATATGGTTGGCCATACCGGGGTGATGGAAGCGGCGGTGAAAGCGGTTGAAGCGCTGGATCACTGTATCGAACAAGTGGCCGCGGCCGTTGAATCCGTCGGCGGTCAGCTGCTGATCACCGCCGACCACGGCAACGCCGAGCAAATGCGCGATCCGGCGACCGGACAGGCGCACACCGCGCATACTAACCTGCCGGTTCCGCTCATCTACGTTGGCGACAAAACCGTGAAAGTAGCCGAAGGCGGCAAGCTTTCCGACATCGCGCCAACCATGCTATCGCTGATGGGAATGGAAATCCCGCAAGAGATGACTGGCAAGCCGCTGTTCATCGTGGAATAATCCTTCCCCATGAGGGGAAAGGCGACTTATTCAAATACATGGATCGCAACGGCTGTTCGATCCGTTCTTTACGCCAGCGCGCTTAGCGCTGGCGTATTGCTGTGCGCCGCATCCGCTCACGCCGATGACCGCGACCAGCTGAAATCCATTCAGGCCGATATCGCCGCCAAACAGCGCGCGATTCAGCAACAGCAGCAGCAACGTTCCTCTCTGCTCGCCCAGCTAAAAGCGCAGGAAGAGGCGATCTCCGCCGCCGCGCGTAAGCTGCGTGAAACTCAGGATACCCTCAACCAGCTCAATAAGCAGATCGACGAGATGAACGCGTCTATCGCTAAGCTGGAGCGCCAGCGTGCCTCCCAGGAACGTAACCTCGCCGCGCAGCTTGACGCCGCCTTCCGCCAGGGGCCGCATACTGGCATGCAGATGATCCTCAGCGGCGAAGAGGGGCAGCGCAACCAGCGCCTGCAGGCCTATTTTGGTTACTTTAACCAGGCCCGTCAGGAGACCATCGCCCAGCTCAAGCAGACGCGCGAA
The DNA here is from genome assembly GCF_050600785.1 of Klebsiella sp. 141198. NCBI lineage: Bacteria > Pseudomonadati > Pseudomonadota > Gammaproteobacteria > Enterobacterales > Enterobacteriaceae > Klebsiella > Klebsiella sp. 141198. The sequence goes on from NZ_JAQIRM010000006.1 coordinate 294,471, forward strand.
GAAGTCGCGGTGCAGAAATCGATGCTGGAAGAAAAACAAAGCCAGCAGCAAACGCTGGTTTACGAGCAAAAAGCGCAGCAGGCCAAGCTTGAGCAGGCGCGCAACGAGCGTAAAAAGACGCTCTCCAGCCTCGAATCCTCCATTCAGAAAGGCCAACAGCAGCTCAGCGAACTGCGCGCTAACGAATCGCGCCTGCGCGGCCGCATCGCCCAGGCGGAAGCGGCAGCCAAAGCCCGCGCCGATCGCGAGGCTCGTGATGCCCAGGCGGTACGCGACCGTCAGCAGGAAGCCTCGCGCAAAGGCACCACCTATAAACCAACCGAAAGCGAACGTTCATTGATGTCGCGAACCGGCGGCCTCGGCGCGCCGCGCGGTCAGGCCTTCTGGCCGGTTCGCGGAACAATTCTTCATCGTTATGGCGAACAGCTGCAAGGTGAACTACGTTGGAAAGGGATGGTTATCGCTGCGTCTGAGGGCACCGAAGTCAAAGCCATTGCCGACGGTCGGGTGATCCTCGCCGACTGGCTGCAGGGCTACGGCCTGGTGGTCGTCGTTGAACACGGCAAAGGCGACATGAGTCTTTACGGCTATAACCAAAGCGCGCTGGTCAGCGTCGGTACCCAGGTCCGCGCGGGCCAGGCTATCGCGCTGGTAGGCAGTAGCGGCGGTCAGGGTCGTCCGTCGCTCTATTTCGAAATTCGCCGCCAGGGTCAGGCGGTCAATCCACAGCCGTGGTTGGGAAGATAAGTTTTGCTTCAATTTCGCATGATTGCACTTGCTGTAGCCGGTTCACTGGCTATTGCTGCGCCGGTTTTCGCCGGTAAACTCTCTATCGTTATCGATGATTTCGGCTACCGTCCGCAGACGGAAAATAAGGTGCTGGCGCTGCCGCCCACCATCTCCGTTGCCGTGCTGCCGAATGCCCCCCACGCCCGGGAAATGGCCACCAAAGCACATAATCTGGGCCATGAAGTATTGATCCACCTGCCGATGGCGCCGCTCAGCAAGCAACCGCTGGAAAAAGACACCCTGCGCCCGGATATGAGCAGCGATGAGATCGAACGTATTATTCGTGAGGCTTACGGTAAAGTGCCTTACGCGGTCGGGTTGAACAACCACATGGGTAGCGCCATGACTTCTAACCTGTTCGGCATGCAGAAGGTGATGCAGGCGCTGGAACGCTACAATCTCTATTTTCTCGATAGTGTGACTATCGGCAACACCCAGGCCATGCGTGCCGCTCAGGGAACCGGCGTGAAGGTAATTAAACGCAAAGTGTTTCTCGACGACACCCAGAACGAGGCGGACATCCGCACTCAGTTCAATCGCGCCATCGCGCTGGCGCGGCGTAACGGTTCGGCTATCGCCATTGGTCATCCCCATCCTTCAACGGTGCGGGTACTACAGCAAATGGTTTATAACCTGCCGCCAGATATCACGCTGGTGCGCCCGAGCAGCCTGCTAAACGAACCGCAGGTCGACAACTCGACGCCGAACACGCCTGCCCAGCCAAACGTGCCGCAGCAGCAGAAGCCGCGTAACCCGTTCCACGGCGTGAAGTACTGCAAACCGAAGCGTCCGCTGGAGCCGGTGAACGCCAGCCGCTTCTTTAGCATTCTGAGCGAAAGCATTAGCCAGAGCGCACTGGTCCAGTATTACCAGCTTAAATGGCAGGGCTGGGATAGCCCCACCAACTAATCTTCATCAGGGATCCGTGCGCTTCTCCGTCACGGTTCCCTGCCGCTTACCGTCGTGAGCATACCAGGCTTTAAAATACTTCATGAAGCTGTACAAGGTGGCGTACAAGCCGGTTACTGCCCCCACTTTGCCGCTGCGCCACGCGCCGCTGAACAGATACCACTTAAAAAATGCGCCGATAGCGCTGATGATCCCGCGACTGAGCGACGGCCTGACCTTCTGCGCCTTCACCAGCCGGGTGGTATAGCTGTTGAGCTTGTTAAACACCTCATGCAGTGAATAGAAGGTGTCGTGGCGGACAAAGCCCGGCAGCCTTATCGAGGTCAGATGGCCGACCACCTGATCGTCTACCGGCCGCTGGTTAAAACTGGCCCGCTGGCGGTTGAACAGGCGTACCGGGTAATCCGGCGATGAGATGGGATAAATAGTCCGCACCTGTTCGCCAAGCACGAACCAGTAGCGCGGCAGGCGCCATGCACAACTGGGGTCCGGCTCCTCTCCCGCCTTAAGCGCCAGAATCGCCGCAACCACTTGTTCATCCAGAATTTCATCGCTATCCATACATAGCACCCAGTCATGGGTCGCCAGCGAGGTCGCATAGTTCATCTGCAGGCCGTGGGCGGCATAGGGGTGGTGATGAACCGTTATGCCAAACTGCTGACATATCTGCAGCGTTTCATCCGTACTGCCTGAATCAACGACAATAAACTCATCCGCCACCCGCAACAGCGGCGGCAAGACTTCCCGTAATAAGCGGGCCGAATTACAGGTAAGCAAGCATACTGAGAGCTTAAACATAGGGTTTATGCGATTAAACGAAGAGTAAACCAACTGTATAAACGAATAGGCAAAAGATCGATGCGGAAATAGTGCGGTAGATACGTATTATTTTAGAAATGTTATCCAAATCTAAATAAATCTACCTTGAGATAAATTTCATCACCTTGCCCGATACCGCCAGGTGTCAGTTATCGGGTTTGAGATGCTCCCTCCTGATGTACCCCCGTTTATCACTCATACGGTCCGCTTTGCTGTCATCGTAAAGAGCGGCATAGATCCAGTATTTGTTAATAGTGCGTATTTTAACCACCACGTCATCAGCCATAACGGAATATGTATTATTCGCATTATCATCTGGCCATTCTTTGAATGAATGCTGATTCCATTCATGCTGTAAATGATATGTCGTTAACCAGGGATAGCGTCCGTCCCCGCCGCAGGGGACCTGAGCATGCATATCGTCGATATTGGATACAGGTTTATTTTGCGCAGGAACAAAAGAAAGCAATACGGCGCTATAATTCTCACTGCTGCATTCAGTATACTGCGCGATATTATTAACCAGCAGACTGCCCTGCTGGTTAACGTACCACTCGCGAAATCTGATAAAATTTTCTGGGATATCACTAAAGTTCTGCCGAATAAACAGCAACTGTTCTTTCAGCGTTCCCTTAACATATATATTGATGACTTTTTTAAATTTCCCCTGGTCATCCAGCCAATAATAGCGAAATCCGAGGGCCGGAACATTAATGGTCGCATTATCGCTCCATTGCGCCTTCCAGTAGGCTTGCAGCACGCCATGTTCAAGCCTTTGCTCAGCCAGGATGCTGAAACTCATAAAAAACAGTAATGCCGGTAAAACAATACTCTTCAATTGCCAAAGACGGTTGATAAAAATAGGGTGCGCCATATATACCATCCTTGTTAAATGAAGATATGGCAGAATATAAATAAAACTGGGTTCAGTTCAATAGTGGCTGTGGTAATAACAAAAACTTTATTATCAATATATATGTGAAGAATATGCTGCCCATAAACTATGGGCAGCAAGAATGCTTATTAGCGTCATCCTGACGATAATAAGTTTAATCCCAGCTCAGTACCACTTTGCCAGACTGACCGGAGCGCATCGCGTCAAAGCCTTTCTGGAAGTCATCAATACCGAAACGGTGGGTGATAATTGGCGAAAGATCGAGGCCAGACTGGATCAGCGCCGCCATCTTATACCAGGTTTCAAACATTTCGCGGCCGTAAATCCCTTTGATAAACAGCCCCTTGAAGATGACCTTGGTCCAGTCGATAGACATATCCGACGGAGGAATACCCAGCATCGCAATACGTCCGCCGTGGTTCATGGTATCAAGCATGGTGCGGAACGCCGGCGGCGCGCCGGACATCTCCAGACCCACGTCGAAGCCTTCGGTCATCCCCAGCTCCGCCATCACATCGTTCAGATTCTCTTTGGCGACGTTAACCGCACGGGTGACGCCCATTTTACGCGCCAGCTCCAGGCGATATTCGTTAACATCGGTAATCACCACGTTACGCGCGCCGACATGTTTCGCCACCGCCGCGGCCATCACGCCAATCGGGCCAGCGCCGGAAACCAGAACATCTTCACCAACCAGGTCGAAGGAGAGCGCGGTATGCACAGCGTTGCCGAACGGGTCGAAGATGGATGCCAGATCGTCAGAGATATTGTCCGGGATTTTGAAAGCGTTGAAGGCCGGGATCACCAGATATTCAGCGAAACAGCCCGGGCGGTTTACCCCCACGCCGATGGTATTACGGCACAGATGCGTGCGACCGCCGCGACAGTTACGGCAGTGTCCGCAGGTGATATGCCCTTCGCCGGAAACGCGATCGCCAAGCTTAAAGCCGCGAACTTCCTGACCGATACCCACGACTTCGCCGACATACTCATGCCCCACCACCATTGGTACCGGGATGGTTTTCTGCGACCATTCGTCCCAGTTATAGATGTGTACGTCGGTACCGCAAATCGCGGTCTTACGGATTTTAATCAGCAGATCGTTATGGCCGACTTCCGGTTCCGGTACGTCGGTCATCCAGATGCCTTCTTCCGCTTTCAGTTTGGATAACGCTTTCATCTCACACCCTTATTAGGCGATGACGCCCAGTTGTTTGCCGATGCGGGTAAAGGCTTCCACCGCACGTTCAATTTGTTCAGGGGTATGCGCCGCCGACATCTGGGTGCGAATACGCGCCTGGCCTTTTGGAACCACCGGATAGAAGAAACCGGTGACGTAAATACCTTCTTTTTGCAATTCGCGCGCGAACTCCTGGGCGACGGTAGCTTCACCGAGCATCACCGGGATAATCGCGTGGTCGGCGCCTGCCAGGGTAAAGCCTGCTGCGGTCATTTTTTCGCGGAACAGGCGCGCGTTAGCCCACAGGCGATCGCGCAGTTCGCTGCCCGCTTCCACCATCTCCAGCACCTTGATGGAAGCGGCGACAATGGCCGGCGCCAGGGAGTTGGAGAACAGATAGGGACGAGAACGCTGGCGCAGCCACTCAACGACTTCTTTGCGCGCGGCGGTGTAACCGCCTGACGCGCCGCCCAGCGCTTTACCCAACGTGCCGGTGATGATGTCGACGCGGCCCATCACGTCGCAATATTCATGGGAACCGCGGCCGTTTTCGCCGACAAAGCCCACGGCGTGAGAATCATCGACCATCACCAGCGCATCATATTTATCCGCCAGGTCGCAGACGCCTTTCAGGTTGGCGATCACGCCGTCCATCGAGAAAACGCCATCGGTAGCGATCAGCACGTGGCGAGCGCCGGCTTCGCGCGCTTCTTTCAGACGCGCTTCCAGCTCCTGCATATCGTTGTTGGCATAGCGGAAACGCTTAGCTTTACACAGGCGCACGCCGTCGATGATCGACGCGTGGTTCAGTGCATCAGAGATAATGGCATCTTCCGGCCCCAGCAGCGTTTCAAACAGGCCGCCGTTGGCATCAAAGCAAGAGGAGTAGAGAATCGCGTCTTCCATACCGAGGAAATCCGCCAGCTTCTTCTCGAGCTGCTTATGTGTGTCCTGGGTACCGCAGATGAAGCGCACCGAGGCCATCCCGAAGCCGTGGCTGTCCATGCCGGATTTCGCCGCGGCAATCAGTTCCGGGTGGTTCGCCAGGCCCAGATAGTTGTTGGCGCAGAAGTTAATGACGTGGCTGTCGCCGACGGTGATGTCCGCCTGCTGAGCCGAAGTAATGATACGCTCTTCTTTAAACAACCCTTCCGCGCGCGCGGTATCCAGGTCATTGGTTAACTGTTTGTAGAAATCACCACGCATTGCAACTCTCCAGATTCGGCAAAATTTGGCACATATTACCCAAAGCTATACGTTGATACGAGATGATGCATGCCTGAATGAATAATTTGCAGCATAAATCACGCACGGCCAGCACCTTTTCGGCGAATGGCTGAAGCCTTTCGGATGTAGTGATATGATAGGAGTATTCATGTCCGGATTGTTTCCGGGCTTTCTACTTCAAAGGTACAGTTATGATCATCGTAACCGGCGGCGCAGGCTTTATCGGCAGCAACATCGTTAAAGCCCTGAATGACAAAGGCATCACCGATATTCTGGTTGTAGACAATCTGAAAGACGGCACCAAATTCGTAAACCTGGTGGATCTGGACATCGCTGACTACATGGATAAAGAAGATTTTCTGATCCAGATTATGGCCGGCGAAGAGTTTGGCGAGATTGAAGCGGTATTTCACGAAGGCGCCTGCTCTTCCACTACCGAGTGGGACGGCAAGTATGTGATGGATAACAACTATCAGTACTCCAAAGAGGTGCTGCACTACTGCCTGGAGCGCGAAATCCCGTTCCTGTACGCCTCTTCCGCCGCCACCTACGGCGGGCGCACCAGCGACTTTATCGAGTCCCGCGAATTTGAAAAACCGCTGAACGTCTACGGCTACTCTAAATTCCTGTTCGACGAATACGTCCGTCAGATCCTGCCGGAAGCGGATTCGCAGATCGTCGGGTTCCGTTATTTCAACGTCTATGGGCCGCGCGAAGGGCACAAAGGCAGCATGGCGAGCGTGGCCTTCCACCTCAATACCCAGCTGAATAATGGCGAAAGTCCGAAACTGTTCGAAGGCAGCGACGGCTTCAAACGCGACTTCGTCTATGTCGGCGACGTCGCCGCGGTGAACCTGTGGTTCTGGGAAAATGGCGTTTCCGGTATCTTCAACCTCGGTACCGGCCGCGCGGAATCTTTCCAGGCCGTCGCCGATGCGACCCTGGCGTACCATAAGAAAGGCAGCATTGAATACATCCCGTTCCCGGACAAATTGAAAGGCCGCTATCAGGCATTCACGCAGGCCGACCTGACTAACCTGCGTAAAGCGGGCTATGACAAACCGTTCAAAACCGTTGCCGAAGGCGTAACGGAATATATGGCCTGGCTCAACCGCGACGCGTAAGAAACAAGCATGAAAATATTGGTGATAGGCCCGTCTTGGGTGGGCGACATGATGATGTCGCAAAGTCTTTATCGTACGCTCAGGGCGCGCTATCCCCAGGCGATTATCGACGTGATGGCGCCGGCATGGTGCCGTCCGTTGTTATCGCGCATGCCGGAAGTCAACGAAGCGATCGCCATGCCGCTCGGCCACGGCGCGCTGGCTATCGGCGAACGCCGCAAACTCGGCCACAGTCTGCGCGATCGTCGCTACGATCGCGCTTACGTGCTGCCGAACTCGTTTAAATCGGCATTGGTGCCATTCTTTGCCAACATCCCGCTGCGCACCGGCTGGCGCGGCGAGATGCGCTATGGCCTGCTTAACGACGCCCGCGTGCTGGATAAAGACGCCTGGCCGCTGATGGTGGAGCGCTACGTGGCGCTGGCCTACGACAACGGCGTCATGCGCTGCGCTAAAGACCTTCCGCAGCCGCTGCTATGGCCGCAGCTGCAGGTCAACGACGGCGAAAAATCACAGGCCTGCAACGCCTTTAATCTTTCAAACGATCGGCCCATTATCGGCTTCTGCCCCGGCGCAGAGTTCGGCCCTGCCAAACGCTGGCCGCATTACCACTACGCCGCGCTGGCGAAAAAGCTCATTGACGATGGTTATCAGATTGCGCTCTTCGGCTCGGCGAAAGATAACGATGCCGGCAAAGAGATCATCGCCGCGCTTAGCAGCGAGCAGCAGGCCTGGTGTCGTAACCTGGCTGGCGAAACCCAGCTGGAACAGGCCGTGATTCTGATTGCCGCCTGTCAGGCCGTGGTCAGCAACGATTCGGGGTTGATGCACGTCGCCGCCGCGCTGGACCGCCCGTTGGTGGCGCTTTACGGCCCGAGCAGCCCGGACTTTACCCCGCCCCTGTCGCATAAAGCGCGGGTTATTCGCCTGATTAGCGGCTACCACAAGGTGCGCAAAGGCGATGCCGCTGAGGGCTATCATCAAAGCCTGATCGACATCACTCCAGAACGCGTCCTGCAAGAGCTGAACGAACTGTTAGCGGAAAAAACCGAGCACGAGGAAGCGTAGCGGATGCGGGTATTGATCGTAAAAACCTCGTCCATGGGCGACGTGCTACACACGCTGCCCGCGCTAACCGACGCCGCGCAGGCCATCCCCGGTATCCGCTTTGACTGGGTGGTTGAAGAAGGCTTCGCGCAGATCCCTTCATGGCATGCCGCCGTCGAGCGGGTGATTCCGGTGGCGATTCGCCGCTGGCGCAAAGCCTGGTTTTCCGCGCCTATCAAAGCGGAAAGAAAGGCTTTTCGCGATGCCGTAAAGGCCGTCAACTACGATGCCATTATTGATGCGCAGGGGCTGGTGAAAAGCGCCGCGCTGGTAACGCGTCTGGCGCACGGCGTCAAACATGGCATGGACTGGCAGTCCGCCCGCGAGCCGCTGGCAAGCCTGTTTTATAACCGTCGCCACCATATTGCTGTCGAGCAGCACGCAGTAGAGCGTACGCGCGAACTGTTCGCCAAAAGCCTGGGCTATGCCAGGCCGCAAGCGCAGGGTGATTACGCCATCGCGCGCCACTTTATTCGCCCTGACGCACCGGCAACAGAGCCGTATCTGGTCTTCCTGCACGCCACCACCCGCGATGATAAACACTGGCCGGAAGCATGCTGGCAAGCGCTTCTCGATCTACTGGCAGGTAGCGGCGTACGTATTAAGCTGCCGTGGGGCGCGCCGCACGAAGAGGCGCGGGCAAAACGGCTGGCGGAAGGACGCGATAACGTCGATGTACTACCGCGCATGAGCCTTGAGCAGGTTGCGCAGATTCTGGCTGGCGCACGCGGCGTGGTTTCCGTCGACACCGGGTTGAGCCATCTGACCGCGGCGCTCGATAAACCCAATTTCACGCTCTACGGCCCAACCGATCCGGGACTGATTGGCGGATATGGTAAAAACCAGCATATTGTCCGCCCGCCGCACGGTAGCAGCACCGGCGATATTACCGCTGAGCATGTTCAGCAACTGTTGCAAGCACAGGGATTGGTTTAATGGGATCGCTATTCAAGCAAATTTATCGCTATACCCGCCCGCGCGCCTATCGCCACAATGAAAACCTGTGGCCGTGGGTAAAGATCCGCCGGGCGGAAAGCGGTGAAATTTGTGCCTTACAATACAAGGGCGAATCGGTACCGCTGTGTAGCCTAAGTGAATTAAAAAACGCTTTCTCCGGGCCAATGCTGCTCACCGCGACCGGCCCATCGATCAACGATGTCGATTTTTCGATTATCCCGTCATCGTTGCCGGTAATGGGCGTCAACGGCGCTTACTTTCTCGAAGGAAAGCTAGGGTTTTCTCTGTATCTGATCGTTGATATGGAGTTTTTTGATCGTAAACCCGAGGTTATCGCCGGTATTGTCAGTAATCCGCGAATCCTCTTTTTTACCACTACCCACGGTATTGCCAAAATCATTGAGCGCATCGGGCTCAACAATATTCAGTGTCGACTCGCCCTGATTGAAGATGCCTGTTATAAGATTTACCAGCCGAAGATCCCCGGAAACGATATCGCAACGGCCTTTAGCCGCTCCCCAAGTGCGCTTTTGCACCAGCACTTAAGCCATATTGGTTTCTCAACCGATATTCGCAAAGGGATATTTGATGCGGGAACGGTGGCTTACTGGGCGCTGCAGATTATCGCCTGGCTGGGATTCAACAGAATTATTATTGCCGGTCTGGATATGAATAATTTTGAGCAACCGCGATTTTATGAAAACGGCGACAATAAGCTCCCATCCTATCTCGCAGATAAAGTAGATGGTATGGTTTTCCCCGCCTTTGAACTCGCCAGCCGTCATTTACAGGCAAAGGGTATTACGGTAATTAATCTTTCCCTTAATAGCGCAATTCCTGAACAGGTATTTCCTAAAATGCCGTTATCTCAAGCGCTACATGAAGTGGCCTGAACGGCCACTTCATCATTCCATCACGATTCTTCCGCAGACTTTTCCGGCGATAACGCCGTGAAAACGGCTAACGCCACAATAAACATAATGATAAATCTGTCGTGGATAAACAGAGTATCGACGCAGCCAAAAAGAATCACCGGCGCGCCAATAAACGCCAATGCGCATTTCAGCGTCGCCTTTCTGTAAACATAGAGCAGCATCGCGCCATACAACGCCAGCAGGAAGAGGCCGCCAATAACGCCCTGTAGCGACATGGTTTCGATCAAATCATTATGAAGATGATAAACAATGTTGCGCAACCCCTCGGGATTCCCCTGCTCTTTCTCATACATCAATTGCGAGAGGATCTGGAAACGCTGCTGCGAGCTTACGCCACCGGGATGAGCAATAATTTCATAGATCCCGGTATGCCACATACTGAGCCGGGAACCCATCGAGGTATTGTTATCGCTTTGATAATCCGAGATCTCGGTGACCGCTTCACTCGCCCGATCTTTCAGCGAGGGAAACGCCAACTCAATCACTGCCAGGCCAGCAACTAACAGCATCAGGCACGCCAACGCTGATTTTTTCTTCGACATCACGTTACCGGTCAGTAGGGCATAGAGCAGTACCGCCGGATAAATAAGCAGCGCCGAGCGAGTTTCGGTCAGGAAAATAATCCACAGCGAGAAAAATATCACACCGCTGGCAATATAGTTGCGATAGCGGATATTGACGCAAGCTAAAGCATACAGCGTCAATAACGAGTATATCGTATAAAGATAGGCGCTTAGAGTTGCGGAGTTATCGATTCTCAGACGATCGCCGGAAACAAAAAAATGGTAATGTAAAGCGTACAACGTCAATACTGAAAAGCCCGCGACTAATGCGTAACTCAAGCTTTTGCCATATTGTATTACTGTTGTCCGTAATACCGCTGGCAAGAGTAGCATCATCACCGAGCCGATCATCAAATAAGCGCCTGAGCGAGGATAGCTAACATCAGCCATATAAATTTCAGACGGATTACCCGGAAAGCGATATGACCAAATAAGCTGTGAGGCCCCTAACATCAATAACGTCAGAGACAGAAATATCTCCTCTTTTTTAAAAGTAAGACGCTTTCTGTTAATTACGGCATAAATTAAGGTAATCACCGAAGACAGGTAAAAAAGATTCCTACCCATGATTTTCTCCGGCATCACAAAAACACATGACAATATTGCCAGAAGCAATATTGTCACAGGCGACATCACTTTACTCATAAATAATTAAGCTTTCTCAAATGGTGGCACCCAGGCTTCACCGCAGTCCCAAGGACGTGGTTTTCCATGGAAACAGACAATTCGCGTCCCCGCAGGCACGGTGCCATCACCGGTGGCATGTTCATTCTTCTTCTTATGAATGACATGCTTTTTATAGCTAACGATCTGTCCGGGTAAAATGTCCTGCCAAATAGCGGCGTGTGGATAGATTTTGCTGATAAACTCCTGGTCGCCACCGCTCTGATAGCGCGTCATGAATAGCTCAGGATAGCGCTTAAACGCTTCCCAGACCTTGTACTTTTCCTCATGCGGAACGCGCATGATGGCGGAGTTTTTCGTTTTCTGAGGAAAGAAAAAATCACTCAGCATGGTCAGCTGTTTATTTGCCAGAATATCGCTAATATCGCCGACAACGACGACATCTAAATCGAGATAAAAAATATCTTCGGCAACCGAATCCGGATTAAACATCTCGATTTTTGACCACCAACCTGGCAAATCTTCAGTTAGTTTAATGGTGTTAACGCCAGGAATAGTTAAATCGGTAAAGCACACTTTCTCGATGTCTGCTGGCAATTGTTTGTATAACCACTGCACATGGCTTTGGTTATAATCACCGCCAGAGCGTAGTACGGTTGCTATCTTCATAAAACCTCAGTATCTTAATAATTCAGGCGTTAATTATTCATTAGACTGATGATATTACACCAGATTAACGCCGCACCTCTATCAGTAATGATTGTTTTATGTAAGATTTCTCTTGAAATTATAATATTCTGCTAAAGACATTCCGCGGACCTGCGGCGCAAGCCAGCTAAAGAACGCTTCCAGATCGGCATATAAACGTTCAATATCTTGTTCATTCTTAAAGGTCGGGCTACCGCCTGGCATATACTCCGATGAATGCAGCATATACTCAACATAATCATTACCCTGCGCCAGCGTCTGCTGAACTACTTTTTTCATGGTTTCGACGTTGCCGCCCATCGGACGCAGCCAGTGTACGGACGGCGAACGGACTTTGCCGCGTAGCCTATCGTAGCCTTGCTTAACGCTATTCATCCATGCTGAGTGTTTGTATTGAATGCTCATAGGCACTTCCAGCAGCGGGGAATGCCCTTCGCGGCTGATATCATTTTCATCGAGAAAATAAGCATGTTGCGGGAAGCGGCGATAATCCGTACCGCCATCGCCCTGCGGCGCGCCCTTAGCGGTTTTCCAGTTCACCCGCGGCGTCACCGAGCAATCCACCTGATAACCGTACTCCACCAGCAGGCGCGCGTAGCGCTCGTCAAACGCCCAGCGCCCGGCGCGATGGCTCACCATTTTGGTCTGGAAGGTATCTTCCAGTAGATGGGTCATATAGTCGACCTTTTCACGCATGGCGGCATCGCTGTACTCGATGAGATAAGGCTTATGACGCCAGTCATCCGCGGTCAGCGGCTCGGTTGGCGGGCTGTTCCAGGCGTGCAGATGCATACCGATTTCCGCGGTGCCGCGCGCAATCACATCTTTAGCAAATTCGATATAAAAAGGGTCGATGGCCATTTCATAATTGGTCAAATAGACCGGTTTGAAGCCATACTTTTCGCAAAGCTGCTGAAAACGCGGAAGATAGCGCGCATTCTCCGTGGTGATGCTGTCATGTTTTTGCCAGAGGTTATCACCCTCTGTATCAATCGTGATGAGAAATGCGGGATTGTGCACGAAAACGTCCTCAGGCCATACGTATCGGTCCATGGTAGAGCAATACAACGCTTCTCTCAATCTACGCGATCCCCTAGAATCGGAACCCTTATCCTGGATGAAGAACAGAGTATGACGCCTGAAACCCTCTCCCCCGGCCAGCAGAACCCGGCGCGGATCCTGGTCATTAAGCTGCGCCACCACGGCGACATGTTGCTGATCACCCCGCTTGTAAACGCGTTAAAACAGCAGTATCCCGCCGCTCGCGTCGATGTACTGCTGTATGCTGAGACCAGGGATATGCTGGCGGCAAACCCGGAGATTAACCAGATTTACGCGATCGATCGCAGCTGGAAAAAGCAGGGCAAGCGGCATCAGCTTAAGATGGAATGGCAGCTCATTCGCAGCCTGCGCCAGCAGCGCTACGACATGGTGCTCAACCTTGCCGATCAATGGCCCAGCGCGATCATTAGCAAATTAACCGGCGCGCCGACGCGCATCGGTTTCGATTTCCCTAAGCGCCGTCATCCGTTCTGGCGATACTGCCACACCGCGCTTGCTTCTACCCAGCAGCACAATCAGCTGCATACGGTGCAGCAAAACCTCTCTATTCTGGCGCCGCTGGGGCTTGAGATAAACGATGCGCCGGCGCGGATGGGCTACAGCGAATCTGACTGGGCCGCCAGCCGCGCGCTGCTGCCGGATGGCTTCCAGGAAAATTACATCGTGATTCAGCCGACTTCGCGCTGGTTCTTTAAATGCTGGCGCGAAGAGCGCATGAGCGCGCTGATTAATGCTCTGTCAGCAGAAGGCTACGCGGTGGTGCTTACCTCTGGCCCTGACGCCAAAGAAAAGCAGATGGTAGAGAACATCATCAGCGGCTGCCCGCAGGCGCGACTGCACTCGTTAGCCGGCCAGTTGACGCTCCGCCAGCTGGCCGCGGTTATCGATCACGCCCGCCTGTTTATCGGCGTAGATTCGGTGCCGATGCATATGGCGGCAGCCCTGGGTACGCCGCTCGTCGCGTTATTTGGCCCATCAAAGCTGACCTTCTGGCGGCCGTGGCAGGCGAAAGGCGAGGTTATTTGGGCAGGCGACTTCGGCCCGCTGCCCGACCCTGACGACATCAACACCAACACCGAAGAACGCTATCTTGATTTAATCCCTACCGACGCGGTCATCGCGGCGGCGAAAAAGGTACTGGCATGAGTAAATTCCGGCTGGCTCTGGTACGGCAAAAGTATCGCCCTGACGGCGGCGCGGAGCGCTTTGTCTCCCGCGCGCTGGAAGCCCTCGACAGCAGTAATCTGGAACTGAACGTCATCACCCGCGAGTGGCAAGGGCCTGTCAAACCGGACTGGCATATTCACATCTGCAACCCGCGCAAATGGGGGCGCATCAGCCGGGAACGCGGTTTCGCCAACGCCGCGCGCGCGCTCTGGCAGAGTGAATCATTCGACCTGGTGCAAAGCCATGAGCGTATTCCGGGTTGCGATCTCTACCGCGCCGGCGACGGCGTCCATCGCCGCTGGCTGCAGCAGCGCTCGCGCATTTTACCGGCCTGGAAAAGCCGCCTGCTGTTCGCCGACCGCTACCACCGTTATGTGATGCAGGCGGAACGCGAGATGTATCAGGACGCGCACCTGCGCGGGGTGATTTGCAATGCAGAGATGATTAAGCAGGAAATCATTGAAGACTTCGGCCTGCCGGCTGACAAAATCCACGTCATCTACAACGCTATTGATAACCAGCGGTTTCTGCCGCCAGGCGAAGAAACCTTTGCCGCTTTACGCGCCAAATGGCAGCTACCGCTGCAGGCAAGCTGCCTGATTTATGTCGGTTCCGGATTTGAACGAAAAGGGCTGGATGCGGCAATCCGCGCCATCGCCCCCACCGACCGTTATCTGTTGGTGGTCGGCAAAGATAAAGAACAGAACCGCTATCAACAGCTAGCAAAATCGCTGAACTGCGAAGATCGCGTGCGCTTCTTCGGCATGCAGTCCGAAACGCTACCGTTCTATCAGATGGCCGATGGTCTACTGCTGCCAACGCTATACGACCCGTTCCCGAATGTGATCCTTGAGGCGATGGCCTGCGGTCTGCCGGTTATCACCACCACCGGCTGCGGCGGCGCGGAGTTCATCACCGAGGGCGATAACGGCTACGTTTGCGACGCGCTGGATATTGCCGCGTTACAGCAGGCTGTTATGGCGCTGCCCGCGCGCGCGCTGGGCTCCGCTGAAGGCGCACGCGCCCGCGAACGTATTATGGATTGCACTAGCGAGCGACTGTCGACGCAGCTGCTTTCCCTCTATCAGGATCTGGTGAAATAACGATGCGTATATTGTTTGTTATCGACGGTCTGCCGGGCGGCGGCGCGGAAAAAGTCGTGCTCACGCTGGCGGAACATTTTCTTAGCCAGGGCGAACAGGTATCGCTGTTTTCGCTGCGCGACGTCTGCGATTATCCGCTGCCGGAAGGGCTCGATTATCAGATTATCGCCGACCGCTGCCGCAAACCGTGGCGCAAGCTAACGGAACTCTCCCGCCGCGCGCGCCAGCTTGATCGCGCGATTGAACAAGCAGAACAGCATGGTCGCTTCGATCTGGTACTGTCGAATCTGCACAAAACCGATCGCATCGTCGCCCGCAGCCGGGCATTGCAGGGGCGAAACGTCTGGTTCTGTCTGCACGGCGTTTTCTCTACCTCTTATCTTGGCCATCGCAGCGGTTTTGACCGCTGGATGAAGCAGCAAAAAATCAAGCGGGTATACCAGGGGCGCAACGTGGTGACCGTTTCCGATGCGGTTGGAAAGGATTTGGTCGAGCAGTTCGCACTGCGCCCGGCACAGCTTAAAACCATCTATAACCCGTTCGATATCGCCGCCATTCGCGCGGCGGCAGAGGCGCCGGCCGATATTCCTCAAGGGGACTATATTATCCACGTCGGCCGCTTCCATCCCGGTAAGCGCCATGACCGGCTGATTGAAGCCTACGCGCAAAGCGGTATCGAGGCGCCGCTGGTGCTGCTCGGGCAGGGCAAACCGGAGCAGGAACAGCGGCTTCGTCAACTGGCGCAGCAGCTGCAGGTCGGCGATCGGGTGCTGTTTAAAGGCTTTCAGCCCAACCCGCTGCCGTGGATTAAACATGCGCGAATGCTAACGCTCAGCTCCGACAGCGAAGGGTTTGGCAACGTCATTGTTGAAGCGCTACTGCTGAATACGCCGGTTGCCAGCACCCGCTGTCCTGGCGGGGTCAGCGAGATCCTCAGCGGCGAACTGTCCCGCGGTCTGGCCGATCTCAACAGTTCTGCGCTAGCCCAGACGATGCAAAGCATTTACCATAGCCCGCCGGCCATTGATTCCGCCGCGCTGGAAAAATTCAGCGTAGAGTCGATTTGCCAACAGTACCGTCAGCTGCGCAGCGCCTGACGTCGTTTTTTAACCAGGATCGAATGAGTTATGAGTCAAACGCCTTTATTGAGCATCGTGGCCGCCGTGTATAACGGTGAAAAATTCCTTGCGCAATTCTTTGAATGCCTCGAACAACAGCAGTTGGCAAGCTATGAGCTGATCCTGGTGAACGACGGTTCTACCGACGGTAGCCTGGCGGTTATCGACCAATGGAAAGACAGGCTGCAGAACGTGACCGTGCTGGAGCAGGAGAATCAGGGCGTCTCGGTAGCGCGTAATACCGGTATGGCGGCGGCAAGGGGTAAATACCTCGCCTTCCCGGATATTGACGATAAGTTCTATCCCGGCATGTACCGCACGCTGCTGGAAATGGCCGAGAAGGGCAATCTCGATGTCGCGACCTGTAATGGCCGCTATGTGTACGAAAGCCGCGACGATATCCACCCAATTTTCCCGCCGGAACGCCTGCAGTCCACTGGCGTCCTGCCGGGTTACGTCTGGCTAAAGCAGGCGCTCGACTCGCGTAAGTTCCTGCACGTCACCTGGCTGAACATCTATCGCCGTGATTTTATTAACCAGCACCATTTCCACTTTGAGCCGGGCCTGCGCCATCAGGATATTCCCTGGACGACGGAAGCATTGCTGGCCGCCGAACGCGTGCAGTACACCAGCGAGCAATTTTACGACTATTACATTCACTCGGAATCGGTGTCGCATAAGCCAGACAACGACGATACGCTGATGCGCTCAGCGCGCCATTATATGAAGATCCTCGAGATGCTCAGCGCCATCAACCAACGCTATCCGGACAAGGTACGGCATATTTCCGCCTGCCGCTGGCAGATAGCCAAAGAGGGGTTGGGGATTATTCATACCTTCGACTGCATGAAAGATGAGTCGAAAAAGCATATTATCATCAAAGAATTCTTCGAACGCGGCATCTGGCGCCTGATCTGGACTAACGCCTGCACGTTCCGTTTACGCTGGCGTCTGGGACGCCGCTATTTGCGCATTAAGCGCTATCTCAACGCCGCATAGGCCGAAATCCCTCGGTTTCCGCCAAAGAGATAGCTTTACGCGGGTTAAATGCTTAGAATTTGCCCGCAAAAAACCTAAAACGGATAAATAGTTTGGAATTGCTTTATACCACCCTACTCTACCTCATTCAGCCGCTGGTATGGCTGCGACTGCTGCTGCGCAGCCGTAAGGCGCCGGCCTACCGTAAACGCTGGGCTGAACGTTATGGCTTCTGTCAAAACAAGGTAGTGCCGGATGGCATTCTGCTGCACTCCGTTTCCGTCGGTGAAACGCTGGCGGCTATCCCGCTGGTGCGCGCGCTACGCCATCGTTATCCGTCACTGCCGATCACCGTCACGACCATGACGCCGACCGGTTCTGAACGCGCCATGTCCGCTTTTGGCAAAGATGTTCACCACGTCTATCTGCCGTATGACCTCCCCTGCGCCATGAACCGTTTCCTCAACAGCGTGCAGCCGAAACTGGTCATCGTGATGGAAACCGAGCTGTGGCCGAATATGGTCAGCGCGCTACATAAGCGTAAAATTCCGCTGGTGATCGCCAACGCGCGCCTGTCAGAACGTTCCGCGAAAGGCTATGCCAAACTCGGCGGCTTCATGCGCCGCCTGCTCAGCCGTATCACGCTTATCGCCGCGCAGAATGAAGAAGACGGCAACCGCTTCCTCGCGCTCGGCCTTAAACGTAACCAACTGGCGGTCACCGGCAGCTTGAAATTCGATATCTCCGTCACCCCTGAACTGGCGGCCCGCGCCGTTACCCTGCGTCGCCAGTGGGCGCCGCACCGTAAAGTGTGGATAGCCACCAGTACCCACGATGGCGAAGAACAAATCATCCTGCAGGCGCATAAAAAACTGCTGGAAACCTTCCCCGACCTGCTGCTTATCCTCGTGCCGCGCCATCCGGAACGCTTCGGCGACGCTCGCGATATGGTGCAAAAGGCCGGTATGAGCTTCACCATGCGCAGCACCGGTGAAATTCCGTCTAACAGCACCCAGGTGGTGATTGGCGATACCATGGGCGAACTGATGCTGCTCTACGGCATTGCCGACCTGGCATTCGTCGGCGGCAGCCTGGTAGAACGCGGCGGGCATAATCCGCTCGAACCCGCCGCCCATGCTATTCCGGTGCTGATGGGCCCGCACACCTTCAACTTTAAAGATATCTGCGCCAAGCTGCAGCAGGACGATGGCCTGATCACCGTCACGGACGCCGACTCGCTGGTCAGAGAGGTTTCTACCCTGCTGACCGACGAAGATTATCGACTGTGGTACGGCCGCCACGCGGTGGAAGTGCTGCATCAAAACCAGGGCGCGCTGTCGCGTCTGCTACAGTTACTGCAACCCTACCTGCCGCAGCGGAGCCACTAATGTCGACCCGACTCTCCGTCGTGATGATCGCCAAAAACGCCGCCGACCTGCTCGCCGATTGCCTGGCATCGGTAAGCTGGGCGGATGAAGTGGTGGTACTGGACTCCGGCAGTACCGACAATACCGTCGAACTGGCCCGTAGCCTCGGCGCCCAGGTCTATAGCAATACCGACTGGCAAGGCTACGGCATTCAGCGCCAGCGCGCGCAAGACTACGCCACCCACGACTGGGTGCTGATGATTGATACCGACGAGCGCGTTACGCCGGAATTAAAAGAGGCTATCCTCAAGGTACTGGACGCGCCGCAGCGCGGCGTTATCTACAGTATCGCCCGGCGTAACTACTTCCTCGGACGCTTTATGCGCCACAGCGGCTGGTATCCCGATCGGGTGATGCGCCTGTACGAACGCGCGCGTTACCGCTATAACGATAATCTGGTGCATGAATCTTTGGATAGCCTTGGGGCCGAAGTGGTGCCGCTCAGCGGCGATCTGCTGCACCTGACCTGCCGCGATTTCTCCGGCTTCCAGCAGAAACAGCTCGCTTATGCCGCGGCCTGGGCGCTTGAGCGCCATCAGAAGGGCAAGAAGACCTCGATGGCGGGGATTTTCAGCCATACGCTGGGCGCCTTCGTCAAAACGCTGCTGCTGCGCGGCGGCGTGCTGGATGGAAAACAGGGTTGGCTGCTGGCGGTAGTCAATGCGCAATACACGTTTAATAAATACACCGAGCTGTGGGCACTGAGCCGCGGCTACTCGGAGAAAGTGTAATTATGGGCACAAAAGCGATCTATCCGGGCACCTTTGACCCTATCACCAACGGCCATATCGATATCGTCACCCGCGCCGCAGGCATGTTTGATAAGGTTTTGCTGGCTATCGCCGCCAGCCCGAGCAAAAAACCGATGTTCAGCCTCGATGAACGAATTGCGCTGGCGGAGCAGGCAACGGCGCATCTGGTCAACGTTGAGGTGATTGGCTTTAGCGATTTGATGGCCAATTTCGCCCGCGCGCAGCAGGCGAATATTTTAATCCGCGGCCTGCGGGCAGTGGCGGATTTCGAATATGAAATGCAGCTGGCGCACATGAACCGCCATCTGATGCCCACGCTGGAAAGCGTGTTCCTGATGCCGTGCAAAGAGTGGTCGTTTATCTCTTCATCGCTGGTTAAGGAAGTGGCGCGCCACCAGGGCGACGTCTCCCACTTCCTGCCGCCTAACGTACATCAGGCGTTGTTAAATAAGCTGAAGTAGGCATTTCCTGCCCCGCTCGCGCTGCACGTAGCGGGGCTACCAGCTTACCCGGCCTGGCATAATCCCCAACCCTCTCCACTACTTCTGACACTGGCGACAATAAAAGGTCGCGCGCTGAGCGTGTTTGCTGGCGATAATCGGCGTACCGCAGATCCGGCACGGCTCGCCTTTGCGGCCATAAACCTGTAGCTCCTGGGCGAAATATCCCGGTTTACCGTCGCTTTGCAGGAAATCCTTCAGCGTCGTTCCACCTTGCTCAATTGAGCGTAGCAGCACCAGCTTAATCATCTTCACTAACCACTCGCATTCTTGATACGAGAGCGACGAGGCCAGCCGATCGGGATGGATCCCGGCGGAAAACAGTGATTCGCTGGCGTAGATATTCCCCACGCCCACCACCAGCTTGTTATCCATCAGCCAGGGTTTGATGGCGGTTTTCTTCTTCGCGCAACGCTGCTGAAGATAGTCGGCGTTGAATTCATCGCTTAGCGGTTCCGGGCCGAGATGCGCCAGCACCGGATGACCATCCAGCTCTTTGGTCCATAGCCAGGCGCCAAAGCGGCGGGGATCGGTATAGCGCAGCACTTTACCGTTACTCAGCACCAGGTCGACGTGGTCGTGTTTTTCAGCCGGCTGCTCTTCACTGAGGATGCGCAGGCTACCGGACATACCAAGATGAATAATGATCCAGCCGTGGCGCAGCTCCAGCAGCAGGTATTTGGCGCGTCGGCGCACGCTCAGCACCGGTTCGTCGCTCAGGCGGTAAATCTCTTCGGATACCGGCCAACGCAGACGCCCGTTGCGTACCACGGCATGCAGGATGTTAGCGCCTACCAGATGTGGCTCAATGCCGCGACGGCTGGTTTCGACTTCAGGTAATTCAGGCATTTTTTTCCTCTTAACCACACAGTTTCGGGTGACAGGGAGGCGACGGGAAGAGTGGCCGGGAGGCTTAACGAAGCAAGCGGCCAGGCTGTACACATGCAGCCAACGCACCTGTAGCTCGAAGGATGAAGCATAAAACAAAAAACCCCGCCGGGGCGGGGTTTTAGTACAAGGAGACTAAAATTATTTGATTTTAGCTTCTTTGTAGATAACGTGCTGACGTACAACCGGATCGTACTTTTTCAGTTCCATTTTTTCCGGTTTGGTACGCTTGTTCTTCGTGGTGGTATAGAAGTGACCAGTACCAGCGGAAGAAACCAGCTTGATTTTCTCACGAATACCTTTAGCCATGATTTATTTCCTCTAAGTACTTAGTACTTTTCGCCACGGGCACGCAGTTCAGACAGAACTGTATCGATGCCTTTCTTATCGATTACACGCATACCTTTAGCAGATACGCGCAGGGTGACAAAACGCTTCTCGCTCTCAACCCAGAAACGGTGAGAGTGCAGGTTCGGCAGGAAACGGCGTTTAGTCGCGTTCAGTGCGTGGGAACGGTTGTTACCGGTCACCGGACGCTTGCCAGTAACTTGGCAGACTCGGGACATGTCTATTCTCCAAAAATCAAATTAGCTCGAGCTTCGTATGGGGTATTGGCGCCTCGTCAGGCTTTACAGCCCGGTCATCGCATAGTTCTATTGAACTCTCGATTGCCAGGCCCAAATGCCAAACCCGAGATTCTCAAAGGTGGCGTAGTATACGCTGACTCGGCGGTGTGCTCAAGTCCCGAACAGACAAAGATCCCGATAGATCGCATGATCGGGGCTAAATCCAGCCACGTTCGGCAAAAGAGACGTACGCGCCGCGGCCAATAATCAGATGATCAAGCACGCGTATCTCCATGAATCTACAACACTTAACCACCCTGTCGGTCATCAACTTATCCGACTTACTCGGTTCAGGACTACCTGAAGGATGATTATGGGCAAGGATCACCGCGGCGGCGTTCACTTTGATTGCTTCGCGTACAATTTCTCGCGGATGCACCTCTACGTGGCTAAGAGTACCAGAAAAAAGGCGGCTATGTTTCAATACCCGGTTCTGATTATCTAAAAAGATCGCCATAAAGATCTCCCGCTCTTCATCGGCGAGCTGGCTTTGTAAAAATTCTCGCGTCATGAGCGGCGTCACCAGCGACGGTTCTTCTCTCATCCGCAGGCTAAAATAGCGCCGCGCCAGCTCGGCAATACCTTTAAGTTGCGCATATTTTGCTATACCGATACCGTCGATATCTGCAAATTGTTCTATCTCAGCCGATAACAGTCCGTACAGCGAACCGAAGCGCTGTAGCAAGCTGTGTGAAAAAGCCAGCACATCCTGGGTACGTGTACCGGTACGCAGAAACAACGCCAGCAGCTCAACGTCACTCAACGTTTCAATGCCGTCGCGCAGCATTTTTTCCCGTGGCATCAATGATTCCTGTATATCCATTACCCTGTCTCCTTATCCGTCCATCACCCATCCTGGCATACCCTTTCCGCGCTGCCGACCGGTGATTTCAGGGCCTGCGTAGCCGCTCGCAAAGTGAGTGCCCGGCATACGCACGATGCCACAGGGATTATGATAAGATGCGCGGATTCTGGTGTATTTCAACAGGACAAAATCATGATGAGTCTGGCTGGTAAAAAAATCGTTCTTGGCGTGAGCGGCGGCATCGCCGCCTATAAAACGCCGGAACTGGTGCGCCGACTGCGAGAACGCGGCGCGGATGTTCGCGTCGCCATGACGGAAGCCGCCAAGGCCTTTATTACCCCGTTGAGCCTGCAGGCGGTTTCCGGTTATCCGGTCTCCGATAGCCTGCTGGATCCGGCTGCCGAAGCGGCAATGGGCCATATTGAACTGGGCAAGTGGGCCGATCTGGTTATCCTTGCCCCGGCAACCGCCGATTTAATCGCCCGCGTCGCCGCCGGTATGGCGAACGATCTGGTCTCCACGATTTGCCTGGCTACGCCCTCGCCGGTGGCCGTCGTCCCGGCGATGAACCAACAGATGTATCGCGCCGCCGCCACCCAGCACAACCTTGCCACTATTGCCTCACGCGGCCTATTGGTATGGGGCCCGGATAGCGGCAGCCAGGCCTGCGGTGACGTTGGCCCGGGCCGCATGCTCGATCCGCTGACTATCGTGGAGATGGCGGCGCAGCATTTCTCGCCTGTCAAAGATTTGCAACATCTCAACATCATGATTACCGCGGGCCCAACCCGCGAGCCGCTGGACCCAGTGCGCTACATCACCAACCATAGCTCCGGCAAAATGGGCTTCGCGATTGCCGCCGCCGCCGCACAACGCGGTGCGAACGTCACGCTGGTTAGCGGCCCGGTGTCGCTGCCGACGCCGCCGTTTGTGCAACGTATAGATGTGGGTACCGCGCTGGAAATGGAAGCTGCGGTGCAGAATGGCGTGCAACAGCAGCATGTTTTCATCGGCTGCGCCGCCGTTGCCGACTACCGCGCAGCGATTGTCGCCGACGAAAAAATCAAAAAACAAGGTGATGAATTAACAATAAAAATGGTCAAAAATCCGGATATCGTCGCCGGGGTGGCCGCACTAAAAAATCACCGCCCGTACGTTGTTGGATTTGCCGCCGAAACGAATAATGTGGAAGAATACGCCCGGCAAAAACGTGCCCGCAAAAATCTCGACCTGATTTGCGCCAATGATGTTTCTCAGCCAAATCAAGGTTTTAATAGCGATAACAACGCATTACACCTTTTCTGGCAGGATGGGGATAAGCGCTTACCACTTGAGCGCAAGGAATTCCTGGGCCAATTATTACTCGACGAGATCGTTACCCGTTATGATGAAAAAAATCGACGTTAAGATTCTGGACCCGCGTGTTGGCAAGCAGTTCCCATTGCCGACTTATGCCACCTCCGGCTCGGCCGGACTTGACCTGCGCGCCTGTCTTGACGACGCCGTAGAGCTGGCGCCGGGCGCAACTACCCTGTTGCCAACAGGCCTTGCGATTCATATCGCCGATCCGTCTCTGGCGGCGGTGATTCTGCCGCGTTCTGGTCTGGGCCATAAACATGGCGTGGTGCTGGGCAACCTGGTCGGCCTTATCGACTCCGACTACCAGGGGCAGCTGATGGTTTCCGTGTGGAACCGCGGCCAACAGAGCTTTACTATCGAACCAGGCGAGCGCATCGCGCAGATGGTCTTTGTGCCGGTGGTACAGGCGGAATTTAATCTGGTGGAAGAGTTTGACGCCACCGACCGCGGCGAAGGCGGCTTCGGCCACTCAGGGCGCAAATAAGCCCGGCTATACGGAACCCGCATCCCAAAGCGCATAATGCAATAACATCACCGCAAACTAAGGTTTGCGGTCGCTTTGTGGATGCCTGCCTGACAAGTGCTTATTTTCAGGGGTATTTTAAAACATGGCAGAAAAACAAACTGCGAAAAGGAATCGTCGCGAAGAAATACTTCAGTCTCTGGCGCTGATGCTTGAATCCAGCGATGGTAGCCAACGTATTACCACGGCGAAGCTGGCGGCCTCCGTCGGTGTTTCCGAAGCGGCGTTATACCGTCATTTTCCCAGTAAAACCCGCATGTTTGACAGCCTGATCGAGTTCATTGAAGACAGTCTGATTACGCGCATCAATTTGATTTTGAAAGATGAAAAGGACACCACGGCTCGTCTGCGCCTGATTGTTCTGCTGATTCTTGGGTTTGGCGAGCGTAATCCTGGGCTGACGCGTATCCTCACCGGCCACGCCTTAATGTTCGAACAGGACCGTCTGCAGGGCCGTATTAACCAGCTATTTGAACGCATCGAAGTTCAATTACGTCAGGTGATGCGTGAAAAGAAAATGCGAGAGGGAGAGGGCTACACCCTCGACGAGACGCTACTGGCAAGCCAGCTGCTGGCATTTTGCGAAGGCATGCTGTCGCGTTTTGTGCGTAGCGAGTTCAAGTACCGCCCAACGGATGATTTCGATGCCCGCTGGCCGCTGGTCGCGGCGCAACTGCAGTAAAGCTTTATATGCAGCCGCAAGGCTGCATGACTCATCATTCACATTCTCAGCGTGCTCTGGCTATACCGGCAGCCGCTGGCTGCCGGGCTCATCATTAGACGCCGTAGGCTTCGCGGTAAGCGCGTACCGATGCCAAATGTTCAGCCATCTCAGGCTTTTCTTCCAGATAGGCGATAAGATCTTTCAGAGTGACAATAGAAATCACTTTGCAGCCATAATCACGTTCCACTTCCTGAATCGCAGAGATCTCGCCGCGGCCGCGTTCCTGGCGATCAAGCGAAATGAGTACGCCAGCCAGCTCCGCGCCATTAGCCTGAATAATTTCCATTGATTCACGAATGGCGGTACCGGCGGTAATCACGTCGTCCACCAGCATCACGCGGCCCTGTAGCGGGCTACCGACCAGGTTGCCGCCTTCACCGTGGGTCTTCGCTTCTTTACGGTTGAAGCAGTACGGCAGGTCACGGTCATGATGTTCAGCCAGCGCGACGGCGGTGGTGGTGGCGATAGGGATACCTTTATAAGCCGGGCCGAACAGCAGGTCGAACTCGATCCCGGAATCCACCAGCGCCTCGGCGTAGAAACGGCCCAGCAGAGCCAGATCGCGCCCGGTATTAAACAGGCCGGCGTTGAAGAAATAAGGGCTCTTACGCCCGGATTTCAGCGTAAATTCGCCAAATTTAAGAACCTGCTTGCTAAGCGCAAACTCAATAAACTGGCGCTGATACGGCTTCATGGATTCGCTCCTTTTAGTACTGTCATCATTGTCGGACTACGCGCCCTATCCTTCGCAGGTGTCATGAGGGATAAAGCGCAAAAAAAAGGCGACTTCTCAGTCGCCTTAATCATTAATTTTCTAACGCCGCTTTCTGCGTCGCAATAATGGATTCGATTCCCCCTCGCGCTAACGCCAGGAGAGTGAGGAGCTCTTCATGGGTGAACGGCTCGCCTTCCGCCGTGCCCTGCACCTCAATAATGCGGCCGTCTTCGGTCATGACCACATTCATATCGGTTTCCGCGGCGGAATCTTCCACGTACTCCAGATCGCAAATGGCTTCGCCATTAACGATACCAACGGAAACGGCAGCCACCATGCCCTTCATCGGGTTGGTTTTCAGTTTACCGGCAGCCACCAGCTTGTTCAGCGCATCGGCCAGCGCAACGCAGGCACCGGTAATGGATGCGGTACGGGTACCGCCATCGGCCTGCAGCACGTCGCAATCGAGCGTAATGGTGAACTCGCCCAGCGCTTTCAGATCCACCGCGGCGCGCAACGCGCGAGCGATCAGACGCTGGATTTCCATAGTGCGGCCGCCCTGCTTGCCTTTTGCGGCTTCGCGAGCGTTACGGGTATGGGTGGAACGCGGCAGCATGCCATATTCGGCGGTGATCCAGCCCTGGCCCTGACCTTTCAGGAAGCGCGGCACGCCTTCGTCGATGGAGGCGGTGCACAGCACTTTGGTGTCGCCAAATTCGACCAGCACGGAGCCTTCAGCGTGTTTTGTATAGTTACGGGTCAGGGTTACTGGACGCACCTGATTAGCGCTACGGCCTGCTGGACGCATGATTACTCTCCGGCTTGAAACGAATGTGGCTGCGCATTATACACAAATTCGGCCAAGTTGCATCGCGACGACGCGCGCCTGACAATGTGGATAATGCGCGCTTATTCCTATCCTGAAAGGGCCTCGAAAGCTATAATCCTCCCCACTCTCCTTAAAAAACAGGAACGTCTATGATCCGCAGTATGACCGCCTATGCCCGGCGTGAAATCAAGGGTGACTGGGGTAGCGCCGCGTGGGAACTGCGCTCGGTAAACCAACGCTATCTGGAAACCTACTTCCGCCTGCCGGAACAGTTCCGGAGCCTGGAACCCGTGGTTCGCGAGCGCATCCGCTCTCGCCTGACTCGCGGCAAAATCGAATGTACCCTGCGTTTTGAGCAGGATCCCAGCGCCCAGGGTGAGCTGATTCTTAACGAAAACCTGGCCAAGCAGCTGGTGAACGCCGCGAACTGGGTAAAAATGCAGAGCGATGAAGGCGAGATCAACCCAGTTGATATCCTGCGCTGGCCTGGAGTGATGGCGGCGCAAGAACAGGACCTTGATGCGATTGCCGCTGAAATCCTCAACGCCCTGAACGGCGCGCTGGACGACTTTATCGTCGCCCGTGAAACCGAAGGTCAGGCACTGAAAACGCTGATCGAACAGCGTCTGGAAGGCGTCAGCGCCGAAGTCAGCAAAGTCCGCGCCCATATGCCAGAAATCCTGCAGTGGCAGCGCGAGCGCCTGGTCGCCAAGCTTGAAGACGCCGAAGTGCAGCTGGAAAACAACCGCCTCGAGCAAGAGCTGGTGTTGATGGCGCAGCGTATTGACGTCGCCGAAGAGCTCGATCGCCTGGAAGCGCACGTTAAAGAGACCTACAACATTCTGAAGAAGAAAGAAGCCGTCGGTCGCCGCCTCGACTTCATGATGCAGGAATTCAACCGCGAGTCGAACACTCTGGCCTCCAAATCCATCAATGCCGAAGTGACCAATTCAGCGATTGAGCTGAAGGTGCTGATCGAGCAGATGCGCGAGCAGATCCAAAACATCGAGTAATCTCTTCCCCGGCTGGCCTGCCCCGCGGGCCAGCATTACTTTTTCTTATTCATTTTTGAAAAGCAAAAGCCAAACGCCCCACAGTGATTGACCATATCAATCATTCATCATTAGCTTTTTTCATGAAAATCAGCTCACTTTAGAAAAACTCAATCGTGATCTGCCGCACAAATCGCTACCCTTTGCCCAACATTGTGGGGGATTTATGCTGCTTCATGTTCTTTATCTGATTGGTATTACGGCGGAAGCGATGACCGGCGCCTTAGCGGCCGGGCGTCGCCGGATGGACACTTTTGGGGTAATTATTATCGCTACCGCCACCGCGCTCGGCGGGGGCTCCGTGCGGGACATCCTGCTCGGCCATTATCCGCTCGGTTGGGTGAAGCATCCGGAATACGTCATCATTGTGGCGGTTGCCGCCGTTCTCACTACCATCGCCGCGCCGGTGATGCCGCACCTGCGCCGCCTGTTCCTGGTGCTGGATGCCCTGGGCCTGATCGTGTTCTCGATTATCGGCGCGCAAATCGCGCTGGATATGGGCGAAGGGCCAATAATCGCGTCTATTGCCGCTGTGATCACCGGCGTCTTTGGCGGCGTGCTACGCGATATGTTCTGTAAGCGTATCCCGCTGGTGTTTCAGAAAGAACTGTACGCTGGCATCTCTTTTGCCGCCGCGGTGCTCTATATCGCATTACAGCACTACGTCAGCAGCCACGACGTAGTGGTCATCGCCACGCTGCTCTTCGGCTTTACCGCGCGTATGCTCGCCCTGCGCTGGAAGCTCGGCCTGCCGGTCTTCTACTACAAGCACGACGCTCATTAATTCCTCAGAAACCCGGGATACGTTGCCCGCTGAGCCACTGCGCCAGCGCGGCAATATCCGGGTTTTGCAAAAAGACGACCAGCTGGCGTGCCCTTTCCTGCCCCACTCCCGGTAATCGTCGCCACTGAGACTCATTGCGCTCCCGCAGCTGCCGCCAGTTTTCTGCCGCAACGCTTGCCTGCGCGGCCTGAGGTATCGGTACCCCCAGCGCCAACACCCAACGAATAAACGGCTGCTCACGGGTCAAATTGAACTGATGCCACAGACGCAGGCCGCGCTCGCCGCTAATTCCTGGCATGCTCTGTAGTTGTTCAGGCGTCAAAGCCAACCATGAGAAAAGATGTGTCATGTGGCGATCTTCCATTAATGTGCGCCAAAGCGCCTCTCCTGCGCCTGCAATATCCAGAACTGGCTTAGACGATAGCCAAACAAGGCGGGAGAGAAACTGCCCGGCGCACTCGGGCGTCGCAAAATAACAAGTTAAGGAATGAAAGCGAGGCGAAGGCGGTTGTGGCGCATCGCGTTGGCTGGCCCGCCAGACCACGCTATCCAGACGCGGGATCCCCTGTCCGGCCAGGCTTATTAACACCTGGTCTCCGGCGACGATGTCTAACTGCCGCCAGCGGGACACCGAACCAATATTGACCCGCCGCACCAGCTTGTCGTCCAGTTTTACCGGTTCGAGATGCGCCACAACGGCTATTTTACCGCTACGCCCGATGGCAAACTGGATAGTGGTCACTTCCGCCACCTGCGAAAACGGTAGATATTTCCAGGCCGCCACCCAGAACCCCTGTCCTGGAAGCCAACTGCCCCCGGCGGGTTCTTTTTCCGCACGGATCACAATGCCGTCGGTGACAAAGGGCAGCGGCGAGCTAAACCAGCGCTCCCGCCAGGCGGCAGCCTGCTGCCAATCTTTAACCGGATGGGAATAGCGCTGCGCCAGAGGAAACCCGCCAGCGGCAAGCAGCGCCAGACGAGAAGGCATCTGGGCCGGGCCATCAGGCCAGGCCCAGATAAACAGCCCCAGCGTTTTCAGCTCAGCCGACGACGCTTTGCGCATCAGTATCCCGGCCACTTTCGCCCGTGAATTCATACCGCCCGCCTGTTTTTGTATATGCCCCTCTTGCAGCTGAAAAATTTCTCCCTGTAACACACTGTTTGCCAGCGCTCCTGCGGTAGTTTGCGGTACGCCGGGGATCTGGCGCACTTTTGCCGTCCAGTCTTCCCCTGCCAGACCGTCACCGCGGCTAATCGCCCGTATTAACCTGCCGCCGCGATATACCAGCGTCACCGCTACACCGTCGACTTTTGGTTGTAGCCACAGGTCTGTTTTATCGCGCATCCAGCGCCCGACGCTCATGGCGTCAGGCAGCTTGCGCACGCCGGTATGCGCGATGGGGTGCTTGACTTCGCCGCGCGGCGGCGGCAGATCGTCTTCAGTCGGCGTCTCCTCACCGAAGCAGCGCCGCCACTGCGCCAACCGGGCCGAAAGCATGTCGTAGACTTCGTCGCTGACTCCGCTACTGCCCTGCTGCCAGTAGGCCGCTTTCCAGTCGGCAATCTGCAGGCTCAGGCGGTCTATCTCCTGCCCGGCTCGTTGCGAAGACCACGCCGGGCAGGCCGCCGTTGCCAGTGCCGCCGCCATCCATAACGCTGCCGCTATCAGCCATTTGCACATGCCTTTACCTCCTTGTTTTACCTTGCGGCATCGTGCGCTAAAGACCGAAGCCGCGGCGACAGGCAAATCATTACGCTGCGAGCGGCTTTCCAGGATTTACGCATCGTTGCTGCAACTGCTTAAGAAATCAGGAAAGCGGCAGGCAAAATGAAAGAAACAGCGGCAAAAAGTGTGACAATGACTGCGTCACGCAGCGGCGGCGTGTATAATAGGCTCGTATGTAGCATCTCTTTCGACAATCACATACAAAAGACACTCATGGCTCAAGGCACGCTTTATATTGTTTCCGCCCCTAGCGGCGCGGGTAAATCCAGCCTGATTCAGGCTTTATTGAAGACCCAACCGTTGTACGACTCCCAGGTTTCTGTGTCGCATACCACGCGCAATCCGCGCCCGGGTGAAGTTCACGGTGAACACTATTTCTTTGTGGATCACGATAAATTCAGGTCGATGATTAGCGAAGACGCTTTCCTTGAGCACGCTGAGGTTTTTGGCAATTATTACGGGACCTCTCGTGAAGCTATTGAGCAGGTTCTGGCGACTGGCGTCGATGTTTTCCTCGATATCGACTGGCAGGGCGCCCAGCAAATTCGTAATAAAATGCCCGGCGCGCGCAGTATCTTTATTCTGCCGCCGTCAAAAGACGAGCTTGACCGCCGCCTGCGCGGCCGCGGTCAGGACAGCGAAGAAGTCATCGCAAAACGTATGGCGCAGGCAGTTGCAGAAATGAGCCATTACGCGGAATATGATTACCTTATTGTGAATGATGATTTTGATACCGCTTTAGGCGATCTGAAAAACATTATCCGCGCTGAACGTCTGCGCATGAGCCGCCAAAAGCAGCGACATGGCGCTTTAATCACCAAACTATTGGCAGACTGAACCCACATTCAGTATCATGCCCAGTCATTTCTTCACCTGTGGAGCATTTTAAGTATGGCACGCGTAACTGTTCAGGACGCTGTAGAGAAAATTGGTAACCGTTTTGACCTGGTACTGGTCGCCGCGCGTCGCGCTCGTCAGATGCAGGTAGGCGGAAAGGATCCGCTGGTACCGGAAGAAAACGATAAAACCACCGTTATCGCACTGCGCGAAATCGAAGAAGGTCTGATCAACAACCAGATCCTCGACGTACGTGAGCGCCAGGAACAGCAAGAGCAGGAAGCCGCTGAATTACAAGCCGTTACCGCGATTGCTGAAGGTCGTCGTTAATCACACAGCGGGTCGCCCTTGTATCTGTTTGAAAGCCTGAATCAGCTGATTCAAAACTACCTGCCGGAAGAGCAAATCAAGCGCCTTCGGCAGGCGTATCTCGTTGCACGTGACGCTCACGAGGGTCAGACACGTTCAAGCGGTGAACCCTATATCACGCACCCGGTAGCGGTGGCCTGCATTCTGGCCGAGATGAAACTCGACTACGAAACGCTGATGGCCGCGCTGCTGCATGATGTGATTGAAGATACCCCTGCCACCTACCAGGACATGGAACAGCTTTTTGGTAAAAGCGTCGCCGAACTGGTAGAGGGGGTGTCGAAACTTGATAAGCTCAAGTTCCGCGATAAGAAAGAGGCGCAAGCCGAAAACTTCCGCAAAATGATCATGGCGATGGTGCAGGATATCCGCGTCATCCTCATCAAGCTTGCCGACCGCACCCACAACATGCGCACCTTGGGCTCACTACGCCCGGATAAACGCCGCCGCATCGCCCGCGAAACGCTGGAAATTTATAGCCCGCTGGCGCACCGTTTAGGTATCCATCACATCAAAACCGAGCTCGAAGAGCTGGGCTTTGAAGCGCTGTACCCTAACCGCTACCGCGTCATTAAAGAAGTGGTCAAAGCGGCGCGCGGCAACCGAAAAGAGATGATTCAGAAGATCCTCTCTGAGATCGAAGGGCGTTTACAGGAAGCGGGGATCCCCTGCCGCGTTAGCGGTCGCGAAAAGCATCTGTACTCCATTTATTGCAAAATGGTGCTCAAAGAGCAGCGTTTTCACTCGATCATGGACATCTACGCCTTCCGCGTTATCGTTCACGATCCCGATATCTGCTATCGCGTGCTGGGCCAAATGCACAGCCTCTACAAGCCGCGTCCAGGTCGTTTCAAAGATTACATCGCCATTCCAAAAGCGAACGGCTATCAATCTTTGCACACCTCGATGATTGGCCCCCACGGCGTCCCGGTCGAGGTGCAAATCCGTACCGAAGATATGGACCAGATGGCGGAGATGGGGGTAGCGGCGCACTGGGCTTATAAAGAGCACGGCGGCGAAAGCAGCACGACCGCGCAAATCCGCGCCCAGCGCTGGATGCAAAGCCTGCTGGAACTGCAGCAGAGCGCCGGTAGTTCGTTTGAATTTATCGAGAGCGTTAAATCCGATCTGTTCCCGGATGAGATTTACGTTTTCACCCCGGAAGGGCGCATTGTCGAACTGCCTGCCGGCGCCACGCCGGTGGACTTCGCCTACGCGGTGCATACCGATATCGGCCATGCCTGCGTCGGCGCGCGCGTCGACCGCCAGCCCTATCCGCTGTCGCAGCCGCTCTCCAGCGGTCAGACTGTCGAAATCATTACCGCGCCGGGCGCACGCCCGAATGCCGCATGGCTGAACTTTGTCGTTAGCTCGAAAGCGCGCGCCAAAATCCGCCAACTGCTGAAGAACCTTAAGCGCGACGATTCGGTCAGCCTTGGCCGCCGATTGCTCAACCACGCGTTAGGCGGCAGCCGCAAGCTGGCAGAGATCCCGCAGGAGAACATCCAGCGCGAACTTGACCGCATGAAGCTGGCCACGCTTGACGATCTGCTGGCGGAAATCGGTCTCGGTAACGCAATGAGCGTCGTGGTAGCTAAAAATCTGCAGCAGGGCGAAGCCTCTGCCGCACCGGTGCCGGCCAACGCGTCGAATCACGGCCATCTGCCGATCAAGGGCGCCGATGGCGTGCTGATTACTTTCGCCAAGTGCTGTCGTCCGATTCCGGGGGACCCGATCATCGCCCACGTCAGCCCAGGCAAAGGGTTGGTTATCCACCATGAATCCTGTCGTAACATCCGCGGCTACCAGAAAGAGCCTGAGAAGTTTATGGCGGTCGAATGGGATAAAGAAACTGCGCAGGAATTTATCGCCGAAATTAAGGTGGATATGTTCAACCACCAGGGCGCGCTGGCTAACCTGACGGCCGCAATCAACACCGCGTCTTCCAATATTCAGAGCCTGAATACGGAAGAAAAAGATGGCCGCGTTTACAGCGCCTTTATCCGCCTGACCGCGCGCGACCGCGTGCATCTGGCGAATATCATGCGCAAAATTCGCGTCATGCCGGACGTGATTAAAGTCACTCGTAACCGAAATTAGCTTTTACAAAAATCGAATCCCCAGGAAGGTACTGAAGTACGTGACTGGGGTGAGTGAGTGCAGCTAACGCCGAGGCAGTTCGAAGGATTAAGTAGAATGAATTCACAGCGTTATGCGCGTATCTGCGAGATGCTCGCCAGGCGTCAGCCTGATCTGACGGTCTGCATGGAGCAGGTCCATAAACCCCATAACGTCTCTGCGGTCATCCGCACCGCAGACGCCATCGGCGTACACGAAGTACACGCCATCTGGCCTGGCAGCCGTATGCGCACCATGGCCTCTGCCGCAGCCGGCAGCAATAGTTGGGTGCAGGTGAAAACGCACCGCACTATCGGCGATGCCGTCAGCCACTTAAAAGGCCGGGGCATGCAAATCCTCGCGACGCACCTTTCCGACAAAGCCATCGATTTTCGCGAAATCGACTATACGCGCCCGACCTGTATCCTGATGGGCCAAGAGAAAACCGGCATCACCCAAGAAGCACTGGCGCTGGCAGACCAGGACATCATTATCCCTATGGTCGGTATGGTGCAGTCGCTGAACGTCTCCGTCGCCTCCGCGCTGATCCTTTACGAAGCGCAGCGTCAGCGGCAGAACGCCGGAATGTACCAACGCGCCAATAGCATGCTGCCGCCTGAAGAGCAGCAGCGGCTGTTATTTGAAGGCGGTTACCCGGTGCTGGCGCGCGTCGCCAAACAAAAAGGTCTGCCTTATCCCCACGTCAACGAGCAGGGCGAAGTAGAAGCCGATGCCTCGTGGTGGGCAACGATGCAGGCGGCGAGGTAAATCCGATGTCAGGCCGCCTGTTAGATGCCGTCCCGCTCAACTCGCTGACCGGCGTTGGCGCCGCACAGAGCAGCAAACTGGCGAAAATCGGTCTGCATACGGTTCAGGACCTGCTACTTCATCTGCCACTGCGCTATGAAGACCGGACTCACCTGTACCAAATCGGCGAACTGCTGCCGGGAGTCTACGCAACCGTAGAGGGGGAAGTGCTCAACAGCAATATCACCTTCGGCGGCCGCCGGATGATGACCTGTCAGATAAGTGACGGTTCCGGCATCCTGACCATGCGTTTTTTCAACTTCAACGCGGCGATGAAAAACAGCCTGGCGACCGGTCGTCGCGTGCTGGCCTACGGCGAAGCTAAACGCGGCAAGTTTGGCGCCGAGATGATCCACCCGGAATATCGCGTGCAGGGCGATATGAGTACCCCGGAGCTGCAGGAAACCCTGACTCCGGTCTACCCGACCACTGAAGGCATTAAGCAGGCGACGCTGCGCAAACTCACCGATCAGGCGCTTGAGCTGCTGGACACCTGCGCGATTAGCGAACTGCTGCCGCCGGAGCTGGCGCAGGGGATGATGAGCCTGCCGGAGGCGCTACGCACGCTGCATCGCCCGCCGCCGTCGCTACAGCTCAGCGAGCTGGAGAGCGGTAAACATCCGGCACAGCAGCGTCTTATCCTGGAAGAGTTGTTAGCGCATAATCTCAGCATGCTGGCGCTCCGCGCCGGCGCCCAGCGCTATCATGCTCTGCCCCTCAGCGCCAACGACACGCTGAAAACCCAGCTTCTGGCTTCCCTGCCCTTTAAACCAACGGGCGCGCAGGCGCGCGTCACCGCTGAGATCGAGCGCGATATGGCGCTGGACGTGCCGATGATGCGCCTGGTGCAGGGCGACGTCGGATCCGGCAAAACGCTGGTCGCCGCGCTGGCCGCCTTGCGCGCTATCGCCCATAGCAAACAGGTGGCGCTGATGGCGCCGACCGAACTGCTCGCCGAGCAGCACGCCAATAATTTCCGCAGCTGGTTCGCGCCGCTGGGCATTGAAGTCGGCTGGCTGGCGGGCAAGCAGAAAGGCAAAGCGCGCCAGGCGCAGCAGGAGGCCATCGCCAACGGCGAAGTGCAGATGATTGTCGGCACCCACGCCATTTTCCAGGAGCAGGTACAGTTTAACGGCCTGGCGCTAGTGATTATCGACGAACAGCACCGTTTTGGCGTTCATCAACGCCTGGCGCTGTGGGAAAAGGGCCAGCAGCAGGGCTTCCACCCGCATCAGCTGATCATGACCGCTACGCCGATTCCACGCACCCTGGCGATGACCGCCTATGCCGATCTCGATACCTCGGTTATCGACGAGCTGCCGCCGGGTCGTACCCCGGTAACGACCGTCGCTATCCCGGATACCCGCCGCAGCGACATTATCGACCGCGTGCGCAACGCCTGCACCCAGGAAGGTCGTCAGGCCTATTGGGTCTGTACGCTGATTGAAGAGTCCGATCTGCTGGAAGCCCAGGCGGCGGAAGCCACCTGGGAAGAGCTCAAACTGGCGCTGCCGGAACTTAATATCGGCCTCGTCCACGGGCGGATGAAACCAGCGGAAAAGCAGGCAGTGATGCAGGCCTTCAAGCAGGGCGAGATGCACCTGCTGGTCGCCACCACGGTGATTGAAGTCGGCGTCGACGTCCCTAACTCAAGCCTGATGATTATCGAAAACCCGGAGCGTCTGGGTCTGGCGCAGCTGCACCAGCTACGCGGGCGCGTCGGGCGCGGCGCCGTCGCCTCCCACTGCGTGCTACTCTATAAATCGCCGCTTTCCAAAACGGCGCAGAAGCGCCTGCAGGTGCTGCGCGACAGCAACGACGGTTTCGTCATCGCCCAGAAAGACCTGGAAATCCGCGGCCCCGGCGAGCTTCTCGGCACCCGCCAGACCGGCAACGCCGAATTTAAAGTAGCGGACTTGCTGCGCGATCAGGCCATGATCCCCGATGTTCAGCGTATTGCTCGCCATATTCACGAACGCTATCCGCTGCAGGCACAGGCGCTGATTGAGCGCTGGATGCCGGAAACCGAA
This sequence comes from Klebsiella sp. 141198, assembly GCF_050600785.1. Classification (NCBI taxonomy): domain Bacteria; kingdom Pseudomonadati; phylum Pseudomonadota; class Gammaproteobacteria; order Enterobacterales; family Enterobacteriaceae; genus Klebsiella; species Klebsiella sp. 141198. The sequence continues at coordinate 330,607 of NZ_JAQIRM010000006.1, forward strand.
CGCTATTCCAACGCGTAGCGCGTCCTTCTTGCCGCGCTACGGGCAACTTTTCTACACAACGAGTGGATTATGAAACGAGAACTGGCCATCGAATTTTCGCGTGTCACCGAAGCCGCCGCGCTGGCGGGCTATAAATGGCTGGGCCGCGGCGATAAAAATACCGCCGACGGCGCAGCGGTTAACGCCATGCGCATTATGCTTAACCTCGTCAATATCGACGGCACCATCGTCATCGGCGAGGGCGAAATCGATGAAGCGCCGATGCTCTATATCGGCGAAAAAGTGGGTACCGGCAAAGGCGACGCGGTAGATATCGCCGTCGATCCGATTGAAGGTACCCGCATGACGGCCATGGGCCAGGCCAACGCGCTGGCGGTGATGGCGGTTGGCGATAAAGGCTGCTTCCTCAACGCGCCGGATATGTATATGGAAAAGCTGATTGTCGGCCCCGGCGCTAAAGGCGCCATCGATCTCAATCTGCCGCTGGAAGAGAACCTGCGCAACATCGCCCGCGCGTTGAATAAACCGCTCGACGAGCTGACCGTCACCGTGCTGGCAAAACCCCGCCACGACGCGGTCATTGCGCAACTGCAGCAGTTGGGCGTGCGCGTGTTCGCGATCCCCGATGGCGACGTGGCGGCCTCTATCCTGACCTGTATGCCGGATAGCGAAGTCGACGTGCTGTACGGCATCGGCGGCGCGCCGGAAGGCGTGGTTTCGGCGGCGGTGATCCGCGCGCTGGACGGCGATATGCAGGGCCGCCTGCTGGCTCGTCACCACGTGAAGGGCGACAGCGAAGAGAACCGCCGTATCGGTGAAAACGAACTGGCGCGCTGCAAAACCATGGGCATCGAAGCGGGCAAAGTGCTGCGTCTTGATGAGATGGCGCGCAGCGATAACGTCATCTTCTCCGCCACCGGGATTACCAAAGGCGATCTACTGGACGGCATTACCCGCAAGGGCAATATGGCGACCACCGAAACGCTGCTGATCCGCGGTAAATCGCGGACTATCCGCCGTATTCAGTCGATTCATTACCTCGACCGAAAAGACCCGGACGTCCAGCAACACATCCTGTAAAACATTTGATCAATCGAGCTTTCCAGCCTTTTCGGGCTGGAAATCTTCTCCCGTCGCGGTGAAGATAGACTGACGAGATTGAAAGGAGAGACGCAATGGCAAACTGGGTTACAGGTAAAGTTGTAAAAGTGCAAAACTGGACCGATGCACTGTTTAGCCTCACCATTCACGCGCCCGTTGAGCCGTTCACCGCAGGGCAGTTTGCTAAATTGGGCCTGGATGTTGACGGCGAGCGCGTGCAGCGCGCCTACTCCTATGTCAACGCCCCCAGCAATCCCGATCTCGAGTTCTACCTGGTCACCGTTCCGGAGGGTAAACTCAGCCCGCGACTGGCCGCGCTGAAACCCGGCGACGACGTTCAGATTGTCAGCGAAGCCGCCGGTTTCTTCGTGCTGGAAGAGGTGCCAGACTGCGACACGTTGTGGATGCTCGCCACCGGCACAGCCATCGGCCCCTATCTGTCGATTCTGGAAGAAGGAAAAGACCTGGATCGCTTCAAGAACCTGGTGCTGGTGCATGCGGCGCGCTACGCCGCCGACCTCAGCTATTTACCGCAAATGCGCGAACTGGAGCAGCGCTACGCCGGCAAATTACGTATCCAGACCGTGGTTAGCCGCGAGACAGCGGAAGGTTCGCTGACGGGCCGGGTGCCGTTTCTGATTGAAACCGGCGCGCTGGAAGAGGCGGTCGGCCTGGCTATGACCGCCGATACCAGCCACGTGATGCTGTGCGGTAACCCGCAGATGGTGCGTGATACCCAGCAGTTGCTGAAAGAGACCCGGCAGATGACCAAACATCTGCGTCGCCGACCGGGCCATATGACGGCAGAGCACTACTGGTAATCAGGCGTCCGCTTTCCAGCGGACATCCTGCGTCTCTTTGCCAAACTTATTTTCGCCCTGGGTGCCGACGAACGCGCCCAGGTCGATCAACATCATGACGATAATCAGCGTCGGTACAAAGCGCCCAACGCCCCACTGCCAGACCTGCGGCAACATCGCCCAGTTGCCCGCCAGCAGCATCCACGCCAGAATCATCAGCAGCGCCCAGAGGCCGGATCTCCCGCGATCGTGCAGACGCTTCACCACGACTGCCGCCGTCGGCCAGAGCAGGCAGACGAGAATAAACGCCGCGGTCTGTAAACTCAGCAAATTGCTGCCCGCGAGGGTAAACAGCGCGCTCATGGTCAACACCCAGATAACGATCCAAATCCAGAAATCCCGGCGGCCAATACGGCCTTTAATTGAGAATAACCACTGCTGTAGGGTCATGTTTTATTCCTTATCATCATCATTCGCGTAGTTTACCCTGAAGGCGTCACTTTTTGACAAGCGTGACGGTTCCCGTTTTAATCGTCGGCAGGCAAAAAAAGGAAAGATGGGCATGAAGAAGTGGGCAATCTTAAGTTTAATTGGGCTGACAGCGTTATCTGTCGGCCCGATGGCGTTGTCCGCAGAAACGGAATCCGCCGCCACCGCCCCTTATTTGCTACCCAGCGCGCCGATTTTTGATGTCAGCATCAGCGAGTTCCGCGAGAAATTTAATGCCGATAATCCGAAATTGCCGCTAAACGAGTTCCGTTCTATCGCCTCCAGCCGCGATAAAGCCAACCTGACCCGCGCCGCCACCAAGATTAACGAGAATCTGTATGCCTCTACCGCGCTGGAGCGCGGCACGCTGAAGATTAAATCAATGCAGATAACCTGGCTGCCGATTCAGGGGCCGGAACAAAAGGCGGCGAAAGCGAAAGCGCAGGAGTATATGAGCGCCATTCTTCGCGCCTTTGTGCCGACCCTAAGCCCACTGCAGAGCCAGCAAAAGCTGCAAAAACTGCTGACCGCCGGCAAAGGCAAACGCTACTACACCGAAACCGAAGGCGCGGTGCGCTATGTGGTGGCAGATCACGGGGAAAAGGGGCTAACTTTCGCCATTGAACCGATTAAGCTGGCGCTATCTGAAACGCTGGAAGACAACAATAAATGACAAAAAGCAAAGCCTTTCCAGTGACGAGTCTCTATACTGTTTCACAGACCATGCTGCCCTCTGGGGCGGCTATATTCCTTAATTCGCTTAGTAGCGTGGAGAATTAAAATGCGACATCCTTTAGTGATGGGTAACTGGAAACTGAACGGCAGCCGCCACATGGTAAACGAACTGGTTGCTAACCTGCGTACTGAACTGGCCGGCGTAAGCGGCTGTGCAGTGGCAATCGCGCCGCCGGAAATGTATCTCGACCTGGCTAAGCGTGCGGCAGAAGGCAGCCACATCCACCTGGGCGCGCAGAACGTTGACGTGAACCTGTCCGGCGCATTCACCGGTGAAACCTCCGCTGAAATGCTGAAAGATATCGGCGCGCAGTACATCATCATCGGCCACTCCGAACGCCGTACCTACCACAAAGAATCCGACGAACTGATCGCGAAGAAATTCGCTGTACTGAAAGAGCAGGGTCTGACGCCGGTTCTGTGCATCGGTGAAACCGAAGCTGAAAACGAAGCGGGCAAAACTGAAGAAGTTTGCGCGCGTCAGATCGACGCCGTGCTGAAAACTCAGGGCGCAGCCGCTTTTGAAGGCGTGGTTATCGCTTACGAACCCGTATGGGCCATCGGTACCGGTAAATCCGCTACCCCAGCGCAGGCTCAGGCGGTGCACAAATTTATCCGTGACCACATTGCTAAAGCTGACGCTAAAATCGCTGAGCAGGTCATCATCCAGTACGGCGGTTCCGTTAACGCCGGCAACGCCGCAGAGCTGTTCACCCAGCCGGACATCGACGGCGCGCTGGTTGGCGGCGCATCCCTGAAAGCAGACGCTTTCGCGGTGATCGTTAAAGCTGCAGAAGCGGCGAAAAAAGCGTAATTCGCTTTCCCGGTGGTGAAACGCCGCCGGGGTTGCTGACAAATTCGCACGAGTAATAACCCGGCTTAGCGCAGCGCGAGCCGGGTTTTATATTATCGCTACAATTTCCCCAATAGCTGATACCACGCATAATCCAACGGCAGCAAAATCAAATAGCTCACCGCCGCCAGCGCCAGACATAGCAACATCCCCGCTCTCGCCGGGACTTTACCTAATCCCATCGCCACCACGATCGGCGACGCCTGGTACGGCAGCAGCGGCGTGGAATAACCCAGCACCTGAATCATAATCACGCTCAGCAGCGGAAAGCCGGTCGCGTCGGCAAAGCTCTGCGCAAAAGTCGTATACAGCGCCGGGACGCCGTTAGCGGTCATAATAAAGTTCAGCGCGCTGGTAATTCCGGTCAGCGCCAGGAAGCTGGTGAACGGATTATCTTTATCCAGCGGCATCACCTGCAGCAGCGCGTTACCCACCGCGCCGCCAATCCCGGTTTGGGTCACGGTAATCGCCAGTCCCAAAATGCCGGCAACATAAATGCAGGTGCGCATATTCACCCCGCTGGCGAACTCCTCGCCGCTGATAAATCCCACTCGCGGCAGCAGCGTGGCCACCGCTGCCGCCAGGCCGGTCCACGCCGGGCCGACACCGTGCCAGCTCTCTGTCACCCATAACGTCAACACCACCGCCAGTAGCCACGCCAGACGCTTTTCATCGCGGCTCATTGGCGCCAGCGACGCCAGCTCGCGCGGCGGATGCGGCTTGCCGGGAAACAGCCAGCAGATCAACGCCACCAGCACCGCCCCTTTCAGCCAGCCAAGCACCGGCGTATGCAGCAGTAAATAGGGAACGTAATTCAGATGGATCCCGTAAGAGCCTTCTGCCGCCCCGCTCATCACCAGATTCGGCACGTTAGCGGGCAAAATGGTCGCAGAAAGCTGGAAGGTGCCAAAGCCCACCGCCAGCGCCAGGCCGTACCAGCCGCGCGTGCCGTCGGCGATCCCCGCGCGCCGGGCCATCGCCGCCACGATCGGCATCAACAGCGCGATGCGCCCCATGTTTGACGGCATCACGAACGCCAACGCATAACTCAGTAATACGACGCTGCCGACCATCCGCGGCCAGGAGTCGGTGAGCCGCGCCGATAGCGCCTGCGCCGCTCTATCCGCCAGTCCGGTCTTACGGATGGCGCTCCCCAACACAAAGCCGCTGAACACTAGCCAGAACGCCGAGGAAGCAAAACCGCCGAAGATCACCTCCGGCGGAGCGATTTTGGTCATCATCGCCGCCGCGAAGAACAGCAGCGCGGTGATAAATTCCGGTAACAGTGAAGTCGCCCAGAGCACAATGGTGATGCCGACGATAAGCGAAGGGAGGAACAGCGGGTGGGTTAGCCAGAGCGACATGCCTGTCTCCTGTCGTTTTTTTCAGCAAGAATACGACGACAGGAAAGACAGGTAAACGCCAGAACTAGTGGTTTGTGTTAAGAATTGCGCAGCTATGATCCTGAATTTCTTCCGCCGAAGCACGGTTGAAAGTCAGCAGGTTACGTTCTGTCGCCAACAGCACCAGCGAGCCGTCGCTTTGACGCGCCATCGCTAACGCATAACGCCCCATATGTTCGCGCGCTTCCGGTACCTCTTCCGCCAGCATCAGGAACGGGCTGCGCTGAGCCAGCTCGGTTTCCGTTACCCGACGCGCCAGATATTGATGGCCCTGCAGACCGCCCGGCAAGGGTAGCCAGCGGCTGCTAATTGTCGCCGCATCATTATCTAACTGCGCGCGGACATCGGGACGCAGGCAGGAGATATGAATATGGAAGTGGTTTTGCGTGCGCCCGCTGCGCGAGTTAATAGCCAGCGATACCGCGTTATCATCAATTGGCGCGCCGCGGCGCTGGCTCATAATTTCGCGCCCCTGCCACGCCTGCCAGAAGAAATTCGGCGTCAGCGGATCCAACAGCAGCGGACTTTCGGTACCGTTAATACGGTAGGTCGGCATCAGCAGATATTGCAGCGGGCCGTTGCGATCTTTAAACAACACGTAGCCGCCTTTCAGGTTCACTTCCGCGCACGGCGACGGATTTTGATGTTGCTGCTGATTGGGTACGCACTGCTGCAGGACAATATGACGTAACGCGTTCGGGTTGCCGGAATGCAGCCAATAGTAGCCGCCAGCCAGCGCCGCCAGAATAACCACCAGCAGCGCCCATAAAAGGTATCTTACTCTTCTCATTATTGTTCCCTGTTAAGCCTGAACCGGAAGAGTAACGTAATTTGATGACTAAATAAAAACAGATGGCGGGCGGGGAGTTATCCCGGGTGGCGGCTGTCGCCTTACCCGGGATACCAAATGGCGCAGAACTGTATCCCTGCTAAGCGTAGCGCCAGCAGGGACAAGAGGATTAACGCTGGCTAATCTGGTCGAAGGTACCGCCGTTGGAGAAGTGCTCCTTCTGCGCTTTCGTCCAGCCGCCGAACTCCTGATCGATGGTAAACAGCTTCAATTTCGGGAACTCGTTGGCATATTTCTTCGCCACATCAGGATCGCGCGGACGATAGAAGTTCTTCGCCGCAATCTCCTGGCCTTCCGGCGAGTAGAGATATTTCAGGTACGCTTCCGCCACCTGACGAGTGCCTTTCTTATCCACCACTTTATCGACGACGGAAACCGTCGGCTCGGCCAGAATAGACTCGCTCGGCGTCACGATTTCAAACTTGTCCTTGCCCAGCTCTTTCGTCGCCAGCAGCGCTTCGTTCTCCCAGGCAATCAGCACATCGCCGATCCCGCGTTCGACGAAGGTGTTGGTGGAACCGCGCGCGCCGGAATCCAGCACTTCCACGTTTTTATACAGCGCCTTCACGAACTCCTGCGCTTTAGCTTGATCGCCGTGATTCTGATGCAGGGCGTAGCCCCATGCCGCCAGGTAGTTCCAGCGGGCGCCGCCGGAGCTTTTCGGGTTCGGGGTGATGACCGACACGCCAGGTTTAATCAGGTCGTTCCAGTCATGGATCTGTTTTGGGTTGCCCTTACGGACGAGGAACACGATGGTTGAGGTATACGGCGCGGAGTTATCCGGCAGGCGCTTCAGCCAGTTTTTATCGATACGGCCACGTTCAGCAATGGCGTCTACGTCGTAGGCCAGCGCCAGGGTGACGACATCCGCTTCAATCCCGTTGATAACTGACGTCGCCTGTTTGCCGGAGCCGCCATGCGACTGACGAATCACCACGTTATCGCCGGTTTCCTGCTTCCAGTGCGCGCTAAACGCTTTATTATACTGTTCGTACAGCTCGCGCGTCGGATCGTACGATACGTTTAACAGCTGATAATCTTTTGCCAGCACGCTGGCGGATGCCAGCAACAGAGTTAACCCTACGCCCCACTTATTCATCGCACCGCTCTCTTTATGTCGTGTTGTGATGAACTAAGCGTGCCAGAAAGCGAATCAATGATTAAAGAATAAAAAAAGATTGGCTATAACCTGGAGATATAAAGCGGAGGATAAAGAAAACCCCCTCCCGGACGGGAAGGGGCGAGAAGCGATTAGACTTCTTCCATGCGGCCCAGCAGCGCCTGCAGACGATCCTGCCAGCCCTGCTGTTGTTCTCTCAGCTGGCTATTTTCACGCTCCAGCTCTTCACGACCGTGCTGCGCGCTCTGCACTTCCTGCGCCAGCGTGGTGTTCTTTTCTTTCAGCTCTTCGATTTCCATCTGCAACAGAGTGATGGTATCAATCGCCTGCTGAACTTTAGATTCTAATTTCTCAAACACTTCTAATGACATCGTCATACCTCTCCTGATCTTGCAAGGCGTTGATAGAAACTCGTGTTTCGTATACGCGGTCCCGCCTTAACGAATTAGCGCACAATAGCGGTGTTGTCGTCGATTGTATGAATCCCCGCCTCACCTGTCCAGCGACAACCCGCGCAGATTGCGGTTTGCAACACTTTTCAGTCTTTACCTGGTGCGTTCGCGGCAATTGCCCCGAACTTCTCTGGCGATTGTTAATCAATGAGATAACAGAATACGCAGAAAAAGGTGGGTAAATGTGCCGCAACACGCGTTTATGGCGCGAAAACGCTCATTTTCTTGACGAGGGACACAAATTTAAATTTCGATATTTCTCGTTTATGCTCGTTAACGATAAATTAACACTATGCCTACAAGGCACCGTGGTCGTCCACGACCAACATACTTACAATAATCACTTCGCTTCAGGATCCGATTATGAGCCAGACATCAACATTAAAAGGCCAGTGCATCGCAGAGTTTCTCGGTACCGGGTTGTTGATCTTTTTCGGCGTTGGGTGCGTAGCTGCGCTCAAAGTCGCAGGAGCCAGCTTCGGTCAGTGGGAAATCAGCATCATCTGGGGTCTGGGGGTGGCTATGGCTATCTACCTGACCGCGGGCGTATCCGGTGCGCACCTTAATCCGGCGGTCACCATCGCCTTATGGTTATTCGCCTGCTTTGATGGGCGCAAAGTTGTTCCTTTTATTATTTCGCAATTCGCTGGCGCCTTTTGCGCTGCGGCATTAGTTTACGGGCTTTATTACAATCTTTTCTTCGATTTCGAACACACCCACAATATGGTACGCGGCAGCGTGGAAAGCCTTGAGCTCGCCGGTATCTTCTCGACCTACCCTAACCCGCATATCAATTTTGTGCAGGCCTTCGCGGTAGAAATGGTGATTACCGCTATCCTGATGGGCGTGATTTTAGCGCTGACCGACGACGGCAACGGCGTGCCGCGCGGCCCGCTGGCGCCGCTGCTGATTGGCCTGCTGATTGCCGTTATCGGCGCCTCCATGGGCCCGCTGACCGGCTTCGCGATGAACCCGGCGCGTGATATCGGACCGAAAGCCTTCGCCTGGCTGGCAGGCTGGGGCAACGTCGCCTTCACCGGCGGCAAAGATATTCCTTATTTCCTGGTGCCGCTGTGCGCACCGGTGGTCGGCGCGGCGCTGGGCGCATTCAGCTACCGCAAATTCATTGGCCGCCATCTGCCTTGCGACACCTGCGTCGAGGAAGAAAAAGAATCCGCTTCTTCCGCGTCGCAACAAAAAGCTTCGCTGTAATCTGACTACGGGACACCAATTATGACCGAGAAAAAATATATCGTTGCGCTCGACCAGGGCACTACCAGCTCCCGCGCCGTCGTGATGGATCACGACGCCAATATCGTCAGCGTGTCACAGCGTGAATTCGAACAAATTTATCCGAAGCCAGGCTGGGTTGAGCACGACCCGATGGAGATTTGGGCCTCGCAGAGCTCTACGCTGGTCGAAGTGTTGGCAAAAGCCGATATCAACTCCGACGAAATTGCCGCCATCGGCATCACCAACCAGCGTGAAACCGCCATCGTATGGGAGCGTGAGACCGGCAAGCCTATTTACAACGCTATCGTCTGGCAGTGCCGCCGCACCGCGGATATTTGCGAGCAGCTCAAGCGCGACGGCATGGAAGAGTACATCCGCAAAGCCACCGGCCTGGTGGTGGACCCGTACTTCTCCGGTACCAAAGTGAAGTGGATCCTTGACCATGTCGAAGGCGCCCGCGAGCGCGCCAAGCGCGGCGAGCTGCTGTTCGGTACCGTTGATACCTGGCTTATCTGGAAAATGACCCAGGGGCGCGTGCACGTCACCGACTACACCAACGCCTCGCGTACCATGTTGTTCAACATCCATGAACTGGACTGGGACGACAAAATGCTCGACGCGCTGGATATCCCGCGCGCCATGCTACCGGAAGTACGTAAGTCTTCTGAAGTGTACGGCCAGACCAACATCGGCGGTAAAGGCGGTACCCGTATTCCTATCTCCGGCATCGCCGGCGACCAGCAGGCGGCGCTGTTTGGCCAGCTGTGTGTGAAAGAAGGGATGGCGAAAAACACCTACGGTACCGGCTGCTTCATGTTGATGAACACCGGTGAAAAGGCGGTGACCTCAACCCACGGCCTGCTGACCACCATCGCCTGCGGCCCGACCGGCGAAGTGAACTACGCGCTGGAAGGCGCGGTGTTTATGGCCGGAGCGTCGATTCAGTGGCTGCGTGATGAAATGAAACTCATCAACGATGCCTTCGATTCTGAATACTTCGCCACTAAGGTGAAAGACACCAACGGCGTGTATGTGGTGCCGGCCTTTACCGGTCTTGGCGCGCCGTACTGGGATCCGTATGCGCGCGGCGCGATTTTCGGCCTGACCCGCGGGGTGAACGCCAACCATATTATCCGCGCCACGCTGGAATCTATCGCCTATCAGACGCGTGACGTTCTGGAAGCGATGCAGGCCGACTCCGGTATTCGTCTGCACGCCCTGCGCGTGGACGGCGGCGCGGTCGCCAACAACTTCCTGATGCAGTTCCAGTCCGATATTCTCGGCACCCGCGTGGAACGCCCGGAAGTGCGTGAAGTCACGGCGCTGGGCGCCGCCTATCTGGCAGGTCTGGCGGTCGGCTTCTGGCAAAATCTCGACGAGCTGCAGGAGAAAGCGGTGATTGAACGTGAGTTCCGCCCGGGTATTGAAACCACCGAGCGTAATTTCCGCTACAGCGGCTGGAAGAAAGCGGTGAAACGCGCGTTAGCGTGGGAAGAGCACGACGAGTAAACCTCGGTATCGCGCCGGATGACGATACCAGGGCGTTGCCCGTAGGCCTGATAAGCGCAGCGCCATCAGGCAAAAAAATGCCGGAGATTAACTCCGGCATTTTTGTATCAGCCAAATATCGGCAACAACAGGTACAGCTTAATCACCAGCGCGTTGACGATGTCGATAAAGAACGCCCCGACCATCGGCACCACCAGGAAAGCCATATGCGACGGGCCAAAACGGTCGGTAATCGCCTGCATATTGGCAATCGCCGTCGGCGTCGCGCCAAGCCCGAACCCGCAATGACCGGCTGCCAGCACGGCGGCATCATAGTTCTTACCCATCATTCGGTAAGTCACAAACACCGCATACAGCGCCATCGCCACCGCCTGTACCGCCAGAATAATAATCATCGGCAGCGCCAGCGACGCCAGTTCCCACAGCTTGAGGCTCATCAGCGCCATCGCGAGGAACAGCGACAGGCTGACGTTGCCCAGTACCGATACCGCGCGGTCAAACACGCGATACAGCCCAGCCAGCGCCAGGCCGTTGCTGAGGATCACGCCGATAAACAGCACGCAGACGAAGGTCGGTAATTCAAACACGGTACCCGCCAGCAGTTGCGCAACCACCTTCCCTACGGTCAGGCAGATAGCGATTAACGCAATACTTTCAATCAGCACCAGCGAGGTGATCATACGGCCCATATCCGGCTTCTCAAACGCCGTCGGCGCCAGCTGGTCGTCCGGTGTACCGTCCGGCGAGGAAGAGTGCTTCACCAGATAACGCGCCACCGGCCCGCCGATCAGGCCGCCGAGCACCAGGCCGAAGGTTGCGCAAGCCATGGCGACCTCGGTGGCGTTGGCAAAACCGTAACGCTCAACGAATAATTTACTCCACGCCGCCCCGGTGCCGTGGCCGCCGGAAAGCGTGATAGAACCGGCCAGCAGACCCATCAGCGGATCCAGCCCCAGCAGCTTCGCCATGCCGATACCGAGAGCGTTCTGCAGCAGCAGCAGGCCCACCACCACAATCAGGAAAGTGCCAAGCACTTTGCCGCCCGCCCGCAGACTGGCAAGGTTAGCGTTAAGGCCGATAGTGGCGAAGAACGCCAGCATCAGCGGGTCCTTCAGGCTCATATCGAAATCGATTTCGATATCCATGCTTTTTTTCAAAACCAGCAGCGCCAGCGCCACCAGCAGGCCGCCAGCGACGGGTTCAGGAATGGTATATTTTTTGAGGAATGGGACGTTCTGAACGAGCTTTCGCCCTAAAAGCAACACCATGGTTGCGGCAACGAGCGTCGATAAGGTATCGAGATGCAACATAAAAAAGAGCTCCTTATGGGCGCATGATTCATTCACACGCGACGGTATTCCCGGTGTCGATTACTTCTCATCTTGAGGAGTCGAAGAGCGATTTTAAGCAGAAGTGCGCAAAAAATGACAGAAAAAGATATTTTGTATTAGCGTTGATGCGATCAAGCATACAAAATGTTAATTAATTTGTTACATCTATTCAGTGAGGATATTTTTTGCGCCAAATCGTGGCAAACGTTTGCTTTTGGTCTACAGTCCGATAAAATTCCCGCTTTGCCACCTTGGGATTGTTTGTGATGTCCGTTACGACCGCAGAGTCAGAAAATGCGCAACCGGTTGCGCATAAACCAGCCAGCGAATTAATCTATCGCCTCGAAGACCGTCCGCCGCTTCCGCAAACGCTGTTTGCCGCATTCCAGCACCTGCTGGCGATGTTTGTCGCGGTCATCACCCCGGCGCTGCTTATCTGTCAGGCGCTCGGCCTTCCGGCCGAAGATACGCAACACATCATCAGCATGTCGCTGTTCGCCTCCGGCGTGGCATCCATTATCCAGATTAAAGCCTGGGGGCCTGTAGGCTCCGGCCTGCTCTCCATCCAGGGCACCAGCTTCAACTTCGTCGCCCCGCTGATTATGGGCGGCACCGCGCTGAAAACCGGCGGCGCCGACGTGCCGACGATGATGGCCGCGCTGTTCGGTACCCTGATGCTGGCGAGCTGCACCGAGATGGTTCTATCGCGGATTCTGCATCTGGCGCGCCGCATTATTACGCCGCTGGTCTCCGGCGTGGTGGTGATGATTATCGGCCTGTCGCTGATTCAGGTTGGCCTGACTTCTATCGGCGGCGGCTATGCGGCGATGGCCGACCATACCTTCGGCGCGCCGAAAAACCTGCTGTTGGCGGGCATCGTGCTGGCGCTGATTATTATCCTCAACCGCCAGCGCAACCCGTACCTGCGCATCGCCTCGCTGGTGATCGCGATGGCTGCCGGTTATCTGGCGGCGTGGTTCCTCGATATGCTGCCGGCTAACACCGCGCCTACCAACAGCAGCCTGATCACTATCCCTACGCCGCTCTATTACGGTCTGGGCATCGACTGGAGCCTGCTGCTGCCGCTGATGCTGGTCTTTATGATCACCTCGCTGGAAACGATCGGCGATATCACCGCCACCTCCGACGTTTCTGAACAACCGGTCTCCGGCCCGCTGTATATGAAACGTCTGAAAGGCGGCGTACTGGCGAACGGCCTGAACTCATTTGTTTCCGCAGTTTTCAATACCTTCCCGAACTCCTGCTTCGGCCAGAACAACGGCGTGATCCAGCTGACTGGCGTCGCCAGCCGCTATGTGGGCTTTGTGGTGGCGCTGATGCTGATTGTGCTCGGCCTGTTCCCGGCGGTAAGCGGCTTTGTGCAGCATATTCCTGAGCCGGTACTTGGCGGCGCGACGCTGGTGATGTTCGGCACCATTGCCGCATCCGGCGTGCGCATCGTCTCCCGCGAGCCGCTGAATCGCCGCGCCATTCTGATTATCGCCCTCTCTCTGGCGGTGGGTCTCGGCGTATCGCAGCAGCCGCTGATCCTGCAGTTCGCGCCGGACTGGCTGAAAAACCTGCTCTCTTCCGGTATTGCCGCTGGCGGTATCACGGCGATTGTTCTGAATTTAATCTTCCCGCCTGAGAAGAACTAACGCATTGAAGTTGCGCTCCCCGGTATCGCCACGGCGACCTGGGAGCGCGGCGGCTGTAACATCTCTTCACCTCACTTCATCTCATTTCACTATTCCCGCCTTGAGGATTGCGCATAAATCGTGCATAACACGGTGATGTGTACTTATCAGGATGGAAGATCATGAAATTTCTTGGAAAGCTGGTTCTCTGGCTGCTGATCGCCCTGCTGGTCGTTATCGTCGCCGCTTACTTTGCGCTGCAGACCCGCTGGGGGGCGCGCCAGGCGAGCAGTTGGTTAAGCGAAAGCACCGGCTGGAAAATCGCCTTCGATAAGATGGCGCATGACTTCTCTTCTCCGCTACATCTGCAGTTGCAAAATGTCACCTTTGGCCGCGACGGCAAGCCGCCGACGCTGGTTGCCAGAACGGTGGATATCGGTTTTAGTACCCGCCAGTTCAGCGACCCGCTGCACGCTGATGAAATCGTCCTCAGCGACGGCACGCTGAATCTCTCTCCGGCTTCCGCGGCAATGCCATTTGCCGCCGACCGCCTGCAGCTACGCGATATGGCCTTTAACAGCCCGGACAGCGAGTGGAACCTGAGCGCCCAGCGGGTGACCGGCGGCGTGATGCCGTGGCAGCCGGAAGCGGGCGATGTGCTGGGCAGGAAAGCGCAAATTCAGATGAGCGCGGGCTCGATGAATCTTAACGGCGTCGAAGCCAGCAACGTCCTGATCCAGGGTGCGATTGATAACGGCGAGGTGACCCTGAGCACCCTTGGCGCCGATATCGCGCGCGGCACGCTGACCGGCAACGCCAAACGCCGCGCCGACGGTAGCTGGCTGGTTGATAACCTGCGCCTGAATGAAATTCGTCTGCAGAGCGCCAAACCGCTGGATGAGTTCCTTACGCCGCTCACCTCGGTGCCGTCGCTGCAGATTGGCCGGCTGGATGTGACCGATGCTCGTTTGCAGGGGCCAGGCTGGGCGGTGACCGACCTCGACCTCAACTTGCGCAATCTGACCTTGAGCCATAACAGCTGGCAAAGCGACGACGGGACGCTATCGATGAACGCTAGCGAGTTTATCTACGGTTCGCTGAACTTCCTCGATCCCATCGTTAATGCCGAATTCTCGCCGCAGGGCATTGCGCTACGCCAGTTCAGCTCCCGCTGGGAGGGCGGCATGGTGCGTACCTCCGGCAACTGGCTGCGCGCCGGTAATGCGCTGGTGCTCGACGATGCCGTCTTCGCCGGGCTGGAATATACGCTACCGTCCAACTGGAAACAGCTGTGGATGGAGCCGATGCCGGGCTGGCTGCAAAGCCTGACGCTGAAGAAATTCAGCGCCAGCCGAAATCTGATTATCGATATCGACCCAGCCTTCCCGTGGCAGATCACCGCGCTGGACGGTTACGGCGGCGAATTACAGCTGGTGAAAGATGGCCAGTGGGGCGTGTGGAACGGCAGCGCCACCCTCAATGCCGCCGCCGCGACCTTCAACCGCATCGACGTGCGCCGCCCGTCGCTGAAGCTGAGCGCGAACGCTTCTACGGTCAACATCAGCGAGCTGAGCGCCTTTACCGAGCGCGGTATTCTGCAGGCGACCGCCGCGGTGTCACAATTGCCGCAGCGCCAGGTCAATCTGAGCTTGAACGGCCGCGGCGTGCCGCTGAATATTCTGCAGGCCTGGGGCTGGCCTGCGCTGCCGATTAGCGGCGACGGCAATTTCCAGCTAACCGCGAACGGTCGCGTGCAGGCCAATGCGCCGCTGAAACCGAGCGTTAATGCTCAGCTCAGCGCCACCAATATGGATAAGCAGCAGGCGGCGCAGGTGATGCGCAACGGCGAGGTTAGCAACGCGCCCGCCGCGCCGCAGTAAAGTCCCCCTCTCCCTGCCCTCTCCCCGCAAAACTCAGCTCTGACCGCTCTCTCTCCCTAAAAGGGAGAGGGTTGGGGTGAGGGTCCTGAAACCTGTATGCAATTAGCGGCTATTTGTACCTATTTCCCGCAACAGGTTCCTTTCAAATATCAGAGTTGCTATAACCAAAATACTGGAAGTTGATAAAAATAATGCTCCCCTGTACCTACAAAAATAAAAGGAACAACCATGTCTGTAATACGTCAACGTATTCTGGAGAATATGCAAAAATTCTCCAGGGCCATGATCGGCGCAGTATTGTTCTTGCCGGTCATTGGATTAATTCTGGCTCTCAGTTCCGTCTTAACTAACCCGACTCTTATTGCTGAAACCAGTTTCCTTCATCAATTAGGGCAACTGCTTGGTGATACCTTCTGGCCATTATTCGGTAACCTCGGATTATTGTTTTGCGTGGGAATAAGTTACGGCCTGGCAAAAGATAAAAAAACGGAGGTCGCACTTGTCTCGGTGATGTGTTTTATCATGTTTCTCGGCGCCAACCATTCATGGCTGGAACATACTCATGCGGTGGCGGAAAAAATTAACGGCGAATATTACGGTACCGGGCAAACGCAGCTATTAGGCTTTGTGGTCGTCGATATGGGAGTATTCCTCGGAATCATTCTTGGCTGC
Source organism: Klebsiella sp. 141198 (assembly GCF_050600785.1). NCBI lineage: Bacteria > Pseudomonadati > Pseudomonadota > Gammaproteobacteria > Enterobacterales > Enterobacteriaceae > Klebsiella > Klebsiella sp. 141198. The sequence goes on from NZ_JAQIRM010000006.1 coordinate 346,672, forward strand.
ACCATTGCCTGGGTACATAATAAAGTCTCCAATATTGAGCTGCCCGGCGCGCTATCGATGTACGGCGGGGCGAAGCTGACGCTGGTCGCCATGACGCCAGTCATTATCTGCTATGCCATTGCTTTTACCTGGATTTGGCCGTTTATGACCCACGGCATTAGCGCCCTGACCGGGTTTATGAAGAATGCCGGCGTTGCGGGAGTGTTCGTCTACGGCTTCTTTGAAAAATTCCTTATTCCCACCGGCTTGCACCATTTCGTGTGGTCACCTTTCCAGCTTACGCAAATCGGCGGCACGCTAAATGTCGATGGCCAGGTCGTCTCCGGCACCCAGGCGATTTTCCTCGCCTATATGCGCCATCCCGATCTGACGCCGGTGATGAACGACGCATTACGTTTCTCGCAACAGGGGATGACCACCATCTTTGGCCTGGCGGGCGCATCGCTGGCGTTTTATCACACCGCAAAGCCGGAGAAGAAAGCGATGGCGAAGGCGATTCTGCTGCCGGCGATTATCACCTCGATGCTGACCGGCATCACCGAACCCATTGAGTTCACCTTCTTATTTGTCTCGCCGCTGCTATGGGTGATCCATGCGACGTTAACCGCCGCTTCACAGGCAATTTGCGACATCTTCACCGTGCGGCCGTGGGGCGCCTCCGGCCTGATTGAGTTTCTGATCTACAACCTGCCGCTGCCGGTGTCGTTAACCCGCTGGCCGGGGTACGTGCTGATCGGTATTGGTCAATTTATCGTTTATTACGCGATATTCCGCACGCTGGTCGTGAAGTTAAATCTGAAAACGCCGGGCCGCGAGGATGACGATAACGTCAAGTTATACAGTAAGGCGGACTACCGTAAAAAAGTCAGCGGCCCGCAGTCGATGACGGATGAAATTATTAATGGCTTAGGCGGTAAAGCCAATATTATCTCCGTTGATAACTGTTTCACACGCCTGCGGGTGGCCGTCCATAATATGGCATTAGTTGATGATGAAATATTAAAAAGCACTGGCGCAAATGGCGTAGTACGCAATCGTAATGAAGTTCAGGTTATTTATGGCGTCAAAGTCGGGCAAGTCCGTTCCCGGGTTGATAGCTGGCTAGCAGAAAATTAATTGGGAGTGATGTATGAAATTAACCGTATTAGGCGGGGGCGGTGTACGCTCTGCATTTCTGGCGAAGTCGCTGGCTTATAACGCGCACCGCATTGGTTTAACGGAAGTGGTATTTCAGGATAGCTCAGCAGATAATTTATCGCTATTTGGTGAAATCGCCCGCTATGTATTTAATACCATTCGCCCGGATATTCATTTTACTACCACCAGCGATCCGGTTACCGCGCTGCAGGGTACCCATTATGTGATTACCACGCTGCGCGTCGGTGGCGATGAGAGCCGCATCCGCGATGAGCGGATTGCACTGGAGCATAACACGCTGGGCCAGGAGACCACCGGCGCGGGCGGTTTTGCCATGGCGATGCGCTCGATCCCGGCGATCCTGCGCTACTGTCGGCTGATCGAGGAACATGCCGACAAAGACGCGATCCTGTTTAACTTTACCAATCCGTCCGGGCTGGTCACCGAGGCGATTATCAAATCCGGTTTCAAACGCCGGGTATACGGGATTTGCGATGCGCCGTCGGAGCTGATTCGCGAACTGCCGGAGATCCTCGGCTGCGACCCGCACGACCTGAGCGTAGAATGCTACGGCTTAAACCACTTTTCCTGGTTTACGCACTTCACCGTGCGCGGGGAAGATGTTACCGCGCAGCTGGTCGCCAACCCGGATTTGTACCGCAAAACGGCGATGCAGTACTTCTCGCCGGAGCTGGTCAAACTGTGCGATAACCAGTTGCTCAACGAGTATCTCTATTACTACTACTATCGCGAAGTGGCGCTACGGGCGATTCAACAGGCGCCGGAGACCCGCGGCGAGCAGATTGCACGTATCAACCACGATATGCGTCAGGAGCTCAGCGGCGTGGATGTTAAAGCGGATCCGCAGGCGGCCTTTACCATCTGGATGAAACACTACCTGCGCCGCGAAAACAGCTATATGCAGAACGAGTCGCAGCAGGAAAAATTCCATACCCGCGAGCCGTTAACGTTGCGGCAGTTTATCGAAGAGCCGGATACCGGCGGCTACGCCGGGGTGGCGCTGGATATTCTGGAGGCGGTCAACAGCACCACCACCAAACGCATCGTGGTGTCGATACAGAATAACGGCACGCTCGATTTTTTACGCCCCGACGATGTGATTGAAATCAGCTGCGATCTGAGCAAAGAGGGTCTTAAGCCGGTGACGCCGGTTAACGTGCCGACGGCGCAGAAAAATATGATTGCCAGCGTGAAGGAGTATGAACGATTGGCGGTGGCAGCAATTCTACAGCAGGACAAATCGCTGGCGGTACAGGCGTTGATGGCTCATCCGCTGGTCGGTTCATATTCGCTGGCGAAGAGGCTGGTTGCGGCCTATCTCGACGATGAACAGTTCTCCGGGTGGCGGTAACGAGTTCACGCTCGATTGAGTAGCCCGGATAAAGCGCCAGCCGCTATCCGGGCACTTCCCCCGCTCGCGCTACGCTTAGCGGGGCTACAGCCCGCTCGATTGAGTAGCCCGGATAAGGCGCCAGCCGCTATCCGGGAACTCCCCCGCTCGCGCTACGCTTAGCGGAGCGGGGCTATCTATTGCTACGTTCGCTGGTAAACCACATTTTTAACAGCCGCTCAAAGCCCAATATGCAGTAGCCAAAAAACGGGTTGCTCCAGTAAATATCATCGTCGAACTTCTGCGGGTCATGAATAATAAACGCCGTATTCGCGGCCTGCGCCAGCGGGCTTTGATAATCGCCGGTAAAGCAAACCAGGTTTATCTCCTTGCCTTCCAGCGCCTTAACCCAATTTAACGCCGAACTGCTGCGTCCGGATTTAGAAATGATCCAGATAGAATCAAAACGGGCAGCGTTTTTTTGCTCAAGGATTTCGTAATCGGGCCACAGCGCCAGGCTGGCGTTAACGCCGGTGACGAGAAACTTATTATAAATATACTGGGCGATCAGCTGCGAAAAGCCGCTGCCGTGGATCAAAATACGCTGCTGCTCAAGGCCAGTCAGCAGCGGCGTCAGCGCTTCTGCCGGCTGAATGCTCATATAATCGATATCGTTGGTGACATCGAGCTTTGGCATGGTGATATTGAACTTGATGAAATAGACCAGCTCCAGCCAGCCGCTGAACTTAAGCTTCTTCGCCAGCCGCACCAGCGAAGAAGGATTACTGTAGCAGCGCTCCGCGACGGTGCGGATCCCTTCGCGGATACATAGCTGCGGGTCATTCTGAATAAAACGCAGCACGGTCATTTCGGTTTTACTCAACTTCACGTCACGAAAGATATTTTCTAAGTCCATTACGGGCTCCTCTCAGCGGCAGGTTACGCTACCACCGGAGGGCAAATCGGTTTGTGGGATGAGTCACCAGAATGAAATGAACGTTACGAATTGTGCAATAAATGGAATAAAAAAACCCTCTCCGCTGGCGGAGAGGGTGGTATTAACTTACAACGTAATCGTCAGCGCATTACCCTCGGCGCTCACTACCACGCCCCGTTCGCTGCCGGCCTGAGTCCCACCCTGCACGCCCGCTATCCGCGGGATATTGCGCAGACACAGCGTCCAGCCGCGGGCTTCGCCTTCGCCGCTCATGGTGATGGTGTTCCCCTGGCGCTTCGCCTTCAGGGTGAAAATCACGGAACCGTCGGCCGCCGGAACCTGGCACAGCGCTTCGCGGCCATCGTCGAGCTGGAACAGCTGGAAGGCGGTGCCTTCATGCCAGGCATAATCGGGTTTCTGGTCGTTGTTGCCCAGCGCCAGCAGGGTGTTGTCGCGAACGTAGACCGGCAGGCTCAGCGCATCGTGATGCTGCTTATGCCAGCGGCTACCCGGCAATTCATCGTTATGCCACAGATGCGTCCAGCGCCCTTCCGGCAGATAAAACTGCACCTCGCCCGCCTCAGAGAACACCGGCGCCACCAGGACCGAATCGCCGAGCATATACTGACGGTCGAGATAGTCGCAGGCCGGATCGTCCGGGAATTCGAGCATCATCGAGCGCAGCATCGGAGTGCCGAACTCGTGGGCCAGCGCCGCCTGGCGATAGAGATACGGCATCATGCGGCATTTCAGCTGCGTAAAATGACGCACCACGTCACAGGACTCATCGTCGTAGGCCCACGGCACACGGTAGGATTTACTGCCGTGCAGGCGGCTGTGGCTGGAGAGCAGGCCAAAGGCGCACCAGCGCTTATAAACGTGGGCCGGCGCGGTGTTTTCGAAACCGCCGATATCGTGGCTCCAGAAACCGAAGCCGGACATGCCGATCGACAGCCCGCCGCGCAGGCTTTCCGCCATCGATTCGTAGTTAGCGTAGCAGTCGCCGCCCCAGTGCACCGGGAACTGCTGCGCGCCCACCGAGGCGGAGCGGGCGAACAGCACCGCCTCCTGCTCGCCGACGGTCTCTTGCAGCACCTTCCACACCAGCTCGTTATAGATGAATGCGTAGTGGTTGTGCATTTTCTGCGGATCGGAACCGTCAAACCACTGCACGTCGGTCGGGATACGCTCGCCGAAGTCGGTCTTGAAGCAATCGACCCCCATCGCTACCAGACCTTTTAACTTGTCGGCGTACCACTGGCAGGCTTCCGGGTTGGTGAAGTCATAAATCGCCAGCCCCGGCTGCCACTTATCCCACTGCCACAGCGAACCGTCCGGACGCTTCAGCAGGTAGCCCTTCTCTTTGAGCTCCTTGAACACCGGCGAGCGCTGGCCGATGTACGGGTTGATCCACACGCAGACCTTCAGCCCTTTAGCCTTCAGGCGCTTAATCATCCCTTCCGGGTCCGGGAAAGTTAGCGGATCCCATTCAAAATCGCACCACTGGAAGGCCTTCATCCAGAAGCAGTCGAAGTGGAAGACGTGCAGCGGCAGATGGCGCTCGGCCATGCCGTCGATAAAGCTATTCACCGTCGCTTCGTCATAGTTGGTGGTGAACGAGGTCGTCAGCCACAGACCAAACGACCATGCCGGCGGCAACGCCGGGCGGCCGGTGAAATGCGTATAGCGGTTAAGCACCGCTTTCGGCGTCGGGCCGTCGATCACGAAGTACTCGAGATATTCGCCCTCAACGCTGAACTGGACTTTAGAGACTTTTTCCGAGCCCACCTCGAAAGAGACGCGCTGCGGGTGATTCACCAGCACGCCGTAGCCGCGGTTGGTCAGGTAGAACGGGATGTTCTTGTAGGATTGCTCGGTGCTGGTGCCGCCGTCTTCGTTCCAGGTTTCTACCGTCTGGCCGTTGCGCACCAGCGCGGTAAAGCGCTCGCCGAGGCCGTAGACGGTTTCGCCGACGCCGAGGTCGAGGCGCTCAAACATGTAGTTGCGCTGGGTCTTACTATCCTGCACGTAGCCGTTGTTTTTCAGCTGGCTACCGGTGATACGCACGCCGTCGCGCAGAAAATCCAGCGCCCAGAATTCACCTTTAGTCACCCGCACGCTGAGGCTGCCGCTTTTCAGCTCGGCGAACTCGGCCGTATTTTCTATTTCGACATGGACGTCTTTCTGCACGTTCAGCGGATAGTGCGGGCCGTTATCCAGCGCGCCATGAAAGTGCTCCATGCGCACGCCGATTATCCCTTCCTGAGGCGAGAAAAAGCGCAGGGTGAACAATGGCGTATCCAGCTGCCAGGCGCGTTCGCGGACATCGCGCGGCGCGGCATAAACCACCATTTCATTACCCTGCTGCTCCACCTCGTAAACCTGTACGGGTTGGATCAGGTTGAGCCCTGGTTGAATGAGCCAGTTTCCATCACTGATTTTCATTAAAACGTCCTCTTAGTTTTGCCATTCTTTGTCGATCGGGGCTGCCGTGAAATTTTGTTCGTTGCGACGCGCGCCCTGGGCCAGCTCGGCCATCATTTTTTTCAGGAACGGCGTTTTCAGCGTGTAGTAGCGTTTGGCGATTACCGCGCTCAGCAGGTAGCACACCGCCGGAACGAGGGTGAACAAGGCGATAATGATGGTGAGGGTGGCGCTGTTCTGGGTTTTAGCGGCGGCGTCATAGCCGCCGCCGGCCAGCATCCAGCCGATCAGCGCGCCGCCCAGCGCCAGCCCCAACTTAAGCACAAACAGGGTGCCGGCGAAGCTGATGCCGGTCAGGCGTTTGCCGTTGCACCATTCGCCGTAGTCGACGGTGTCGGACATCATCACCCACTGGATTGGCGTCACCAGCTGGTGCAGTACGCCAATGACGAAGATAAAGACGAACATGGTGATTTCGGCGTCCATCGGCACGAAGAACATCGCCACGCTGAGCACCGCCAGGAGGGCGTTGGTCCACCAGAAGACGCTGACTTTGCATTTCCAGTCGGTCAGCGGCTTCGCCAGCGCCGAGCCAATCAGGTTGCCGACGCAGTAGGTGGTGAGGAAGACGGTGAACAGCGCCGCCGAGCCCATGATCCAGGTAGTGTAGTACATCATCGCGCCGCCGCGAACGCAGACCGCGAGGATATTGAGGATGGTGAGCACGCCGACGATGCGCCACTGGTCGTTGCGCCAGATATCGCGCAGGTCTTCACGCATCGAGGTACTGCTCGGCGGCGCTTCGACACGCTCTTTGGTGGTGAAAAAACAGAAGGCCAGCATCAGGAAGGCGACCACCGAGAGCACCGCAATGCCGCCCTGGAAGCCCAGCGCTTTATCTTCGCCGCCGATAAAGTTGACCAGCGGCATCATCAGCACGGTGGAGAGCATGCCCCCCGCCGTCGCCAGCACGAAGCGCCAGGACTGCAGCGAGATGCGCTGCGTCGGGTTGTCGGTGATCACACCACCGAGCGCGCAGTAGGGGATATTCACTACGGTGTAGAGCAGGGTCAGCAGCGTGTAGGTCACGGCGGCGTAGATCAGCTTGCCGTTGTGGCTTAAATCCGGCGAGCTGTAGGCCAGCACGCAGACGAGGCCGAACGGGATAGCGCCGAAGAGGATCCACGGGCGGAACTTACCCCAGCGGCTGCGGGTACGGTCGGCAAGCAGGCCCATGCACGGGTCGGAAATCGCATCCAGCGCCCGCGCCAGCAGGAACATGGTGCCCACAAAGCCGGCGGGGATACCGAAAATATCGGTGTAGAAAAACATCATGTATAACATGACGTTATCAAAAATGATGTGGCTGGCGGCGTCACCCATACCGTAGCCAATTTTCTCTTTGACGGACAGAATATGATCTTTCATTTGCGCACTATTCCCTTAGCGGCACCGCGGATTGGTACCGGTTACGGTTTTTTTAAACCTTTGGCGCAGTAAGATGAATTGCGATATCTCGTTATCAAATTACGTTTCTTGTTTTCTGTGATCGCGGTAGCCCGAAAGAGTGTGAAAAAGTGTAACCCATGGATTTTGAACGGATTTGTCTCAGACTGTTCTGCAAAGTCCAGTTTTAACAGTAAAAAAGTGCGTTTAGGTATGTGGTAAATGCCTGAAAGTAGCTATAATGCGCCCCGCCTCCATGTAGCAATCGAGGCGCGGAAGATCGTCATCTCCGGTGAGGTGGCTGGACTTCAAATCCAGTTGGGGCCGCCAGCGGTCCCGGGCAGGTTCAACTCCTGTGATCTTCCGCCAAAATTCCTCCGTCACCATCCGAGAAAGTCTAAAAATCCTTTATTTTCAAAGCACATAGTAAATCACTCATCCGTAACCGTCCGACAAGATCTCCCTGAATTCATGAAAAATATGTATAGTGATGTGTATAGATTTTTTATACACATTTTTGGCTTATACACATGGCACTTACAGATATACAAATCAAACGAGCAAAGCCCCAAGACAAGCCATACACATTGAACGACGGGCAAGGCCTGTCATTGCTTATCAATCCCGATGGCTCGAAGGGATGGCGTTTCCGTTTCCGCTTTGCCGGAAAAGCGCGGTTAATGTCATTTGGTAGCTACGACCTTGTGAGCCTCGCAGAAGCACGAGAGAAACGAGATACGGCCCGTAAGCAAGTCGCAAATGGCATTGATCCGGTCGAAGAACGTAAAGCCCAAAAGCTGGCACAGCAACTCTCAACAGAGAACTCATTCGAAGCCATATGTCGAGAATGGCACGCCAACAAAGCTGACCGCTGGACAGTGGCCTATCGCGAAGAAATCATTAAAACATTCGAGCAAGATGTGTTCCCGTTCATTGGTAAACGCCCAATCAGTGAAATCAAACCGTTAGAACTGCTTGAAGTATTGCGACGAGACGAATAGAAAAGCGTGGAGCACTGGAGAAAACAAGAAAAGTTCGTCAAAGATGTGGCGAGGTCTATCGCTATGCGATCATAACTGGTCGTGCGGAGTACAATCCTGCGCCTGATTTAGCAATCGCTTTGGCCGTTCCTAAGCAAAAGCACCATCCTTTCTTATCCGCCGAAGAGCTGCCCCATTTTGTGAGAGATCTTGAAGCATATACAGGCAGTATCATCACGAAAAATGCGACTAAGATTGTTATGCTTACTGGCGTAAGAACTCAGGAGATAAGGTTTGCTACGTGGGAAGAAGTTGACCTGGATAAAGGTATATGGGAGATACCGGCTGAACGGATGAAAATGCGGAGACCTCACATTATTCCTTTGTCTACCCAAGTAATTTTCCTCTTTGAACAGCTCAAGCCTATTACCGGCCATTATCCCTATATTTTTATTGGTAGAAATAACCGCAGTAAACCGATCTCTAAAGAAAGTGTTTCACAGGTTATTGAGTTACTTGGCTACAAAGGCCGTGCTACAGGTCACGGTTTCAGACATACAATGTCGACAATTTTGCATGAACAAGGTTTTGATAGTGCATGGATTGAAATGCAGTTAGCACATGTGGATAAGAATAGTATTCGCGGCACTTATAATCATGCACAGTATCTTGAAAAAAGAAAAGCAATGCTCCAATCATACGCCAACTACGTTTTGAATAATTGAAATATTAAGGAAATAAATTCATGCACATACCCAGCCAACGTATACAGAATGCGATGAGTGCGGAAGAAGCTAGTCTTTGGTTTGTGCCTGCTATGGGAAACGGTGATGTTGCTTTTCTTATGAAGGCACCTTCATCAATTTTGAAATCAATAATAAATGGTTGTTCTGTAGAATTCATCATTGGATTAAGAAATAGTCTTATCTACTGCGCCATGAAAATACATGATATTTCAGATGCCCCAGTGATGATAACTAAAGTACTACGTCATGAAGATGATATATCATCTTTAATAAAGATACTTGAGTACAAAACAACACCTATTTTTCTGTTTAATGAACTTGATATTTCCGTATCATGGTCAAATTTAACAATAAATACTGATACATCTCATCTCATTGAAAAAATAATAAAAATACAACACAGCATTGCGAGAAAAGATCCAATCGCAGTTAAAGAAACACATGATTACTTTGATAACCTAAATAGCAACTCTAATACGCCTCTCAATAATGAATTCATGTATACTCTCCCCTTTACCTGTGAAGCATGGACCTCAACGCCTAATCATTTTATTGGAATCACTGAAACTAAGGCCATAAATATTTCTGATAATGATGAAGGCGGTAATTTCGAGAATACTATATGGGCGTCATTAGAATCAGTATTCCCATATACACTACACGCAAGCCCCAAAGTTAAAATAGGAAAAAAAACACGCGAACTAACAGATATTCTTGCCTTTTATCCTAATGCATCATTTTTTATTGAGGCTAAAGATACATCGATACTGAATTCAGCATCAATAAAAGACATGCAACGCAGAACCAGCAATCTCAAGAAACAAGTTAAAAAAGCCATAGGTCAACTTGTTGGTGCAGTTAAATCGACAAAGGGTGGATGCGATATATCTGATTTAAATGAGAGGCCTATCAAACCCGTATTGAAACGCTTCCATTGCATTGTATTAATTACTGAAATGAATCATCATGGCGACTGGGACAATATAACCCATGAACTACTGAGAGCCTCATCCGAAACGAGAGAGTATTTCCATTTATTAGATCTGGATGATTTAATTTACTTATTGAAAAGATGTAACGGAAGCGCTGAGCTAATTGATCTTAACTTAATGGGCCGATTTAATACATTTGTAGAGAACAAATCGATTTTTATTAGAATGCGATAGATATTTTTCCGAGAAGAGTATATTGCATAAAATAAGTTATTCACTGGCCTGCTTCGCAGGCCAAATTATTTACTTTCCAAACAACTTTGGGAAAATCTCTTGCAAGTTACTTTCGATTTCCGCATGGTATGATTGAATAGAAGCCTCACTAACTCTTGGTGTGCTTGTACCCAGAACTTTGTGAATCCTCTTGTTTAGTACTACTCCTCCTTGTATTTTCCTGTATTGGTTTTTTAAAGCAGTCTCTAAAAATATATATGCATTCAAAAACACAAATACAAGAATATCTGTGGGATCCGTGAATTCCTTTACCAGACTCCTAGATTCATCTATTTGCATTAAAATGGTTTTTGATTTTTCTGCTTGTTTAGAATCGAAAATAGAATATGGATTATGTGCATAAACATTCCTAATCATATTTATATTATTAAATAATTTTTTGAAATCAGGACGTATCACCCCTAAACTGATTAATATATCGACCTTCAATATAAAGCTAATACGCCGCATTTCTAATGAATCCACATTATTAATAGAAACTGTTAACAACCGATCTAACAAGGTATCAATTTCGTAATGACTTTTTATAACCAGCGATAATTGCTCCTGAGGTTCCTCAAGTAGTTTGACAAAATCATCTGAAGTCACAAAATCCTTGTCCACATCAATGCCTTTTATTTGATGGTTAAAGTTACTGAATATTTATACAATATTCATCAGTCTTTGTGTATCTCAGAATAAATATTAATTCCCTCCTGCTGCGCGCAATGCTCTCCCCGCCACGCCTGCCCGCTTCCGGGGGCGCTTTTAATGCAGATGCATGGAAGGGCTCAGGCCGCGCCAGCAGTGGTGCGGCCGGATGTGGGAAATTCAGGGTTTTGCATGCAAAGCCATGCAGCGTAGGCATGCATGGCTATTTTTCTTAAAAAGGCGGGTATTTTGGGGCGTTTTACGCGGATTTTTTGTGGGTCTGCGCGGCCTGTCGGCACATGAAAATCTGACTCTGTTCAGGTGTATATTTTGCCCGGTTGTCTTCTCTGGACGCTATGTCAGGCCGGAACCCGATGGTTGTCAGGATATCCCGGTCATCCTGCACATAATGAATATCTCTTCCGCTGGCCAGATGGACTGATAGCGCTTCGCGAATGCTGGCGGCCGCCCGGTCGAGAGCCCGTTCCCTGACGATTTCAGCTTGTTCGCTGAGGTGTATTAATTCCGGTGCCAGTGCTGCGGCTAGCGCGTCGCCACTGACCTGCATAAAGGCGTGGAGCTGGCGACGCATGCTGACACGCTGCACGGCCTCATGTGACCGGATATACCGACCGGCTGACGCCAATATCGTCCCACGACAGCCCCGCAATTACCTTTACCACGCCTATCTGGTCTACATGGAAGCCAACGGGTACAAGAATGTCCTCAGCCTGAAAATGTTCGGACTAGGGCTACCACTGATGCTCAAAGAGTACGGGGTGAATTACGAGAAACGACATACCCGGCAGGGGACGCAAACTAACATTAAGCTGACGGATGAGAGCAATTCTGACTGGCTACCCAAATGTGATGACACACTCGTAATTTAACCGGATAAACCGGCGCAAGCCGGTTTTTTTGATAAATTCAGTAGGAATGAACGCCTTAATGAACATTTAACTCTTCACTGATCGTTCTTTATTCACCACTTATCGCATTGATTTTATTGAAAAAATATATCATAGTGAACAGAGTGAGCAGTCAAAGACAAAAAAAGTTTATCTTGGTCTTAATTTAAAATCTCTCATCGGGACTATTGGGAGTTTTAAAAATAGAATGAAAAATATACAATTTTTTATTTTTATGTAAAAGTCAGAGATCACGCTCAAACTATTGGGAAAAATACAATAAAACTTGTTTCACTTAACTCTTCCTAAGCATGATTTGTTGTGCTAAATTTTTTCCACGGCTCTGCCTTAAATCTGCGAGGTCGTTTCGCCTCGAATTATCTAATGTAAGCAAGATCACGCATCCGCCACTCTGGATGACCGCTTGTCGCACTCTCTGGATTACCTCTGGTTGCGCAAGGTGATTGGGCAGAGCCGTAACTTTTGTTCAAAGTGCGAGGGAGCGTAATGTCGTTACACATAAAAATACTATTAAATAACCTAACTTCGACAAATAACGCTGATTTACTACCAAATTTACCGCAAGTAGAGCCACAACCAAATCTCTCGCCCAGCAAAACAGAATGGGATAATAAGAAATTATCAAATCGTTCTTTGCTTACTGATGATGAGAGAAATAAAATACTCTCGGGCATTGAGAATAGTAAGATAATAATTAGTTCTCCGACTGATGTTGCAAACTTATTAGAAGTTCCAACAGGGCAGTTACTATATATTTTATATGAGAGAAAAAATAATTATCGAAGTTTTATATTAAAAAAGAAAAATGGTAACAATAGAATTATAAACGCACCTTATTCAGGATTGGCTATATTACAACAAAGATTGAAATTAATACTTGATTATTTCTACAGACCAAAAAAATCCGCGCATGGATTCATAAAAGATAAAAGTATTATTTCTAATGCCGAAAAACACATAAAAAAGAGATATGTTGTCAATCTTGATCTTGAAGATTACTTCGGAACAATTACTTTCCCACGAATTTATGGCATTTTTAAAAGTAGACCTTTTAACTTTTCCCATCCAGCTGCTACAGTATTAGCTCAACTTTGTACACATGAAGGTAAATTGCCTCAAGGCGCGTGTACTTCTCCAGTGCTTGCGAACTTGGTATCAGCATCTTTAGATAAACAGCTGACACATTTAGCCAAAAGAAAGAATATTACATATACACGATATGCAGATGATATTACATTTTCATTCAAACAAAATGGTATCAATGAAGTAATAAAATTAAGTGAAGATGAAAAGTATGAGATAGGTGATCAACTAACAAGTATTATAGAAAAAAATGGTTTTAAAATAAACCAAGATAAGTTTAGAGTCCAAAAGAGGAATAATAAGCAGGTTGTTACAGGTCTGACAGTCAATGATAAAGTGAATATTAATAAAAAATATATTAGATTGACTCGTTCAATGATACATAAATGGTCACAGGACAAAACAACAGCAGCGTTAATGTATACAGCTACATATGGAATAAAGACCAGAGATAATGATCATGCGATTAGTATATTTCGAAATCATATATATGGTAGATTGAGTTTTATCCGCATGATTAGGGGAAAAAACTTCTCTACCTATCTGAAATTAATGTCAAGAATGAGTCACAGCGATCCTAAAAAGACCAACGAAGGAAGAAGAGCAATGAGTGAAACTGAAACATATGATATCTTTATCTGTCATGCAAGTGAAGACAAAGATTTAATAGCCATTCCTTTATATGAGGCATTATGCGACAGAAATATCCCAACATTTATCGATCATGTTGAAATTGCCTGGGGTGATTCATTAATTGATAAAATTAATAATGCCTTAGCTAAAGCTAAATATGTTGTCGCAATACTCTCTGAAAACTCTGTCGAAAAAGAATGGCCAAAAAAAGAGTTAAATAGCGTTTTAGCAAGAGAGATAAGTAATGGAAAAGTTAAATTACTTACACTAGTGAAAAAGGAAGATGAAGAGGCAATCGCAGACAAAATCCCGCTTACGCATGATAAAAGATATATGGTTTATGATGACAATGCAGATTTTATAGCAGATGAAGTGCGTAAGATGCTTGATAATCAGGCAAGCAATAACCAATAATCTTAAATGTATAGAAATGTGTATACACACAGTAGTAATAAAAGTGCATTTCTATACATATCAATCTGTTAGTAGCGATTCCGAACTCCTGTGATCTTCCGCCAAAGTTTCTACTCCTCTATCGGTCATTCGGCATATATTAAGTATTCTGCTGTTAGCCTACCCTATTGAATCCTTCGTTAATCTAACTTTATATCTTATAAAAATATGGATTCTAAAATGAGTTTAGTGCTATCGATCACAACGGTGATAGTGACTTTAATCAGCCCAGTCATTGCCGTTCAAGTTCAGAAATTTATTGAAAGATACACTGATAAAAAGACACTTAAAATAGATATTTTTAAACAATTGATGGCCACCAGATCGCAGAACGCTAGGTTATCAAATGAACATGTCAGAGCGCTCAATATGATCGACATTGCTTTTTATGGTCGGGTGAGAAAAGGACAAGCTAAAAGAAGTAAAACTGAAAATCAGGTCATATCTTCCTGGAAGTTGTATTTCTCACATCTAAATACAACATATCCAAACAACGATAACGCCAGCGGCATTATCTGGAATCAAAACAGCAATAATTTATTTGTAGATCTTCTTTCAGCCATTGCCAAAGATATTGGTTATGATTTTGAGCGCGTTCAGTTACAAACTGCTATCTACTCACCGATTGCACACGGTGAAATTGAAAACGATCAATTAAAGATAAGAAAAGGTCTGGCATCAATATTCACTGACGAAGGGGCTATAAAAATGGAGATCGTTGGTATTCCTAGTCGAACAGAAAGTTAAATCGATCGTTAAAGTTTACTTATCAACAGTCTCAATGCTTAGCCTCTCCAGTTCCTTTCTTCCCAGGGTCTTGAGCCAGTTTCCCAAACTCATCCCTGCGTCTGCTGCAGCGGCCTCAAACTGCGCTTTCAGCTCTGGCGTAATCCGCATCTGAAAAGTGGGAGCTTTGCCGCATTTTGACTGATTGGTATCACGTTTGGCTGTTGACATGTACGTACCTAAAAGAGCAATGTATAACCACCCAGGTACGTACCTAACCAGATTCCGTCCTGATCTTTAATCGCCCTCATCAGGTACTCGCAATACCTGATGAGGGCTAACCTCACCAACTATCAAGGAGTTGATTATGGCTGATTTGCATTCTACCCCAGATATCACCGCTAGCGGAACCGAGCGTCAGCTGCTGGTTGGCTATCGGCCCAATGGCCGGGATACCAGTACACCAAGTCTTACCCTTTCCGGCAAGTGGCTACGCGAAGCGGGATTCGATACCGGGAAGCCGGTCACGGTTAAGGTGATGGATGGCTGCATTGTGTTGCTGCCGCTCAGCGATAAAGAAGAGAAGCTAACAGCCGAATTACGGCATATTCAACAATCGCTGAAAAGCGTCAACGGCACGCTGCAACATACCTGATAGCGCGAACAAGAAAAATCCCCGGGTGGCGGCTAACGCCTTACCCGGGCTACCGGACGGCGCAGAACGGTAGCCCTGCTGAGCGCAGCGCGAGCAGGGAAATTCCTCGGATTACGGCTGCCTTAACACCCGCAAACACGCCAGATTAATCGTTCGTCTAATGAAATTTATGCCCCGCTTCTGACATACTCTACCGTTGTGAACAGGTTGACCCGGAGACCATATGGCAAAGGAAACTATAACGTCGTCCCCAGCAGGTGAATTCATTATGTTTGCCAGCGAGGACGGGGAAGTGCGCGTTGAATGCCGCTTTGAGCAAGAAACACTTTGGCTCCCTCAGGCAACTATCGCCAGCCTTTATCAAGTCACCTCACAAGCAGTTACACAGCATATTAAAACTATATATAAGGAAGGTGAGCTTGAACAAAACGCAACCTGTAAGTCTTACTTACAAGTTCAACAGGAAGGCAGCCGTCAGGTAACCCGCAACCGGCTTCACTACAGCCTGCCTGTCATACTCGCTGTTGGCTATCGCGTTCGCTCCTCTCGCGGCACGCAGTTCCGCCAGTGGGCGACCCAGACGCTCCAGGAATACCTGATCAAAGGTTTTGTGATGGACGATGAGCGGCTGAAGAATCCGCCTGTGGGTTCATCGGCTGTACCCGACTATTTCGATGAGATGCTGGAGCGTATTCGCGATATTCGCGCCAGCGAACGCCGCGTTTATTTGCGAGTGCGAGAGATTTTTGCATTAGCAGCTGACTATCAACCGTCATTAAAAGAAACCACGCAGTTTTTTCAAACTATCCAGAACAAGTTACATTTTGCCTGTACCGGACATACCGCCGCTGAGCTCATTCATCAACGTGCTGACGCAAGTCTGCCGCATATGGGGCTGACCAGCTATAGAGGCGAAGAGGTGCATAAGGGCGACGTGACGGTAGCAAAAAATTATCTCACTCAGGATGAAGTCAATGAGCTTAACCGCGTAGTTAACATGTGGCTGGATTTTGCCGAGGATCAGGCCCGTCGTCGTCAGCAGGTCTTTTTACGCGACTGGCAGGATAAGCTGGATCAGTTCCTGCAATTTAACGACCGTGAGGTTTTGCAAGGCGCAGGTAAAATCAGTAAGAAAATGGCCGATGAAAAAGCGCAAGCGGAATATAGTCAGTTTGCTGAGCAACAGCGGCGCTTAAAGGAAGCCGAAGGTGAAAAGGATATCGCCGGTTTGCTACAGTGGGAAACAGGGCCTAAAAAGTAGCTCAGGATGCCTGATAGCGCGAGCAAGTCCCCGGGTGGCGGCTGACGCCTTACCCGGGCTACGCCCTACGCCCGGCATATGATCTGTAGCCCCGCGCAAGCGTAGCGCCGCCGGGCAATAACCGCGGGCAAAGAGCCGCTTTTGCGCCGGATGGCGGCTAGCGCCTTACCCGGGCTACCAGACGGCGCAGAACCGTAGCCCTGCTGAGCGCAGCGCGAGCAGGGAAAATTCTCGCCTCAGAAGTAATAGCCAATATTGACGTTAGTGCGGAAGTACCATTTGCCGCTGCCCTCGGACTGGGTGCTGGTCCAGCCGGTGGCGTTCAGCGCGCCGCCCCACGGATTAACGTTCTTCGCCCAGCTGAGATCGACCCAGAACATCACCGGCAGCGCAAAGACCTGTACGCCAAGGGTGTTCATCTGCGAATCGCTCCAGCCGCTTTTATCTTTCCACAGCACGCTGTAGTCGTTGTAAAAACGCAGCTTCGATACGCCGCCCCACTTCACGTCGACATCGCGGGCGACGTTCAGCGACGCGGTCGTCGCTTTTGCCGGGATCAGGTAGGCCGGCGTCAGGCCGTTGCCGCCCATCAGAATCGTATCGTCGCTGACGCCCGCCGGGTTCTTTGGATCGTATTGGTAGCGAATCAGCTGTGAGGTCAGCTGCCACGGCCCGTTATGTAACATGCCGTGCACGCCTGCCGCCCAGAAGGTGCCGTCGTCGTCGGTCTCGCGGTTGTGCAACCGCGCCAGCGCCAGTGAGCCGCCCAGCTCGTTATTCCAGCCGCCGCCGTGAAAATCCCGCGCAATTCGCACGTTCACCTGGTCCCGCTTTTCATTATGCTGCTGATGCTGAGTCGGATAGATAGTGTTTTTCAGCCGATCGTAATCGCCAACGTCCGGCGCATAGCGCAAATTCTCCGGCTCCATCCACGGGAAATAGGCCACATCCAGCGACCAGTTATTATCGTGATATTGATAGTTCACGCCGCTACCGGCGCTCACGCCAAAGCCTAAATAAAACGGAATACCATAGGACCAGCCAAATTGCGGATAAGGTTCAAGGCCAAATGGTTTGCCGGGGATCCCCAGCTGGATATTATTATTATTGTCGAAGCGATACCCTACGTAAGCGCGGTCGATGGCGTATTTACGGTGATCCTGGAACCAGAACCCGGCATCAAAGAAATAATTATCATAGAAGCCGCTGCTGTCGATACGGAAGGTATCAAAACGCAGATGCGGCGGGTTGCGATAATTACTGCCTTTCCAGTCCTCATAGCGATAGTTCGCCCGCAGCGCGCCGCCGAAATCCAGCCCGGCGAGATTATCCGCGCTGCGCCAGCCGATATGCGGGAACGGCTTGCCGTCGTCCGCCAGCGCCAGCCCACAGGTCGCGGCTGCCAGCAGCAGCGAAAGGAGTATTTTACGCATAGCACATCCCTCACTTTATTTTTATAAGCGATAAAAGACCGTCGATTAATATCGACTTATTATTTTGTCTCAGCGGTGAAACTCTTAATTAAATAGCACGATGATTTTATTTTTGTTCCAAATATGAAACTCTGTTTATTATTTGATAGAAGAAAAATCGCACGCAGGATGTCGGGCGTCAAGGTATAAACCTTGAGCCATAACGCAATATTATTATTCTTCCGGAGTGATATTAATATTTGCGACATGGAGGAGGAAACTTTCTCAAATATGAAACGCTATGCTTGTGATAATTTATATTGTTGAACCATCATGGTCCTGGTACCTGACCATCGCACTGTTTATCTGTAGTGACAGGCGGGCGCAGGATGGGTGGTGTCGCCGATTTTCACTTTTTTTATATAACTGTTATCGCCGCCGGGCCGTTTTTCCCGACGGTAGACCGGTCTATCCTCGACGCATTCGCACCATGAATCCTCTTTGTAGACCGGAGAACCTATGAAAGCCATTGCCATTACCCAGGCCGCCGCCGACGGCAACAACATTCCCTTTTTACGCGATATCGATCTGCCGGATCCGCAGGCGCAGGGGCACGATCTGCTGGTCGAGGTCAAAGCCATTTCGGTGAACCCGGTCGACACCAAAGTGCGCGCCGGGTTTGATGCCGATACCCCGCGGGTGCTGGGCTGGGATGCGGTTGGCGTGGTGAAAGCCGTTGGCGATGCGGTGACGCTGTTCACGCCGGGCGATGAAGTGTGGTACGCCGGCGCGCTGGGCCGCCCCGGCAGCAACAGCGAACTGCAGCTGGTTGATGAACGCATCGTGGCGCTGAAGCCGCGCTCGCTGGAGAATGCCGCCGCCGCCGCGCTGCCTCTGACCGCTATCACCGCCTGGGAATTGCTGTTCCACCGCCTTGGCGTGCAGGAAGGCGGTAACGCCGGCGATACGCTGCTGATTGTCGGCGCGGCGGGCGGCGTTGGCTCTATCCTCACCCAGTTGGCCAGCAAACTCACCAATATGACGGTAATTGGCACCGCATCGCGCCCGGAAAGCCAGAAGTGGGTACGCGAGGCCGGGGCGCATCACGTCATCGACCACAGCAAACCGCTCGGTGAAGAACTGGCGAAAATCGGCATTCATGCCGTGACCCACGTCGCCAGCCTGACCAATACCGATCAGCATTTTAACGAACTGATCGCCGCGCTCGCCCCGCAGGGTAAGCTGGCGCTGATTGATGACCCGGAGAGCCTGGACGTGGTGCCGCTGAAAGCGAAAAGCATTTCGCTGCACTGGGAATTTATGTTCACCCGCTCAATGTTTGAGACGGATGATGTGATCGCCCAACATCAGCTACTGACCCGCGTCGCCGCGTTGATTGACGATAACACGCTGCGCACTACCCTTGGCGAACACTACGGCACTATCAACGCCGCCAATCTGCAAAAAGCCCACGCTAAGCTGGAAACCAGGCGCTCGGTCGGCAAAATCGTGCTGGAGGGTTTTTAAATGCGCGATGAGGCCATTTCGCCCATCGCGCCTTGATATCACGAGCGTCTCACCTCGGTGAGGCGCCTTTTTTAACCCTTCGAACTGCGTTTTTCTCATCCTGCCCTAACCAGGCTACGCTTACCCTTGCCGCGCAAAAAACGTTCACTCCCTTCCGCTTGATTTATCACGCTATTGCACAAGAGGTAATGCTATGCAGATCAACGCTATAGGTACGTACTCCGCCAGCCAGCCGCTCGAATCGATGTCTATCACCCGCCGCGAACCCGGCCCACAGGATGTGCAGATCGCCATTGCATACTGCGGCGTCTGCCATTCCGATCTCCATCAGGCGCGAGCGGAATGGGCCGGGACGCTGTATCCCTGCGTGCCGGGCCATGAAATCGTTGGCCGGGTGACGGCGGTCGGCGATGCCGTCTCAGGTTACGCCGTGGGCGATCTGGTGGGCGTCGGCTGTATGGTGGATAGCTGTAAGCAGTGCGAGGAGTGCGCAGAGGGACTGGAGAACTACTGCGACCATATGGTGCTGACCTATAACGGGCCGACCCAGGACGCGCCGGGACACACGCTTGGCGGTTATTCACAGCAGATCGTGGTCAATGAACGCTACGTATTGCGGATAAATCATCCCGAAGCCCAGCTCGCCGCCGTCGCGCCGCTATTGTGCGCCGGCATCACGACCTATTCGCCTTTGCGCCACTGGCACGCCGGGCCGGGTAAAAAAGTCGGCGTCGTCGGCATCGGCGGGTTGGGGCATATGGGGATCAAGTTGGCCCACGCCATGGGGGCCCACGTGGTGGCCTTTACCACCTCGGAATCCAAGCGTGACGCGGCCAGAGCGTTGGGCGCGGATGAGGTCGTGGTGTCGCGCAACGAAGACGAAATGGCGGCCCACGTCAAAAGTTTCGATTTCATCCTCAACACCGTGGCGGCGCCGCACAATCTCGATGCCTTCACCACGTTGCTGAAACGCGATGGTACCATGACGCTGGTTGGCGCCCCGGCTACGCCGCATCCATCGCCGGAAGTGTTCAATCTGATCTTCCGCCGCCGCTCGATTGCCGGCTCGATGATCGGCGGTATCCCGGAAACCCAGGAGATGCTCGACTTCTGCGCCGAACATGGCATCGTCGCCGATATCGAGCTGATTCGCGCCGATCAGATCAACGAAGCATGGGAAAGAATGGTCAAGGGCGACGTGAAATATCGCTTCGTGATCGACAGTTCGACTCTCGCCGGCTAAACGCCGCGGCGGAAAGTCCGCCGCCACTCCGTCGGGCTAACGCCAAAACGCGCTTTAAACTGCTGGCGCCAGGTCACGGCGGAAAGATAGCCCACCGCTTCCGCCACCTGCTCGACCGGCAAATCCCCCGCTTCGAGCAGGCTCTGGCTACGGCGCAGGCGCTCGGCGGTCAACCAGTCGGCAATGCTCATCCCGGTCGCCCGGGCGAAGTGGCGGGTCAGGGTACGGCGGCTCATCGCCACCACCTCGGCCAGCGAATCAAGGTTATGCGGCTCGGCAATGTGCTGCTGCAGATAATCCAGCAGACAATTAATCCGCGCATCGCGGGTGTTGCGCGGCACCGGCTGGGCGATAAACTGCGCCTGGCCGCCCTCGCGGTGCGGCGGAACGATCATCCGCCGGGCGATCTGGTTGGCGGCGAGGCTGCCAAAACGCTGGCGAATGATATACAGGCAGCAATCTAGCGCCGCCGCGGTACCCGCCGAGGTAATTACCTTCTGGTCATCGACGTACAGGGCGTTGATATCGAGCTGCACCTGCGGAAACAGGCGCTGGAAATCCTGCTCGAACTCCCAGTGGGTCGCCGCCCGCTTACCGTCGAGCAGCCCGGCGTAGCCAAGGACAAACGCGCCGAGGCACAGGCCGACGATTTCCGCGCCGTTATCCCGCGCCCGAATCAGGCTCGCGATCAACGCCTGCGGCGGGCGCTGGTTGACCTCGCCCCAGTAGGGCACCACCACGATATCCGCCTGTTCCATCGCGGTAAAATCACCGCTGGCGTACAGCGCGAAGCCGTCGCGGGCGCTGAGTAATCCCGGCTGTTCGGCGCAAATCTGCAGATTAAAACGTTTGGTTTCCGAGACCGTATCGCCAAACAGCATACAGGGGACGGAATAATGAAACGGGCTAAAGCCCTCTACGGCGACAATCGCCACGTCGGTTAATTTCATCATCCCTTCCCCTTGAGCAGGTTAATAAACAACGGTTTCCCCATCCTGCGGAATACTGACTACCCCGGCAATCTGATTATCCGCGACGTACTGGCGCATCTCTTCGCGGCTCACCAGACAATGGTTGACCGCCTCCAGGTGGATGGCCATGATTTTCGCTTCCGGCAGGGCGAAATGCGCCTTCAACAGGTCCTCTTTGCCCATGATAATCGGGCCAAAGCCGATAACGTGAGCGTAGCCGGCGTTCAACACCACCACATCCGGGCGCAGCTTCAGCATGTCGGCTTCGATCTCATCGCGCCAGATGGTATCGCCAACCAGCCACAGCGTCTTCTCCTGCGGATGACGGAATACCACGCCGCAGGCCTCGCCCAGACGTTCAGCCATCGCCGGTACCGCGTAGGTACGGTCGCTGCCATGTTGCCCGGAAGTGGTTTTCTGCAGACTAACGCCGGCAAATTCGCTATCTGCCGACAGCAGGCGGATATCCTGAAATCCCTGGCTGCGCAGCAGCGCGGCGTCGGCTTCATGCTGGACGAATACCGGTAGGGTTTTTGGGATCGCCGCGATCGCCGCTTCGTCCCAATGATCGTCATGGGTATGGGTGACGATTACCGCATCGACGTCGATAATTTTTTCACGAGAAAACGGCAGCGCCACCAGCGGATTGCGCAGCTCGCTGCGCGCGGTTCCAGGGAATCCCGGCCAGGCGCCTTTGTCCGCCAGCATTGGATCGATCAGGAATTTTTTACCAGCGTATTCAATAATCTGTGTAGCATTTCGGATATGGGTGATGTTCATGTTAGCGTTCCTCTGTGGGGTAATCTGCGAACATCGTACTGAGTACCAGCCTGGCGCAATATGGGCGTTTGGGCAATGATCGATGGAATCGGGCCAACCTGCGACGGTTGCCAATCACAGCCGGCTATGTTGTTCTGAAGGTTAGACTTTCTACAGGAATGGCAGGATGAAAAAGAAACTAACCGCCGCCGATATGCATAATCCGCAGGTCATCGCCGAGACGCCGTGGTTCAGCATGCGCAAGGTAGGTATTGATGTCGCCCCCGGCGAGCGGCGCGACTTTTATTCCATTCACTACCCACGCCCGGCGGTCGGGATTGTGGCGCTCCAGGACGACAAAGTGCTGCTGATTCGCCACTACCGTTATCTGATCGATAAGGTGGTATGGGCCATTCCCTCTGGCGGCGTCGATGAAGGGGAAGAGCCCGCCGTCGCCGCGCTGCGCGAACTGCGCGAAGAGACCGGCTGGCAGGCGCAACACGCTGAGGAAATCATCCGCTACAACCCGTCATACGGCAGCAGCGACCAGCTGTTTATCACCTGGCTCGCCACCGATTTAAGCTGGGTTGGCATGGACGCAGATCAGGATGAAGTGATGGAAACCGGCTGGTTTACCTTCGAGGAGATAAACCAGCTGATCGCCCGCGGTGAAATGCCGGACGGGCTGTCTCTGGTGCCGCTGCTGCACCTGATGGCGCAGCGTAGATGATTACCAGCCCGGTACCGCGCCGCCGTTGAAGATGGTTTCTGCCGCCTTCGCCACTTCCGGCGACTGGTACGACTGCATAAACTCTTTCACGTTTTCGGCATCTTTATTGTCTTCACGCGCCACAATGATGTTCACGTACGGCGAGTTTTTGTCTTCAATAAAGATGCCGTCGCGCACCGGCGATAACCCGGTTTGCTGCAGGTAGGTGGTACTGATAATGGCGACATCGACCTTCGGATCGTCCAGCACCCGCGGCAGCTGCGCACCCTCCAGCTCCATAATTTTCAGGTTTCGCGGGTTACTGGTGATATCCACCGCCGTCGGCAGCAGGCCGGTACCCGCTTTGAGGGTAATCAGCTGCTCTTTTTGCAATAACAATAGCGCGCGGCCGAGGTTGGTCGGGTCGTTGGGAATGGCGATAGTCGCGCCATCTTTAATATCCGCAACGGATTTAATCTTGCGCGAATAGCCGGCCATGGGAAAGACGAAAGTATTGCCGATGGCCACCAGGTGGTAACCGTGCGCTTTGTTGTCTTGTTCCAGATAGGGACGATGCTGGAAGACGTTGGCATCCAGCTCCCCGGCGTTGGTGGCATCGTTCGGCAGCAGCGAACCGCTAAAGCCCACCAGCTCGACGTCGAGGCCATACTTTTCTTTCGCCACCTTCTTCGCCACTTCCGCCACATCCTGTTCCGCGCCGTTAATCACGCCGACTTTTATGTGTTTGGCATTGTCATTCTTCTGGTCACAGCCCGCTAACAGCAGGCCAGCCAGCATCACTGCCGCCGCCGTGCGTAAACGCAATTTCATCGTTAGTACCCCATCAGTCCATGGAAAATCATTATTATTTTTCGAGCAAAACTATAACGATTTTGTGTTCGATTTTTAAACACGAAAAGGTATCAATAAGATGAAAATCGTCTAAGCGCCTTCCCCGGTAGCGCTTACGCTTACAGGGGCTACTGACCGAATAACCAACCGTGGCCGGGGAAATACGCTTAACTCAGGTCAACGTTTTTACTGGCGAACAGCCAGGTGAGCACAAAACCGCATAGATACGAAACCGCCAGACCGCCGGCGTACACCGCCATCCCGGCATAAATTCCGCTACCGGAGGTCATCAGCGGCAGCGCCACCAGCCCCGAGGGACCGAACACCGTGTTCAGGCCGACCGGCAGCCCCAGCCAGGCGATCAGGCCCACGAAGAAACCGCCGCAGGCGCCGCCGATACAGGCGGTGATAAATGGTTTCATACGCGGCAGGGTCACGCCGTAAATCAGCGGTTCGCCAATGCCGAGGAAGCCCGGAATAATCGCCCCTTTGATCTGGGTTCGCAGCAGCGAATCGCGCTTTGCGCGCCAGAACAGCGCCAGCGCCGCGCCCACCTGCCCGGCCCCGGCCATCGCCAGGATCGGGAACAGCGAGTTAAAGCCCTGCGCATCCACCAGCGCAAAATAGACCGGTACAAACCCCTGATGCACGCCGAACATCACCGCCAGCAGGAACAGCCCTGCCAGCACCGCCGAGCCAAACGGATTGCCGTTAAGATGCAGGAACAGCCACGACATACCGGTAAACAGCCAGCCGCCAATCGGCATAATCACCGTAAAGGTCACCGCGCCCATAATCAGCAGCGTCACCGCCGAGGTAAGGATCATATCGAGGTTAGCAGGCATTATCCGCCGCACCTGACGTTCTACCCACGCGCCAATAATCGAGGCGATTAGCACGCCGATAATATTGCCGCGCGGGTCGATACCGTGGCCGAAGAAGGTCGAAATTCCGGCGTAGAATCCGCTGGTCGCTTCCGGGTTGTAGCCCAGCACGAACAGCGAGGCGATAATCGCGCCGTTCACGCCAGAACCGCCGAAGGCTTTCTGAGCGTTATAGCCAATCAGGATACTCAGGAAGGTAAACATCCCTTTGCTGAATACCTTCATGTAGCCAATCAGCGCCACCAGGCTGGCGTTAGGGTGCGCGTTCTCCAGCACGAAGATTTGTTCCGCCAGCGTAGCAAAGCCCAGCAGCAGCCCGACGGCGATGAAGCCGGGGATCAACGGCGTAAAGATAGTGGCGAACTTCGCGAGAAATTTCTGTACCCCGCTGGTCTGCTTGCTCTTCAGCGCCTGCTTTTTCTCCGCTGCCACATCCGCCAGCGAGGCGGCTGCCTGCGGCGCCGCTTCCATCAGGCCGTTCATCATTTCCGCGGCGGTCTGCGCCTTGCCGGGGCCTAATACCACCTGGAACTGTTCATCGCTGACGATAACCCCCATCACGCCATCAATCTGGCGAATGGCGGCGCTATCGGCCAGGCTTTCATCGCGCAGGGTCAAGCGCAGGCGCGTCATGCAGTTACCCGCCTGCGCCACGTTTGCGGCCCCGCCGACGTGGGCCAGGATCCGCGCTATCATCTCTTTAGTTATTTTTGCCATTGCCTGTTACCTGTCTGTCGGCGCTCAGGTGTTGCTTAGCGCCTTGCGGATAAAACCGTTGTTTTTCGCCAGCAGCGACTGCGCTTCTGCGGCGCTTAAGTCAGCCAACACCATCACAATCGCCGTCTTACAGTGGCGGCCACAGGCATCCAGCGCATTCTGCGCGGTGGCGCGATCGCAGTCGGTCGCTTCCATCACGATAGACACCTGACGCTCAATCAGCTTGGCATTGGTCGCTTCGACATCCACCATCAGGTTGCTGTAGACCTTACCGATGCGGATCATCGCCCCGGTGGAGATCATATTCAGCACCAGTTTCTGCGCGGTGCCGGCTTTCAGGCGGGTCGATCCGGTAACCACTTCCGGGCCGACCACCGGGGTAATCGCCACGTCCGCCAGCTGCGCCATTTCACCGTGCGGGTTACAGCTGACGATAGCGACAAACGCATTCTGGCTATGGGCGTATTCCATCGCGCCAATGACGTACGGCGTACGCCCGCTGGCCGCCAGCCCCACCAGCACATCGCGGTTGCTGAAGTTAAGGTTCTGCAGATCCATCGCCCCTTGCGCTTTATTGTCTTCCACGTTTTCCACGGCGCTCAGAATCGCTTTATGTCCGCCGGCGATAATCCCCACCACCTGCTCCGGACGGGTGCCAAAGGTCGGCGGGCATTCGCTGGCGTCCAGGATACCCAAACGCCCCGACGTGCCGGCGCCGATGTAAATCAGCCGTCCCCCAGCCCGCAGCGCCGCCGCCACTTTATCCACGACTTCCGCTATCTGCGGCAAGTAAGGCGTTATCGCCTGCGCCACTTGCTGATCTTCCTGGTTTATCACCGTCAGCATGTCGACAGTGGAGAGGGTGTCAATGTTGGCGCTGTTGGCGTTGCGTCGCTCGGTCAGCAGTTTGCTCAGGTCGATACTCATAAAAACCTCGTTATTCTCAGTTGCGCGCAGTATAAGGAATTTTTTATTCCATGCATGTGAAGAGTATCACGATTAATACGCTTGGGATAATAGGAGAATTGTAGGTATAGCCAGAGATATTGCGGTAATAAAGATGGAATATTTTATTACCGCAACCTGGAGTTAACGCATGTGCCAGGAGTGATTAAGGTGCTATAACACCTCCGAAGAGGAACATTAACTGGCGCCGCCGCCCAGCGATTGCCAGAGCGTAATGCGGTTATTGAGGTCGGTCTGCTGCAGCGACAGCAGCGTCGCCTTCGCCGACCACAGCGTCCGCTGGGCGGTCAGCACCGACAGATAGTCGCCGACCCCGGCCTGATAACTCTTCATCGCGATATCCAGCGACTTCTGCTCGGCGGCAACATACTGCTGCTGGGCATCGAGCTGTTCACTCAGCGTTTCCCGGCGCGCCAGCGCATCGGCAACGTCCTTAAAGGCGCTCTGAATGGATTTCTCGTAGGTGGCAATCAGCCCCTTTTTCTCCGCTTGCGCATAGCGTAGCTGGGCCAGATTACTGCCGCCGGTGAACAGCGGCAGGCTGATAGAGGGCGCAAACGACCACACCTGCATGCCGTGGCTGAACAGCGACGATAGCGAATCGCTGCCGACCCCGGCGCTGGCGGTCAGCGAAATGGACGGGAAAAAGTTCGCTCGCGCCGCGCCGATATCGGCATTAGCGCTCTTGAGATTATGTTCCGCCTCCTGAATATCCGGCCGGCGCAACAGTACCGATGATGATACCCCCGCCGGCACCAGCGCGATGCTGTTATCCCCCAGACTCTCCAGCGTACCGGGCAGCAGGCTCTCCGGCACGGTTTCCCCCGCCAGTAGGTTAATGGCGTTTTTATCCTGCGCCACCAGCGTACGATAGCTGGCGACGCTGGCTCGCGCCTGCTGATAGACGCTTTCCGCCGAACTTAAATCACCGGCGGAGGCGGTGCCCACCGCCATCTGGCGAGCGACGATTTTGCGCGAGTTCTCCGCGCTATCCATCGTCTGCTGCGCCAGCGCCAGATTGCTATTATCCGTCGCCAGCGTCACCCAGGCGGTGGTCAAATCGGCAATCATCGTCAGTCTGGTATTTTGCGCGGTGAATTCGCTGGCAAGCCAGCTTTCTCGCGCCGCGCGCGACAGGCTCTGGTTCTTGCCGAACAAGTCCAGTTCGAAGCTCGAGACCGCGCCGTCAGCCTGCGAGGTAGAACTTAGGCCGCTGGCGATCGTTTTGCTGCGGGTATGGCTCAGCTCGGCATCGACGGTGGGAAACAACGATGCGCGCGTTTCGCCATACTGGGCGCGAGCGGCTTCAATATCGGCCAATGCTTTTTGCACATCGCGGTTGCTATTAAGCGCGATGCTGACCACTTTTTTTAACCGCACATCATTGACCACTTTTTGCCAGTCGCCGACCACCGCCGTTGATTCGCCGTGCGCGCCGGGAAGGGTCGCCGGCACCGGCGCGGCCGGGCGCTCGTAGTGCGGGTCAAGAGAGACGCAGCCCGCGGTCAGGAGCGCGATAAACATTAAACTCAAACGAAACATAACTTACTCCTGAGAAGGACGTGGGCGGGTAAAGAGACGCTTCACCAGCACAAAGAACAGCGGGACGAAGAACACCGCCAGCAGCGTCGCCGTCAGGGTGCCGCCGATAATCCCGGTACCGATCGCCACGCGGCTGTTGGCCCCGGCGCCGGTAGCAATGGCCAGCGGCAGTACTCCGGCGATAAATGCCAGCGAGGTCATGACAATCGGGCGCAGACGGGTCTGCGCGGCGCGGATCGCCGCCCGCGAGAGCGAATAGCCCTCATCCACCGCGGATTCAGCGAATTCAACGATAAGAATGGCGTTCTTCGACGACAGGCCAATGGTCGTCAACAGCGCCACCTGGAAATAGACGTCGTTACTTAAGCCGCGCAGCGTGGCCGCCAGCGCCGCGCCAAGCAGGCCTAACGGGATGACCATGATCACCGAGAACGGCACCGACCAGCTTTCATACAGCGCCGCCAGGCACAGGAACACCACCAGAATCGAAATGGCGTACAGGCTCATCGCCTGGCCGCTGGCCAGTTTTTCCTGCAGCGAAATACCGCTCCATGCCCAGGTGGAACCCGCCGGCAGGCTATCGGCCAGTTTTTCCATTTTGTCCATTGCCGCCCCTGAGCTGAAGCCCGCGGCGTTTTCCCCCTGGATCTCAAAGGCGGCTGAGCCGTTGTAGCGTACCAGGCTTTCCGGGCCGTATTCCCAATGGGTGGTGGCGAACGCGGTGAACGGCGTCATGCTGTTATCGCTGCCGCGGACAAACCATTTACCAAGATCGGACGGCACGGCGCGCGCGTCGCTCTCGCCCTGGATATAGACCTTTTTCACCCGGCCGCGATCGATAAAGTCGTTGACGTACGTGCCGCCCCAGGCGCTGGAGAGCGTATCGGTCACGTCGCTGAGCGACAGCCCCAGCGAGACGGCTTTATTGTTATCGATATCCACCTGCAGCTGTGGCATTTGTGGCAGATCGTTGGCGCGAACCGATTGCAGTTCGCCGCTCTGATTGGCTGCGGCCAGCAGTTGGCTGCGCAGCTTCATCAGGCTATCGCGATCGGTACCCCCGCTGGCCATCAGCTCGAAAGTGAAGCCGTTACTTTGCCCAAGGCCGTCCACCGATGGCGGCGTCATGGCGAACAGGGTGGCGTCGCGGATCGCGCCCAGCTCTTTGTTGGCGCGCAGCGCAATGGCTTGCGCGGTATTTTCGTCGCCTTTGCGCTGCGACCAGTTTTTCAATGAGACGAAGGCCATTCCGGCATTCTGACCGCTGCCGCTGAAACTGAAGCCGTCGACGGTGAAGATAACCTCGGTATTGGCTTTCTCTTTGGTGAGGAACCAGTCGGTCACCTGACGGCGCACCTCGGCGGTACGCACCGCCGTCGCCCCGGCAGGCAAGGTGTACTGGACCATGATTTCGCCCTGATCCTCCACCGGCAGGAAGCTGCCCGGCAGTTTCCACATCGCCAGCGCCATCGCCCCGCAAATCAAGGCGTAAGCGCCCATCATCACCGCGCCGCGGCGTAGGCCGCCGAGTACGCGACGCTGGTAGCCATCTTCCGTACGCCCCCACAGGCGATTAAAGGCGCCGAAGAAGCCTTTGTCATGAGGTTTGGAGTGGCTTAGCAGCGCACCGCACAGCGCCGGAGTGAGAGTTAGCGCTACCACCACCGACAGCATCATCGCCGAGATGATCGTCACCGAGAACTGGCGATAGATTACCCCGGTCGAACCGCCGAAAAAGGCCATTGGCAGGAACACCGCCGACAGCACCAGGGCGATCGCCACCAGCGCGCCGGAGATTTCGCCCATCGATTTTTCGGTGGCTTCGCGGGCGGGCAGCCCTTCGTCGCGCATAATACGTTCGACGTTTTCCACCACCACAATGGCATCATCCACCAGCAGGCCGATCGCCAGCACCATGGCGAACAGCGTCAGGGTATTAATGGAGTAGCCGAACAGCGCCAGCACCCCGAAGGTGCCAAGTAACACGACCGGTACCGCTACCGCCGGAATGAGCGTCGCGCGGAAATTCTGCAGGAACAGATACATTACGCAGACCACGAGAATAATCGCTTCAAACAGCGTCTGGATCACGTCCTCGACCGAGATTTTGATGAACTCGGTGCTGTCTTTCGGGTAGGCGATATCGTAGCCCTGAGGCATCTGACGCTGGAATTCAGCGATTTTGCTTTTCACCAGCGTCGCGGTATCCAGCGCGTTGGCGCCGGGCGCCATCATTACCGCAATCCCGGCGGCGGGGTGGCCGTTCAGATTAGCGGTAGCGGTGTAATCCTCGCTGCCCATTTCCACCCGCGCGACATCGCTCAGGCGCACCACTGAACCGTCTGACTGGCTCTTTACAATGATCGCTTTGAACTGGTCAGGTGTTTGCAGCCGCGACTGCGCGCGCACGGTAGCGGTCAATTGCTGGGCATTGGACGACGGTAGCGCGCCGATTTTACCCGCGGAGACCTGCACGTTCTGCGCCTCAATCGCCGACTGTACGTCGGAAGGCATCAACGAGTAAGAGGCGAGTTTGGTCGGATCCATCCAGATGCGCATCGCGTATTCGGCGCCGAATACCTGCAGGCTGCCGACGCCCTCCACGCGCGCCAGCGGGTCCTGCATATTGCTGACCAGCCAATCGGAGATATCAGAACTGGTGGCGCGGTTGGTTTTGTCATACACCGCGAGGATTAACAGGAAACTGCTTTGCGATTTTTCTACCGTTACGCCAGATTGCTGTACTTCACTCGGCAGACGCGATTCCGCCTGCTGCACTTTGTTTTGTACCTGTACCTGAGCGGTATCCGGATCGGTTCCCTGCTCAAAGGTGACGGTAATACTCACCGTACCATCCGAACTGCTGGTGGAGGTGAAATAAAGTAAGTTATCCAGTCCGGTGAGCTGCTGCTCGATAACCTGGGTGACGCTGTTTTCCAGGGTTTCTGCGGAAGCTCCGGTATAGGTAGCGGATATTTTGACCGCCGGCGGGGCGACGTCCGGATATTGCCCCACCGGCAGCGTGCGGATCGCCAGCGCCCCGGCAAGCATGATAAGGATAGCGATCACCCAGGCAAAGACCGGGCGACGCACGAAGAAACGGGAGAACATCAGGCATTGCCTCCGTTATTTTTGACGGCAACGGCCTTCACCGCTTGTCCGGGGGACACTTTACCGGTGCCTTCGACAATCAGCTTGTCGCCCGCTTTCAGACCGCTCAGCACCAGCCATTTATCACCGTAGGTATCGCCGGTTTGCACGGTACGCTGCTCAACGTTGTTGTCGGCATCGACAACCAGCGCCGTGGCGTCGCCTTTGGCATCGCGGGTGATACCCTGCTGCGGCGCGAGGATCGCGTCGTTCATGATGCCTTCATCGATACGCGCGCGGACAAACATTCCCGGCAGCAGGACGTGCTGCGGGTTGGGGAAGATGGCGCGCAGGGTCACCGAGCCAGTGGATTCATCGACGGCGACTTCGGTGAGCGCCAGACGCCCTTTTTCGGGATAGGTACTGCCATCTTCAAGGGTTAACGTCACGCTGAGGGTATCGCTGTTGCTGGCCAGGCTCTGCCTGCGTAAACGCAGGAGATCGACACTGGATCGCGTCAGATCGACATACATGGTGTCGAGGCCGCGGATCGTCGCCAGCGCGGTATCCTGGTCTGCAGAGACCAGCGCTCCCGGCGTGACCGAGGAGATGCCGATGCGCCCGGCAATCGGCGCGGTGACGGTGGTCCAGTTCAGGTTGATGCGCGCGCTCTCGAGCGCCGCTTTTTTCGACTCCACGCTGGCCTTGTCCTGGGCGCAGGCGGAGGCAGCGTCGTCGGCATCCTGGCGAGAGACGCCGTTATCTCTGACCAACGACGCGTAGCGCTGGGCTTTCTGGCAATCAGAGACCACCAGCGCCTGCGCCTGCTTCAACGCGGCCGCCGCTTCGTTCCAGGCGGCGCGATAACTGGAGGGATCGATCTGGTAAAGGGCCTGCCCGGCCTTCACCATATCGCCTTCGGTAAACAGGCGCTTCTGAATGATACCGCCGACCTGCGGACGCACTTCGGCGCTGAGCGAGGCGGTCGTGCGGCCAGTCAGTTGACTGACAACCGGCACCGGCTGGGCTTGCAGCGTTACAATTCCCACCTCCGGCGTGGGTTGTTGCGGCGCAGTTGTCTGCGCATTATCGCATCCGCTCAGGAGAAATAATGCTGTTGCGATGGGGGCTATGATGTGTTTCATTTTATTTTCTCAAGATGTAAGACGTCCCCCCGTGAATTAAATCGCGAGGAAAAGATGGGCGCTGCGACATTTTCGTCTCAATGAAAATATCGAAATGGAGCGTAGATGTTCCTTAACACTATTATTATTGTGGGGATTCTCAGCCCGCCCTTTCGAAAATCATGGAAAGGTTATTTCGCTTACTTTGAACGACAAAATTAAGACAAAAAATAATGGAGAAAATAAGAATATTTTGTGAAAGTCAGTAGAGGAAAATATAACGATTGCCTGTGCAACTGGAGAAACTTAATGGCTCTAATAATTACAAAAAGCATTAATCCCGACGATCAACAAGAATTGCTGGCAGGCCTGCGTGAATACAATTCACGCTACCTCGACCCGACGCAGTTTGGCGATCTGGGCATTTACTCCCGCGATGAGCAAGCGGTGATGCGTGGCGGGCTTATCGCCAAACGCAAAGGCAACTGGCTGTGTATCGAATACTTGTGGGTGAGCGAAGAGATGCGCGGCAACGGCCTGGGCCGCGAGCTTATGCAGGAAGCGGAACAGCAGGCGCAGGCGTTGGGCTGCAGTCATTTGCTGGTCGATACCTTTAGCTTCCAGGCGCTGCCGTTTTATCAGAAATTAGGCTATCAGTTGCAGATGTCGCTGCCCGATTTCCCGCACGCGGGTATGCAACGCCACTATTTATCGAAAACGCTGTAACGATAACCCCGGATTGCGCTGCGCTTATCCGGGCTACCCGACTGTGCGATTTGGTAGCCCGGACAAGGCGCAACGCGCCGCCTCCGGGAAAATCCCTGCGCCAGGAGAGCCATAAGGCAGAAGCAGTATCAGCATCGGAATTAACACAAAATCACACCTTAACCGCCGACCCCGTGGCCCATTAACGCCAGCGCGTGGCTAACAATGGTCTGCCGGGTTACCGCCTGTAAACGCGGGTCGCTATGGATGCGCGAGAATGGCACCAGCACCAGGCTAATCACCGTGGTAAACAGCAGTTCCGGCGCCAGCGCCGGGTTAATTTTCCCCTCCTGCTGCCAGCGACGAACCGTCTCCAGCATCACCTGAAAACGCTCCTCGCCGAAGCGCGCATCCATGTGCTGGCGCAGCATCGGCATCTCGCCGATGATCTCCTGCATCCACAGCGGCGCGAACCAGGCATTTTGCTCCGCCATGTCCGCCAGCGTCTCAACCATCATCGTCAACGCCGTCACCGGATCCTGCGGATGGTCGACAAAAATGCGGCTGATATCGTTACGCAGCGGCATAAAGCGCTCTTCCAGCAAATTCTCAATCAGCGCTTCCCGCGACGTAAAATAGTAATTCAGCATCGCCGGCGTCACCCCGGCCTCTTTGGCAATGGCATTTAGCGACACGCGGGCCGCGCCGTGGCGAGCAAACAGCGCCAGGGCGATATCTATCAACTGCTCGCGGTTAGCGGTTCCCGGCTTTTTACCGCGTGGCCGACCGGGGCGGCGCGGCGCTTCATTAGCTTTTAGTGCTGGCATATGCTGGCGATCTCTTGACCCGATTCATCATTTCCCTAAATATTAATTATGCATTTAATTAATTTCAAGCGAGTGATGCAATGACATCTGAAGTCGCAAACCAACCGGCGCCCTCAATCCGCCTGCTGTTCAGCGCCCTGCTGCTGGTGATGCTACTGTCGGCGCTGGACCAGACCATTGTCTCCACCGCCTTGCCTACTATCGTTGGCGAGCTCGGCGGGCTGGATAAACTTTCGTGGGTGGTCACCGCCTATATCCTCAGCTCGACCATCGTGGTGCCGCTGTACGGTAAATTCGGCGATCTTTTCGGGCGCAAAATCGTGCTGCAGGTGGCGATCGTGCTGTTTCTTGCCGGTTCCGCGCTCTGCGGGCTTGCGCAAAACATGACGCAATTAGTACTGATGCGCGCGCTGCAGGGGCTCGGCGGCGGCGGCCTGATGGTGATCAGCATGGCGGCGGTCGCCGACGTTATCCCACCCGCCAACCGTGGGCGCTATCAGGGGCTGTTCGGCGGCGTCTTCGGCCTGGCGACGGTTATCGGCCCGCTGATCGGCGGTTTCCTGGTACAGCACGCCTCGTGGCGCTGGATTTTCTATATCAACCTGCCGCTGGGTCTGTTCGCGCTGCTGGTTATCGGCGCGGTATTCCACAGCAGCAACAAACGCAGCCAGCATCAGATTGACTGGCTGGGGGCGATTTACCTCAGCATGGCGCTGTTGTGCATCATCCTGTTTACCTCGGAAGGCGGCAGCGTCCATGCGTGGAATGACCCGCAGCTGTGGTGCATTCTGGCCTTCGGCATCGTGGGGATCATCGGTTTTATCTACGAAGAGCGGATTGCCGCCGAGCCGATTATTCCGCTGTCGCTGTTCCGCAACCGTAGCTTCCTGCTGTGCAGCCTGATTGGCTTTGTTATCGGCATGTCGCTGTTCGGTTCGGTCACTTTCCTGCCGCTCTATCTGCAGGTGGTGAAAGAGGCGACGCCAACCGAGGCCGGGTTACAGTTAATCCCGCTGATGGGCGGCCTGCTGCTGACCTCCATCATCAGCGGCCGGGTGATTAGCCACACCGGGAAATACCGGATTTTCCCGATTATCGGTACCCTGCTCGGCGTGACCGGCATGGTGCTGCTGACCCGCATCACCATTCATTCGCCGATGTGGCAGCTTTATCTGTTTACCGGCGTGCTCGGCGCGGGTCTGGGGCTGGTGATGCAGGTACTGGTGCTGGCGGTACAGAATGCGATGCCGGCGCAGATGTACGGTGTTGCCACTTCCGGCGTGACCCTGTTCCGCTCGATTGGCGGCTCCATCGGCGTGGCATTGTTCGGCGCGGTCTTTACCCATGTGCTGCAAAATAACCTGCAGAAACTGCTGCCTGAGGGCGCGGTGCTGCCGCCAGCCATGAATCCGGTGGCGGTACAGCATCTGCCAGCGGCGATCCGTCTCGATTATCTCGACGCCTTCGGCGCGGCGATCCATGCGGCATTCCTGATGGCGGCCTGCATTATGGCCGTCGCGTTTGTCCTTTCCTGGCTATTGAAGGAGGCGCCGCTGAAAACCGCGGCGCATTAAACGGCCCCGGCAATGCGTAGCAAGGACTGGCGCAGCGCCGGCGCGGCAAAATCGATAAATTTCCGCAGCTTAAGCGGAGCCAGCTCCCGCGCGATATATAACAAATGAACCGGCGCGGGCTCCGGCTCGACGCTTTCCAGCAGCAGACGCAGTTCCCCACAGCGCAGGCCATCCAGCGCCTGATAGTGCAGCAAGCGGGCCACCCCAACGCCCAGTCGGGCGGCATCGGCGGCGCTCTCCGGCGTGGTGACGGCCAACACCGGCGGCAGATTAATCAGCTGATCTTCCCGTTCAACGGCGCGAAAGCGCCAGCCACGATAGGGCATCGGCGATTCAATACGGATGATCGGCAACGCCGCCAGATCGCGCGGACGCTGCGGTTCGCCGTATTTCGCCAACAGCGCGGGATGGGCGCAGGCCACAATACGCATCGCGCCCAGCCGGGCCGCCACCATGCTGCTATCAGCCAGTTCACCAATCCGTACCGCCAGATCGATATGGTCGCCGACCAGATCGGCATTACTGTCGCTAAGTAACAAACGTACGCGAATTTGCGGATAACGGGAGATAAATTCACTAATGATTGGCAGAACGTGCTGGCGACCAAACATCGTCGGCGCGGAGATCACCAGCTCGCCCTTCGGCTCCTGGTATTCACCCGTTGCCCGGCGTTCGGCGTTTTCCACCTCTTCGAGGATCCGCCGCGCAGCGGCGACATAATCGACGCCGGCATCAGTGAGGGTGAGTTTACGGGTGGTGCGCGTCAATAAACGGACTCCCAGCGCGCTCTCCAGCTCGCCGATATTACGGCTCACGGTCGTTAGCGGTATATTCATCGCCCGCGCCGCCGCCGACATACTGCCCAGTTCAGTGACTTTCACCAGCAGCGCCATAGCGCTTAATCGGTCCATTATTCTCCCGTTATCTGGAAAGATGATTACCAGATAAGCAGTATTATCATTTTTCACAGCACAGTCCATGATAGCCCCCTACCTTCAGGAGGCGTTATGGCAGCAACCTTTCTCGATATCGCTATCACCCCGGATGTCATGGATGTACAACATGAAATGGGCAGCGACCAGCTGTGGCAAACGCCGCACAGCCGCCGTCAGGCGGATCGCTTCGGCGCCAGCGAAGAAGGGATGATCGCTACCCGCGACAGTTTTTATCTGGCGACGGTGTCGCAAAACGGCTGGCCCTACATTCAGCATCGCGGCGGCCCGCCGGGTTTTCTGCGCCTGCTGGATGACACCACGCTGGCCATGGCCGATTTCGGCGGTAATCGCCAGTACATTACCACCGGCAACCTGCGCGGCAGCGACCGGGCCTGCCTGTTTTTGATGGATTACCCGCGCCGTGCCAGGCTGAAGATCTACGCTACCGTCGAGGTGCTGGCGGCGGAAGAGCAGCCTGAGCTGCTGGCGTTAGTGACGCCGGCAAACTATCGCGCCCGCATCGAACGCCTGTTTCGTTTTCATCTGCAGGCTTTTGACTGGAACTGCCCGCAGCACATTACGCCGCGCTACAGCGCACAGCAGGTCGCGGAATACAGCCAGAGCCTGCAAGAGCGTATTCATGAACTGGAGCAGGAGAATCAGCGCCTGCAGCATCAATTATCCCCAAAAGGAGAGTCCTGATGAGCGAACAACGTCCCCCGTTACCGCCGTTCACCCGCGACAGCGCAGTGCAGAAGGTGCGCGCCGCAGAAGATGGCTGGAACAGCCGCGATGCGCAAAAAGTCGCGCTGGCTTATACCGTGGATAGCGAATGGCGCAACCGCAGCGAATTTGTCCACGGACGGGGGCAAATCGTGGAGTTTCTGCAGCGAAAATGGCGTAAAGAGCTGCAATACCGGCTGATTAAGGAGCTTTGGGCGTGGCAGGATAATCGCATCGCCGTACGCTTCGCCTACGAGTGGTGCGACGACAGCGGCAACTGGTTTCGTTCATACGGCAATGAAAACTGGCAGTTTGATGAGCACGGCCTAATGTCCACGCGCTACGCCTGCATCAACGATTTGCCGATCGCGGAAAGCGAGCGCCTGTTCCACTGGCCCCAGGGTCGCCGCCCTGACGATCATCCGGGGCTAAGCGAATTGGGACTGTAAACAGGCGCGCGACGACGGGTTAATCGGCTTTCGGGAAGTCCACTACCGTGTCGTTAACCCGGTTCACCATGTTGGTGAACAGGATGGCGCTGACGGCGCTGATGATCTCAATCACCTGCTGGTCGCTAAAACCGGCGTGACGCAGCGCGGCGACATCCGCTTCCGGCAGCGTACCGGTGGTGGTCACCAGGGTTTGGGCGAATTTCACCAGCGCGTCCAGGTGCGCATCTTCCGTATACTCGCCGCGGCGCAGGGCGTGGATTTGCTCGCCGCTGAAGCCCGCTTTTTTGGCCATCAGGGTATGGGCGGCCAGGCAGTAATCACAGCCGGTCGCTTCGCTGACCGATAAATTAATCGCTTCCAGCTCCTGCGCGCTAAGGCTGCTTTTATGCAGCATCGCGTTGTGCGCCAGCGCCTGCTGGAGCGCCGCCGGCGAGTGGCCGCCGATGGTCAGATAGGCATTCGGCACTTTACCCATCGCTTTTTTAATTCCGGCGAAAATATCGGCGGCTTTACCGGTGGCATCTTGTTCACGGATATCGGCTAAACGGCTCATGGTGTACTCCTGTTATTTGAGGGTATGTTGTGGCAATGGAGACATCTTAGTGGTCGGCGACGTGCTAGACTGGCGCTCTTCGTCTCATTTTTTTGTCTTATCGTCTCAGGAGTCGCATGGATAGTTTGAGCCATCTGTTGACGCTGCTGGCCCCGCGTTGCGAAGTGAATCTGCATTGCCGTTTCGGCGGCCGCTGGCAGGCCGGACACGATCAAATGCGAGCGGGCGTGGTGCCGTGGCACTTTGTGTTGCGCGGCGAAGGGCGCCTAACCGTCGGTCATCAAACCCGCCACATGCGCGCCGGCGACGTGATCCTGCTGCCGCACGGTTCGCCGCATCTGATGGAGAGCCTGGTGGAGTGGGGTCAGGTACTGCCCGTCGCCCACCGCTTTAACGGCACGCTGACGGAAGTCCGTACCGCCGTGGAAAGCGACGCGCTGGAGATGCTGTGCGGCGAGTTTTACTTCGGCCCGCACGTCAACTGGCTGTTCGCCGAAGAGTCGGCGCTGATCCATTTACATACCGATGAGCGCGAAGATTGCCCGGAACTGGATATTTTGCTTAACGTGCTGGTGCGCGAAAGCCTGGCGGAACATCCCGGCGGCAGCGCTATCGTACGCAGTCTTGGCGATACGCTGCTGGTACTGCTGTTACGTACCCTGCTCGGCGCGCAGGAGCCGCCGGGCGGCCTGTTGCGCCTGATGAGCGATACGCGGCTAATGCCGGCCGTTCTCGCGGTGCTGGCCGCGCCGGAACAGCCGTGGACTATCGAGAGCATGGCGGCGCGGGCGTTTTTATCGCGCGCCACCTTCGCCCGCCATTTTGCCCGCGTCTATCATCTGACGCCGCAGGCGTGGCTGTCGCAGCTGCGGATGGCGATGGCCGCTCGCCTGCTACATCTCGATCGCCAGGCGCGGCTGGAAGTGATTGCCGAACGCTGCGGTTTTCAATCACAGGCTTCATTTGCGAAAACCTTTAAAAAACACTACGGCATGACGCCGGGCGAGTGGCGTCGGCAGTAAAACACGCGCCGCGTCGCCGCCGTGCTATGATTCCTGCTTTGCGCTATTTCACGCGAGGGAAAAATGGGTTCCAGCAAAAGAGGGATGTTGAACGTATTGATCGCCGCCGTCCTGTGGGGCAGTTCCGGGGTCTGCGCGCAGTACATTATGCAGCAAAGTCAGATGTCATCGCCTTATCTGACCATGATCCGCCTGCTGTTCGCCGGGCTGATTTTGCTGATGCTCGCCTTCGTTCACGGCGACAAAATTTTCCGCGTCATGCAAAACCGCAAAGATGCCCTTAGCCTGCTGTTTTTCTCGCTGGTCGGCGCGTTAACCGTGCAGTACACCTTCCTGATGACCATCGAGAAGTCGAACGCCGCCACCGCCACGGTGCTACAGTTTTTATCGCCGACGATTATCGTCGCCTGGTTCGCGCTGGCGCGTAAGGCCCGGCCCAGTCCCTTTGTGCTGCTGGCGATTGGCACCTCGCTTGCCGGCACCTTCCTGCTGGTCACCCACGGCAACCCGACCTCGCTCTCCATCTCGCCGGCGGCGCTGTTCTGGGGGATCGCCTCAGCCTTCGCGGCGGCGTTTTATACCACCTATCCCTCAACGCTTATCGCCCGCTACGGCACGCTGCCGATCGTCGGCTGGAGCATGCTGATTGGCGGGGCGATGCTGTTGCCGTTTTATGGCAGCCAAAGCGCGAACTTTGTGGTGAACGGCCGTCTGCTGCTGGCGTTTTTCTATCTCGTGGTGATCGGTACCTCGCTGACCTTCAGCCTGTATCTCAACGGCGCCCAGCAGATTGGCGGCGCGAAAGCCGGGATCCTCAGCTGCGCCGAGCCGCTGAGCAGCGCCCTGCTCTCTCTCTTGCTGTTGGGTATTACCTTTACCCTGCCGGACTGGCTTGGGACGCTGTTGATTCTCTCTTCGGTCATTCTTATCGCGGTGGATTCCCGGCGGCGGGTACGCGCGGCGTAATAGCAATCGTCTGATTTTAAACAACAAAAAGTGTCTAACATTTGCGCAATTCACCTGCTGCGCATATAGTTGACTGAAGCGAAAAGTGAAGGAGAAGCGCCATGAAAGCGTGTTGGATGTTGTGTCTGGTTACTGCCCTTAGCGCCAGCGCGGCGTGGGCCGAATCGCCGCTGCAAAGCCTGCAGTTTGAGCAGCAAAAACAGCAGGTGTTGAAAGCGGTGAAGGAAAAATGCGCCCCGGCGAGCACCCTCAGCGATACCGATTTCGCCAATAAAATCCTCGCCTCGAAAGACAACCAGAGTTACGTTCGCGAAGCGACGCTGGCGAAAGAGCGCAATAATCAAAAAGGCTACCTGGCCGCCATTGATAAAATTCGCTGCCCGGAGAAATAACGGGCTGAATTATCAGGAAAACCGTTGCCTGCCGCGACGGTTTTTTATTTCCCCCAACGCTCGGGAATAATTAAGTCGCCGCGCAGCAGGCTGCCGCCGGGCTGCGGGCTTTTCCCGATCAGCCAGTTGACGATCCGCGAAGCCATCGCATCCATCGAATACTCAATCGCCGGGATGGTCGGAATACCCGGCATCTGCAGCGAACCCGCGAGACTGAAGACCATTACTTTTTCCGGCACCGCGCGGTTAAACGCCTGCAGCTGCGGCACTACCCGCTGCGCCTGCAGTTCATCGCTCACCAACAGCGCATTAAAGTTCAGGGTAGTGGCGTTATTCATCAACTCCTGCACCGCCACCGACGACGAGGCGCAGTCCAGGAAGACCAGGTTGCGATTAAACGGCAGGAAGTTCTTCTCCAGCGCATGCTTATAGCCCAGCAGCACCTGATCGGCAAAGCCGCTCCCCTGCGGATGGATCAGCGCAATCTGCCGCCGCCCCTGATTAATCAGATAATGACAGGCGGTTTCCGCGGCGAAGGCGTGATCAAACTGAATACTGTTCTCGCCATCGCTTTCCAGACAATCAATCAGCACCACATCGGGGCGCTCGATCTGCAGCGGAAAGCGCGCGCCGATGATCAGCACGTCATCGCACAGGCCACAGGTGAGTTCATCCAGCGCGCTTAATACGTCGCCGCGGTTATTGGCGAAGCGCAGCAGTAGATGCTTCTGATGCTGGCTGAGCTGTTTTTCCAGGGCGTAGAGATAGCTGGTGGTCTGATTGATGTTGTCCTGCGCGCAAATCACGCCGATACAGCCCGTCGACTGGCTCAGTAAGGATTGGGCAATCATATTGGGCCGGTAGTTCAGCGTTTCCGCCGCCTGAAGCACCGCCTGGCGGCTGGCCTCTTTTACCCCGCGCGAACCGCTCAGCACGCGCGAAACCGTGGCTTTCGATACCCCGGCTAACCGTGATACATCATTGATTGTCGACATCTTTTTTCCCCTGGCAGGTGCGGCTTAGCCCCTGTAACGCTGTGTCCTGAATCGCTTCAATTATAACCAGCGGCAGTATAGCCGTTTCCTTTTTTATTTGGAAACCGATTTTCCATTTCGGCAAAAAACCACGCCAAATCGACATTATTTTGTGAGCGAAATCTAATTAGTAAGGCCGCTAACGGTGAGTTATTGACCGCGCTCACAGTTCTGTTTTTTATAAATGGAAACCGGTTTCCGTCTGATATCAAATCATCCTCGCAATAACTTTTTACATATGAGGAAAGCCGTCGATGTACAAGATTATGCTGTGTTGCTCCGCCGGGATGTCCACCAGCCTGCTGGTGAGGAAAATGGTGGATGCCGCAAAGGAACGCGACCTGCCGGTGCAGATTGACGCCTATGGCGTTGCCGAATTTGATATGCAGTTTCCGCAATACCAGGTGGTGCTGCTTGGCCCCCAGGTCAAATACATGCTGAAAATGCTTAGCGAGAAAGCCGCTCCCCTGAATATTCCCGTCCAGCCTATCGATACGATGGATTACGGAATGCAGCGGGGAGATAACGTTCTGAATTATGCCCTGTCGCTGATCGCCGCGGCGCACTAAGAGGTGTTCAAATGAGTTCTCTGTATCAGTCGATGATTGCCGTGATCGAGCAGTCTATTACTCCGCTGGCAGGACGCCTTGGGCAACAGAAAT
The DNA here is from genome assembly GCF_050600785.1 of Klebsiella sp. 141198. Lineage (NCBI taxonomy): Bacteria > Pseudomonadati > Pseudomonadota > Gammaproteobacteria > Enterobacterales > Enterobacteriaceae > Klebsiella > Klebsiella sp. 141198. The sequence continues at coordinate 388,930 of NZ_JAQIRM010000006.1, forward strand.
ATGTTATCGCCATCCGCGATGGCTTTACCGCCGCATTGCCGTTCATGATCATCGGCTCTTTCATGCTGGTATTTATCTTTCCGCCTTTCTCGCCGGAGACCACTAACGGCTTTGCCCGCGGCTGGCTGGATTTTTCCCAGCAGTACCGTGAACAGCTGATGCTGCCGTTTAACCTCAGCATGGGCGTGATGACCTTTTTTATCTCAGTCGGCATCGGCGCCAGCCTCGGACGCCAGTTCCAGCTCGATCCGGTCATGTCTGGCCTGCTGGCGTTTATGGCCTTCCTGCTGGTCGCCGCGCCCTATGCCGATGGCAAAATTTCTACTCAGTATTTATCCGGCCAGGGCATTTTCACCGCGCTGATCACTGCCATTTACTCCACCCGCGTTTACGCCTGGCTGAAGCAAAACAACGTGACCATTCGCCTGCCGAAAGAGGTGCCGACCGGCGTCGCCCGTTCGTTTGAGATCCTCATTCCGGTACTGGTGGTCATCGGTACTCTGCATCCGCTCAACCTGTTCATTGAGGCGCAAACCGGCATGATCCTGCCGCAGGCGATTATGCATCTGCTGGAACCGCTGGTCTCCGCCTCCGATTCGCTGCCGGCGATTCTGCTGTCGGTGCTGATGTGCCAGATTTTCTGGTTCGCCGGTATTCACGGCTCGCTTATCGTTACCGGCATTATGAACCCGTTCTGGATGGCCAACCTGTCGGCAAACCAGGCGGCACTGGCGGCCGGCGCGGCGCTGCCGCACGTTTACCTGCAGGGCTTCTGGGATCACTATTTGCTGATTGGCGGCGTCGGCTCGACCCTGCCGCTGGCCTTCCTGCTGCTGCGTAGCCGGGTCACGCATCTGCGGACTATCGGCAAAATGGGCATCGTGCCAAGCTTCTTCAACATCAACGAACCGATTCTGTTCGGCGCGCCGATCATCATGAACCCAATGATGTTTATTCCCTTCGTCTGCGTGCCGATGGTCAACGCGGTGCTGGCTTACGGCGCAACCCGCCTTGGCTGGTTGAGCCAGGTGGTGTCGCTGACGCCGTGGACGACGCCCGCGCCGATTGGCGCCTCGTGGGCGGCTAACTGGACCTTAAGCCCGGTGGTGATGTGCGTTATCTGCATGGTGATGTCGGCAGTGATTTATCTGCCATTCCTGCGCGCCTATGAGCGTTCATTAATAAAAAATGAAGTCGAAAAGGCGAAAAGCGTGGCACCAGTCGCCGGGGCCGTTAGCCAGTAATTCCTGTATTACCTGAAAATATGAATTTATGCGGAAAAGGGATTTTCGCCAAATAATCTGATTATAAACTCAATAACCTCAGGAAATATATTTTGAGAAAAAATTAATTCATCTGCATTTGTACTAGCCGTTAAATTTCGCCACTGAGAATAAGATATTTTTTCTCCGGCGTAGCTGTACCCTGAAAAAAACAAATCAGCTTATTTTGGTTATTTTTATTTTAACCAGAATGGGGCGGTTATTGTCTGCATATATTAATTATTAAAGTGAGATAACCATGAATACAGTTAAAAAGCTGCCATTGGCCATGGCGGTTATCGCCGCGCTGTGCCCAATTTCCGTACTGGCGCAGGAGTTTACCCAGGAGCAGATCGACGCCATCGTCGCGAAAGCCGTCGATAAAGCGCTGGCCGACCGCCAGGCGAAAATCGACGCCGCGGCCAATAAAAAGGTCGATGT
>NZ_JAQIRM010000007.1:0-356535 GCF_050600785.1 Klebsiella sp. 141198
GACCCCATGCCGAACTCAGAAGTGAAACGCCGTAGCGCCGATGGTAGTGTGGGGTCTCCCCATGTGAGAGTAGGGAACTGCCAGGCATCAAATAAGAAGAACCCCGTACCGAAAGGTGCGGGGTTTTTTGCTGTGCGGGGTATATCTCCCCGGTAGCGCTGCGCTTACCGGGGCTACAGACCGCGTAGCAACCCGTAGCCCGGGAAAGGCGCCTCGCGCCGCCCCCGGGGAAAGCGACCATATCAATACTTCCCCGGCCTGCACTGCCTGCGTGAGATCCAACCTTTTAAATCCTCCTTGAAACTTTCTCACCTTCCACTTGCAGACTCGACATTTTGCTTATTCCTGGTTATTGTCAGCTATCTGGATGTCTAAACGTTTATACGTATGTAATGGGGTGATACAGCTATGCCAATTCGGGTGCAGGACGAGCTACCGGCCGTCAATTTCTTGCGCGATGAAAACGTCTTCGTGATGACGACATCGCGTGCCACCACTCAGGAAATCCGCCCGCTGAAGGTGTTAATTCTCAATCTAATGCCAAAGAAGATCGAGACGGAGAATCAGTTCCTGCGGCTGCTGTCGAACTCGCCGCTGCAGGTCGATATCCAACTGCTACGCATCGATGCGCGTGAGTCGCGTAATACGCCGACGGAGCATCTGAATAACTTTTACTGCAACTTTGACGACATTCGCGAGCAGAACTTCGATGGTCTTATTGTTACCGGCGCGCCGTTGGGGCTGGTTGAATTTAACGATGTCGCCTACTGGCCACAGATCAAACAGGTACTGGAGTGGGCTAAGGATCACGTCACGTCAACACTATTTGTCTGTTGGGCGGTACAGGCGGCGCTGAATATTCTTTATGGTATCCCCAAGCAAACTCGTACCGAAAAGATCTCTGGCGTTTATGAACACCATATTTTGCACCCGCATGCGCTGCTGACTCGCGGGTTTGATGACACCTTCCTTGCGCCTCATTCGCGCTATGCCGACTTCCCGGCCGGGCTGATTCGTGATTACACCGACCTCGACATTCTTGCTGAAACCGAAGATGGCGATGCCTATCTTTTCGCCAGCAAAGATAAACGTATCGCTTTTGTTACCGGTCACCCTGAATACGATCCGCATACCCTGGCAAGTGAATACTTCCGCGATCTGGAGGCTGGTTTAGCGCCACAGCTTCCGGACAACTACTTCCCGAATAACGATCCAAACAATAAACCGCGGGCGACCTGGCGCAGCCATGGCAATCTCCTGTTTGCTAACTGGCTTAACTATTACGTCTACCAAATCACACCATACGATCTGCGTCATATGAATCCAACGCTGGATTAATCTACCAGCGCGTACGATCCTAAAGCGTTTCAGCATCTCGCCTCAGGCACCTTAGGGTGCCTTTTTTATTTCCGAAAATCACTTCCCCTTCTGTTTAAACTTTAATTTCTTTGTTATCAAAGTGTTGAATTGATTTTAAATTAAAAATGGAAATTGTTTTTGATTTTGAAAAATTCTTGAGTAGTCTTAATTGTGCTGAGCGAAAAGCAGACAACGATCTTTCGCTCGCGCTACCAGGATCAACCAAGAGGAGCTGCACAATGACGCACCAGGCGACAATGACCGATGAACTGGCCTTCAGCCAGCCTTATGGCGAGCAGGAGAAGCAAATTCTGACTGCGGAAGCGGTGGAGTTCCTGACGGAACTGGTGAGCCGTTTTATGCCTGAGCGTAATCAGCTGTTGGCGGCACGCGTCCTGCAACAGCAGGCCATTGATGGTGGTAATCTTCCTGATTTTATTTCGGAAACGGATTCCATTCGTAATGGTGACTGGAAGATACGCGGTATTCCGGCCGATTTGCAGGACCGCCGCGTAGAAATCACCGGTCCGGTTGAACGCAAGATGGTAATTAACGCCCTGAATGCTAACGTTAAAGTCTTTATGGCTGATTTCGAAGACTCGCTGGCGCCGGATTGGCACAAAGTGATTGATGGCCAAATCAATCTGCGCGATGCGGTCAATGGCACCATCAGCTACACCAACGAAGCGGGGAAAATTTATCAGTTGCAGCCCGATCCCGCGGTACTGGTCTGCCGCGTTCGCGGCCTGCATCTGCCGGAGAAGCACGTTACCTGGCGTGGTGAGGCGATTCCCGGCAGTTTGTTCGATTTTGCGCTCTATTTCTTCCACAACTACCAGGCGCTGCTGGCGAAAGGGAGCGGCCCCTATTTCTATCTGCCGAAAACCCAGTCCTGGCAAGAGGCGGCATGGTGGAGCAAAGTCTTCAGTTTCACCGAGGATCGTTTTGAGCTGCCGCGGGGCACCATTAAGGCCACGTTGCTGATTGAGACGCTGCCGGCAGTATTCCAGATGGATGAAATCCTGCATGCGCTGCGCGACCATATTGTTGGCCTGAACTGCGGGCGCTGGGACTATATCTTCAGTTATATCAAGACGCTGAAAAATCACCCCGACCGTGTCCTGCCGGATCGCCAGGTGGTGACGATGGATAAACCTTTCCTGAGCGCCTATTCACGCCTGCTGATTAAGACTTGCCATAAGCGCGGCGCCTTCGCGATGGGCGGTATGGCGGCGTTTATCCCGAGCAAAGATGCCGAACGCAATCGTCAGGTGCTAAATAAAGTCACCGCCGATAAAGAGCTGGAGGCCAACAATGGCCACGATGGCACCTGGATTGCGCATCCGGGCCTTGCGGATACGGCGATGAACGTCTTTAACCGCGTACTGGGTGAACATCCTAACCAGCTGTTTGTTACCCGCAATGACGACGCGCCGATTACCGCCGAGCAGCTGCTGGCTCCCTGCGAGGGTGAGCGTACTGAAGCCGGCATGCGCGCCAATATCCGCGTAGCGGTGCAGTACATTGAGGCCTGGATCTCCGGCAACGGTTGCGTACCGATTTACGGCCTGATGGAAGATGCGGCGACGGCTGAGATTTCGCGTACCTCTATCTGGCAGTGGATCCATCACCAGAAAACCCTGAATGACGGCACACCGGTTACCAAGGCGCTGTTCCGCCAGTGGCTGGCTGAAGAGCTGATGGTGATTCAGGAAGAGTTGGGGGAACACCGCTTCAGCCACGGTCGCTTTGACGATGCGGCGCGGCTGATGGAGCAAATCACCACTTCCGACGAACTGATCAACTTCCTGACTCTGCCAGGTTACCGCCTGTTGGCGTAATTCACCCCATCACAATATGGAGCATCTGCACATGAAAACCCGTACCCAACAAATCGAAGAATTAAACAAAGAGTGGACGAACCCGCGCTGGGAAGGCATTACCCGCCCATATAGCGCGGAAGAGGTGGTGAAGTTACGCGGCTCGGTGAACCCAGAATGCACGCTGGCGCAGCTTGGCGCGGCGAAAATGTGGCGTCTGCTGCATGGTGAAGCGAAAAAGGGTTATATCAACAGCCTTGGCGCGTTAACCGGCGGCCAGGCGCTGCAGCAGGCGAAGGCGGGCATTGAAGCCATCTACTTGTCTGGCTGGCAGGTCGCCGCCGACGCCAACCTGGCCTCCAGTATGTACCCGGATCAATCGTTGTACCCGGCTAACTCGGTGCCGTCGGTGGTTGATCGGATCAATAACACCTTCCGTCGCGCCGATCAGATCCAGTGGGCGGCGGGGATTGAGCCGAACGATCCGCGTTTTATCGACTATTTCCTGCCGATCGTCGCCGACGCGGAAGCCGGTTTTGGCGGCGTACTGAACGCCTTTGAGCTGATGAAATCGATGATTGCGGCCGGTGCAGCGGCCGTGCATTTCGAAGATCAGCTGGCGTCGGTGAAGAAGTGCGGACATATGGGCGGCAAGGTGCTGGTGCCGACGCAAGAAGCGATTCAGAAGCTGGTCGCTGCGCGCCTGGCGGCGGATGTGATGGGCGTGCCGACGCTGCTTATTGCCCGTACCGACGCCGATGCCGCTGACCTGATTACCTCGGATTGCGATCCTTACGATCGCGAGTTTATCTCCGGCGATCGCACCAGCGAAGGTTTTTATCGCACCCATGCCGGAATCGAACAGGCAATCAGCCGCGGCCTGGCCTACGCCCCTTACGCTGACCTGGTATGGTGTGAAACCTCCAAACCGGACATTGAACAGGCACGCCGTTTCGCCGAGGCGATTCACGCCCGCTTCCCGGGCAAGCTGCTGGCCTATAACTGCTCGCCATCCTTTAACTGGAAGAAAAATCTCGACGATAAAACCATCGCCAGCTTCCAGCAGCAGCTATCCGATATGGGCTATAAATTCCAGTTCATTACCCTGGCGGGTATCCACAGCATGTGGTTCAACATGTTCGACCTGGCTCACGCCTACGCGCAGGGCGAAGGCATGCGTCACTATGTCGAAAAGGTTCAGCAGCCGGAGTTTGCCGCCGGGCCGGAAGGCTACACCTTCGTCTCGCATCAGCAGGAAGTGGGCACCGGGTACTTCGACAAAGTGACCACCATTATCCAGGGGGGGACCTCGTCGGTAACGGCGCTGACCGGCTCGACCGAAGAATCACAGTTTTAAGCAATGCCCGGTGGCGCTGCGCTTACCGGGCCTACAAAGGTGTAGGCCGGATAAGCTAACGCGCCATCCGGCATGATGTTGTGCCGGATGGGGGAAAGCGATGACGCGTGGCCTGGAACTACTGATTGCCCAAACCATTTTACAGGGATTCGACGCCCAGTACGGGCGTTTTCTGGAAGTCACTTCCGGCGCGCAGCAGCGCTTTGAACAGGCTGACTGGCACGCCGTGCAGCAGGCGATGAAGCAGCGTATCCACCTCTACGATCACCACGTGGGTCTGGTGGTAGAACAGCTGCGCTGTATTACCGAAGGGAAAAGTACCGACGTCGATTTTCTTCTGCGGGTGAAACAGCAGTACACCCAACTGTTGCCGGATTACCCTCGCTTTGAAATTGCGGAGAGTTTTTTCAACTCGGTCTACTGCCGACTGTTTGACCACCGCTCGCTGACCCCCGAGCGGCTCTTTATTTTTAGCTCCCAGCCGGAACGTCGTTTTCGCACGATTTCGCGACCGCTGGCGAAGGACTTTTATCCCGAACGCGGCTGGGAATACCTGATGCATAACCTGCTTGCCGATTTGCCGCTGCGCCTGCCGTGGCAAAACAAAGGGCGTGATATCGGTTATATCGTCAGTCATTTACGCGAAGCTCTCGGTGGCGAGTTGCTGTCGCAGTCGCATCTGCAGGTGGCGAATGAGCTTTTTTATCGTAATAAAGCCGCCTGGCTGGTGGGTAAATTGATCACGCCGATGGCGACGCTGCCGTTCCTGCTGCCGATACATCGTAGCGATGACGGTCAGCTGTTTGTGGATACCTGCCTGACGACCCACGCCGAGGCGAGTATCGTCTTTGGTTTCGCCCGCTCCTATTTCATGGTCTACGCGCCGCTGCCCGCGGCGCTGGTTGAATGGCTGCGCGAGATTCTGCCGGGAAAAACTACCGCCGAGCTGTATATGGCGATAGGCTGTCAGAAGCATGCTAAAACGGAAAGTTATCGCGAGTACCTGCACTATGTTACCCGCAGCGATGAGCAGTTTATTGAAGCGCCAGGCATCCGTGGGATGGTGATGTTGGTCTTTACCCTGCCGGGATTCGACCGGGTATTTAAGGTGATTAAAGACCGCTTTGCGCCGCAAAAAGAGATGACCGCCGCCCACGTTCGTGCCTGCTATCAGCTGGTCAAAGAACACGACCGCGTCGGGCGAATGGCGGATACTCAGGAATTTGAAAACTTTGTGCTCGATAAGCGACAAATTGCGCCCGAGCTGATGGCGCTGTTGCAGGCGGAAGCGGGGAATAAGTTGACCGACCTCGGCGATCGCATTGCCATCAGTCATCTTTATATTGAACGACGGATGGTGCCGCTCAATATCTGGCTGGAGCAGGTGGAAGGCCAGGCGCTGCGCGACGCGGTAGAAGAGTACGGTAATGCCATTCGCCAACTGGCGGCCGCCAATATCTTCCCCGGCGACATGCTGTTCAAAAACTTCGGCGTCACGCGCCACGGGCGGGTGGTATTCTACGATTACGATGAAATTTGCTATATGACCGAGGTGAATTTCCGCGACATTCCGCCGCCGCGCTATCCGGAAGATGAGCTGGCCAGTGAACCCTGGTATAGCGTGTCCCCAGGCGATGTCTTCCCGGAAGAGTTTCGCCACTGGCTGTGCGCCGATCCGCGGATCGGGCCGCTACTGGAGGAGATGCACGCGGATTTGCTGCGTGCCGATTACTGGCGCGAATTACAGACGCGAATTAAAAACGGGCACGTGGAAGATGTTTACGCTTATCGGCGTAAGCAGCGTTTTAGCGTGCGCTATGGCGCCGACAGTAGGCCGGATAAGGCGTTTACGCCGCCATCCGGCAAGGTGCGCCGATCTGCCTGATGGCGCTACGCTTATCAGGCCTACTTAAAATGCCCCTCTGGGGCATTTTTATTGTCATCCCTAAACCACCTCCTAGGGAGGTGGTGATTGATCCTGTAAGGCTATAGCCTGAAGAATGCCCATGCCGGAATATCTCTGCTTACTCACCACAAGTAAAAGGAGACAAACCGACATGGGGCTTTACAGGAGTTCATCACATGTATATTGGCGTTGCAAATACCACATAGTCTGGACGCCAAAGTACCGCTTCAGGATCCTGAAAGATAAGTTGGGTAAGGAACTTTACAGGACAATCTACATTCTCTGTGGAATAAAAGATTGTGAGGTTCTGGAGCTAAATATTCAGCCAGATCATGTACATTTTGTAGTAATCGTCCCACCTAAAATCTCGATATCAACTCTAATGGGGCATCTGAAAGGCCGCAGTGCTATCAGGCTCTACAATCGTTTTCCACATATACGAAAAAAGCTATGGGGTAACCACTTTTGGTCACGTGGATACTTTGTAGATACAGTCGGTGTGAACGAGGAAATTATCAGACGATATGTGCGGCATCAGGAGAAAACGGAACAAACGCATGAACAGCAGATGGAATTGTTAGAGTAGTAAGCGAGAAGTAACAATAGCCCCCCTTACAGGGGGCATTCTCACAAGCCACCTTCTAAGAAGGTGGTCTTTTACTATTTAACCCCGCCGTATGCCAACGTGACTTCCTTGGCGGCCTTAATGACCAGCGCGCCAAGCTCGGTCACCCGATCATCGGTCATGCGTGAAATCGGCCCGGAGATGGAGATTGCGGCGAACGGCTCGCGGTGTTCGTCGTAAATGCAGGAAGCGATACAGCGCAGCCCCAGCGCATGTTCTTCATCATCAAATGAATAGCCGCGTTTACGCGTCTGGGCCAAATCCTCTTTCAAATGTACCGGAGAAACCAGGGTGGCGTGGGTGTAAGCATGCAGCCCTTTCCGATGTAGCAGCGTGGTAACCTCTTCTTCGCTCAACTGCGACAGAAACGCTTTTCCGGCGCCTGACGCGTGCATCGGCAATTTGCCGCCAATCGGCGCCGACATGCGCATCAGCTGCGTACATTGCACCTGGTCGATGATAATCGCCTGATGATCGCTTTTATCCAGTACCGCCAGGTTGACCGTTTCGCCGGAATCTTCCATCAGCTGGCGCAGAATAGGATGGACGATGGCCAGCAGATTGCGGCTTTGCAGGAAGCTGCTGCCGACGACAAACGCATGCGCGCCAATCGCCCAGTGCCCCAGCTCGCCGACCTGGCGCACAAAACCGAGCTGCTGCATGGTGGTAAGCAGACGATGGGTGGTGGAGTTAGGTAGCCCCGCCTGCTGCGCCAGTTCGGTGAGCGCGACGCTGCTATGCGATTCAGAAATCCATTCAAGCAGTTTCAGACCGCGGGTAAGCGACTGCACTTGCCCGCCAGCCTGAGCGGCAGGGGCGGCAGCGGCGGGTTTTCTGCCGCGTTTGGCGGGAACCGGGGTAGCCATGATGAACTCCTTTTTTCTGTATCGTGGAAATGATTTTCGTTTTATTTGGCGATAATGCAATCACAACCAGACTGATCGGAGGAGTGAAGTTGAACTTGTCTCATGTTGCTGCAGGTTTCCTTTTCCGGCAGGTTGGTTTATGCCAGTATGGTTTGTTGGCTTTTTGGTCTGAGTTGAGCGCTGTCGGGAGTCTGTGTGAGTAACAAAGTAGAACAATTACATCAGCAGTTAAGAGAACGCATTCTGGTTCTGGACGGGGGCATGGGCACCATGATCCAGGGCTATCGTCTGAGTGAGCAGGATTTCCGCGGCGAACGCTTTGCCGATTGGCCGTGCGACCTGAAAGGCAATAACGACCTGCTGGTGCTCAGCAAGCCTGAGGTCATCCGCGAGATCCACGACGCCTATTTCGCCGCCGGCGCGGACATTATCGAGACCAACACCTTCAACTCGACAACCATCGCGATGGCGGATTACCAGATGGAATCCCTGTCGGCAGAAATCAACTTTGCCGCCGCGAAGTTGGCTCGTGCCAGCGCCGATGCATGGACCGCGCGTACGCCGGAAAAACCGCGCTATGTGGCGGGGGTGCTCGGGCCGACCAACCGCACCGCTTCTATTTCTCCGGACGTCAACGATCCGGCATTTCGGAATATTACGTTCGATCAGCTGGTGGCCGCCTATCGTGAATCCACCAAAGCGCTGGTGGAAGGCGGCTCGGATCTCATTCTGATTGAAACGGTCTTTGACACCCTGAACGCCAAAGCGGCGATTTTCGCGGTCAAAGAAGAATTTGAGGCGCTTGGCGTCGAGCTGCCGATTATGATTTCTGGCACTATCACCGATGCCTCCGGACGTACACTGTCCGGGCAGACGACCGAAGCGTTCTATAATTCGCTGCGCCACGCCGATGCCCTGACCTTCGGCCTGAACTGCGCGCTGGGGCCAGATGAGCTGCGCCAGTACGTGCAGGAGCTTTCGCGGATCGCCGAATGCTACGTTACCGCGCACCCGAACGCCGGCCTGCCGAACGCCTTCGGCGAATATGATTTGGATGCCGACACCATGGCGGCGCAAATTCGCGAATGGGCGCAGGCAGGTTTCCTTAATATTGTCGGCGGCTGTTGCGGCACCACCCCGGAACATATCGCCGCCATGAGCCGGGCGGTAGAGGGCTTGCCGCCGCGCCAGCTGCCTGAACTCCCGGTTGCCTGCCGTCTGTCGGGCCTGGAGCCGCTGAACATCGGCGACGATAGTTTGTTCGTCAACGTGGGCGAGCGGACCAACGTTACCGGCTCCGCTAAATTTAAGCGCTTAATCAAAGAAGAGAAATACAGCGAAGCGCTGGACGTGGCGCGTCAGCAGGTGGAAAGCGGCGCGCAGATTATCGATATCAACATGGATGAGGGGATGCTCGATGCCGAAGCGGCGATGGTGCGTTTCCTCAACCTGATAGCGGGTGAACCGGATATTGCCCGCGTGCCGATTATGATCGACTCCTCCAAGTGGGAAGTCATCGAAAAAGGGCTCAAGTGTATTCAGGGCAAGGGCATCGTTAACTCGATCTCGATGAAAGAGGGCGTCGAACTCTTTATTCATCACGCTAAGCTGGTTCGCCGCTACGGCGCGGCAATGGTGGTCATGGCCTTTGATGAAGTGGGCCAGGCCGATACCCGCGAGCGCAAAATCGAAATTTGCCGTCGCGCCTACAAAATCCTCACCGAAGAGGTCGGCTTCCCGCCGGAAGATATTATCTTCGACCCCAACATTTTTGCCGTCGCCACCGGTATTGAAGAGCACAATAACTACGCTCAGGACTTTATCGGCGCCTGCGAAGACATTAAACGCGAGCTGCCGCATGCGCTGATTTCCGGCGGCGTCTCCAACGTGTCGTTCTCGTTCCGCGGTAACGATCCGGTACGTGAAGCGATCCACGCCGTCTTCCTCTACTACGCTATCCGCAACGGTATGGACATGGGCATCGTCAATGCCGGCCAACTGGCGATATACGACGATCTGCCGGGCGAGCTGCGCGACGCGGTTGAAGATGTGATTCTTAACCGCCGCGATGACAGCACCGAAAGATTGCTTGAGCTGGCGGAAAAATATCGCGGCAGCAAAGTGGACGACGGCGCTAACGCTCAGCAGGCGGAATGGCGCAGCTGGGACGTGAAAAAACGTCTTGAATACTCGCTGGTCAAAGGGATTACCGAATTTATCGAGCAGGATACGGAAGAGGCGCGCCAGCAGGCCGAACGGCCGATTGAGGTGATTGAAGGGCCGCTGATGGACGGCATGAACGTGGTCGGCGACCTGTTCGGCGAAGGCAAAATGTTCCTGCCGCAGGTGGTAAAATCCGCGCGGGTGATGAAACAGGCGGTGGCCTACCTCGAACCTTACATCGAAGCCAGCAAAGAACAGGGCTCCAGCAACGGTAAGATGGTGATCGCCACCGTGAAAGGCGATGTGCACGATATTGGTAAAAACATCGTCGGTGTAGTGCTGCAGTGCAACAACTACGAAATTATCGATCTCGGCGTGATGGTGCCGGCAGAGAAAATCCTGCGTACCGCGCGCGAAGAAAACGCCGATCTGATTGGCCTCTCCGGGCTTATCACGCCGTCGCTGGACGAAATGGTCAACGTGGCGAAAGAGATGGAGCGTCAGGGCTTCACCATCCCGCTGCTGATTGGCGGGGCGACGACCTCGAAAGCCCATACCGCGGTGAAAATCGAACAGAACTACAGTGGCCCGACGGTCTACGTGCAGAACGCCTCGCGTACCGTAGGGGTGGTCTCAGCCCTGCTGTCGGCAACCCAGCGCGATGATTTTGTCGCCCGTACGCGTAAAGAGTATGAAACGGTGCGTATTCAGCACGGGCGCAAAAAGCCGCGCACGCCGCCTGTGACTCTGCAGGCGGCGCGGGAAAACGATCTGGCGTTTGATTGGGAGAGCTACACTCCGCCGGTAGCCCATCGTCTGGGCGTGCAGGAGGTGGAAGCCAGCATCGAAACGCTGCGTAACTACATCGACTGGACGCCGTTCTTTATGACCTGGTCGCTGGCGGGTAAATATCCGCGTATCCTGGAAGATGAAGTGGTGGGTGAAGAGGCGCAACGCCTGTTTAAAGACGCCAACGATTTGCTGGATAAACTCAGCGCCGAAAAAACGCTCAACCCGCGCGGCGTGGTCGGGCTGTTCCCGGCCAACCGCGTTGGCGACGACGTGGAAATCTATCGTGATGAAACCCGCACCCACGTGCTGACGGTCAGCCATCACCTGCGCCAGCAAACCGAAAAAGTCGGCTTCGCGAACTACTGCCTCGCCGATTTTGTCGCACCGAAGCTGAGCGGTAAAGCGGACTATATCGGGGCTTTCGCGGTGACCGGCGGGTTGGAAGAAGACGCGCTGGCGGAAGCCTATGAAGCGCAGCACGACGACTATAACAAGATCATGGTTAAGGCCATCGCCGACCGTCTGGCGGAAGCCTTCGCCGAGTATCTGCATGAGAAAGTGCGTAAGGTTTACTGGGGCTATGCGGCCAATGAGAACCTCAGCAATGAAGAGCTGATCCGCGAAAATTACCAGGGGATCCGCCCGGCGCCCGGTTATCCGGCCTGCCCGGAACACACCGAGAAAGCGACCATCTGGGAACTGTTGGATGTGGAAGCGCATACCGGCATGAAGCTCACCGAGTCCTTCGCCATGTGGCCTGGCGCATCGGTTTCCGGCTGGTACTTCAGCCATCCTGATAGTAAGTACTTCGCCGTAGCGCAGATCCAGCGCGACCAGGTGGAAGATTACGCCCTGCGTAAAGGGATGACGGCGGCGGAAGTTGAGCGTTGGCTTGCACCTAACCTCGGCTATGATGCTGACTAACGAAATATGTTTCGTTACAACAAACAGGGCGCTCTTTGAGCGCCTTGAGGTTGATGACAATCCTCATGCAACCGTTGGACTTACCGATTGCGCCAGATAAAAAACATGGAAAATCAATTTATTGATTTTCGGCTGATAACCACAAAGAAGGAAAAACCACGCTTTTTCCTTCTTTGCCAGCAGTCAGACAGGGCGCTCTTTGAGCGCCTTGTCTCTTTATTGAAGTTAACCCCTTATACTGAAGGGAGGTTTAAACCTCAGGAACACTTATAACGATAAGGAGAAGCTGATTCTGTGTTAACGCTGCTACACCTACTTTCCGCCGTAGCCCTACTGGTGTGGGGGACCCATATTGTGCGTACTGGCGTGATGCGCGTCTTTGGCGCACGCCTGCGTACCGTGCTCAGCAGTAGCGTGGAGAAAAAACCGCTCGCCTTTTGTGCGGGGATTGGCGTCACCGCGCTGGTGCAGAGCAGTAACGCCACCACCATGCTGGTGACGTCGTTTGTGGCCCAGGATCTGGTCGCGCTGGCGCCAGCGCTGGTCATGGTGCTGGGTGCGGATGTGGGGACGGCGCTGATGGCGAGGGTACTGACCTTCGACCTCTCCTGGCTATCGCCGCTGCTGATATTTATCGGCGTTATTTTCTTCCTCGGGCGTAAACAGACGCGCGCGGGTCAGCTTGGGCGGGTGGGTATCGGCCTCGGGCTTATTCTGCTGGCGCTGGAGCTCATCGTCCAGGCGGTGCATCCGATTACCCAGGCCAACGGCGTTCAGGTGATTTTCGCCTCGCTGACCGGCGATATCATGCTGGATGCGCTGATTGGCGCCGTGTTCGCCATTATCAGTTACTCCAGCCTGGCGGCCGTGCTGCTGACCGCAACGTTAACCGGCACCGGGGTGATCTCTTTCCCGGTGGCGCTATGCCTGGTCATCGGCGCTAACCTCGGCTCAGGCCTGCTGGCGATGCTCAACAACAGCGGCGCCAATGCGGCGGCGCGGCGGGTGGCGCTCGGCAGCCTGCTGTTCAAGCTGGTGGGGAGCTTGATAATTTTGCCATTTGTGCACGTACTGGCGGATGTCATGCACAAATTGCCGCTGGAAGAGTCGGAGCTGGTCATCTACTTCCACGTCTTCTACAACCTGATTCGCTGCGTGGCGATGGTGCCATTCGCCGGGCCGATGGCGAACCTGTGTAAACGCCTGATCCGCGATGAGCCGGAGCTGGATAACCATCTCAAGCCGAAGCATCTGGATCCCTCGGCGCTGGATACGCCGGCGCTGGCGTTGGCCAATGCCGCCCGTGAGACCCTGCGTATCGGCGACGCCATGGAGCAGATGCTGGAAAGCCTGCGCAAGGTGATGCACGGCGAGCCGCGCGAAGAGAAAGAGCTGCGACGGATGGCGGACGATATCAACGTTCTGTATACGGCGATTAAGCTTTATCTGGCGCGGATGCCGAAGGACGAGCTGGCGGAAGAGGAGTCTCGCCGCTGGGCGGAAATTATCGAGATGTCGCTCAACCTGGAGCAGGCGTCTGACATCGTCGAGCGAATGGGCAGCGAAATCGCCGATAAATCTCTGGCGGCGCGGCGCGCATTTTCCGTCGAGGGGCTAAAAGAGTTGGATGCGTTATACGAGCTACTGCGCAGTAACCTGCAGCTGGCAATGTCGGTCTTCTTTTCCGGCGACGTGCCGAGCGCCCGTCGGTTGCGCCGCAGTAAGCACCGTTTTCGTATTCTTAACCGCCGTTACTCGCACGCGCACGTTGACCGCCTGCATCAGCAAAACGTGCAGAGTATCGAAACCAGTACGTTGCATCTGGCGCTGTTGGGCGATATGAAGCGTCTGAACTCGCTGTTCTGCGCTGTTGCTTATAGCGTGATGGAGCAGCCGGATGAAGACGACGAGCGGGATGATTATTAGCTGAATGTACGCTGGGTAACCCGGATAAGGCGCAACGCGCCGCTATCCGGGTAATGTTCGCCAACCAGCCTAGAAACGGTGGCCCGTAGCCAGGGTTACCGCTTCTTCTCCCGCTTTGAACAACAGCGTCGGGTTCGGGCCGCCGAGCGTGGCGTGTCCGTCGCTGACCTGAATCCAGTTCCCCTCCGGCAGGCCAATCACCGTTAATTCCGGCGCCACGACCAGCAATTCGCGAATACGTTGCTCACGGGTCTCACCCTGATGCCCGGTCGGCAGCGCGTTGGTGAAGTGTGGATTAATCTGCAGCGGGAACAGCCCTAACGCGTCAAACCCCTGAGGATCGACAATTGGCATATCGTTGGTGGTGCGAATGGTCGGGCAGGCGAGGTTAGAACCCGCGCTCCAGCCGATATACAACGCCCCGCGTTTGACGACATCGACAATCGGCGCCAGCAGCCCGCGGCTGCGACACTCTTTCAGAAGCTGGAAGGTGTTTCCGCCGCCGACGATGACCATCTCGGTACTTTCAATGGCGGCGATAGGGTCGGCGACGCTGTGGATACCGGTCACGCTGACGCCCATCGGCGCCATGACTGCGGCGGCTTTGGCGGTGTAATCATCCCAGCTTTGCGTCACCCCGGCGAAGGGAATAAATACCGCCGAGCGGCGGCCTTTGACCTGGCCGGCAATCAGCGGCAGCGCATGTTCCATCCAGGCTTTGCCCGGTAGCGTTGAGTTACTCAGTAACAGCAGTTCCATCTTTTCATCCTGTGTAAGCATGTCATTTGACGCAGATTCTATCATTGGCCCGGCCTTGAGGCGCTGATATGGCTCACGGTGCAGGCAAGCTGAATGTTATTATCGGGGCCGAAAGCGCAGATGCTAACCACCCCGGAGACGACCTATGAACAATGAAATACCGCTGAAATATTATGACATCGTGGATGAGTACTCGACGGAGTGCGCGGAAGCGGTAAAAGAGTCCGAGCGCGATTGTCTGGCGCATTACTTTCAACTGCTGATTACGCGCTTAATGAATAACGAGGAGATCAGCGAGGAAGCGCAGCAGGAGATGGCCCGTGAAGCAGGCATTGCCGAACAGCGTATCGACGATATCGCCAATTTCCTCAATCAATGGGGTAATGAATAACGCCATCCCTGTTTTTTATCGCCAGTAAGGTGAGGTATATTTCGCTGTCAAAGGAGAAACTATGCTGACCGACTCATCTACTCGATTAAACAAATACATCAGCGAAAGCGGGATTTGCTCACGCCGCGAAGCGGACCGCTTTATTGAACAAGGCAACGTCTTTATCAACGGCAAGCGCGCCGCCATTGGCGATCAGGTGAAGCCTGGCGATGTGGTGAAAGTGAACGGTCAGCTGATTGAGCCGCGAGAAGCCGATGATTTGGTGTTGATTGCGCTGAATAAGCCGGTAGGTATTGTCAGCACCACCGAAGATGGCGAGCGCGATAATATCGTCGACTTCGTGAACCACAGTAAACGCGTGTTCCCGATTGGCCGTCTCGATAAAGACTCCCAGGGGTTAATTTTCCTGACCAACCACGGCGATCTGGTGAACAAAATCCTGCGCGCTGGCAACGACCACGAAAAAGAGTATCTGGTTACCGTTGATAAGCCGGTTACCGATGAGTTCATTCGGGGCATGGGAGCGGGCGTACCGATTCTCGGTACCGTGACCAAGAAATGTAAGGTCAAGAAAGAAGCGCCGTTCGTTTTCCGCATCACGCTGGTTCAGGGGTTAAACCGCCAGATCCGTCGTATGTGCGAGCATTTCGGCTATGAAGTCATGAAGCTGGAGCGGACGCGCATTATGAACGTTAGCCTGACGGGCATTCCGCTGGGTGAGTGGCGCGATTTAACCGATGATGAGCTGATCGATCTTTTCAAGCTGATTGAAAACTCCTCTTCCGAAGCGAAGCCAAAAGCTAAACCGAAGGCCAAAGCGGCGACCTCCGGCATCAAGCGCCCGGTGGTGAAGATGGAAAAAACCAACGAGAAAGGCCGCCCGGCTTCGAACGGTAAACGTTTCGCTCAGCCGGGACGTAAAAAGAAAGGCCGCTAACGCCTGCCGCGGGTCGGCGTATTCGCCGACCACGAAAATGTCGCTTCTTTGTCTACTTTGTAAGCCTGCTGTTTTTTCGCCTGGCGGGCTTTCTTCGCTTCCGCTTCGCGCTGCGCCATCAGCTTATCGATATATTCCTTTTTTACGCTGTTCGTTTCCGCATTGCTCAGCGGGCGGCCGTGCGCGATACGCGCGCGGTCCAGCAGCGTTTTCAATTCGCGCTGTTCGCGCTCGGTCATCTCTTTTTGTGTAATGCGGGGGAGTGCCATGGTGGTGCCCTCAATCAGACCAGAGAACCCAGTGTACGGCAATCGGTGAATTACCGATAGCTTACCCTTGCGAGAATGCAAGGGGAGGGAAGACACGTCCGGGCATATGGCCCGGACGTATACCGATTAGCGCTGGTTGCCTTTTTTGGTTGTCGGCTTACCGGACCAGTAACCCGCCAGCAGCGAGCCGGAAAGGTTATGCCATACCGAGAACAGCGCGCCGGGCAGGGCGGCCAGCGGGCCGAAGTAGATTTTCCCGAGGGCCGCGGCGAGGCCGGAGTTTTGCATACCCACTTCGATCGCCAGGGTGCGGCAGGTGGATTCATCAAAACCGAACAGGCGCCCGCCCCAGTACCCGCCGAGCAGGCCAATAGCGTTATGCAGGATCACCGCCACGATAACCACCAGGCCTACCGAAGCGATATGCGATGCGGAACCGGCGACCACGGCGCTGATAATCGCCAGGATGCACAGCATGGAGAAGGCGGGAAGGAAGGGTTCCACCGCCTTTACCACTTTTGGCAACAGGTGATGGACAATCAGACCGAGGCCGATTGGGATCACCACGATTTGCAGGATGCTTAGCAACATGCCCATCACATCGACCTGAATGTGCGCATCAACGTACAGGCGCGTCAGAAGCGGCGTGGCGACCACGCCAACTAGCGTAGAAACGGAAGAGATAGTTACCGACAGCGCGACATCACCTTTCGCCAGATAGATCATGACGTTGGAAGCGGTTCCGCTGGCGACGCTGCCGACCAGCACCATCCCGGCGGAGAGCTCTGGCGGCATGTGGAACAGCAGCGCCAGTACCCAGGCGGCGAGCGGCATCACCAGGTAATGCAGAAAAATTCCCGCTGCGACCGGCGCCGGTCGTGACAGCACGCGCTTAAAATCGTCCAGCTTCAAATGGACGCCCATGCCGAACATAATCAGCATCAGCAGCGTGGTGACCCACGGGCCGATAGGGGTAAAAGTGGTTGGCGTGTAATAAGCCAATACGGAGAGCAGCAGCGCCCATAACGGGAACAGCCGCGTAAGCGTGGCGAGCATAGTGTATTCCTTGCGACAGTGTTTGTTGTGTTGGTGTTGTTATAAAAAAGCCGGGTTCGAGCCCGGCTATAGGTATTTTTTATCGCGCAAAAGAATATTATTCAAACAAATTATGATGCAGCTTCTGCACCACTTTCTCCGCGTCGTCGCCAGGCACCAGGAAGCACAGGTTGTGGCTGGATGCGCCGTAACAGATCATGCGGATATTGAATGGTTCCAGTACGCCAAACACCTCTTTACCGACGCCGCAGGCTTTCGATAGCTCATTGCCGATCAGGGCGACCAGCGCCAGGTTTTCTTCCACTTCGACGCGGCACAGCGAAGAGAGCTCGGTCAGCAGCGCCTGGGTGAGCAGAGTGTCGCCAGCGGAGGTTGAACCGGTGGTGTCCATGGTCAGCGCAATACTCACTTCCGAGGTGGTGATCAGATCGACGGAAATATTATGCCGCGCCAGAATACCGAACACTTCTGCAAGGAAGCCGCGGGAGTGCAGCATATGCAGGCTGTGCAGGGTCAGCAGCGTTTGACGACGACGCAGCGCCAGCGCGCGGAACAGCGGTGGATTTTCGGTTTTATGACAGACCATCGTGCCGCCGGCTTTAGGTTCTTTGCTGGAGCCGACGAATACCGGGATATCGCTACGTACGGCCGGCAGCAGGGTGGCCGGATGCAATACCTTGGCCCCGAACGTGGCCATCTCCGCGGCTTCAGCGAAAGCGATCACATCGATGCGTTTCGCCGCTGGCGCGACGCGCGGATCGGTTGTGTAGATCCCAGGGACATCGGTCCAGATATCGACACGGCTGGCGTTTAAGGCTTCGCCGAGCAGCGCGGCGGTGTAGTCGCTGCCGCCGCGGCCAAGGGTGGTGGTGCGGCCTTTGGCTTCACTGCCGATAAAGCCCTGGGTAATCACCAGGCCTTCTTCCAGCCGTGGCGTGAGTTGTTGCTGCGTCAGTTCCGCCAGCGCGGCGATATCTGGTTCGGCGCGGCCGAAGCGATCGTTGGTGCGCATCACTTTACGTACGTCGAACCACTGCGCCGCAATACCACGCTCGCGTAGGATCTCAACGAACAGTAAGGTGGACATCAGTTCGCCGTGGCTCACCAGTTCATCGGTCAAGGCTTCCGAGCTGGCCAGCGAGGCGGCTTCCGCCAGGGTAGTAATGTTTTCCAGCAGACGCTCGATCTCTTCGCGAATAACGTTGGGATAACGTAAACGCTCCAGAATATTGAACTGGATTTGGCGCATTTCATCGAGCTTAGCGAAACGTTCGGTGGGTTCCAGCCCTGCCGCTAAAGCAACTAAGATATTGGTAACGCCAGCCGATGCGGATAACACCACTACGCGGGTATTCGCATCCAGCAGCGCGACGTCGACGCTACGATTCATCGCGTCGAAATCGGCCACGCTGGTGCCGCCGAACTTAGCAACAACTAAATCTGTCATAACAACCTCGTGTCAGGGGGCCTGACTTATTAAAACGATTCCTGAACAACCGCTCCTGGTTCGGGCTGGAAATAACCGGAGCGCTACAAAATGTCTTAATAAGCCAGGCCAAATTAACTCAGCCATGGCACAAGGGAAGAGCGAAAAGTAGGGTGGGCGCAGAGCGATAAACAAACTACGATGTCACCCAGAAGTGCTCCACCTTGTAGACCCGTTCGCCGATGACGCGCATCGGTTCGCGAGTATGAAACGCCCGACTGCGAACGCTTCTGGTGACAACCCAGGGGATTCAGCCCCTGTGGCCGGCGACAGACTTAACCAGATGCCTGTGCGCCTCGGCGTTGCTCCCCCTCACGTATTTTCCCCGGACTGGTTCCTCCAATACGGTTACCTGGGCAACGCACCTCTTCTGGCAATTACTGACGTCTTTCACTATGCCTGGGGAGAGACTGGTCATTATACCCCCCAACGATACTCTTCGCTGTAGCGTGAAATGCGCGAGCAATACATACCTACGGTTCCGTAGGCAGTTCAGCTATATAAAGGCTTCCGGACGGGTATGTCAACGACAGGGTTATGCGGATTTTTCATGCATCGGCGGATAACAGAAAAAAGCCTAATGATCGCTATAATATGGGAGCTCTTTACCCTATTTCTGACCCCCGTCAACGGCATAACACAAAAATCATCACAATTTTCCGCCGCTGAGGCTACAATCGACCGAAGTCACATTTTTCAAATCAGAAGAGTATTGCTAATGAAAAATATCAACCCAACGCAGACCGCTGCATGGCAGGCATTACAGAAACACTTCGATGAAATGAAAGACGTCACTATCAGCGAGCTTTTCGCCAAAGATAGCGATCGTTTCTCTAAATTCTCCGCTACTTTTGACGATCTGATGCTGGTGGACTTCTCCAAGAACCGCATCACTGAAGAGACGCTGTCTAAGCTGCAGGATCTGGCGAAAGAGACCGATCTGGCCGGCGCTATCAAGTCGATGTTCTCCGGCGAAAAAATTAACCGTACCGAAGACCGCGCGGTACTGCACGTCGCGCTGCGCAACCGCAGCAATACGCCGATTGTGGTTGATGGCAAAGATGTCATGCCGGAAGTCAACGCGGTGCTGGAGAAGATGAAAGCCTTCTCAGAAGCGATTATCTCCGGTAGCTGGAAAGGCTACACCGGTAAACCGATCACCGACGTGGTGAACATCGGTATCGGCGGTTCAGACCTCGGCCCGTTCATGGTGACCGAAGCGCTGCGCCCGTATAAAAACCATCTCAACATGCACTTCGTTTCTAACGTTGACGGCACTCATATCGCCGAAGTGCTGAAAGCGGTGAATCCGGAAACCACGCTGTTCCTGGTGGCTTCTAAAACCTTCACCACTCAAGAAACCATGACCAACGCCCACAGCGCGCGTGACTGGTTCCTGGCGACCGCGGGCGACGAGAAACACGTGGCGAAACACTTCGCGGCGCTCTCCACCAACGGTAAAGCGGTTGGCGAGTTCGGCATCGATACGGCTAACATGTTTGAATTCTGGGACTGGGTTGGCGGTCGTTACTCCCTGTGGTCCGCCATCGGCCTGTCTATCATTCTGTCCGTTGGCTTCGATAACTTCGTCCAGCTGCTGTCCGGCGCCCACGCCATGGACAAACACTTCTCCACCACCCCGGCTGAGAAAAACCTGCCGGTACTGCTGGCGCTGATTGGCATCTGGTACAACAATTTCTTCGGCGCCG
Source organism: Klebsiella sp. 141198 (assembly GCF_050600785.1). NCBI lineage: Bacteria > Pseudomonadati > Pseudomonadota > Gammaproteobacteria > Enterobacterales > Enterobacteriaceae > Klebsiella > Klebsiella sp. 141198. Next base: position 20,346 of record NZ_JAQIRM010000007.1, read on the forward strand.
AAACCGAAGCGATTCTGCCGTACGATCAGTACATGCACCGCTTTGCCGCTTACTTCCAGCAGGGCAACATGGAATCCAACGGTAAGTACGTTGACCGTAACGGCAACGTTGTGGATTACCAGACTGGCCCAATCATCTGGGGCGAGCCGGGGACTAACGGCCAGCACGCGTTCTATCAGCTGATCCACCAGGGCACCAAAATGGTACCGTGCGATTTCATCGCCCCGGCTATCACCCATAACCCGCTGTCTGACCACCATCAGAAACTGCTGTCTAACTTCTTCGCCCAGACCGAAGCGCTGGCCTTTGGTAAATCCCGCGAAGTGGTTGAGCAGGAATATCGCGATCAGGGTAAAGACCCGGCTCAGCTTGAGCACGTGGTGCCGTTCAAAGTGTTCGAAGGCAACCGTCCGACCAACTCCATCCTGCTGCGTGAGATCACCCCGTTCAGCCTGGGCGCATTGATTGCGCTGTATGAGCACAAAATCTTCACCCAGGGCGCGATCCTCAACATCTTCACCTTCGATCAGTGGGGCGTTGAGCTGGGTAAACAGCTGGCTAACCGCATCCTGCCGGAACTGAAAGATGGCGCGGACATTAGCAGCCACGACAGCTCTACCAACGGTCTGATTAACCGCTATAAAGCCTGGCGCGCATAAGCGCTGCGCAATTAAGCCTGAATGCCGACCCTCGGGTCGGCATTTTTATTTATAGCCGCCGCAGCAGCCTCGCCGGGTTGCCCGCCCAAACGCCTTTCTCAGTGATGGATTTTGTCACCACGCTACCGGCGCCGATGACCACGCCATCGCAGATACTCACCGCCAGAATGGTGGCGCCGCTGCCGATAGACACGTCATTGCCGATTTCAATGCGCCCCCAACTGTCGCGGTCGGCATTCGGTTTGCCATCGCGGAACATGTCGTTGGCGAACATCACGCCGTGGCCGATAAAACAACGTTGGCCGATGGTGACGTACTCGCAGATAAAACTGTGGGACTGGATTTTGCTGTCCGCGCCGATGCGCGTATGCCCCTGAATCTCGACGAACGGCCCGACGAAGACGTTATCGCCGAGCTGGCAATCATAGAGGTTGGCGGGCTGGTATATGACCACGTTTTCGCCGCAGATGACGTTGCGAACGCCGGTATCGCGAAGCGTAAAAGGGGGAATATTTGGCTCATTCGACATGCTGCATTCCTCGTTCGGATCTCATCGTATAGTGCCTGCAAAATGAGCAATGAGGAACGGCGAAAAACGGTGGGGAAGGAGGCTGGAGGTTTCCCCCCAGCCGGGTGATTAACGAGCGAAGGCGATGGCTTCGATTTCGACGCCGGCGTCTTTCGGCAGCCTTGCGACCTCCACGCAGGAACGCGCCGGGAAGGCGGCCTGATGCTCGGTAAAGAAGGCCTCATAAGCGGCGTTGATGGCGGCAAAATCCTGCAGGTCTTTGACAAACACCGTGGTTTTAACAATCTGCCCCACCGTGAGTCCGGCAGCTTCAACGATGGCTTTCACATTTTCCAGCGATTGCCGCGCCTGTTCGGCGATATCGCTGGGCATGGTGCCGTCCAGCGGATTAATCGGTAGCTGACCGGAGGTGATGGTCATCGAGCCGAGATTGACGCCCTGCACGTACGGGCCGATAGCGGCAGGCGCGTCAGCGGTGGTAATAATCATACGGTTTATCCTTCAAACGGTTACATAAAATAATTCAACAGCACCAGCGAGCCGACGCCGCTTACTACCACCCATACCAGGCCTAAACGGAAACTGGCGAGCGTGCAGATAATGGCGGCAATCACCTTCGGATTCTTTAAGTCAAACTCCATGCTGAAATTCACGCTCAGGATCTGAATGGTGATAATGGCCGGCAGGACGGTGACCGGGACGAAGCGCAGCGTTTTGGTCACCCGTTCGGACATCTGGATTTTTCCGGCCAGGCCGATAAACGAAAATCGGATCAGGAAGGTCACGGCGGCCATACCCAAAGTCAGGGCGATAAAGTAGCTATTATTCATGTTCCAGCGCCTCCACGAGCGGCATGTCGGATTCGGCAATCGCTGCCTGTTTACGTTCTTCAGCCAGGTCGACGCACAGCCCGGCGAGCACGCCAAGTACTGAGGCGACGACAATACCCAGGGAGTAGGGCAGGATGACCAACAGCACGCCGGAGACGGCGGCCACCACGGCGGCGACGGTACAGGCCTGGCTTTTTATTTGCGGCACCACGATGGCGATAAAGGCGGCGACCATGGCGAAATCCAGACCATACTTTTCAATATTCGGGAAGGAAGCGCCGACCAGCGCGCCGAGGAAATCGGCCAGTACCCAAATCGCCCAGAAGGTGATCATCGCCGAGCCATAAAACAGATATTTATCCTGCTTATTGCCCTCCATCTCTTTGACGGTGGTGGCGTACACTTCGTCGGTCAGCGCGTAGGACATAAAGCATTTTTTAAAGAAGGATGCTTCACGGACGGTACCGGAAATAGAGGCACTGTACAGTACATGACGTAGGTTAATTATTAATGTGGTGAATATAATAACCCCGAGCGTAGCGCCGGTTTTAAGCATATTTAATGCCAGCATTTGCGCCGAACCGGCAATAACAATCGCCGACCACGCCGTACTCTGCCAGACGCTCATTCCGGCGCTGACGCTTAATGCGCCGACAATAAATGAAAATGGAAAGTCGCCGATGCACAGCGGCATAATGGCGCTGGCGCCACGGAAGATGACTTTTTTATTCATCTGCTATACCTGCTAATTTATAAATAATAATGTGGGTAGGGTAGGTTAATCAGGGCCTGAATGTTCAGGCCCGTTAAATATTATTATTTAGCGACCATAATGCTAATAATTTCTTTATCGGTGAGGGTCATTGGTTTAATCACCAGGCGGCACAGGTTATTAATAGTCTGCTCGACATCGGCGCAGACAATACCATCATTGGCGCCAGCGCAGCTATTTTGCATCGCCATCAGTACCGCCTTAAACGCGCTGGATACCACGGACGAGACTTTCATCGCACAGCTATTAGAGGCGCCATCACAAATCATGCCGGTAATATCACTGACCATATTAATAATCGCGGTGTTAATGGTGTTGATATCGCGGGTAAACAGCCAGGCCATCCCGGCAGCTGCGCCCATGGCGGCGGTTGAGGCCGCGCATAGCGCAGATAAGCGCGTATAACGAGAATGAATTGAGATGGCGGTGAGATGAGATAGAGACAAAGCGCGCGCCAGGGTCTCTTCATCGACGCCGAGATGCTCTGCAACCACCACTACCGGCATGGTTGCCGTAATGCCCTGATTGCCCGAACCGAAGTTAGACATTGCGACCACCGGCGCGCCGCCCATGCGGGCATCTGAAGCGGCGACGGTGTTGATGATCACCTTGCTTAACAGATCGTTGCTCATCAGGCCGTTTTTCACGGCGTCAGAAAAGGTACCGTTAATGTTCAGGCCATATTTTTTGGTTTTGCCTTCTGCCGCCAGCGCGGAGTTTAAGCGCGCGGCTTCAAGAATAAAGCGAATATCATTAAAGTCGGCGCTATTAATAAATTCGTAAGCCTGCTGTAGCGAAAAATTGGGCAGCGTTTCGTGCCGGGCGCGCGCATTCTGTTTTTCGCTTAGTGGTTGCGGCTGGCCATTAATATAAAGCTCGACCACGTTGGTGTGGGTTCCTTTCACCACGACGCGGCAGGTATTCTCGTGATCTGAGAGAGTTAGATCCAGATGAATAAAGTCCGGGGTCTCTTCGACGGCAATATCAACGGCATGATTGGCGATCAGTTTCTGCGCCATTTCGACGTGTAGCGGGGTGATATCTTCCAGCGTTTTTAATCCCTTTTGCGGGTTGCCGCCAAATGCGCCAATTGCGGCGGCCAGCGCTACACCGCAAACGGTGGTGCCGGGAATAGTGACGCCCATCGCGTTTTTATAGAGATTGGCGGAAATAAAACCGCTAATGTTAGTACAAGGGTTTTCTAAATATTGTGCGGCGTAGGCGGCAGCGAAGGAAATAGCGACAGGTTCAGTACAACCTAAAGCCGGGGCAACTTCTTGTTTGAGCCATTTTACGTACAGGGAAGCGTTATCGGAGTCCATAATGATTTAATGTCCAAAATTAAATTTTATTCAACTGCGATAATGCTAAGACAAAGGATGAGAAAAATCTTACCCTAATAGCCATATAAATAATGCGGATTAGAGAAAAATTTTATCTTGTGGCAGGTTTTAAGATATAACTGTTTCAAATGGTAAATATTTTAAATTTCAGTTGGTTATTTGGTTTTGTCCTAAGCGTAACGGATGATTTGGTTAACTTGCTCACAGCGTTGCGGGAAGTAAAATTTTCTCTTAGTTGCATTTACCGCGTTGAAGGACCGATGCTGCTCGCAAAGCGAAGTAGATCTGGATCACACTTTTGCGCTATACAGATCAACAACGTTCATGCATTTGAGGTGTCACTATGCCGTCGGTATATCGTCCGCTGGTTAATTTTGTTGCGAAGGCCATGCAGGCCGTGCTGAACCTGGCGCTGCTGTGTCTGGGAATCATTCTGGTGGTGTTCCTGGGAAAGGAGACCCTGCATCTGGCGCACGTGCTGTTTACGCCGGAGCCGGTGAGTAAGTACAAGCTGGTTGAAGGGCTGGTGGTCTATTTTCTCTACTTCGAGTTTATCGCGCTGATTGTGAAATACTTTGAGTCCGGTTTTCACTTCCCGCTGCGTTATTTCGTCTATATCGGTATTACCGCGATTGTGCGGCTTATTATCGTCGACCATGAGTCGCCGATGGCGGTGCTGATTTACTCTGCGGCGATCCTTATCCTGGTGATTACCCTGTGGTTGTGTAATTCCAACCGTCTGAAACGGGAATAAAAAAAGCGGCCTCCAGGGCCGCTTGACCGACAATCACAAATGAAATTTATGTAGGGTCCAGTAGAGGATTGCAGTGGCATTTGCCCTACTTTTTCAGGGAGAGGTGGGCTGCCGTACCCGGTTGGGGTCGCGTACCACATCCCACCCTCTCTGAAATTTGGGGCGATAAAACAAGGGACTAACATGATGAAACTTAACCTTTCACCCCGCCCGCCGTCAGGCCGTTAACCAACCAGCGCTGAGCCAGCAGGAAGACGACGGTAATCGGAATCGCCGACAGTACTGCCGCGGCGGCGAAGTCACCCCACAGGTAGTTCTGCGGATTGAGATACTGCTGCATCCCGACAGCCAGGGTATAGCTGTTTACATCGCGTAGCAGCAACGAGGCCACCGGCACTTCGGTAATCGCGGCGATGAACGACAGAATAAACACGACCGCCAGAATCGGTACCGACAGCGGCAGCAGCACCAGGCGGAAAGCCTGCCATGGAGTGGCGCCATCCAACGCGGCCGCTTCTTCCAGTGAGCCATCGATAGTTTCGAAGTAGCCCTTAATTGTCCAGACGTGCAGCGCGATACCGCCCATATAGGCGAAGATCACCCCGCCGTGAGTGTTGAGGCCGACGAAAGGCAGATATTGACCGAGGCGGTCGAACAACGCATACAGCGCCACCAGCGACAGCACCGCCGGGAACATCTGGAAAATCAGCATCCCTTTGAGCAGCGTCGCTTTACCCGGGAAGCGCATACGGGCGAAAGCGTAAGCGCAGGTGGTGGAGAGGGCGACGATGCCGATCGCAGTAATCCCGGCCACCTTAATTGAGTTCCACAGCCACAGCAGGACCGGGAACGGCGGCGGCGTTACCCGGCCATCGGCGTGTTCGACGCTGAAGCCTAATGCCAGACGCCAGTGCTCCCATGAGATGGTATCCGGGATCAGACTGCCGGTCGCGAAGTTGCCTTCGCGCAGCGAGATAGCGATAACCATCAGCAGCGGAAACATAATCGCGGCGATAAAAATCAGTAGCAGGAGATGCGTGGTAAATAAACGTAGCTTCTGCGATTTGGGTTGGACCATAGCCATTGTCGTTATCTCCCTTAATCAAACTTCATGCGCGTGGCTTTCAGATTCACAATCGCTAACGCCCCAACCAGCAGGAAGATAAGCGTGGCGATAGCCGCCGCCAGGCCGAAGTCCTGACCGCCGCCGCCTTCAAAGGCGATACGATAGGTGTAGCTCACCAGCAGGTCGGTATAACCGGCTGGCGTGGTGGTGCCGAGACGGTCCGGGCCACCGTTGGTTAACAGTTGAATCAGCACGAAGTTGTTAAAGTTAAAGGCGAAGCTGGCAATCATCAGCGGCGTGAGCGGTTTGATCAGCAGCGGTAGCGTAATTTTAAAGAAGTTCTGGAACGGGCCCGCGCCATCCATCGCCGACGCCTCGTACAGATCGTCCGGAATCGCCTTCAGCAGCCCCATGCACAGAATCATCATGTACGGGTAGCCCAGCCAGGTGTTGACGATGATGATCATCGTGCGTGCGGTGGTTGGGTCGCTAAACCAGGCTGGTTTAATGCCGAACAGCGCGCTCAGCATCATGTTGATTTCACCAAAGCTCTGGTTAAACAGCCCTTTGAAAATCAGTATTGAGATAAATGACGGCACTGCATACGGCAGAATCAACAACACGCGGTAAATCGCTTTGCCCTTCAACGCTTCCCACTGCACCAGGCAGGCCAGCACCATTCCCACGGCGACGGTCAAAATCACCGTCAGCACCGAGAACACCACGGTCCAGACGAAAATGGCGAAGAACGGTTTCTGGATCCCTTCATCCTGGAAAACGCGGGTGAAGTTATCCCAGCCGATGGTAACGGTATAACCCGGGCTCAGCTTCTCATTGCCCCAGCTGCCATCGGCATTGATGGATTGATAAAAGCCGATGTCGGCGTTAGGGCGATATTTTACGCCGCTTTGGTTGTTAGTGAGCGTGCCGTCGTTGGCCAGCGCGTACAGCGGTTGGGTACCGGAGAACTGGCGCAGTGAACTCATAATCACTTTGCTTTCATCCGGCAGCACGGCGGTCAGTTGGTTCAGCGCGGCGCGGTTCTGGGTGATTACGCGTAAATTCGCGCGTTCGCCTTGCGGCAGGGCATCGGCTTCTTTTAACGCCAGCTTCTGCTCGCCGCCAAATTTAAAGGCCTCAGAGAGATAATTTTTACCGCTTTCACCGTCCGTCAGCGCCAGCTGCCACTCATCGCCTGCCGGGTAGAGTGAGAAGTTATAGGCTTTGCCGGCCTGGAAAGAACGATCCATCAGTACCTGTTGGGCGCGTTCAAAGGTGAGCTGGTTGGTGCTGCTGTAGTTGGTGAAGGCGATGGCAATGGTGCAGATCAGCGGGAACAGAACAAACAGCCCCATCCCGGCGAGACCCGGATAAACGTAACGCCAGGCATAGGCCTTGCGATTGGAAAAGATATACAGGCCAACTGAGCTTAAAATCAGCGTCATGATGGCGAACAGGTACTCCCCCTGGGCGTACATTAAAACAACAAGGTAACCCACCAGCAGGCACAGCAAACCAATCACAGACCATGTGAGTTGCGGGCTTTGCCACCAGTGTTTCTTTTTAACGGCATCCATGGGGATCATCCTCTACAACGTTAAATATCTGTCGACAAAAGTGCCTGATGGCGCTGCGCTTATCAGACCTACTGGGTGCGTAGGCCGGATAAGGCATTTATGCCGCCATCCGGCACGTGTGCGACGGTATTACTTGGTGATACGGCCCTGTGCATCCTTCAGTGCGGCATCGACGGTCTGACGGCCGCTTGCGGCGTTGATAACCGCGGTACGGACGGCATACCAGAATGCAGACATCTGCGGAATGTTCGGCATGATTTCGCCTTTCTGCGCGTTAGCCATGGTGGCGGCGATACGCGGGTCTTTTTCCAGCTTCTCCTGGAAGGATTTCAGCGCCACGGCGCCCAGCGGTTTATCGTTGTTCACCGATTCCAGGCCCTGATCGGTCATCAGGTAGTTTTCAAGAAACTCTTTCGCCAGTTCTTTATTCGGGCTGGCGGCGTTAATCCCGGCGCTCAGTACGCCAACGAATGGTTTAGACGGTTTGCCTTTGAAGGTCGGCAGCAGAGTAACGCCGTAGTTAACCTTACCTTTGTCTATGTTCGACCACGCCCACGGACCGTTGATGGTCATCGCGGTTTCGCCTTTGTTGAACGCCGCTTCCGCGATGGAGTAGTCGGTGTCGGCATTCATGTGTTTATTCTTGATGAGGTCGACCAGGAAGGTCAGACCGGCTTTTGCCCCGGCGCTATCGACGCCGACGTTTTTCACGTCGTATTTGCCGTTTTCAAACTTAAACGCGTATCCGCCATCGGCGGCAATCAGCGGCCAGGTGAAGTACGGTTCTTGCAGGTTGAACATCAGCGCGCTCTTACCTTTCGCCTTCAGCTCTTTATCCAGCGCAGGGATCTCTTCCCAGGTTTTCGGCGGGTTCGGGACCAGGTCTTTGTTATAAATCAGCGACAGGGCTTCCACTGCCACCGGGTAAGCGATCAGTTTGCCGTTGTAGCGTACGGCATCCCAGGTGAACGGATAGAGTTTGTCCTGGAACGCTTTATCCGGGGTGATTTCCGCCAGCAGACCGGACTGCGCGTAGCCGCCAAAACGGTCATGCGCCCAGAAGATGATATCCGGGCCGTCGCCGGTCGCCGCAACCTGCGGAAACTTCTCTTCCAGCTTATCCGGATGTTCTACGGAAACTTTAATGCCGGTATCTTTTTCGAACTTTTTACCCACTTCAGCGAGGCCGTTATAGCCTTTATCGCCGTTAATCCAGATAACCAGCTTACCTTCTTCAATTTTTGCGAGGGCAGAGGCGGAAAACATCATCGTCGTCAATGCAGACAGCGCGAGGATGCGAGCGCCAGTTTTGATTTTCATATACCCGTCCTATTTGGTGATGTGCTCGTGGATACACTTGAGTGGTTTAACGCTGATGAGTTTCCTTTTTTAACAACCTCTTTCCATCCTCCCTATGTCTACGCCCCGCCCGCTGTTTATGTGATCCGCATTGCAGAAATGCCGGTAATGGGCCCTGGAGCACATAAAAAAGCCACCGTTTTTGTCGCTTCGATCACGAAATGACCCTTTGCCGGGAACTTCCGGCGGCGAGAGGCAATTTCTCATCCTCCCGTCTCCTCCCCCATCAAAAACCCGGGGGGTGGAGGATTTGCCAACGTAATGAATGCCGCATAGTCAGCCCATCTTGAATGTGTCTTTAAGTGACAGGTTGTAACGAAGGGAGAAGGGCATGGCGAGCGTACAGCTACGAAATGTAACGAAAGCCTGGGGCGACGTGGTGGTATCTAAAGATATCAATCTCGAGATCCAGGATGGGGAGTTCGTCGTGTTTGTAGGACCGTCGGGCTGCGGCAAATCCACCCTGCTGCGTATGATTGCCGGACTGGAAACGGTCACCAGCGGCGATCTGTTTATTGGCGATACCCGAATGAACGATGTGCCGCCCGCCGAGCGCGGTATCGGCATGGTATTCCAGTCTTATGCGCTCTATCCCCACCTTTCCGTTGCCGAAAACATGTCTTTTGGCCTGAAGCTGGCCGGGGCGAAAAAAGAGGTGATTAACCAGCGCGTGACTCAGGTCGCCGAAGTGTTACAGCTGGCGCACCTGCTGGAGCGTAAGCCGAAAGCGCTCTCCGGCGGCCAGCGTCAGCGCGTGGCCATTGGCCGTACCCTGGTCGCCGAGCCGCGGGTTTTCCTGCTTGATGAACCCCTGTCCAACCTTGATGCCGCACTGCGCGTGCAGATGCGTATCGAAATCTCCCGTCTGCATAAGCGCCTTGGCCGCACGATGATTTACGTCACCCACGATCAGGTGGAAGCCATGACCCTGGCCGACAAAATCGTGGTGCTGGATGCCGGCCGCGTCGCGCAGGTCGGGAAACCGCTGGAACTCTATCACTATCCGGCAGACCGCTTTGTCGCGGGCTTTATCGGTTCGCCGAAGATGAACTTCCTGCCGGTCAAAGTCACCGCGACCGCCATCGAACAGGTACAGGTCGAACTACCGAACCGCCAGCAGGTCTGGCTGCCGGTAGACAGCGCTCACGTTCAGGTCGGCGCCAATATGTCTTTGGGTATCCGCCCTGAACACCTGCTGCCGAGCGACATCGCCGATGTCACCCTCGAGGGCGAAGTGCAGGTGGTCGAACAGCTTGGTCACGAAACGCAAATTCATATCCAGATCCCCGCCATCCGTCAGAACCTGGTGTACCGCCAGAATGACGTGGTGTTGGTAGAAGAGGGAGCCACATTCGCCATCGGTTTGCCGCCGGAGCGCTGCCATTTATTCCGTGAGGATGGCACCGCTTGTCGTCGGTTGCATAAAGAGCCGGGCGTATAAGGTTCCCCATTAAAAGAAGACGCGAACCCAGCGCGCAGCCAACGATGCGGCGGCCGACGGGGAAGTGTTCAAAGAAAAGCAATGATCTCAGGAGATAGAATGATGATTACTCTGCGCAAACTTCCACTGGCGGTAGCCGTTGCGGCGGGCGTGATGTCTGCCCAGGCGCTGGCTGTCGATTTCCACGGTTACGCCCGTTCCGGTATTGGCTGGACCGGCAGCGGCGGCGAACAGCAGTGCTTCCAGGCCACCGGCGCTCAAAGTAAATACCGTCTCGGTAACGAATGTGAAACTTACGCTGAACTGAAACTGGGCCAGGAAGTGTGGAAAGAGGGCGATAAGAGCTTCTACTTCGATACCAACGTTGCCTACTCGGTATCGCAGCAGAACGACTGGGAATCTACCAGCCCGGCCTTCCGTGAAGTTAACGTGCAGGGTAAAAACCTGATCGACTGGCTGCCGGGATCAACCCTGTGGGCCGGTAAGCGCTTCTATCAGCGTCATGACGTTCACATGATCGACTTCTACTACTGGGATATTTCCGGTCCAGGCGCCGGTATCGAAAACATCGATCTGGGCTTCGGTAAACTCTCTCTGGCCGCCACTCGTTCTTCTGAATCCGGCGGCTCGGCAACCTATGCTGACCGCGATCCGCTGACTGGCGAACGCGTTTACGATCATCTGGTACCGAACGACGTCTTCGACGTGCGTTTAGCGCAGATGGAAACCAACCCAGGCGGTACGCTGGAGCTGGGCGTGGACTATGGTCACACCAACGTGCCGGATGACTACTACCTGCAGCCGGATGCATCGAAAGATGGCTGGATGTTCACCGCTGAACATACCCAGAGCATCCTGAAAGGCTACAACAAATTTGTTCTGCAGTACGCGACCGACGCCATGACCTCCAACGGTAAAGGCGTACCGCAAGGCGGCAGCATCAATAACGATGGTTCCATGTGGCGTGTGCTTGACCACGGCGCGGTCTCTCTGGCGGACGATTGGGACATGATGTACGTCGCCATGTACCAGGACGTCAACCTGGACAACAACAACGGTACCAAATGGTGGACCGTCGGCGTACGTCCTATGTACAAATGGACGCCGATCATGAGCACCCTGTTGGAAGTCGGCTACGACAACGTCAAATCGCAGAAAACCGGCGACAGCAACAACCAGTACAAAATCACCCTGGCGCAACAGTGGCAGGCGGGCGACAGCATCTGGTCCCGTCCGGCAATTCGTCTGTTCGCCACCTACGCGAAGTGGGATGAGAAGTGGGGTTACACCGATAGCGGTGTTGCCATGCGCGATACCTCTGGTACCGGCATCAACACTTCCAGCCGCGGCGACAACGATGAGTGGACCTTCGGCGCCCAGATGGAAATCTGGTGGTAATGCAATCCGCATCATGATGAGTAAAGAGGGGCGGCAGCCCCTCTGTTTTCGGCCCAGCGCGCTATTGCCTGGCTAACGCTCGGCCATAGGAATTGAGGTGATAACAATGAATATGAAGAAAAGTCTCGTTGCCCTCTGCCTGTCCGCCGGCCTGCTGGCCAGCGTACCCGCAGTCAGTTTTGCTGATGTCAATTTCGTGCCGCAGAATACCTCTGCCGCGCCGTCAATCCCGGCTTCCTCGCTGCAGCAGTTGACCTGGACGCCGGTCGATCAATCGAAAACCCAAACCTCCAAAGTGGCGATCGCCGGACAAACGTTGAATGTCCCCGGTATCGCCGGGCCGGTGGTGGCCTATAGCGTACCGGCCAATATCGGCGAGTTAACCCTGACGCTGACCAGCGAAGTCGACAAACAGACCAGCGTCTACGCGCCAAACGTGCTGATCCTCGATCAGAGCATGACGCCGTCCGCCTTCTTCCCGAGCAGCTATTTTACCTATCTGGAGCCGGGCGTAATGAGCGCCGACCGCCTGGAAGGAGTAATGCGCCTGACGCCGGCGCTGGGACAGCAGAAAATTTATGTGCTGGTGTTTACCACTCCTCAGGATCTGCAGCAGACCACTAAATTAATCGACCCGGCGAAAGCCTACGCGAAAGGCACCGGTAACGCGGTGCCGGACATTCCGGATCCGATCGCTAAACATACCACTGACGGCACCTTGAGCCTGAAGGTGAAAACGTCTTCGAGTTCCAGCGTGCTGGTGGGCCCGCTGTTTGGATCTTCCGGCCCTGGCCCGGTGACCGTCGGTAATACCGCGGCGCCGGTCTATAACGCCCCGTCCGCTGCGCCTGTTGTCGCGCCGGCTGCTGCCGCCCCAGCGGCGAAAAGCGAACCGATGCTTGACGATACCGAAACCTACTTCAACAACGGTATCAAGAAAGCGGTGAAACAAGGCGATATCGACAAAGCCCTGAAATTGATGAACGAAGCTGAGCGCCTCGGCTCGAAATCTGCTCGTTCCACCTTTATCAGCAGTGTAAAAGGCAAGGGGTGACCGTCTCCCCACAATGCTGATGTTTAGGCACAGCCTTTAGGTGCGTCCGCCTGGACGCACTTTTTTTTATCGCGCAGCGGCAACTGTTGCATGCCTGTTGCGCGGATGATCGTATATTGACGTTTGCCCGCCCTCAAAACGCTATTCTGCGATACAATGCCTGCACGTTTTGTACCGGAGAATCAGGCATGCCACATCCTGCGCTTACGCAACTGCGTGCGCTGCGCTATTTTGCCGCCATACCCGAGCTGGACGCGCCGCTGCGCGACTGGCTGTTGCTGGAAGACTCAATGACCAAACGCTTTGAGCAACAAGGGAAAAAGGTCACCGTGACCATGATTAACGAAGGTTTCGTCGGGCGCGACGCGCTGGCGGGCGAAGAATCCCTGCTGCCGGAAGAAGCGCGTTATTGGCTCCGGGAGATCATTCTTTGCGCTGATGGCGAACCCTGGCTTGCCGGTCGTACCCTCGTGCCGGAATCGACGCTATGCGGCCCGGAATTAGCCCTGCAGCAGCTGGGGCAGACGCCGCTGGGCCGGTATCTGTTTACATCGTCGACGTTAACCCGTGATTTTATTGAGATTGGTCGTAGTGCACAGCTGTGGGGGCGACGTTCCCGTCTCCGGCTGAGCGGCAAACCGCTGCTGCTGACAGAGCTTTTTCTGCCTGCATCGCCATTGTATTAAGAGGAAGAGAAAATGGAGTGGAGTCTGACGCAGAATAAGCTGTTGGCGTTTCACCGCCTGATGCGTACTGACAAACCAATCGGCGCGCTATTGCTGCTGTGGCCGACGCTGTGGGCGTTATGGGTGGCTTCACCCGGGGTGCCGCCGTTGTGGATACTGGCGGTGTTTGTCGCTGGCGTCTGGTTGATGCGCGCCGCCGGCTGCGTGGTGAATGACTATGCCGACCGTAAATTTGATGGTCACGTTAAGCGTACAGCTCGTCGCCCGCTACCAAGCGGCGAGGTCACCGAAAAAGAAGCGCGCATATTGTTCGCGGTACTGGTGGGGCTCTCCTTCTTGCTGGTGTTGACGCTCAATACCATGACCATCCTGCTGTCGGTCGCGGCGCTGGCGCTAGCCTGGGTCTACCCCTTTATGAAGCGCTATACCCATCTGCCGCAGGTGGTGCTGGGCGCGGCCTTTGGCTGGTCGATCCCGATGGCTTTCTCGGCGGTGAGTGAAGCGCTGCCGCTCAGCTGCTGGCTGATGTTCCTCGCTAATATTCTGTGGGCGGTCGCTTACGATACCCAGTATGCGATGGTCGATCGCGACGATGATGTCAAAATTGGCATTAAGTCGACGGCGATCCTGTTCGGTGAAAACGATCGTTTGATTATCGGTATTCTGCAGGTTGCCGTGCTGGTATTGATGGGCGCGGTGGGCTGGCTGAATGGGCTGAACTGGGAATTCTACTGGTCGCTGTTTATTGCGGCAGGATTGTTTGTCTGGCAGCAGAAGCTTATCTTCAAGCGCGAACGCGATAACTGCTTCAAAGCGTTTATGAATAATAACTACGTTGGGCTGGTGCTGTTTCTCGGTCTGGCGATGAGTTACCTGCAGTAAATCCTTCTTTCCCCGACTCGCGCCGCGAGCCGGGGAACAGAAGCCGCAATATTATGCGTCGTCCTGAGCGGCGCTCTCAATCGTCAAACGTACATCTGACGTAATCAAATCCGCCAGCATCTGGTAGACCTTCAGGGTCTCTGCCGGCTCGGCATCGCCGGTATCGCTGATGTAGCCTTCGTCACGCAGGGTCAGCACCAGGGTACTGAACACCGCCTTATCGAAGAACTCCGGCGCGTTGATACCGTGCAGTACCGACAGACGCTGCGCCATGGTGCGGCTCTCTTTTTCCAGCGTACTGCGGTTGATGGACGGGTTGGCGCTCAACAGCCAGAAGGTGATCGCGTAGCGCTGTAACGTCTCGCGCGCGCCGGCGGCCAATAGCTGCAGGGAACGAGAGTGCGCCGGGTTGACGCTCATCTCATCGCCATTCAGCACCACCAGGCCCTGACGCTGCATTTCCGCCATCAGCGCATCGATAACGCCCGCCAGTTCTGCTTTTTCCCAGCGCAGGAACAGCTCGGCTTTCAGGAACGGATAGAACATCTCGACATGACGCAGCACTTCGCTACGGGAGATGCGGCGATGCTGGGTCACGATAGCGGCCAGCAGCGACGGCATCACCAGCATATGGGCGATGTTGTTGCGATAGTAGGTCATCAGCACCGCCTGCTCGCGCGGCAGGATGATGATATCGCCGATGGTGTCTTTCTCGACTTCGAACTTGTTCATCTGCAGCGCGTGGTCGATAAGCTCGCTGGCGGAAGCCGTCGGCGCGGTCGAATCGGTGGAGTACGGCACGTTACGCAGCAGGTCGAGGTAGCAATCCAACTGCTGGGTCAGCTGCTCACGGGTCAAAGAACGCTGACGCGACGCCAGAAGCGCCGTACAGCACAGGTTCATGGCGTTGGCCGCCCCGGCATTATTGATGCGCACCATCAGATCGGCGGCGATATTATTCACCGTCGGCGTCAGCCAGGAAGGGCGGACGGCTTCGATAGGATCGATGGCTTCGCGCCATTCCGGCACGTGCTGATTGAGGTAGGTCATCAGCGGCAGCGGTTCGCCGAAGTTAACGTAGCCCTGGCCGAGATTACGCAGCTTGCTGAGGCCGCGCACCATCTGCGGCAGGCTCTCTTTTTCTTTTGTCGCGCCGCGCAGCTCTTTGGCGTAGGTACCGACTTCCATCACGTGCTCGTAGCCGATATAAATCGGTACCAGGGTGATGGGGCGGCTACCGCCGCGCAGCATCGCCTGGATAGTCATCGACAGGGTGCCGGTTTTCGGATCCAGCAGGCGGCCGGTACGGGAACGCCCGCCTTCGACAAAGTATTCCACCGAATAACCACGGCTGAACAGCTCGCCAAGATATTCGCGGAATACCGTGGAGTAGAGCTTGTTGCCCTTAAAGGTACGGCGAATAAAGAAAGCGCCCAGGCGGCGGAAAATCGGCCCGGCCGGCCAGAAGTTGAGGTTTATGCCGGCGGCGATATGCGGCGGCACCAGACCCTGATGATAGAGCACATAGGAGAGCAGCAGGTAGTCCATGTGGCTACGGTGACAGGGCACATAGACAATCTCATGGCCATCATGCGCCAACTGGCGTACGCGCTCGGCGTTATGCACGTTAATCCCCTGATACAGACGGTTCCAGGTAAAGCCCAGAATACGGTCAGTCAGGCGGATCATTTCATAAGAGAAGTTAGCGGCAATCTCTTCCATCAGCGCGATGGCGTTCTGCTGGGCCTTCTCGTGAGAAATCTTCTTGCTGCGCGCTTCATCTTCTACCGCGCGGGCGATAGCTTTCGATGCCAGCAGCTTGTTGAACAGATCCTGGCGGGCAGGGAGGCGCGGGCCGACGGCGGCCAGACGTTGACGGGCAAAGTGCATACGCGCCACGCGGGCCAGCTTCTGGGCGATGATTTTATCGGTCCCGTGCTCATCCGCCATGCGGCGCAGAGAGACAGAAGGCGAGAAACGCACGAAGCTATCGCGGCCAAGCCAGGAGACGGCGAAGAATTTCTGAATACCGTTAAGCATCCGCAGCGGCGGATTCTCTTCGCCTTTTTCACGACCCGGCGCGCGGCCGAACATGACCGACACCGGTACCATTTGCACGTCGAGGTCGGGATGATTACGGTGCAGATCCAGGTAGTCGTGGAACAGCTTGATGGACTCTTCTTTCGGCGTGTAGTAGGTAAACACGCGCGGACCGCCGTGGATGAAAACGTAGCGCGGCAGCAGTGTGCCGTCGATTTCCAGCGGTTCAAAAGGGTCGGGTAAATCATGCGCCAGGCACTGGGCGCGCAGGGTCAGCAGGTCCGCCTTGGAGTTATAAGGCAAGACGTACATTATCGGACGCGAGGTATCGAGCCCTAATTCCTGAGCAGGTTCTGCCGGAATAGACTTGCTTTTTACCAGCACCCGTAATGGTAAATTCAGTAATTTATAGTAAATTCGTTGCCAGCCGGACATAAACGATGTGAAGCCTCTGGTTAATCATGCAAATGCGCGGCAAGAATAACAGAAAGCGTACAAAATTTCCGTTGTCACACGGCAAACACGTACACTCAGCGACGTCATTTACATTAAAAGGTTCTTTTTGATGGCCAATAATACCACTGGGTTAACCAGAATCATTAAAGCAGCAGGTTATTCCTGGAAAGGTTTCCGCGCGGCGTGGGTGAACGAAGCCGCTTTCCGCCAGGAAGGCGTCGCCGCTATTGTGGCCGTGGCGATAGCCTGCTGGCTGGATGTCGATGTCATTACGCGAGTCTTGCTCATTGGCTCGGTCCTGTTAGTGATGATAGTCGAAATTCTAAACAGCGCGATTGAAGCGGTGGTTGACCGAATCGGGCCTGAGCATCATGAGCTTTCCGGGCGCGCCAAGGATATGGGTTCGGCGGCGGTACTGCTGGCGATAATCATCGCGTTGATCACCTGGACCATGCTTTTGTGGTCGCATTACCGCTAAGTCTTGTCGGCAACGCTCGCAAAACGCAAAGAATCTCCTGATTTTTATATGATATGTGGTTCCAAAATCACCATTAGCTGTATATACTCACAGCATAACTGTATATACACCCAGGGGGCGGAATGAAAGCGTTAACGACCAGGCAGCAAGAGGTGTTTGATCTCATCCGGGATCACATCAGCCAAACGGGCATGCCGCCGACGCGTGCGGAAATTGCTCAGCGCTTGGGGTTCCGTTCCCCGAACGCGGCGGAAGAACACCTCAAAGCGCTGGCGCGTAAAGGCGCGATTGAAATCGTCTCCGGCGCTTCACGCGGCATTCGTCTGCTGACGGAAGAAGAACATGGCCTGCCGCTGATTGGCCGCGTCGCCGCGGGCGAGCCGCTGTTGGCGCAGCAGCATATTGAAGGTCACTACCAGGTTGATCCAGCGATGTTTAAACCGAATGCCGACTTCCTGCTGCGCGTTAGCGGGATGTCGATGAAAGACATCGGTATCCTCGACGGCGATCTGCTGGCGGTGCATAAAACTCAGGACGTGCGTAACGGCCAGGTCGTCGTCGCGCGTATCGATGAAGAAGTCACCGTAAAACGTCTGAAAAAGCAGGGCAACGTCGTTGAACTGCTGCCGGAAAACAGCGAGTTTTCCCCAATCGTCGTCGATCTGCGCCAGCAGAGCTTCACCATTGAAGGTCTGGCCGTCGGCGTGATCCGTAACGGTGAGTGGCTGTAACTCCCGTCCTAACGCAGCGTCATCATGATGCATGACGCTGCGATGTTCCTCCTCTGTCTGGTCCCTCTTCATGCTGCTCAACGCCGCCGATAAAGCACTGTGGCGCCTCGCGCTACCGATGATTTTCTCTAACATTACCGTTCCGCTGCTTGGGCTGGTCGATACTGCCGTTGTCGGCCATCTCGATAGTCCCGTCTATCTTGGCGGCGTCGCCGTCGGCGCGACGGCCACCAGTTTCCTCTTTATGCTGCTGCTGTTCCTGCGAATGAGCACCACTGGCCTTACCGCTCAGGCCTATGGGGCCAAAGATCCGCAGCGGCTGGCACGCGTGCTGGTACAACCGCTGATCCTGGCGCTGGCCGCCGGGCTGCTCATCGTTCTGTTCCGCATGCCGCTCATTGACCTCGCGCTGCATATCGTCGGCGGCAGCGAGGCGGTACTGGAACAGGCCAGGCGGTTCCTTGAAATCCGCTGGCTCAGCGCCCCGGCGTCGTTGGCCAACCTGGTGCTGTTAGGGTGGTTGCTTGGCGTCCAGTACGCTCGCGCCCCGGTCATCCTGCTGGTGGTCGGCAACTTGCTGAATATCGTGCTCGATCTGTGGCTGGTGATGGGGCTGCATATGAACGTGCAGGGGGCGGCATTGGCGACGGCGCTGTCGGAATACGCCACCTTTATCATCGGCCTGCTAATGGCGAAACGGGTGCTGGCGCTACGCGGCGTGACGTTTGCCATGTTGAAAGAGGCGTGGCGCGGCAATATGCGGCGCCTGCTGGCGCTTAACCGCGACATCATGCTGCGTTCGCTGTTGCTGCAGCTCTGCTTTGGCGCCATCACCGTCTTCGGCGCCCGTCTTGGCAGCGACGTGGTGGCGGTCAATGCGGTACTGATGACCATGCTGACCTTTACCGCTTACGCGCTGGACGGTTTTGCCTATGCCGTCGAAGCCCATTCCGGGCAGGCCTACGGCGCGCGTGACGGTAGCCAACTGCTGGAAGTCTGGCGCGCGGCCTGTCGGCAATCGGGAATGGTCGCGCTGGCGTTCGCGCTGATCTATAGCGTGGCGGGTGAGCATATCGTCGCGCTATTGACCTCTATCCCATCATTGCAGCAGCTGGCAGACCGCTATCTGTTCTGGCAGATGATCCTGCCGGTGATTGGCGTCTGGTGTTATCTGCTGGATGGCATGTTTATTGGCGCGACGCGCGGCGCGGAGATGCGTAATAGCATGGCGGTAGCCGCCGCGGGGTTTGCGGTGACGTTGCTCTCTGTGCCCATGCTCGGCAATCACGGCCTGTGGCTGGCGCTGGCGGTGTTCCTCGCGCTGCGTGGAATTTCGCTGGCGCTCATCTGGCGCCGCCACTGGCAGCGTGGCACCTGGTTTAATTAACCCTCCTGAATGTAAGTATCCCGGCTGAGCGCAGCGCGAGCCGGGAAAATTCCCCCAGCGTTTTTAATCGGCATGATGGTTAAAAATTCCGAATAACGAATCGGCGTCAGCATTGTCATCTATAGTTATTACCATGTCCGGAACAAAACGGGCTGTTAACCCACCGAATCATGAGGACGTAATGATGAATAAAGACGAAATCAGCGGTAACTGGAAACAGTTGAAAGGTAAAGCCAAGGAACAGTGGGGTAAACTGACCGATGACGATATGACGGTCATTGAAGGGAAGCGCGATCAGCTAGTCGGTAAAATTCAGGAACGCTACGGCTATGCGAAAGATCAGGCCGAAAAAGAGGTGTCTGACTGGGAGCGTAAGAACGATACGCGCTGGTAGCGAATTCTGTTTTGACCCCCTGTTTATGCCTGTCTAACGGCATAGCGATATGCCGTAGCTTCCCGCTGACGTCGCCCGACTCAGCGGGCTTTCTTTTTAATCTGGATAGTATGATCGTGATGGCAGTGTTCGCGAGTACTGCAGGCTTCGACTTCCACGCAGGCCGCGCACAACCCATGTGCTTCAATCACATTATGCCGTAGAGCAAAGCCCATTCTGGCCGCCAGCGTATGCATGATATCTTCTACGCCTTCCGCACACTCTTCTTTGACCACGCCGCAGCGATCGCAGATAAACATCGCCGAACTGTGGGTGGGCTGATCGAAAAGGTGGCACAGCACATAGCTGTTGGTCGATTCCACTTTGTGCACAAAACCTTGCTCCAGCAGAAACTCCAGCGCGCGATAGACCGTCGGCGGCTTCGCCTGCGGCTCTTTTTCTCGCAGCAGATCCAGCAGATCGTAGGCGCTAATCGCCCCTTGCTGCAGGCTCATCAGACGCAACACTTCCAGACGCTGCGGGGTCAGGCGTACGCCACGTTGCACGCAAAGCTTTTCAGCCTGCGCTAACATTTCTTGCGAAGTGGTGTTATCCATGAGCATCCTCTGGTTGCGTGATGTTGAAACTGTTACTTTATCACGAACCAGGTAAAACGCCGAGATCCTGCAAGCTTTGCTATACCTGATGTATCTCATTTTCGGGAGAAAACGATGAAACGACCTGATTGCATTCGACATTGGCGCGAACTGGAAGGTGCGGATGATTCCACCTACCCCGATAGTCACGAGCTTTTTTCTATTGGCGCGCCTCTTGCCCGCGGCCTACGGCTAAATCGGCTGGGCATCCATCATGAACGCTTACCGCCGGGACGAAGAACCTCTTATCCGCATGCGGAAAGCGATGAAGAAGAGTTTATCTATGTGCTGGAAGGTTTTCCGGAAGTCTGGATCAATGGCTATCTATGGAAGCTGGAGCCGGGCGATAGCGTTGGTTTTCCGGCGGGAACTGGCGTATGTCATACCTTCCTGAATAATACCGAGCAGGAGGTGCGGCTGCTGGTCGTTGGCGAAGCGAATAAAAAGCACAACCGTATTTACTATCCGTTGAACCCGGGTTATGCCGCGACTCGCCAGGACCGCTGGGTAGATCACCCTCCGCAGTTCTTTGGCCCGCACGACGGTAAACCGCGTAAAATATAGGCCACATTTTCACCATGGTGCGTGGCGTTCGACGCTATGCGCCGTGGTTTGTGTTTGTGCTATAGTAGCGCCCCTTTTTACCCGGATGCTTATTTATTCGCCATGATGCCAGAATCCACGTCTACCGCTTTTGCCGCCCACCGTTTTTCTATCGCGCCCATGCTCGATTGGACCGACAGACATTGCCGCTACTTCCTGCGTCTGCTGTCGCGCCATACTCTGCTGTACACCGAAATGGTCACCACCGGCGCGATAATTCACGGTAAAGGCGACTACCTGGCCTATAGCGAAGAAGAACATCCGGTAGCGCTGCAGTTGGGCGGTAGCGATCCTGCGGCGTTAGCGCAATGCGCGAAGCTCGCCGAGGCGCGCGGCTATGATGAGATTAACCTCAATGTAGGTTGCCCCTCTGACCGCGTGCAAAACGGGATGTTTGGCGCCTGTCTGATGGGCAATGCCGCGCTGGTGGCGGACTGCATCAAAGCGATGCGCGACGTGGTGTCGATTCCGGTTACGGTAAAAACCCGTATCGGGATTGACGATCGGGATAGCTATGAATTCCTCTGCGATTTCATAGAGACCGTTTCCGGCAAAGGCGAGTGTGAAATGTTCATCATTCACGCGCGTAAAGCCTGGCTTTCCGGCCTGAGTCCGAAAGAGAACCGCGAAATCCCGCCGCTGGATTATCCGCGCGTCTGGCAACTGAAACGTGATTTTCCGCATCTGACGATGGCGATTAACGGCGGAATTAAATCTCTGGCAGAGGCTAAACAGCAGCTTGAGCATATGGACGGCGTGATGGTGGGGCGCGAAGCCTATCAAAACCCGGGCATTCTGGCTTCTGTGGATCGCGAGATTTTCGGCGTCGACGGCGCGGATGCCGATCCGGTGGCGGTGGTGCGCGCAATGTATCCCTATATCGAGCGAGAGCTCAGTAGCGGTACCTATCTTGGCCATATCACCCGCCATATGTTGGGATTGTTCCAGGGGATCCCCGGCGCGCGTCAGTGGCGCCGCTATCTCAGCGAAAACGCCCACAAAGCGGGCGCCGATATTAACGTGCTGGAGCACGCGCTGAAGCTGGTTGCCGATAAACGTTAAACTTTTCGCTAAAAACTGGTCTATTTCGCCACGCCCTACAGCACTGCTGTGGGGCGTTTTGTTTTAATTCAATGAGTTATATCTGGCACGATTCTTGAAATAGCCAATCAGCTATCTGGTTATTTATTTCGGGAGAAGACCATGCTGGAACTCTTATTTGTTATTGGCTTTTTTGTCATGTTGCTGGTCACCGGCATCTCGCTGCTTGGCATTATTGCCGCGTTGGTCGTCGCCACCGCGCTGATGTTCTTTGGCGGCCTGTTCGCATTAATGTTTAAGCTGCTACCCTGGTTGCTGCTGGCGGTGGCCGTCGTATGGGTCATTCGGGCGATAAAATCGCCGACCACAACCCGCTATCGCCGCGAAGATCGCTGGCGCTACTAAGCCATCATTTTGGGGATTGAGCGGTGTGTCACAACCTGAGTAATTTTGCATAAAACAGCGTAGGCATTGCGTATTAAATCTGTCACTATTAGCGCGATAACGAATTCATCGCGCTGTACCCTACATACAGCCGAACAAAAAAAGTCAGGGCCTCCTTCGGGAGGCCCTAAACTTTTCCGGCGATCTCATCCCGTTACGGTAGCAGCAGGCTCGATCCCTCGGTCACCCGGCTTTCCAGGATCTCATGCGCGCGTCTGGCGTCACGCAGGGCGTATTTCTGATTATCCGCCACATCGACTTTGATCACGCCGCTGGCGATCAGCGAAAATAGCTCGTTGCTGGCTTCCGTCAGCTCTTCCCGGTTGGTGATGTAGCCTTGCAGAGAAGGGCGGGTCACATACAGTGAGCCTTTCTGATTGAGGATACCCAAATTCACGCCGGTTACCGGGCCAGATGAATTGCCGAAGCTGACCATCAGACCACGCCGCTGAAGACAATCGAGCGAGGCTTCCCAGGTATCTTTACCCACGGAATCGTAAACCACGGCGACTTTTTTACCGCCGGTTAGCGCTTTGACGCGCTCGGCAATATTTTCTTCGCGATAGTTAATGGTTTCCCAGGCGCCGGCCTGCCGGGCGCGCTGCGCTTTTTGCTCGCTGCCGACGGTGCCGATAAGTTTCGTCCCAAGCGCTTTCGCCCACTGGCAGGCAATCAGCCCCACGCCGCCCGCCGCCGCGTGGAACAAGAAAGTTTCATTGGCTTTTATTTCATAGGTTTTGCGCAGCAGATACCAGACGGTCAGCCCTTTAAGAAACGAGGCGGCGGCCTGCTCAAAGGAAATCGCATTCGGCAAAATCGCCGCTTTATCGGCATGTACGTTATGCACCGAACTATAAGCGCCAAGCGCGGACTGGGCATACACCACCCGATCGCCAACGTTGATATGTTTAACGCCGCTGCCGATTTTAGTAACGATACCGGCGGCTTCAGTGCCCAAACCGCTCGGCAGTGAGGGCGGTGGATACAAGCCGCTGCGGATGTAGGTGTCGATATAGTTGATACCGATAGCTTTGTTTTCTACCTGGATTTCGTGCTCGGCAGGATCGTTAGGGGTAAACTCGACCGCATGCAGAACCTCGGGGCCTCCGTGCGCGGGAAATTCAATTCGTGTTGCCATGTTTGCTCCTGTGCTGTTCTGATGTTATTGAATAAGCTTAACAGTCCGCTGCACAGGTGAGGGATTTTATTGCCGCGGATTTGATGAGGCGTACAAGGATAGCTTGCGGCTGTTGTACGGGCGCAGGAGTGAAGGACATGGAGCGTTTATGCTGAATTATAATTTTGACTACATTATTACCTTGATGGTTATGATGTTAGTGGTAGCGGCAGCGATGGTGTGTTTGATGTTGTTGTCGTTAAAGTCCAATAACCACAGAAAATTTTTTATTTTTGTCTGTATGGCGATGGCGCTATTGGTTACGATGGCTTTCCATTATGGATGATAGCGTTCATCCATCAATTCCTCTTTCAGAAAATAGCGGTTCTATTGCGGCAACACGTTTACCGCTGTAGTGTCACGCTCAATTGCGTATCGGTGAATTCTTAAGTTATGGCAGGAAATAAACCCTTCAATAAACCACAGACAGAACCTCGCGAACGCGATCCGCAGCTCGCCGGGTTGAAAGTCCCGCCGCACTCGATTGAAGCGGAACAGTCGGTGTTGGGCGGTTTAATGCTGGATAACGAGCGCTGGGACGACGTCGCCGAAAGGGTGGTGTCGGAAGATTTCTATACCCGTCCGCATCGTCATATCTTTACCGAGATGGCGCGCCTGCAAGAGTCAGGCAGCCCGATTGACCTGATCACTCTCGCGGAGTCGCTGGAGCGTCAGGGGCAACTGGATAGCGTCGGCGGCTTCGCCTACCTGGCCGAGCTCTCTAAAAATACGCCAAGCGCGGCGAACATCAGCGCGTATGCCGACATCGTGCGCGAACGCGCGGTGGTGCGTGAAATGATTTCGGTGGCCAACGAGATCGCCGAAGCCGGTTTCGACCCCCAGGGGCGCACCAGCGAGGACCTGTTGGATCTGGCGGAATCCCGGGTATTTAAAATTGCCGAAAGCCGGGCCAATAAAGACGAAGGGCCGAAGAACATCGCCGATGTGCTCGATGCCACCGTCGCCCGTATTGAACAGCTGTTCCAACAGCCGCATGATGGCGTCACCGGGGTGAATACCGGCTATGACGACCTCAATAAAAAGACCGCTGGGTTACAGCCTTCGGATCTGATTATCGTCGCCGCGCGTCCATCGATGGGTAAGACGACATTTGCGATGAACCTCGTGGAAAACGCAGCGATGCTGCAAGATAAGCCGGTATTGATCTTCAGTCTGGAGATGCCCTCCGAGCAGATCATGATGCGTTCTCTGGCCTCGCTATCGCGCGTCGATCAAACCCGTATCCGTACCGGTCAACTGGACGATGAAGACTGGGCGCGGATCTCCGGCACGATGGGTATCTTGCTGGAAAAACGTAATATCTATATCGATGACTCCTCCGGCCTGACGCCGACCGAAGTGCGTTCGCGCGCCCGCCGTATCGCCCGTGAGCACGGCGGTATCGGTCTTATCATGATCGACTACCTGCAGCTGATGCGCGTACCGTCGCTCTCCGACAACCGTACTCTGGAGATCGCCGAAATCTCCCGCTCGCTGAAGGCGCTGGCAAAAGAGCTGCAGGTGCCGGTGGTGGCGCTGTCGCAGTTGAACCGCTCTCTGGAACAGCGCGCCGATAAACGTCCGGTCAACTCCGACCTGCGTGAATCCGGCTCTATTGAACAGGATGCCGACTTAATCATGTTCATCTACCGTGATGAGGTTTATCACGAGAACAGCGACTTAAAAGGTATTGCTGAAATTATCATTGGTAAACAACGTAACGGCCCGATCGGTACGGTACGACTGACCTTTAACGGCCAGTGGTCGCGTTTCGATAATTATGCCGGCCCTCAGTATGACGATGAGTAAACCTCCGTCTGTCTTTTTTTAAGGAATTCAAATGCAAGCGGCAACTGTAGTTATCAACCGCCGCGCTCTGCGACACAACCTGCAACGCCTGCGTGAACTGGCTCCTGCCAGCAAACTGGTTGCGGTGGTGAAAGCGAACGCCTACGGACACGGCCTCCTTGAGACCGCGCGAACGCTGACCGACGCCGACGCCTTCGGCGTCGCCCGCCTGGAAGAGGCGCTGCGCCTGCGTGAAGGGGGCATTACCCAACCGATATTACTGCTGGAAGGCTTCTTTGAAGCGGCGGATCTGGCGCTGATTTCCGCGCAGCAACTGCATACCGTGGTACATAGCCCGGAACAGCTGGCGGCGCTCGAACAAGCGGAACTGGCCGAACCGGTTACCGTCTGGATGAAGCTGGATACCGGTATGCATCGCCTTGGCGTTCTGCCGGAACAGGCAGAAGCGTTCTATCAGCGGCTAAGCCGGTGCAAAAATGTTCGCCAGCCGGTGAATATCGTCAGCCATTTCGCCCGTGCCGATGAGCCGGAATGCGGCGCGACCGAGCGTCAGCTGGATATTTTCACCACCTTTACCGAAGGGAAACCGGGGCTGCGTTCTATTGCCGCCTCGGGCGGGATCCTGCTGTGGCCGCAGTCGCATTTCGACTGGGCGCGGCCGGGCATCATTCTCTACGGCGTTTCTCCACTGGAGAACCACTCTACCGGTGAGGATTTCGGCTGCCTGCCGGTGATGTCGCTGACCTCCAGCCTGATTGCGGTGCGCGAGCATAAAGCCGGGGAGCCGGTGGGCTATGGCGGCACCTGGATTAGCGAGCGCGATACTCGCCTTGGGGTAGTGGCGATGGGTTATGGCGACGGTTATCCGCGCGCCGCGCCCTCCGGCACGCCGGTGCTGGTCAACGGCCGCGAAGTGCCGATTGTCGGTCGCGTGGCGATGGATATGATTTGCGTCGATCTCGGTCCTCAGGCGCAGGATAAATCCGGCGATCCGGTTGTGTTATGGGGAGAAGGGCTCCCCGTTGAGCGCATCGCGGAAATAACGAAAGTGAGTGCTTACGAACTTATCACCCGACTGACCTCCAGGCTGGCAATTCGTTACCTCGACTAACTACGGTCAGTGGCATATTTCCCCGATTACGCTACGCTTATCGGGGTAATGAGCAGGGGCGGCGCGCGGCGTCGCCCATGTTTGCAGCGATCTTTGTCGATAACTTACCAACATCCCCTCGACCTTCCCCAACTTCCGGTTTATTGTGTAAATACCTGCTTTCGTAAACCTGGAGATACATCTCGTGTTTCAAAAAGTTGACGCCTACGCCGGCGACCCCATTCTCTCCTTGATGGAGCGTTTCAAAGAAGATCCGCGTAGTGACAAAGTGAACCTCAGCATCGGTTTGTACTACAACGAAGACGGCATTATTCCGCAACTACAGGCCGTGGCGGATGCCGAAGCACAACTCAATGCTCAGCCGCACGGCGCCTCGCTGTATCTGCCGATGGAAGGGCTCAATAGCTACCGCCACGCCATTGCGCCGCTGCTGTTTGGCGCCGACCATCCGGTGCTGAAACAAAATCGCGTAGCGTCAATTCAAACTCTGGGTGGCTCTGGCGCGCTGAAGGTTGGCGCCGACTTCCTCAAGCGCTACTTCCCGCAGTCTCGCGTATGGGTTAGCGACCCGACCTGGGAAAACCACATCGCCATATTTGAAGGGGCTGGGTTCGAAGTAAGTACTTACCCCTGGTTCGATGATGAGAGCAACGGCGTGCGTTTTGAAGCCTTCCTCGCCAGGCTGCAGACCCTGCCGGAGCGCGATATCGTGCTGCTGCATCCATGTTGCCACAACCCGACGGGCGCCGATCTGAGCAACGCGCAGTGGGATGAAGTCGTTAAGGTTTTGAAAGCACGTAACTTAATTCCTTTCCTCGATATCGCCTATCAGGGCTTTGGCGCCGGTATGGAAGACGATGCCTACGCTATCCGCGCGATTGCCAGCGCTGGCCTGCCGATGCTGGTCAGCAACTCGTTTTCCAAAATCTTCTCCCTGTATGGCGAACGCGTCGGCGGTCTGTCCATTGTCTGCGATGATGCGGAAACGGCAGGCCGCGTGCTGGGCCAGTTGAAAGCGACGGTGCGTCGTAACTACTCCAGTCCGCCGAATTTTGGCGCGCAGGTGGTCGCGGCAGTATTGAACGACGCGGCGCTGAAAGCCTCATGGCTGGCGGAAGTGGAAGCGATGCGTACCCGCATCCTGGCGATGCGCCAGACGCTGGTAGAGGCGCTGAAAGAGGCCGTTCCCGGCAAGAACTTTGACTACCTGCTGAAGCAGCGCGGTATGTTTAGTTATACCGGTTTAAGCGCGGCACAGGTGGATCGTCTACGCGAAGAGTTTGGCGTCTACCTGATTGCCAGCGGCCGGATGTGCGTGGCAGGACTTAACTCGCGTAACGTCCAGCGCGTGGCTCAGGCGTTTGCTGCTGTAATGTAAGTGCTCACTTACTAAATCCCCCTCGCCAGCGTTAAGGCGAGGGGGAATATACCCCGAAGTGTGATCATGCTCTTTTTATATGACATCCGAGCAGAAAATCCTTTCTATCTGTGTGGGCAGGCGTTAAGGTCTTGGTGCATTTATAAGCTCACTCATTATTAAAAATAACAACGAATTGAATTTGCAATCCTGAGTAACGCAGGTTCAGCCGCCCTGTGTACGACGGGTGAAGGGATAAATATGCGTAAGTTAACTTTGGCCATTAGCGCCACCTGTCTGTTGTTTGCTCTTAATAGCTCCGTTGTCGCGCGCGCTTCCACCCCGCAGCCCATTTGGGAAGGGACGAATGTCGCGAAACTTGCCGAACAGGCGCCGATACATTGGGTATCCGTAGCGCAAATCGAAAATAGTCTGCTTGGCCGCGCGCCGATGGCGGTGGGGTTCGATATCGATGATACCGTGCTGTTCTCCAGCCCTGGTTTCTGGCGTGGGCAGAAAACCTATTCTCCGGGCAGCGAAGCCTATCTGAAGAACCCCGAGTTCTGGGAAAAGATGAATAACGGCTGGGACGAGTTCAGTATGCCGAAAGAAGTGGGCCGCCAGCTGATTGCGATGCATATTAAGCGCGGCGACAGCATTTACTTCGTCACCGGCCGCAGCCAGACCAAAACTGAGACCGTCTCCAAAACCCTGCAGGATGATTTCCTCATCCCCGGCGCTAATATGAACCCGGTGATTTTTGCCGGCGATAAGCCAGGCCAGAACACCAAAACCCAGTGGTTACGGGAGAAGAATATCAAAGTCTTCTACGGTGACTCTGACAACGACATCTCGGCGGCCCGCGACGCCGATGCGCGCGGAATTCGCGTGCTGCGCGCGGCAAACTCCTCCTACAAACCGCTACCGATGGCCGGCTCGCAAGGGGAAGAGGTGATTGTGAATTCAGAATATTAAGTCGTGCGGAACACGGCGCTTCTGAACATGAAAAAGGCAGCCGCAGGCTGTCTTTTTTTTGTACGAATTTCAGCGTTTGAGGTTTTACCTTTTCGCTTCTTGCTGCAAACTTAGAAGGATTCACACATTACAGGAGTCGTTTATGTGGCATCAGCAAACCCTGACATTAGGCCCGAAATCTCGTGGTTTCCATCTGGTGACCAATGAAATTATTGGTCAAATTCGCGAACTCTCGAATATCAAGGTTGGCCTGCTGCATCTGTTACTCCAGCATACTTCCGCTTCCCTGACGTTAAATGAGAACTGCGATCCCACGGTCCGTTTTGATATGGAACAGCATTTTCTCAACGCCGTACCAGACAACGCGCCGTATGAACACGATTATGAAGGTCCTGATGATATGCCCTCGCACATTAAATCATCGCTGCTGGGCGTTTCTCTGATGTTGCCGGTGCAAAACGGCAACGTCATGTTAGGGACCTGGCAGGGGATCTGGCTGGGGGAGCATCGTATTCACGGCGGCTCGCGGCATATCGTCGCAACGCTTATGGGAGAATAAAAAATGACCATATCGGATCTACTACAGTACTGCATGGCGAAGCCGGGCGCGGAACAAAGCGTTCATAGCGACTGGAAAGCGACGCAAATCAAGGTCGCAGACGTGCTATTCGCCATGGTGAAAGAAGTGGAGGATAAGCGGCCGGCCGTTGCGCTTAAAGCGAGTCCCGAGCTTGCCGAACTGCTGCGCGAACAGCATCGCGATGTTCGCCCCAGCAGGCATCTGAATAAAGCTCACTGGAGCACGGTCTTCCTTGATGGCTCCCTGCCGGATTCGCAGATTTACTACCTGGTGGACGCCTCTTATCAGCAGGCGGTCGACCTGCTGCCGGAAGATAAGCGGCGGCAGTTAGCGTAGCTTATAGCCCGCCTGCCAGCGCCAGCAGCGCGATATCGAACAGCCTTAATAACGTCGACTGCAGCTGCGCCTGGCGTGCGATGCTCTGGTTGTTGGCGCGAATGCGGGCAATATCGCGCTGACCTTCCAGCAGTAGCCGTAGATCGTCTTCGGTCAGCCAGCCCTGAGCTTTTTGCTGTAATGCCTGCAGTAAAAAGATGGCGCTGTCGCGTACTTCGCGCTGCTCATCGCCAAGTACTTTATTCAGTATTGGTATCCATTCGGCGCTATCAATCGCGCAAGCGGACAACAGCGCGCGAATTTCCATGGTTGTCGGCATTATTCCCTCCCTGTTCGCTGACATTCGCCAGCGATAGCCTGTTGATAAAGATAAAGGGTCTGCCGCGTTAAATATTGCGCTTCGGCAGGGGTAAAGGGCGCACCCCGCATCTGGCGATGGGCGTAAACGCGTAAATAGTTACCTTCAAGTAGCCTGAAGTTTTCCTGGCGCAGCGCGTCGCTTTGGGCGATCGCCTGCGCAAACTGCTGGCGAATCTGTTCATCTTCATCAGTCAATTGTTGATCGTCATCCGTGGCTGCGGTGGCGATGAACTGCAAATGCAACTGCTTGAGTGTGAGCAACTGCTGATAGGCCGTATCGCTGTAGCGGCCAACCCACGAGCAGGCGCTTAACGCACATAGCGCGGCGGCGATGATAAATAACGGAATGAGGCGTGGTACTCGCATAGTTTTCCCGGTATCGGTGGGCGATAGCGGCTATCAGACGCCAGAGTGAGGCGCCGGGCAAATCACGAAGTCTCAGCGTAAAAAAATGAGATGAAATGAGATGAAATGAGGCCTCTTCCACTGCGGGAAGAGGCCTGAGAGATTACTTCAGCAAGGGCTTCAGGAAGCGCGCCGTGTGCGAGGCTTCACATTCGGCAACGGTTTCCGGCGTGCCGGAAACGAGAATCTCTCCGCCGCCGCTACCGCCTTCCGGGCCGAGGTCGACAATCCAGTCGGCGGTTTTAATTACGTCGAGGTTGTGCTCAATGACCACGATGGTATTGCCCTGATCGCGCAGCTGATGCAGCACGTCCAGCAGCTGCTGGATATCGGCGAAATGCAGACCGGTAGTCGGTTCATCAAGGATATACAGCGTCTGGCCGGTACCGCGCTTGGAGAGTTCGCGCGCCAGCTTCACGCGCTGGGCTTCACCGCCGGAGAGCGTGGTTGCCGACTGGCCAAGACGAATATAGGTCAGGCCAACATCCATCAGGGTTTGCAACTTACGCGCCAGCGCCGGAACGGCATCAAAGAACTCGCGCGCTTCTTCGATGGTCATATCCAGCACTTCGTGGATAGTTTTGCCTTTGTACTTAATTTCCAGCGTTTCGCGGTTATAGCGTTTGCCTTTGCACTGGTCGCACGGTACGTAGATATCCGGCAGGAAGTGCATCTCAACCTTGATCACCCCGTCGCCCTGACAGGCTTCGCAGCGGCCGCCGCGGACGTTAAAACTGAAGCGGCCCGGCGTATAGCCGCGTGAACGTGATTCCGGCACTCCGGCGAACAGTTCGCGCACCGGCGTGAACACGCCGGTATAGGTTGCAGGGTTTGAGCGCGGCGTGCGGCCAATCGGGCTCTGGTCGATATCGATGACTTTATCGAAGTGCTCCAGCCCCTGGACATCGCGATATGGCGCCGGTTCGGCAATCGTCGCGCCGTTCAACTGGCGCTGGGCGATGGGGAACAGGGTATCGTTAATCAGCGTTGATTTACCGGAACCGGAAACGCCGGTAATGCAGGTAAACAGGCCGACAGGCAGCGTCAGCGTCACATCCTTGAGGTTGTTGCCGCGCGCGCCAGTGAGCTTCAGCACTTTTTCCGGATCGGCGGCGACGCGCTGTTTCGGCACTTCGATTTTGCGTTTACCGCTCATGTACTGCCCGGTGAGGGATTCTGGTACCGCCATAATGGCGTCCAGCGGCCCTTCGGCCACCACCTGGCCGCCGTGCACGCCAGCGCCGGGGCCGATGTCGATAACATGGTCGGCGGCGCGAATGGCGTCTTCGTCATGTTCAACGACAATGACCGTGTTGCCCAGATTACGCAGGTGGATAAGCGTACCGAGCAGGCGTTCGTTATCACGCTGGTGCAGGCCGATAGAGGGCTCATCCAGCACGTACATCACGCCAACCAGCCCCGCGCCAATCTGGCTCGCCAGACGAATACGCTGCGCTTCACCGCCGGAGAGCGTCTCCGCCGAACGAGAGAGCGTCAGGTAGTTCAGACCGACGTTGACGAGGAACTTCAGGCGATCGCCAATCTCTTTCAGCACTTTCTCGGCGATTTGCGCCCGCTGTCCGGACAGCTTCAGGTTATTGAAGAAGTCCATCGCGTGGCCGATGCTCATATCGGAAATGGTTGGCAGCGGCGTGTTTTCCACAAATACATGGCGCGCTTCGCGACGCAGACGCGTGCCTTCACAGCTGGCGCACGGACGGTTGCTGATGAATTTCGCCAGCTCTTCGCGCACCGCGCTGGATTCCGTCTCTTTGTACCGGCGCTCCATGTTGTGCAGCACGCCTTCGAACGGATGGCGGCGTACTGACGTGTCGCCGCGGTCGTTCATGTATTTGAATTCAATATTCTCTTTACCAGAACCGTACAACACGACTTTATGCACATTAGCGCTGAGGGTGCCCCATGGCGCTTCAACATCAAACTTATAGTGATCGGCCAGCGACTTCAGCATCTGGAAGTAGTAGAAGTTGCGGCGATCCCAGCCGCGGATGGCGCCGCCAGCCAGCGAGAGCTCTGGATTCTGAATCACTCGATCGGGATCGAAATACTGTTGAACGCCAAGGCCGTCGCAGGTTGGACAGGCCCCTGCCGGGTTGTTGAAGGAGAACAGACGCGGCTCCAGCTCGCGCATGCTATAGCCGCAAATCGGGCAAGCGAAGTTCGCCGAGAACAGCAGTTCTTCCGCTTTACTGTCATCCATGTTGGAAACAATGGCGGTGCCGCCGGAGAGCTCCAGCGCGGTTTCGAAAGATTCCGCCAGACGCTGCGCCAGATCGTCGCGCACTTTAAAGCGGTCGATAACCACTTCGATCGTGTGTTTCTTTTGCAGCTCTAATTTCGGCGGATCCGAAAGATCGCAGACTTCGCCATCGATCCGCGCGCGGATGTAGCCCTGACTGGCAAGGTTCTCCAGCGTTTTGGTGTGCTCGCCTTTACGTTCTTTAATGATGGGCGCCAGCAGCATCAGGCGCTGACCTTCCGGCTGAGAGAGCACGTTATCGACCATCTGGCTGACGGTCTGCGCGGCCAGGGGCACGTCGTGGTCCGGACAGCGCGGTTCGCCGACGCGGGCGTACAGCAGGCGCAGATAGTCGTGGATTTCAGTAATCGTACCTACCGTCGAACGCGGGTTGTGGGAGGTCGATTTCTGTTCGATAGAAATCGCCGGCGACAGCCCTTCGATATGATCGACGTCCGGTTTCTCCATCAGCGACAGGAACTGTCGCGCGTAGGCGGAGAGCGATTCGACGTAGCGACGCTGGCCTTCGGCGTACAGGGTGTCGAAAGCGAGTGAGGATTTGCCAGACCCAGAAAGCCCGGTGACGACAATAAGTTTGTCGCGCGGAATGACGAGGTTGATGTTTTTGAGATTATGGGTGCGGGCGCCCCGAACTTCGATCTTATCCATTCACCTTTCCCGGTAGGTAGATACACGGATTGCCTGGTTTGCTTAAAGGACAAACGGCAGAAACGGCTAATTATGACACAATTTAACCTGTCTGGATATACAGTATTGGAATGGCGCTGCAGTAAGAGGGTGAAAATTTGCATAGCAGCGGCATGTTTTCTGGAATTGGCTTCGCAGCTATCAAATTGCCCCTTTGTGGTGTTAGAATTCCCGGTTTACACTTATACAAAACGTATTATTCAGGAGATTCGATCATGGCCAGCAGAGGCGTAAACAAGGTGATTCTCGTCGGTAATCTGGGGCAGGACCCGGAAGTACGCTACATGCCAAGTGGCGGCGCTGTCGCCAACTTCACGCTGGCAACTTCCGAATCCTGGCGCGATAAGCAAACCGGCGAAATGAAAGAGCAGACTGAATGGCACCGCGTTGTGCTGTTCGGCAAACTGGCGGAAGTCGCGGGCGAATACCTGCGTAAAGGTTCTCAGGTTTATATCGAAGGCCAGCTGCGTACCCGTAAATGGACCGATCAGTCGGGCCAGGACAAGTACACCACTGAAATCGTGGTAAACGTCGGCGGCACCATGCAGATGCTGGGCGGCCGTCAGGGCGGCGGCGCACCGGCAGGCGGCGGCCAGCAGCAGGGCGGTTGGGGTCAGCCTCAGCAGCCGCAGGGCGGCAACCAGTTCAGCGGCGGCGCGCAGTCTCGTCCGCAGCAGCAGGCCCCGGCAGCGCCATCTAACGAACCGCCGATGGACTTCGACGACGATATCCCGTTCTAAGGTTTTCCTTATTACCTACTGCCTATGCAGTTAGCCAACAAAAAGCCCCGAGTGTTCGGGGCTTTTTTCATTTCAGGCTCTCAGGCTGCCGGGGCCGAAGCTTCAGGAGCGGGTGACGGAGCCGCGTCTGGTTGAAGCTTACCTGTTCCTGGCTCGGGTAGCGGGGTGGCGGTCGCTTTTTGTTTACGGGCGATATCATCCATTATCAGTCGATAGGCAATGTAGTATTTATAGATATTACTGACATAGGTCACCGTCTCAGCGCCGATTTTTTCCGCCGCGAGATTCTCAACGTTGCCAAACCAGATATTCGGATCAAAACCGCGTTTTTGGGTTTCCGTACGTAGACGCGCGATACGCGCCGGGCCCGCATTGTAGGACGCGAACGAAAACAGCGCTTTATTAAGCGGCGTCATTGGCTGATCGCCATAGTAATGAT
Source organism: Klebsiella sp. 141198 (assembly GCF_050600785.1). Taxonomy (NCBI): domain Bacteria; kingdom Pseudomonadati; phylum Pseudomonadota; class Gammaproteobacteria; order Enterobacterales; family Enterobacteriaceae; genus Klebsiella; species Klebsiella sp. 141198. The sequence goes on from NZ_JAQIRM010000007.1 coordinate 55,162, forward strand.
CAATCATCCAGCGCATATACTTCACGCCGGCATGAATGTTGGGATCGATTTTCTTAATATCGCCAACTTTTAGTTCCTTGCCGGTCGCGGGCATGACCTGCATCACGCCGATTGCGCCAACGTGGCTGCGTACCGATTGATTGAGCCGCGATTCCTGATATCCCTGGGCGGCCATCAGCAGCCAGTCGACATCATAGCGTTCGCCATATTTTCTAAAAATTTCCACCATCTGCAAAAACTTAGCGCGCTCTCTGTTGGCTGCGGCGTTTTTAACGTAGGTCGCGCTTTTCAGGTAGCGCAGCAGAATCGTGTTTCCCAGGGTGCTGCCTTGACGATTATTCTTCACGAAATTATTCAGCACCGCGAGAAGCTGCGGGTTGTCTTTGCGGACCGCCCAGGCGATGTCGCCTCCCTCCCGTAATACAATGTCTTCATGCACCTGAATTTTTGGAAACACCTGTTTCCAGAAAATCGCTTTATGGCGATCCACCACGATCAGGGGTATCAGATCGGCATTGAGCATTTCGAGAAGATCCTCATCCTCGAGCGCTTCTGGTGCTTCCTGCAAAATGACCGGCGGCAGCGCTGCTTTGGCAAAGCGGGCGTTAAGCGCCTGCAAACTTTCGTAATAGCTGGATGAGCGTCGAACAAACACGGTTTTACCGGAAAGCTGCTCCAGGCTTTTTACCTCGGGCGATGATGGCCCCGAAACTAATAGCTCTTTGACATCACTATAGAGCGGGGTGGTGAAGGCGACCTTTTCCTGACGCGATGAAGTAATTGTGAGATTGGCGGCGGCGATATCCCCTTTGCCTTCATTCAGTGCCTTGAACAGGTTATCCCGCGTCACCGGGATAAAAACGATCCGCACTTTGAGGTGTTTCTGCTTCAGCTTCTTCTCTTTTGCCAGCTTGCTATTGAGATCTTTTTCTAAAGCGATGAAAAGATCGTGGGTGGCGCCGCGTTGGGTACCCTTGTCGATAAAAAAGAACGTTTTGCTGTAGGTCGTCAGCACCCGGATCGCCCGCCGATTGATCATATCGGGAAGATCGCCTTTTTGTGGCTGCATGATGTGATCCATATCGATGGTCAGCTCAGCTTTATCCTTATGCGCCGGCGACGCTTTACTCGTCGAAGCCGCTGAAGCGGAGAAGGCAAACAGTATGGCGAGAAGGCAGCAGGAAACCATCGCCAGGCGACGTTGAAAACCGAAGATGTTCATGATGCGGCACTCTGCAGGGGGATGGTTATATTTTAGTCAATGCAAACGCGCCCCTGTGCCTTTTTCTATCTACCTCCCTCGTGTGCTGCTCGGCGTAGGTGGTATTTTCCTGTTTGCGAGAATTCAAAGGACAGAGGCACTTCTCATACTAGAAAATATTTTCATTTTGCGATTGCTAATTGATTATTCCGCCCACTTGAATATCAAAATGATATTTTTGTCTGCTATTTAAAATATATTGTAAGGTTAGTTATAGTCTTTGCATGGTTTTGTTTTTTTAGTATTAATACATAATTCGTAGAATGCCCGGGTTTGCTTACTTCAAGAGAGGTATAGCCGAGATGTATCAGGCTTGGTCTATATCACAATATTAATCAGCCACCTTGCAGATAACGGCCTGGAGTGCTATCACTAAATTTCCCGTAACAGATTTTACTTACAAGGATGGAAGATGAAATGGACGATTCTTAACACCCTTATCTGCCCGCATACCGGCGTTGCATTCTCGTCAATATCGGGGCTGCGGTTTCTGAAGTTTATTATCTGGTATGAGGCCGATCTTTTATTAATTCCTGGCGAAACCATGAAGCTTTATTCATCTAAAGTTTTAATTAATGATCAATATCATTCATTAAAAATTTATAACATCACGTGTTATGACGATAAACAGTGGGAAACGTTAAGAGAGCGGCCAACCTGTCCGTATAATTTCGAGGTCGCGGAGCCGGAATCTTGTCTTTATCAATCGTATTGTGCGGTTAAGCGCTGCCCGAACGAGCGTCTGCGGCCGATGTTATGCGGACAATATTAGCTTGGGTAGAGAAGAACATCATCGTTGCTGAAAATAAAAAAGCTTCCCGCAGGAAGCTTTTTTATCAGGTCATCATCATTGGCCACTCTGGCGGCGTCTGACTCATGACTTCAACCATGACATCTTTAATGTTGCCCCAGATTTTGGCGACATCCACCATGGTGATACCTAACAAGCCGGTAGCAAACCAGCAGGCGGCAGCCAGACCCAGACAGCTACAAATAATCGCTAAGCCGGCATAGTCGCTTTTACGTAATTGAATATTCAGCGAGCTGGCCAGGAACATCAATACCGCGCTCACCAGGGGCCAGCGCAAAAGTACGACACTGGTAGTAATGGAAGCCATTAACTTATCCTATCTCTCAAAGAAATTCGGGAGCCTTAGACAACCTGGCGCGATTATCAATAATGAGACGCTCTGGCTATCTGGGGGCACTTCAGGGAGTGATGAAACGACAGTTCTGTTTCATCAACTTGTGTGAACTATATCACATTTGTTGATTTATTCACCAGACAAAAAATGACCTTTTTTGACATTTAAAAACCATGTTGTGAGTGTGGTTAATTGCGCGGCAATGCGTACCAGCTTGTCTGATGGCCGTTTTTCGACGCCGTTAAGGACCGGACCTGGACTGCCGATAATTGATCTACGGGTTTTGTTACTTATTACGAGTAATTGTACGGAGAAACCGAATTAGTAAGTGGCTAGTGTCTTAATTATTACGAGAATGTTTCTCGATCCATCTATAAGTAAGTATGATTCATCATTATTAGGTGTGAGGTTTTTACATAAACGTGTTCGTTGCTGAAATTCGCTGTTTTTTATAACAGTCGGTAATGCCTGGTTTTTGTCCTTATACCGTGATTGAGGCGTATCGCATGGATAAAAAGCGGAAATGAATCGTAACGCGCCGCGTAAGGCGTTAAGAATATTCTTCATCATACTGGTGGTTGTACTGCCGGTGGTGTTGGCGTTGTGGTTTGCGCAAATCAGGGCCAAGGAAGAAATCTCAGATAGACTGCAATCGTTTTCGCAGCTGGCGCTGCAAAAAACGGAAATGGTCATTCATGAATCCGAGCAGGCGCGCGAAAAAGCCATGCAATTTACCGGGTTAATGTGTTCCCCTCAGCATCAGCAGTACATGTTGAATATCGTGCGCGGACTACTGTACGTTGATGACCTGATTTACGCGAGCGGAAACACTTTCCTTTGTTCCACAGCGGTCCATCCCGAAGAGGGCTGGAGAATATCCGCGGCGAATTATACTCGAAATCCCGACATCTCCATCTACTACTATCGCGATACGCCGTTTTATCCCGGCTATGATATGAATTATATGCAGCGCGGGCATTATGCCGTGGTGGTTAACCCCCTCTCTTATAGTTCAGTCATTTCCAGTGATAAAGATTTAGCCTACGGCGTCTTCGACACCAAAACGAACATGTTTTTCTCCGTGAGTAAAAACGTTGATGCCAGGGAGCTTCATCGTCTTATTCGCCACGAAGACGCTTTTTTCAATCAGGATGGCCGGGTTTATACCGTCGCCCATTCGTCGATTCGGCCGATTGCGGTCATCATGTCCACCTCGCGCGCCAGCTATTATGCCAGCCTGTACGATCAGGTTACTTTGACCCTGCCGTTAGGAATTATTTGCAGCATATTGATTCTGATGGTCTGGTCGCGAAGCCGTCAGCAGTATCATTCGCCGCGCAATAAGCTGCAGCGAGCGTTAAGCCACCGCCAGCTTTGTCTGCATTACCAACCTATTATCGACATCAAGAATAACCGCTGCGTCGGCGCCGAGGCGCTGCTACGCTGGCCGGGATTTGACGGTCCGGTGATGAGCCCGGCGGAGTTTATTCCGTTGGCGGAAAACTCAGGCATGATTGCTCAGGTAACAGATTACGTGGTTGACGAGTTGTTCAACGATCTTGGTGAATACCTGGCCAGGCATCCGCAGCTCTATATCGCGATTAATCTTTCGGCATCCGACTTCCATTCCGCGCGGTTAATTGCGCAGATTACTGAGAAAGCGCGCAGCTATGCGGTTTGCGTGAAGCAAATCAAAATTGAAGTCACCGAAAGGGGATTTATCGATGTGCCGAAAACCACGCCGGTGATTCAGGCTTTCCGCGAGGCGGGCTACGAGATAGCTATTGATGATTTCGGCACCGGTTATTCCAACCTGCATAACCTCTATTCGCTCAACGTCGATATTCTGAAGATTGATAAATCTTTTATCGATACGCTGACGACTAATAGCACCAGCCACCTGATTGCCGAGCATATCATCGACATGGCGCGTAGCCTGCGTCTAAAAACCATCGCTGAAGGGGTAGAAACGCTGGATCAGGTGGATTGGTTACTTAAGCGCGGCGTGCAGTTTTGTCAGGGATGGCATTTTGCGAGGGCAATGCCGCCGCAGGAGTTTATGCAGTGGCTGGCCAAGTCCCCGATCTTACTGCGTACGCCGCACGACGGTCGTCAGGCGGAAATCTGATGACGGTAGTCGCTGGGAGTGCGATCGAACTCCCGGCGGAACACCCGCGAGAACGTCTGCTGCGAGACGTATCCCAAATCCATCGCAATATCAAAAATAGGACGCTGCGTGGTTCTCAGCGCTTCAGCAGCGAGCAGTAGCCGGCGCTGACGAATGTAATCACCCAGCGTTTGGTGGGTAACGGTACGGAACATCCGCTGCAGATACCATTTCGAGTATCCCGATTTTTTAGCGACTACATCAATGTTAAGTGGTTGATCGATATGTTCATCAATCCATTCAATAAGCGTTTGGATAATATCCTGATGGGACATAAAGCGGCCTCTCTCAATTCTCGATTCGTCGTTTTGTCTGTCGGCGAGTATAATTCCTCAAGTTAACTTGAGGTAAAGAGCTTTATGGAAAAGAAATCAGCCCGTATCAAAATGCTGCTTTCTCCTGGAGAAGTGGCTAAACGAACCGGCGTCGCCGTCTCGGCGCTGCACTTTTATGAAAGTAAAGGGCTTATCCGCAGCCAGCGTAATGCCGGCAATCAGCGGCGATATCGCCGTGATGTACTGCGAGCGGTCGCCATTATCAAGATTGCGCAACGTATTGGCATTCCGTTGGCGACCATCGGCGAGGCATTTGGCGTCCTGCCGGAAGGACATAATCTGAGCGCCAAAGAGTGGAAACAGCTGTCGTCGCAATGGCGGGAGGAGCTGGACCGGCGTATTCACACCCTGACTGCGCTGCGTGATCAACTCGACGGCTGCATCGGCTGTGGTTGTTTATCGCGCCGCGATTGCCCATTACGCAACCCAGGAGATAAGTTGGGTGAAGAGGGGACCGGCGCACGCCTGCTGGAAGAGGATTAATCGTGATACCTGCAAAAAACTAAAGCGCCACAACAGGGCGCTTTAGTTGTTTTCCGGTCTTTGTCTTTCGCATTATCCCGCTGGCTCACGGGAGGGTTTCCCCCGACGTCGACTCCCCTCAGGTATTGCGCAATGTGTTGAAGGAGGTTCCGGATTGCGTCGACAATGTAATTGTGGCACAGCCTGCTGATTTTGCCTGTTGGTGTTGCCGAAATTTTTCCTTCATTGGCCGCCTGTTCCTATAGTTAATTTGAACGAACAACAGGAGAGCGCCATGTTGACGGTCCATCACCTCAACCAATCCCGCTCGCAGCGCGTGCTGTGGGCGTTGGAAGAACTGCAATTGTCTTATCAGGTCGTCTGCTACCAGCGTGAAAAAAACATGCAGGCGCCGCCGGAGCTGAAAAAAATTCACCCGTTGGGTAAATCGCCGGTGCTTGAGGATCAGGGCGTAGTGCTGGCGGAGTCCGGCGCCATTCTGGAATATCTGCAGGAGACCTACGATAGCGCCCAGCAGCTCAGACCGCTGGGGCGGGAAGAGAAACTGCAATATCGTTTCTGGCTCCATTATGCCGAGGGATCGTTAATGCCTTTGTTGTTGATGAAGCTTATCTTCGCCAGCCTCGGCAAGCCGCCGGTGCCGCTTGGCATGCGCACGCTGGGCGGGGCGTTGGGCAAAGGGGTGCAAAAAGCGTGGCTGGACAAACAGCTGGCGACCCACGCGGCGTATATAGAACAGCATCTGGCCCGTCAGCCGTGGTTTGCCGGCAGTGCGTTGAGTATGGCGGATATCCAGATGAGCTTCCCGGTGATGGCGTTACTGGCGCGCGGCGGCATTCAAGACCTGCCGCACACCCGCCGCTGGCAGCAGCAGGTTGAGTCACGTCCGGCATGGATTAGCGCTATTGAGCGCGGCGGGCCGTTTACCCTACCTGGCGGTTAATGCGCCTGAAAGCGGATTAAAACATATAAAAATGTTAATGCTTTGCGCATTGACGATAACGTTTGCGCATCGTTTGTCTATTTCCTGAGCTTTGGCGGCGAAATTTGGCAAAATACGACAAACTTCAGTTGAAAAGGGCCGTCTAAAGACAGGATAATCGTTTGCCTTTTTACTTTGCTCGTTTTTTCCCCTGCCGATAGGGGGAGCAAAGACATTCCATACATCGCATTGTATGTGCGGAGTTAAACGTTTGCTTTTTCTCAGCCTCCCTCCTGGCGCCGGGAAACAGCACAAGGAGATGGCGTTTAACTGGCAGTGGATGGTCCATCACGCATGCAAGCGAACGATCAAAATTTTCAGGGGAAGTTTTCTATGTCTACGCCTTCAGCGCGTACCGGCGGTTCTTTAGACGCCTGGTTTAAAATTTCAGCTCGCGGCAGCTCCGTACGTCAGGAAATCGTTGCCGGATTAACCACCTTCCTGGCGATGGTGTACTCCGTCATCGTAGTGCCGGGAATGTTAGGCAAAGCCGGTTTTCCGCCGGCAGCGGTGTTCGTCTCGACCTGCCTGGTGGCGGGCGTCGGTTCATTAGTGATGGGTCTGTGGGCTAACCTGCCGCTGGCTATCGGCTGTGCGATTTCGCTGACTGCCTTTACCGCTTTCAGCCTGGTGCTGGGACAACACATCAGTATTCCGGTGGCATTAGGCGCCGTGTTCCTGATGGGGGTATTGTTCACCATTATCTCCGCCACCGGTATTCGTAGCTGGATCCTGCGCAATCTGCCGCAAGGCGTGGCGCACGGAACCGGCATCGGTATCGGCCTGTTCCTGCTGCTGATCGCCGCCAACGGCGTCGGCCTGGTAATTAAAAACCCGCTGGACGGCCTGCCGGTGGCGCTGGGCAATTTCGATAGCTTCCCGGTGATGATGTCGCTGATTGGCCTGGCGGTGATTATCGGCCTGGAAAAACTGAAAGTGCCGGGCGGTATTCTGCTGACCATTATCGGGGTCTCCATTATCGGGCTGATTTTCGATCCCAACGTCCACTTCTCCGGGATTTTCGCCATGCCGTCGCTGAGCGATGACAAAGGCAATTCGCTGATTGGCAGCCTCGATATCATCGGCGCGCTGAACCCGGTGGTGCTGCCAAGCGTGCTGGCGCTGGTTATGACCGCGGTATTCGACGCCACCGGCACCATTCGCGCGGTCGCCGGCCAGGCTAACCTGCTGGATAAAGACGGGCAGATCATCAACGGCGGCAAAGCGCTGACTACCGACTCCCTGAGCAGCGTGTTCTCCGGCGTGGTGGGCGCAGCCCCTGCGGCGGTGTATATTGAATCGGCGGCCGGTACGGCGGCGGGCGGTAAAACCGGCCTGACGGCAGTCACCGTTGGCGTGCTGTTTCTGCTTATCCTGTTCCTTTCCCCGCTCTCCTATCTGGTTCCGGCCTATGCGACCGCGCCAGCGCTGATGTACGTTGGCCTGCTGATGCTGAGCAACGTGGCGAAAATCGACTTCAATGACTTCGTGGATGCGATGGCGGGGCTGATTACCGCGGTGTTCATCGTGCTGACCTGCAACATCGTAACCGGCATCATGATCGGTTTTGCGTCGCTGGTGATTGGCCGCGTGGTATCCGGCGAGTGGCGTAAGCTCAATGCGGGCACCGTGATCATCGCGGCGGCGCTGGTCATCTTCTACGCTGGTGGGTGGGCGATTTAACTTTTCCTGCTAACGACGGGCGGCTTTGGCCGCCCGTTTAATTTTTCAGCCACATCCTGTTTCCTTTTGCGTTAATCTGAGTAGCGTATCATTTCGAGACATGACGCCTCGGATGTAAAAAAAGAAAACGCAGCAAACAGGGAACACATGGAAATATTCTTCACCATACTCATCATGACCCTCGTGGTCTCTCTCTCCGGGGTGGTTACACGCGTACTGCCCTTTCAGGTTCCATTACCGTTAATGCAAATCGCCATCGGCGCGCTGTTGGCCTGGCCGACCTTTGGTTTGCACGTCGAGTTCGACCCTGAACTCTTCCTCGTTTTGTTTATCCCGCCGCTGCTGTTTGCCGACGGCTGGAAAACGCCGACCCGCGAGTTTATCGAGCACGGGCGAGAAATCTTCGGCCTGGCGCTGGCGCTGGTGGTGGTCACCGTGGTCGGTATCGGCTTCCTGATTTACTGGATTGTGCCGGGGATCCCGCTGGTTCCGGCATTCGCCCTTGCGGCGGTGCTGTCGCCGACCGATGCCGTGGCGTTGTCCGGTATTGTCGGCGAAGGGCGGATACCGAAGAAAATCATGGGCATTCTGCAGGGCGAAGCGCTGATGAACGACGCTTCGGGCCTGGTGTCGTTAAAATTTGCCGTTGCCGTGGCAATGGGCACGATGGTGTTCACCATTGGCGGCGCCACCGTTGAGTTCCTGAAGGTGGCGATTGGCGGCATCCTGGCCGGTTTCGTGGTCAGTTGGCTGTATGGCCGCTCAATGCGTTTCCTCAGCCGCTGGGGCGGCGATGAACCGGCAACGCAAATTGTGCTGCTGTTCCTGCTGCCGTTCGCTTCCTACCTGATTGCCGAACATATCGGTTTCTCCGGGATCCTGGCGGCGGTGGCCGCAGGGATGACCATCACCCGTTCCGGGGTGATGCGTACCGCGCCGCTGGCTATGCGCCTGCGCGCCAACAGCACCTGGGCAATGCTGGAGTTCGTGTTTAACGGCATGGTGTTCCTGCTGTTGGGTCTGCAGCTACCGGATATCCTGTCGAGTTCGCTGGTGGCGGCAGAAGCCGATCCTAACGTTGAAACCTGGATGCTGTTCACCGATATCGTGCTGATTTACGCCGCGCTGATGCTGGTGCGTTTTGGTTGGCTGTGGACGATGCGTAAGCTTAGCCAGCGCTTCCTGAAGAAGAAGCCGATGGAGTTTGGCTCCTGGACCACCCGTGAGCTGCTGATCTCCTCCGTCGCCGGGGTGCGCGGGGCGATTACTCTCGCCGGTGTGCTGTCGATTCCGCTACTGCTGCCGGACGGCAACGTCTTCCCGGCGCGTTACGAGCTTATCTTCCTGGCCGCCGGGGTGATTCTTTTCTCCCTGTTCGTCGGGGTCATCGCGTTGCCGATTTTGCTGCGGCGTATTGAGTCTACCGACCACGTACAGCAGCGCAAAGAAGAGCGTCTGGCGCGCGCCGCGACGGCGGATGTGGCGATTGTCGCGATTCAGAAAATGGAAGAACGCCTGGCGGCGGATACCAAAGAGAATATCGACAACCAGCTGTTGACCGAGGTAAGTTCGCGCGTCATCGGTAACCTGCGACGCCGTGTGGATGGCCGTAACGATGTCGAAACCTCGATGCTGGAAGAGAGCCTTGAGCGCCGTTTCCGTCTGGCGGCGCTACGTTCGGAGCGCGGTGAGCTGTACCACCTGCGCGCGACGCGGCAAATCAGCAACGAGACGTTGCAGAAGCTGCTGCACGATCTCGACCTGTTAGAAGCGCTGTTAATCGAAGATCAGTAACCTTAAGTCCCGGTAAGCACGACGCTTATCGGGACTACTCGCGGTGCCGTTTTTTGTCGGGTGGCGGCTAACGCCTTACCCGACCTACAGTATATATGTAGCCCCGGTAAGCGTTAGCGCGACCGGGGAGTTACTCCAGCCAAAATGACTTACTGCACTCCAGCCATGCCTGAGCGCTGCGCGACATATATACGCCTTCCCGCCAGATCATCCCTAATTCCCAACGTAATTCGCTCTCCAGTGGGATCCAGTAAAAATCCTCGGCATCCAGCCGCTGGCAAATCGGCTCCGGCAAAATCGCTACGCCAATGCCCGCCTGCACCATTGCCGCCAGAAAATCCCACTGGCCGCTGCGCACGGCGATACGCGGCTTCACGTCATGCTCGGCAAACAGGCGCATCAGCTGCTGGCTGAGGGCAAAATCTTCGTTGTAGATAACCAACGGATGCTGTGCCAGCTTCTGCGGCGAGATCGAGGTGATATCCTGCCATTGCGCCGTCTTTGGCACGAGGACGCAGAGCGGATGGCTGAAGAGCGACAGCGTGGTCAGACCGCTGGCCTCATCGACCGGTAGCGCGGTCATCGCCAGATCGAGCTCGCCGTTGCTAACCGCCTGCTGTACCGTCAGCCCGCCGAACTCGGAAATTTTCAGCTCCACGCCGGGATAACGCAGGCGAAACCGGCTGATGGGCTCAGCCATCAACATGCCGACCATCGGCGGGATCCCCAGCCGCAGCACGCCTTTATTCAGATGGTTGATATCGCTGAGCTCGGCTTTTAACTGGCTGAATTCGCCGAGTATCGCCTGCCCGCGTTCGAAAACTACCCGGCCGGTATCGGTTAATAACAGCTTACGGCCATCACGGATAAGCAGAGTGCAGTTGAGCTCGTCTTCCAGATTTTTGAGCATCTTGCTGATGGTGGGCTGCGTGACGAAGAGCTTCTCCGCCGCGCGGGTAAAGCTTTGCTGGCGGACGACTTCGACAAAATATCGCAACGTACGTATATCCATGATTATTCCCTGAGACTATACCTGTGATGATTTTAATTCATTTCTGTCAGTAAGGGCGGCTCTCTATACTTCACGTCTGTCTTATTTTTAGGGAATTCCGCTCATGGCCTTCGCGCCAGCACGTGTTGCGCCTTTCGTGGCGCGACGTCTTCAGGTACCGGTTCAGGTACTGCTCTATGCCGGGCTGTTTGTCTGCGCTGAATATCTGGTTAATTGGCTTCATCTCCCGCTTCCGGCCAATCTTGTCGGCATGTTGATGCTGCTGATGCTTATCGTCTGCCGGGTGATACCGCTGAACTGGGTGCGCGCAGGCGCGCGCTGGCTGCTGGCGGAGATGCTGCTATTTTTCGTCCCGGCGGTGGTTGCCGTCGTTAACTATGTGCAACTGCTGATGGTGGACGGCTGGCGTATCTTCCTCGTCATCGCGCTAAGCACCACCCTGGTATTGGGCGCCACGGCGTGGGTAGTGGATAAGGTTTATCGCTACGAAGTGAGCAGGTTGAAAGATGAGTGATTTTACCCTGAGCGTGTTGTGTCTGGCGGTCACCCTCGTGCTCTATTTTGCCAATAAGCGTCTCTATCGCCGCTTTCACAAACTGCCGTTGATGCCGCTGGTGCTGACGCCGGTATTGTTGGTGCTGATCCTCGTCTTTGGTCATATTTCCTACCAGAGCTATATGGGCGAGTCGCACTGGCTATTGTGGCTATTGGGGCCAGCCACCATCGCTTTCGCCGTACCGGTCTATGACAACATGGCGATTATCAAGCGTCACTGGATGTCGTTGACTGCCGGGGTGGTGACGGCTTCGCTGGTGGCGGTAACCACTTCCGTCTGGCTGGCGCGTCTGTTTACTCTTTCAGATGAGATCCAGCGAAGCCTGGCGGTGCGCTCGGTGACCACGCCGTTTGCTCTGGCGGCAGCGAAACCGCTCGGCGGTCAACCCGACTTAGTGGCGCTGTTTGTGGTGGTTACCGGAGTCTTTGGCATGGCGATTGGCGACGTGCTGTTCTTACGCTTGTCGATAAGCGCCGGCATGGCGAAAGGAGCCGGCTTTGGCGCGGCGTCCCACGGCGCCGGGACCGCTCGTTCTTACGAGCTCGGGCAGCAGGAGGGCGTGGTCGCCAGCCTGGTAATGATGCTTTCCGGCGTAGTGATGGTACTGGCGGCGCCTTTGGTGCGCTGGGCGATATTTTGAACTTCAGCAGTTTTACCCCGAAGTACAGCGGGTAAGGCTGCTGATATTAGAATGAGTTAAGAAACTACGTATATATAAGATGTTTGGCGTAATTAATATTTAAAGTGTTTAGGCTTTATTCCGAATCCATCAGGATACATTAATTTTCTTTCTGGTTGAGTGTGTATCTAATTTGTTGATGTTTATGATTTTATGCTTTGTGATGCCTGATGATAAATTTCTGCTAATAAGTGATATTAGCTCTTCTTATTGAAAAGATATTTTCTGCAGGATATTCTTTTTACGTGGGCTATTATTATTGAATGGATTCAATGAGTGACCACGTGGTGAAATATACCCTAAATAATTCGAGTTGCAGGAAGGCGGCGACGCAGGGAATCCCCAGGAGCTTACTCCAGTAAGTGACTGGGTTGAGCGAGGAAAGCCAACGCACATGCAACTTGAAGTATGACGGGTATAAATTGATCTTATCATTATTTGCATGACGCATTTGTAATGCGAATATTGAATTCCATTCTCTAATATACCTGCATGAAGCAATTGACGGATTGATTGTCATTTTACAATGGATATGGGAATTCATATGAAAATCAGTAAAAAATATTTATTCAGCGCGCTGGCGATTTCCGCCTCCTGTATGTTGTCTACTATTACGCAAGCGGCGCCGAATACCATTACCTTCACCGGTACCGTTTCTGATACAACCTGCACCGCAACCATTGACGGCGGCGTAACTGCGATTGCCATGGGGACCGCGTCGGTTGCAGATTTAAAAGCCTATACCTACGGCGCGGCGAAAAACTTTTCCTTTAAGCTGGCTGATTGCCCAACCACTGAAGAGGGAGGGAGCACTATCGCTCGCGTAACATTTGGTGGTGAAGCAGACAGCGCTAATAGCGATTATTTTAAAAACCAGGCAGGCTCGGAAGCGGCATCAGGCGTTGCCGTTGCTATCTTCGACAATGCGGGAAATTTACTCAAAAATAACGTTGAGGGCGCCGATGTTGATATCTCCTCTGGTGAGGCGACCATCCCTTTTACGGTAAAAATGGCTAAATCAGGAAGCGCTGACCCAACTAAAGGCGCAGTACAAACCACTGTGACTTATAACGTGACTTACTATTAATATTATTCATGGAGCAAGGGGAATCTATCCTGATTCCCCTGGAATAAAATCAGATGAGATATTTTCTGTTATTTTTCGGGTTATTATCTATCACCAGCGCGCAAGCGAGCGTAGTGGTTGGCGCAACTCGCGTGATATTTGACGGTGCAAAAAATAATGCCGAAGTAGCTGTAGAGAATAAAGATAATAGCTCTGATATTGTTCAGTCGTGGGTCTCATTGGTGGATGCCACATCTCCGGCGAAAGACTCATTTATCATTACCCCTCCGCTTTTTCGCTTAAAAGCGGGAGAAAAAGGTTTCGTGCGAATAGTGCGTTCCGGTAAGCCTCTGGCCGCCGACCGTGAATCCATGTTTTGGCTTAACATTAAAGGTATTCCGGCAATGAATAATATGCCAGATACTAATATGGTTCAGTTTGCTATCAATTCAAAGATAAAACTTATCTATCGTCCCGCTGAGCTTAAAAAAAGTTCGCCAGAAATGTATGCCGGGAAGTTACAATGGCAGCGCTTGGGAAGCTTTATTAGTGTAAAGAACAACTCACCACTTTATATGAACTTCTCGCAGATTGGCATTAACGGTAGGAATATTTCTGGCGGATGGTTTGCCGCCCCGTTTACGACGTTAAAAATACCAGCTGAAAGTAATTTATCCTCGACAGGGAAACAATCGATCACATGGAGCGTGATTAATGATTATGGTATGTCAGGAAAGAAATACACTGCGATCGTACAATAGTTCGAAGTTAATATACTGCCGTATTATTTTAATCCTGTCCGCTGCCGCGTTGAGCGTTAGCGTACAGGCGAGTGAATATTTTAATCCCCATCTCCTTGAGGTTACGGAAAGCCAATCAACTGCTGTCGATTTATCCTATTTTTCTCAGGAAGCGGTGCCGCCGGGCCGCTATAGCCTGGATGTTTATATAAATGATAAATTTGTTTCTTCTGAATCTATTGATTTTAAAAAACATTCCGGCGATGCCGCGATGGCGGTTCAACCTTGCATTCGGCTTGAGCTTCTTAAAACGTGGTTAATTAATACCGAGAGTTACCCGCAGCTTGCTGCCGCGGGAACGGAATGCGCTCGCCTGTCTGCCATTCCGGGGCTGGAGTACACCGTCGAACTCGCCCAGCAGCGGATTAATTTTTCGATTCCACAGGTCGCGTTACCGAATCGGCCAAGAGACTATGTGCCGGAAAATCAGTGGCAGCAAGGCATCAATGCCGGTGTACTTAATTACAGCCTATCCGGCCAGCGTAGCATTCCGCGTCATGGCGGCGCCGCGACGGAGAGTCAGTTTGTCAGCCTGCAGCCAGGTATTAATTGGGGAGCGTGGCGTATACGCAACTACAGCACGCTTAACCATAGCGATGATGGCAGCCGGTGGGAATCGGTTTATAGCTATCTTGCGCGAGATATTCATCGGCTGAAAAGCCAGTTGGTGATGGGCAATACCTATACCGCCTCGGATATTTACGACAGTTTGAACTTCACTGGTCTACAGCTAAGTTCGGACAAAGAAATGCTACCAGATAGCCTGCATGGTTTTGCGCCGACGATTAAGGGAATTGCGCGGACAACGGCCGAAGTTTCTGTTTATCAAAACGGCTATAGTATTTATAAAACGACGGTTGCCCCCGGCGCCTTTGAGATAAAAGATCTGTACTCTACCGGTAGCGCTGGCGATTTGTACGTCAATATTAAAGAGTCAGATGGCAGTCAGCAAAGTTTCGTCGTTCCTTACGCATCATTGGCGATTTTGCAGCGCGAAGGGCAGTTGGATTACACGTTTAGCAGCGGTAAGACCCGCTCGGCCAATTCAGGTGGTAAAGAATATAATTTTGTCCAGTCAACTTTGGCTTACGGGCTTTCCAGCAACGCCACGCTCTATACCGGGTTTCAGCAAGCTGAAGATCGGTATACGAATATACTCGTAGGTACCGGATTCAATCTCGGTGTTGTTGGCGCTCTTTCTCTGGATGCTTCCGGCTCTTTGGCTGAGATGAAAAATAACGATAACTCGCTCTTTGCAACTAAAGAGAAAGGGCAATCCTATCGCCTGCGTTTTAATAAAAGTTTTATGCAATCGGGGACCAGTTTTTCCGTCGCGGGTTATCGCTATTCCACTTCAGGATATTATTCTTTTGCCGACTTTATCGATGAGACTACCGCTGATAGTGACCGCACTTCATTAACCGGTCGCAAAAAAGGTCGTTTTGATGCGTCAATTTCGCAAACGCTATCTGGCTACGGCTCACTGTCGCTTTCACTGGTCAATGAAACGTATTGGGATAACTCAAGAATGGCCTCTTTAGGCGTTGGTTATAGCGGTACTATCGGCAAAGTGTCTTACTTTGTTAATTACTCATACAACCGTAATGTCCAAAGTACAGACGATAGCGGGGAGAACAATCCAGACAGCGACACTATCGTGTCACTCACGCTGAGTGTGCCGCTCGGCGAAACGATGTCAGCCAATTACAGTATGAGCGCGGGCCGTAAAAGCGATACCACGCACAGTGTCGGTCTTAACGGGATGATGCTTGCCGATCGTTCGCTGAACTGGAACGTTCAGCAAGGCTATGACGCCAGTGATAAAAGTATCTCCGGAAATATTGGCGTGGGTTATCAGGGATCAAGGGGCGAAGTGACCGCCGGATATGGTTACGATCGCTATAGCAACCACTACAACTATACGCTGCGTGGCGGCATGGTTGCTCATTCAGGTGGCCTTACGTTTTCTCGTTTTCTGGGGGAAAGCTCGGCGCTGGTTGAAACGCCAGGCGTCAGCGATGTGACGGTGCGCGGTCAAACGAACGTCAGCACCGATTCGGCGGGTTACGCTATTGTGCCTTATATCCGCCCTTATCATAGCAACAACTTGTCATTAGATGAGCAGCAGGTCACTGGCGCCGAAGTGGATAACGTGGTGAGAACCGTGGTGCCGACGCGCAACGCCATCGTGAAAGTAAAATACGATACCTATATTGGCTATAAGGCAATGATTACCTTAAAAACGAAGTCTGGAATTGTTCCATTTGGCGCCATCGTGTCTCTGGATAATAATAATGGACGAGCCAATGATATCCGCAGCAATATTGTTGGTGATGGCGGGCAGGTATATGTAACGGGTCTCCAGAAAAAAGGTGCGCTGCTTGTGAAATGGGGCAGCGGTAGCAATGAGCAGTGTCGGGCAGTTTATGACTTTAGCGGCCAGGTTTCGGACCAGGATATCATTTTCTATCAGGCTGTTTGTTATTAACTTATCACGCTGAGAGTAATAAATGAGTAAAGTTAAAAAAATAACTTCGATATTAACTTGCGCCCTTGTTTTATTGCCCGGCAGCTTTTTTATCGCGCCTTGCGCGCTGGCATATGATGAGTCGAGTACGCTTAATATTAACGTCACGGGAAGTATCGAGGAGCCCTCCTGCGAGGTGGCGGTTAAACCGTCAACCACCATCGACTTAGGCACGGTGTCCTATCAAACTCTGACGGGGAAAGCAGGATCCCATGGGCAAAGTACGCCGGTTAAATTAGAGTTTACTAACTGTGCTGCGGGTTTAACGTCGGTTACGCTGTCATTCAGTGGTTCATCTTATGATGATACTTATCCTTCAATCTACAAAAGTAATCAAACAGGCAGTAATGGCGCCAGCGGCGTCGGAATGCAATTGCTTAGTCAAACCGACCAACAAACCTTAGGCCCCAGCGAACGCTATCTCTATACCTTTGATAACACTGATACGCATACTTTTAATATGCTTGCTCGAATGTATTCACCCTATGGAAAAATAAGCGCTGGCGTAGTGGGTTTTACGGTCACGTTTGATGTGGCCTATAAATGATATTTATACAGGGAAGAGTATGAAAAAATACATTTTGCTGTTACTGGTTATTGTCTTTCCTGTTTATGGTTGGGCCTGTGATGGGATTAACTATGGCAGCGTCTCTATGACCAATTTGCCGGAGAAAATCCTCGTCAATGCCGGTAGCTATTCGGCTGGTACTATTTTATATGACTCCGGCAAAATTACGCGCGCGCAGACAACGTTATTAAATTGTGAAGGTGAAACCTACGCGCTTTTTAAGTGGGCATCAGACAATGCGGGTACGCTAATTGGCGATAATATCTATACCACCTCGGTTTCAGGCGTTGGTATTCGTGTGAAAGTCTGGCTAAATATCACTGGTGAGTACGGTGGCGATACCAATGATTTTAGCAGTGATTATCAAACGCATTATATTGGCGATGCGAACTATTATCTGGGCAAGCCTACGGGATTTGGTGATAGCTTCGCGACAACCAATTACTCGCCCGCGTATCAACTACAGTTGGTCGCCACCGGCGGGCCTATCGCCAGCAATAGTACTTTAACGTTTGGCGATCCGATTTCCAGGGTATCGGTTCAGGATAATGCCAATACGACTAGTATTTCTCCTTTGCATATCAGCGGCACCACCACGATTCAACTGATCCCGATGGGCTGCGTGACCAACAGCTCAGGGCTCAACTTCGCGATGGGGACGGTCAGCGCCTCGGCGTTTAATACCGCGACGAAAGTGGGCGCCGCCCAGCAGTGGGTCACGCTCTCCTGCGAACCCGGGACCAACGTATCGATGCGCGTGACGGCGGCACAAGCGGGCGGTGATAACCCTGATAACACGGTGATGGCGCTGACTACAGATAGCAATGTCGCCACCGGCGTTGGCGTCCAGCTCAATCTGAATGACGAGGCGCTACCGTTGAATACGGATATCAGCTTGTATTCTTCAAGCCGCACCACGGTGACCAATAGCGATGCGGATGCCGGTTATACCGTCTTTACCAACCCTGATAGCCCCGGCGGCGCCGCCGCTTTGCAGACGCTATCGTTTTCCGCCAATTATTACAAAACAGGAGCGACGGTGACGGCGGGCTCGGCAAATGCGGCCGGGGTGATAACTTTTACCTATAACTAAACCTCAGCCTCCTCCCCAGCGTGAGGAAGAGGCTAATACGCTTAGTGCGCCTGACCGCGTTCGATACCGATACCGGTTTGCGAACGGATGAACTGAGCGCGGAACTGCTCGCGCTCGCGCATCCCTTCGGCGGAGTTATCGGTAATCGAGAACAGCCAGATGCCGATGAACGCGATGGCGATGGAGAACAGCGCCGGGTATTCATACGGGAAGACGGCTTTCTCGTGTCCGAGGATCTGCACCCATATGGTCGGGCCGAGGATCATTAGAATCACCGCGGTCAGCAGGCCGAGCCAGCCGCCAATCATCGCGCCGCGGGTGGTCAGTTTCGACCAGTACATCGACAGCAGGATAATCGGGAAGTTACAGCTGGCGGCGATAGAGAACGCCAGGCCAACCATGAAGGCGATATTCTGGTTTTCGAACAAAATCCCCAGCAGAATCGCCACCACGCCAAGGATCAGCACGGTGATTTTCGATACTTTCAGCTCCTGACGTTCGGTCGCGCCTTTACGGAACACGTTAGCGTAAAGATCGTGAGAGACCGCCGATGCCCCCGCCAGCGTCAGTCCGGCGACTACCGCCAGAATTGTGGCGAACGCCACCGCCGAGATAAAGCCGAGGAACAGGTTACCGCCGACGGCATCCGCCAGATGTACTGCCGCCATGTTGTTGCCGCCGATAAGCTGTCCGGCCGCGTCTTTAAACGCCGGATTCGCCCCCACTAGCATGATCGCGCCAAAGCCGATGATAAAGGTCAGGATATAGAAGTAACCCATGAAACCGGTGGCGTAGAACACGCTCTTACGCGCTTCTTTGGCGTCGCTGACGGTGAAGAAACGCATCAGAATATGCGGCAGGCCCGCGGTACCGAACATCAAGCCGAGACCGAGCGACAGCGCCGATATCGGGTCTTTCACCAGCCCGCCGGGGCTCATGATCGCCGCCCCTTTCGGGTGGACCGCCATCGCTTCAGTGAACAGATTATTGAAACTGAACCCGACGTGCTTCATCACCATAAAGGCCATAAAGCTGGCGCCGAACAGCAGCAGGACCGCTTTGATAATCTGCACCCAAGTGGTGGCAAGCATGCCCCCGAACAGCACGTACAACACCATCAGCACGCCGACCAGCACCACCGCAACGTGGTAGTTGAGGCCGAACAGCAGCTGGATGAGCTTACCGGCGCCAACCATCTGCGCGATCAGATACAGCGCCACCACCACCAGCGAACCGCAGGCGGAGAGGGTGCGGATCGGCCCCTGCTTCAGGCGATAAGACGCCACGTCGGCAAAGGTATAACGGCCGAGGTTACGCAGGCGTTCGGCGATCAGGAACAGAATAATCGGCCAGCCGACAAGGAAGCCGAGCGAGTAGATCAGACCGTCGTAGCCGGAAGTGTAAACCAACGCGGAAATGCCGAGGAACGAGGCCGCGGACATAAAGTCGCCGGCAATCGCCAGACCGTTCTGGAAACCGGTGATATTGCCGCCTGCGGTGTAGTAATCGCTACGCGAACGTACGCGTTTTGACGCCCAGTAAGTGATATACAGCGTCAAGGCGACGAAAATCACGAACATGATAATCGCCTGCCAGTTGGTCGGCTGACGCTGCACCGCGCCGGTAATGGCATCGGCGGCGTTGGCGGCGAAAGGGAGCGTGGCGGCAAGCGCCGTCAGGACTTTTTTCATGATGCTTGCACCTCGCTAATCACGCTTTTGGTCAACTTGTCGTATTCGCCGTTTGCCCGCCAGACGTAAATCCCGGTCAGAACGAAGGAGATGATAATGACGCCGATGCCAATAGGGATGCCGCGGGTGACGCTGGTGCCTTCATGCAGCGGCGTTCCCAGCCAGCCTGGCGCGAAGGCGATAAGCAAAATAAAACCTACGTAAATGACCAGCATAATGACTGACAAAATGGCGGCAAACCGTTGCCGTGATGCTACTAACTCCCTGAAATGCGCACTATTTTCTATCCGCTGACAAATTTGTTCATTCATCTTAGCGTCTCCAGAGGTAACCCTTATGTCATCCATCGGCTATCCGTCGGCAACAGTGACCCGCCCGACGTTATTACGTCGAGTAGCCGCTGGTTTACCGCTTTCCTGCTGAACAGAATCCTTGGGGGGAGTTTATGTTTTTAACCTCTCCCTCCTAAGAGGGAGAGGGGGGTAGGTATCGTGTTAAGAAGGCATCGCAATGGCCTGCTTCTCTTCGAGCAGTTTGTCCACTACGCCCGGATCGGCCAGCGTCGAGGTATCCCCGAGATTACTGGTATCGCCAGCGGCAATCTTACGCAGAATACGGCGCATGATTTTGCCGGAGCGGGTTTTCGGCAACGAGTCGGTCCAGTGCAGGACATCCGGCGTCGCCAGTGGGCCAATCTCTTTGCGCACCCAGTTACGTACTTCGGCATACAGTTCCGGCGTCGGCTCTTCACCGTGATTCAGCGTCACGTAAGCGTAGATGGCCTGGCCTTTGATGTTATGCGGAATGCCGACCACCGCCGCTTCGGCGATTTTCGGATGCGAAACCAGCGCGGATTCAATTTCCGCGGTGCCCAGACGGTGGCCGGAGACGTTCAGTACGTCATCGACGCGACCGGTTATCCAGTAGTAACCATCTTCGTCGCGACGGGCGCCGTCGCCGCTAAAGTACATATTTTTAAAGGTCGAGAAGTAGGTCTGCTCGAAGCGTTCATGATCGCCAAACAGGGTACGCGCCTGGCCAGGCCAGGAGTCGGCGATAGCCAGGTTGCCCTCGGTCGCGCCTTCCAGCGGCGTCCCTTCGTTGTCCACCAGCACCGGCTGGACGCCGAAGAATGGACGCGTGGCGGAACCGGCTTTCAGCTCGGTGGCGCCCGGCAGCGGGGTAATCATGAAGCCGCCGGTTTCGGTCTGCCACCAGGTGTCCATCACCGGGCACTTCTCGTTGCCGATCTTCTTCCAGTACCACTCCCAGGCTTCCGGGTTAATCGGCTCGCCGACCGAGCCGAGAATGCGCAGTGAGGAACGATCGGTACCTTCGATAGCTTTGTCGCCTTCCGCCATCAGCGCGCGGATCGCCGTCGGCGCGGTGTACAGAATATTGACCTGATGTTTGTCCACCACCTGGCACATGCGCGCCGGGGTCGGCCAGTTTGGCACGCCTTCAAACATCAGCGTGGTGGCGCCGCAGGCCAGTGGGCCGTACAGCAGGTAGCTGTGACCGGTGACCCAGCCCACATCGGCGGTGCACCAGTAGATATCGCCCGGATGATAATCAAAGACGTATTTGAAGGTGGTCGCCGCATACACCAGATAGCCGCCGGTGGTGTGCAGTACGCCTTTCGGCTTGCCCGTTGAACCGGAGGTATAGAGGATAAAGAGCGGGTCTTCGGCGTTCATTTCCACCGCTTCATGCTGGTCATCCGCTTTTTCAATCAGATCGCTCCACCACAGATCGCGACCTTCCTGCCAGTCGATTTTGCCGCCGGTGCGTTTGAGTACCACCACGTGCTCGATGCTGGTGACGTGCGGGTTTTTCAGCGCATCGTCGACGTTTTTCTTCAGCGGGATGGCGCGACCGGCGCGTAACCCTTCGTCAGAGGTGATCACCAGGCGAGCGCTGGAGTCGATAATACGACCGGCAACCGCTTCCGGCGAAAAGCCGCCGAAGATAACCGAATGGATGGCGCCGATGCGCGCGCAGGCCAGCATGGCGACGGCGGCTTCCGGCACCATCGGCATATAGATAGCAACGACATCGCCTTTTTTAATGCCCAGATCGAGCAATACGTTGGCAAAACGGCAAACATCGCGATGGAGCTGACGATAAGTGATGTTTTTGCTCTGGCTGGCATCGTCGCCTTCCCAGATGATCGCGGTCTGGTCGCCGCGCTCGTGCAGATGACGGTCGAGACAGTTGGCCGCGAGGTTCAGGGTGCCATCTTCATACCATTTAATGGAGATGTTTCCCGGGGCGAAAGAGGTATTTTTCACCTGCGTGTAGGGCTTAATCCAGTCGAGGATTTTGCCTTGCTCACCCCAGAAGGCATCTGGGTTGCTGATGGATTGTTGGTAGTTCACCTGGTACTGTTGCGGATTCATCAGGCAATGTTCCGCAATCTCTGCGGGAATAGGGTGTTTATGTATTTGGCTCATGGCTTTTTTTCTCCTTTAACTTGTTAAATATATGTCAAATAACCGTTAAGAATAGGGGCTTTATGAGCTTTGTTTACTATTTGGGGGGCAGATCACGCATTGATTAAACTGAATGAAATTCAATCAAATGAAACTTTGAAGTGAAATAATTCATTTACTGTATTTATAGAAACTGAATGTGTTAAATATTTTTTATAACAAATACTTATGCAATGTAATGCGCTGAAATGGGCGGATTTATGCAGAAAACCAGAGGAAAGCGCTGTTCTTAAAGGCTTGCGCAGCATGCCGTGCAAATGATACTGATATTGCGCGTTAAATAACCCCATAAAGCAACGCAACACAATTCATACCCCTTTCAGTGGGTGCCATTACCTCCCGGAATGGTGCCTTTCATTGAGGAAGTCAGTAGTGATGAAAAAAACAAAAGTCAGCCTGGCCTGGCAGATTTTGCTAGCCCTGGTGCTTGGCATACTTCTGGGCAGCTACCTGCATTACCACGCCGAAAGCCGTGATTGGTTAATCTCAAACCTCCTGACCCCGGCGGGCGATATCTTTATCCACCTGATTAAAATGATTGTCGTCCCGATTGTCATCTCGACGCTGGTGGTGGGCATTGCGGGTGTAGGCGACGCCAAGCAACTGGGCCGCATCGGCGCCAAGACCATTATCTATTTTGAAGTGATCACCACGGTGGCGATTGTGCTGGGGATCACCCTGGCGAACGTCTTCCAGCCGGGCAGCGGCATTGATATGTCGCAGCTGGCGGCGGTCGATATCTCGAAATATCAGAACACCACCGCAGAGGTGCAGAGCCACGCTCACGGCCTGATGGGGACTATCCTGTCGCTGGTGCCGACTAATATCGTCGCCTCGATGGCGAAAGGCGATATGCTGCCGATTATCTTCTTCTCGGTGCTGTTCGGTCTGGGGCTTTCTTCCCTGCCGTCTACTCACCGCGAACCGCTGGTGACCGTGTTCCGCTCCATCTCCGAAACCATGTTTAAAGTGACGCACATGGTGATGCGCTATGCGCCGGTCGGGGTCTTTGCCCTGATCTCGGTGACCGTCGCCACCTTCGGCTTCGCTTCGCTGTGGCCGCTGGCTAAGCTGGTTATCCTGGTTTACTTCGCGATTCTGTTCTTCGCGCTGGTGGTGCTGGGTATCGTGGCGCGGGTATGTGGGCTGAGCATCTGGATCCTGATTCGCATCCTCAAAGATGAGCTGATTCTGGCTTATTCCACGGCGAGCTCCGAGAGCGTGCTGCCGCGTATCATTGAGAAAATGGAAGCCTACGGCGCGCCGGCCTCAATCACCAGCTTCGTGGTGCCGACCGGCTACTCCTTTAACCTCGATGGTTCGACGCTATATCAGAGCATCGCGGCGATCTTCATCGCCCAGCTGTATGGTATCGACCTCTCCCTGTGGCAGGAAATCACTCTCGTGCTGACGTTGATGGTGACTTCAAAAGGCATCGCGGGCGTACCGGGCGTCTCCTTCGTGGTGCTGCTGGCGACCCTGGGTAGCGTGGGGATCCCGCTGGAAGGGCTGGCGTTTATTGCCGGCGTCGACCGTATCCTCGATATGGCGCGTACCGCGCTGAACGTGGTCGGCAACGCGCTGGCGGTGCTGGTTATCGCTAAGTGGGAACATAAGTTTGATCGCAAGAAAGCGCTGGCGTATGAACGCGAAGTGCTGGGCAAGTTTGATAAAACCGCCCAATAAGACGTCAGAGCCCGGCCATTCGCGCCGGGCTTTTTTTAGCCTTTGGTTATCCTGTCGAACTCTTCACATCCGGTATCAAACCCCTCCTGACAGCTGACGTTAAGCCAATGCAGCGCTTTTTGCGGGTTTGGTTCGATAAAACCTTTCTCTCCCTGCTGGAACATCATCCCAGCCCAGTATTCGGCATAGCCGGTGCGCGAAAGCGCCGAGCTGCCTTTGAAGTACTGCGCGGCCTTGAGGTCATCTTCCGGCGGCAGCACGCCGCTGGCGTAGATAAGCCCCAGCAGCATCTGCGCATCGACGGCAGAGTCGCTCTCTTCATCTTTGGCCGCATCCTGCAGCAGCCTAATGGCGTGCGCATAATCGGTGGGGCCAGCCTGCTGATTGACCAGCACGCGGGCGAGGATAATCTCGCCGGCCTTGCTGCCGGCCTGCACGGATTTTTCCGCTAGCTGTCGGGCCTGCTGATAGTCGGCCTGCTGCGGGTTACGGATTTTAAGCTGAGCCAGCAGCGCCAGCGCGTCGCCATCGCCCTGCGCCGCCGCTTTCTGCGCCCAGTATTCAGCCTGTTGATAGTTGCCGGAGCTAACCCAGGTATCCGCCAGATAAAACTGCGCGCGCGGGTCGCCAGCTTCGGCCTGCTGTTGGTATTGGCTGCCCGGATCTGCAGCGTCTGCGGCGAAGCTTGTCAGCGCCAGCAGTAAATAGAGGTATTTCATTTTTTTATTATCAGTAAGGAAGACCCCCGCAGTATAAAGGGAGGCGGAAAAGAAGAAAATGGCGGGAATTAGCGGGGTGAATACCCGGATAGCGGCGCATAGCGCCTTATCCGGGCTACGGTTCGGTATTCGGTCGGTAGCCCCGGTAAGCGTAAGCGCCACCGGGGGAGGGTTCCCGGATATCGGGTATGGCCGCCGAACCTTAACCCATCGCGCTTTCGCGCAGCCGGGCTTTCAGCTTGTTGTACTCGTCGATCACGTACTGCTCCGCCGCGCGCTGATCGGCAATCCGCTCAACGTTAACCGCGCAGTACTTGTACTCCGGCGTTTTGGTTATCGGGCTCAGGTTCTCCGACACCAGCTCGTTACAGGCGCCGATCCACCACTGGTAGGTCATGTACACCGCGCCTTTATTCGGCCGATCGCTGACCTGCGCGCGGGTGATGATGCGCCCCTTACGCGAATTGACCCACACCAGCGCTTCATCCTCGATGCCTAACCGTTCGGCGTCGGCGGTGTTGATTTGCGCATAGCCCGGTTCATCCGCCAGCGCCGCCAGCGCCGCACAGTTGCCGGTCATCGAACGGCAGGAGTAGTGACCGACTTCGCGTACCGTTGAGAGCACCATCGGGTACTCGTCGGTGAGCTTATCGATCGGCGCGACCCAGTCGCAGGTGAAGAACTGCGCCAGCCCGTTCGGGGTATCGAACTTCTCTTTAAACAGATACGACGTCCCCTGGTCGGCGTCGGACTCGTCGCGGCATGGCCACATGACATAGCCAAGCTCGCCCATTTTTTCATAGGTAGCGCCGTAGAAGTCCGGGCACAGATGCCGCAACTCATCCCAGATCTCCTGGGTGTTGTTGTAGTGCATCGGATAGCCCATCCGGGTGGCGATTTCGCTGATAATCTGCCAGTCGGTTTTCAGGTCCCACTTCGGCTCCACCGCTTTAAAGAAGCGCTGGAAGCCGCGGTCCGCTGCGGTATACACGCCTTCGTGCTCGCCCCACGAGGTGGACGGCAGGATGACGTCGGCCGCGGCGGCGGTTTTGGTCATGAAAATATCCTGGACGATAACCAGTTCCAGCTGTTCAAACGCCTTGCGCACCGCGGAAAGCTCGGCATCGGTCTGCAGCGGATCCTCGCCCATAATGTACGCCGCGCGGACTTCACCGTGTTCGGCGCGGTGCGGCAGCTCGCTGATGCGATAGCCGGTATGTTCCGGCAGGCTGTCGACGCCCCAGGCTCTGGCGAACTTCTCGCGGTTTTCCGGGAACTTAACGTACTGGTAGCCCGGATAGGTATCCGGTAGCGCGCCCATATCGCAGGCGCCCTGGACGTTGTTCTGCCCGCGTACCGGGTTGACGCCGACGCTCGGCTTGCCGAGGTTGCCGGTGAGGATCGCGAGGCTGGTCAGCGAGCGCACGGTCTCCACGCCCTGGTAGAACTGGGTGACGCCCATGCCCCACAGGATGGCGGCGGATTTGGCGCTGGCGTACATCCGGGCGCAGGCGCGGATCTCCTGAGCGCTGACGCCGGTTATCTCTTCCACCGACTCCGGCGTGTAGCCTTCGACGATTTTGCGATACTCCTCGAAGCCTTCGGAACGGCTGGCGACGAAGGATTTATCGTACAGATCCTCTTCAATAATGACGTGGCCAATGGCGTTGAGCAGCGCGATATTCGAGCCGTTCTTCAGCGCGATGTGCATGTCGGCGATGCGCGCGGTTTCAATTTTGCGCGGGTCGCAGACGATGATTTTCGCCCCGTTGCGTTTGGCGTTAATGACGTGATTCGCCACGATAGGGTGGGAATCCGCCGGGTTGTAACCGAAGATAAACACCAAATCGGTGTTATCAATCTCCGTGATGGCATTACTCATGGCGCCGTTACCGACCGACTGGTGCAGACCTGCAACCGAAGGGCCGTGTCAGACGCGAGCGCAGCAGTCGACGTTATTGGTACCAATAACGGCGCGCGCGAATTTTTGCATCACGTAGTTGGTTTCATTACCGGTCCCGCGAGAGGAGCCGGTGGTCTGGATCGCGTCCGGGCCATATTTTTCTTTAATGGCGCCAAGGCGGGTGGCGACATAATCGAGCGCCTCATCCCAGGAGACGGCTTCCAGTTTGCCGCCACGTTGGCGACGGATCATGGGGGTTTTGAGACGCGGGGTCAGGATCTGGGTATCGTTAATGAAGTCCCAGCCATAATAGCCTTTCAGACACAGGGTTCCCTGATTGGTTTTCCCCTGCGCCGCCTCAGCCCGGACGATTTTGCCGTTATCGACCACCAGGTTGATTTTGCAACCTGATGCGCAATACGGGCAAACCGTGACGACTTTTTTCATCGGTTTTGCTCCAGTTAATCAATTAGCGCTGACGCGCAATCGACCGTCACTATGCATCTTCTATGCCATGTTTTCATTGTGGGTATTGACGGATAGTACGCGGCTTTTTTGGGCGAAATGCTGACGAAAAACAGGTCATCGTCAGTTTTGACGTGACGAAAAACCCGGAGATGTGACGCCGATTATAAAAACGGCAGCGAAAAATGGATTTGTCGTCGCCTGCTTGCACAATCGACCAGACTGACACTATTCCCGCCAGGCAGAGGTAAACCATGAAACCGGTCATTTTAGTGATTGATGATGACGCTGCGATCTGCGAGCTGCTGAGCGACGTGCTCGGCGCCCACGCGTTCGAGGTGGTGGCCTGCCAGAACGGCGGCGAAGCGCTGGCGACGGTCGCCCGGCGCGCAGATATTGCGCTGGCGCTGCTGGATATGATCTTGCCGGATACCAATGGATTGCTGGTGTTGCAACAGCTGCAGCGCACGCGGTCTGAGCTACCGGTGATAATGCTTTCCGGCCTGGGAAGCGAATCGGATGTGGTGGTCGGGCTGGAAATGGGCGCCGACGATTACATCGCCAAGCCGTTCAACGCGCGGGTAGTGGTGGTGCGCGTCAAGGCGGTGCTGCGGCGCAGCGGGGCGATCGGCACGGAAAGCCTCGTGCCGGGCGGAGATCATGGCCTGTTGTTTAACGGCTGGCGGCTGGATACCCGCCGTTGTGAGCTGTTTAATCCCCAGCAGCAGAGCGTGGCGTTAACCCAGGGGGAATATGGATTGTTGCTGGCGCTGGCGCAAAACGCCCGCCGGGTTCTGAACCGTGAACAGCTGCTGGCGCTGACCCATAATGAGAGCATGGAGGTATTCGACCGCACGATCGATGTGCTGATCATGCGCCTGCGGCGTAAAATTGAGGTCAATCCGCACCAGCCCACGTTGATTAAAACCCTGCGCGGGCTGGGCTACGTTTTCTCCGCTGACGTTATCCATAACGACAAAGCGGCCTAAGGGGAGACCCGTCAGCCGCTTTGCAGCGTTATTTCACCGTCCAGCCCTTATAGCTGCTGACGTTATTTTTATCGATCATCTTCACCGGGATCAGCACCGGCGCGGTCGGCGCGGGCTTGCCCTGCAAAATGTCATAACCGATTTCCACCGCCTTCGCCGCCATGACCTGCGGGTCCTGCGCCGGCGTGGCGACGAATAGCGAATTCTTACGCTTCAGCGCCTCTTCGCCGTCCGGGCTGCCGTCGACGCCCACGATAAAGAACTCGCTGCGTTGCGCCTGTTTCGCCGCCAGATCGGCGCCAATCGCCGTCGGATCGTTAATCGCGAACACGCCGTCAATCTTCGGATTTGCCGCCAGCAGCGACGTCATCACCTCCAGTCCGCCTTCGCGGCTGCCTTTAGCGTTCTGGTTGGCGGAGAGGATTTTGATATCCGGATGTTTTTTGAATTCGGTTTCGCAGCCTTCGACGCGGTTCTGCACGGCGGAAACCGGCGGCCCGTTAATAATCACCACGTTGCCTTTGTTGTTCAGGCGATCGCTAATGTATTTACAGGCCATAGCGCCCGCTTGGGTGTTATCGGAGGTGATGGTGGCATCCGCGCCTTCGGCGGCGACGTCAACCGCCACCACCACGATCCCGGCCTCTTTCGCCCGTTTCACCGCCGGGCCGATACCTTTTGAATCAGCGGCGTTGAGGATGATCATATCGACTTTGGCGGCGATAAAGTTATCTATCTGCGCCACCTGCTGTCCCAGGTCGTAGCCGCTCGACACCAGCGTGACCTTCACTTTATCCCCCGCCAGCTTGCGCGCTTCCAGCTCGGCCCCCTTGGTAATTTGCACGAAGAACGGGTTGGCGAGGTCGCCTACCGTCACGCCTATCGCTTGTAGATCTTTGGCCGACGCAAAAGGGGAGGCGGCCAGCAGCGCGCCGGCACACAGCGCGGTCACTATCGGTTTTAAACGCATTCGCTTTTCCTCGCAGGTAAGATGTTGTTGTTATGCACTTTGGTGGTGTCGGGTACGGTATTTGTCGATCAGCACCGCTATGATGATCACCGCCCCTTTGATCACCAATTGCCAGAAGTAGGAGACGCCCATCAGCGTCATGCCGTTGTTGAGGGTGGCGATAATCAGTGCCCCCACCAGCGTACCGGTGATGGTGCCGATACCGCCGACGAAACTGGTACCGCCGAGGATCACCGCGGCAATGGCGTCCAGCTCATAGCCGACGCCGAGGTTGCCGTTGGCGCTGTACAGCCGGGAGGCGCTCATCACCCCGCCGAGCCCGGAAAGCAGCCCGCTCATGCCGTAGACGAACAGCAGTACCAGCCAGACTTTAATCCCCGTCAGCCGCGCCGCCTGCATATTGCCGCCGACGGCGTAAATATGAATACCGAGGGTGGTGCGGCGCAGGATAAACCAGCACACCGCCACGACCGCCAGCGCAATCACCACCAGCCACGGCACCGGGCCGAGATAGTTATTGCCGATCCATTCAAAACTAATATCGGAGTTGATCACCGTGGTGCCGTCGGCTAGCAGATAGGCGGCGCCGCGCAGCGCGGTGTAGGTGCCAAGGGTGACAATAAACGGCGGTAGTCCGGCGAAGGCCACCAGCGCGCCGTTGAACAGCCCGAGCAGCAGGCCGAGCATCAGGGCCGCCGGAATCGACAGCATCGCGAATTGTGGGATGAGCGATACCACCATCGCCGCAACCGCGGTGGTGCCGAGAATTGACCCCACCGACAGATCGATACCGCCGGTCAGAATAATAAAGGTCATCCCCGCCGCCAGCACGATGTTGATGGAGGACTGGCGGGTAATATTCAGCAGGTTGCTTTCAGTAAAGAAATTCGGCGCGACGAAGCCGAACACCGCGACGATCAGGATTAAAATCGGCAGGATGCCGACGGTTTGCATCAGGTCGCCCATCAGCATTTTTTTTGCCGAGGCGGATTTCGCCGCCGGCGCGGAGGTCTCTTTCGGTATGCTCATGCTTGTCCTGCCTTAAGGTGAGAATCGTTCACGCCGGTCGCCAGCGTCATAATGCTTTCCTGACTAATCTCGCCAACCTGCAACTCGCCGGCGATAGCGCCTTCGCGCATCACGTATACCCGGTCGCTCATGCCTACGATTTCCGGCAATTCGCTGGAGATCATTAAAATGGCGACGCCCTGGCGGGCCATCTGATTCATGATGCGGTAAATCTCGCTTTTGGCGCCGACGTCAACGCCGCGGGTCGGCTCATCCAGAATGAGAATGCGCGGGCCGATCGCCACCCAGCGTGAAATCAGCAGCTTTTGCTGATTGCCGCCGGAAAGCCCGCCGGCGCGTACCTGGGCATGTGGGACGCGGATGTTCAGCAGCTGGATGGCGTCATCGGAGATGGTTTGCGCCTTCTTACGGTCGAGCATCCCCCAATTGGCGTCGCGCTCAAGCGTCGCCATGGTGATGTTCTCCTGCGCCGCCAGTTCGAGAAATAGACCCTGTTCCTTACGGTTTTCGGTCAGAAAGCCGATCCCGAGGTCGATCGCTTCGCGCGGCGAGTGAATAACAACCGGTTCGCCGTCGATTTCAATCACCCCGCCCGTCGCTTTACGGACGCCGAAAATCAGCTGCGCCAGCTCGGAACGCCCGGCGCCGACCAGCCCGGCCAGGCCAACGATTTCCCCGGCGTGCACCACCAGGCTGCTGGGATGCACTTTGCCGCCGTCGCTGAGATCCTGCACCCGCAGGCGCGGCTGGCCGCGCGGGATATCGCGCTCTTTATTGAACAGATCGCTGAGCGGACGGCCAACCATCATGCGTACTAATTCGGGGGCGCTAAGGTGGTCGCGGGTGAGGCTGCCGACATACTGGCCATCGCGCAGCACGCTGACCCGGTCGGAGAGTTCATACACCTCCGCCATGCGGTGGCTGATGTAGATGATTGCCATCCCTTCATCGCGCAGGCGCAAAATCAGCTCAAACAGGCGCTGCGTTTCCCGCGAGGAGAGGGCGGCGGTAGGTTCATCCATCACCAGAATGCGGCTGTTGCGATGCAGCGCGCGGGCGATTTCCACCTGCTGCTGTTCGGCGATAGTCAGCTTCATCACCCGGTCGCTGGCTTTGAACTGCGCGCCGAGCCGGTCGATAACCGCCTGCGCCTGGGACTCCATCTCTTTACGTTGTACCAGACCGCCGCGGGAAAGCTCGCTGCCGAGGAAAATGTTTTCCGCGACGGTGAGGTTAGGCGCCAGCTGCATCTCCTGATAGATCAAGGTGATCCCTGCCGCCAGCGCATCCTTCGGGCCTCTGATCGTCTGTGGTTGTCCGTCGATCAGGATCTCGCCGCTGGAGGCGGTATAGGCGCCGGCGAGGATCTTCATCAACGTGCTTTTTCCCGCGCCGTTTTCGCCCATCAGCGCGTGGATCTCGCCGGGCCAGACCGTCAGATCCACCCCTTTTAGCGCATAAAACTTGCCGAAAACTTTGGCGATGTTGCGCATGGATAGCACCGGTGTTCCCTGCATGCCTGCTCTCCTGGCTGCGTTGTCGATGTCGGCACTTCATCACCGCAACGTAAATGAGTGATGTCATCGGCCATTCATAATTGTCATATTTTTGAATAGTTAATACAGATCACAATTACGCCGAGAAATTTTCTTCACCTTCGGCGATAGTGCGGGAATGATGGGAGAAAACGCCTGACCGGAGTCGCCATGTCTTCTCGCCATCCGTACTTTTTCGTTAGCGCCCGTGGTCGCCTGCTGTCATTTAACTTGTTGATGGTGGCGGTGACGTTAATGGTCGCCGGAGTGGCGATTTTCGGTTTTCGCCATGCCAGTCAGTTGCAGGAGCAGGTGCAGCTGCAAACGCTTACCGACATGAGCGGCAGTATGAATCTGGCGCGTGATACCGCGAACGTCGCCACCGCGGCGGTACGGCTGTCGCAAGTAGTAGGCGCGCTGGAGTATAAAAGCGAAGCGGAACGGCTGCTGGAAACCCAACAGGCGCTGAAGCATTCGTTTGGACAACTGGCCTCGGCGCCGCTGGCGCGGCAGGAACAGACGCTGGTGGCGAGCATTATTCGCCGCAGCAACGAGCTGCAGCAGAGCGTCGCCGGCATGCTGGAGCGCGGGCAGCGTCGACATCTGCAGCGCAATGAACTGCTGAGCGCGCTGTATCAAAACCAGAGCTATTTGCGTCATTTGCAGGATCTCAACGATCGCGAGGGTAAACCGGCGATCGATCCTCAGCGTTTAAACGAGATGGACCGGCTGATCGTCGCCGCGATACACACTGCGACGCCGCGTTCAATCGTCCTGCAGCTCGATGACATCAGACGCTTTTTACCGCGCAACGATAGCGATTCAGAGCGGGCGTTTATCCTGCCGGATTTCAACGCCGAGTTGGCGCGGCTGGCGCCGCTATCGGCGCAGCTTGAAGAGAGCGATCTGGCGATAGGCTGGTATATGTTTCATATCAAAGCGCTGGTTGCGCTGCTTAATGATGATATTAATCAGTACGTTGCCAGAGTAGCCCAGGCATCTGAGGCACGGGCGGCGCAAAGCCACCAGCAGTTGCGCTCCATCAGCACATTTATCCTGCTGGCCGCGCTGCTGGCGCTGGCGATTACCGGCTGCGCCGGTTGGTATATTTATCGTAATCTCGGCCTTAATCTGAACGCGATATCCGGCGCGATGTCGCGGCTGGCGCACGGCGAGCAGAATGTGACGGTGCCGGCTCTGCAGCGGCGCGATGAGCTTGGCGAACTGGCGCGCGCCTTTAACGTTTTCGCCCGTAATACCGCTTCCCTTGAGCACACCACCCGCCTGCTGCGGGAGAAAACCACCCAGATGGAAATTGACCGCATTGAGCGACAGGGGCTGGAAGAGGCGCTGCTGCATAGCCAAAAAATGAAAGCCGTCGGCCAACTGACCGGCGGCCTGGCGCACGATTTTAACAACCTGCTGGCGGTTATTATCGGCAGCCTCGAACTGGTACAGCCGGATGAGCGCGATGCGCCGCGGATATCGCGGGCGCTGAAGGCCGCCGAACGCGGCGCCTTACTTACTCAGCGGCTGCTGGCCTTTTCGCGTAAACAGGCGCTGAACCCGCAGGCGGTGGCGCTACAGCCATTGCTGGAGAACGTCTGTGAACTGATGCGCCATTCGCTCCCCGCATCGTTGCGTCTCGAAATTGAAGCGCAGTCTCCCGCCTGGCCGGCGTGGATCGATGTCGGGCAACTGGAAAACGCGATTATCAATCTGGTGATGAACGCCCGCGACGCCATGGAGGGACGGCCAGGCGTTATCGCGCTGCGCACCTGGAACCAGCGGGTTACCCGTAGCGATGGACGACGTCAGGATATGGTGGCGCTGGAGGTGATTGATCACGGCTGCGGCATGTCGCAGGAGATAAAAACGCAGGTCTTCGAGCCCTTCTTTACCACCAAACAGACCGGTAGCGGCAGCGGGCTTGGGCTGTCGATGGTGTACGGTTTTGTGCGCCAGTCGGGCGGGCGTGTGGCGATTGAAAGCGCGCCGGGGCAGGGCACCACCGTACGTTTACAGCTGCCGCGAGCCACGTCAGCGGCGGAGGATGAACGAGCGCCGTTGGATAGCGAACCGATAACGAGCGGCGAGCGGCTGGCTTTGGTGCTTGAGGATGAAGCCGATGTGCGCCAGACGTTATGCGAGCAGTTGCATCAGCTGGGCTGGCTGACGCTGGAGGCGCAAAGCGGCGAGCAGGCGCTGCAGATGCTGGCGGCCTCCAGGGATATCGCGTTGTTGATTAGCGATTTAATGCTCCCCGGCGGGCTGAGCGGCGCCGAGGTAATTTACGAAGCGCAACGCCGTTTCCCGGCGGTGGCGCTGCTATTGATTAGCGGCCAGGATTTGCGCCCGGCGCATAACCCGGCGTTGCCGGAGGTGGAACGGCTGCGCAAGCCTTTTACCCGTACGCAGCTGGCGCAGGCGTTGCGTGCGGCGATGGCGCGGATTTGAGATTCCTCCGCTACACGCCGCACATACGGTTGATTAAGGTACCACCAGTACCCTGATGAGACTGGCCACGATGAAACGTTACGCAACCGCTCTGTTTTTTTGCACGCTGGCGCTGAGCAGCCAATTGGCCCACGCCGATATTATTGATGACGCTATTGGTAATATTCAGCAAGCCATCAACGATGCCTACAATCCGGGCAGCAGCCGTTCCGACGACGACGACGGGCGCTATGACGACGGACGCTACGATGACGGCAGCTATCAGGGCAGCCGCCAGCAGCGTAGGGATAATCAGCAGCAATATAACGATCGCCAGCGCCAGCTTGACGACCGCCGTCGCCAGCTGGATGAGCGCCAGCGCCAGCTCGATAGCGATCGCCGCCAGTTGGAAAGCGATCAGCGCCGTCTCGACGACAGTTACTAAGCTTATTTTTGAGCGAACGGTAGCCTTGGGATAATCAACTCATCAGCGCGTCGGAGAATAGCCCGGTCACAAGTAAAAATGTGAGAATATAGGCGATGATGTGACCGGTTAACCGCGCTGGAATGAAGCAAAAAAAACCAGCCGAAAGGCGTGATTGGTATCATTGCTTTAACAGTATCGAGAATAAAATTGCCTGAATTTTATATTTGCAACCAATACATAATATATATTTCTAGAGTATCCATCTGCTCGTTAGGTTTTAGTTTCAATATCTTTACGAATGGGTAAGTTATAAATGTTTGATATTTTAACAATCAACCACCCCATAACCAACCCTGAAAAAAGACCTGCGCTAGCCATTACCCATAACATTTCGTTAGCAAAAATATCGTACCCGTTAATATCAATAATGTATCTGAAGCAGAAAGCGATAGCCGCGCCAATGAGTCCGCTAAACAATATTCTCAGCCAGCAATAATTATAAATACAGCGAGGCAGACAGCCAACGATAGCTCCGGTCAATAACGCAGGAATAGCCCCCCAGTAATAGCCAAAGAATATCAGGATAGGGAGCAGTGGCGTAATGTGAAATAAATAATCGGCGAAACTGTTAGTATCAAAGAGCCCCAAAGTGATGATCCCTGCCGGTACGCCGAACAATGGGCCAAAAAATATAAACCACCATACATGATATAATATTCGTCCAATCTGCATAGAAAACATCCTGTATAAAACTCTATTTTATGGCAGAGTAATTGTGTTTTATGAAGTGAGAATGAAGTTAAAACCAAAATTTAGGATTATATTTATCTGGAGATTGAACGTATGAAAACGGGTTTTACGAGATATCACACTCAGAAGTAGGGGGAACGGTTCGGCTATTTATCTCCACGAATTCAATAGCGGAGCTCTCTTTTGATAGTGCTGACAAAGCCGAGATCGTCCTGTTTGCAATAGAGGAAGGTGCCATTAACGCAGCGATTCATGAGCCATAACTGATAATGCTAATCCAGCACGATCTCCATGCCGTCGTATCCCGCCTCGAAACCTTTCGGCAGCGGGTTAGTCATCATCCAGCGGTCGAACTGATGGCTGATATGGGTGAGGATCACCCGCGGGCAGCCAAGTACCTGGTTCAGCGCGCGCACGGTATTCAAGTCGCTGTGGTTGCGCGGCGTCTCTGTTCTTGGCTCGTGGCTGCAATCGATGACAATCACCTGCGGCTGATTATTAAGTAAAAACTTCAGCGTCTTCTCCGGCAGCCCGGCGGTATCCGCAAGCCATGCCACCCGGCTGTGCGCCGACTCCAGCAGATAGCCGTAGGTCAGCTTCGAGTGGATTAACGGCAGCGGCGTGACCTGTAGACCTTGTAATTCAAATACCGTGAAGGGGATAACGGTGTGGCTAAAATCGAGGATGCCGGGATGTTTAAACAGATCGTCGCAGCCGATGTCATCCGGCGGGCCGTACACCGCAATCGGATCGCCCACCCCCCAGCGCAGGGGGAACAGCCCCTGCACGTGATCCATATGGTAATGCGTTAATAAAATCTGCTGGAAGCTGCCCGCGGGCTGGCGTTCCGCCAGATCCGCCAGCCCGGCGTCGAGCAGCGTGACCGCATGGTTAAAGCGCACCACCGCGCTGCAGGGGCGGCGGCGATAGCGCGCATCGACGCGGGCGCGCTGGCAGGCGGCGCAGTCGCAGCCGAAGACCGGCACCTGCTGGGCGCCGCCGGTGCCGGTCAGGCGGATCGTCAGGCTCATCGTATTACTTTACCCTCAGGCATGCTGATTCTCTTCACGCCCGGCGTGCTGGCGCAACAGCTGGAAGAAACGCTCTACCGATTGCCCGAGGCTGCCGTCGTTATTCAACGTCAGGCAGTCGGCCGGTTTATAACGTGCGGCGCGTTGCAGGCGTTGGGCGATTTCCACGGCATTTTCCCGGCCGCGCTGTTCAAGCCGCTGGCGCAATACCTGTGACGAGACTTCGAGACAAATCGGTACCAGTACGTCATCGTAACGTTCCCGCGCCTGCGCCAGATGCGCGCGCGAGCCGTTGGCGACGACATCAAAACCGGCATGCAGCCAGAGGTCGATCTCCACGCCGACGCCATAGTAATTATTGTTGGCATGCCAGCTTAGCGCGAAAAGATTACGCTCGGCGCGGGTGAAAAACTCATGCTCGCTGAGCGCAATATGGTTCTCGCAGCCCGCCTGGTGCGGGCGGGTGATGTAGCGATGCGCGACCAGCAGTTGCGGATGCTCACGCTGGCGCAGCGCGGCCAGCAGGCTATCTTTTCCCGACCCGGAAGGGCCGACCAGCCAAATCAGTTTTCCAGGCATTAAAAGACCCTCTTTCCCTGACGCCAGACGTGGTCGATATGGACGTGCTCGCCGCGGCGGTGCGCCAGCACCAGATCGGCGCGTTTGCCTTCGGCGATGACGCCGCGGTCATGCAGACCCAGCGCCTGCGCCGGATGTTTGCTGACCAAACGGACAGCCTGCGCCAGCGTAAAAGCGTTGTCGTCGCTATCGGCGATGCGGAAAGCGGCATCAAGCAGGCTGGCGGGGTAGTAGTCGGAAGAGAGAATATCCAACAGGCCGCTGGCGGCCAGTTGATGCGCGGCGACATTGCCGGAATGAGAGCCGCCGCGCACGATATTCGGCGCCCCCATCAACACATTCATTCCATGCTGGCGCGAAGCCTGCGCGGCGGCCAATGTGGTGGGAAACTCGGCGATCACGCTGCCAAGCAGGTGGGATTCGGCGACATGTTCATGAGTGGCGTCGTCGTGGCTGGCGAGAGCGATTTGGCGCTCCCGGCACATCGCGGCGATAGCCTGGCGATTAGGCTGCGACCAGGCCGCCGCCAGCGCCATTTGCTCCTCTTCGAAGCGTAGCATCTGCTCGCTGCTGAGCTGATATTTGCCCTGATAATATTCGCGATATTTTTCGCGGTTTGCGAACTGGCGTTGACCCGGCGAGTGATCCATCAGCGACACCAGAGTGACCGGCTCGCGGTCGACCAGCTTTTCAAACAGCGGCAAGGTGGTGTGGTGCGGCAGTTCACAGCGCAGATGCAGGCGGTGCTCGGCGCGGTTAAGCCCGCGTTTTTGCGTCTCTTCCACCGCGTTGATCATCTTTTCCAGATTCTCAAGGCGGTCGCCGCCGTCGCGCACGTCGCCAATCGCCACGGCGTCGAGTACGGTGGTGATGCCGCTGGCGACCATCAAAGCATCGTGGCTGCTCATCGCCGAGTGTGCAGGCCAGTCAACCTTTGGCCGCGGGGTGAAGAATTTATCCAGGTTATCGGTATGGAGTTCGATAAGCCCCGGCAGCAGCCAGCCTCCTTCGCCATCGAGGGTGCCGGGCAGCCGGCTCTGGCTTTCGGCAAAGGCGTAAATTCGTCCCTCCTGCACTTCCAGCGAACCGTCGATGGTTTCGTCTTCCAGTACCAGCTTTACGTTATTGATTATCATACTGTGATACCCATTGGGTGCAGGCGGTCGGCGACCTGGCCGCGTACCGTTTCATCATGGAAAATACCGACGATGGCCGCGCCGCGGGCTTTAGCCTGCTGGATCAGCGCCACCACCGCGGCGCTGTTGTTGGCATCCAGCGAGGCGGTGGGTTCATCAAGGAGTAAAATTGGATAGTCGACCGCAAAACCGCGGGCGATGTTGACCCGCTGCTGTTCGCCGCCGGAAAAGGTGGATGGCGCCAGATGCCACAAACGCTCCGGCACGTTGAGATGGCTCAGCAGACGGGCGGCTTTAGCGGCGCTCTCTTCGCGCGGCGTACCGAGCTCAAGCAGCGGCTGCATGACGACTTCCAGCGCGGATATCCGCGGGATCACCCGCAGAAACTGGCTGACCCAACCGATGGTGGTTTTACGCACTTCCAGCACCTTGCGCGGCGTGGCGGTCACCAGATCCACCCATTCGTCGCCGTGGCGGATATGAATATGGCCGCTGTCCGGCAGATAGTTAGCGTACAGCGAACGCAGCAGCGTCGATTTGCCGCTGCCGGAATGGCCGTGCAGCACCACGCATTCCCCGGCGTTAACGGTGAGCGAAGCGTCGGCGAGCACCGGCAGACGTACGCCGTGCTGTTGGTGCAGAACAAAGGTTTTATGGATGTTTTCAACGCGGATCATTTTAGCCCTCTCGGGGTTGGAGTGCCGGGTGGCGCTTCGCTTACCCGGCCTACGAATAACGCACCTGTAGGCCGGATAAGGCGCAGCCGCCATCCGGCAAAACAGCATCAATTCTGCAACACCGACGACACCAGCAGCTGGGTGTAAGGATGATGCGGATCGTCGAGCACCCGGTCGGTTAAGCCACTTTCCACCACCTGTCCTTGTTTCATCACCAGCAGACGGTTCGCCAGCAGGCGGGCGACGCCGAGATCGTGGGTGACTATCACCGCCGCCAGCCCTAACTCCACCACCAGCCCGCGCAGGAGATCGAGCAGGCGCGCCTGTACCGAGACGTCCAGCCCGCCGGTGGGTTCATCCATAAACACCAGTTTCGGCTGCGTCACGAGATTGCGGGCGATTTGTAAGCGCTGCTGCATGCCGCCGGAAAAGGTGGTCGGCAGGTCGTCGATGCGGGAAGGCGGGATCTCCACCTCCTGCAGCCAGCGTTCGGCGGTGGCGCGAATGTCGCCGTAGTGGCGGGCGCCGGTCGCCATCAGCCGTTCGCCGATGTTGCCGCCCGCCGAGACCTGGCGACGCAGGCCGTCCATCGGGTGCTGATGCACGACGCCCCATTCGGTGCGCAGCAGGCGGCGGCGTTCGGCTTCGCTCATGGCGTATAGCGATCGCTGTTGATACCGCACTTCACCCTGTTGCGGCGCCAGACGAGCGGAAATCGCTTTCAGCAGCGTGGTTTTACCGGAGCCGGATTCGCCCACGATGCCGAGCACTTCGCCCGGCCACAGCTCGAAAGAGACATCGCTAAAACCTTTGCCCGGCGCATAGAGATGGGTCAGGTGATTGACTGCAAGTAACGGCTGGCTCATTTTTTCTGCGCCTCGCTCTGTTGGCGGCAATAGTCGGTATCGGAGCAGACAAACATCCGCTGGCCGCTGTCATCCAGCACCACTTCGTCAAGATAGCTGTGACGCGAACCGCAAATGGCGCAGGGTTCATCCCACTCCTGCACGCTAAACGGGTGATCGTCGAAATCGAGGCTTTCGACTGCGGTATAGGGCGGCACCGCGTAGATACGTTTTTCGCGCCCGGCGCCGAACAGCTGCAGCGCCGGCATCATGTGCATTTTGGGGTTATCGAATTTTGGGATCGGCGAAGGGTCCATCACGTAGCGGCCGTTCACCTTTACCGGATAGGCGTAGGTGGTGGCGATATGGCCGAAGCGGGCGATATCCTCATACAGCTTCACCTGCATTACGCCGTACTCTTCCAGCGCGTGCATGGTGCGGGTTTCGGTTTCGCGCGGTTCGATAAAGCGCAGCGGCTCCGGGATCGGCACCTGATAGATCAGGATCTGATCTTCCACCAGCGGCGTTTCCGGGATCCGGTGGCGGGTCTGGATCAGGGTGGCGTCTTCGGTGCGTTCGGTGGTGGCGATGCCGGTTACGCGTTTAAAGAACTGGCGGATCGACACCGCGTTGGTGGTGTCATCGGCGCCCTGATCGATGACCTTCAGTACGTCGTTCTCGCCGATAACGCTGGCGGTCAGTTGGATCCCGCCGGTACCCCAACCGTAGGGCATCGGCATTTCGCGGCCGCCGAAGGGCATCTGATAGCCGGGAATGGCCACCGCTTTCAGTATCGCCCGGCGGATCATGCGCTTGGTTTGCTCATCAAGATAAGCAAAGTTATAGCCAGTCAGTGGGTTAGCCACGTTCGTTCTCCCGTTGCAGGCGTTTCAACAGCGCCAGTTCGGCCTGGAAATCGACATAGTGCGGCAGTTTCAGATGCGAGACGAAGCCGGCGGCTTCAACGTTATCGGCATGCGCCAGCACGAACTCTTCGTCCTGGGCCGGGCCGCTTATCTCTTCGCCGTATTCCGGCGCCTGAAGGGCGCGGTCGACCAGCGCCATGGCCATCGCTTTACGCTCGCTCATGCCAAACGTCAGGCCGTAGCCGCGGGTGAAGTGCGGCGGCTCATCCTTTGGATCGACAAAGCCGTTGACCATTTCGCATTCGGTCAGCAACAGCTCGCCAATATTGACGCTAAAGCCCAGCTCTTCCGGCACGATTTCCACCTGTACGTAGCCGCTGCGGATCTCGCCGGCAAACGGATGGTTGCGGCCATAGCCGCGCTGGGTTGAGTAGGCCAGCGCCAGCAAATAGCCTTCATCGCCGCGTACCAGTTGCTGCAGCCTTGAGGAGCGCGAGCAGGGATAGACCGGCGGGGTGCGGGTGATATCGTCAGGCGGCGCGCCGCAGTCCGCTTCCGCTTTTGCCAGCCCCTGCTGCGCCAGCAGGTTGAAGACGTGCGGCGTCGGCTGCGTTTCGCTATTGGCTTTCTGCACCGACGGCGGTTCGCCGTTGGCCAGCAGGGTAAAATCGAGCAGGCGGTGGGTGTAGTCATAAGTAGGGCCCAGCAGCTGGCCGCCGGGAATATCTTTGTACACCGCGGAGATCCGGCGCTCCAGGCGCATACCGGCGGTATCAACCGGTTCGCTGACCGCCAGCCGCGGCAGGGTGGTGCGGTAGGCGCGCAGTAGGAAGATCGCTTCGACGTTATCGCCGCTGGCCTGCTTCAGCGCCAGCGCCGCCAGTTCGCGGTCGGCGATGCCGCCTTCGGTCATCACCCGGTCCACCGCCAGGCTGAGCTGTTCGCTTATCTGGTCAACGCTCAGTTCGGGAAGCCGTCCATCGCCCCGTCGTTTCTGCTCTTGCAAGGCGTGAGCGGCGCTAATCGCCTTCTCGCCGCCTTTGACGGCAACATACATTTAGCACACCTCCACGTGGGTGGTACGCGGGATAGCCAGCAGGCGCTCGCCGCAGGTCAGGATCAGGTCAATGCCCAGCGGGAACGGGTGCGGGCGTTCGGTTAATTCGTCGATGATGCAGTCTGGCAGCTGTGGGGCGATCATTCGCTCCTCGGCAATGCCCGCGCCGGTCAGGCGCAGCATGCGTCCGCCGCTCAGGCTGGCTAGTTGAACAATCAGCGTGACGCCGGTTTCCGGCGCCGCCACGGTACCGGCGGAAAGGACATTAAGCTGTTCGGCGCTGATGGTGTCGCAGGCGACGGCAAATACCGCCTGCTGCGGCTGTTCCACCAGCGTCGCGCCGGTATGGAAGCGAAGATTTTGGCTGACCAGATCGTTATGCAGCGCGGCGGCCATCCACACCGGGGTGTCGTGATCGGCCAGCGTCAGCAGCAAGCTGGTGGAGGCGATATTCAGCGGCTGCCAGCCGTGCTGAAGCTGCTGTAGGGAGACAATCACTCCCGGCTCGCTCATTGCTTTCAGCAGGCGGCGGAAACTGTGTTGGGCATCCTGCACCGGTAGGGTAAAGGCGGTTTGTAATGTCATGCGTTATCTCCGCGAACCAGAGTAAAGAAGTCGACCCGGCTGGCGTTGACTTCGGCGCGGCGGGCGTCAAGGCGCGCGCTGCGTTGTGCTTCCAGCGGGGTAATGAGGGTTTCCATTAAGGTGTGAAAATAGTGAGGCGATTGCAGCAGGCCGTCGATCGCCGCACAGCGCTCGGCGTGGGGGCGGTCGCGGCCCAAAATCCAGCTGTAGCCGAGGGTGCCATCGGCC
Organism: Klebsiella sp. 141198; assembly: GCF_050600785.1. NCBI lineage: Bacteria > Pseudomonadati > Pseudomonadota > Gammaproteobacteria > Enterobacterales > Enterobacteriaceae > Klebsiella > Klebsiella sp. 141198. The sequence goes on from NZ_JAQIRM010000007.1 coordinate 97,409, forward strand.
AGGCGTACGGCGGCGCGGGTCAGGGTGGCGTCGCCGGCAAAGAAGCGATCGCCGATGCCGCCCATGCGCGCCTGGAGCTGTACCAGTCCGGTTTCCGGGGCGCGAATTAATTCATACTCCGGCGCCAGCCGCAGCGATTGCATGCGCGCCAGAAGGTCCTGCGGTTCACTGTGGGCCAGTACGGACATCCAGCGCTGGCGGGTGGCGGTATCGAAGTGCATTCAGTGCTCCATGGTGAATTCAATCATGTCGGCGCGGGTCAGGCTGACGGAGTACTCCGTCGTGACTGTCTCGCCCTCGCGGCTATTGAGCGTACGTACGCACAGCAGCGGCGCCATATTGGGGATTTCCAGCAGCTTGCTCTCTTTCGCCTGCGCGCGGCGGGCGCTGATTTTGGTGCGCACGCGGGTCAGTTCGACGGCGAGTTGGTCGCGCAGCAGGTCGTGTAGCGAACCGTGGGTGAAGGTTTGCAGCACCGGCCAGAAGCGCAGGTCGGCGAAGTAGTGGTCAATCAAACACAGCGCCACGCCGTTGACCCGGCGCAGGGTGCGCAGATGAATGACGGTTTCACCTTCGGCAATGCCAAAGGCTTCGGCGACATGGCTGCTGGCCGGGCGTAGCACCGACAACAGCTTCTCACTGGTCGGGTGGCTGCCTTGTTCCAGCAGGTTCTGGCTGAAACGCGCCTGGGCGTTGAGCGGGTAGTCGATGGGGCGCATCAATACCAGCACGCCGACGCCCTGGCGGCGCTGGACCCAGCCGCGTTCCACCAGCTGATCGATGGCGCGACGTAGGGTGTGGCGGTTGACTTCAAAGCGCGCCGCCAGCTGCTGTTCCGCAGGCAAATAATCGCCGCAGCGATAGTGATGGCGCAGCTCCTGTTCAAGCCTGGCGGCAATTTCCTGATACCGGGTGGGGTAACTGGTCGGATGTCTGGATAAGTACATGGTTATCGAGCCTCACTAAGCACCTTGGGGATCCCCGTTGAGCGTGGGCCGATACTGACGCGTTTTTGTTACATTTCTGTTAAGTCACGATGACCGCAGGATGAAGAGTTGATGCCGGTGAGATGACAGGGCGGAGAAGCCGCCCTGTGGAGAAGATTAGGGTTGTTTGACGACGTTAACCATCCACGGCACGCCGAAGCGATCGACCACTTTGCCGAAACCGTGGGCCCAGAAGGTCTCCTGCCACGCCATTTCGATGCGCCCGCCATCGGCCAGCGCCTCAAACCAGTGTTTGCCTTCAGCAATATCTTTTGGCTCCAGCACGAGGACGAATCCCGCGTAATGTTCCATGTCGCTACTGGGGCTATCGCTCAACATCAAAATACTGTCGGCGACCTGCAGGCTGGCGTGGGCGATGCAGTCGGCGGCAAGATGTTGCCCGGAGGCGCAACCATCTTCGGCATCCTGGGCGCTCTGCGGCATCTCGCCGTAGGTGATTTGGTGGATAAGCTGCGCCCCCAGCGCCTGCTGATAGAAGGCGATGGCGGCAGCGCAGTTGCCGCTAAAAGCAATGTAAGGACTCAGGGACATAAGCATGACCTCAGATAACCAATGACCCATAAAGCGTAGTTGGTGACGGGCAAAAGAAGCCAGGCGGCAAAGCGGGGTGAATTTTTCTGAAAATGCGTCGCCGCGTGGCGGGAAGGCAGAGACGAAATGAGAATTGATCGCGCGGTTTGGCTGGAAGGATTCGGGAATAATTTTCGTGAAATTAGCAAAATAACTTCGCCGCGATCCGCCGCTGATATTCGGACGCGCCGGCGAGGTTGCCGCCAGCGCCGGAAAAATAATGGCGCTGGCGTAAAAAAAATTAATTAGTTCTTTTTGACGAATTCAGATTTCAGCTTCATCGGACCAAAACCGTCAATTTTGCAGTCGATGTTGTGATCGCCTTCGACCAGACGGATATTCTTCACTTTGGTGCCGATTTTCAGCATAGAAGAACTGCCTTTTACCTTCAGATCTTTCACCACGGTGACGCTGTCGCCATCGGCAAGTAAGTTGCCGTTAGCGTCTTTTACGATCAGCGCGTCGGTGTCGTCGGCCGGCTCGGCATTGTTCCACTCGTGGGCGCATTCCGGGCAGATGTACATGCCGTTATCTTCATATGTGTATTCAGAATGGCATTTTGGGCAGTGTGGAAGTTGCATGGCGTTCCTCGTGATTACTGGGAAAAACAGGACGTTGGTCCGTTAAACAGCGGCTATTAGCCGAAAGTGCGGCTGATTATAGCGCAATCCCGCACTTTTGTCGGGTATTTTTTCCAGGAAATAACGCAGGGTAATTATTTTGGCTTTGCGGAGAATATGCTGAAAAATGGACGTTAATAAAGTCCATAAATAAACATCGGCGGCGAAACAGAGATTGAACTTATTCATTTTATTTGGCTCTGTAATTAAGCTGGGCGAATTTTTCGTGAAGTTGATCCCAAATTTAAACGCTGGTAGGGTAAAAAGGGATGTAAGTAAATTCGTCACTGCTTATTTGGTAAGTGAATTATTAATTTAAGGCCAGAGCAGGCGTCAACAGGTTCGGTTGTACACTCTGTCAGAAAGACAGTGCAGGCAAACCTGCTACGCTTGAAATGTGGAGCACAGCACTTCGCCGCTCCCAACGTACGTCGCGAATGACCTCGTCATTTGGCGAGGAGTCGTGCGCTCAAGGCGATAGCACAGAGGAAAAGTATGCTTAAAAGGAAAAAAATAAAGCCGATCACGCTTAGGGATGTCACCATCATCGATGATGGTAAGTTGCGAAAAGCCATCACCGCGGCCTCGCTCGGTAATGCGATGGAGTGGTTCGATTTCGGTGTGTATGGTTTTGTGGCTTATGCCCTTGGTAAAGTCTTCTTCCCCGATGCCGATCCCAGCGTGCAGATGATTGCCGCGCTCGGTACTTTCTCGGTTCCCTTCTTGATTCGTCCGCTCGGCGGCCTGTTCTTCGGGATGCTCGGCGATAAATACGGTCGACAAAAAATCTTAGCGATCACCATCGTTATCATGTCGATAAGTACATTCTGTATCGGTCTTATTCCGTCGTATGCCACTATTGGTATCTGGGCGCCGATTCTGCTGCTGTTGTGTAAAATGGCGCAGGGCTTCTCGGTGGGCGGCGAATATACCGGGGCGTCGATCTTCGTGGCCGAATACTCGCCTGACCGTAAACGCGGGTTTATGGGCAGCTGGCTGGACTTCGGTTCGATTGCCGGCTTCGTGATGGGCGCAGGCGTGGTGGTACTGATTTCCAGCGTGGTGGGTGAAGAGAACTTCCTCGACTGGGGCTGGCGTATCCCGTTCTTCCTGGCGCTGCCGCTGGGGATTATCGGCCTGTACCTGCGTCACGCGCTGGAAGAGACGCCGGCGTTCCAGCAGCACGTGGATACCCTTGAACAGGGCGACCGCGAAGGTCTGCAGGAAGGTCCTAAGGTCTCCTTTAAAGAGATTGCCACCAAACACTGGCGCAGCCTGCTGACCTGTATTGGTCTGGTGATTTCCACCAACGTGACCTATTACATGCTGTTGACCTACATGCCGAGCTACCTGTCGCATAACCTGCACTACTCGGAAGATCACGGCGTACTGATTATTATCGCCATCATGGTCGGCATGCTGTTTGTCCAGCCGGTTATCGGCATGCTGAGCGACCGTTTTGGCCGCCGTCCGTTTATCTTGGTGGGTAGCGTCGCGCTGTTCACGCTGTCTATCCCGGCCTTTATCATGATTAACAGTAACGTGATTGGCCTGATCTTCGCCGGTCTGCTGCTGCTGGCGGTGGTGCTGAACTGCTTTATCGGCGTGATGGCCTCATCGCTGCCGGCGATGTTCCCGACCCACATCCGCTTCAGCGCCCTGGCCAGCGCCTTTAACATCTCGGTGCTGATCGCCGGTCTGACGCCGACGCTGGCGGCATGGCTGGTGGAAACCACCCAGAATTTGATGATGCCGGCTTACTATCTGATGGTGATTGCGGTGATTGGTCTGATTACCGGCCTGTCGATGAAAGAGACCGCTAACCGTCCGCTGAAAGGGGCGACGCCGGCGGCGTCCGATATCCAGGAAGCGAAAGAAATTCTGGGCGAGCACTACGATAACATCGAACATAAAATCGAAGATATCGATCAGGAAATCGCCGACCTGCAGGAAAAACGCGCCCGTCTGGTACAGCAGCACCCGCGTATCAACGACTAACCGCTTTTCACTGTTCACGATGCCGCCTGGGGAGACCCAAGCGGCATTTTTTATGGCTGCGGCGGCGCGAGGCTGTGGCGGCGCTGCTGGCTCAATTTACGGTACTGCTGCGGCGGCATGCCGACGTAGCGGGTAAAGGTGCTGTAGAAGCGGCTGCTGGAACGGAACCCGGCGGTGAGGGCGATATCAAGGATGGTCTTATCGGTGTCGCTCAGCAGCGCGCGCACGTGATTGATGCGCATGGCGGTGATGTACTGCTTCATGGTCTGCTGCATTACCCGCTGAAAAACGCCCATCGCGTAGTTTGGGTTGAGTTTAACGTGCTCGGCGACGGCATCGACGGTCAGCGCCTGGTCATAATGGGCGGCGATAAATTCCAGCATCTGGCTAACGTAAAATTGCGCGTGGCGCGAGACGCTGTTCTTGTGCGTGCGCGAGGTCTTATTGACCAGAATCGGCTGCCAGCCGGCGAGGCTCAGCCGCTTGAGCATCAGGGCGATTTCATCGATCGCCAGCTGGCGAATCTGTTCATTCTCGTGATTCAATTCCTGCTGCCAACGGCGTACTTCAAAAGCGCTTAACTGCTGGGCGGCAAGAGATTTAATCACCATCCCGTGGGTGACGTGGTTTATCAGTTCGCGATCCAGCGGCCACGACAGAAATAGATGCATCGGCAGGTTGAATATCGCCATCTGCTGGCAGTCGCCCGGGCGGGTCAACTGATGCGGCGTACAGGCCCAAAACAGGGTGATATAGCCTTTCTCAATGCGCACTACTTCATTGTTAATCAAGTACTCCACGTCGCCATCGAACGGCACGTTGACCTCTACCTGGCCGTGCCAGTGGCTGGTGGCCATGGCGTGCGGGGGGCGCAGTTCGATATCCATGCGCTGATACTCGGAATAGAGCGCCAGCGGGCTGCGGCTCTGCTTTTCATCGCTGCTGCACATGTGCGGGTCGGGGGGCAGGGAAGTGAAGCGGTGTTCCATCATGGGCGGATTCCTGGATCGTCAGAGTGGCTGCGTTTTTAGCCTGAACTGATTACAGCTTAGCGGAATCATCGGCCCGTTTTCTCTCCTTTTAAGCCGATCTATTCCCAAAAGCTCAGATTTTGTGGCGCTTAATGGCCGATCTGAGTTTCCGGGAATGCTCCGGCGGGAACGGGGCAGCGCAGCGGCGAGCGGCATGCCACTCTGAAAGTGTTCAATGACCTGATGGAGAGAGCGCGATGTCCGCCCCAAAAATTACCTTTATCGGCGCCGGTTCGACGGTGTTCGTCAAAAATATTCTCGGTGATGTTTTCCAGCGCCCGGCGCTGAAATCGGCGCATATCGCGCTGATGGATATCGATGAAACCCGGCTGGAAGAGTCACATACCGTGGTACGAAAGCTGATGGATTCCGTCGGCGCGAATGGCGAAATTAGCTGCCATCGCGATCGTAAAACCGCCTTGCGGAACGCCGATTTTGTTGTTGTCGCTTTCCAGATTGGCGGCTACGAGCCCTGCACCGTGACTGACTTTGAAGTCTGTAAACGCCACGGCCTTGAGCAGACCATTGCCGATACGCTGGGGCCGGGAGGCATTATGCGCGCGCTGCGCACCATCCCGCACCTGTGGGCTATCTGCGACGATATGAGCGAGGTCTGCCCGGACGCCACCATGCTTAACTACGTTAATCCGATGGCGATGAACACCTGGGCGATGTACGCCCGCTACCCGCATATCAAGCAGGTGGGTCTGTGCCACTCGGTGCAAGGCACAGCGGAAGAGCTGGCGCGCGACCTTAACCTCGACCCGGCGGATTTACGTTACCGCTGCGCGGGAATTAACCATATGGCGTTCTATCTGTCGCTGGAGAAAAAGCTCGCGGACGGCAGCTACGTCAGTATCTATCCCGACCTGCTGCAGGCCTACGCCGAAGGACTGGCGCCGAAGCCGAACCTGCATGGCAATCCACGCTGCGAGAACATCGTCCGCTATGAGATGTTCAAAAAGCTGGGCTACTTTGTCACCGAATCGTCGGAGCATTTCGCCGAATACACGCCATGGTTTATCAAGCCGGGGCGCGACGATCTTATCGCCCGCTATAAAGTGCCGTTGGATGAGTACCCTAAACGCTGCGTCGAGCAGTTGGCCAACTGGCATAAAGAGCTGGAGAGCTATAAGAGCGGCGAGCGTATCGAGGTTAAACCTTCGCGCGAGTATGCCAGCACCATCATGAATGCCATCTGGACCGGCGAGCCAAGCGTGGTGTACGGCAACGTGCGCAACGATAATCTTATCGACAACCTGCCGCAGGGTTGCTGCGTGGAAGTTGCTTGCCTGGTGGACGCCAACGGCATCCAGCCGACGAAAGTAGGCGCGCTGCCGGCGCATCTGGCGGCGCTGATGCAGACCAACATCAACGTGCAGACGCTGCTAACGGAGGCCATCCTGACGGAAAATCGCGATTACGTTTATTACGCCACGATGATGGATCCGCACACCGCCGCGGTGCTGGGGATCGAAGAGATCTACGCGCTGGTGGACGATCTGATCGCCAGCCACGGCGACTGGCTGCCGGACTGGCTGCACCGTTAATCTTCTCATGCCGCCGGGGGATCTGGCCCGGCGGCGCCTGCCATGCTCTATCAAACGCTAAAGGAGGCGCTGGCGACAGCGACCTGTACCCTATGAGTATTTCAATGACAACAAAGCTCAGCTACGGATTTGGTGCCTTTGGTAAAGATTTCGCTATCGGTATCGTTTACATGTATCTGATGTATTACTACACCGATATTGTTGGCTTATCGGTTGGGGTGGTTGGCACCTTGTTCCTGGTGGCGAGGATCCTCGATGCGATAGCCGATCCGATCATGGGATGGATCGTCAACTGCACGCGATCGCGATGGGGGAAGTTCAAGCCGTGGATCCTGATCGGCACTATCACCAACTCGGTGGTGCTGTATATGCTGTTCAGCGCCCATCACTTCAGCGGCGGGGCGCTTCTGGCGTGGGTGTGGCTGACCTACCTGCTGTGGGGCTTCACCTATACCATCATGGATGTGCCGTTCTGGTCGCTGGTGCCGACCATTACCCTTGATAAACGCGAACGTGAACAGCTGGTGCCTTACCCGCGCTTTTTCGCCAGCCTTGCCGGGTTTGTGACCGCCGGGGTCACACTGCCGTTTGTCAGCGCCGTCGGCGGCGCCGATCGCGGCTTCGGTTTCCAGATGTTTACCCTGGTGCTGATTGCCTTTTTCGTAATTTCCACCCTCGTTACCTTGCGCAACGTCCATGAGGTTTACTCGTCGGATAGCGGCGTAAGCGAGGATTCCAGCCATCTCTCACTGCGCCAGATGGTGGCGCTCATCTATAAAAACGATCAGCTGGCCTGCCTGTTGGGCATGGCGCTGGCCTATAACACGGCGGCGAATATCATTGCCGGCTTCGCGATTTATTACTTTACCTACGTGATTGGCAGTGCGGAGATGTTCCCGTATTACATGTCCTACGCGGGGGCGGCGAATTTGCTGACGCTAATCCTGTTCCCACGGCTGGTGAAAGGTCTGTCGCGACGCATTCTGTGGGCGGGGGCATCGATCATGCCGGTGCTGGGCTGCGGCGTACTGTTGCTGATGGCGCTGAGCGGGGTTTACAACATTGCGCTGATTTCGCTGGCTGGAGTGTTGTTGAATATTGGAACTGCGCTGTTCTGGGTGCTGCAGGTCATTATGGTGGCCGATACCGTTGACTACGGCGAATATACGATGAATATCCGCTGCGAAAGTATCGCCTACTCGGTACAGACGCTGGTGGTCAAAGCCGGTTCGGCGTTTGCGGCCTGGTTTATCGCCATCGTGCTCGGTATCATCGGTTACGTGCCGAATGTGGTGCAATCATCCCACACGCTGCTGGGGATGCAGGCGATTATGATTGCGCTGCCGACGATCTTTTTTGCTCTGACGCTGTTTCTCTATTTCCGCTATTACAAACTGAATGGCGATATGTTGCGACGTATTCAGATTCACCTGCTGGATAAATATCGTCGGGTACCGGAAAATGTCGTCGAGCCGGAACGGCCGATCGTGGTACCCAATCAGGTGTAAAAAGCGTGCGAAAACCGCTGGCGAAAGAGGGGAGGGATGCTCTCTTTTTGCACAAAAAAAGCGTTTAAAATAGACAGAAATGAAAACTTTTAGTTCTCTTATTTGTCTCTTATAGTTCTCTCTTTGAACTCAATGAGTTAATTGAAATCTCCATTGTTTCTCAAATAAAACTCAGAATTGTCTCTTTTTCGTGCTCTTGCGCTGCTTTTTAACTCTTGCTACTCTTTTTGGGTCTTACATTTTCTCTTATTTGTCTCAGTGATGGAGCAATGCGATGCGCATTTTTATCGATGATGGTTCAACCAATATCAAAATGCTGTGGGAGCAAGATGGCGAAACTTTCACCCATATCAGCCCCAATAGTTTCAAGCGCGGCTGGTCTGCCACTTTCGGTGCCGGGAAGCCATTTAACTACACCGTGGATGATGAAAAGTACTCTTTCGACCTGATCACCCCCGATGCGTTACCCACCAACAATATTGATTGGCAATACAGCCCGTTGAACTCCATCGCTGTTCACCATGCTCTGCTGACCAGCGGCCTCGAACCGCAGGATGTCGAGATTGTGGTCACCCTGCCGCTGACTGAATTTTATGATGAAGATGCGCAATATCGTCTTGATAACATTGAGCGTAAGAAAAAGAGCCTGCTGCGCGAAGTTAAACTGAATAAAGGCGTGGTGTTCAATATCACCAAAGTCACCGTGCGTCCGGAATCCATTCCGGCGGGTATCAGCCTGTGCGATGAGCTGAAACCGTCGCATTCGGTGCTGATTGTCGACCTCGGCGGCACCACGCTGGATATTTCGATGGTGGCCGGGCAAATGACCTCGGTTTCGCGTATTTACGGCGACCCGAAGCTGGGCGTATCGCTGGTGACCGACGCCGTTAAGCTGGCGCTGGCGCGGGCGAATACCGATACCTCCAGTTATAACGTTGACCAGATAATCATCAACCGCCACGACGAAGAGTATCTGACCGATAACATCAACGATCCGGATGCGGTATCTGAAGTGAAAAAGGTTATCTCCAACAGCATCGAACGCCTGACGACTCGCGTTCTGACGGCGATTGATAGTTTTAAAGGCTATTCTCACGCCATCGTGATTGGCGGCGGCGCGCCGCTGGTTGCCGATGCGATTCGCGAACGCATGGGTCTGCGCGAAGATCGCTTTGTGGTGGCCGACGAGCCGCAGTTCGCCCTCGTGCGTGGTCTGAAAATTATTGGTTAAGGAGCGTCTATGACTCTGGATCGCAGAAAGGTTCTGATATACCTGCGCCCGGATATCAGCGCCAGCGAGCGCTTTGCGGACGCGAAAATTGAAGCCCATCATCGTGGCGATCGCGGGGATATGTCGCGTACAGCGCTGCTGGCAGGGTTAGCGTTGGGTGAAGTAGATAGCCGGCTGCCGTCAATGCTGGCGGCGCTGCTGGCGGAAGATACGCCACCGGAGACGCTGCGTAGAATGCTGGCCTCGTTTCTTGAGATTCAGCCAGCCTCTTCCGCTGCGGCATCTACGCCAGCGGCCGCGCCGGTTAAGGCGCCCGAGCCGCCAGCGCCGGTGAGCGAGAGCGTCTCCGCGCGTAATCTCGCCGGCTCGCTGCCGGATTAAGCGCTTATCCCGGCTTTCGCTGCGCGCAGCCGGGCTACGGTTTGCACCGTGAGCGAGCTGTAGCCCGGGTAAGGCGGAACGCCGCGACCCGGGAAATTTCCCGGCTTACGCTACGCTCAGCCGGGCTACCGTTTGCGCTGTGAGCGACCTGTAGGCCGGGTAAGGCGGAACGCCGCGACCCGGGAATTCCGCTTAGCTATGGGTCAAAAAGCGGGCCAGACGCTGCTGCAGTAGTCGATTTTCGCGGGTGAGTCGCGCATTTTCATCCAGCAGCGTCAACGCCACCGCAATCCCCGGCCAGTCCAGCTCCAGCTCGTTACGCAGGCGCACTGCGCGATGCACAATCGTCACCGCGCTGTCGTCAAACAGCCAGGTTTCAGCCTGCGGCTGGTGCGGCTCAATCATCCCTAAGCCGACGATCTCCGTCAGCTCCTCTTGCGACACCCCGGTGCGCAGGCACAACTCGGTGATGGTAAACGTCACTGTTACTTTAGCCATCAGGCTTTCCCCCATGTCTTACGCGGATCGAAGCTGGCTTCGCTTTCGGCGAGTTGCTGCCAGAGCTCACGCGCTTTTTCATCTGGTTTTGGCGGCATAACGATTTTGATGACGGCGAACAAATCGCCGGTGTGGGTTTTGCTTACCAACCCTTTGCCCTTGATGCGCAGCCGTTGTCCCGCCTGGCTACCCGCCGGAATTGTCAGCAGAATGCTCTCTTTTAACGTCGGTACGGTGACTTTCGCCCCCAGCGCGGCTTCCCACGGCGCCAGCGGCAGTACGATCTCCAGGTTATGACCGTTGATGTCGAACAGCGGATGCGGCGCGATGTGAATCACCAGCCACAGATCGCCATTCGGGCCGCCGTTTTCGCCTGGCGTCCCCTGACCTTTCAGGCGAATTCGCTGGCCATCGCTGACCCCCGCCGGAATTTTCACATTCAGCGTTTTCGGCGTTTCACTCTCAACCATGCCGAAGACGTTATAGACCGGCAGCTTGTAGCTGATGGTACGAGTCTGTTCGGCGAGGGTTTCTTCGAGGAACACCGCCACTTCGATTTCGACATCGTGGCCGCGCTCGGCGCGCTGGCGGCGGGCGTGATGCGCCTGCTGGCCGAACATCGAGGAGAAGATATCGTCGAAGTCCTGCTGGCTGTAGCTTTGTTCGTGGGCGTGCTGTTGGCGGTTGAACTGCGGATCGTTGCGGTGCTGCCAAAGTTGGTCATATTCGGCGCGACGCTGATCGTCTTTGAGGACTTCCCATGCTTCGGCGAGATCCTTGAATTTTGCTTCGGCATCGGGCTCTTTGCTGACGTCGGGGTGATATTTACGAGCCAAACGGCGGTAGGCGGTCTTGATGGTTTTCAGATCGTCCGTTGGCTTAACCCCTAGAATGGTATAATAATCCTTTAATTCCATGGTGTTATCTCATTTATGCTCAAAAATCTGGTCACAGAATCCCTGGATCAGGCGGCTCTATTAAGAGTAGGGCAAATGAGAAAGGGTGGCGGAGAAAAGTGGCAAAAACTTGACGCCGTCGGGGATGACGGCATCCAGTGATTATTTTGGGGTGCCGGAGCGGTAGTTGCGCCGCCATCCTTCCAGCAGCACCAGCGCCGCACCAATGGCCCCGGCAACAAAATGTAGATAATTCGGGGAATTGGGGAACAGCTGAACAAAGGTCGGGTCGGTTATCATCATTGAACCGGCAATCCAGCCAATCAACGCGCCGCCCAGCAATACGACCGAGGGAAAGCGAGTCAGTATGGCCAACACCAGCTTACTGCCCGCGACAATAATCGGGATGCTGATTAATACCCCCAGCGCCACCAGCAGGAGATGGCCTTTACCGGCGGCTGCCACGGCTAGCACGTTATCCAGCGACATGATCACATCGGCGACGGTGATGGTGACGGCGGTGCGCCACAGGCTACTGGAGCTGCTGATATCGCTCTCTTCTTCCTCGTTGGCGACCAGTTTAATGCCAATCCACAGTAGCAGTAACGCGCCGACGATTTTTAGCCACGGCAACGACAACAAATAAATCGCCACCGCCAGCAGCGCGACCCGGGCGATAATCGCGCCGAGAGTACCGATAACAATGGCTTTGGTGCGCAGATGCGCCGGCAACTTGCGGCAGGCCATGGCGATGACCACCGCGTTATCGCCGCCTAATAACAAATCGATGGCGATGATTTGTAGCAAAATAACGGCGAAGTCCCACTGACTCAATATTTCGTTCATGCCTGGCTCGTATTGCAAATAATGTCGATCAAAAAAGATGGGCGCAGGGTACTCCCGTTCTTCGCCCCTGACCACCCTTCAGGCCGTAGGGGGAATCGCGGCGTCTGACAAATAAAGTTACGAATCAATGCATAGACTGACAATGATTCGCCGCCAAAGGATGATATTTTGTCCGATTAGGCTCACCTGCCGTCTACTTTTCGTAAGGACTTTTCAATATGTCTGGCATCAAGAATCTACTTATTCTCGCCCTGGCGGGCGCTTCCCTGCTGCCGGCGCTGGCCAGCGCCGCTGACGCGCCGGCCGCGACGTTCACCGCGGAGCAGGAAGCGCGTATCGGCAAAATCGCCGCTGACTACCTGGTCGCCCATCCGGAAGTGCTATTGCAGGCCAGCCAAAAGCTGCAGCAAATTCAGGCGGAGCAGCAGGCCAGCGCCGCTACCCAGGCGGTAATCAAGAATGCCGACAAGCTGACGCAGGATAAGGCCACGCCAACCTACGGCCCGGCTAACGGTAAAGTCACCGTTATCGAGTTCTTCGATTATCAATGCATCTACTGTAGCCGCCTCGCGCCGGTTATGGAGCAGGTGATTAAAGACCATCCGCAAACCCGTTTTGCCTTCAAAGAGTGGCCGATTTTCGGCAGCCGTTGGGCAACTTCGCTGGATGCGGCGAAAACCGGTCTGCAGATATATCAGCAGAAAGGGGCCGAGGCCTATCTGACTTACCACAACGGCGTTTACGCCACCGGGCATAACGAAGGTAAACTGACGGCGGCGGACATCCAACAGCAGGCGAAAAAGGTGAACTTTGACGCCAAAAAAGCGGCGGACGTCGAACCGGCGCTGGAAAACATTAACCAGCTGGCGCAGGAGATTGGCTTAAGCGGTACGCCTGGCGTGATAGTCATGCCGACAACTGGCGCGACCGAAGCGACCATTACCGTCTTCCCGGGACTGGCCGACAAAGCCTCGCTGGATGCGGCGATTAAGAAAGCCGGCGGTAACTAATTTCACCGCCCCGTAAGCACAAAGGCCGCAAGCGATGCGGCCTTTTTTGTGGTTCCGTTAGCGTTCGTCTTCCTCGCTCTGATTGATTTTTAAATCAATGATTCTGCCAATCTGGTCGTGATATACCGTCAGCAGGTTATATTGGCTCATCTCGGAAATGATTTGCGGTGCGATATTAAAGCTCTCCGCTAGCTCTTCATGACGTAGCGAGGCCATGCTGCCGTGCCGCCGGGCGTTATAACGGCGTAGATTGTACTGATACCACAAAATCAGCAGCCAGCCGTTAATTGCTGCTACCAGTAAATAGACCAGTACGGTATTAAACGACGCCATAATCGCGTCCCAGCTGTCGTTACCGTGCTGGGTAAACTGCATCAGCAAATTGGCATACAGAAAAAAGGCGAAGCCGGCCCACGCGATAGCGGTTAATACGCCGTCAAAGATGCGCGGCAACACGCGATGCTCGGTTAAGATCAGGGTTTGTTCGTTCATGACATTCTTCCTTTACCTCTATCGGGGCTGACCCAGCGAGCCCTGGCGCGTTTACGTTTCAACATGACTTTGGGGAAGGCAACGATGGTGGTTAACAGGCCAATCATCCAGTACACCATCGGAAACCAGATCACCCAGAACAGCGAGCCGGCGACGCCGCGTTCATAGCGCCGTTCGATGTACAGACTGGCGATAAACTGCAGCAGACACATCACCCCCAGCAGCAGCCCGGTAAATTCCGGCGGAAAAAGGCTGCGGACGGTCAGATTCTCCGGCAGCGGGGCAAAATGGCTGGCGATGAACAGCAAAATGGTGACCGCATAGGCGAAGGCCCACAGCGTGGAGAGGGCATATTCGAGAAACAGCGGCCACATCCGGTGATGCTCCCAGCGAAACAGGCGGCGCAGATTGACCAGAAAAACCTCGGCGCCGCCTTGCGCCCAGCGTAACCGCTGTTTCCACAGCCCCTTCAGCGTCTCCGGCATCAGGATCCAGCACAGCGCTCGCGGCTCGAAGAAAATCGCCCAATGGCGTAGCTGCAGCTTCCAACTGATATCGATATCTTCGGTGATCATATCCGGGCTCCAGTAGCCGACGTCCGCCAGCGCCTGGCGACGAAAAGCGGCAATCACACCGGAGACGGTAAACACCCGGCCATAAATACGCTGGGTGCGCTTAATCAGCCCGATTATCGAAGAGAATTCGCCGACCTGAATGCGGCCAATCAGCGTCGAGCGGGTACGAATTCGCGGGTTGCCGGTCACCGCGCCGACGTGGGGATACTGAATCAGCGGCGCTACCAGGTAGGCGGCGGTATCACGGTCGAGCAGGGCATCGCCGTCGATGCACACCAGCAAGTCCCCACGCGCGGCGGCAGCGCCGGCTTTCAGCGCTACCGCTTTCCCCTGATTTTCGGCTAGATGAATCACCCGCAGCAGGTCGTACTCTTCCGCCAGTTGATTCAGCACCCTGGCGGTATCGTCGGAGGAGCCGTCGTTGATGGCGATCACCTCAATGTTGCGATAGCGCTGAGCCAGCGCGGCTTCGATGGTCTCGCGGGCATTTTTCTCCTCGTTAAAGCAGGGAATCAAAATAGAGATCAGCGGATCGCCGTCGAGTTTCGGCGGCGGCGTCTCTTTACCCCACGGCCAGTGGCGCTCCAGTTGAAACCAAAAGTAGAGCCCGCCGGTTATCCACAGCACCGACATAAACAGCGGCCAAAAAAAGACGAAATCCAGTATCAACTCGCCGGTGAAAACGGCGGCCACGCCCAGAGGCAGCCCGAAAACCAGGCATAAAATCGAAAATGCGATAATGCGATCAGTCATTGTTGGGATACCAGTACGATGAAAATAGGGGCCTGATTTTCGAGATATCAGGCTGATTATTAAGGAAATCGTCGGGGTAGTAGCCGTAATTGTTGACGCCGTTGAGCTGTAATGTCCGCATCCAGTCGACCAGCTGTTGGTCAGGGATGGCGTTTTGCTGCGGGAGACTCCAGTCTTTAGCCTGTAGCTCAAAAATGGTTTTCTTCAGTGCGCCCGGCCTGGCGCTGACGGCGCGCACCAGACGCGCCAGCCACGCATCGCTTTCCGCAACCGGAACGGATTCCATCAGCGGCATCGCCATCGGCACCGTCCAGTCGTAGGCCGCCAGAAAATCATCCAGATTCTGCGCGAACCAGGCCTCGCTTTCCGGTTGCAGGATCGGCAGGGCGAAGATATTGCGCGCGGTTCTCACCTGCGGGCCGCGAATCGCTTTCACGCTCTGGCTGAGCGTGCGGGTGAAGTCGATAAGCGTTTGACTTTTAAATCGCGTCCAGGCGTGCAGCGTGGCGGGGTTTTGGCGGATCTGCGCGATATCCTCCCGATGGCCCGCCGCACGCCAGGCAGCCATCGCCCCGGCGCCGGCATCTTCGTAATCCGTCAGTACCGCGTCGTCGTGGAACAGCACGCCGTCAAAGGTCGCGTAGCGGGCAAGGTCCTGATAAATATCGCGGATCTCATCGCGCACCTGGCTATTCCATGGCGACAGACGTACATAGGGGTGAGTAGCCTGGCGCAGCGTATTGCTTTGTGCATCCCAGCGCTGTACGCGCGGTAGCGAACCGTCCAGATCGAACGCCAGCACTGGCATCCACGCATACACTTTGGCGCCGCCGCGCGTCTGCAATTGCCAGGCGACGAAATTAAACAGATCGGCGCGCATCGGCAGGCGGCGGTTGGGGAAGTAGAGCGCTTTCACCGTGCCGTCGCCGAGCGGATCGGAAAAGGCCTGTAGGAAAACGTGAGTGATTTTCATGTCATAGACGCGCTGGATCAGCTTATCGATATTTTTGCGCTGCTGAGCCGGGTCTTTATCGTAGACATAATCGAGATCGACGTGCATCACCCGAACCGGTTCACGCTCCTGGATTTGCGTCACCTGGCTGGCGAAGGCCTTGATCGACGGGTTACCGGAGATAAGCAGACGGGGAATGTTATCCAGATCGCGCACGTCGCCCAGACCATCGCCTAGGGTAAACGCCAGTTGATAGCCGCGATTTTTGGCAATAGCCAGCGATGTGCCGTTGGCCGCGCCGTAGGGCCATACCCAGGCGCGCGGCGCTTTGCCGGTGACGTCGGCGATTTTGTCGCTCACTTTGCGCACGTCGGTATCGATGCGCTGGTGAAACTGCTGGTCGCTTTCGTAGCGCCCACTGGCCTTATCATAAAAGCGGTTGGCAACCGCCGGTTCGCGGCTACCCTGCGGATTGGCCTGAATACCATAGTGCGAAGCCCAGGTATGCGCGCCGATTTCGACCAGCGGTGATTGCGCGAGCTCGCGCACCATCTCCCAGGTGGCGAAACGTTCGCGCGGGGTCATCAGACCGCCGAAATCGACTTTTTTCTGCTCCGGCGTATCGACCCAACTGCCTACCGGCGCCCACAGTGCCGGGACGTTCCAGGCTTTTAACAGCGGCCAGACCCGGGTGTAAAAACTGCTGTAGCCATCATCGAAACTCAGCAGAAATGCCTTCGGCGGCAGTGTGATTAACCCCGCGTTGGCGTCGAGAATATTTTGCACGCTGATGGCCTTATAACCATTGTGCAGCAGCCAGCCGATTTGATCGTTGAGCGCGCTGGTACGCACCGCCAGATAGCGCTGATCGGCGGCATCGTCTTCTACATCGTGATAGGCCAGTACCAAAAACTTATTATGCGGCCAGGGCTTATTCGCCTCCGGTTGCGGCCGCGCGTCCGGCGGCAGAAAAGGAATCGTCTCTGCGCGAAGCGCGCAGGTCATCAGGAGCCAGCCGATAACCATCAGGCTGATGCGGATACTTTTGTTGACCATGTTTATCCTTAAAACCGTAAATTCGCATCAAGGGCAATGGAGAGATTGCTTTCGCGTTTGCCGTCGTAAGGGCGCTTGTCCCAGTTCAGCATCACGCCGGTGTCGATCACGTTGTTCCAGCGAATACGCTGACCGTAGCCGAGCATGGCGATAGCGCCGGCCGAATATGCTTTTTGCCAGTAGGCGCCGCCGCCTGCCGCAAGCTGCTGGCTCCAGACGGTATCGTAGTGCTGATACATGACGTGATCGGCGACCAGCGCCGAGGTGGCGGCGAAGTCGCGTTTCGGGTTGTAGTACAGGGTATCCGTCCGGCTGTTGGCGCTGGCCGAAAGCCCAGGTTCCAGATCGAGCGTGATGGTTGGCGATTGCCAGAGCCGCTCTTTGCCGGTGAAGGTGTATTCCTGACGACGGTTGTGGTCGGAGAAGCGGCTGGCGGCGGCGCTAAAGCGATATTCGCGTCGCTCGTTTTGATACCAGCGAACCCATCCCTCGCCGCGGTTGGCGCTGATACCATTGCGCAGCGCGCGCAGCGGCGTCTGGCGCGACAGGCGTTCGACCTCGCCGCCAATCTGCCAGCGATCGTTGAAACTTTGCCAGGCGGAAAGCCGGGCGCCGGGTTTGTTGTCGCCGGCAAAATTGTTGTTGGAGATTTCCAGTTCAGCCCAGGCATCACGCGGGCGCCATTCGATGCCGCCAAAGAGCTGGCGGCTGGAGCCTTTTCCTTCATCAAAATTTCCTTTGGCGAAGCGATTACCGGCGAAAAGCCGCCAGTTATCAGCGATTGGCGGGCCGTAAATCGCTGCATCCCAGCTAAAGTCGTGGCTACCGCTGACCGGGTTATCCGAGTGGATCCCCTGAGTACTGTTGAGACGCAATTCCGACATATGGTGCACCTCGCGAGCGCGAGCTAATTTTTGCGTGCTCAGGTCTTCAGGGCTGCGCGCCAGCAGGTCATCGGTTAATAGCTCCATCTGCCGCCACTCCTGAAGATCCATCGCCACGTAGGCCTGCTGGCGTTCGAGGGGAATATTCGACGGCTCCAACGCTTCCGCCGCTTTCAGTTCCCGTTCGGCGGCGCGGGGTAAACCGTGCGCCTGCAGTATCGCCGCGTAGTCAATGCGCAGCCCCTGATTACCGGGCGCGGTAGCGGCCAGTCGGCGGGAGAGACGCTCGGCTTCCGGCAATGCGTTAGTACTCAGTAAATACTGTACCTTCAGCGATTGGGCGTTCAGCCACGGGTCGTTTGGCTGCGGCGTCGGCGAGCCGTAAAGGCGGCGGGTGTAGGGAACACCGTTAGTCACTTTGGCGAGATAGTCGCGGGCGGCCTGATACTGGCCGCTGTCCAGCAGCGCGTAAAATAACTCATGCTGATCATCTTGCGGATCAGGGCGATAAAGGGGATGTTGGCGGGCGATCGCCTGCGCGGCCCCGACGTTCTGTTGCGCAAGATAAGAGGAGATAACCCAGCCGATGGCCCAGTCAGGAACGGGCTGCTGAGCGGCGGTCAGCGACTGATATTCACTGATGACCTGAGTGTAATAGCCGCGGGTGTATAGCGCGCCGAGGCGGTCAATACGCGCGTGGGCAAGATCCTCTGCGGCCTGCGGATCCTGACGCCAGCGGGCGAACAGCGCGTCGTAGCGGTTGAGCGCCATTTGCGCCAGGCGAAAGCGCTCCTGTTCACCGCGGGCAGGGGTGTCCGCCAGCCGTACCCACTCCGCCGCCGCGTCCATTTCCAGCTTTCGCTGCTGTGCGGGCGTTAAGGTGGTTTTGGCTGACCATTGCAGCGCAGGCGAATTGATGCGATTGCTGCTCAGGCTTTCAATCAGGCTATTGAGCGTCTCTCTGTTTTGCGGCGCGAGCTCCTGCGCGCGCATATCGGTGAGCAGCTGGTCCCAGCTTTTTCCCTGACGTAAATAGACGTAGGAGAGCGTCTGCAGGTGAGCGGCGCTGGGTGTGGTGGCGACTAAGCGGCGGGCTTCACTTAGCGCCTGCCCGTCATGGCGCGCATCGGCCAGTGTTTTAATCCGGCTAATAAGATAATCGTCGTTCTTCGGCTGTTGGCTGAGCGCTTGATCCCAAAGCGCCAGCGCCGAAGACCACCGTTTTTGATTACGGTAAGCCTGCGCCGCTGCCGCCGTACCGCGTGCCGGTAGCGCCATATAAACCTGATAACGCTGCCAGACCTGGATAACTTCTTCATCACGTCCAGCCCAGGAGGCAATTTGTAGCCAGTCGGCGACTTGCTCAGGCGTCAAGGCATGTTGTTGCTGATACTGCTGAAGATAATCGAGAAAAGGAGAGTAATTACCTTCACGCGCCTGTAGTACATGTTGTTCATATATCGACTCAGCCCCCTGAGCCAGAATAGGCGTTAACAACAATAAACTAATTGAAAGCGAGAATGTCGTGCGGCGATAAAAGAATAACTTATTGAAACGAGTTGATCTTCCCATAACTATTTACCATATGTCCATCAAGAATCCATTGCACAACACGTCGGCCTTTTAGCTGAATGCAAAAGGATGGGGTAATGAGTTTTTACCTGACGGTACGCGGCTGCGATTACTTATTTAAGGTAATAAAATATCTCCTCGCGATAACGGGGTGGTGATTAATGTACACCTGATATGTTTGCCTGAAAATATGTCAAATAATAGACCTGTGGTTTTAAGATAAATCTGGAAATTGTCCTTTTATACAATAATTAATTGTCTGATGTTACGCATAACTAACTGAATTGGAAAAAGTTAAAGCGCGTCCGAAATTCTGTTTTAATGTTTTTGGTTCGCTTTTCCATGCATAATGTTAGGCTGTTGGTGTAGATATTTAAGACGATTTTTGACAAAAATTCTCAATAGTGGAAAAGCTTCTTTTTTGTGCGAGTTTTTTATTTATAATTAGCCGAAGGGCAGATAATTAGGAAATGACGTAAGAGTCGTGGAGTGGAGCATTCACTATAGATGGAGAGGTTGGAGGTTTACTAAAACGACAAACACATGCTTTATTTTGCTCGCCATAGTCAGCACGCCACCAG
Organism: Klebsiella sp. 141198; assembly: GCF_050600785.1. NCBI lineage: Bacteria > Pseudomonadati > Pseudomonadota > Gammaproteobacteria > Enterobacterales > Enterobacteriaceae > Klebsiella > Klebsiella sp. 141198. Next base: position 117,420 of record NZ_JAQIRM010000007.1, read on the forward strand.
GCGCTGTGCATATTCTCCCTGGAGGGGTTTTGTTGCTTTATTGTTAAAGGGATGATTTGTGGCAACGACAATGTTTTTAGTTACTCAGGATCACTATCTCTTTGAAGGGGTAAGGATTTTCTTTCCAGATATCATCCAGTTACATTCGATTGAGCATAAGCTTTTTGAGAGTGATGCCGAGGAGTTTTCGGTGCTGGTGGATAGTCGGGCGCCGCTTTGTTTTTATGATTATCTTATTCCTGGCGCAGCGGAAGCGGGTAAACGTATCTGCTGTATTATGCTTGATATGCGCCATCGGGAAGAGCATTTGCTGAGCTTAAAGTGGTTTCTCAACATGTCTTTGACGCCTACGGATATGGCTAATTTATTTAGCCTGTTTCTTGATGTGAAGAGTAAGCGGCTGACCCGAGAATGGCTCAAGAATTTCAGCCTGAAACCACAGGAACATATGACGTTGACTTTGCTCAGGGCCGGAATGACCATGGATCAAATTGCCGGGGTGCTTAATACTTCAGTGAAAAGCCTGTATCGTAAACGCATTGAGCTTTATGAACGTCTGGGACTGGCCAACTTTAATGAGGCCTGTTTGTTTATCTTTAAAAATAGACTGCTGGAGTGTCCCGCGCAGAAGCGATAAAAAGGGAAATGAATACAGAGTAAGGTATCTACTACAAGCTACTCAACAACGGTATTATGTTAATTTAATCAATCATTGATAGGTATAACCGTAGTTCAGGAATAACTCAGATGATAATCCGCGGTATATGATAAAAATGCTCTTTGGAAGTACTTACTGCTTCGGCAGTTTTAATGCACACAGCAATTAATATTATAAATGTCCTCAATATTGAGCTGGCATAGATTTATCGTGGATCAAATTATCGGGGTTTTCTTTCATTATTTCTTCGGATGGCGTGGTTATATTTATATACGCAAATTAGCTAGCATATGTGAGAGAAATTATCGAATGATCAAGGACAGTATTGCCGAGTCTCTGGAAGCCCGTGGATTGTACCGTCGGGCCGCTTCGCGCTGGGTGGATGTGATGCAGACGTGTGTCGATGATAATGACCGTGAATGGATTAGGATGCACCGCAATAAATGCCTGAAAAAAGCGAAGCTGCCGCCGGCGCGTAAAGAAGAGTTTGCTGACATCCACAAGGCAGCCAGAGAAACGCAGTACCGTATGGGAATTGCCAAGCCGAATGGGGAAGTGTTCCGCCTTCCCGCTAAGAAGAAAGCGACGCGGCGCTAGCTCTGCGTGGCGCGTTCCTTTCTCTCTTGCCCGTTTCAGGAGGAGAGCATTTGTGCCCTGATATGGGGATTAAATTCTGATGCATAGTGCTCCCTCCATTCCTCCTTCAGGTTCATTTTTTCATTTTGAAATCATACTTTGGGTAGAGGAAAGGCTATCGATACAAGCCGGGGATTTCTATGCCTGCATTACGCCTGATGGCGCTGCGCTTATCAGGCCTACGGTATGCCATTGACGTTGAACAGCGCGCTTGTCGCGCTGGCCCCGAAGGGGTGAGCCGCATTGCGGCGAATAATCGAACGCAGTTCGATGGAGAGTCCGGCCGCAGAAAAGCAAAAACCCGCCTTTTGGGCGGGTTCTCTGAATAAGTGGTGCCCGGACTCGGACTAACGCCGCAGGCGTTGAACAGCGCGCTTGTCGCGCTGGCCCCGAAGGGGTGAGCCGCGTTGCGGCGAATAATCGAACGCAGTTCGATGAAGAGTCCGGTCGCAGAAAAGCAAAAACCCGCCTTTTGGGCGGGTTCTCTGAATAAGTGGTGCCCGGACTCGGAATCGAACCAAGGACACGGGGATTTTCAATCCCCTGCTCTACCGACTGAGCTATCCGGGCAACGGGGCGCATTAAACCGTAATCCGCCCACTGCGTCAATGAAATTTCTCTATTTATTGTTTGATTGCTTATCTTTGCGGCAATTCCGCGCCAAAAGGGGCGTTTTGCTTAAAATCACATCACGCCGTTATCGCCTTCGCGGACTCTCCAGCCGCGGGTGATGGCGATGGCATGGCGTTTTCCGGAGATGTCATAATCGCCAACGATCTCTTCGTCATCTCGTGGCGAATTGATGGTTAAGATCGCATCCACCCCGTGGCGGTAAGCGCCATGATGGCTGAAAATGGTGCCAATAAAGCATTTATCGTTGAGCCACACCGGGATCCACGCCACCGTTTCAACGGTGTAGTGCCCCGCAGCGCCGCCATAGTAGCTGTCCACATCATCTTTAGCGGTACCGGGGGGAACAGGGCAAATCGGCTCATCGTTATCGTCAGCAGGTTTATCCTTTAGCAGGCTACCTTGCATGACGTCCAATGACTTCAATAAGCCCGCTTTATCTTTATCGTTTAAGGCTGGGGTGGGTGACTGCCCGTTTTCCGCAGCGCTAATGATATTGAGGTTATAACGGTAGCGGATGGTGATGGCCGGCGTCAGGTCGCTCTGGTTAAACGGACGCAGCAGATAGAGGTTATCTTCCCCAAACACGCCGTTAAACCACAGGGCGTAAACCTGGCCGTTGATTCTGACCCAGCGGCCCCACTGGTTCGCTCCGCGATCGTTAATAGAGTAAAGGGCGCCGGGCACGCCGGCATCGAAGTTATCGTCGTCATTGTTGTCGGCATCGTTCACCGATTCAAAGGCGTTATCACCGCGTTTCAGCACGCCGGTATAGCTGAACAGGCCGGTACCGCCAACATAGCTATCGATGATGAGATCGCGTTTGCCGTCGCCGTCGAGGTCGATAAGCGTGAAGCTGACTTTGCCGTTTTCCGAATCGGCGCTGATATCGGAATGTAAAAACGCCTGCCACTCATCGTCGCTGATATCCGCCGCTGGCTTGGTGGTTGAGACCGGCGCGTCGTCGGCATAGGTGAGGGTAAAGTGGCTGATGTGTCCGCTGAGCGGAAACTGTTCCGCAATGTTCTCTAATGCAAGTTCCGGGTTGCGTTTTTGCTCTTTTAGGACCGCGTCGTGCAACGTCTTCAGCGCGAGTATGTCGGCCTCTCGTTGCTTGCGGGGAATAACCTTGCTGACGAAGGTAGGAAGCTGCCAGGTTCCGCCTGGGGTGATTTCCCGACACATGCCGGTACTGTATTTCAGACTTTGCACAAAAGCTTTGCCATCCCACACTCGCTCTTCTCCGCTGACGCAGTCGGCGACGCCGCGTCCCTTGTTGAAGAAGGCGATTACGCCATCGTTATAGCTGGAAGCATCCGTAGTAATGAGCTGTGGCCTGGCGGCCTGTGTGTTATCGACAACCCACATCGCGTAGCCGTCGTTATAGGCGGCGCGCCAGCACAGAGTCTGCAGTAGCGAGTGATTTTTATCCAGCGAAGTGAGGGTGATTTGTCGTTCGCTGGTCGGAATATCGGCGTTTTGCCTGTCATCACACTGGCTGTTGAGCGCGATTTCCAATTGCGGTAGCCATTTCTGCTGTTGTTTCGCGTTGAGCGCAACGGGCTGAGCGCTGTGAATAAACGGCGCGCTCAGGATCTCCGGCGCGGGAATGGCGCGAAGAACGGTGCTGTCGTCACCGTCGCCTTTACGTAACAGCGCATCGGTGGTGCCGATCCGCCGCTGGAATTCATCGATCTTGAGGAACACCGCGCTGCTGCCTGCGTTAGACAGCCGCTTGCGCTGGCCATTGAGCGATAGCTCGATTTTCGCGTTTTGCTCCAGGGCGGTAATAAGCGCGCTGGTTTGCGTACTGTCGAAATGAAAATGGCTGTCGTCGATAGCCTCAAGCGTCCCGCGATCGCTATCGTTGATAAAAAGATTTACGCTGGCATCTGGCGGAATATCGTGCTCGGTCTGCGCAAACGTGACCTGCGCGGTTGCCTGCCGCCCTGCGCCTGCACTGCGAGTCAGCAGGACGCTGACTTCGCCCATTGTCGCGCCATAGCCCGCAGCCCGGCAGGTGCCGGTATTATCGCAGGCGACTTCCCAGTCTTTGTAGGCGAAAGAGAAACCGCGAGGAGGGGCGGCCATCAGCGAGGTCGAACAGAGCCCCATTACGGCGGCCCAGAGAAGTGGACGCATATAGATCCCTGCCACAGAAAGTGTCAGGGAATTATATGCGCCTTGCAGGGCTTGGGAAATCCGAATTACGTGAGCGCGCCGCCCATCCGGCAGCGGGCAAAGCGCAGAATATCTTCCGCTAGACGCTGGGCGGTATCGACGTCGGCCTGGCTGCGTTTGATCAGCATGCGGCTCAGGCAGCCTTCGACAATTAATTCCATCTGCTTAGCGACCATTTCCGGGTCATCCACCTCAAGCAGGGTCAGCAGCTCGTGCGTGTAGGCCAGCGAAGCCTGCTTCTGCTGTTCCGCTAACTGGTGAATTGGGTGCTGGGCATCCGGATAGAATGTACAGGCGGCGATAAACAGGCAGCCCGGATAGCGGTGGTTGCTAACGCATTTGGTCAGCGCGCTATAGCGCGCCAGCAGCTTTTGTTCTGCGCTCAGCGTCTCATCCAGCAACAGCTGGCGACGCCAGGCATCAACCTGCTGACTTAAATAACGCAGGGCGTCATAAAGCAGCGCTTCGCGGTCGGGCCAAAAGCGCTTGAGGTCATCAAGCGGGTATGCGACGCGTTCGGCGACCATTTCCAGCGTGGTGTTGGCGATACCCTCGATTTCAAGAATTTGTATGGCCTCACCCAGGACATCTTCACGTTGCACGATAGTCTCCTCCATTTATCCTCCTCAAGTGTCGTTCACGGTTGCCAATCGCGCAAATGGGCGCTGAATGCCGTAGCATCCATAAACCCGGTGACGCGCTGCGCGGGCTGTTCTTCTCCCTGCGCGTTGAAGAACAGAATCGTCGGCAAGCCGAGCACCTGTAAATGCTTCAGCAGGGCCGCGTCTTGCGCGCTGTTCTTAGTGACATCCACTTGCAACAGAACGGTCTCTTTTAGGGCCTGTCGCACTTCAGGAGCGCTAAAGGTATATTTTTCGAACTCTTTGCAGGCCACGCACCAGTCGGCATACAGATCGAGCATGACCGGTTTCCCTTTGGCCTGAGCCAGCGCCTGGTTGAGTTCATCAACGGTGCTGACGCGGGTAAATTCCAGATGCGCCTGCTGCTGGACGGCCGTTGCGCCAAAGGCCCAATCCTGCAGCGGACGCGCGCTAACCAGCGCGGCGGCCAACATGACGATTTGCACCAGACGCAGCCAGGGTTTGGTGGCGCCAAGCGAGGTGATAAACGCCCAGCTAAAGAAGGCGACGCCAAGCAACGACCACAGACGTAAACCCCAGGCTTCGCCGATAACGCGTTCCAGTAAAAAAACCGGCAGCGCGAGGATCACGAAGCCAAACGCGGTCTTGACATGAGCCATCCACGGCCCGCTCTTCGGCAGCAGACGGTTACCGAACACGGTCACCAGGATCAGCGGCAGCCCCATTCCCAGCGCGTACAGATACAGCGTGCCGCCGCCGAGCCACAGGTTACCGCTTTGAGCGATATACAACAGAATGGCGCTAAGCGGGGCCGTAGTGCAAGGGGAACAGATAAGCCCGGCGATGGCGCCCATTGCAAACACGCCGCCCGGCGAACCACCCTGGCGCTTGTTGCTCATCAGCGTCAGTCGGGTTTGCAGCGATGAAGGCAGTTGCAGCGTAAACAGGCCGAACATCGACAGCGCCAGCGCGATAAATACCGCTGACAGCCCAATTAATACGTAAGGGTGCTGCAGCGCGGCCTGGAATTGCAGACCGGCGGCGGCTACGACCAGCCCCAGCGCGGTATAGGTAACCGCCATCCCCTGGACATAAATAAATGCCAGCAGCAGGGCGCGCGCCGTTGATAAGCGCTGTTTACCGCCGAGGACAATCCCGGAAATCAGCGGATACATCGGTAAAACACAAGGCGTAAAGGCGATACCGATACCAATCAGCAGCGCCCATAGCGCTGAAAACGGCAGCGACGCGGGTTCCGCGCCGGTCTGGCTGCCGCTGGCGGGTGCTGAAGGTTGGTCTGCCAGCGCCTTGCCGGAATCGGCGAGCACCGCGCTGAGCGGCACGATTTTGGTCTCCGGCGGGTAGCAGAACCCGGCGTCGGCGCAGCCCTGATAGGTAACGGTCAGCGTGGCTGTTTTGCTGGCTTGCGTGAGGCTAATCGGTAATGTCAGACGCTGACGATAAATTTCGCTTTTGCCATAAAACTCGTCTTCATGCCATTCGCCAGGCGGTAGAGAAGGGTCGACGATCGCCGCGTCCTTTGTCGTCAGCGTAATCTGCTTACGGTAGAGGTAGTAGCCATCCTTGATGCGCCAGCTCAGGTTGAGGTCGTGTTGATTCTGCTGAAAGTCAAAGGCGAAAGCCCGATCGGCAGGCACGAAGTTTGAACGCCCGGGGGCGTCAAACAACCCGGCGCTGGCGGATGCGCTGCACAGTAGCAGGATCAGCGTAATGATGCGTTGAGCCATGAGAGGTAATCGTTGTCTCCGTGAGTAACCGGCAGGACCAGTAGTTCGGGGGTTTGATACGGGTGATGGGACTTCAGGCAGTCCAGTAACGCCTGCTGATGGGCCAGGTTGGTTTTGAGCAGCATCTGGACTTCATACTCCTGCTCAAGCTTTCCTTCCCAGTAGTAGAGCGACGTCGCTCCCGGCAGGATGGTGGCGCAGGCGGCGAGTTTTTCTCCGAGCGCTTTGGCCGCCAGATCCTGGGCGGTCGCTTCATCCGGCGCGGTACAGAGTACAACAACAGCATCAGGCGTAGTCATCGTGAACCTCGTATCAGCGAAAAGAGGCACTATAGCATGCATGATGCGGGGAGATTAACCAAAGGGGCCAGTTACTTTACTGGCCCCTTTTTAACGATCTTAAAGCATGAGGCCGCCGAAGATGAATCCGAGGATCACGCAAAGCGTAATGGCGATGACGCCCGGGATCAGGAAGGCATGGTTAAAGACATATTTGCCGATACGCGTGGAGCCGGTGTCGTCCATTTCGACCGCTGCCAGCAGGGTCGGATAGGTTGGCAGCACGAACAGCGCTGAGACCGCCGCGAATGAGGCAATTGCCGTCAGCGGGGTGACGCCAAGCAGCAGCGCGGCGGGCATCAATGCCTTGGTCGTGGCAGCCTGTGAATAGAGCAGCGTAGCGGCGAAGAACAGCACCACCGCCAGCAACCACGGATAGTTTTGCAGCAGATCGCCCGCTACCGTCTGGATATCGGCAATGTGCGCTTTAACGAAGGTATCCCCGAGCCAGGCGACGCCGAGCACGCAGACGCAGGCGCTCATTCCTGACTTAAAGGTGCTGGCGTTCAGCACTTCGCCGGTATCGATTTTACAAGTGATGCTAATCAGCGTGGCGATGGTCAGCATGAAGACCACGATCGCTTCGTTACGCGGCAGCACCGGGTTCTGGATCAGGCCGACGGTGTCGCTGATGGCGGTAGCGTAGAACATGACCGCGACGATGCCGACGAGGAAAAGCAGAACGGAGCGTTTAGCATGCGGCTTCAGCTCGAAGACCTGACTGCCGCGCAGGCTCACTTCCCCTTTTGCCAGCCGTTCCTGATATACCGGGTCGTCTTTCAGCTCGCAGCCGAGGAAGTTACAGACGACGGCGGTCAGCATGACGGCAATCAGGGTAACCGGCAGGCAGATCGCCAGCAGCGTCAGGTAGCTGACGCCAAGTGGTTCGAGAATACCGGCAAAGAAGACCACTGCCGCGGAGATAGGCGAGGCGGTAATCGCAATCTGCGAAGCGACAACGGCGATGGAGAGCGGGCGGGAAGGGCGAATACCCTGTTCTTTCGCCACTTCGGTGATGACTGGCAGGGTAGAAAACGCGGTATGACCAGTGCCTGCCAGCACGGTCATAAACCAGGTGACCAGCGGCGCAAGGAAGGTAATGTACTTGGGATGGCGGCGTAGCATACGTTCGGCGAGGCTGACCAGATAGTCCATCCCTCCGGCGACCTGCATCGCGGCGATAGCGGCGATAACCGCCATGATGATTTCAATGACGTCAAAGGGGATCGCCCCGGGTGGAATTTGAAAAATTAAGGTTAAGACGAGGACGCCGAGGCCACCGGCAAAGCCGATACCAATGCCCCCGAGTCGGGCCCCCAAATAGATTGCCAGCAGGACAACCACGAGCTCTGCACCAAACATATATGCCTTCCTTGTTTTTTAACAAGTTGATATTGAATTGTTGTCGTTTCGTAAACCCAAAAAAGCAAAAAGGCATGTCATCACTGACATGCCTTAGGTTAGTTTACCCTGAAAGCTTACTGTTCGCTTTCATCGGTATACCGTTTTGCTTTATAAGCCGGATGCATCAGGTTTTGCGGGGAGAAAATGTCATCCAGTTCGGCTTCGGTCAGCAGCCCGCGCTCCAGCACCACTTCACGTACGCTCTTACCGGTTTCGGCGCAAATCTTACCGACGATATCGCCATTGTGGTGGCCGATGAACGGGTTGAGGTAGGTAACGATACCGATGGAGTTGTAGACGTAGCTTTCGCATACCGCTTTGTTAGCGGTAATGCCGTTCACGCATTTTTCCAGCAGGTTGTAGCAGGCGTTGGTCAGGATGTGGATAGATTCAAACATCGCCTGGCCAATCACCGGCTCCATAACGTTCAGCTGCAGCTGACCGGCTTCGGAGGCCATGGTCACGGTGGTATCGTTGCCGATAACTTTGAAGCACACCTGGTTAACCACTTCCGGCACCACCGGGTTAACTTTTGCCGGCATGATTGAGGAACCGGCCTGCAGCTCTGGCAGGTTGATTTCATTCAGGCCAGCGCGCGGGCCGGAAGAGAGCAGGCGCAGGTCGTTACAAATCTTGGACAGTTTGACCGCCAGGCGTTTCAACGAACTGTGAACCATCACATACGCGCCGCAGTCAGAAGTCGCTTCAATCAGGTCTTCCGCCGGAACGACCGGCAGGTTGCTGACTTCCGCCAGTTTCTGTACCGCCAGCTGCTGGTAGCCGTCAGGGGTGTTCAGGCGAGTCCCGATAGCGGTCGCGCCGAGGTTCACTTCCAGCAGCAGCTCTGCGGTACGCAGAATGCTTTTGGTTTCTTCGTTCAGCAGTACGTTAAAAGCGTGGAATTCCTGGCCGAGGGTCATCGGCACCGCATCCTGTAGCTGCGTGCGGCCCATTTTCAGGACGTCCTGGAACTCAACGGCTTTCGCCTGGAAGCCTTCGCCCAGCTGTTTGATAGCATCGATTAATTTGAGAATCGATGCATAGACCGCGATGCGGAAACCGGTGGGGTAGGCGTCGTTAGTGGACTGGCATTTGTTGACGTGGTCATTAGGGTTGAGGAACTGGTATTCACCTTTCTGGTGGCCCATCAGTTCCAGACCGATATTCGCCAGCACTTCGTTGGTGTTCATATTGACGGAGGTGCCCGCGCCGCCCTGGAACACATCAACCGGGAACTGGTCCATGCATTTACCGTTGTTCAGCACTTCATCGCATGCCGCGACAATGGTGTTCGCTACGCTTTTAGGAATGGTTTGCAGTTCCTTGTTAGCCAGCGCGGCGGCCTTCTTCACCATCACCATGCCCCGAACAAACTCAGGGATGTCGCTAATCTTGTTGTTGCTGATGTAGAAGTTTTCAATCGCTCTCAGAGTATGAACGCCATAGTATGCGTCAGCTGGAACTTCCCTGGTGCCCAACAGATCTTCTTCGATACGAATGTTGTTTAACATGTGAACCTTCTTTTTCAAGCTGCCAATGAATTCACCAAATACACAGAATTTATAGGATTTAGCGTATTTTCAGACCGAAGATTATTTCCTTAACCGGCCCGGTGCCCACGATCATATGCTGATGATAGCGAAGTTCAGTAACCTTGATCACTTATTATATAGCGCGGCGGATAAGAATTATTAATCTGTGAAATGAGTCACCGCTTTACTATTTTTGAAAAAAATGCCGTTGTCGTTGATTGAAAAATGGCGCGCCAACCCCACATTCCTATGACGCGAATAGCAAATTTATCACTACGGGCGTCTGCGACGACGGCCGATTGAAGGAGACGCCGGTGCGTTGGATCCCATTTATTGCCTTTTTCTTATACGTTTACGTCGAGATCTCGATCTTTATCCAGGTCGCGCACGTGCTTGGCGTGCTGTTGACGCTGATCCTGGTTATCTTTAGCTCGGTTGTGGGGATGTCGCTGGTCCGCAACCAGGGCTTCAAAAACCTGATGCTGATGCAGCAGAAAATGGCGGCTGGCGAAAGCCCTGCCGCAGAAATGATTAAAAGCGTGTCGCTGATTATCGCCGGGCTGCTGCTGTTGATCCCGGGCTTCTTTACCGACTTCCTCGGTCTGCTGCTGTTGTTGCCGCCGGTGCAAAAGCTGATGACCTTAAAACTGATGCCGTATCTGCGCTTTAGCCGGATGCCGGGCGGCGGTTTTAGCGCCGGCGCTGGCAACGGAGACACCTTCGAAGGGGAGTTCCAGCGCAAAGACGACGAACGCGACCGTCTGGATCACAAAGACGACCGCTAAAACGACAAAACCGGCCTGCGCCGGTTTTTTGTTATCGGCTTGCTGAAGGTGAGCGTGCAGGTAAGGCGAACCACAGCACCGCCAGCATAATAATGGCGTACAAGCTCTTCCAGCCGACCATTGCTAACAGCAAAATGCAGAGCACGCTTCCCACGATGGCCAGCACGCGGTATTTACCGTGCAGGAGTCGGCATCCCGCCAGCATGCACAGCAGATAAATCATGATGAAAATGCCGTTGGCATAGACGATCAGCGCATCGAGATTAATGTTCAGCCAGTAAATGCACAGCGTACTAAGTACGCAGCAGCCTAAGACCGCATTCAGGGCGTTGCGCGGTACCTGGCGCGGCGACAGGCGGGCCAGGTAGCTCTCCGGCTTGAACTGCGCCTGCGACCAGACCAGGCGGGCAAAACTTTGGATATAGATATTAAGGCTGGCGAAGCAGGCGAGGTAGCCGATTACGCAGGCAACCCACAGCGCCTGCACGCCGAACAGTCGCACCACGATGTTTGGCAGCGAAGCCGCCGCCGCCATTTCCTCACCGAAGGCGTGAAAATGCAGAACGACTACCGTACAGCCCCAATAAACGGTTCCTGCCAGCACCAGGCCAATCATCAGCGCTCTAGGGAAGTCGCGCTCCGGACGTTTAAACTCAGATGCCAGATGAGCAAAGGCTTCCAGGCCGACGAAGCACCAGAACATCACCGATAGGGCCGCAAACAGCTGTGACGTGTCGACATCTTTAGGCTCCGGGAAAGGGATCTGCGCCGGGTTTATGCCGCCGCGCCACCAGATGGCGACGATCAGCGCGACAATCAATATCGCAACCAGCGTCTGTAGATTGGCGCTGGAACTGGCGCCGCGCGAGCCCACCCACCAGACGATCGCTAGCGTGCCGAGCTCGGCAAGCAGCAGCTGAGTATCGTGCCAGCCGAACAGCGCCTGGCCAAAACCGGTGGCGATATGCAGTGCGGCGGGTAAGCCCACCGGGATCACCGATAAAAACAGCCAACCGGTTACCCGTGCCAGACGTGGGCCGAACGCCATATCCACAAAATGAGCCACGCCGCCAGCGCTGGGAAAGTGGCGCCCAAGCACGGCAAACACGATAGCGATGGGAAAGACCAGGAGAATCAGCGCCGGCCACGCCCACAGGCTATTATCGCCTGAGACCAGCGCCGCCAGCGCCGGTACGGCGAATACGCCGGTTCCCAGTAGTGATGTCGAAAGTAACCCGACTCCCTGACCTAACCCCAGCTCCTGTTTTAAACCACTCATGACTCAACCCTGCGCGCGGCAAAAAAACGATGTTATCACAACCCTTTGCGCCAGAAAGCGCAGCCGCCACGCGAATATTTTTGCGCGTCAGCGCACAGGCGGAAATTTTTTTTTAATTTTCCCCTTGAAGCGGTAAATGGCCATCCCCATCTCTCTCTGCACTAGTCGGAAACCGTTTACGGCCCGGCGCCATCCATAACTGATAATGACTTTCTCGAAGGAGAGCTATCAATGAGTATTCGTCCGTTACATGATCGTGTGATCGTCAAACGTAAAGAAGTTGAAACCAAATCTGCAGGCGGCATCGTTCTGACCGGTTCTGCGGCAGCTAAATCAACTCGTGGCGAAATCATCGCTGTCGGTAAAGGCCGCATCCTGGAAAACGGAACTGTGCAGCCGCTGGACGTTAAAGTTGGTGACATCGTGATTTTCAACGATGGTTACGGCGTGAAGTCTGAGAAAATCGACAACGAAGAAGTGCTGATCATGTCCGAAAGCGACATCCTGGCAATTGTTGAAGCGTAATTCGCACGACCCTGAACGAATTTGAGGAATAAAAGAAATGGCAGCAAAAGACGTAAAATTCGGTAACGACGCTCGTGTAAAAATGCTGCGCGGCGTAAACGTACTGGCAGATGCAGTTAAAGTCACCTTGGGCCCGAAAGGCCGTAACGTTGTTCTGGACAAATCCTTCGGCGCGCCGACCATCACTAAAGATGGCGTTTCCGTAGCTCGTGAAATCGAACTGGAAGACAAATTCGAAAACATGGGCGCGCAGATGGTGAAAGAAGTTGCCTCTAAAGCGAACGACGCTGCAGGCGACGGTACCACCACCGCAACCGTACTGGCTCAGGCTATCGTTAACGAAGGTCTGAAAGCCGTTGCCGCGGGCATGAACCCGATGGATCTGAAACGTGGTATCGACAAAGCTGTCGTTGCCGCTGTTGAAGAACTGAAAGCCCTGTCCGTACCGTGCTCTGACTCTAAAGCCATTGCTCAGGTTGGTACTATCTCCGCTAACTCCGACGAAACCGTAGGTAAACTGATCGCTGAAGCGATGGATAAAGTCGGTAAAGAAGGCGTTATCACCGTTGAAGACGGCACCGGTCTGGAAGACGAGCTGGACGTCGTTGAAGGTATGCAGTTCGACCGTGGCTACCTGTCCCCTTACTTCATCAACAAGCCGGATACCGGCGCTGTTGAACTGGAAAGCCCGTTCATCCTGCTGGCTGACAAAAAAATCTCCAACATCCGCGAAATGCTGCCGGTCCTGGAAGCTGTAGCGAAAGCTGGCAAACCGCTGGTTATCATCGCTGAAGACGTTGAAGGCGAAGCGCTGGCGACCCTGGTGGTTAACACCATGCGCGGCATCGTTAAAGTTGCTGCGGTTAAAGCGCCGGGCTTCGGCGATCGTCGTAAAGCCATGCTGCAGGACATCGCAACCCTGACTGGCGGTACCGTTATCTCTGAAGAGATCGGTATGGAGCTGGAAAAAGCGACTCTGGAAGACCTGGGTCAGGCGAAACGCGTTGTTATCAACAAAGACACCACCACCATCATCGATGGCGTTGGCGAAGAAGCCGCAATTCAGGGCCGCGTTGCTCAGATCCGTAAGCAGATCGAAGAAGCGACCTCTGATTACGACCGTGAAAAACTGCAGGAGCGTGTGGCTAAACTGGCCGGCGGTGTTGCGGTAATCAAAGTCGGTGCTGCTACCGAAGTTGAAATGAAAGAGAAAAAAGCGCGCGTTGACGATGCCCTGCACGCGACCCGTGCTGCGGTTGAAGAAGGCGTGGTAGCTGGCGGCGGCGTAGCGCTGGTCCGCGTGGCGGCGAAAATCGCTGGCTTGACCGGTCAGAACGAAGATCAGAACGTCGGTATCAAAGTTGCGCTGCGCGCAATGGAAGCGCCGCTGCGTCAGATCGTTTCCAACGCCGGTGAAGAGCCGTCTGTTGTTGCCAACAACGTGAAAGCAGGCGACGGTAACTACGGTTACAACGCGGCTACCGAAGAGTACGGCAACATGATCGACTTCGGTATCCTGGACCCGACTAAAGTCACCCGTTCTGCGCTGCAGTACGCGGCATCCGTTGCTGGCCTGATGATCACCACCGAGTGCATGGTGACCGACCTGCCGAAAGGCGACGCGCCTGATTTAGGTGCTGCTGGTGGCATGGGCGGCATGGGCGGTATGGGCGGCATGATGTAATCGTGCGCTATACGGCATAAAAATGCAGAAACCCCCGGTCAGAAATGGCTGGGGGTTTTTCTTTTTGCTGGCTTTTTAGTATAAGGTTTACATCCGGGCCAGTGCGTCCAGCTCATTGGGGAATAACATGCAGGTAAAATATTTAGCAGGGATTGTCGGCGCAGCATTATTGTTAGCGGGTTGCAGTTCCAGCAACGAATTAACCGCAGGCGGCCAGAGCGTGCGTTTTGTTGAAGATAAACCGGGAACGGAATGCCAGCTGTTAGGGACGGCAACCGGTACGCAAAGCAACTGGTTGTCAGGCCAGAATGGCGATGAAGGCGGCTCGATGCGCGGCGCGGCGAATGCCCTACGTAACCAGGCTGCGGCCATGGGCGGTAACGTCATTTATGGCGTGAGCAGCCCGACGCAAAACCTGCTGTCGAGCTTTGTTCCGACCGATAGCCAGATGAACGGCCAGGTTTATAAGTGCCCGAACTGATGCGTTAAGCACTCTCTGCACAGGCAGAGAGTGCTTAACAACTTATGCCTCAAGCGCTGCTTTGGTAGCCACGTAGAATTCACGCAGCGACAGCATACATTCATCTCTGGTCAGCATTTGTCCTGGTGAGGATGGAATTACCTTACTGAAGATTTGATACGGCGTATGCTGGCTGTGGACCTGTTTTAGCTTCTGACTCTTTTCAAGCAGACGCAGCGCGATACTCTTTTCAACATCGGACTGATGCGCGGCGCTGGTTTTAATCACCGCACCGGAGAGTACTTTTTTACCCTCCTCCTGCTCGTAGCTGTATAACACGGCCAGATGGTGGCTAAACAAATTCAGCTTCCACTCTTCCTGAGCATATTGCTGGTACTCAATGTTAGGTTGGGTCGTTAAATCGACGGTATACAGCAGTACATAATCCAAAGCCAGCGCCAGGTACTCATTTAATTTCGTATCAGCAACCATTTTTAGTGATTGATTGATACCCAGAATCAACGCCTCTACCTGCCGGTCGTCAATCCGTAATGTCGCGATTTGCTCGTTCTGCAGCATCAGGAGCAGCGTTGACTCATTTACCCCCGGTTTCAACGTGATCGACATGATCCGCAGCTCCGGATTGGGGTTTTGTACCTCTACCATATCGACTGCCGGGGTGTTGGCGATGAGCTCATTATTGTAGGCAATAAGCTCCTCTTTCAGCGTATCGTCGCTTTGCTGCAAGCGCTGTAAGAAAACAGACATTCGAGTTGTCAGGACCATGAGCAGGTCAGCCAGCGCCGGCGCCTGTAAATAGAACGTCCGACACAGGCCATTCTGGTTTTGTACTTTCATCAGCAGCGCCATGAAATGGTCTTCATAGGTAATTCCGGCGGTGTTAAAACCAATAAACGTTCCTTGCATATTCTTCTCCTTACGCTGGCATTGGTATTTTGGACTGCGACAAATCAATAACCCGATCGGCAGAGGCGATAGTTGACGGGCGGTGGGCAACGATGATGCGGGTAATACTGAGCCCTGAAATCGATTGGTTAATGACCGACTCATTTCTTAAATCGAGATGGCTGGTGGCCTCATCCATAAACAGAATGCTCGGCTTACGGTAAAGCGCGCGAGCAATCAAAATACGTTGCTTCTGGCCCCCGGAAATGCCTAAGCCTAACTCACCGATGATGGTTTCATAGCCCATCGGCATTTTCATAATTTCGTCGTGGATGTTGCAGCGTTTAGCGCATTCGACAACAAAATCCACATCGGCGTTGTCTTCAAAGCCGCTGATATTATCGATAAGCGAACCGGAAAAGAGTCTATCCTCCTGCAATACGCAGGCCGTTCCCTGGCGATAGTTATTGAGACCTATCTTCTGGATATCGAGATTATCGGCGAAGACGTCTCCGCTGGTGGGGGAGAGCAGCCCGCACATGACTTTCAATAGCGTGGTCTTACCGACGCCGGACGGCCCGACCAGCGCGACAGACTCACCCGGCTCAACGGTGATGTTCAGGTTTGAGAAAATCGGCTGTGAAAAGGGATCGTACTGATAGCTGAGATTTTTGACTTCAAGTCTTGCGCCGGCATCTTTTGAGAAGACGTCCCGTGATGGTAATTCTTGCTCGGGTTCGCTGAAGACGATTTCTGAAAGACGCTCGTTATGCAGCGATAGCATGCGCAGCTGCATGGTCAGGTCAACCAGGCTGGATGCGCGCTGGGAGAACTGGCCGCGGTAGGCGTTAAAGGCCATAAACATACCGAGGGTCATTTCATTATCAATAACCATAATGGCGCCCAACCACAGTACTGCCACCTGATCGATAGCGGTAATGAAGGTATTAATACCGCTAAACATCATGTCGAAACGGGTTTGCTTGATCCCCGCATTACAGGCATCGATATTGATATTCAGCCAGTGCTGGGAGCGGCGTTCTTTCAGATTCAGCGCTTTGATGGTCGAAATACCGTACAGCGACTCCATAAAATGCGAACTGGAACGTGCGCCTTTAATTACCTGTTCTTCAGCAACGCGGCGATAGAAGCGATAAGTTCCCAGACGCATAATGGCGTAGCATAAGGTAAAGCCAACGACGACCCATGTTAGCCAACCGCCGTACAGCGTGAGCATAATCAGCAGCCCGATTGTCATGATCGAATCGATAATGCCGCTGACGATGCTATTAGTGAACGTGGAGCGAATGGTGTCCAGCGATGAGAAACGGGACTGAATATCCCCCAGATGGCGCTTTTCAAAAAAAGAGAGCGGCAGGCTGGCCAAATGATCGAAAAGGGTCGTTTTCCACTGAATATTGGTCAGCGTGTTGAGCGTCAGCGAAGTCCATGCGCGCAGCATACTGATAAAGGTGCGGAAGAGGGTAAAGAAAACCAGGCCAATACAGATAACCGAGAGCAGGCTTTGATCGTGGGCCATGATCACGTGGTCAGTGACTAACTGCGTGCCTATCGGCAGCAGTAAGCCGATAGCTTCAACCACCACCGAGAAGGCGAAAATTTTCAGCAGCGCTGATTTTAAGCCAACAATATTGCGCATCAGATCTAACAAACGCAGGCGAGATTTGGCTTTTTCCTGCTGAAAGTTCTGATCGGGCCATAGCTCTAAGGCGATGCCGGTAAAATTATTCGACATTTCCTGAATGCCGATAATGCGTTTACCCAGCGCCGGATCGTGGACGACAAAACTGGACTTTCGCACTTTGGTGAGCACGACGTAGTGGTTCATTCCCCAGTGGATAACGCAGGGTAGCTTTAATTGCCTGATTTCGTCGAGATCGAGCGACAGCGCCCGGCTTTTTAAGCCGGCATGTTCCGCCGTTTTGCTCAATGACATCAGCGTGACCCCCTGAGAAGGGCTACCAAAACGCTGGCGGAAGTTGAAGAGATCGATATCGAGGCCATAATGGCCGCAAATCATTGCCAGGCAGGCAATGCCGCATTCGGCGGCTTCGGATTGTAATATGACCGGCGTCTTTTTCAGTATTGAAAAATTAACTTTCGCCGTAATTTTCTCAAACAGTTCATTAGTCATGAATCGGGCCGCTCACGCTTTGAGTAATCTTATAAACCGGAGTAAACATCCACATATAGAGAGGGCGTTCTTCAAGAAAAACAACGGCTTGTGCTTTAAGGCCGTTGGACAGGCTCAGCTTTTTCCCGTCATATTCGAACTGTTTATCTTTAATTTTGACGATTGCTTTATACAGCGCCAGTTCTTGTTGCTGATTACCACCATTGTTGACGTTGGTATATTCAGACATCTCTTGTCGTGATGCCGGCATTGAGGATATTGATATGATTTTTCCAGGGAATTGCCCGAATTTGTCTGATGGGAAAGCATCATAGCGAATATTAATGGTATCCCCAGTTTTTAAATAGGGGATAGTATTGTTTGGTAGCCAAAGGATAAGAAAATACTCAACGTTTCCTGTAGGTTTTATCTGTGCCAGGCTGCTGCCGTTATCAACGGTTTGCCCTTGGGTAGCTGAAAGTGACTCAATTCTGCCATCGCTGGTGGATTTAATAATAATGTTACCGTTAGCGTTGGATTCAACGAGTTGATTTTTAAAATCGTTGGATTGGTTGTACTGGCTGGATATTTGGTTATCAAAATCCGCAGCTTTAGTGATTTTATCGCTATTAAGCTGGGTGATTTGTGATTCCAGTTGCATCTTCTGGCTAACCAGAGATTGATACGCGCTTTGCTGTTGAAAGTATAAAGAGTGCTGATAGTTATACTGATCTTTTGTTATCAGGCCATTGCTAAGGTATTTATCGTAGCTGGAAAGGTTATCATGCATTTTTTTCAGACCGACCTGGGTATTGACCAGCATTCGGTTGGTCTCTTTCAGAGAGTCAGTAGTGGTTTTCAACTGGGCATTTAGCGCATTTAATGTCTGACTTTTATTATCTTCCAGCTTTTTGATGATGTCGTCAGAGTTGGCAATTTTTTCATTGATGACTTCTATCTGCGCCGCACTGACATTGCCGCTGGTGGTGCTGCGGGACACATCAATTTCGTAGAGCGGTTGGTTTTTTTTAACGACGTCACCAATTTTCACGAATTGCTTAACGACAAATCCTTGCTGCGGCGCAAAGACGTTAATCGAGTGAGGGAGGGTGATGACTTCGCCCTGAACGTCAACGCGCTGTGTGAACTTACAAAAAATGAGTGCGCAAATAAGCGCAATGAGAAATAGTGCCGATAACAATGCAATCAACCATGCAGGTAAGCCAGCGAGCAATAAGGCTTTACCTTTCCAGTGATTTCTTTTGTATTCGATCGCTTCCTTGCGATAAAGCTTATTATTCATGAATGATGATTCTGATTATAGTAGTCGGGGAAACAAAGGCCAATATGGCCTTTGTTTATGTAAAAAGATATTTACGATGATGGCCAAGGTACAAAGGTACCATCAAGCCCGGCGTCGATAAGTTGACCTAAATAATCAATGCACTTATCCCAGCCTACTGCCACGGCGCCGACAGCACCTGCAATTGCACCGACGGCTGCACCAGCAAATAATCCAACCAGGTTACCCAACAGGCCGAAACCTAAAAGCCCACCATTTGTCCCACCTAATGTTCCTCCAACAGAGGCGCCAATTGCACCGACAATAACGGATCCGAGGATTGCGGAGCCTGCGGCTTCAGCCGCATTACCAAGTAAAGATGTCACGGTAGAAGAAATTGAAGAGAAATCCCATGAATAGCCTCCGGAGATCTCTTCCATCTCAAATACTGTTAATTGCTTCATATTTATTCCTTTAAATTAATATTATTACGGATTGACCTAATTACGGGTCGGGCAGAAATGTAAGCGACGATTGCTTTTTAAGCAATGTAATAGACATGAATTGTTTGTGAATTCATGTCTATTTTCTTAATATTATTGTTCCTGTATAACTACCTCTAACATTGCCTTAACTTTACCGTTAGTAATATCGTCAACACTATTGCTTTGGCGATAGTAGTCAGCGGTAAGGTTGATGACCTGCGAAGTCGCTGCACTGTTGAAGCTATAGCTATCCATATCATAGAAAACTAAAGGCGTCCCAGTTTGTTTGAAAATGATACCGACATTTTTGGCGCCGCTATCATCGGTTATCATATTATCAATGATGCCATCGCCAGATGCGCTGGCGGTGCCTATCGGATTAAACCAGTACATTAACGTATTACCGATTGAACCGGCTGGGCAGTTAATGGTTAATAAGATGTTTTTTTGCTCTGGTGTCACGCCGCCGCGGGAGACCGACATTAGCGTGCTTTTTTTAATCCGACCGAGCGTTATCTGTGAACTGGAGGGCGATATATCACAGGATGTTGCCTGATAGGTAGTATTTTTCAGTTTGATACTCGTAGTGTATAAAAGTCTATCACTGGCGCTTGGGTTGGTTGTAGGGTTGCCGACAGAGAAACTTATTGACGGGTTTGAATCCGACCCTGAAGTATCAATGACCTGTTTTGTTTTGATAAACCACACGGTGACAAACTTATAGTAGTTATCTGAGGTTTTTTCAAACGGTACCAGTACCGAACCCGCAACGGCAGGAACCAGTGCGCCATTTTTACTTTCCAGCAGATCGGATACCTGGAATCCAATACCGTCAATTCCGGTTTCATACACCGGCATTCCATGCATTCCTGTAACGCCGGCGACCTCAGCGGTACTGATAGTCGTAATATACTGATCGTTATCTTTCTGGCTGCATGTGAAGTTTTTATAGTTACCAGTGCCGTATTTAGTCGAATATAATATGCTGCCCACTGGAATTGAGTCGTCTGTCGGTATTTTTGCTCTAATAGTAAATGCTTGCCGCTGGATGCTACCTGAGTAACTACATTTTGCAGCCGCCTCACCACCGATAACTAAAAGCATTAATAGAATAAATATTCTCTTCATCAATATTTGTCCTTAAATGATGGCTAGCGACATACCGCTTCGACCTGGTTTAAGCCAGCGGTTTTGCCTTCCCGCGGCGGTAACGTGAAGGGGGCATGACACTGCTGGGAACTACTTTTTCCCCACTGAACGTTGAGCGTCCCGGTTTGCTGTAGACCGGACATATAGACCATCCCGGCATCGCTAACGATACTTGCCTGGCTTTTCGCATCACCAGCCAGTAAAACCATCGCTCCATAGGGAATGTCCTGACCGCTGGCGGATTTAAGATGAATAAAGGCACGTTGCCCAATCTTGCCGTCGTAGTTGGCCCGCACAATAGCGCCGCGAGTCGGCACCACGGTTTGCGTTGTTTCCGGTAGTTCCATATCATCGCCAAGCGTGGCGGTGTCGAGAGTGATATCGGTGCGACGATAAGGGGTAACGTAAGGCACGATGGCATAGCCGCGATAGTCGGTCGAAATGGTGTTATCGGTCGTCAGTTTGACGTCATCCAGCCCCGGAGCTTTAACCAGTACGGCAGCATCGGTGATGTCCTGACCTAAAGTGATGCCGTCAGCGTGCGCGATAATGCTGCCGTTGGCGCCATAATCAATGCGTTGGCTATCGCGATCGTAGCTGTAACCGGCGTTAACACTCCCCTGAGAACTGTTAAAGGTGGCGCGCATGTCGCCGCTGTAATACTCGCGGTTGCTGTATCCTTGCTGAATACTCCAGTCCAGACTATCGTTTTCCAGCCCGACGCCGCCGATAGCAACCGATTGATCCGTTGAGCCTGGGTTGCTATTGGTGAGCTGGTAACTGGTATAGGTGCCAGGAAGCCAGTTGCCGATCGGTAAAGTAACCGTTAGGGTGATACGCTGATCGTCCTGGGCATCTTTATTCGCGCTATTGCTGCTCCAGGTATAGCGGCTATAGCTATAACCCAAGTAGAAGTTCACGTTTTTAAAGCCACCGTTATAGCCAACGCTGATAGATTTATTGGTGCGTTTATCATCCCAATAATCTTCTACCAGACCGCTAATAGAGAGACTACCGAGCCCTTTACCTAAGCTTTGATTAAGCGTCAGGTTGGTACGGTTGCGCAGTGAGCGGGTGGTATAGCTGCCGTCGTTTGAATAACTATCGAACACCTCTGACAGAGTGTTAAAGCCTTTGGTAGAGTATCGGTAACCCGCGATAGTAATGTTAGTACCGGTATCAAGGATGTTTTTACCGTAGCGGATACGCCAGGACTGACCCGACGTCTTTTCTTGATCCTGGATCTTTGACCAGGCTTGGGTGACGTCTGCTGAAGCCGCGCCAAAATCACCGAGGTTATAGCCTAGACCGGATGATAATGCTTGATAGTGCGAGGCCATTTGCATCCCGCCGTAGGCCGTCAGGCTACTGGATACACCATAGCTTATTGTCGCTTGGGTGAATGGCGTTTCGTCAACTCCGCCATCATAAGGACGATATTTACCAGAGGTGATTTCATACTGTAGCTGGCCTTCGCGCACCATGACCGGCAGCGTAGCGAACGGCACGATGAATTCTTGCTTTGAGCCATCCGATTCTTCTACCGTTACGTACAGATCGCCGCTACCGCCGCTTGGGTACATATCGGTAATTTCAAAGGCGCCGGGGGCGACGTAGGTCTGATATACCTGGTAGCCATTCTGCTTAACAATCACCCTGGCGTTGGTTTTTGCAATCCCTCGGATAATTGGCGCATAGCCGCGAAGGCTCTCCGGCAGCATGGAGGTATCCGTTGCCATTTGAATCCCGGTAAACGGCACGCTATCAAAAATACCGGAGAGCGAGGAGCTTTCACCCATTACCAGATTACTATTAAGAGGGCGAATGCTGCGCTGCATGTACAGGTAAGCTGATTCCCAGTCGCTGGATTCTCCTTTCGTTTTATTCCAGGTGCTCAGATTTCGGATACGCCATGGACCAAGATTTAAACCGGACTGGAGGTTAAGGCTATAGTATTCATCTTCTGATTCGAAATCATTCGAGCCGCTGAACTGGTAATTCATTAACAGCGCGTTAATACCTTCATCAAATTGATCTTCCGGAATAAATCCTTGCACAACGGTGGATAATGCCGCTTGTGGTATGGAGATATTTAACCGTTGTGCAGTAAAATCGAAATCCGCTTTTGTATCCGGTATGACCGTTAGGTTAACGCAGTTATTGGCATCTTCTTTCAGAGCTGGGAAGGATTTCACTCTGACACCATATTCCGCCAGGTCTTTAAGCGTGAAACAGGGGGTTAATTTGATATCATCACTCTTATCGGCAGTATGGCTATCAATAACAAACTTGATAGTACGGGTATCCAGATATTGACCGTTGAAAACAATGTCAACCCGATAATCCCCGGGCGCCTGAGCGTTCCTGGCTTCAAAAACAGATAAGTCTGGGGCGTTTGAAGGATCGCTACCATTCAATGAATTGATGAATGAGGGATCGAAGAAATCACGTGCTTGCGCTTTATTATCCAAACCACAAAAAAACGCTGGCAACAACGTGATGCAGAGCGTTGATAGTTTGAATAGCTCTTTATTTTTATTTTGCATAGACACATCCCTATAACGTTAATAAAAATTCCAAATTACAACGGTGATGAATAGAGCGATCCGGCCCCACCATAATCATTAACTATTTTCCATGTCACGCTTGATGCATTGACACTTTCCTTTAACGTGACTTCTTTTGTTTCCATCGGAGGGACGGTGTTTACTTCATTTTTTATTTCGGTGTTACCTATTTTTATTGTGTTGAAGTAATAGAAAAAAGGTGTCGGATTGTTAATGAACAATTTATTGCCTGATTTACGCCATTGGAGTTTTGCCGCTTCTGTATTTGGCTTCATATCAAACAGCGATTTTGGCCGGTATACCAGACGCATACGGTGGCGAACCGCTAGCTGAATCGTATTGTTTTTGGCATTGGTGTCATCAGCTGGCGGGATAGCCATAATATTGAAATAAAATATAGATTCTCGATCTGTTGGCGCAGTAACATTATTGGTTGAAAACAAACGCACGGTATTTTGCTGTTTTGCTTCGAGTCGGAATAGTGGCGGAGTCGCCGTGAAAGAGGGGATTTGCCCTTTTGGGGTCTCAATCCACGACTTAATTAAGTAAGGAATACCGTCTTTGTTCTCAATCTGCGCGGTGATTTCGCGAGCGCCCTCTTTGTAAAGATAGCGAGTTGACTCGATAACGATACCAGCATGTGCAATACCGCTAATCAATAAAAAAAAGGGAATGAAAAGTTTAAATAAGGTGCTTAACATAGCATTTCTCTAAACGGAAAAAGGGCTCGCCAGACGGCGAGCCCTCTAAAATAGAATTAGATGGTGTAATCGATAGTAAAGGTTGCAACGCCTTTAACCGGACCTTCGGTTACAGCAGTTGTGGCATTTACTTTCACATAACCAGCGTAGTAGTTCAGGGAAGTGACGGAACCGTCAGTGTAGGTTTCGGACATGGTTTGGGAACCATCGAAGGCTACGCGAGAACCATCGCTGACTTTCGCGATACCGATACCGATACCGGCAGCGCCGTCGTCAGCGGTGTTGTCCAGAATGGTCGCGTTGCTGCTGGTGGTACCAGTAACAGCAACAGTCAGGCCTGTTGCCGGATCTTTGCTGCCTTGGGCGCAATCAGAAACATCAAAACCAAACTTCTGGCTTTTGAAAAGGGTGTTTGCAGCCTGAGCGTTCGCTTCGCTGGTGGTAACAGAAGTCAGACGAACGATGCCGTTGTTCAGAGTACCAGTCGGGGTGACTACGCAAGAAGCGGAGGAGTCATTGACTTCACCCAGAACGGTCACTTCAGCAGTGTTAGCGGCCATTGCCTGAGCACTCAGAACTGCAGATGCAGCAACCATTACAGCTACGATTGTTTTTTTCATTTATTTGTCCATGTATAAATACGTAATCCTTGAAATAGATATCGCTCTAATTGCTAATTATTGGTTGGTCTAATAATCCAATAATTGCCCCAAGAACTACACTATCCCATCTCTGTACTCCTTGTTGTCCCTTACGCTAATAAGCAGGTGTTAGCCTGCATTTAGCTTAAGACGGGAGCACTGAGGAATCTAATTCGCCGTTGGTGAAAATGCATGTGAATTTTAATTGAATAATCTTTTTAATGACTAAAGGAACGATTCACATTTTTATTCGAACTATAAGTGATAGCGTTGATTCGATGAATGTTGTGCGGTATCTCTGGCTTCCATTCAGTTTAAATATCATGTTAGTCTTATCTTTGATGCAAAATCGAGACTCAATGATTGATATGTGAAGCCATCTAATAGCAGGCCTGTTCAAGGCTATTCGCGCAACATTAAAGATGGGATTTCATTAATTTCATGTTTATTTCACATAGCTAATGAAAAAGGGAAGACATTATGGCATTTAGTGAATTCATCATTAATGATGAAGTTATTTTTGACGTGAATATGAGTGAGTTGCGAACTGTTAATGAAAATGGCACTACCGTTAACTTAAATGGACCAACGGCGCGTTGTTTATTGTTGCTAATAGAAAGTAATGGCAGGATCATTTCACGTGAGGAATTTCTGGAAACTGTCTGGAAAACAAGGGGGGTAATAGTTGCGCAAAACACGTTTTACCAAAATATCTCATTGCTCAGAAAATCACTGGTAAAGGCCGGACTATCTCAGGATATCATTATTACCGTCAGGCAGCGCGGGTTTATCCTTGCCACGGATGCGGTAATCACTCCAGTTACCACAACGCAAGAGATAATAGCGAGCCCATCAACGAATGTAGATGATTCTGCAAGTGATAGGGAGAGCATAGAGAGCGAAATGTACGAAGTTAAAAATACCGTTAATGCTAATCGAAGCGAAAGTCGCAGAGGAACTACGTTTAAATTACCTAAATGGATCGTGGTGATGTTTATTGTTATGGTCGCAACTAATATACTTTCACTGCTTTTTTAGATGCTCTATTAGCGCATCATTTAATAGATACGCGTATATATAATTATAAATGTTAAGCAAACACCGCTTTCTGGATAACGCTGGTGAAAAATGTTATATCTTTTATTTGCCAGGCGAACATACTTGTCATTTAAGTATCTGCCGGACAGGGCCGGCAGAAAAACTTAGTTTTGTTGCTTTAAACCTAAATCCAGCGGCGTTTTACTCGGTTCGCCGCCGATTTCACGTGCCAGCCTTGGCACCATATATCCGGATACCAGCGTTAATAGCTTACGCATGATTGCCCGGGCCTCCTCGTCTTCGACCATGAAGTGGGCTGCGCCCTGGACTTTATCAAGCACGTGCAGGTAGTAGGGCATCACCCCGGCATCGAACAGCGCGTTGCTGAGGTCCGCCAGGGTTTGTGCGTTGTCGTTAACGCCGCGCAGCAGGACGCTTTGGTTGAGCAGCGTCACGCGCGCTTGCCGTAGCAGCGCCATTGCCGCCCGAAATTCCGGGCCGATCTCATTGGCATGATTGATATGGTTAACCAACAGGATCTGCAGCGAGGAGGCGTTAAAGCGAGCCGCCAGCCCTTCGGTGATCCGCGCCGGAATGACAATCGGCAAGCGGCTATGGATGCGTAACCGTTTAATATGCGGGATAGCTTCCAGTTGCGTCAGCAACCAATCCAGTTCGTGGTCTTTGGCCATCAACGGATCGCCGCCGGAAAAAATAATTTCATCAAGCTGCGGATTGGCGGCAATGTACTCGAGCGCTGCCTGCCAGTTGCGTTTATTGCCCTGGTTCTCGGCATAGGGGAAGTGGCGGCGGAAGCAGTAGCGGCAGTTGACCGCACAGCCTCCTTTCACCAGCAATAGCGCCCGGTTGCTATATTTATGCAGCAGGCCTGGTACAACGCTGTGTTGTTCTTCCAGCGGATCGGTGGAAAAACCAGGGACGGCAACAAACTCTTCTTGTGCGGTAAGTACCTGACGAAGAAGGGGATCGTTTGGGTTGCCCTTTTCCATACGTGCAATAAACGCGCGCGGTACGCGCAGCGCGAAGAGACGCTTCGCATCACGTCCCGCCAATAGGTTTGCATCTGTTTCCAGATCTAAAAGATGCAATAGTTCATCGGGACTGGTCACAACATCGGCAAGTTGCGTGATCCAATCTTCTCTGGATGGGGTATTTAGGGTTACAATATGCGCCATTTTGTGGCTTAGCTACCAAGTTAAACAATTTCAGAGGGCCTTATGGCGACTTACTATAGCAACGATTTTCGTGCTGGTCTTAAAATCATGATGGATGGTGAACCGTATGCGGTTGAAGCCAGTGAATTCGTTAAACCAGGTAAAGGTCAGGCATTCGCACGCGTTAAGCTGCGTCGCCTGCTGACCGGCACCCGTGTAGAAAAAACGTTCAAGTCCACCGACTCTGCAGAAGGCGCGGACGTTGTCGATATGAACCTGACTTACCTGTACAACGATGGTGAGTTCTGGCACTTCATGAACAACGAAACCTTCGAACAGCTGTCCGCTGATGCTAAAGCTATCGGCGACAACGCGAAATGGCTGCTGGATCAGGCTGAGTGCATCGTGACCCTGTGGAACGGTCAGCCTATCGCTGTCACGCCGCCGAACTTCGTTGAACTGGAAATCGTTGAAACCGATCCAGGTCTGAAAGGCGACACCGCAGGTACTGGCGGCAAGCCGGCGACTCTGTCCACTGGCGCTGTGGTTAAAGTTCCGCTGTTCGTTCAGATTGGCGAAGTCATCAAAGTAGATACCCGCTCCGGCGAATACGTATCTCGCGTGAAGTAATTCATGCTGTGAGACGGTGGGCGCAGCCATGCTGCTGCGCCTCCAGTTTCATGTCAGGATTAACATGAACCGGACGCTCAAATTTCTCATTTTGCTGCTGCTCAGCGGCGCGCTGCTTACTGGATGTAATACCGCCCGCGGTTTTGGCGAAGATATCCAGGGGTTAGGGCACGCGATTTCTCACGCCGTCAGCTAGTCTCATTTCATCTGCCTTCCCTGCAATTCATTTTGCGCAGTTCAGTCTGAACCTCTTTTTCTCTTAAAAAACGCGACTATCCCTTCATTCTGAATCAGTTTGGCTATGCTTATAGGGCAAGAAAACAAAAACTGTTTATAAGGATGATATTATGGTGAAAAAAACGATTGCGGCGTTCTTTACTGTTTTGGTCCTTTCCTCCGTGCTCACCGCATGTAACACCACGCGTGGTATCGGTGAAGACATTTCTGACGGCGGCAGCGCTATCTCTGGTGCGGCGACCAAAGCTCAGAATTAAACATTACCGGTACGGCCTCGCGCCGTACCGGTCTTCACATTCACGGCGCCGTTGTTTATAATCCCGGCGTTTTCAACCACCTTGCGGGACGACCCGTGAGCGTATCTCATTCGGGGACGGCCCCATTACTGGAGCCATATGTCCTGGATCATTCTCTTTATCGCCGGTTTGCTGGAAGTCGTGTGGGCCGTCGGCCTCAAATACACCCATGGGTTTAGCCGTCTGCTGCCAAGCGTGATTACCATTGCCGCTATGGTCGTCAGTATGGCGCTGCTATCGTGGGCGATGAAATCACTGCCGGTGGGTACCGCCTATGCGGTGTGGACCGGGATCGGCGCCGTAGGCGCAGCGATAACCGGCATCGTGCTGCTGGGTGAATCCGCAAGCCCGATGCGCATCGCAAGCCTGGCCTGTATTGTCATCGGCATTATTGGTCTGAAAATCAGCGCACATTAATAGCGCTGGTTAACCCAAATCAGTTTGCTCACGTCGAAGCCCTGCCGGGTGGCGATATCCAGCATCTGCTGTTTTACCTGCGGCGAAATCTTCGGCGTACGCGCCAGTAGCCACAGGTAATCGCGATTCGGCCCGCAAACCAGCGCATGGCGGTACTCTTTATCCAGCGCAATCACGTTGTATCCGCCATAGAAAGGGCCGAAGAACGAGACTTTTAGCGCCGCGCGGTTCGGATCGCCGGTGAACCAGGCCACGCCGTCTGTTTTCTGCCAGATGCCGCGGTCAGGGTTATAACCTTTATTGACCACATCAATGCCGCCATCGCCGCGCAGGCTGTAAGTCGCCGTAACCTTTTCCAGTCCGCTTTCGAAATGATGATCGAAGCGGGCTATTTCATACCAGGTGCCGAGGAAGCGTTGGCTTTCGAATGGGCTGACGACGGTCACGCCAGCGGGAGGAACGGGATTGCTGCACGCAACGCTCAGCAACGACGCGATAACCACGGTTAACACTGGCAGCAGACGCATAGGTACCTTCCTTACCGCTTTTTCTCTAAGTGTAGATAGCGGCAGGAAAAAAGTAGGGAGATTTTGTCGATAAGCGAGCCCGGTAACAGATTGCTACCGGGCGAGATGTCGCATCAGATAAATAACACGCCGACCAGGGTAACGACGGTTAAAAT
Source organism: Klebsiella sp. 141198 (assembly GCF_050600785.1). Classification (NCBI taxonomy): domain Bacteria; kingdom Pseudomonadati; phylum Pseudomonadota; class Gammaproteobacteria; order Enterobacterales; family Enterobacteriaceae; genus Klebsiella; species Klebsiella sp. 141198. The sequence continues at coordinate 146,222 of NZ_JAQIRM010000007.1, forward strand.
CGCCGCCAGGCCATAGAAGACCCATTTGCCGTTCGGTACGTGGATTTTCAGATCATGCATCGCATGGTGGATACGGTGCAGGCCGCACCACAGCGGCAGAACAATCATCAGAAAGATGAAAAGGCGGCCGATGAAGCTATGGGCGAAGGCGTAAACGCGTTCGTAGCTGAAAGCATCGCCAGGGGCGAGTCCCAGCGGCAGCAGAATGCCGACCAGTAGCACCATCACCGGCGCGATAATCGCCCCCCACATGCCGCCTGCGCCAAACAGCCCCCAGAACACCGGTTCATCGGAACGTTTGGGATTGGGATTAATCATATCAGCCTCCTTACCAGAACAACGCGACAAACAGGATCACGATGCTAACCAGCGCCGTTACCGCCCACAGCCCTTTAATCAGCGGCTCAGGCCCCATTTTCTCGCCTTTAATAATGATGTTGGCGGCTTTCGGCGCCAGCTCAAACCAGGTTTTGGTGTGCAGCAGCGCCGCTGCCAGGGTGATCAGGTTGAGGATCACCACAATCGGGTTTTGCAGGAATGCCACATAGCCATCCCAGCTTTCGGCGCCGTGCTTAAGGGCGAACAGGCCGTAAATCAGCACGATGCTGAACCAGACCGTCGGCACCGCCGTCCCTTCACGCAGCATATAGAAGCGATAAAATGGCAGCTTCTTCCACCAGGTGGAGGTCATGGGCCGCACGTAGGGTTTGCGTTTAGTCGTCATAGTGCACTCCTTAGCGTGGTTTCAGGGTGGCGATCAGGAAGTCTTTCGAACTTTCTACCTTGCCCTGCTGAATGGCGGCCGCCGGATCGACATGCTTCGGGCAAACTTCGGAGCAGAAGCCGACAAACGTACAGCTCCACACGCCGTTCTGGCCGTTAAGCTGCGCCATACGTTCCTTTTTGCCGTGGTCGCGGCTGTCTTCGTTGTAGCGATGGGCGAGGGTGATCGCCGCCGGGCCGATGAACTCCGGGTTCAGACCAAATTGCGGACAGGCGGCATAGCACAAACCGCAGTTGATGCAGCCGGAGAACTGATGGTATTTCGCCATCTGCGCGGGAGTCTGCTTATTCGGCCCCTGCTCCGGCGTGCGGTTATTTCCGATGATATACGGCTTAATCGCTTCCAGACTTTCGATAAAGTGGGTCATATCGACCACCAGATCGCGCTCGATCGGGAAGTTGGCCAGCGCTTCTACCTTCAACCCTTTGGTATAGTCGCGCAGGAAGGTTTTACAGGCCAGTTTTGGCACCTTGTTGACCATCATGCCGCAAGAACCGCAGATCGCCATGCGGCACGACCAGCGGTAGCTTAAATCCGGCGCGAGGTTGTCTTTGATATAGCCCAGCGCGTCGAGCAGCGAGGTTTGTTCGTCGTAGGGGACTTCATAGAAAGCGCTGTGCGGCGCGGTATCGACTTCCGGGTTGTAGCGCACCACTTCAATTTTCAGTTTGTTCATCTCAGCCATGGGTCGTCTCCTTCTTCTCAGCGGCTTCCGCTTCGGCGCCATACACGCGTTTAGCCGGCGGCAGAGTGGTGATCTTCACATCGCCATACTCCAGACGCGTGCTGCCGTCGGCCTCACGGAAGGCCAGCGTATGCTTGAGGAAATTGACGTCGTCGCGTTCAGTACAGCCTTCATCGAGACGTTGGTGAGCGCCGCGGGACTCTTTACGCGCGATAGCGGAGTGCGCCATACATTCGGCGACGTTGAGACCATGGCCCAGCTCAATGGTGTAGAGCAGGTCGGTATTGAATACGCTGGAGGTGTCGGTGATACGCACGCGCTTAAAGCGCTCCTGCAGCTCGGCCAGCTTATCGATGGTTTTTTGCATCAGCTCCGGCGTGCGATAGATACCGCAGCCTTCTTCCATCGACATACCCATTTCATCGCGGATTTTGGCCCAGTTTTCATTGCCTTGCTGGTTAACGAGGTCTTTAAGACGGTTTTCAACGTCGTTGACCTGCGCATCCAGCGCCGCGTTGTTAGCTTCGCCCGCGGCCATCGCGCGCTGCATGGCTTGCTCACCGGCAAGGCGGCCAAAGACCACCAGCTCGGCAAGCGAGTTGGATCCCAGACGGTTGGCGCCATGGAGACCGACGGAGGAACATTCGCCGACGGCGAACAGGCCCTTGATGCGGGTTTCGCACTGCTGGTCAGTTTCGATGCCTCCCATCGTGTAGTGGGCGGTCGGACGCACCGGAATGGGCTCTTTTACCGGATCGACGCCGACATAGGCTTTCGCCAGTTCGCAGATGAACGGTAGGCGTTCAAGCAGTTTCTTCTCGCCGAGATGGCGCAGGTCGAGATAAACCACGTCGCCGCGCGGCGTCGAAATGGTGTTGCCTTTGCGCCACTCGTGCCAGAAGGCCTGAGAGACTTTATCGCGCGGGCCGAGTTCCATGTATTTGTTTTTCGGCTCGCCGAGCGGCGTTTCTGGCCCCATACCGTAATCCTGCAGGTAGCGGTAGCCGTTTTTATTCACCAGAATACCGCCTTCGCCGCGGCAGCCTTCGGTCATCAGGATCCCCGAACCCGGCAGGCCGGTTGGGTGATACTGGACGAACTCCATGTCGCGCAGCGGGACGCCGTGGCCCAGCGCCATGCCCATGCCATCGCCGGTGACGATGCCGCCGTTGGTGTTATAGCGATAGACGCGGCCAGCGCCGCCGGTAGCCATGACGACCGCATTGGCGCGAATTTGCACCAGCGTGCCTTCCATCATATTCATTGCCACCAGGCCGCGGGCCTGGCCGTCATCGACGAGAATATCCAGCACGAAGTGCTCGTCGAAACGTTGAATTTGCGGGAACTGGAGGGAGGTCTGGAAGAGGGTATGCAGCATATGGAAGCCGGTTTTATCGGCGGCGAACCATGTACGTTCGATTTTCATCCCGCCGAAGCGGCGAACGTTGACGCTGCCGTCCGGGCGGCGGCTCCACGGGCAGCCCCACAGCTCAAGCTGGGTCATTTCCGTGGGGCAGTGGTGTACGAAATAGTCTACGACATCCTGTTCACAGAGCCAGTCGCCGCCGGCGACGGTGTCGTGAAAATGGTATTCAAAGCTATCGTGATCCTGCGCGACCGCCGCAGAACCGCCTTCGGCGGCGACGGTATGGCTACGCATTGGATAGACTTTTGAAATCAGTGCGATTTTGGCTTTTGGATTAGCCTGCGCAGCGGCGATGGCTGCGCGAAGACCTGCTCCGCCTGCGCCAATGACGACAAGATCGGCTTGAAAAGTTTGCACGACATTCCTCCAGTTTTTGTGTATTTCGCCGCCGGGCTGGCGAAAAAGTATCACTGCTCCTTTATAGGTAAATGAGTATAGCCATAGGGATGTTGGGGAAAATTGACGCGTTCGATTTTTTTATCAATCCGTGCGCTGATTTATCAATTTTATTTATGCAATTAAGTTAGCAATAAATTATCAGGATGTAATATCGCCGCCGGATTGCACAAAATTTGTTTCACTCGACGGTTGCGAGTAGACTTCGTGCCCTTGTATGAAATCGGAGAAAAGTACCATGAGCGAGACGGCAACCTGGCAGCCGAGCGCATCCATTCCAAATCTGTTAAAACGTGCGGCTGTAATGGCGGAAATTCGCCGTTTCTTTACCGACCGCGGCGTGCTGGAGGTGGAAACGCCTTGTATGAGTCAGGCAACGGTGACCGATATCCACATGTTCCCGTTTGAAACCCGTTTCGTCGGCCCCGGCCACTCTCAGGGTCTGAATCTGTATCTGATGACCAGCCCGGAATACCACATGAAGCGGCTGCTGGCCGCCGGATGCGGGCCGGTATTTCAGCTGTGCCGAAGCTTCCGTAATGAAGAGATGGGCCGTCACCACAATCCAGAGTTCACCATGCTGGAGTGGTATCGTCCGTGCTATGACATGTACCGTCTGATTAACGAAGTTGACGATTTACTACAGCAGGTGCTTGAGTGCGCCCCCGCGGAAAGCCTCTCTTATCAACAGGCCTTCCAGCGCTATCTGGAGATCGATCCGCTCTCGGCAGATAAAACCCAGCTGCGCGAAGTGGCGGCAAAGCTCGATCTCAGTAATATCGCTGATACGGAAGAAGATCGCGATACGCTGCTGCAGTTGTTGTTCGCCATGGGCGTAGAGCCGCACATCGGTAAAGAACGTCCGACGTTCGTCTATCACTTCCCGGCAAGCCAGGCTTCGCTGGCGCAGATCAGCACCGAAGATCACCGCGTCGCCGAGCGCTTCGAGGTCTACTACAAGGGGATGGAGCTGGCGAACGGCTTCCATGAATTGACCGACGCGCGCGAACAACAGCAGCGTTTTGAGCAGGACAACCGCAAACGTGCGGCCCGCGGCCTGCCGGAACAGCCCATCGACTATAATCTGCTGGCTGCGCTGGAAGCCGGCCTGCCGGATTGTTCCGGCGTCGCGCTGGGCGTCGATCGCCTGGTGATGCTGGCGTTAGGTGTAGAGACCATCGGCGAAGTGATCTCATTCACCGTCGATCGCGCCTGATGAACTGCGCTTCCCTTTCATGAGGAGAGGGAAGCTGTTTCCTGCCGTTAGCGTTTTCCCCTTCATTCAAAGATTTTTACAGTTCTCCCCGCTGCATTAGCCCTAATAACCACAATTTCAAACTGGATTATTGCTAGGATCCGCGTTCAATTTCTGCTTACCTGGCGACGCCGTTCGGCGACGCTCACGTTTGGATCGATTTATGCCTCAACAAATCAAGAAGATGAGCCTGATTGGGCTGATATTAATGATCTTTACTTCGGTGTTTGGCTTTGCCAACAGCCCTTCGGCGTTTTATCTGATGGGTTATAGCGCGATGCCGTTTTATCTTTTCTCGGCGCTGTTTTTCTTTATTCCTTTCGCCTTAATGATGGCGGAGATGGGCTCGGCATATCGTAAGGAAGAGGGCGGGATCTATTCGTGGATGAACCGCAGCGTCGGGCCGCGCTTTGCGTTTATCGGCACCTTTATGTGGTTTTCATCCTATGTGGTGTGGATGGTCAGCACCGCGGCGAAAATTTGGGTCCCTTTTTCGACCTTTCTCTTCGGCGCGGATAAAACCCAGAGCTGGGCTTTTGCCGGCTTAACCTCGACGCAAACCGTCGGCGTGCTGGCCGCCTGCTGGATGGTGCTGGTGACGCTGGTGGCGGCGAAAGGGATAAATAAGATTGCCAAAATTACCGCCGTCGGCGGTATCGCGGTGATGTGCCTGAATCTGGTACTGCTGCTGGTAAGCGGGGCGATTCTGTTGCTGAACGGCGGCCATTTCGCACAACCGCTGGATTTCACGGCGTCGCCGAATCCAGGATATCAATCCGGGCTGGCGATGCTCTCTTTCGTGGTATTCGCCATTTTCGCCTATGGCGGGATTGAAGCGGTCGGCGGGCTGGTGGATAAAACCGTGAAGCCGGAAAAGAACTTTGCCAAAGGCATTATTATCGCCGCGCTGGTGATTTCGATCGGCTACTCGCTGGCCATCGTGCTGTGGGGCGTCAGCGCCAACTGGCAGCAGGTATTGAGCAACCACAGTACCAACCTCGGCAATATCACCTATGTGTTGATGACCAGCCTTGGCGCAACGCTTGGACAGGCGTTGCATCTGTCGCCGCAGGCGGCGGCGCTGACCGGCGTATGGTTTGCACGCATTACCGGGCTGTCGATGTTCCTGGCCTATACCGGCGCATTCTTCACCCTGAGCTATTCGCCGCTGAAGGCGATTATTCAGGGGACGCCGAAAGCGCTGTGGCCGACGATGATGACCAAAGTCAACGCCAACGGCATGCCGGCTAACGCCATGTGGCTGCAGTGTCTGCTGGTGAGTCTGTTTATTCTGCTGGTCTCTTTCGGCGGCGATACCGCCTCGGCGTTTTATAACAAGCTGACGCTGATGGCTAACGTCTCGATGACCTTGCCGTATCTGTTCCTGGCGATCGCGTTCCCGTTCTTTAAGGTCAAAGCCGAGCTCGATCGTCCATTTGTGATGTTCAAAAGCCGCATAAGTACGCTGCTGGCGACGACGATAGTGGTACTGGTGGTAGCGTTCGCCAATATCTTCACCGTTATTCAGCCGGTGATGGATTCCGGCGACTGGAACAGTACGCTGTGGATGGTCGGCGGGCCGATTTTCTTCTCGCTACTGGCGCTAGGGATCTACGAGAACTATCGTCAGAGAACGGCGGTACAGGTAGCGCTGGCGGAGGGTTAAGAAAGAGAATGCCCGGTGAAGCGCTCACCGGGCTAGTTAGTGCTTACAAACTTCCTGGCGTACGGCTGGTTTTACCCGCTGAGTTTAGCGGCTGGCTGCTGCGCAGGCCATCCAGGCTTTCCAGGCGCATCTGGAACGGAGGGAACGGCATGTCGATGCCGTGCGCGCGGTAACCCGCCAGAATCAGCTGATGCAGCTCATGACGCAGCGGCATACGGTGGCCCATCTCGGCGGCGTAAATACGCAGCTCGAAAATCTGTATCCCCTGCTGCAGGTCAACGAGAAACGCTTCCGGCGCCGGGGTATCAATCACCAGCGAGCAGCGATGAGCGGCGGTTAACAGAATCTGCGTGACCTCTTCCGTATTGGCCTCCGCGGGCGCCGGGATAGTCAACACCACGCGAGTGACCGAATCCGACAGCGACCAGTTGATGAACTGTTCGGTGATGAACGCTTTGTTCGGCACGATGATTTCTTTACGGTCCCAGTCGCTGATGGTGGTGGCGCGGGTATTAATTTTCGTCACGCTACCGGTCAGGCTGCGGATAGTGACCGTATCGCCGATACGGATTGGTTTTTCAAACAGGATGATCAGGCCGGAGATAAAGTTGGCGAAAATTTCCTGTAGACCAAAACCAAGACCGACGCTGAGCGCCGCCACCAGCCACTGCAGTTTCGACCACTCAATACCAATCATCGAGAAGCCGACCAGCCCGCCAATTAGCATCAACAGATATTTGGTGATGGTGGTGATGGCGTAGCCGGTACCCGGCGTCAAATCCAGATGTTGCAGAATCGCCAGCTCCAGCAGCGCCGGGAGATTGCGCACCAGCTGGGTGGTGATAATCAGCACCAGAATGGCGATCAGGACGGCGCCAAGAGTAATGGGTTCAAGACTTTCGACGCCCTGTACCGTGGAGGTCACATCCCATAGCGAGATATTTTCGAGGAAGCCGAATGCCGAGTGAATTTCCGACCACAGAATAATCACCGACAGCAGGGCGATTAGCATCAGCAGCGAGCGGACCAGGCGCAGGGACTGGGTACTGATGGCGTCGAGGTCGACTTCGCTGACTTCCGCTTCGACCGAGCCTTCTGTGCTGGTGGAGTGGGCGGTATCTTCTTCGCCGCGGGCGCGCTGGGCGAGGATTTCCGCACGGCGGTGTTTGGCGCGATCGAAGGCCAGACGCCGACGCTGAATCAGCATCCAACGGCGAATAATATGGTAAACCACCAACAGCAGGAACCAGATGGCGACCGAGGTTTCCAGTCGCGCCAGTAGCGCCTGCGAGGTGGCAAGATAGCCCACTGCCGCCGCCAGCATCGCGATCAGCGGCGCGCCGAGCAGCAGGTTCCACAGCAGACGGTTCACCATGTTCTCGCCGTCGCCTGCTTTATCAAGATACAGCGGGATCCCGGCGTGCTTCAGGCTCAAGGTAACCAGCGCCAGCGCGCCGCATATCAGCATGAAGCACAGGCGGCCCAGAGAGGCCGAGAATTCACGGTCGTTGAGATTATCGAACATGATCAGCGCCATAATCAGCGGTACGATCAACCCGATGCTCATCAGGTAGTAGCGCATGGCTTTGGCGACGCGGTTACGCGGCCAGCCGAAGTGGGCGATGAACAATCCATTCGGCCGGGCGAAGGTGGCGCAAATCATCACCACCCACAGCAGCGGCACGGTGGCGGTCACGCCGTCGCCAATGGCGACCGCCAGCGGGAAGGGCCAGGCCGCCTGCAATCCATAGCCGAGCGTCATCCACAATACCGGCAGTGGCGAAGCCACCAGAATTGACCAGAACACGGTACGCAGCGTCAGCCAGAAGTGATCCTGCGTCACCTTGCCAATCCGCGCGCTGGAGCGCTCAAGGAAGCGGGTAAAGTGGCGGCGCGAATAGATACTGAAGCCCACCAGCACCAGCGCGCCAAAAAGCGGGAACAGCGTCTCTTTGCTGGTCAGCATCATGACGCTGGCCTTGCCGAGCTGGTTGATGGTATCAAGCGAGATCAGACGACGCAGATCCTGCACCACTTCCAGCGGCCAGGAGAAGCCAATTGGGCTGACGTCCGAGGTCCAGAACAGATAGCGGTGGGTTGCTTCGTTAATCTCTTTCAGCGCGTCTTCTAACTGGCCGTTGGCGACCTTCAGTTTCGTCAGTTCGAGCAGCAGGGTATCGCCGCCGCGCAGCAGCGAGTTAAGCAGCTCGCTCTGGGTGCGCAGCTGCGCCTGCAGGATGCGGTTTTGTTCCGCGGTGAGCGGCTCGCCGTCGGCCTGGCGAATCAGCCGTAGCTGCGCCTGCTTGCTGAGCAGGTCTTCGTAATGCAAGCGCTGTACGCGCAACTGGGCCGTTTCAGTATCTAACTGCTGTGGGCGCGGGCGCTCCGGCAGACGGGCGACCTGGGCGCGTAGCGCTTCGCCGAGTAGATTTGATGATCCCAGCCACTGCGACTGTTCGCGCAGGGTGTTCAGCGCCTGGCGCACCTGGAGCGTTTGATTGGTTGCTTGCCGCTGCTGCGAGGCCACCAGATCCAGGCGCTGAACCTGCTGATTAAGCGCCTGCGATAGTTCGCGGTTAATTTTGAACTGGTCGGTGATCCCCGGCGGCAGGTTTTCGCTGTTTTCCGCCAACAGCTCGGTGCTCTCCAGCGCCTTTTCCGCTTCGCGTTGGCGCTGGCTGTTCTGCTGATTACGCAGCGCCTGCAGGTAGGCATCGAGCTGTTCGCTCTGTTTCTGCGCCAGCTCAGAGCGGATGCGCGACAGTTCCTGGCGGTTGTTAGCGGAGAGTTGGGCCAGATCCAGCTCGTCGACCAGCGCTTTCAGACGCGCGGATTCCGCCTGCAGACCGAGATTTTGCGCCTGCGCCAGCGGCGTATTGCCGGGCTGCGCGCCGACGCGACGTTCAATCTCATTAAGCTTGCGGCGGGCGTCGGTTTGCTGCTGTGGTAATTGATTAAGGGAGTCGGCGATTTCCCGCGCCCGATCCTGCTCCTGCTGCGCCTGGCGGCTGGCTTCCAGCAGTTGGCTGCTGACCTGCAGGATCTCCTGATTCAGCGCGTCGGCGGTGAGGGCGGTAGGTACCTGGTGCGGCGTTTCGCTGACATTCGCTAACTGAGCGCGGAGCGTTTGAAACAGTTTGGGGAAATTATCGATAACGTCCTGGTACTGGCGAGCGCGCTCAACGGAGGCGTTGCGCTCCTCCAGCGCATTCAGCGCGGCTTGCAGGACTTCGACGGTTTCAGGCTGGGCGGGTTTCGCCGCCTTCGCCTGTTCCAGTTCCTGGGTAATTTGTTTGACGTCCGGGGCCGTCGCTGCGTACGCCCCGAAGCTGAGGCTCAAGGCCAACAGAAAAGTGTATATCAGGCGCACGGCGTAACCCTTTGTCGTCCGGAATTAACCTTCGTCTTGTTTATCGTCAACCAGCGGGCTGGCGCGGTGTTCGGCGCGGATCTCTTCTTCCGGCAACGGCGCAGGTTCCACGGAGATATCAGCTTCTACGGCCGTCGCCAGCGGTTCGCCGATTTTGGTGACTGACAGGCTTTGCAGTTGTTCAACCAGCTTCACCTGGCCTGGCGCAAACAGGTTAATCACCGTTGAGCCCAGCTTAAAGCGGCCCATCTCCTGGCCCTTCAGCAGCGCAACGGAGCCTTCGCTTTCGCCTGCAGGCCAGGTCCAGCGTTTAATAATACCTTCCCGCGGCGGCGTCACGGTGCCGGACCAGACGGTCTCGATGCTGCCAACAATCGTTGCGCCGACCAGAATCTGCGCCATTGGACCGAATTCAGTATCGAACAGGCAGATAACGCGCTCGTTGCGGGCAAACAGGTTCGGTACGTTTTGCGCCGTCAGGTGGTTGACCGAGAACAGATCGCCTGGGACATAGATCATCTCGCGCAGGATGCCGTTGCACGGCATATGCACGCGGTGATAGTCGCGCGGCGACAGATAAGTGGTGGCGAAGCTACCGTTACGGAACAGGTCGGCCATCTGGTAGTTACCCGCCAGCAGGGCCTCCAGGGTGTAATTGTGGCCTTTGGCCTGCAGAATTTTGTCATCTTCGATAGCGCCAAGCTGGCTGATAACGCCGTCAGCCGGCATTACCAGCACGTTGGGATCGGTGTTCAGCGGGCGAACATCGTCACGCAGCGGGCGGACGAAGAAGTCGTTGAAGGTGCGGTAAGCGGCAGTATCCGGCTTCTGCGCCTCTTTCATATCGACTTTGTAGTATTTGACGAACAGATCGATAACCAGTTTAGTCAGCCAGCCTGCTCGTTTACTTGCCCCCCAGCCTGCGAGGCGGGTGAGCCACAGTTTAGGCAGAATGTATTGCAGTGAGAGTTTAAACGAGTTTAACAAGGTAGCCTCCAGGCCGTTAATTGTCGTTCCTGACCCCGCTTTGGCGCGGGGTACTGAAAAGGGGGACGATTCTATACGTAAACTTCAGCGAATTGTATCCGCGCCGTCTTGCCGGCAAAGCGATTACGTTTAGCGAGGACAGCTTAAATGTCAGTCGTCGGTTGATGAAAAGCTTTTACGCGTTTTTACCTGCACCTGTTCCATACTTTCCAGGATGCGGTGATAGTTGGCGAAACGGCTTTCGGCGATAGCGCCTTTTTCTACCGCTTCGCGAATGGCGCAGCCTGGGTCGGTGTCGTGCTTGCAGTCGCGATACTTGCAATGGCCTAAATAATCATGGAATTCGACAAAGCCGTTGGTGATTTGTTCCGCGTCAAGATGCCACAGGCCGAACTCGCGCACGCCTGGGGAGTCAATCACATCGCCGCCGTGCGGGAAGTGATAAAGACGTGCGGCGGTGGTGGTGTGCTGGCCGAGCCCTGAAACATCAGAGACGTCGTTCGTCAGGATTTGCTCATCCCGCAGTCCCAGCAGCGTGTTCAGCAAGCTGGATTTACCCACCCCGGACTGGCCGGCAAAGATGCTGATGCGCCCGGTCAGCGCCTCTTCAAGCGGCTTCAGGCCGTCCTGAGTATGGCTGGACACCATCAATACCGGATAACCGATCTGGCGATAGATATCCATCTGCTCGTTGACGAAGGCCATGCCGTCATCGTCCAGCAGGTCTATCTTATTCAGTACCAGTAACGGTTCGATATTCTGCGCTTCGCAGGCCACCAGATAGCGATCGATAATATTGAGCGACAGTTCGGGTAAAATGGCCGAAACCACGACGATTTGGTCGATATTTGCCGCGATAGGCTTCACGCCGTCGTAAAAGTCCGGGCGCGTTAACACCGAGGCGCGTTCATGTACCGCTTCGACGATACCTTTGACGTTGACCCCGTCGGCGGCGTCTTTACCTGGCCGCCAGACCACGCGGTCGCCGGTCACCAGGGAACGAATGGTCCGGCGAATGTTGCAGCGGTGGGTCGTGCCATCCGCGGATTCGACATCGGCATGCATACCAAAACGGCTGATGACGATACCTTCAGAAGGCTCGCCAAACAGGTTGTCATCGTAGTCGGCCTTCTCCGAAGTCGTTTTCAGGCGGCGCTGGTGGTTGGCCTTGACGCGGCGCTGCTGGCCTTTGGAGAGCTTATTTTTACTCAATCGAACTGGCTCCTGGTCGCCCTGATGGGGCAAAACCTCTATGATACACGCTATTTTAGATGAATATAGTCACGCAAGAAGGGTGGAAAATAGCATGAGTGCAGATGAAAACAACCTGATTTGGATCGATCTTGAGATGACGGGGCTGGATCCCGAGCGCGATCGCATTATCGAAATCGCCACCCTGGTCACCGACGCGAATCTTAATATTCTGGCAGAAGGCCCGACCATTGCCGTGCACCAGTCTGATGCTCAGCTGGCGCTAATGGACGAATGGAACGTGCGCACTCATACCGGCAGCGGGCTGGTCGATCGCGTGAAGGCCAGTACCGTGGGCGACCGTGAAGCGGAACTGGCCACTATTGAGTTTCTCAAGCAGTGGGTGCCGGCGGGGAAATCGCCAATTTGTGGCAACAGCATCGGTCAGGACCGCCGCTTCCTGTTCAAATATATGCCGGAACTGGAAGCTTACTTCCATTATCGCTATCTCGACGTCAGCACCCTAAAAGAGCTGGCGCGCCGCTGGAAGCCGGAAATCCTTGATGGGTTTAAAAAGCAGGGCACTCACCAGGCGATGGACGATATCCGCGAATCCGTCGCCGAGTTAGCCTATTATCGCGAGCATTTTATTAAGCTCTGAAGCGTCAACGGGGCCGACATGGCCCCGTTCTTTTTGATGTGTTACTTAAACCACTTTTGTTCCATCTGCTGGAACTCCGGCGACGCCTTCACGACCTCCAGCGCGTCATTAATCTGCTTAAGCAACTCCGGGTCGTCTTTGCGTACCGCGATGGCATATTGTTTGCCGTAGTAGGCCGGGTCGGTGGCGCGCTCTTTCATCTCGGCGTAATCAGGATTATCCGCCAGCCACTGGTCCATCGTCGCTAAATCGCCGATCGCGCCGTCGACTTCGCCGCTTTTCAACGCTGTCAGCGCCTCGCTATCGCTGCCAAAGGCGACGGTTTGAATGCCTTTTTGTTTATCGCGTAGATAACGCTGATGAACGCTGCCCTTGACCACGGCGAGCTTTTTACCCTGCAGGTCGGCAAACCCGTGGGCGGCGTCTTTTGCCGTGACTACCACCCCGGAGAGCTCCTGGCGATAAGGCTGAGTGAAGGCGACCTGCTTTTCACGCATCGGCAATACTTCAACGCCGGCGATAATAGCGTCGAACTTTTTAAAGCGTAGCGCCGGGATGAGCGTATCAAAGCGCTGCGGCGTGAATTTACATTCCGCCTGCATCTGTTTACACAGCGCATTGGCCAAATCAATGTCAAAACCCGTAGGTTGGCCTTTGCCTTTGACGGTCTCAAACGGCGGATTGGCGGTTGTGGTGCCAAAATGGAGCGTCTCGGCAGAAGCTGTTCCGATGATTGATGTGGTCAGCAGCAGGACGGAAAGCGCTTTTTTCATTCTTAATCCCTGATAGTCGTCATGGTGGACCTTTTCGCGGATAGCCACCGCGGTGTCATGCGGGCGATTTTGCGCCATTCGCGCGGGGGGAAAAAGATATTTTGCTAATTATGGCGGTTATTTATACAATTCAGTGGGCTGTGTGGCGAGAAAATGTCCATTCAAACAAAAAACGAAAAAAAGTGCTCGCCAGGGGGTTGCAGGTGAATCGAATTCTCGTATAATGCGCCTCCCGTAACGACGCAGAAATGCAAATTACGACGCCATCGAAATATGGCAAAAAAGCAGTAACGCGGGAATAGCTCAGTTGGTAGAGCACGACCTTGCCAAGGTCGGGGTCGCGAGTTCGAGTCTCGTTTCCCGCTCCAAAATTTGAAAGACACACCATACCAAAGCATAGTTTTCAGGTTACCAGCAGGTAAATTGAAAACCGATGTAAGCGGGAATAGCTCAGTTGGTAGAGCACGACCTTGCCAAGGTCGGGGTCGCGAGTTCGAGTCTCGTTTCCCGCTCCAAATTTCTTCCTTTATCCAATTTATCCACAGTGCGAAATCGCGCCGGGGATGATTTTCATTACCTATCCAAAAATACTGTAAACAGAGTTATCCACAGGCTGTCGTTTGGCTGACTGCGCGACAAATGCTTCACTTTGTAAATAGTATTATTGTATCTGATTGAAATTTAACATTTAAATTTCATTTCAAACTGTTAATTCGATCACTTGACGTACGTCTGCCCGTTGAAACGCAATGTTTTTTTGTTTTTATTCACAGCCTGTGAATGAATCAGGCGTCGCGCGGTAATCCTTTCTCGACCACCCGGACCAGGCGTAATTTCTGCGGCAACTGCACTTCGACAACGTTGGCGTTTCGCTTTTCGATCTGCTGCGCAACCGCCCATTCAATGTGTTCATCGAGAAGTGGGTGCTCACCTCGGCGACTTTCCAGCGCGACCAGATTGGCTTCATTCCACGGGGCATTACCGAGCGCGACGGCGATATTGCGTAGCCAGCGTAAGTGACCGATACGGCGTATCGCCGATCCCTCAGTGACTTTCAGAAACCAGGCTTCGCTCCAGGCGAACAGCTCAATCAGCTGCGGCGCATGTAGCGCTTTACGCGGGCTGAAGTCCTCTTCATCGGTGAGCTGCGAAAAACGGTTCCACGGGCATATCAACTGGCAATCATCGCAGCCGTAAATACGGTTGCCGATAAGCGGACGAAATTCTTCCGGGATGGCGCCTTCCAGCTCGATGGTCAGATAGGAGATGCAGCGCCGCGCGTCGACGGTATAGGGCTCGACGATGGCGCCGGTGGGGCAGATAGTCATACAGGCGACACAACGCCCGCACTCTTCGGCAACCGGCTGGTCTATCGGCAGTGGCAGATCGATAAGCAACTCGCCCAGGAAGAAAAACGATCCGGCGTCGCGGCTTAAGATAAGTGAGTGCTTACCTGTCCAGCCAAGGCCCGCTTTTTCAGCGATTGGCCGCTCCAGGATAGGCGCGGAATCGACAAACGGTCTAAAATTGAGCGAAGCACACTGTTCCTGAATCATCTCGCCGAGTTTTTTCAGGCGGTTACGTAGCAGCTTATGATAATCACGCCCCAGGGCATAACGGCTGACGTAACCCAGCGTGGGATCTTTCAGAGTGCTGGCGAAAGCAGCATTGGCGGGCAGATAGTTCATGCGCACGCTAATTACGCGTAGCGTACCGGGCAGCAGTTCATGCGGCCGGGCGCGCATCATGCCGTGGCGAGCCATCCATTCCATTTCGCCATGGTATTGTTTATCCAGCCATGCCTGTAGTTTAGGTTCGCTGGCGCTGAGATCGGTATCGGTAATACCGACCTGCTGGAAGCCAAGCTCGGTGCCCCATTGTTTGATTTGCTGCGCTAACTGATTGAGATCGAGGGGCTGTGACATGATGGACCATACAATGACGAAAAACCCTGACAGTATACCACACATCGTGTGGCCAGCGGAGACGCTGCGCCAGGCGGAAAGAGAGGCGGCGGATAGTCTCGGGCTGACGCTTTTTGAATTGATGCGGCGTGCCGGCGAGGCGGCGTTTCAACTGGCCCGAAGCCTTTATCCCGCCAGCCAGCACTGGTTGATTCTTTGCGGCCACGGCAATAACGGCGGCGACGGCTATGTCGTCGCGCGACTGGCGCAGGCGCAGGGCATCGCGGTAACGCTACTGGCGTTGGAAAGCGATAAGCCGCTGCCGGAAGAGGCGCAGGCCGCGCGGGAAGAGTGGCTCAATGCCGGCGGCGTCATCCACGCCGCCGATAGCGCCTGGCCGGATGATATCTCATTGATTATTGACGGGCTGCTCGGCACCGGCCTGCATAGCGCGCCGCGCGCTAACGTCGCCGGGCTGATTGAACTGGCGAACGCCTATCCCGCGCCGGTTATTGCGCTTGATATCCCCTCCGGGCTGAACGCGCAAACCGGCGCGACGCCTGGCGCGGCGATCCACGCCGCCCATACTCTGACGTTTATCGCGCTAAAACCCGGTCTGCTGACCGGTAATGCCCGCGACGTTGTCGGGCGCTTACATCATCATGCGCTCGGTCTGGAGCGCTGGCTTGCCGGGCAAAACACCGCTATTCGCCGTTTTTCCGCGGCGCAGCTGGCAGGCTGGCTGCCGCCGCGTCGTCCGACGTCGCATAAAGGTTCGCATGGTCGGCTGGTGATTATTGGCGGCGATCGCGGCACCGCTGGCGCCATTCGTATGGCGGGCGAGGCCGCTCTACGTGCCGGCGCGGGTTTAGTACGCGTGCTGACCAGGGCGGAAAATATCGCGGGGATCGTGACTGCCAGGCCGGAATTGATGGTTCATGAGCTGAACGGCGACACCCTTACCGAGAGCCTGGAGTGGGCGGATGTCGTGGCGATTGGCCCCGGTCTTGGGCAAAGCGAATGGGGGAAAGCGGCGCTGCGGCAGGTAGAGAATTTTCGCAAACCAATGGTCTGGGATGCCGACGCGTTGAACCTGCTGGCAATCAATCCCGATAAACGTCACAATCGCGTGTTAACCCCGCATCCTGGCGAAGCCGCCCGTTTATTGAATATCAGCGTGGCAGAAGTTGAAAGCGATCGCTTACATTCTGTACAACGTCTGGTAAAACGGTATGGCGGCGTGGTGGTGCTAAAAGGCGCAGGAACCGTAGTGGCGAATAACGCGGGTGAAATCGGTATCATTGATGCCGGTAATCCCGGAATGGCCAGCGGCGGGATGGGCGATGTGCTCACCGGCATTATCGCCGCGCTGTTGGGACAGGGGCTGACCCCGTATGATGCCGCTTGCGCAGGCTGCGTGGCGCACGGCGAAGCCGCAGACCGACTGGCCGCCAGAGATGGCGCCCGTGGGATGCTGGCGACCGATCTTTTTTGCACGCTAAGGCGTGTTGTTAACCCGGATGTGATTGACCTAGACCATGATTAACCGTGTGATTCCTTTACCCGACGAGCAGGCGACATTAGACCTTGGCAACCGCGTAGCGCAGGCCTGTACCGGCGCGACGGTTATCTATCTGTATGGCGATTTAGGCGCGGGTAAAACCACCTTCAGCCGCGGTTTTCTACAGGCCCTTGGCCACCGCGGCAATGTCAAAAGCCCAACGTATACGCTGGTGGAGCCTTACACCCTCGAAAATCTGATGGTGTATCACTTCGACCTGTACCGCCTGGCGGATCCTGAGGAGCTCGAATTTATGGGGATCCGCGATTACTTCGCTAACGATGCCATCTGCCTGGTGGAATGGCCGCAACAAGGCGCGGGTGTACTGCCTGACCCGGATGTCGAAATTCACCTGGATTACCAGGCGCAAGGGCGTGAGGCGCGCGTAACGGCGGTCTCTTCATTGGGTGAGTCTTTATTGGCGCGTTTAGCCATTTAGCCTAAAGGATGACGGGATGAAGTATCGTATAACCAGTTGGCTGGCCGCCGCTCTGATGCTGTTCGGCACTCAGGCGTCCGCGGCAAGTTTATCCGATATCCAGGTCTCAAACGGCGATCGGCAGGCCCGCATCACGCTAAGTTTTGTCGGCGATCCCGAATATTCCTTCACCCCGCAAGGTAAGCGCGTGGTGGCGTTGGATATCAAACAAACCGGCGTGCTTCAGGGGCTGCCGCTGCAGTTTAGCGGTAATAATCTGGTCAAAAGCATTCGCTCTGGCTCGCCTCAGGATACGCAATCTCTGCGGCTGTTGGTCGATCTGACGGAAGATGGTAAAACGCGGGCGGCGAAGCAGCAAAACGGCGCCAACTATACCGTCGTCTTTACCATTAACGCCGATGTGCCGCCGCCCCCTCCGCCGCCGCCAGTGGTAGCGAAACGGGTCGAAGCGCCGGTAGTGGCGCCGCGTCCGAGCGAGCCGCCGCGCAATCCGTTTAAAAACTCTGGTAGCGACAGAACCACGGTGGTCACCAGCAGTCAGCCGGCGATGACTAACAACCAGACCATCAGCCGACCGGCGGCGCGTACCGTCTCATCTGACGAAAAAATAATTATCGCTATTGATGCCGGTCACGGCGGCCAGGATCCTGGCGCTATCGGACCGGGCGGCACCAAAGAGAAAAACGTCACGATTGCTATCGCCCATAAGCTACGGGCGTTGCTCAACGACGATCCGCAGTTTAAACCGGTGCTGACCCGCAACGGCGACTACTTCATCTCGGTCATGGGGCGTTCGGACGTGGCGCGCAAACAAAACGCCAATTTCCTGGTCTCTATCCATGCCGATGCGGCCCCGAATCGCGATGCGACTGGCGCATCGGTGTGGGTACTTTCTAACCGCCGCGCTAACAGCGAAATGGCCGGCTGGCTTGAACAGCATGAGAAACAATCCGAACTTCTGGGCGGCGCGGGCGATGTGCTGGCGAATAGCCAGTCGGATCCTTATCTGAGCCAGGCGGTGCTGGATTTACAGTTCGGCCATTCCCAGCGCGTCGGTTATGATGTGGCGACCGATGTACTCAGCCAGCTCCAGCGGGTTGGTAATCTGCATAAACGCCGCCCGGAGCATGCCAGCCTTGGCGTTCTGCGCTCGCCGGATATTCCGTCGATCCTCGTAGAAACTGGCTTTATCAGTAATAACGGCGAAGAGCGCCTGCTGGGTAGCGATGATTACCAACAGCAGATTGCAGAGGCGATTTATAAAGGGCTGCGTAACTATTATATGCAGCACCCGCTGCAATCAGCGCCGCGCGGCACGGCTGCGCAAACCGCCAGCGCCAGTTCGCCTGGCGGGTCGTTGATTAACTAAGGAGAAGGTCATGCCGATTCAGGTTCTACCGCCGCAGCTCGCCAACCAGATTGCCGCTGGCGAGGTGGTGGAACGTCCGGCGTCGGTCGTTAAAGAGCTGGTCGAAAACAGCCTTGATGCCGGCGCGACCCGTATCGACATAGATATCGAACGCGGCGGCGCGAAGCTTATCCGTATTCGCGATAACGGCTGTGGGATCAAAAAAGATGAGCTGGCGCTGGCGCTGGCTCGTCACGCCACCAGTAAAATCGCCTCGCTGGATGACCTTGAGGCGATCATCAGTCTTGGCTTTCGCGGCGAAGCGTTGGCCAGTATCAGCTCTGTCGCCCGCCTGACGTTGACTTCGCGTACCGCGGAGCAGCAAGAGGCATGGCAGGCCTATGCTGAAGGGCGCGACCAGGCGGTGACGGTGAAACCGGCGGCGCATCCGATAGGCACCACGCTGGAAGTGCTGGATCTGTTTTACAACACTCCCGCGCGACGCAAGTTCATGCGCACCGAAAAAACCGAGTTTAATCATATTGATGAAATCGTCCGCCGCATCGCGCTGGCGCGTTTCGATGTGACGATTAATCTCAGCCATAACGGCAAAATGATGCGCCAGTATCGCGCAGTGGCGGAAGGCGGCCCGCGTGAACGCCGCCTCGGCTCGATTTGCGGCGCGGCGTTTCTGGAACATGCGTTGGCCATTGAGTGGCAGCATGGCGATTTGACGCTGCGCGGCTGGGTCGCCGATCCATTGCATACCAATCCGGCACTAGCGGAAATCCAGTATTGTTACGTCAACGGGCGTATGATGCGCGACCGGCTTATCAACCATGCCATTCGCCAGGCCTGCGAAGACAAGCTGGGCGCTGACCAGCAGCCGGCGTTTGTACTGTATCTGGAGATTGACCCGCATCAGGTTGATGTCAACGTGCATCCGGCGAAGCACGAAGTGCGTTTCCATCAATCACGACTGGTGCATGATTTTATCTACCAGGGCGTACTGAGCGTGCTGCAGCAGCAGCTTGATGCGCCGCTGGTGGCAGAGGACGAAGCGCCAGCGCCGCGGCAGGTGCCGGAAAACCGCGTAGCGGCGGGCGCGAACCATTTCGCTCGCCCATCGCCGGTCCGGGAACCGGCGGCTGGTTATGATACTCGCGCGCCGCGCGAACCTGCCGCCGCTGGCGGCTATAGCGCAGGCGGCGCCAGTTGGCCGCACGCCCAGCCGGGTTATCAAAAACAGCAAGGGGCGCTTTATCGTCAACTGCTGCAAACCCCGGCGGTGGAAAAAAAACAAGCCGCGTCGGCGCCTGCGGAAAGTCTGGCGGCCCATGGCCAAAGCTTTGGCCGGGTGCTGACTATTATCGGCGGCGATTGCGCGCTGCTCGAGCGGGGCGGCACATTGGCGTTGCTGGCGCTGCCGGTGGCGGAACGCTGGCTGCGTCAGGCGCAGCTAACGCCGGGCGCGGAAGCGGTTTGCGCGCAGCCGCTGCTTATCCCGCTGCGTCTTAAAGTGAGTGAAGCAGAACGTAAGGCGCTGGAAAAGGCGCAGCCGGCGCTGGCGCAATTGGGCATCGATTTACAAGCAGATGCCCAGCACGTGACGGTCCGCGCGGTGCCTTTACCCTTAAGACAACAAAATTTACAAATCTTGATTCCTGAACTGATAGGCTACCTGGCGCAGCTAACGGCATTCAACGTCGGCGACATTGCCCAGTGGACGGCGCGTAATCTGACGAGCGAGCACGCGCAGTGGAGTATGGCGCAGGCGATTTCGGTGCTGGCGGACGTTGAGCGTTTATGTCCGCAGCTGATTAAAGCGCCGCCGGGTGGTCTGTTACAACCTGTTGATTTACATTCGGCGATGACAGCCCTGAAAGATGAGTGATGTAACTGAGGCGAGCCTGCCTAAGGCAATTTTTTTAATGGGGCCGACGGCCTCCGGTAAAACCGCATTAGCTATCGCCTTGCGTAAAGTTTTGCCCGTAGAGTTGATTAGCGTCGATTCCGCCCTCATCTATCGAGGAATGGATATCGGTACGGCCAAACCCGATGCCGCGGAGCTTAGCGCTGCGCCGCATCGGTTGCTGGATATCCTTGATCCGGCAGAGTCTTACTCGGCGGCGGATTTTCGTCGCGATGCGTTGGCGGAAATGGCGGATATCGTCGCCGCCGGGCGCATCCCGCTGCTGGTCGGCGGAACGATGTTGTATTTCAAAGCGTTGTTGGAAGGGTTATCGCCGCTGCCTTCGGCGGATCCCGCAGTCAGGGCCAGAATTGAGCAACAAGCAGCAGAGCAGGGGTGGCACGCATTGCACCGGCAGTTACAGGAGATCGATCCCGTGGCCGCCGCGCGTATTCATCCAAATGATCCGCAAAGACTTTCCCGAGCACTGGAAGTTTTTTTCATTTCGGGTAAAACTTTAACGGAACTGACGCAAACGTCAGGAGAGGCTCTGCCGTATCAGGTGCATCAGTTCGCCATCGCCCCGGCGAGCCGTGAACTGCTACATCAACGCATTGAGCAGCGTTTTCATCAGATGTTGGCTTCAGGTTTTGAAGCAGAAGTGCGGGCGCTATTTGCCCGTGGAGATTTGCATACGGATATGCCTTCCATTCGTTGTGTTGGATACCGCCAGATGTGGTCATACCTTGAAGGCGAGGTCTCGTATGATGAAATGGTTTATCGAGGTGTTTGCGCGACGAGACAGTTAGCGAAACGTCAGGTCACCTGGCTGCGCGGTTGGGAAGATGTTCACTGGTTAGACAGTGAGCAACCTGAACAAGCGCTCAACAAAGTATTACAGGTTGTTGGTGCTAGCCAGAACTGAACGTGTACAATTGAACGGTATCGTGCGTAATTTTTTTTAAGAATCGTAAGGTTCTGAGTACAAAACAAGCATACATATAAGGAAAAGAGAGAATGGCTAAGGGGCAATCTTTACAAGATCCGTTCCTGAACGCTTTGCGTCGGGAACGTGTTCCGGTTTCTATTTATTTGGTGAATGGTATTAAGCTGCAAGGGCAAATTGAGTCTTTCGATCAGTTCGTGATCCTGTTGAAGAACACGGTCAGCCAGATGGTCTATAAGCACGCAATTTCTACTGTTGTCCCGTCCCGTCCGGTGTCTCACCACAGCAATAATGCTGGCGGCGGTGCAAGCAACTATCACCACGGTGGTAGCGCGCAAGGTTCTTCTGCGCCGCAGCAAGACAGCGACGACGCCGAATAAGGCTAATGCTGTTTTTCCACGTCGGGGAGCCAGGTTTTCTGCGTTCCCCGCTGGTATTTTATAAGGGGTTTACGCTTGTTTGACCGTTATGATGCCGGTGAGCAGGCGGTACTGGTACACATCTATTTTTCGCAAGACAAAGATATGGAGGATCTCCAGGAGTTTGAATCCCTGGTCTCTTCCGCCGGTGTCGAAGCAATGCAGGTGATTACCGGTAGCCGTAAAGCACCGCACCCGAAGTATTTTGTTGGTGAAGGTAAGGCTGTTGAAATTGCGGAAGCCGTAAAAGCGACCGGCGCCTCGGTCGTGCTGTTCGATCATGCCTTGAGTCCGGCCCAGGAACGTAACCTGGAGCAGCTATGCGAATGCCGGGTTATCGATCGCACCGGTCTGATTTTAGATATTTTTGCCCAGCGAGCGCGTACCCACGAAGGGAAACTGCAGGTTGAGCTGGCGCAGTTGCGCCATCTGGCCACGCGTCTGGTACGCGGCTGGACCCACCTTGAAAGGCAGAAAGGCGGGATTGGTTTGCGCGGACCGGGTGAAACCCAGCTCGAAACCGACCGTCGATTGCTGCGTAACCGTATTATGCAGATCCTGTCGCGACTGGAAAAAGTAGAAAAACAGCGCGAGCAAGGTCGGCGGTCACGCGCCAAGGCCGATATCCCTACCGTCTCGCTGGTGGGATATACCAACGCCGGAAAATCAACGCTGTTCAACCAGATAACCGAAGCGGAAGTCTATGCCGCGGACCAACTGTTCGCCACTCTGGACCCGACGCTGCGCCGTATTAACGTCACAGACGTCGGCGAAACGGTACTGGCAGACACCGTAGGTTTTATTCGTCATCTGCCGCACGATTTGGTGGCGGCGTTTAAAGCGACTCTGCAGGAGACGCGTCAGGCGACGCTGCTGCTGCACGTTATCGACGCGGCGGATGTCCGCGTGCAGGAAAATATTGATGCAGTAAATACGGTCCTTGCTGAAATCGAGGCCGATGAAATTCCGTCATTGCTGGTGATGAACAAAATCGATGTGCTTGACGATTTTGAACCGCGCATCGATCGGGATGAAGAGAATAAACCGATTCGGGTCTGGCTCTCCGCCCAGAC
This sequence comes from Klebsiella sp. 141198, assembly GCF_050600785.1. Classification (NCBI taxonomy): domain Bacteria; kingdom Pseudomonadati; phylum Pseudomonadota; class Gammaproteobacteria; order Enterobacterales; family Enterobacteriaceae; genus Klebsiella; species Klebsiella sp. 141198. Next base: position 169,018 of record NZ_JAQIRM010000007.1, read on the forward strand.
CGGGATTGGCGTACCACTGCTTTTTCAGGCGTTAACAGAACGTCTTTCCGGCGAAGTGGCGCAGCATACGCTGCGTTTACCGCCGCAGGAAGGTCGTCTGAGAAGCCGGTTCTATCAGCTTCAGGCGATAGAAAAAGAGTGGATGGAGGATGACGGCAGCGTAAGCCTGCAAGTGCGCATGCCCATCGTGGACTGGCGTCGCCTCTGCAAACAAGAGCCTGCGTTGGTCGACTACGTGGTTTGACCTGGCCTGAAGATATTAACCCCTGTGGGGATATCAAAAACAAATATGGAGCATATACATGGCGTGGAATCAGCCCGGTAATAACGGACAGGACCGCGACCCGTGGGGAAGCAGCAAGAATGGCGGCAACTCTGAGGGAAATGGCAACAAAGGCGGTCGCGATCAGGGGCCGCCCGATCTGGATGATATCTTCCGCAAGTTAAGCAAAAAACTTGGCGGTCTCGGCGGCGGTAAAGGCGGCCAGGGTGGCGGTAATGTGACGCAGGGGCCGCGTGGCCCGATGGGCGGGCGCATTGTCGGCATCGTTGCTGCAGCGGCGGTGATTATCTGGGCAGCCAGCGGTTTCTATACCATCAAGGAAGCGGAACGTGGTGTGGTGACACGCTTTGGCAAGTTCAGCCATCTGGTTGAGCCAGGTCTGAACTGGAAGCCAACTTTTGTCGATAATGTGCAAGCGGTGAACGTCGAGTCGGTTCGCGAACTGGCAGCGTCCGGCGTCATGCTGACTTCCGATGAGAACGTCGTGCGCGTTGAGATGAACGTACAGTACCGGGTGACCGATCCGGAGCGCTACCTGTTTAGCGTGACCAGCGCCGACGATAGTCTGCGTCAGGCCACCGACAGCGCCCTGCGTGGCGTCATTGGTAAGTACACCATGGACCGTATCCTGACCGAAGGTCGTACCGTTATCCGTAGCGATACCCAGCGCGAGCTGGAAGAGACCATTCGTCCGTACAACATGGGTATCACCCTGCTGGACGTCAACTTCCAGACGGCGCGTCCGCCGGAAGAGGTGAAGGCCGCGTTTGATGATGCCATTGCCGCGCGTGAGAACGAGCAGCAGTACATCCGCGAAGCGGAAGCTTATACCAACGAAGTTCAGCCGCGTGCTAACGGTCAGGCGCAGCGTATCCTCGAAGAGGCGCGTGCGTATAAAACCCAGACCGTACTGGAAGCGCAGGGTGAAGTCGCTCGCTTTGCGAAGATCCTGCCGGAATATAAAGCCGCGCCGGAAATTACCCGCGAGCGTCTGTATATCGAAACCATGGAAAAAGTGCTGAGCCATACCCGCAAAGTGCTGGTTAATGACAGCAAGGGCGGCAACCTGATGGTTCTGCCGTTGGATCAGATGCTGAAAGGCGCCACTGGTGCGCCGGCAAAGAGCGATAGCAGTGGCGCAAGCGATCTGCTGCGCCTGCCGCCTGCGTCCAGCTCAAGCAGCGCCAGCACTTCATCAACCTCGAGTTCAACCGGGGGTACCATTATGGACCAACGCCGCGCCAACGCGCAGCGTAACGACTACCAGCGTCAGGGGGAATAACGATGCGTAAATCTGTTATCGCGATCATTGTCGTCGTGCTGGTAGTGCTCTACATGTCTGTCTTCGTGGTGAAAGAAGGCGAGCGTGGCATTACGCTGCGCTTCGGCAAAGTTCTGCGCGACGATGAGAACAAGCCGCTGGTGTATGCGCCGGGTCTGCACTTCAAGATCCCGTTTATTGAATCCGTGAAAATGCTGGATGCGCGTATCCAGACCATGGACAACCAGGCTGACCGCTTTGTTACCAAAGAGAAGAAAGATCTGATCGTCGACTCCTATATCAAGTGGCGCATCAGTGACTTCAGTCGTTACTATCTGGCGACCGGCGGCGGCGACGTCTCCCAGGCCGAGGTTCTGCTGAAACGTAAGTTCTCTGACCGTTTGCGCTCTGAGATTGGTCGTCTGGACGTGAAAGACATCGTGACTGATTCTCGCGGTCGTTTGACCCTGGAAGTGCGTGATGCGCTGAACTCAGGTTCTGCAGGTACAGAAGATGAAGTTTCGACGCCGGCAGCCGATGACGCTATCGCTAAAGCGGCAGAGCGTGTAGAAGCTGAAACTAACGGTAAGGTTCAGGTGATCAACCCGAACAGTATGGCGGCGCTGGGTATTGAAGTCGTTGACGTACGTATCAAGCAGATCAACCTGCCTGCTGAAGTGTCTGAAGCGATCTACAACCGTATGCGCGCCGAGCGTGAAGCGGTTGCTCGTCGCCATCGTTCACAAGGTCAGGAAGAGGCGGAAAAACTGCGCGCGACCGCGGACTATGAAGTGACCAAGACTTTGGCGGAAGCCGAGCGTCAAGGGCGTATCCTGCGCGGTGAAGGCGATGCCGAGTCGGCAAAACTGTTTGCCGATGCATTCAGTCAGGATCCGGGCTTCTATGCCTTTATCCGTAGCCTGCGTGCTTACGAGAAGAGCTTCCAGAGCAACCAGGACGTGATGGTTCTCAGCCCGGATAGCGATTTCTTCCGTTACATGAAGTCACCGGATTCCGTGCGTAAATAAGCCGGGTCGGTGTGAAATCAGAAGGCGCCTTGCAAGAGGCGCCTTTTTTCATGCCATTGATTGTGATTTTTCTCTCAGCTAGTGGTTTCATATTGCCTATGAAATGCCGGAGAATGTGAAGAAAGAAAAAGGGTTTGCGGTAATACTCACCGGCGCCAAACTGGCGGCGGTTTTGTTTTTCTATAAGGGTCATCAATAATGAATGCAACAATTTGGCTGGCACTGGCGCTGGTTTTAGTTCTCGAAGGTCTTGGCCCACTGCTTTATCCCCGCGCCTGGCGCAAGATAGTAGCGACCATGAGTCAACTGCCGGATAATTTATTGCGTCGCTTTGGCGGCGGTCTTGTGGTAGCTGGCATCGTCATCTACTACATGTTGAGGAAATCGATTGGCTGATCAAAAAATAATCGGATTACCCTCATTTTGAGTGCAAAAAGTGCTGTAACTCTGAAAAAGCGATGGTAGAATCCATTTTTAAGCAAACGGTGATTTTGAAAAAATGGGTAACAACGTCGTCGTACTGGGCACCCAATGGGGTGACGAAGGTAAAGGGAAGATCGTCGATCTCCTGACAGAACGGGCTAAATATGTTGTGCGCTACCAGGGTGGCCATAACGCAGGCCATACTCTCGTAATCAACGGTGAAAAAACCGTCCTCCATCTTATTCCATCAGGTATTCTCCGCGAGAATGTAACCAGCATCATCGGTAACGGTGTTGTGCTGTCTCCGGCTGCGCTGATGAAAGAGATGAAAGGTCTGGAAGACCGTGGTATCCCTGTTCGTGAGCGTCTGCTGCTGTCCGAAGCCTGTCCGCTTATTCTCGATTATCACGTTGCGCTGGACGTAGCGCGTGAGAAAGCACGCGGTGCGAAAGCTATCGGTACGACCGGTCGCGGTATCGGCCCGGCTTACGAAGATAAAGTCGCTCGTCGCGGCCTGCGCGTTGGCGACCTGTTTGATAAAGCCACCTTCGCTGACAAACTGAAAGAAGTGATGGAATATCACAACTTCCAGTTGGTGAACTTCTATAAAGCAGAAGCGGTTGACTACCAGAAAGTGCTGGACGATGTGATGGCGATTGCCGACATCCTCACCGGCATGGTCGTTGATGTTTCCGATCTGCTGGATCAGGCGCGTCAGCGCGGCGACTTCGTGATGTTCGAAGGCGCGCAGGGCACGCTGCTGGATATCGACCACGGTACCTATCCGTATGTAACTTCCTCCAACACCACTGCTGGTGGCGTGGCGACCGGTTCCGGCCTGGGCCCGCGTTATGTGGATTACGTTCTGGGTATCATCAAAGCTTACTCTACTCGTGTAGGCGCGGGTCCGTTCCCGACCGAGCTGTTTGATGAAACCGGCGAGTTCCTGTGCAAGCAGGGTAACGAATTCGGCGCCACTACCGGCCGTCGTCGTCGTACCGGCTGGCTGGACGCTGTTGCGGTACGCCGCGCGGTGCAGATTAACTCCCTGTCCGGCTTCTGCCTGACCAAACTGGACGTCCTGGACGGCCTGAAAGAAGTGAAAATCTGCGTCGGCTACCGTATGCCGGACGGCCGTGAAGTGACCACCACTCCGCTGGCTGCCGACAACTGGGAAGGTATCGAACCTATCTACGAAACCATGCCGGGCTGGTCCGAAACCACCTTCGGCGTGAAAGAGCGCAGCGGTCTGCCGCAGGCAGCGCTGAACTACATCGCTCGTATTGAAGAGCTGACCGGCGTGCCGGTTGATATCATCTCTACCGGTCCTGACCGTACTGAGACTATGATTCTGCGCGACCCGTTCGACGCGTAATCATCATCCAGGGGCGCCGTTCGGGCGCCCTTGTTTTTGCAGTTCGCCCGCCCCATTTCAAATAAATTAGCGGCCTGAGCGCTGGCTGGTTTATCATCAATAGAGTTAATACCCGCGGATTCACCGCTTTCCCCTTACCCTGAGGTTGATGTGCAGTTAACGAGTTTCACCGATTATGGATTACGCGCGCTGATTTATATGGCGTCGTTGCCGGATGACCGAATGACCAGTATTTCCGAGGTGACGGATGTCTATGGCGTTTCCCGTAATCATATGGTCAAAATAATCAATCAGTTAAGCCGTGTTGGCTACGTGACGGCCGTGCGGGGAAAGAATGGGGGGATTCGCCTTGGCAAGCCGGCTAAAATGATTCGCGTGGGTGATGTTGTACGCGATCTGGAGCCGCTATCGCTGGTGAATTGCAGCAGCGAATTTTGCCACATTACTCCCGCTTGCCGCCTGAAACAGGCACTTGCCGAAGCCGCGCAAAGTTTCCTGAAGGAACTGGATAACTACACGCTGGCCGATTTGGTTGAAAAGAATCAACCGCTATATAAATTATTACTGGTGGAAGAAAAGCGCTGAGTGATTCGCGCCGCAGCGTAAAGAGAACTCACAAAGCGGCGGCGTGCGCCACCCAGAGACTTTCATCGGAGATGACAACGGAGGAACCGATATGTCACAAGATCCATTCCAGGAACGCGAAGCTGAGAAGTACGCGAATCCAATCCCGAGCCGGGAATTTATCCTCGAACATTTAACCAAACGCGAAAAACCGGCCAGCCGTGATGAGCTGGCGATTGAGTTAAATATCGAGGGTGAAGAACAAACCGAAGCGCTGCGTCGACGCCTGCGTGCGATGGAACGTGATGGCCAGTTGGTCTTCACTCGTCGTCAGTGCTATGCGCTGCCGGAGCGTCTCGATTTAGTCAAAGGCGTCGTTATTGGCCACCGCGACGGCTACGGCTTTTTACGCGTCGAAGGGCGCAAAGACGACCTGTATCTTTCATCTGAGCAGATGAAAATGTGTATTCATGGCGATCAGGTGCTGGCCCAGCCGCTGGGTGCCGATCGTAAGGGCCGTCGAGAAGCGCGCATCGTTCGCGTTCTGGTGCCGAAAACCAGCCAGATCGTCGGCCGTTACTTCACCGATGCCGGTGTAGGCTTCGTGGTGCCGGACGACAGCCGTCTTAGCTTCGATATCCTGATCCCGCCTGAAGAGATTATGGGCGCGCGTATGGGCTACGTGGTGGTGGTCGAGCTGACCCAGCGTCCAACCCGTCGTACCAAGGCGGTAGGCAAAATAGTTGAAGTGCTGGGCGACAATATGGGCACCGGCATGGCCGTTGATATGGCGCTGCGTACCCATGAGATCCCTTACGTTTGGCCGCCGGCGGTGGAAAAACAGGTTTCCGGCCTCAAAGAACAGGTGCCGGAAGAGGCAAAAGCCGGGCGCGTTGATTTGCGCTCCCTGCCGCTGGTTACCATTGATGGCGAAGATGCCCGCGACTTCGATGACGCGGTGTACTGCGAGAAAAAACGCGGCGGCGGCTGGCGTCTATGGGTGGCTATCGCCGACGTGAGCTACTATGTGCGCCCTGGTACGCCGCTGGACGGCGAAGCGCGCAGCCGCGGGACGTCAGTCTACTTCCCTTCGCAGGTCGTACCGATGCTGCCGGAAGTGCTGTCCAACGGCCTGTGCTCGCTGAATCCGCAGGTCGATCGCCTGTGTATGGTCTGCGAAATGACTATCTCGTCAAAAGGTCGACTGACCGGCTTTAAATTCTATGAAGCGGTGATGAGCTCTCACGCCCGTCTGACCTACACCAAGGTTTGGCATATGCTGCAGGGCGATCAAGAGCTGCGCGAGCACTATGCGCCGCTGGTGAAGCATATTGAAGAGCTGCATAACCTCTACAAGGTGCTGGACGGCGCCCGTGAAGAGCGCGGCGGTATCTCATTTGAAAGTGAAGAAGCTAAATTCATCTTCAACGCCGAGCGCCGTATAGAGCGTATTGAACAGACTCAGCGTAACGATGCGCACAAGCTGATTGAAGAGTGCATGATCCTGGCGAACATCTCAGCGGCGCGTTTCGTTGAGAAAGCGCAGGAGCCGGCGCTGTTCCGTATTCACGATAAGCCAAGCACCGAAGCGATTACCGCTTTCCGTACCGTGCTGGCGGAGCTGGGGCTGGAACTACCGGGCGGCAACAAGCCGGAGCCGCGCGATTACGCTGAGCTACTGACTTCCATCGCCGATCGCCCGGATGCGGAAATGCTGCAGACGATGCTGCTGCGTTCCATGAAACAGGCGGTCTACGATCCGGAAAACCGCGGCCACTTCGGCCTGGCGCTGCAGTCATACGCCCACTTCACCTCGCCGATCCGTCGTTATCCTGACCTGTCGCTGCATCGCGCTATTAAGTATTTACTGGCGAAAGAGCAGGGACATAAAGGCAATAGCACCGAGACCGGCGGCTGGCACTACAGCATGGAAGAGATGCTGCAGCTGGGCGAGCACTGCTCGATGACCGAGCGCCGCGCCGATGAAGCGACGCGTGAAGTGTCCGACTGGCTGAAGTGCGACTTCATGCAGGATCAGGTGGGCAACACCTTCTCCGGCGTGATCGCAAGCGTCACCGGCTTCGGCTTCTTCGTCCGCCTGAACGATCTGTTTATCGATGGCCTGGTACATGTCTCCTCGCTGGATAATGACTACTATCGCTTCGATCAGGTAGGGCAGCGGCTGATCGGCGAGTCCGGCGGCCAGACTTACCGCCTGGGCGACCGCGTGGAAGTGCGCGTCGAAGCGGTCAATATGGATGAGCGTAAGATTGATTTCAGCCTGATTTCCAGCGAACGCGGCCCGCGTAATGTCGGCAAAACCGCACGCGAAAAAGCGAAGAAAGGCGCGCCGGGTAAAAACGGCGGCGGCCGTCGTCGTCAGGTTGGCAAGCAGGTAAACTTCGAGCCGGATAGCGCCTTCCGTAAGGAAAAAGATAAAGCTAAAGCCAAACCGAAAGGCGAGAAGAAAGCGAAAAAGCCGTCGGCGAAAACGCAGAAAATCGCCGCCGCGACCAAAGCCAAGCGCGCGGCGAAAAAGAAGATCGCCGAGTGATTGACGCCCCTTCACCCTGAAGTCTGCTGGCGCAGGATAGGGTGAAGGGGGCGGATAACAGAACCTAAAACGAGTACATCAATGAGTGAAATGATTTACGGCATCCATGCGGTGCAGGCACTGCTGGAACGCGCACCTGAGCGTTTTCAGGAAGTTTTTATTCTGAAAGGCCGTGAGGATAAGCGTCTGCTGCCGCTGATCCATGCCCTTGAAGCGCAGGGCGTGGTGATTCAGGTTGCCAGCCGCCAGTACCTCGATGAGAAAAGCGAAGGCGCGGTGCATCAGGGCATTATTGCCCGCGTGAAGCCGGGACGTCAGTATCAGGAAAACGATCTGCCGGATCTGCTGGCGCAGTTCGATCAACCGTTCCTGCTGATCCTCGACGGCGTCACCGATCCGCACAACCTCGGCGCTTGCCTGCGTAGCGCCGACGCCGCTGGCGTGCATGCGGTGATCGTGCCGCGCGATCGTTCCGCTCAGCTCAACGCTACGGCGAAGAAAGTCGCCTGCGGCGCGGCGGAAAGCGTGCCGCTGATTCGCGTCACCAATCTGGCACGTACCATGCGTCTGTTGCAGGAAGAAAACGTGTGGATCGTTGGTACCGCGGGCGAAGCCGACCATACGCTCTACCAGAGCAAAATGACCGGCCCGATGGCGCTGGTGATGGGCGCGGAAGGCGAAGGCATGCGCCGTTTGACCCGTGAGCATTGTGATGAGCTGATCAGCATCCCGATGGCGGGTAGCGTCTCTTCGCTGAACGTCTCCGTCGCCACCGGTATCTGCCTGTTTGAAGCGGTGCGCCAGCGCAGCTAAGCCGCCGCTGGCGAGGTGGGTTAGTCATCCAGCGCGCGCAGATGATCGTTCTTATTGAGCGTCATTAGCGCAGCGATGCTGACGACGGCTGTCGCCATCACGTAGTACGCCGGAATGTCCAGATTACCGGTCTGTTTAATCAGGCCGGTAATAATCAATCCGGCGCAGCCGGAAAACACGGCATTCGATAGCGAATAGGCTAACCCCAGCCCGGTATAACGCACCTTGGTAGGAAACATCTCCGCCAGCATAGCCGGTCCAGGCCCGGCCAGAATCCCCACCAGTCCACCCGCAATCAGCACCACGATACCTTTCACCAGCAGCGTGCTGCTTTCCGCCTGCAATATTTTCAGCAGCGGCAGCGCCAGTACCAGCAGCAATACCGCAGCCGCGACCATTACCCGCCGACGTCCCCACTTATCGCTGAGTATCCCGGCAGGCAAGATGGTGATGGCGAAGCCAATGTTGGAGATCACCGCAATTAGCAGCGCCTGATTAAAACCGGTGTGTAGCGCGGACTGGAGGTACGAGGGCATGATCACCAGGTAGGTATAACCCGCCGCCGACCATACCATCAGCCGACCAATGCCGGTGAAAATCGCTTTGAGCGTCTGGCGCCAACTGGCGCGGGTTTCCAGGGACGGCGTAGCCTGCTGCTGGCGCAAAAAACCCGGCGTCTCTTCCATTTTTACGCGTAGCCACAGCGCGACGATGCCCATCGGTATAGCGAGGAAGAAGGGGATTCGCCAGCCCCAGTCATGCAATGCTTCGGGGCTGAGCGCGGTGGAAATCAGGGCGACCACGCCAGCGCCTGCCAGCAGCCCCAGCGCGACGGTAAAAGATTGCCATGCGCCATACAGTCCGCGCTTACCTTTAGGGGCGAACTCGGTCATCAGCGAGACCGCCCCGCCGTACTCGCCGCCGGCAAAAAGCCCCTGAAGAATACGTAATCCGGTCAGAATAAGCGGCGCGGCAATACCGATGCTGGCGTAAACCGGCACCAGTCCGATAGCCGTGGTGGCGAGCGTCATCAGTACCAATACGATAATCAGCGTCGGCTTGCGGCCGATACGGTCGCCGAGGCGGCCAAAAACGATGGCGCCCAGCGGGCGAAAGAAAAACGCAATCGCGAAAGAGGCGTAAGTCAGAATCAGCCCGGTCAGCGGCGCTTCTCCGGTCATTTGGAAAAAATTTTTCGCAATTACGGTCGCCAGAAAGCCATAGACCGCGAACTCGTACCATTCAATAAAGTTACCGATAGAACCGGCGATCAGCGCGCGTTTTTGCGCTGCCGATGTTGTGCTGGCGGTGTGCATAGGAAGCCCCGACTAATACAAAACAGTAACGAATGAATAAATTATTCCATACATTTTTAATGAGAAAATTTTAAATTCTTATGCCTGTGATGGGCTTCACGAAGGCGGAGCGGTTTTTTTGTGAGCGTCTATGCGGGCGACCATACTTACTGTCAGAGCCATTGACGGAGGGAGACATCATGCACTGGCAAACGCATACCGTATTCAATCAACCGACGCCACTGTGTAACAGCAATCTGTTTTTGTCTGATACCGCGCTTTGTGAGGCGGTGGTGCGTGAAGGCGCCGGCTGGGATGGCGATCTGCTCGCCAGCATCGGCCAGCAGTTGGGCACGGCGGAATCGCTGGAGTTGGGGCGCCTGGCCAATAGTAATCCGCCGGAACTGCTACGCTACGACGCCACCGGCGCCCGATTGGATGACGTGCGGTTTCATCCCGCCTGGCATTTGCTAATGCAGGGACTGTGCGCCAACCGGGTGCATAATCTTGCCTGGCAGGAGGATGCCCGCGCGGGTTCGTTTGTTGCTCGTACCGCCCGCTTTATGCTGCATGCCCAGGTGGAGGCGGGAACGTTATGCCCGATAACCATGACCTTCGCCGCAACGCCGCTGCTGCAGCGCGCGCTGCCCACCGTCTTTAGCGACTGGCTGCCGCCGTTGCTCAGCGACCGCTATGACCCGCATCTGGCGCCCGGCGATCAGAAGCGTGGGTTGCTGATTGGTATGGGAATGACCGAAAAACAGGGCGGTTCGGATGTGCTCAGTAATACCACCCGGGCGGAAAAAACGGCGGAAGGATTCTATCGGCTGGTGGGCCATAAATGGTTCTTCTCGGTGCCGCAGAGCGATGCGCATTTGGTATTAGGCCAGACGCCAGGCGGGCTCTCCTGTTTCTTTGTGCCGCGTTTTTTACCCGATGGTCAACGCAATGGCGTGCGTCTTGAGAGGCTGAAAGATAAATTAGGCAACCGCTCTAACGCCAGTAGCGAAGTGGAGTTCTTTGACGCCTGCGGGTGGCTGATAGGCGAAGAAGGCGACGGCGTGCGGCAAATTCTCAAGATGGGCGCGTTGACCCGCTTCGACTGCGCCGTTGGTAGCCATGCCCTGATGCGCCGCGCTTACTCGGTGGCGCTGTATCATGCGCTGCAGCGTCAGGCGTTCGGCAAGAATCTGGCCGATCAGCCGATGATGCGTCAGGTGCTGGGCCAGATGGCGCTGCGTCTTGAAGGACAAACCGCTTTTCTGTTCCGTCTGGCTCGCGCCTGGGATCGGCGCGACGATGCGCATGAAGTGCTATGGGCTCGTTTATTTACCCCGGTCGCCAAGTTTGCTATCTGTCGCGCCGGTATACCGTTTGTCGCTGAGGCGATGGAAGTGCTGGGCGGTATCGGTTATTGCGAAGAGAGCGAACTCCCGCGCTTATACCGTGAGATGCCGGTGAATAGTATCTGGGAAGGCTCCGGCAATATTATGTGTCTCGACGTGATGCGGGTGCTTGGCAAGCAGCCGGCGGCGCTAGAAATGCTGGCGGCGGAGTGTGCTGAGGTTAAGGGGCAGAACCGGCATTATGACCGCGCGTGGCGACAGCTTCAGCAACTCTTACGGCGACCTGTTGAGGCGCAGGGACGAGAAATAGCGCGTCTGGTGTATTGCCTGGGGGCGGGTGCGCAGATGCTGCGCTTTGCGTCGCCACCGCTGGCCCAGGCATGGTGCCGGATGATGCTGGATCCGCGAGGAGGTATCCGCCTGGACGCGCAGCTGCTGGACGATGCGCTGCTGCGGGCGATGGGGCGCGGACGACAGCCTTCTCAGGCGTAGAGAATAGCCTGCACTCGCCAGCTATCCGGCTGCGGCTCTTCATACATCTGAACGATACGATACCAGGAAGCGCCCTGCTCATCGGCTTTTACGGCAATGGCGTGCTCGACATCCTGCTGACTGCCGGAAATATTATTGACGGAAATCAGACCAATTTCGTTCAGGCCGGTGACGCAATCCGCACTGGCGAATTCGGCTGACTGAGCGGAAGTATTGGCCGTCGCGGTGGTCAGCAACAGGCTGGGTAAGGTCAGTGATCGTTTCATCGTCAGCTCCATTTCACGTAATCCCGAGGGCAGTCCGTTTGCTAACGTTCTGCCAAAAGGCTGGCCGAACGTTATTATGCGCAGGAGAACGTGAATGGACGCAAAGCAGTGTAAAGCTGGTTAAAAACGCATCACGCCGCTATTTATGATACAGAATCGCTTGCGAATACCACTGGCCGGGAACCATGGTGTCATCGATCATGACGATGACGTAGTAATCCGCTTTTGCGGCTTCTGCTTTGGCTTTCAACGCGGTCTCGACATCCATCGGCGAACCGTACATCAGCACGCTGACGGTACCTATCTTTTGCAGGCCCTCAGTCTGATTGCGACGAATCTCCTGCGGATGATCGCTTGCCGGCGGCGGCGCCTCCGGCGTACCCTGCAGGATGCTACATCCGCTTAAGGCGAGAGCCAGTAACCACGGTGTAAACCTACGCATGACCATATCTCGTTTCCTGATAGTGATAGTGTAGTGGTAGCCTGAACATCATTTCTGGGGAATGTTCCCGAATTGTTATCTATCGCGCGATTTTCGAATGAAAATGTTATGAAAGCGTAACCGAGCTCTCAACATTATAAATCGTGCTCAACGTAAAGCTTTGGCGAATGTTTTGGTGCGCAACGTCGTGCCACTATAAAGAAGGAGACGATAGTTGATTACACTCGAAATGCGCAATCTAGCAGGCGGTGAAGCGATCCACGCCTGTCCGGCTGGGATGGCGGATAAACCTCTGCCGGTTATCGTCTTTTATCACGGTTTTACCTCTTCCAAGCTGGTCTACAGCTACTTTGCCGTCGCGCTGGCCGAAGCCGGTTTCCGGGTGGTTATGCCTGATGCCGCCGAACACGGCGCGCGTTTTCACGGCGATGATGCCGGGCGAATGCAGCGCTTTTGGCCGATCCTGCGACAGAACTTTGTTGAGTTTTCCGCACTGCGAGAAGCGATTATCGCTGAGGGGTGGCTGGAAGGCGAGCGGCTGGCGGTGGCCGGCGCGTCAATGGGCGGCATGACCGCGCTTGGCATCATGACTCATCATTCTGAGCTTAAATGCGTGGCCTGTCTGATGGGCTCGGGCTATTTCAGTACCCTCGCACAGACGTTGTTTCCGTCACCCGGATTCGATACGGCAAGCCTGGCGGAGTGGGACGTCACTCATCAACTGTCGGCGCTGGCGAATAAGCCGCTGCTGCTGTGGCACGGCGATGCCGATGACGTGGTTCCGCCAGGCGAAACTTTCCGCCTGCAGCAGGCGTTAACGCAGAGCGGCCTGGCAACTAACCTGACCTGCCACTGGCAAAAGGGCGTGCGTCACCGCATTACCCCGGAAGCGCTGGACGCGACCACCGCCTTTTTTTTACAGCACCTTTAAACGCGGATAACCTGCACGCCCTGATCCTCAAGCTGCTTGAGGATCGCTTCATCGGCCTGCTTGCCGGTAATGACCAGGTCGATCTGACTGGCCTGGCTGAATAGCATCCCGGCGCGCTCGCCGACTTTAGTGCTATCGACCAGTACCGCCAGCTTGCCGACGACATTCAGCATTTTCTGTTCGGCCATCGCGGTCAACATATCGGTTTTGTACAATCCCTCGGCGGTTAACCCTTTGCCGCTGGTGAACATCCAGTGCCCGGCATACAGGCTGTTTTCGCTACCCTGCGGGCTGAGGGTGATGAAGTGGCTGTGGTTATATTGCCCCCCCATAATGATCACGCTGTCATGCTTCTGGTCAATCAGATAGTTGGCCAGCGGCAGGTAGTTGGTGATGATCTGCACCGGTTTGCCGCATAATTCGCGGCCGAGCAGGAAGGCGGTGGAGCCGCAGTTGATAACAATGCTTTCGCCCGGCGACACCAGCTGCGAGGCGGCGCGGGCAATCCGCACTTTCTCATCATGGTTTTGCGCCTGATGAATGTTCATTGGCGACCATCGCGGGCGCTGTTCGCTGATGGCTTCCGCGCCATTACGGACCTTTTTCAGCTTGCCGTTTTCATCAAGCTTATTGATATCGCGTCTTGCCGTCGCCGGAGAGATGCCGAGGCGGGAGATTACCTGTTCAACGGTAACGAATCCCGTTTGCGCCAGCAAATCCAGTAAAATTTGATGTCTTTGCGCTTCAGTCATGAGCGAATCCGATTAAAAGTGACAAGCAAAGATGATATTTGAAATTAACGCTAAATACTAATGCGGAAAGGGAATTCCGGCGGGCGCGCCCGCCGGGATACGGTTACAAGAAGGATTTGAACGGCAGGTCTGGCTCAATGGTAAAGCAGTCATCGAATCCGCGTGGGTAGTGGTATTCGAAATTGTCTTTATCCAGCGGCCAGGTAAATTTACCGCCGACCTGCCAGATAAAGGGCTTGAAGCCGTATTTCAGACGATCCTTTTTCATCTCCCACAGTACGCGGATCTCCTGTGGGTCGGCCTGGAAGTTGGACCAGATATCATGGTGGAACGGAATGACTACTTTGGCATTTAGCGATTCCGCCATGCGCAGGATATCGGCGCTGGTCATTTTGTCGGTGATGCCGCGCGGGTTTTCCCCGTAGGAACCGAGGGCGACGTCAATCTGATGGTCGTTACCGTGCTTTGCATAGTAGTTGGAGTAGTGGGAGTCGCCGCTGTGGTACAGGTTGCCGCCCGGCGTTTTGAACAGATAGTTGACCGCGCGCTGGTCCATGCCGTCCGGCAGCACGCCGGCGGCTTTTTGATCGGCAGGCAAGGTAATGAGGGCCGTACGATCGAATGCGTCGAGCGCGTGGATCTCAATGTCTTTGATCTTCACCACATCGCCCGGCTTCATGACGATGCAGCGTTCTGCCGGCACGCCCCAGCCAATCCACAGATCAACGCAGGTTTTTGGTCCAATAAACGGCACATCGGCGGCGCAGTTTTGCATCACCGCGGCGGCGACGTTAACGTCGATATGATCGTTGTGATCGTGCGTCGCCAGCACGGCGTCAATTTGACGGATGGCGAAAGGATCGAGTACGAATGGCGTAGTGCGCAGGTTCGGCTGCAGTTTTTTCACTCCGGCCATGCGCTGCATCTGGTGGCCGGTTTTCATCAGCGGATTAGCGTGGCTCTGCTTACCGGTGCCGCACCAGAAATCGACGCAAATATTAGCGCCGCCTTCCGATTTTAGCCAAATACCGGTGCATCCCAGCCACCACATGGCAAAGGTGCCCGGCGCAACCTGCTCTTGTTCGATCTCTTCATTCAGCCAGCTGCCCCATTCCGGGAAAGTGCTCAAAATCCAGGATTCACGGGTGATGGTTTGCACTTTACTCATCGATCTCTTCCTCTTTTATTTCAAAAGTAATCAATTGGTGATTTGTTTTGATTGATACTGGCACTGTTTTTTCAGGAATGCAATCGGCTATTTTCGATGGAATGCGGTGATATCGTAGCGCTAACGCGCTGAAAACCCCTGAATTTAATATCGGGCATGTATGTATATTGTTGATATTAGTGGTTTGTTTGGTTATCGCGTGACGTGGGAGAGAATACACCTATAAAAAATATGATTATTTGCGTGATGCGTCACATTTAATCAAATTCAATCTTGTTGTGATTGTTTTTGATTATTAGAGTGAGGGCGACGACAACTGCTGAGCGTCATGCGCGTTCTAAGCCTTCCTCTTCTGGAGTGTGTTATGGAGATCCTCTACAACATCTTTACCGTCTTCTTTAATCAGGTAATGACTAATGCCCCGCTGCTGCTGGGTATCGTGACCTGCCTTGGCTATATCTTGTTGCGTAAAAGCGTCAGCGTGATTATCAAAGGCACGATCAAAACCATCATTGGTTTCATGCTGTTACAAGCCGGCTCCGGCATTCTTACCAGCACCTTTAAGCCGGTGGTGGCGAAAATGTCAGAGGTTTATGGCATCAATGGCGCGATTTCCGATACCTACGCCTCAATGATGGCGACCATCGACCGGATGGGCGAGGCCTATAGCTGGGTGGGGTATGCGGTGCTGTTGGCCCTGGCGCTAAATATCTGTTACGTCCTGCTGCGCCGCATTACCGGCATCCGCACTATCATGCTGACTGGCCATATCATGTTTCAGCAGGCGGGGCTGATTGCGGTCTCTTTCTTCATCTTCGGCTACTCCATGTGGACGACCATTATCTGCACCGCGGTGCTGGTCTCCCTGTACTGGGGTATCACCTCCAACATGATGTTTAAGCCGACTCAACTGGTTACCGACGGCTGCGGCTTCTCTATCGGTCACCAACAGCAGTTTGCCTCGTGGATTGCCTATAAAGTGGCGCCGTATCTGGGGAAAAAAGAGGAGAGCGTCGAAGACCTCAAGCTGCCGGGCTGGCTCAATATTTTCCACGACAACATCGTCTCTACCGCGATTGTGATGACCATTTTCTTTGGCGCCATTCTGCTCTCCTTTGGCATCGATGTTGTACAGGCGATGGCGGGCAAAACCCACTGGACGGTCTATATCCTGCAGACCGGTTTCTCCTTCGCCGTGGCCATTTTCATCATTACCCAGGGCGTGCGTATGTTCGTTGCCGAGCTGTCCGAAGCCTTCAACGGTATCTCACAGCGCCTGATCCCCGGCGCCGTGCTGGCGATCGACTGCGCCGCTATCTATAGCTTCGCGCCGAATGCCGTGGTCTGGGGCTTTATGTGGGGCACCATCGGCCAACTGATTGCCGTTGGTATTCTCGTCGGCGTTGGCTCCTCCATTCTGATCATCCCGGGCTTTATCCCAATGTTCTTCTCTAACGCGACGATTGGCGTCTTTGCTAATCACTTCGGCGGCTGGCGCGCGGCGCTCAAGATCTGTCTGGTGATGGGCATGATTGAAATCTTCGGCTGCGTGTGGGCGGTGAAGTTGACCGGAATGAGCGCCTGGATGGGCATGGCGGATTGGTCAATCCTGGCGCCGCCGATGATGCAGGGCTTCGCCTCGATAGGGCTGGCGTTTATGGCCGTCATTATTCTGATTTCACTGGCTTATATGTTCTTCGCCGGCCGCGCGCTGCGCGCCGAGGAAGATGCGGAAAAACAACTGGCAGAAGCCTCTGCTCAATAAGGAGTTCTGATTATGACCGTACGTATTCTGGCTGTGTGTGGCAACGGGCAAGGTAGTTCCATGATCATGAAAATGAAGGTGGACCAGTTCCTGACGCAATCAAACATCGACCACACGGTGAACAGCTGCGCGGTCGGTGAGTATAAAAGCGAGCTAAACGGCGCGGATATCATTATTGCCTCGACCCACATCGCAGGCGAAATCACCGTTACTGGCAATAAATACGTGGTTGGCGTGCGCAACATGCTGTCGCCTGCGGATTTCGGCCCAAAACTGCTTGAAGTGATCAAAGCCCACTTCCCGCAGGACGTGAAATAAGGAGCCGCCATGAAACTTCATGATTCTCTGGCGCAGAACCACTCCATACGCCTGCAGGCGGAGGCGGAAAGCTGGCAGGAGGCGGTGAAAATCGGTGTCGATCTGCTGGTGGCCGCCGACGTAGTGGAACCGCGTTACTACCAGGCGATCCTCGATGGCGTCGCGCAGCATGGTCCCTATTTTGTTATCGCGCCGGGGCTGGCGATGCCGCACGGCCGTCCGGAAGAGGGCGTTAAGAAAACCGGCTTTGCGCTGGTGACGCTCAAAAAACCGCTGATTTTCAATCACGAAGATAACGACCCGGTCGACATTCTGATCACCATGGCGGCAGTTGACGCTACCACCCACCAGGAGGTGGGCATCATGCAGATCGTTAACCTGTTTGATGACGAAGCCAATTTCGACCGTTTACGCGCCTGCCGCACCGAGCAGGAAGTGTTGGATTTAATTGAAAACGCCACTGCGGCGGCTGTTTAAGAGGGAGTTTATACGATGTCTCAGTTACCAATGTTGCAGGTTGCGCTGGATAACCAAACCCTGTCTCACGCCTATGAGACCACCCGACTGATCGCCGAAGAGGTGGATATCATTGAAGTCGGTACTATTCTCTGTGTTGGCGAAGGGGTGCGCGCGGTGTGCGATCTGAAAGCGCTGTACCCGCATAAAATCGTGCTGGCGGATGCCAAAATCGCCGATGCCGGAAAAATCCTGTCGCGGATGTGCTTTGAGGCCAACGCCGACTGGGTGACCGTGATCTGCTGCGCCGATATCAACACCGCCAAAGGGGCGCTGGATGTCGCCAAAGAGTTCAACGGCGACGTGCAAATTGAACTGACCGGTTTCTGGACCTGGGAGCAGGCGCAGGCGTGGCGCGACGCGGGCATTCAGCAGGTGGTCTATCACCGCAGCCGCGACGCGCAGGCCGCGGGCGTGGCGTGGAGCGAGGCGGATATCAGCGCGATTAAGCGCCTTTCCGATATGGGCTTCAAAGTCACCGTGACCGGCGGGCTGGCGCTGGAAGACCTGCCGCTGTTCGCCGGTATCCCTATTCACGTCTTTATTGCCGGGCGCAGTATCCGCGATGCCGCCTCGCCGGTGGAAGCGGCTCGCCAGTTTAAACGCTCTATCGCCCAGCTGTGGGGTTAAGGAGCGGCTATGTTGTCGAAACACATTCCGCTCGGTATCTATGAAAAAGCGCTCCCCGGCGGGGAGTGCTGGCTGGAGCGGTTACAGCTCGCGAAAACCCTCGGTTTTGACTTTGTCGAAATGTCGCTTGATGAAACCGATGCTCGTCTCGCCCGGCTGGACTGGAGCCAGGAGCAGCGCCTGGCGCTGGTCAAGGCGGTAGCCGAAACCGGCGTCCGGGTACCATCGATGTGCCTTAGCGCCCATCGTCGTTTTCCGCTCGGCAGCGAAGATGACGCGGTGCGTAATCAGGGACTGGACATCATGCGTAAAGCCATCCAGCTGGCGCAGGATGTGGGGATTCGGGTGATCCAACTGGCAGGCTACGATGTTTATTATCAGCAGGCGAATGATGAGACTCGACGCCGTTTTCGCGAAGGCCTGAAAGAGAGCGTCGGGATGGCCAGCCGGGCCCAGGTGACGCTGGCGATGGAAATCATGGACTATCCGCTGATGAACTCGATCAGTAAGGCGTTGGGCTATGCTCACTACCTGAATAATCCGTGGTTCCAGCTTTATCCGGATATTGGCAATCTGTCGGCGTGGGATAACGACGTACAAATGGAATTGCAGGCCGGCATGGGGCATATCGTGGCGGTACACGTCAAAGATACGAAGCCCGGCGTCTTCAAAAACGTGCCGTTTGGTGAAGGGGTCGTCGATTTTGAACGTTGTTTCGAAACGCTCAAGCAGACAGGCTACTGTGGTCCGTATCTGATTGAAATGTGGAGCGAAACCACCGATGACCCGGCGGCGGAAGTCGCGAAAGCCCGTGACTGGGTAAAGGCGCGGATGGCCCGCGCAGGCCTGACGGAGGCGGCATAATGCAGCAGCTTAAACAGCAGGTATTTGCAGCTAATATGGATCTGCCGCGCTACGGGCTGGTGACCTTTACCTGGGGCAACGTCAGCGCAATCGACCGGCAGCGTGGGCTGGTGGTGATTAAGCCCAGCGGCGTAGCCTACGAGTCAATGACCGTCGATGATATGGTGGTGGTCGATTTGCAGGGCAACGTGGTGGAGGGGCGCTGGCGTCCCTCTTCTGATACCGCTACCCACCTTGCGTTATACCACCGTTATTCCGGCCTTGGCGGGGTGGTGCATACCCACTCGACGCACGCTACCGCCTGGGCGCAGGCGGGGCTGGCAATCCCGGCGCTCGGCACCACCCACGCGGACTACTTCTTCGGTGATATCCCCTGCACCCGGGCGCTCAGCGCACAGGAGGTGGAAGAGGCCTATGAGCTGAACACCGGGAAGGTGATTATCGAAACGCTGGGCGAGGCCAACCCGTTACATACGCCAGGGATTGTGGTCTATCAGCACGGACCCTTTTCCTGGGGGAAAGATGCCCACGAGGCGGTGCACAATGCGGTGGTGATGGAAGAAGTGGCGCGAATGGCGTGGATCGCCCGCGGGATTAATCCGCAGCTACAGCCCATCGACGGCTGGCTAATGGAGAAACATTTTCTGCGTAAACACGGGCCTGACGCCTACTACGGGCAGAAGTAAGCTACGCGCTCCGGGGCTTTCACCTCAGGGTGAAGCAACTGGTCTGGCCCCGGAGCCGTTTTTAACCCTGACGATAGGCCGATGGCATACAGCGCATGCCGATGAGCGTGACCACGCAAATCATCGCGCCGGCGTAAAACGTCGAGGCTGCGCCGAAGGTTTCCCACAGTACCCCTGCGCCGGTACTGGCCAGCAGCAGCGCCAGGCCGCTCATCAGGTTAAACATGCCGAATGCCGTACCGCGTAGTTCCGGCGGCGCGGTATGCGCAACCATGGCCGCCAGTAGGCCTTGAGTCATCCCCATGTGAATCCCCCACAGCGCGACGCCGATCAGCAGCGTGCTCCAGTGGCCGCTGAGCGCCAGCACGATATCGGCGAGGATCAGCACCAGCAGCCCCCATTGCAGCAGTTTACTGTGACTCATGCTGTCAGAGAGCTTACCGAACGGGTAAGCCGTGAGGCTGTAGACCAGGTTCATCGCGACCATGACCAGCGGAATAGTAAACAGCGGGATCTCCATCTGCTGGGCGCGCAGCACCAAAAAAGCTTCGCTGAAGCGGGCGAGGGTGAAGATACTGCCGATCGCCACCACCCACCAGTAGGCGGCGGAGAGCTTTTTCAGGTTTTCGCGCTTCAGCGGATTGCTACGTTTGTGCGCGATGGCGGATTTCGGCTCCTGCAGGCCAAAGCCCAGTAGAGCAATGGATAGTACGGCGGGAATGACCGCCACCCAGAAGATAGCGTGAAAATCGTTGGCCCAGATGAACATCAGCAGCACCGCCAGCAGCGGGCCGAGAAAGGCGCCGACGGTATCCAGTGCCTGACGTAGCCCGTAGGCCGCGCCACGGATCTCCGGCGGCGTTACGTCGGCGACTAGTGCATCGCGCGGCGCTCCGCGGATACCTTTTCCGATGCGGTCGATCATGCGGGCGCTAAATACCACCCCGGCGCTCGGCGCGAGGGCAAACAGCGGCTTGCTGATCGCCCCCAGCCCGTAGCCAAGCAGCGCCAGCCCTTTGCGTTTGCCAACGTAGTCGCTAATAACGCCGGAGAAGACTTTGAGAATTAAGGCGGTGGCTTCGGCCAGCCCTTCGATAAGACCGATGATAATGACGCTGGCGCCGAGCGTGGTGGCCATAAACAACGGTAGCAGGCTGTGGATCATCTCTGACGAGACATCCATTAACAGGCTGACGCCGCCGAGTACCCAAACTCCTTTAGGGATGCGACCTAACGTCGCGAAACGCGGGACCATCAATCACTCCTGATTAACAAACGGTGAATTGATGATTAAATCAGGTTGCGATGACGCTGGTAAGTCAGTTTGGAAAATAATTCTCAATTGCGTTTACGTAGGCTTTCGCTTCGCCCCTCATGAGGAGAGGCGAAGCATCGACCTGGGTTAGCGGTAAATAGCGGCGCTGGCATGAATAAGGCCATTGCTCTGCGGTTCGTGAATCAGGATTGGCTGGAAGTACTTCGCTCCCAGGGCATCGCTTTCCTGGTTCAGGGCCTGGTCGGCCTCTTGTTCGCTAGCCATATTATGGTTGATATAGATTACGCCCAGACTCTGCACATCATCCATGTTGCGAGCCTGACGCCCATCGATTTTGATGGCTGCCAGCGCGTTGGCGCTAAGGAGTAGCGCAGCCATTACGGCGATGATAATGCTTTTCATAGAACGCTCCTTACTGACAGTACGGGTAAAACGCTGGACTCCTCTTGCTGGTGTCTGGCTATTGATTAAATTGTAATCGCTGGCGCGTCGCCTGATAGCGACCTTTTCTGATGCAGTTGTTCAAAAAAATGCCGCGTTCGTTATTGGTTAATTTTAAATCACCCACTTAGCCCAGCTTGGCGCTTAGTGCGAATTATTTGTGCAAATGCGCTTGTGTTCCTGGGGGGGCGCAATTAGAATGACGCGTCAATTTTTCAGCCGCCCTTTAACACGTTCCTTGCCTCCATGGGCCGCGGCTGACCCAGACAGGAGGCTGAATAATCCGTAAGGAGCAATTCGATGCGTCATTACGAAATCGTTTTTATGGTCCATCCTGACCAGAGCGAACAGGTTCCGGGCATGATCGAACGTTACACTGGTGCAATCACTGCAGCAGAAGGTACGATCCACCGTCTGGAAGACTGGGGCCGCCGTCAGCTGGCTTATCCGATCAACAAACTGCACAAAGCTCACTACGTTCTGCTGAACGTTGAAGCGCCGCAGGAAGCGATCGATGAGCTGGAAACTAACTTCCGCTTCAACGACGCCGTTATCCGCAGCATGGTAATGCGTACTAAGCACGCTGTTACCGAAGCATCTCCGATGGTTAAAGCGAAAGACGAGCGCCGTGAGCGTCGTGAAGATTTCGCTAACGAAACCGCAGATGATTCTGAAGCTGGGGATTCTGAAGAGTAATCCTGATGACCAACCGTCTGGTGTTGTCCGGCACCGTGTGCAGGATGCCCCTTCGAAAGGTCAGCCCGTCAGGAATTCCTCATTGCCAGTTCGTGCTTGAGCATCGTTCTGTGCAGGAGGAAGCCGGTTTTCACCGGCAGGCGTGGTGCCAAATGCCCGTTATTATTAGCGGACACGAGAACCAGGCCATTACTCACAGTATAACGGTCGGTAGCGCAGTCACCGTTCAAGGGTTCATTAGTTGCCATAAGGCAAAGAACGGCTTGAGTAAAATGGTTCTGCATGCCGAGCAGATTGAATTGATAGATTCTGGAGACTAGCCATATGGCACGTTATTTCCGTCGTCGCAAGTTCTGCCGTTTCACCGCGGAAGGCGTTCAAGAGATCGACTATAAAGATATCGCTACGCTGAAAAACTACATCACCGAAAGCGGTAAGATTGTCCCAAGCCGTATCACCGGTACCCGTGCAAAATATCAGCGTCAGCTGGCTCGCGCTATCAAACGCGCACGCTACCTGTCCCTGCTGCCGTACACTGATCGTCATCAGTAATCGGTCACGGTCCATTAATACGACTTTGAGAGGATAAGGTAATGCAAGTTATTCTGCTTGATAAAGTAGCAAACCTGGGTAGCCTGGGTGATCAGGTAAACGTTAAAGCGGGCTATGCTCGTAACTTCCTGGTACCACAGGGTAAAGCTGTTCCAGCTACCAAGAAAAACGTTGAGTTCTTCGAAGCGCGCCGCGCTGAACTGGAAGCCAAACTGGCTGACGTTCTGGCCGCTGCTAACGCACGTGCTGAAGCAATCAACGCACTGGGCACCGTTACCATCGCGTCCAAATCTGGCGACGAAGGTAAACTGTTCGGTTCCATCGGTACTCGCGACATCGCTGACGCTGTTTCTGCAGCTGGCGTTGCCGTTGCGAAGAGCGAAGTTCGCCTGCCGAACGGCGTTCTGCGCACCACCGGTGAGCACGAAGTAGACTTCCAGGTTCACAGCGAAGTCTTCGCTAAACTGGTTGTTAACGTTGTAGCTGAGTAATTTTTTACTCAACTCACGTCGATGCGCCGGCCTTGTGCCGGCGTTTTGCTTTTTAGCGCCTGCCTGATTTTTATCTGGTATGGTAGCTATTCTCGCCACTTTCTGGATGATAAAATAAAACACGATTTTATTTCCGGTAAAGTTAATGGACGCTTCCTTTCCGACCCCCTCGATTTTTGCCAATAAAAAAGTAGCTTATGTCTGCGCGACGCTATGCTGTCTGCTGTGGGGCAGTTCTTATCCCTCGATAAAAAACGGCTATGAACTTCTGCACATCGCCACCGATGATGTCCCCTCAAAAATTGTTTTTGCCGGTTATCGCTTCCTGTTTGCAGGCTTATTGTTGCTGCTGTTTGCGCTCGCGCAGCGCAAACCCATCGCCCGGCTCAATGGCCGCCAGTGCGGGCAGCTGGCGATGCTGGGGCTGACGCAGACCGCTATCCAGTACGCCTTCTTCTACGTCGGCCTGGCGTTCACCACCGGAGTGAAGGGATCGATTATGAATGCCACCGGGACGTTCTTCAGCGTTCTGCTGGCGCATTTTATCTACCAGAATGACCGGCTCAGCTATAACAAAACTATCGGCTGTGTGCTGGGCTTCGTCGGCGTGATGTTGGTGAACTTCAACACCTCATTGGGCGATTTTAATTTTGTCTGGCAGGGCGATGGCTTTGTCGTGCTGGCGGCGTTCATCCTCTCGGCGGCGACGCTCTACGGCAAACGCATCTCGCAAACCGTCGACCCGACGGTGATGACCGGCTGGCAGCTGGCCTTCGGCGGTCTGGTGCTGGTGGCGGGCGGGTATCTGACCGGCGGGGAGCTACGGATGCACAGCCTGACCGCAGCGATGATCCTTGGCTATTTAACTCTGCTGTCGTCGATAGCTTTTGCGCTATGGAGCGTGCTGCTCAAGCACAATCGCGTCAGTATGATTGCGCCGTTTAACTTTGTTATCCCGGTGGCCGGGACGGTGCTGTCAGCGATCTTTCTTGGCGAGAATATCTTTGAGTGGAAGTACGCGATCGCGCTGGTCCTGGTGTGTGTAGGGATCCGCTGGGTGAACAAAAGCCAGGCGCATTAGGCCGGGCGTACAACCCGGCCTAAGCGAAGCGTTTATCGCGCGCGCACGAAGCTGCCGTTCGACTGGCGGGTGAACAGCACCTGCTGGCCGTTGCCGGTATCAATAGTGAGGCCGGTGACGACGCCGTTGGCGTTCTGGCGAATTTGCACCGTCTGTCCACTCTGCAAGGTGCTTAATGGTTTGCCGGCGCCTTCGACCTGCGCCATGGCGTAGACGTCAGTGGCTGGCAGTCCGTGGTCGCGGAACAATTGCGCCAGCGTTTTGCCCGATTCAATCCGGTAGGTGCGCCACTGCTGTTCAATGCCCGGCGCAGATTGCTGCTGCGCCGGCTGCTGGTACGGCTGAGAAGAAGAAGAAGTTTGCGTCTGCGTCTGGTCCGGCTGTTCATCCTGAATGGCTTCAGGCGCCACAGGCGCAACCTGGTCGGCATCGCTGACCGTCGGCGTATTGGTGATTGGCGGAAGCGGCACGGCCTGATTGCCCGAACCTTGCGGCTGAGACTGGGACTGCAGATCGAGATTAGCTTCGCGGCTGGCCTGGGTCGGCGTGCTGTTATCGCCGGAGGGGAGCAGGAAACCAATAATGACCAGCAGGAAGCCGGCGATGATGCCGCGGCGATGCATGGGCGGTAGCGGATCCATGAGACGAAGTTGATCCGGGGCGTGCCAGATCTTCGCCAGGGTAGATGTCAATTCAAAGCGCCCGGGCATGGCTTTCCTCCTGCTCCGCATATTTTTATCCTGCTTATGAGTATAGACGGCTAACGTCCTGAAGGTAGAGGTTAACCTGATATCGCCTATTGTTTCTGTTTCGCTGAGATTTGTCATCATCCGCCGACAAAGTTTTACCCATTCCTCTATGGCTGTTATGCTTTCGAACGCTTTTCTCAAGATGTTTATCACCCAAAAAAGGAACAAAGATGGCAACCCCGACTTTTGACACTATCGAAGCGCAGGCAAGTTACGGTATCGGCTTGCAGGTTGGACAACAACTGAGCGAATCCGGCCTGCAGGGGCTGCTGCCGGAAGCGCTGGTTGCCGGCATTGCCGATGCGCTGGAAGGCAACCAGCCGCAGGTGCCGGTTGAAGCCGTACACCGCGCGCTGCGTGAAATCCACGAACGCGCTGACGCCGTGCGTCGTGAGCGCTTCCAGGCGATGGCCGCCGATGGCCAGAAATACCTCGATGAAAACCGTGAAAAAGAAGGCGTGAACAGCACTGAATCTGGTCTGCAGTTCCGCGTACTGACGCAGGGCGAAGGCCCGATCCCGGCGCGTACCGACCGCGTACGCGTTCACTACACCGGTAAGCTTATCGACGGTACCGTGTTCGATAGCTCCGTGGCCCGCGGCGAACCGGCTGAATTCCCGGTGACCGGCGTGATCGGCGGCTGGATCGAAGCGCTGACCCTGATGCCGGTAGGTTCCAAATGGGAACTGACCATTCCGCACAACCTGGCTTACGGCGAGCGCGGCGCGGGCGCTTCTATCCCGCCATTCAGCACCCTGATCTTTGAAGTTGAGCTGCTGGACATTATTTAAGCACCAGGGGCTTCCTCTCCTGTCAGGGGGAGGGAGCCAATAAAAACAGTGTAAAATCCTTAAGTTATAAATTTATTGGAATTTTGTATTGCATATAAGTTCGTTGAGTGTATTTTTGTGAGCTGTTTCGCGTTACATTGGTGATATAACACTCACTTTAAACATAAAATTAACATTATATCTAAATCATAGTATTCATCCCTCCGATTCTTACCTAATATCGATAAACCCTCTTGCCAGGGTTGCGACAAATGACAGGCCAACAGAGCCTGAACAACACAGACAGGTACAACAGGAAGAAAATCACATGGTAGATCAGGTCAAAGTCGTTGCCGACGAGCAGGAGACGACTGAACAATCGCTACGGCGAAATCTCACTAACCGGCATATTCAGCTTATTGCTATCGGCGGGGCGATCGGCACCGGGCTGTTTATGGGGTCTGGCAAGACCATCAGTCTCGCCGGGCCATCCATTATTTTTGTTTATATGATCATCGGTTTTATGCTGTTTTTCGTCATGCGTGCAATGGGCGAATTACTGCTGTCGAACCTCGAATATAAATCATTCAGTGACTTCGCCTCCGACCTGTTAGGGCCGTGGGCGGGGTATTTTACCGGCTGGACCTACTGGTTCTGCTGGGTGGTCACCGGGATGGCGGACGTTGTCGCCATCACCGCCTACGCGCAGTTCTGGTTCCCCGGACTTTCTGACTGGGTCGCTTCGTTAGCGGTTATCCTGCTGCTGCTGGGCCTGAACCTCGCAACCGTGAAGATGTTTGGCGAAATGGAGTTCTGGTTCGCGATGATCAAAATCGTCGCTATCGTGGCGCTGATCGTGGTCGGCCTGGTGATGGTGATGATGCACTTTAAATCGCCGACCGGCGTCGAAGCCTCATTCGCGCATCTGTGGAATGACGGCGGCTGGTTCCCGAAAGGCCTCAGCGGTTTCTTTGCCGGCTTCCAGATAGCGGTATTCGCCTTCGTGGGGATTGAGCTGGTGGGTACTACCGCGGCGGAAACCAAAGACCCGGAAAAATCACTGCCGCGGGCGATCAACTCCATCCCGCTGCGTATCATTATGTTCTACGTCTTCGCGCTGATTGTGATTATGTCGGTGACGCCGTGGAGCTCCGTCGTGCCGAGCAAGAGCCCGTTCGTTGAGCTGTTTGTTCTGGTCGGCCTGCCGGCTGCCGCCAGCCTGATCAACTTCGTGGTACTGACTTCCGCCGCCTCTTCCGCTAACAGCGGAGTGTTCTCCACCAGTCGTATGCTGTTCGGTCTGGCGCAGGAAGGTCAGGCGCCGAAAATGTTCGCCAAGCTGTCTAAACGCGCGGTGCCGGCGAAGGGCTTAACCTTCTCCTGCATGTGCCTGCTGGGCGGCGTGGTGATGCTGATGGTCAACCCGAGCGTGATTGCCGCGTTCACCATGATCACCACGGTGTCGGCAATTCTGTTCATGTTCGTCTGGACCATTATCCTCTGCTCTTACCTGGTCTATCGTAAAAAGCGTCCGCAGCTGCACGAGAAGTCCATCTATAAGATGCCGCTGGGTAAAGTGATGTGCTGGGTGTGCATGGCCTTCTTCGTCTTCGTACTGGTGCTGTTGACGCTGGAAGATGATACCCGCGAGGCGCTGATGGTCACCCCGCTGTGGTTTGTTCTGCTGGGCGCAGGCTGGCTGTTTGCCGGTAAAAAACGTCTGGCGAAATAAAAAGGCCACCCGGAGTGGCCAATAAACTGACAATGTCGAGAGGGCGCCTGCGGGCGCCTTTTTTTATGATTTTCCGGCGAGGGCACGCGGGAACAGCACGTTATTTTCCAGACTGATGTGCTCCATCAGGTCGTCAATCATTTCGTTAATGCCGTTGTACATCGCTTTCCAGGTGGTGCAGGCTTCCGGCGGCGGCGTCACGTTATGGGTGATGTGTTTGATCACTTCCAGCAGTTCGCCCGCCTCGTCGTGCTCGCTTTCCATCACGCTGATAGGACCACCGGCCTGGGTTCCCATCCCCTGTTTGATCATCGGGAACAGAATCTGCTCTTCTTTCATCATGTGGCTGGAGAGCTCCTGGTGCAGCATGGTCAGGTATTTAGTTAGCCCTTTTGGCACGTTCGGTTTATCGGCGTGGACGCGTTCAACCTTGGTTGCCTGCAGGATCAGTTCCGGCAGCTGTTCACGGTGACGATCATGATAGCGAACGATGATGTGGTCGATGATGTCGGTGAACGGCGCGGCGCGCCAGTCGCGCTCGATCGGCTGCTCGGCCAGTTTTGCCAGTTCGGCTTCAATCGCCGCGACGTCCAGCGTTTTGCGCGCCGCCGCGCGCTCCAGGGTTTGTTTGCCGCCGCAGCAGTAATCCATATCGTATTTACGGAACAGCGCGGAGGCGCGCGGGATGCTCAGCGCCAGCTCGCCTAAAGGTTGGTCACGGAAAGCCATAGCAGTTACCTCGTCATCAAGAATATAAGATGCATATTAAATGCATCTTTAATCCATGGGAATACCCCTTTAGGATACCAGGCTATTTTTTTGGCTCGACGCGCAGTTCCTGCAGAACCGGTTTTTCCGGGCGGGCGCGAACCGCCGACACCACACCGAGCACCAGCAGCAGGATCCCGCTCAGCGTCAGCAGCGGAGGAAGACTCTGGCGTAGCAGGAAGGTGTACAGCAGACCGGCCAGCGTCTCGAAGACGATCAGCGGCCCGAGGATCACCGTCGGCAGGCGCTGGCTGGCAATGTTCCAGCACAGTGCGCCGACCCACGAGCAGAGCACGGCGATCGCCAGCATCAGGACGATGAACACCGCCGGGCGCGGGCCGAAGGGGAGCGGGAAGTCGCTATGCTGGCCCTGCAGCCATCCGCAGGCGGCAATATAACCGACCAGCGATACCGGCAGGGTGACCAACGCCTGCGCGGTGGCCCACATCATCGGCGGCTTATCCGGGTTTTCACGCAGCCAGCGGGCGTTGCGCAGGGCGTACCACGCCCAGCAGACGACGGCGATCAGCGCGAGAACAATGCCCGAACCATAGCGCCACGGGCTGAAATCAGGAAGCCCGTGCTGCAGCTCCGCCACGTTGACGCACACCAGCCCCAGGGCGATACAGATTAGCGCCGGAAATAGCCGCCGCCACGGTAGCTTGCCATCGCGCTGGCTATACAGTAGGTTGGCGCACACCGGCAATACTACCGGCAGGGTGCCGATAATCATTGTCGAGACCGGCGCGCCGGTGCGCTGAATGGCGCTGGCAAGACAGAAGTAATAGATCAGGTTCCCCATCATGGTCAGCGCCAGCGCGGTCCACCAATCCTTGCCGTTCAGCTGCCGCAGACGCGCGCGGCCGAGCCACGCCAGCGGCAAGGCGATAAGTCCCAGCGCCAGATAGCGCCCCATCGACTGCAGCACCGCGGGATATTCCGGCACCAGCAACGGGCCGACGAAAATCAGCCCCCACATTAACCCCGCCAGCAGGGCATACAACACGCCGCTAATCATGATGACATCCATCTTCAGTTTGCTTGCGCCAAGTGTAGGAGGGCGCGAGGGTAAGAATATTGTATGAGATTGCGCTTTAGCGCCCGGCGACCTGTTTTTGATAACGCACCGGCGTGATGCCGTAGCGACGGGTGAAGGCGCGGGTTAAATGTGACTGGTCGGTTAATCCGGCGGCGATGGCCACTTCGGCGGCGGGCATGCCGTGGGTCAGAAACGCCTTGGCGCGCCACAGGCGAATCGCCATCAGCATCTGGTGCGGGGTAACGTGAAAGTGGGCTTTAAACTGGCGCTGGAAGTGATAGGGGCTGAGCGCTGCCACCTGCGCCAGTTCATCAAGGCTGACGGCGCGCATATAGTTATCGTGCAGGTAGTCGCGTACCCGATCGAAGCGGTGCGCCGCTTCCGGCGCCATTGGCGCATGGTGGGCCAGCGGGCGGAAGGTATCAACCAGGTCGAGTAGCATCCCTTGCTGCGCCAGCGGATCGTCAGCGTGCCACAGGCCGTAAATCAGTTGGCCGATTTGCCGGGCACGCTGCGGCTCCTGGCGCACGACCTCACTGAACCACCAGTGGCGAACGCCGGTGAAGGCTTCCAGCCGATCCGGCTCCAGATAAATCATCCGGTAGCGCCAGCCTTCGGCGGTTTCCGCCTCGCCGGTATGGAGCTCATCCGGATTCATGGTGACGATGGAATTGGCTGAAGCGACGTGCTGGCTGCCACGATAGCGAAAGCGTTCGGCGCCTTGTTCAATCACGCCGATGCCGAAGGCTTCGTGGGTATGCGGTTCAAAGGCATAACGAGAAATATGGGCGTGATAGAGCTCTACGCCGGGAAGTTGTTCGAGATGGCGAAAGCGCGCGCGGTCTTTTTCATCGCTAAATTGTGGTGGTACGCCCTGCATGCCGTGTCTCCCGACGATTCATCCCTTCAATATTAGAGATGAAGCGCCGGGACGCAACCGCAAAAACTGACAGGGATTGGTTAGATGATGCCTTTTACGCTATCGGCAAGCGACGTGGTCGGGCGGCCAATCAGTTTGCTCAGGGTGCGGCTGTCGTCAAACAGTCCGCCTTTCGACGCGCCGGTATCGGAATCCGCCAGCATATCGGCAAGCCCGGCCGGCAGGCCGACGTTCTTCAACGCGGCGGCGAAATCGGCTTCGCTGAGGTTCTGATAAACCACATTTTTCCCGCTTTGCTTGCTCAGCTCGGCAGCCAGTTCGCTCAGAGTCCAGGCGTTGTCTCCCGCCAGTTCGTAAACTTTCCCGGCATGGCCCTCGCCGGCGATAACGTGGGCGGCGGCGGCGGCATAATCGGCACGGGTGGCGGAGGCGATTTTACCCTCCCCGGCGGCGCCAATAAACACGCCGTGTTCCAGCGCCGGCGGCGCGCTGGCCAGATAGTTTTCGGTATACCAGCCGTTGCGCAGCAGCGCGTAAGGAATACCGGAATCAGCCAGCATTTGTTCGGTTTCGATATGTTCACCGGCCAGGCCCAGCGGTGAGGTATCGGCGTGCAGCAGGCTGGTATAGGCGATAAATTTCACCCCAGCGGCTTTGGCGGCGTTGATGACGTTACGGTGCTGGACGGCACGCTGGCCGACTTCGCTTGAGGAGATTAATAGCAGTTTATCAACCCCCTGCAGCGCGGCAGTAAGCGCGGCTTCATCGCCGTATTCGGCCTGGCGCACAATCACGCCCTGCTGGCTGAGCGCTTGCGCTTTCGCCGGGTTGCGGACAATCGCCAAAATCTGGCTGGCGGGGACGGTTTTTAACAGATCATGCAGTACGTGCTGGCCAAGCTGGCCGGTGGCGCCGGTAATCGCGATCATAGTTCTTCTCCTTCGTGTTCATTGGCAGTTGTGGTAAGCTAACACCTTAACTAACTTTTAGTAAGTACGTACAAAAAGGTAAGTATAAAATGGCCGAACCGACGCTGAGCGACAAACTGCGCAACGGGGATCTGTTTGCTGAACAGTGCCCGTCGCGTGATGTGCTAAAACACGTGACCAGCCGCTGGGGCGTGTTGATTCTGGTGGCGCTTCGCGAGGGAACTCACCGCTTTAGCGATCTGCGGCGCAAAATGGGCGGCGTCAGCGAAAAAATGCTGGCGCAATCCTTACAGGCGCTGGAACTGGATGGCTTTATCGACCGCGTCTCGTATCCGGTGGTGCCGCCGCATGTTGAATATAGCCTGACGCCGCTCGGTCTGCAGGTGAGCGAGAAGGTGGCGGCGCTGGCGGACTGGATCGAGCTGAATCTCCCCGCGGTGCTGGCTAACCACGGGGAGTGAAAAAGTATCACTCCCTGTAACCCCGGATAGCGGCTGGCGCCTAATCCGGGCTACCAGCCCGCTCCACTTTGTAGCCCCGGTAAGCGCAGCGCCACCGGGGAGCTGTACCCGGATAGCGGCTGGCGCCTTATCCGGGCTACCAGCCAGCTCCGCTTTGTAGCCCCGGTAAGCGCAGCGCCACCGGGGAGATGTACCCGGATAGCGGCTGGTGCCTAATCCGGGCTACCAGCCCGCTCCGCTCCGTAGCCCCGGTAAGCGCAGCGCCACCGGGGAGCTGTACCCGGATAGCGGCTGGCGCCTAATCCGGACTACCAGCCACCTCCGCTTTGTAGCCCCGGTAAGCGCAGCGCCACCGGGGAACAGGCATTATTGACTCAAATCCAGCTGATAAATAGCGAAGCCGATATCATCGGTCGCTACCTGTCGCATCGGATACTGCGCTTTCTCTTTGATAAACGCCGCGGCTTTGTCGGCTGGCGAGGTCTCAAAGCGAATATCCAGCGGCGTTTTGCTGTGGATCGGCGCCAGTCGCCAGTTGTTATCCGCCGCCGGATGGATCGCACCATCCTTCTTCGACTGCGCGCCAATCCACGCCGCCAGCACCGAACGGTTTTCGTCCGGGGAGGCAAAAGCGATATGGTCGTCGCCGGTACCGGCGAATTTGCCGCCGTAGGCGCGATAGTTATTGGTGGCGACGAGGAAGGTGGCCTGCGGATCGATAGGCTTACCGTTAAAGGTCAGGTCTTTAATGCGTTCTGACTGCGGGTGAATCATCTGGCACTCGCCGTCGTAGCGCGCCGGTTGACTCACGTCGATCTGGTAATTTACGCCGTCAATCACGTCGAAGTTATAGGTGCGGAACCCGTCCCAGTTAATCAGCGACTGCGGTTTGCTGCTGGCGGTGTCAATCTGGTTAAACTGCCCGGCTGAGCATTCGAGCCACTCCTTGACCTCTTTACCGCTTACCTTCATCACCACCAGCGTGTTCGGGTAGAGATAGAGGTCGGCGGCGTTACGGAAGGTGAGCTGGCCTTTTTCCACTTCGACAAAGCTTGCCGGATCGTTTTTACGCCCACCGACTTTAAACGGCGCGGCGGCGGAGAGTACCGGCAGTTTCGCCAGATCTGGATCGCCCTGGATGTAGTGCTCGACATAGGCCTTTTGCGCCATGTTGACCACCTGCACCGTCGGGTCGTCCTGCACCAGCGCCAGGTAGCTGTACATGTTGTCGGCGGACTTGCCGATAGGCTTGCTGACGAATTCGCGTGTGGCGTCGTGATCGGCTTTCAGCACCGCCACCATTTTACTATCTTCCGCCGCCAGCGACTTTTTCGCTACCGCGTCGTAAATAGGTCGCGCTTCGGCTTTGGCCTGAGCCACTTGCCATTTACCGCTGTCGTTATTCAGCACCAAATCGACCACCCCGAGATGATCGCCCCACATTCCCGGCATCACCGCCGGAATACCGTTTAGCGTACCTTTGGCGATATCCGCGCCTTTAATGGTGGCGAAGTCTTTACCGGGGAACACCGCGTGGGCGTGGCCGAACATGATGGCGTCAACGCCGGGTACCTGGCTTAAGTAGTAGACCGAGTTTTCCGCCATTGCCTGATACGGATCGGCGGAGAGCCCCGAATGCGCGACCACCACGACCACATCAGCGCCTTTCGCGCGCATCTCCGGCACGTACTTGCGCGCGGTTTCGGTGATGTCGTTGACCTTCACCTTGCCGTTGAGGTTGGCTTTATCCCAGGTCATGATCTGCGGCGGCACAAAACCGATGTAGCCGATGCGCAGGGTATGGGGCTGACCATCGCTATCCTGAACCTGGGTATCCTGAATCAGGTATGGCGTAAACATCGGTTTCCCGGTTTTTACATCAATAATATTGGCATTAACGTAAGGGAACTTCGCCCCGGCCAGCGCTTTATGCAGGAAGTCGAGGCCATAGTTAAATTCATGGTTGCCCAGGTTGCCGACGGCGTAATTCAGGGTGTTCATCGCCTTATAAACCGGATGCACATCCCCCTCTTTAAGTCCTTTTGCCGCCATATAGTCGCCCAGTGGGCTACCCTGAATAACATCGCCGTTATCCACCAGCACGCTGTTTTTCGCTTCCGCGCGGGCTTTTTCAATCAGGCTGGCGGTTCTGACCAGACCGAATTTTTCCGTGGCGGTATCTTTGTAGTAATCGAAATCCATCATATTGCTGTGCAGATCGGTGGTTTCCATGATCCGCAGGTCGACCGTCGCCGCGTTGACGCTGGCCGCCACCAGCGTGGCCAGCAGCGTTGCGCTAAACTTAATCATCAGAGGCGTCCTTTTTTATGAGCAATGGCACAAAAGAAAATGTATTTACATTCTGTTGCTTACAGAATTGTGAATTCTGCCAGAAAAGCGTGAATGGAAACCGCTAGTGTTATCACAGATAGCGGAACTGGTGATGATGCGATATAAATAAAACAACGAGTTAACGCCACTGTAACCAGAAGAGGTGGAGAATGTTAGAACAAGTATGTCAGCTTGCACGGACCGCGGGCGATGCCATCATGGATGTCTACGATGGGAACCAGCCGATGGATGTGAGCAGCAAAAAGGATGATTCTCCCGTTACCGCGGCGGATATCGCCGCGCATAAAGTCATTGTCAGCGGCCTGCAGGCGCTGGATGCCACAATCCCCATCCTGTCGGAAGAAGATCCGCCGGCGTGGGAAGTGCGTCAGCACTGGCAGCGCTACTGGCTGGTCGACCCGCTGGACGGCACCAAAGAATTTATCAAGCGCAATGGCGAATTCACCGTTAATATCGCGCTGATTGAAAACGGCAAACCGACGCTGGGCGTGGTGTACGCACCGGTGATGAAAGTGATGTACAGCGCGCAAAATGGCAAGGCGTGGAAAGAAGAGTGCGGCGTGCGCAAGCAGATTCAGGTTCGCGATGCTCGCCCGCCGCTGGTGGTGATTAGCCGCTCCCATGGTAATGACCCGGAGCTGCAGGAGTATCTGGAGCAACTGGGCGAGCACCAGACCACCTCAATCGGTTCGTCGCTGAAATTCTGCCTGGTGGCGGAAGGCCAGGCGCAGCTCTATCCGCGCTTCGGGCCGACCAGCACCTGGGACACCGCTGCCGGTCATGCGGTCGCGGTAGCCGCCGGGGCGCATGTTCACGACTGGCAAGGCAAAACTCTTGACTACACGCCGCGTGAATCCTTCCTCAACCCCGGCTTCCGCGTCTCTATTTATTAAGCAGCTTATGCAGCAGGTCGACGACCTGCTGCACCTCTTGCTGGGTCAGCGCGCCGTCTTTTGCCCACTGAACACGGCCGTTTTTATCTAACACCACAATCGCCGAACTTCCTTCATCGAGCTGCCAGGCTTTGCGCGCGAGACCGTTGCTGTCGACGATAAACTGCGACCACGGATAGAGCTGCTTGTTGCTCTCGATGCTGCTGCGCACGAACATCCCGGAGCCGGGGATCGCGTCGTCGGTATTGACGATGGTGGTGGTCTGGTAGCGGTCGTGCGGCAGGCCAGCCGCCTTAATCGCCTCAATCAGATTGGCATTTTTCTCTTTTGCCGAGGTGCGCCCGGCAATATGCTGGATGACGCGCACTTTTCCCGCCAGCTGCGAGCTATTCCAGTTTTTGTAGCTAAACTTATCGTTATTCAGTATCAGTTCTCCGCGATCGGCGATGCCTACCGGCGCGACGCGCTGACCGTCGACAAAATTATGCGCCGAAGCCATTAACGGAAACAGGAGGGCGGAAACCGCCAGCAACTTACGTAGGGTCATGAGATATCCTTTTTTATATGCAGGTGATCCGACCACTTGGTCTTGTTTAATGATAAGTGCGAATTGTCGCCATTACCCGCAAGCGTGATGCCAGTTTGCGTGCCAACGCACACATTCAATAAAAAACGGAAACTTATACTAACAACTACGTATGCCTGAAACGAAAATTCTGAATTATTGTCATCAAAGGGTAAAAAAACTTCTACAGACTGGGTGTCTTCGGAAATCTGGACTATAGTTTTAGGGCATTAAAATTTGCGCTCCCGATACGTGGGCTAACTGTGGCACCGCAGGAGCGTAACCCTGGCAGGAGACAACAATGAAAATTTTCCAACGCTACAATCCGCTGCAAGTGGCGAAGTACGTGAAGATCCTGTTTCGTGGACGGTTGTACATCAAGGACGTTGGCGCTTTTGAATTTGATAAGGGCAAAATCCTTATCCCGAAGGTTAAGGACAAGCTGCATTTCTCAGTGATGTCCGAAGTCAATCGTCAGGTTATGCGTCTGCAAACTGAGACCGCATAACGTGGTATGACGGCACGAAAAAAAACGGCTCCCGATGGGAGCCGTTGATGTTTTCAGGGCCGCTTACGCCGCGCCTTTTTCTTTCTTCGCCGCTTCTTCGATATCAGGCAGTTTCGGTACCAGCACCGTTGGTTTGTTGTCGATACGGGTAACCAGTAGCTGGTCGATACGGTAGTTATCGATATCCACCACTTCAAACTTGTAGCCAGAGAACTTCACCGCATCGGTGCGTTTCGGGATCTTACGCAGCATGAACATCATAAAGCCGCCGATGGTCTCGTAATTATCGGACTGCGGGAATTCATCGATATCCAGCACGCGCATTACGTCGTCGATCGGCGTCCCGCCGTCAATTAACCATGAGTTCTCATCGCGGGCGACGATTTGCTCTTCCAGCCCCTGGCCGACCAGGTCGCCCATCAGGGTGGTCATGACGTCGTTGAGGGTGATAATCCCCACCACCAGCGCGTATTCGTTCATGATCACCGCGAAGTCTTCGCCGGCGGTTTTAAAGCTTTCCAGCGCTTCAGAGAGCGTCAGGGTATCCGGCACGATCAGCGTATTGCGGATCTGCACGCCGCCGGTTAACACCAGGCTCTGATTTGCCAGCACGCGGTTCAGCAGGTCTTTTGAATCGACGTAGCCGATGATGTGATCGATATCCTCGTTACATACCAGGAACTTGGAGTGCGGATGTTCCGCCACTTTATTCTTCAGGCTCTGCTCGTCTTCGTGTAAATCGAACCAAATCACGTTTTCGCGCGGCGTCATCGAAGAGGGGACGGTACGGGATTCCAGCTCAAAGACGTTTTCAATTAATTCGTGTTCCTGTTTACGCAGCACCCCGGCCAGCGCGCCGGCTTCCACCACCGCGTAGATATCATCGGAGGTGATGTCGTCTTTACGCACCATCGGGATTTTAAACAGGCGGAAGATGTTGTTCGCCATGCCGTTAAACAGCCACACCAGCGGGCGGAAGACCAGTAAACAGAAGCGCATCGGGTTGATGATGCGCAAAGCCACGGCTTCTGGCGCAATCATACCGATGCGTTTCGGCGTCAGGTCAGCAAACAGGATGAACAAGCTGGTGACCAGGGTGAAAGAGAAAATAAAGCTCAGCTGCTCGGAAAGCTCCGGCGACATGTAGCGGCTCAATACGCTGTGAAACGCGGGTGAAAATGCGGCATCGCCGACGATACCACCGAGAATGGCCACGGCGTTGAGGCCGATCTGCACGACGGTGAAGAAGGTGCCAGGGTTTTCCTGCATTTTGAGAACGCGCTGCGCATTCACATTGCCTTCATCAGCCAGCAATTTGAGTTTGATTTTACGTGATGCGGCCAGTGAGATTTCAGAGATCGAAAAAAATGCACTGACGGCAATAAGGAAAAGTATTACTAAAATACTGTTTAACATATCTTTTCTGACCGTTGAGGCCAGATCCTCGGAAGGGAAGTGGATAACTCTTTTAATGTGGAATACATAAAAAACCGGTCCGAAGGCGCTGGACCGGCTATGACACAGCGTAGTATAGCGTAAATGTCTGTAAAGCCACCAGAGCGATAATTATTCTCGCCAGCGGCCTCTTCTACAGGATTACGCCTGCGGAGGGAGGCAAACGCCAATCCCGCCGATACCGCAGTAGCCGTACGGATTTTTGTGCAGGTACTGCTGATGATCGTCCTCGGCATAGTAGAACGGTTTCGCCGTGGCGATTTCAGTGGTGATCTCGCGGGTATCGTTGGCGTCGCGCATCGCTGCCTGGTAACGCAGCATGCTGGCCTGCGCCGCTTCAAGCTGCTCCGGCGTCAGCGGGTAGATAGCCGAACGGTACTGCGTGCCGTGGTCGTTACCCTGCTGCATCCCTTGCGCTGGATCGTGGTTCTCCCAGAAAACCTGCAGCAGTTGTTCATAGCTGATGACCTGCGGGTCATATACCACGCGCACCGCTTCCGCGTGCCCGGTATCGCCGCTGCACACTTCACGATAGGTTGGATTTGGCGTGTAGCCGCCGGTATAGCCCGCCGCGGTGCTGTAGACCCCCGGCAATTGCCAGAACAGACGCTCGACGCCCCAGAAGCAGCCCATCGCGAACAGCGCTACCTCCATTCCTTCAGGAACGTTGGTCATTGAGTGGCCGTTAACGGCGTGGAGTGTTGCTACCGGCATCGGCGTGTTGCGCCCCGGCAGCGCATCCGCCTGGGCGACAAGATGCGTTTTATCAAATAGACTCACGGTTGGCCTCGCAATTTGTGGTTAAGGTTGTAACGTCGCGTATCTTTTTAGACAATAAACACGCTCAATACGTCTAAATTTAAACATAAGAATTATTTGGGTTACCGTCACTTTTTCAACCCTTAGTTGTTAGGGTTTTGTTAAGCCGTGGAGCGGCACTTGCGTTTCCTTCGGGGGGAAACAAGGATATTCAGGAGAACACGTGCAACAAATCCGCCAGATATGCGTTACCAGCCTTTTGCTGGTCAGCGGGGTCGCCAGCGCAGCGAATGTGCGTTTGCAGGTTGAGGGGTTATCCGGGGAACTGGAAAAAAACGTCCGCGCCCAACTATCCACGATCCAGAGCGATGAGGTCACGCCGGACCGTCGTTTTCGCGCGCGCGTCGATGACGCCATCCGCGAGGGCCTGAAAGCGCTGGGTTACTATGAACCCACCATCGATTTCGATCTGCGTCCGCCGCCCAAAAAAGGGCGTCAGGTGCTGATTGCCAAAGTGACTCCCGGCGAGCCGGTGCGCATTGGCGGCACCGAGGTGATCCTGCGCGGCGGCGCGCGCACCGACCGCGATTACCTGGATCTGCTGAAAACGCGTCCGGCAATTGGCACGGTGCTCAATCACAGTGATTATGACGGCTTCAAAAGCTCGCTCACCAAGGTGGCGCTGCGTAAAGGCTATTTCGATAGCGAGTTCAATAAAAGCCAGCTCGGCGTGTCGCTCGATCGCCATCAGGCTTTCTGGGACATTGACTACAACAGCGGCGAGCGCTACCGCTTTGGCCCGGTAAGCTTTACCGGTTCGCAGATCCGCGAAGAGTACCTGCAAAACCTGGTGCCCTTTAAACAGGGTGATTATTACACCTCGCAGGATTTGGCGGAGCTGAACCGCCGCCTGGCGGCGACCGGCTGGTTTAACTCGGTGGTCGTCGCGCCGCAGTTTGATAAATCACGTAAAACCAAGGTGCTGCCTCTGCAGGGCGTCGTTTCGCCACGCAAAGAGAACACCGTGGAAACCGGGGTCGGCTATTCGACAGACGTCGGGCCGCGCGTGAAAGCAACGTGGAAAAAGCCGTGGATGAACTCCTACGGCCACAGCCTGACCTCCAGCGTTAGCCTCTCCGCGCCGGAACAGCAGCTCGATTTCAGCTATAAAGTCCCGCTATTAAAAAGCCCGCTTGAGCAGTATTACCTGATGCAGGGCGGTTTTAAGCGTACCGACCTTAACGATACCAAGGCCGATTCCACCACCCTGGCGCTGTCGCGCTATTGGGAGATGTCGAGCGGCTGGCAGCGCGCGATTAACCTGCGCTGGAGTCTGGACCACTTTACCCAGGCTAACGTCACCAATACCACTATGCTGCTTTATCCCGGCGTCTCGGTAAACCGCACCCGCTCCCGCGGCGGCCTGATGCCAACCTGGGGCGATTCCCAGCGCTATTCGGTGGACTACTCCAACACCATGTGGGGCTCGGACATTAACTTTATCGTCATGCAGGCGCAGGACGTGTGGATCCGCACCCTCTATGACCGCCACCGCTTCGTGGTGCGCGGCAACCTCGGCTGGATTGAAGCCGATGACTTCAGCAAAGTTCCGCCGGATCTGCGTTTCTTCGCCGGTGGCGACCGCAGCATTCGTGGTTATAAATACAAATCGATCTCGCCGAAAGATGACGACGGCAAGCTAATCGGTGCCTCAAAGCTGGCGACGGGCTCGCTGGAGTATCAATACAACGTCACCGGTAAATGGTGGGGGGCGGCGTTTATCGACAGCGGCGAAGCGGTGAGCGATATCCGTAAAAGCGATTTTAAAACCGGCGCGGGCGTCGGCGTGCGCTGGCAATCGCCGGTTGGGCCGATCAAGCTGGATATCGCCAGACCTATCGGCGACAAAGAAGAACACGGTTTACAGTTTTACATCGGTCTGGGGCCTGAATTATGAGTTTATGGAAGAAGATAAGCCTCGGCGTATTACTCTTTTTAGTGCTGCTGATTGGCGCGGTCGGCTTTTTAGTCGGTACCACTACCGGTTTGCATCTGGTACTGAAAGCGGCGGACCGCTGGGTGCCGGGGCTGGAGATTGGCAAGGTCACCGGCGGCTGGCGCGACCTGACCTTACAGAACGTACGCTTCGAACAGCCGGGCGTGGCGGTGACGGCCGGCCAGTTCCATCTCGGCGTCAAGCTGCGCTGTCTGTGGGATAGCAGCCTGTGCGTTAACGATATCTCGCTGCGCGATATCTACGTCGCTATCGATACCAAAAAGATGCCGCCTTCGACGCCGGTAGAGGAAGAAGATTCCGGCCCGCTGAACCTCTCGACGCCCTATCCCATTACCCTCAGCCGCGTGGCGCTGCATAACGTCAATGTCAAAATCGACGACACCGCCGTTTCGCTGCGCGATTTCTCCACCGGCCTGAACTGGCAGGAGAAAAACCTGACCCTGACGCCGACCTCGCTGCAGGGGTTACTCATCGCCCTGCCGAAGGTGGCGAAAGTGGCGCAGGAGCAGGTTGTGGAGCCGAAAATTGACCATCCGAAACCGGAAGAGAAGCCTCTCGGCGAGACGATGAAAGATCTGTTCTCGCAGCCGGTGCTGCCGGAAATGGTCGATGTGCATCTGCCGCTGAATCTTAATATTCAGGAGTTCCGCGGCGAACAGCTGCGCCTGACCGGCGATACCGATATGACCGTCTACAACCTGCTGCTGAAGGTCAGCAGCATCGACGGGCAGATGAAACTTGATGCGCTGGACGTCGATTCCGACCAGGGCAAGGTTACCGCTTCCGGCACCGCGCAACTGCAGGATAACTGGCCGGTCGATATTACTCTCGACAGCACGCTGAACATCGACCCGCTGAAAGGCGAGAAGGTGAAGCTGAAAGTAGGCGGCGAGCTGCGTAAAAAACTGCAGGTCGGCGTTGATTTAGCCGGCTCGGTGGCCATGACCCTGCGCGCCGAAGCGCAGCTGGCGGAAGCCGGTCTGCCGCTGAATATGGAAGTGAAGAGTAAGCAGCTGTACTGGCCGTTTACCGGCGAGAAACAGTTCCAGGCGGATGATCTGCATCTGAAATTCAGCGGCAAAATGACCGACTACACCATGGCGTTTAGTACCGCGGTGAAAGGACAGTCGCTGCCGCCGGCTAAAATTACCCTTAATGCTAAAGGCAACGAACAGCAGGTAAATCTCGATAAGCTGACCGTGGCGGCGCTGGAGGGGAAAACCGAACTGAAAGCGTTGCTCGACTGGCAGCAGGCGATCAGCTGGCGCGGCGAATTGACCCTCGATGGCATTAATACCGCCAAAGAGGTGCCGGACTGGCCGTCGAAGCTGAACGGGATTATCAAAACCCAGGGGAGCCTGTACGGCAGCAGCTGGCAGATGGCGGTTCCCGAGCTGAAAATTACCGGCAACGTGAAACAGAATAAAGTCGATGTTCACGGTTCGCTGCAGGGTAACAGCTATATGCAGTGGAAAGTGCCGGGACTGCATCTGGCGCTTGGCCCAAACAGCGCCGATGTGAAAGGCGAGCTGGGGGTGAAAGACCTTAATCTCGACGCCACCATCGATGCGCCGCATCTCGACAATGCGCTGCCGGGGCTCGGCGGTACGGCGAAGGGACTATTGAAGGTGCGTGGCACCATCGACGCGCCGCAGCTACTGGCGGATATCACCGCCCGCGCTTTACGCTGGCAGGAACTGACGGTAGCCCAGGTTAACGTCAAAGGCGACGTCAAATCCAGCGACCAGATTGGCGGTAATCTTGACGTACGCGTCGATCGCATCAGCCAGCCGGGCGTTAACATTAGCCTGGTGCAGCTGAATGCCAAAGGGACTGAGAAGCAGCATGATTTACAGCTGCGCGTACAGGGCGAGCCGGTGTCGGGGCAGTTGACGCTGGCGGGCAGTTTCGATCGTAAAGAGGAGCGCTGGAAGGGCACCCTGAGCAATACCCGTTTCCAGACGCCTGTTGGGCCGGTGGCGCTGACGCGCAACATTGCGCTGGATTACCGTAATCAGGAGCAGAAAATCAGCATCGGACCGCACTGTTGGAGCAACCCGAATGCTGAGCTGTGCGTACCGCAGACCATCGATGCCGGCGCTAGCGGGCGCGCGGTGGTCAATCTCAACCGTTTCGATCTGGCGATGCTGAAGCCGTTTATGCCGGACGCGACCCAAGCAAGCGGCGTGTTTAGCGGTAACGCCGATGTGAGCTGGGACACCACCAAAGAGGGGCTGCCGCAGGGCAAAGTCACCCTCAGCGGGCGCAACGTCAAAGTCACCCAGACGGTCAACGACGCGCCGCTGCCGGTGGCTTTCGATACGCTTAACCTCAGCGCCGACCTGCATAACAACCGGGCGCAGTTGGGCTGGTTGATACGCCTGACCAACAACGGCCAGCTTGATGGCCAGGTAGAGGTGACCGACCCGCAGGGGCGGCGTAACTTGGGCGGCAACGTCAACATCAGCAACTTCTCGCTGGCGATGATTAACCCGATCTTCGCTCGCGGCGAGAAAGCGGAAGGCAAGCTTAATGCCCGTCTGCGTCTGGGCGGCAACTTGCAGAGCCCGCAGCTGTTTGGTCAAATGCAGCTCAGCGGCGTCGATATCGACGGCAACTTTATGCCGTTTGATATGCAGCCGAGCCAGCTGGCGATGAACTTCAACGGAACGCGTTCGACTCTGCAGGGGACGGTGAATACCAAACAGGGGCAGATTGCGCTGAGCGGCAACGCCGACTGGACGCAAATCGACAACTGGCGCGCGCAGATTGCGGCGAAGGGCAGCCGGGTGCGCATTACCGTGCCGCCGATGGTCCGCCTGGATGTTTCTCCGGATGTGGTGTTTACCGCCACGCCAAGCCTGTTTAACCTCGATGGCCGCGTTGACGTACCGTGGGCGCGCATCGTGGTGAACGAGGTGCCGGAGAGCGCGGTGGGCGTCTCTTCCGATGAGGTGATGCTGGATAAAGATCTGAAGCCGATTAAGCCGCAGAGCGCCGGTATTCCGATCAACAGCAACCTGACGATTCACGTCGGCAACAACGTGCGTCTGGACGCTTTCGGCCTGAAAGCGCGTCTGACCGGCGATCTGAAAGTGGCGCAGGATAAGCAGGGACTGGGGCTTAATGGCCAGATCAATATTCCGGAAGGTCGTTTCCACGCTTATGGTCAGGATCTGATCGTGCGTAAAGGCGAGCTGCTGTTCTCCGGGCCGCCGGACCAGCCGCTGCTCAATATCGAAGCGATTCGTAACCCGGAAGCCACCGAAGACGACGTGATCGCCGGCGTTCGCGTCACCGGTTCTGCCGATCAGCCGAAGGCCGAGATCTTCTCCGACCCGGCAATGTCGCAGCAGGAAGCGCTTTCTTATCTGTTACGCGGTCAGGGATTAGGCAGCGAACAGAGCGATAGTGCGGCGATGACCTCAATGCTTATTGGAATGGGGGTTGCACAAAGTGGTCAGGTTGTGGGTAAAATCGGCGAGACGTTTGGCGTAAGCAATTTGGCGCTGGATACCCAGGGGGTAGGCGACTCCTCCCAGGTGGTGGTCAGCGGCTATGTGCTGCCGGGTCTTCAGGTAAAATACGGCGTCGGCATCTTCGACTCTTTGGCGACGCTTACCCTGCGTTATCGCCTGATGCCTAAGCTATATATGGAAGCGGTGTCTGGCGTAGACCAGGCTCTCGATTTGCTCTATCAGTTTGAGTTTTAGCAATGCGAATATTTGTTTACGGCAGTTTACGACGCAAACAAGGCAACAGCCACTGGATGACCAACGCCCAGTTGCTGGGCGCTCATAGTGTCGACGATTATCAGCTGTACAGCCTGGGCCACTATCCAGGCGCGGTGCCGGGCGAAGGCACAGTACATGGTGAAGTGTATCGTATCGACGCATCGACGCTGGCCGAGCTGGATGCGCTGCGCACCAAGGGCGGTGAATACGCGCGCCATCTGATCCAAACGCCTTACGGCAGCGCGTGGATGTATGTCTACCAGCGCTCCGTCGAGGGGTTTGCGCAGATTGAGAGCGGAAACTGGTTGGACAGAGACCAGTAATTGAAAACGACAACGCCACCTTCGGGTGGCGTTGTTTTATCTTGCGCTCGGGGCGTTATTATTTATTTTCTGGCCACGATGTTTGCGGGTAACCTAAAAATCCTTCCCGGATTATGCCGTGGGAGGATTGCAGCGCAATATAGCGGGCCTCTTCTTTATCATAGATAGCGCTGGTTGAATGAATACGGTCGCTATAGTCGTCAGGATTAATACCGTATATCTGATAGAAGGTATTCTGATGAGCCCAGTCGGGGATATTCTCTATTTGATAGTTATAGTCTATTATTCGAACTTGATGATGAAAAGCTTGCCCATCTTTTACATCGGTAACTTTAATCGCTTTGATTGAGCCGAAGCAGAAGGAGGACGTTTTTTTCTGCCAGTATTTACGTCCTTCAGGCGTCAGCGTATAGCGGTTAATGATTAGGTCTTGAGTATTATCATAGGGGATGGATTGTCTGGTAATGAGCCCTAGATTTACAAAACTGTCCAGCGTCTGTTTAACCTGGTTGGTATCTGAAGGCTGTTTTTTAACGATGCTTGTGGCCAGGTCTGATGATGTCAAAGCCTGTTTGATATCCTTGGGAAATGAAAAATCCTGCTTACGAATAGCGAAGCAGTGGGCTTTGTTTGCCCAGATCCCCAACTCCGAATTGATCT
Organism: Klebsiella sp. 141198; assembly: GCF_050600785.1. Classification (NCBI taxonomy): domain Bacteria; kingdom Pseudomonadati; phylum Pseudomonadota; class Gammaproteobacteria; order Enterobacterales; family Enterobacteriaceae; genus Klebsiella; species Klebsiella sp. 141198. The sequence continues at coordinate 213,921 of NZ_JAQIRM010000007.1, forward strand.
CAGACACATATTGCTGATCATTACAGCCGCATAGCGTATAGATAAAGAACCCGCAGAGTATTTTCTTAAATGACATAGATAAAATCCTTATCATTTCGCGTTGAAGAACTTGTCTTCCTCGACGTATTCATTGCTGATACCGGATTGGCAGCGTAAGTGAGTTTTATCCGCCATATCAAATTGGGCGCTGCCGGCTATTTTCCCTTCTTTTATATTGGGGAAAAACTGTGGCATGAGCTCCTGCGCCCAATCGGGGACGTTGTTGAGGTGGTAAATAAATTCGACCTCAGTGGTAGGTTCATCATCAAACGGAGTTATACGACTTACATTTTCCACCTGTACGCTGCCGAAGCACAGGCCGGTTCTCCAGCTATTAGGCCATGTAGGCCTACTGGATGCGCCTTTATCAGTGAGCCGGTAATAGTATTCGGTGACTCCCCTTTCATTTACCTTAATTTTTTCTTCAAGCAGATCGTGCTGAACAAACCAGGACGTCCCAGCGCTTGGTGACAACGCTTCGGAAAAATCCGTTTGTAGCTTATTTTGAGTAATAATACATATCGCCTGATTGCCATTAGGATTAGCGGCGTCAAAACGTTTTTGAATTTCCGGAAGCCACTGCTGTTCATTCAATTTGGTAACCGGGTACCCGGCGTCTGGCTGTGCGTTATCGCAGGCGGTAAGAAACAGAATACATAGCAGTCCAAAATAATTGTTTTTTTTAATATCCATATCTTAGCCTCTCGGTGTAATTTTAGTCCATACCAAATTTCTTCTGGTGGAAAGAAACCTCGAAATATTATCATTGCCATCGTTGCTGTTAGGTAAATCAATAATTAAATATTCTATTGGGTAAGGAAAACAGCGTTGCGGGTCGGCATAATAGTCATAGGCATTGCCCCCTAACGCGCTATCCCCTGGTGCGAGTCCATAACAGGTGGGAGCTTTATCTTCCTGATACTTAAATTGATCGTAAAATGTTATTCTTTGTACCCAGTCAGCTAATTGTGGCTGGAATTTTTCCGCTGAATCATAGCTGCCATTGACTAACCAGATGATGTGGCGCTGCCCGAACATGACCATGCTGATTTCTTGATCGACGAAACTTTCTGGGCGCTGGTTTTTTATGGTTTTATTATCATAAATATAGTGATACGCCCATGATAAGGTGTGATTTTGTTTGTTATAAGTGGGTTTCTGTAGCCAGTTAAAGTTGATCGTCTCAGGAAAATGCCAGAAAGCTTTTGGAGGCACTTTCCGCTGCAGTTGTTCAGCCTGGTCTTTCAACAGAAACAGTTCGTCAGATAACCTTAAATAACCTACATCGGATATTTTTATACATAGTCTATTTTCGCTGGCGCCGCGTAGCGCCAGGTACCTGTTGCAAGTTTGCTCTAACCTGGTTTGTGGAGGCTTGTTATAGGTTATTTTATTTTCGGCATAAATATAACCTTCCGGAAGGTTCAGTTCGGCAATGCCGTTTAGTGAAATAATTGCCGGCCCGGCAATAATGACTCTCTTTGCATAATCATCAAAGCCACGATCATCTTTAGCTATCTTTTGAAGTTCATCAGCCGTGAGTGGTGATGGCCCATCTGCCCGGCATGGTAGTGTCACCAGGCTGGTAAGGATAGATATTGCTAATATTATTACTTTTCTGGTCATTTACTCTCCTTATATATGTCAATGCTCAATGTATTCTGTTGCCTGCTTTGTTAATATATTTTCTATCGTGGTTAGAATACATGGCGACCAGTTCAAGGTCGTCGGATATTAAAATATTTAAAATAATAAATATAGCTGACTGCTATATCAATTCTCGTGGCGTTATCCTGGAACCATTACGCCTGGCGTAAGCCAATATTATTTGATGCACTTTTATTCTACCTTTTACCCGGCGCGATAGCCGACGGCTAACTAAGCCGATAAGTTCGATGATAATTAAAAGAAGATTGATAGGCATCGCCATTATCATCAGGCTGGTAATGAACTTCCAATTTACAGGAGCGCTTAGCAGATCGTGCAGATGTATTGATAGTGAGAATAATACAATCAACAGTACGAAGCCGTAAGCACATTTATAAATAAACGCCATCTGCGGATTGCCGAGGCTAAATTGACTGCTTTTCAGATAAGTGCTGCCATCGCTGACATTGTATAACGCCTGGAGGCCATTATGTCCATGTTGTCGTGCGGTAATTACCCAGTCGCCATCGGCAAGAAATGGTGGGTGATGACGATATATATTCGGATGTGTCACGAAGAGGTTGGTTAGCCAGGTCAGTTGTGCAGGAAAATACAATGTAGAGGTGGCTAGCTGGAAACATACGCCTTCTGCTGTTGCATATCTTCTCGAAGGTCTATACTCCCACATTCGAAAGTAACTATTCATTATTACGCCTTCCTCAAGGGCGATATGTTCTGGTAGCGATAGATTTTTATCCAGCGGGAGTTTATTTCTCTCGTCTATTGAATGTGCTGAGTTTAATATCTGGAAAAATGAAAAGTCACCTTGTCTGGCTTGATTCATTTTGCTAATCAGGTCAGCTTGCGTAAGGGAAAAGTTATGAGCGATCCAGGCGAAACCGGTAGGGTGAATCCGCAAAAATAACATAACCAGCAGCGCGAACATGAAAAGCCCAAAAAATAACCCGTTAGCGATCATACCGACAGCAACGCAGAGCGCCAGTACGCCGAAAAGCCATGCCCCTTTCAGCGGCTGTAGGCTGGGTTCGAGTAACGCACTACCATCGCTTAACCAGTGGATCCAATAGCTACCATCCTGCAGGCGGCGGGTGCCAATATGTAGCGGCTGGCCGACCTGCAGGCGGTCAAAAAGCGAGGAGTCCTTAAAGTAGCGTTTATCGGTATAAAAGACGCGCCCATCTTCGATAAGGCGTAAATAGCCCTGGTCTTCCGAGGCGGCAGTGGTGAAGCCGGTAAAATTCAGGGTGAAATAATGAGTCTGTTTCACAAGGTTCCTTCCTTAATGAAATAGCGGCGTTTTTCCCTATAGCCCATGCCGAAGACTCAGGCAAAGCCATTACCACAGATGAAAATGGCTCTTACCAATCAACAGAAGGGCCGCCAGCGTGGTGAGCGCGAGAAACAACAACCGTCGTGCTGGGGTGCTGAACATTATCCTATTTCCTCTAATGTGGTGTTGGCGGTGACTCGCGTGAGGTAACCTCTTACGGCCGTTCGCAGCGCCAGCCAGTCGCGTACGCTTTGTGATAAACAGCGGGCGGTTGGGCCGATAAGCTCCATTATTGCCAGTGTTCCGCCGAAACAAAGTAGTGATATAGACAACATGTGCAGTGAATCGCGAAACAACCACCACAAGCTCCTGCCAGACTTGTAGGGATTATATAATTCCATGCCAAGTACAAGCAGGTACAGCGCCAGCGCCATGCCATAAAGCAGGTTATAGAGTAGCGACATTTGCCGGTTACCGGGATACCACCAATGATTTTTCAGAAAAGCGCCCCCGTCACTGACGTTGTATAACGCCTGGATATCGTTATCTTCCCGTTGGTAGATGGCGACTATCCGATCGCCGATAGCGAGAAAGGGCGGTTGACGGCGGTAAAAAATGGGATGCAGGCCGAAATTGGCGAAACCGATCTGCCAGAAGAAAGCCAGCGGAGCTGTGTCGCATTGCAATCCAACCCCGTGGTATTCCCGCGTTGGATTCCCTGCGAACCACTTCTTAAAAATGATATTGCTAATTTTCCCCGTCCGGACGGCATAGCGTTGCGGAAGCGTTTCTGTAAAAGCCAGCGCCGCCTGACGATCGGTCTGCGGCGTTGCCTGTATCGACTGACAAAATGAGAAGTCGCCACGGCCCGCCAAATTCATCTTTGCCAGCAGATCGCGCATATCGGGGAGGAGTTTTAACGCCGGGCGAAACAGAAGCTCGCAGAGGCCAGATAGCAGCGCGATTAACGCCAGTACCGCGATAATGCCGAACCCCATCTTTCCCCATTCTGAATCGATGTAAAAGACGGGGATGAGCGTTGCGATGAGGACCAGCAGGCTAACCAACAGCAGCGGCCGGGCCCATGGCTTTGCTAAGTGGTCAGGTTCAAGTAACGTTTTGCCGTCGCTCAACCAGTGGATCCAGTAGCAACCGTTGGGCAAGCGGCGGGCGCCGATGTGCAGGGGTCGGTTAAGCTGCAGGCGGTCAAAAAGCGTGGGATCGCTAAAATGGCGTTTATTGGTATAAAAGATATGCTCGCCTGCAATGAGGCGCAAATAGGCTTGCCCTTCAGAGGCCGCGGTGGTGAAACCGGTATAGTTCAGGGTGAAATAGCGAGTGCTTTTCACGGGGATCCCTCCACGAGGATAATGCGGCAATCCGTGCCGCAGTCAGGCAGGGGATGACCCTGCCTGAGACAGAATTACTTCTGTTTAGCGCGCTCGAAGGAAGCAACGATTTCAGCTTTAGCCGCTTCAGCGTTGTCCCAACCGTCGACTTTAACCCACTTGCCTTTTTCCAGATCTTTGTAGTGCTCGAAGAAGTGAGTGATCTGGGCTTTCAGCAGTTCCGGCAGGTCGTTCACATCTTTGATGTGATCGTATTCTTTGCTCAGCTTGGTGTGCGGAACCGCAACCAGCTTGGCATCTTCACCGGACTCGTCGGTCATTTTCAGTACGCCAACCGGACGGCAGCGGATAACTGAACCTGGTTCCAGCGGGTACGGAGTTGGGACTAGCACGTCAACCGGGTCGCCGTCCAGAGACAGGGTGTGGTTGATGTAGCCGTAGTTGCACGGATAGAACATCGCAGTGGACATGAAACGGTCAACAAACAGCGCGCCGCTCTCTTTGTCAACTTCGTATTTGATTGGGTCTGCGTTAGCTGGGATTTCGATAACGACGTAGATGTCTTCCGGCAGCTCTTTGCCCGCAGGTACGTTGAGTAAGCTCATGTCTGTTTCCTTTAAAAATGTTTGGCAAACAAGTGCCCGGTATTATAGCCAACTCACATCGAATGTCTTCGCTTCTTTTTGCCTTGATACAGGAGGAAGCGTCTGAATTTCTCTTCCTCAGATAACCCTAAAATCCATAAAGATAGCTACATTCTGAATAAATTTGTGTAACCGTTTTCAATGTCGCAAACGGCGGTTATCCAGAAGGTAAATTTTCGTCATTGGCGCAGGGCATGCCGTTGGGCGGGAAGCCTTATCGCCGCTCAGCTCAGACAAATCGCACCACTTAACATTTTATTTACTTTTTCGAAGTGTGATGTAACGCATTCAGTTACATAACGGATTGTCTATAGTTTGTTCGCAGGTGAGCATTTAACCAACAATAACCCTACGAGGAACATCTTATGTGGAAGCGCTTACTTCTCGTCACCGCGGTTTCGGCAGCTATGTCGTCTATGGCGATGGCCGCCAACCTGACCGTAGGATTTTCGCAGGTCGGCTCTGAATCGGGCTGGCGCGCGGCCGAAACGAATGTTGCTAAGGAAGAAGCGGCGAAGCGTGGTATCACCCTGAAGATTGCCGACGGTCAGCAAAAACAGGAAAACCAGATTAAAGCCGTGCGCTCGTTCATTGCCCAGGGCGTGGACGCGATCTTTATCGCGCCGGTCGTGGCGACTGGCTGGGAGCCGGTGCTAAAAGAAGCGAAAGAGGCCAATATCCCGGTGTTCCTCCTCGATCGTTCGATCGACGTTAAAGATAAGTCGCTGTATATGACCACCGTCACCGCCAACAACGTGCTGGAAGGCCAACTGATTGGCGACTGGTTGGTGAAAACCGTCGATGGCAAACCGTGTAACGTCGTAGAGCTACAGGGCACCGTGGGCGCCAGCGTCGCTATCGATCGTAAGAAAGGCTTCGCCGAGGCGATTGCCAAAGCGTCCAACATCAAGATTATCCGCTCGCAGTCCGGCGACTTCACCCGCAGTAAGGGGAAAGAGGTGATGGAGAGCTTTATCAAGGCGGAGAATAACGGCAAGAACATCTGCATGGTCTACGCCCATAACGATGACATGGTCATTGGCGCGATTCAGGCCATCAAAGAGGCCGGGCTGAAGCCGGGCAAAGATATCCTCACCGGTTCTATCGACGGCGTGCCGGATATTTATAAAGCGATGATTGCCGGTGAGGCGAATGCCAGCGTCGAGCTGACGCCGAATATGGCCGGTCCGGCGTTTGATGCGCTGGAAAAATACAAAAAAGACGGCACCCTGCCTGAGAAGCTGACCATCACCAAATCGACCCTCTACCTGCCGGATACGGCAAAAGAAGAGTTAGAGAAGAAGAAAAATATGGGCTACTAAGCCTTCATGAAAATGCCGGGGGCTTTACGCTTGCCCGGCCTACATTGCGCTCTTTTGTAGGCCGGATAAGCGTAGCGCCATCCGGCGTGATGCAGGGGGAATCATGACCACCGACCAACATCAGGAAATCCTCCGCACCGAAGGATTAAGCAAATTCTTTCCCGGCGTCAAAGCGCTGGATAACGTTAATTTCAGCCTACGGCGCGGCGAAATCATGGCCCTGTTGGGCGAAAACGGCGCCGGAAAATCGACGCTGATTAAAGCGCTCACCGGTGTGTACCATGCCGAACGCGGGGCGATTTGGCTGGAAGGGCAGCAGATATCGCCGAAAAACACCGCCCACGCTCAGCAGTTGGGTATCGGCACCGTTTACCAGGAAGTTAACCTGCTGCCGAATATGTCGGTGGCGGATAACCTGTTTATTGGCCGCGAGCCGAAGCGCTTTGGTCTGCTGCGGCGCAAAGAGATGGAAAAACGCGCTACCGCGCTGATGGCCTCTTACGGCTTCTCGCTCGACGTGCGCGAACCGCTGAACCGTTTTTCGGTGGCGATGCAGCAAATCGTCGCCATCTGCCGGGCCATCGACCTGTCGGCGAAAGTATTAATCCTCGATGAACCGACCGCCAGCCTGGACACTCAGGAAGTGGAGATGCTGTTCACCCTGATGCGCCAGCTGCGCGATAACGGCGTCAGCCTGATTTTCGTGACCCACTTTCTCGACCAGGTCTATGCCGTCAGCGACCGTATTACCGTGCTGCGCAACGGCAGCTTCGTCGGCTGTCGGGAGACCCGCGAGCTGCCGCAAATCGACCTGGTCAAAATGATGCTGGGGCGCGAGCTGGACCATCAGGCGCTGCAGCGCGCCGGGCGCACGCTGCTTAGCGATAAGCCGGTGGCGGCGTTTGAAGATTTTGGCAAGAAGGGCACGATTGCGCCGTTTACTCTGCAGGTGCGGCCGGGCGAGATCGTCGGCCTGGCCGGGCTGTTGGGATCCGGGCGCACCGAAACGGCGGAGGTCATTTTTGGCATCAAGCCCGCCGACAGCGGTAAAGCGTGGATCAAGGGCAAGCCGCAAACGCTGCGCTCGCCGCATCAGGCTTCCTGCCTCGGCATTGGCTTCTGTCCGGAAGATCGTAAAACTGACGGCATCATCGCCGCTGCTTCGGTGCGGGAAAATATCGTGCTGGCGCTGCAGGCGCAGCGCGGCTGGCTGCGGCCGATCCCGCGCCGTGAACAGCATGAGATCGCCGAACGTTTTATTCGCCAGCTCGGGATTCGCACTCCCAGCGCTGAACAACCGATCGAATTTCTCTCCGGCGGCAACCAGCAGAAGGTATTGCTGTCGCGCTGGCTGCTTACCAAACCCCAATTCCTGATCCTCGATGAGCCGACGCGCGGTATCGACGTCGGCGCCCACGCCGAGATTATTCGCCTGATAGAAACCCTCTGCGCCGATGGCCTGGCGCTGCTGGTTATCTCCTCCGAACTGGAAGAGCTGGTGGGCTACGCCGACCGGGTGATCATCATGCGCGATCGCCAGCAGGTGGCGGAAATCCCGCTTGCCGAGCTATCGGTCCCGGCGATCATGAACGCGATTGCGGCATAAGGAGCCCAGCATGATGCCCAGAACCGTACCACAAAGCGGACAGCCAAAACGGCGCTTTAGCTGGCCGAAAGGGATGCCGCAAATTATCGCTCTCCTGCTGGTATTAGCGGTGGATAGCCTGGTGGCGCCGCATTTCTTCCAGGTGCTGCTGCAGGATGGGCGGCTGTTTGGCAGCCCGATTGACATTCTCAACCGCGCGGCGCCGGTGGCGCTGCTGGCGATTGGCATGACGCTGGTCATCGCCACCGGCGGCATCGATCTGTCAGTCGGCGCGGTGATGGCTATCGCCGGGGCGACCGCCGCCTCAATGACCGTCGCCGGGCACAGCCTGCCGGTGGTGCTGCTCGCCGCATTGGGCGCAGGCGCGCTGGCCGGCCTGTGGAACGGCATTCTGGTGGCCGTGCTGAAGATCCAGCCTTTTGTGGCCACGCTTATCCTGATGGTCGCCGGGCGCGGCGTCGCGCAGCTGATTACCTCCGGGCAGATAGTCACCTTTGATTCACCGGCGCTTTCCTGGCTCGGCAGCGGCTCCCTGTTGCTGCTGCCGACGCCGGTGATTATTGCCGTCGCAACGCTACTGTTGTTCTGGCTGTTTACCCGCCGGACCGCGCTCGGCATGTTTATTGAGGCGGTGGGGATCAATATCCGTGCGGCAAAGAATGCCGGGGTGAATACCCGCATCGTGGTGATGCTGGCCTATGTGCTGAGCGGCATCTGTGCGGCGATTGCCGGGATTATTGTGGCGGCGGATATTCGCGGCGCCGACGCCAACAACGCCGGATTGTGGCTGGAGCTGGACGCCATCCTGGCGGTGGTGATCGGCGGCGGTTCGCTGATGGGTGGGCGCTTCAATCTGCTGCTGTCGGTGGTGGGGGCGCTGATTATCCAGGGGATGAACACCGGGATTTTACTCTCCGGTTTCCCGCCGGAGCTTAACCAGGTGGTGAAAGCGGTGGTGGTGCTGTGCGTACTGATCGTTCAGTCGCCGCGCTTTATCGGTCTACTGAAAGGGGTACGCGGCCGTGATAAAACGTAATTTACCTTTGATGATCACCCTCGCGGTATTCGTGCTGGGCTATCTCTACTGCCTGACCCAGTTTCCGGGGTTTGCTTCGACGCGGGTGATTTGCAATATCCTGACCGATAACGCTTTCCTTGGCATTATCGCCGTCGGCATGACCTTCGTGATCCTCAGCGGTGGTATCGATCTGTCGGTCGGGTCGGTGATTGCCTTCACCGGCGTGTTTCTCGCCAAAGCGATCGGCTTTTGGGGGATCTCGCCGCTGCTGGCCTTTCCGCTGGTACTGGCCATGGGCTGCGCCTTCGGCGCGTTTATGGGATTACTGATCGATGCGCTGAAAATTCCGGCATTTATCATCACCCTCGCCGGTATGTTTTTCCTGCGCGGCGTGAGCTATCTGGTCTCGGAAGAGTCGATTCCCATTAACCACCCGCTGTATGACACTTTGTCCGGGCTGGCGTGGACCATCCCCGGCGGCGGCCGCCTGAGCGCGATGGGGCTGCTGATGCTGCTGGTGGTGGTGCTGGGCATTTTCCTCGCCCACCGTACCCGCTTTGGCAACCAGGTTTATGCCATCGGCGGCAACGCCACGTCGGCCAATTTGATGGGCATTTCCACGCGTAGCACCACTATTCGCATCTATATGCTGTCGACCGGCCTGGCGACGCTTGCCGGAATCGTCTTCTCTATCTACACCCAGGCGGGCTACGCGCTGGCGGGCGTCGGCGTGGAGCTGGACGCTATCGCCTCGGTGGTGATAGGCGGCACGCTGCTGAGCGGCGGCGTCGGAACGGTTCTGGGGACGCTGTTCGGCGTGGCGATTCAGGGCCTTATTCAGACCTACATCAACTTTGACGGTACGCTCAGTTCATGGTGGACGAAGATCGCCATCGGCATCCTGCTGTTTATCTTCATCGCGCTGCAGCGCGGGCTGACGGTGCTGTGGGAAAATCGCCAGAATGCGGCGGTGACTCGCGTGGGTGGGGCGGTGAATCGCTGACAGGGAACTCCCTTCCCGCAGGGCGGGAAGGGAAGGCAGAAATTAAGCGTCCGGGAACTCTTTAATGAAGTTCTCGACGTCTTCTACCATGTGGTCGTTGCCGACGAAGAACGAACGGCGCTGGTGCAGGCTTTCCGGGATGATATCGAGAATACGCTCTTTACCATCGCTGGCTTTGCCGCCCGCCTGTTCCGCCAGCATCGCCATCGGGTTGCATTCGTACAGTAAACGCAGTTTCCCTTGCGGGTGGCTGGCGGTGCTTGGATACAGGTAGATGCCGCCTTTCAGCAGGTTACGGTGGAAGTCGGCCACCAGAGAACCGATATAGCGCGAGGTGTACGGGCGCTGGGTCTCTTTATCTTCTTCCTGACAGTACTTGATGTATTTCTTCACGCCCATCGGGAACTTGATGTAGTTACCTTCGTTGATGGAGTAGGTTTTGCCTTTCTCCGGGAAGCGCATCCGCTCCTGGCTCAGGCAGAAGACGCCGAGTGACGGGTCGTAAGTAAAGGCGTGCACGCCGCAGCCGGTGGTGTAGACCAGCATGGTGGAGGAGCCGTAAACCACATAACCCGCGGCAACCTGTTTGTTACCCGGCTGCAGGAAGTCTTCTTCGGTGACCGGCGTCCCGACCGGCGTGACGCGGCGGTAGATAGAGAAGATAGTCCCCACGGAGACGTTAACGTCAATGTTGGAGGAGCCATCCAGCGGATCCATCAGCACAACGTATTTGGCGTGTTCGCACCCTTCGAAGACCACGATTTCATCTTCTTCTTCCGAGGCGATACCGGCGACGATATCACGTGCGCGCAGTGCAGCTTTTAATTTTTCATTCGCGAACAGGTCCAGCTTCTGCTGAACTTCACCCTGAACGTTTTCCGCACCGCTGGCACCCAGGATATCGACCAGACCGGCCTTATTGATATCGCGGTGGATGATCTTGGCGCCCAGTTTTATTGCCGACAACAAAGCAGTCAGCTCACCGGTAGCGTGGGAGAACTCGTGCTGCTTTTCGACAATAAATTCACCTAACGTTTTCATAACTCGTTCCCTGCATTTTTATGTTGAGTAAAACGAACGCAACAATCTTAACAAATAATAAAAAAACTGCGCACAGGTGAATCGCGCCAGCAAATGCAGATTTGCCTGAAATGCATTTCTCAGGGGGCATACATATGGGTAAAATGCGGGTCAGATTAATGAGGGAAGTAACGAATGCGCATTCATATTTTAGGAATCTGTGGCACGTTTATGGGGGGGCTGGCAATGCTGGCACGTTCCCTCGGGCATCAAGTAACCGGCTCGGATGCTAACGTTTATCCGCCAATGAGCACCCTGCTGGAAAACCAGGGCATCGATCTGATTCAGGGCTACGACGCCAGCCAACTGGACCCGCAGCCGGACCTGGTGATTATTGGTAACGCCATGACCCGCGGTAATCCGTGCGTCGAAGCGGTGCTGGAAAACAACATTCCGTACATGTCCGGTCCGCAGTGGCTGCACGATTTCGTGCTGCGCGACCGCTGGGTGCTGGCCGTCGCCGGTACCCACGGTAAAACTACCACCGCCGGTATGGCGACGTGGATCCTCGAAGCCTGCGGCTATAAGCCGGGCTTCGTTATCGGCGGCGTACCGGGGAACTTCGAAGTTTCCGCACGCCTGGGCGATAGCCCGTTCTTCGTGATTGAAGCCGACGAATATGACTGCGCCTTCTTCGACAAGCGTTCTAAGTTCGTTCACTACTGCCCGCGCACGCTGATCCTCAATAACCTTGAGTTTGACCACGCGGATATCTTTGACGACCTGAAAGCGATTCAGAAACAGTTCCACCACCTGGTGCGCATCGTGCCGGGCAAAGGCAAGATTATTCTGCCGGAGAGCGACATCAACCTGAAGCAGGTGATGGCGATGGGCTGCTGGAGCGAACAGGAGCTGGTGGGCGAACAGGGCCACTGGCAGGCGAAGAAACTCAACGCCGATGCCTCGCAGTGGGAAGTCCTGCTCGACGGCGAAAAAGTTGGCGAAGTGAACTGGGCGCTGGTCGGCGAACATAATATGCACAACGGCCTGATGGCGATTGCCGCGGCGCGTCATGTTGGCGTGGTGCCGGCGGATGCCGCTAACGCGCTGGGCAGCTTTATCAACGCCCGCCGCCGCCTTGAGCTACGCGGCGAAGCCAACGGCGTGACCGTCTACGACGATTTTGCCCATCATCCGACGGCCATCCTCGCGACGCTGCAGGCGCTGCGCGGCAAAGTCGGCGGCACCGCGCGTATTCTGGCGGTGCTGGAGCCGCGCTCCAACACCATGAAAATGGGCGTCTGCAAAGACGATCTGGCGCCGTCTCTGGGCCGCGCCGATGAAGTCTTCCTGCTACAGCCGCAGCATATTCCGTGGCAGGTGGCGGAAGTGGCGGAAGCCTGCGTACAGCCGGCGCACTGGAGCGCCGACGTCGATACGCTGGTGGATATGATCGTGAAAACCGCGCATCCGGGCGACCATATTCTGGTGATGAGCAACGGCGGCTTTGGCGGCATTCATCAGAAGCTGCTGGATAAACTGGCGCAAAAAGCGGCCGCGGCAGAGTAAGCGCGAACGCTTCCGGTTACTGCCCTCCGCGTGGGGGCAGTTTTGTTTTCGCCACCAGGGATTGTGTGATGCTGACCTGTGAAAGAGTACTTTCTACCGATTCGCCCCATTTCGCCGCGCTTGACGCGCTGTACGCCCGCGCCTTTCCATGGCACGAACAGCGCGAAAGCGACGCCAAACTTCAGGCGCTGAGCAACCCGCACTATGCGTTGGAAGCCTGGTTTGATGACGGGGGATTTATTGGCCTGAGCGGCTGCTGGCAGTTTGCCGGTTATAGCTATATCGAACATCTGGCGATTGACGACACCCTGCGTTCGCGCGGCTATGGCAAACAGCTGCTGGCGCAGATCCTGACGCGTGCGCCGCTGACTATTCTGGAAATCGATCCGCTCACCAGCGAAATCGCCCATAAGCGGCTGCGCTTTTATCAGTCGATGGGATTCCATGCCAATACCTGGGCGCACCGGCATCCGACCTATCATCAAGGGATCGACGATCATGAACTGCTGGTGTTGAGCTATCCGCAACCGATCGATCCGGCGCAGTATCAGCAGTTTGCCGAGGATTTAGGGCGTGAGGTGATGGGGTAGCCCGGATAAGGCGCAACGCGCCGCCATCCGGGAGATGGCGGTTAGCGTGGGAATTAGCCTTCGTTCTCGGCCAGTTCGCGCAGATACTGGAAGATCAGGCGCGCGGATTTTGGCGGCTTGTTGCCTTCTTTCTCTTTTTTGGCATTGCGGATCAGTGAGCGCAGCTGCTGACGGTCAGCGTCTGGCCATAGGTTCAATACCTCTACGACAGCATCATCGCCATTATCAATCAGGCGATCGCGGATTTGTTCCAGCTTATGGAACAGCGCCACCTGCTGGTTGTGACGGTTCTTCAGCTTATCCAGCGCCTGGCGAATCGGATCGACGTCGCGGTTACGCAGCATTTTACCAATCAGCTGCAGCTGGCGGCGGCGGCCTTCTTTCTTGATACGCTGGGCGAGTTCAATGGCGTCGCGCAGGTCGGTATCGAGCGGCAGCTTATCCAGCGCGTTCTTACCGAGGTCTACCATTTCCGCGCCAAGACGCTTCAGTTCTTCCGCATCGCGCTTAATTTCACTCTTGCTGACCCAGATAATTTCATCATCTTCATCTTCAACGTCATCACCGGGCACGTCGTCGAGCCAGTCTTCGGGCTGCTTTGTCATCTCAGGCTCCTTAAAAAAGAGGCTAATGTTACCAGTTAAGGCGCGCACTGAAAAACGGTTCTCTGTTAGACTTCAGTTAACTCCTTCTTACATTATGGCATTAGCAATGAAAGTCATCTCTCAAGTTGCACAGCAGCGTAAGACGCTGGAAGAAGCCGTTAGTACGGCACTGGAACTGGCGGCAGGCAAATCCGACGGTGCGGAAGTCTCCGTCAGCAAGACCACCGGCATCGGCGTCAGCACCCGCTACGGTGAGGTGGAGAATGTTGAATTCAATAGTGACGGCGCGCTCGGCATCACCGTTTATCATCAAAACCGTAAAGGCAGCGCCTCTTCGACCGACCTGAGCCCGGACGCTATCGCCCGTACCGTGCAGGCGGCGCTGGATATCGCGCGTTACACCTCGCCGGACCCGTTTGCCGGCGTGGCGGATAAAGAACTGCTGGCCTTTGACGCCCCGGATCTGGACCTGTTCCATCCGGCGGAGGTCTCCCCCGATGAAGCCATCGAGCTGGCGGCCCGCGCCGAGCAGGCCGCCCTGCAGGCCGACAAACGTATCACCAATACCGAAGGCGGCAGCTTCAACAGCCACTATGGAATTAAAGTGTTCGGTAACAGCTATGGCATGCTCCAGAGCTATTGCTCTACCCGCCACTCGCTCTCCAGCTGCGTGATTGCCGAAGAAAACGGCGATATGGAACGCGACTACGCCTACACCATTGGCCGCGCCCTTGGCGATTTACAGACCCCGGAGTGGGTCGGCAACGAATGCGCCCGCCGCACTTTGTCGCGCCTGGCGCCGCGTAAGCTGTCGACGATGAAAGCGCCGGTTATCTTCGCCAACGAAGTGGCTACCGGGCTGTTTGGCCACCTGGTTGGGGCGATCGCCGGCGGCGCGGTCTACCGTAAATCGACCTTCCTCCTCGACTCCCTCGGCAAACAGATCCTGCCGGAGTGGCTGACCATCGAAGAACATCCGCATCTGCTGAAGGGGCTGGCCTCCACGCCGTTCGACAGCGAAGGCGTGCGCACCGAACGTCGCGACATCATCAAAGACGGCGTGCTGACCCAGTGGCTGCTCACTAACTACTCCGCGCGTAAGCTGGGTATGAAAAGCACCGGCCACGCCGGCGGCATCCATAACTGGCGCATCAACGGCCGCGGCCTGAGTTTTGCAAAGATGCTTAAAGAGATGGGCACCGGGCTTGTGGTCACCGAATTGATGGGGCAGGGTGTCAGTGGCGTGACCGGCGACTACTCGCGCGGCGCATCCGGTTTCTGGGTAGAAAACGGCGAAATTCAGTATCCGGTCAGTGAGATCACCATCGCCGGAAATCTGAAAGAAATGTGGCGTAATATTGTCACCGTCGGCGACGATATCGAAACGCGCAGCAATATTCAGTGTGGTTCCGTACTGCTGCCGGAAATGAAAATCGCCGGTCAATGACCTGTGTGCCGGGCGCGTCCTGCCGCGCCCGCTTGATATCTTCATAATAAAAAGGAAGTGAGCAATGCGTAAAAAACTGTTAGCGATGCTGGCCGTCTCTGCTTTTGCGCTCGGTTCGGCATCGGCGTTCGCCGACCTTGGCGAAGACATGGACACCCTTGCGGAAAACCTGCAGGTGGTACAGAAAACCTCAGACATTGGCGAGCTGAAAGCGGCGCTGAATAAGATGCGTACCGCTGCGGTTGACGCCCAGAAAGAGACGCCGCCAAAACTGGAAGGCAAAGCGGCCGATAGCCCGGAGATGAAAGATTTCCGCCACGGTCTGGAGACGTTGGTCGGCCAGATCGACGGCGCGCTGAAGTTAGCTGACGCCGGTAAGCTGAAAGAGGCGCAGGCCGCCGCGGAGGACTTCAAAACTACCCGCAATACCTACCATAAGAAGTATCGCTAATCGCCGTTTTCGGGAGGCGTCAGCCGATGTCTCCCGCCTAAAAGCCTACCTGTATCACATTTTTCCCTTTTCTTTTTCCGGTCTTTTTCCGCTCAACCTCGAGCATTGTTGTGATGCGTATCACGTCATATCGCCTGTTTTTACATTTATCCGGTGAATATGTGGAGTCGATCACCTAAGCCTTCTCCCTTTCCACTTCGAAGTGGAAAACAACTCGCTACAAACTCCTGACCCCCGGCGCTACTTTGGATTCCAGAGACATCAGCGGGGTAACACAAGTGAATAACGGAGCGGTAATAAACGACGTAGGGGAGCAGGCGGCGCAGACCGAACGCCTGGCTGACAAGATGTTACAGCAGGTCTTCGCCCTGTTAAGCCGTCACGACATCGTCCCTAACGACGTTCAGGAGCAAATGCTGACTTCCCACGTGCGGGCCATGGCCCACCGGTCAATCAGCGGCGAACCGCTACCGGAAGTGGATGCCAGTCTGTTCGAAGAAATTTCTGAAGATTCAATGATGCTGGCCCGCGAAGTGGTCGCGCAGTTCGGCAACCTGCCTGATGAAGAGGCATGGTTGTTGTCCGTCCACTTCGAAGTCGCAAAAGAAAACCTGTAAGGAGCAAAACATGGAACAAATCACCGTAGTTATTGGCGACCGTCTGGGTAAAGGACAAAAAGTCGCGGCAGGCGCAGAAAAAGCCGGCGCACGTGCAGTGGTCGTCCCTGGCGTTGCTGCAGACATGAAACTTGGCGACATGATGAAAGCGGAAAACGCCTCTTTCGGCATCTCCTTCTGCGGCAGCGGCGGCGCAGGCGCTATCACCGCGCAGACCAAGTACGGCTACAAAGCAAAATACGGCATGCGTTCTATTGAAGAGGGCGTCACCGCCATCAACGAAGGCTGCAACGTGCTGGGCTTCGGCTTCATGGATAAAGAAGAGCTGGGCGAGCGTCTGGTTGAAGCCTGGAAAAAGAAATACGGCGCATAAGTATGAAAGAGCAATTCACCACCACGGTGAGGGTTGCAGGCAAAGGCGAAAGCAAATCACGGGCCTTCGCCGATGCCCTGAACCATGTGCAGGCTGCGGTGATGAAGTCATCATCGCGCATCCTACTGCGTATTGAGCCACAGGACGTGACGGTTGTTCATGCGCGCGAAGCGGTACGAAAAGAGGCGTTTCTGTTCATCTTTTTGCGCCGTGAACGACGGACCTACAGCGTGGAGCTGGACGTCACCGTCAACGTGACCGCCATCGATCTCGATAAAGTGGATTTCGTCACGCAAACCTGATTGTTACCAAAGGGTCAGATTATGTTCCTGATAATTTTAATAAAATCGCTCATCATCGGCGGCCTGGTCGGCGTCGGCGTGGGCGCCGGAGCGGCACGCATGTTTCACGCGCCCACCACGCAAGGGATGGGGGCGTTTCGTACCTTGGGCGAGCTGAATTCCTGCGAAGGCGATCCAGCTTCTCACTTCTCTTTTGGTCTCGGCTTCTTCTTTAACGCCTGGGCCTCTTCCGTTGCAGCAGGCTCCTTCACCCAGGACGTTGACCACCGCATTATCCCGAACTGGGGCGCGGCGGCGTTGATGGTGAAAAATCGTAACGTTGGCGAAACGCTACACGATCCGAAAAAAATGGCGATTGCCTGCGGCATCATCGGCATGATCGTCGTCGCCTTCCTTAACCTGACCGCCTCTTCCGTACCGGAAGCGCTGCAGGTCACCGCCGTTAAGGTATTGGTTCCGGCGGCAAACCTGCTGGTGAACACCGTGATGCCGGTGATTTTCTGGCTGGCGGCTATTGATGCCGGTAAGAAATCAGGCTTCTGGGCGACGATTTTCGGCGGCGCGGCGCAGCTGATTATGGGTAACGCCGTACCGGGTCTGGTACTGGGGATCCTGATCGGTAAAGGCGTAGAAGAGAGCGGCTGGAACCGGGTAACCAAAGTGATGATGATCGCCATTGTCGCGCTGTTTGTCCTCAGCGGCTTCTTCCGCGGCTTCGACATGAAGATGCTCGAATCCTTCCATCTGACCGTGCCGAACTGGCTGGACATGATCCACAACTCACTCAGCGGCAAGTAACGGGAGCCTGATAATGGAACAGAATAAAGGTTTTTGGTATGCCGACTGGTCGTTCCCGATCTTTGTTGGCCTGCTCTCCTCCGGCGTCTTCGCCGGGACGCACATGTACTATCTGTACGGCATCGGCGCCTTTAACGAAGTGGCCTTCGTGGCGATGTTGAAGGCAGGGATTGATACCGGCGCGTACGGCGCGGTGGCGGCATTCGGCGCGAGCTTCCTGTTCGCCCGCATCATCGAAGGTTCGCTGGTGGGGATTCTGGATATCGGCGGCGCCATTCAGACCGGTATCGGCCTCGGCGTACCGGCGCTGCTGCTCGGCGCGGGCTTTGTCTTCCCGGTGGCGAACTTCGCCGCGTCGCTGGCAACCGGCCTGATCCTCGGCCTGGCGGTCGGCTACATCATCATTCTGGCGCGTAAGTTCACCATCAACCAGAGCGACTCCACCTACGGCGCTGACGTAATGATGGGGGCCGGTAACGCCTCCGGCCGCTTCCTCGGCCCCTTGATCATCCTCAGCGCGATGACGGCGTCTATTCCTATTGGGATTGGTTCTTTGGTTGGCGCACTGCTGTTCTACATCTGGCAGAAACCGATCACCGGCGGCGCCATCCTCGGCGCGATGATCCTCGGTTCCATCTTCCCGATTGCGATTAGCTAATTGCCCGATGGCGCTGCGCTTATTGGCCTACAAGTCAGCGCGATTTGTAGGCCCGATAAGGCGGTACGCCGCCATCCGGCAACAGATTCACTCTTTCATCAGGAGATAGCTATGTTTGATTTACTCCTGCGCCGTGCGCGCCTCGTCGACGATACCCTGACTGATATCGCCATCCAGGACGGGAAAATCGCGGCGCTGGGCGAGATTAGCGCGCCCTCCCGTAAAACCATTGAGCTGAACGGCAACGTTTACGTCAGCGCTGGCTGGATTGACTCTCACGTTCACTGCTACCCGAATTCACCGATTTATCACGATGAGCCGGATAGCGTCGGCATCGCCACCGGCGTCACCACCGTGATCGATGCCGGCAGCACCGGCGCCGACGACGTTGATGACTTCTATCAACTGACCCGCAAAGCGGCGACGGAAGTTTATGCGTTGCTCAACATCTCCCGCGTCGGGCTGATTGCGCAGAATGAGCTGGCGAATATGGCCAATATCGACGCCGCCGCGGTGCAGCAGGCGGTGCAGCGTCATCCTGACTTTATCGTCGGCCTGAAGGCGCGGATGAGCAGCAGCGTCGTCGGCGAAAACGGCATTACGCCGCTGGCGCGCGCCAAGGCCATTCAGCAGGAAAACGGCGATCTGCCGCTGATGGTGCACATCGGCAATAACCCGCCGAACCTCGATGAAATCGCCGATCTGCTGAGCAGCGGCGACATCATTACCCACTGCTATAACGGCAAGCCGAACCGTATTCTTAATCCTGCCGGCGAGCTGCGCAGCTCCATTACTCGCGCTCTGCAGCGCGGCGTGCGCCTCGATGTCGGCCACGGTACCGCAAGTTTCAACTTTGAAGTGGCGCGGCGGGCAATTGCGATGGGCATTCTGCCGCACACCATTAGCTCCGATATTTACTGCCGTAACCGTATCGATGGCCCGGTGCGCTCGCTGGCGCTAGTGATGTCGAAGTTCCTCGCCATCGGCATGACCCTGCCGCAGGTGATTGACTGCGTGACCGTCAGCGCCGCCGAGGGGCTGCGCCTGGCGCGTAAAGGGCGTCTGGAAGCGGGCTTTGATGCCGATTTAACGCTATTTAGCCTGCAGCATCAGCCCACGTTGCTGGTGGATGCCGAAAAAGAGAGCCTGCAGGCTGACAACATTCTGGTGCCGCTGGCCGCGATTCGCGCGGGCAAGGGCTATCTGACCGAACAAGGGAGCGCGGAACATGCCTTCGATTTTTGAGAAATACCATTTAAAACAAGTTATTAATACTTCAGGCCGGATGACGGCGCTGGGCGTCTCCACGCCGCGCCCGGAAGTGGTTGAAGCCGCGATGGCCGGTATGAACCAGTACTTTGAAATGAAAGACCTGGTGAATAAAACCGGCGAGTACATCGCCAAACTGCTGGATGTGGAAGGGGCGACCGTTGTCTCCTGCGCGTCGGCGGGGATTGCCCAGTCGGTCGCAGCGGTGCTGGTGAAAGACAGCGACTGGCTGCTGGAGAACCTGCACGTTACGCCAGTTGAGAATAACGAAATCGTGTTGCCGAAGGGCCATAACGTCAACTTCGGCGCGCCGGTTGGCACCATGGTGGCGCTGGGCGGCGGTAAGCTGGTGGAAGCGGGCTACGCCAACGAATGTTCTGCCCAACAGCTGGCGGCGGCGATCACTCCGCGCACCGCGGCGATTCTGTATATCAAATCCCACCACTGCGTGCAAAAAAGCATGCTTAACGTCGCGCAGGCCGCGGAAGTGGCGCGCCAGCATAACTTACCGCTGATCGTCGATGCGGCGGCGGAAGAAGATCTGCAGTGCTACTACCGCATGGGCGCCGACCTGGTGATTTACAGCGGCGCGAAAGCGATTGAAGGGCCGACCAGCGGGCTGGTGATTGGCAAAACCCAGTACGTTGAATGGGTTAAACGCCAGTCGATGGGAATTGGCCGGGCGATGAAAGTGGGCAAAGAGGGCATCCTCGGCCTGACCTGCGCGATTGAACACTACCTGACGGCGACCAAAGAGAGCGGCCAGCAGATGGTAGCCAAGATGACGCCGTTTATCGAACAGCTCAACACTCTCAACGGCGTGACCGCGCGGGTGGTGTGGGATAGCGCGGGCCGCGATATCGCTCGTGCCGAAATTAAATTTGATGAAGCGACCACTGGCGTGAATACCGGCGATCTGGTTAACGCGCTGAAGCAGGGCGAATACGCCATTTACTTCCGCGGCTATAAAGCGAATGAAGGCATTATTGAAGCCGATGTCCGCAGCGTGAACGCGCAGCAGCTGGAGGTGGTCGCTCGCCGCATCGCAGAAGTTCTGAATAAGGAGAAAAAAGCATGAAACTGACCCCAAACTTTTACCGTGACCGCGTGTGTCTGAACGTACTGGCGGGCAGCAAAGACAACGCCCGTGAAATTTACGACGCGGCGGAAGGTCACGTACTGGTCGGCGTGCTCTCCAAAAACTATCCAGACGTCGCCAGCGCGGTGGCCGATATGCGTGAATACGCGAAGCTGATTGATAACGCGCTCTCCGTCGGGCTGGGCGCAGGCGACCCAAACCAGTCGGCGATGGTGAGCGAGATTTCTCGCCAGGTGCAGCCGCAGCACGTCAACCAGGTCTTCACCGGCGTGGCTACCAGCCGCGCGCTGCTCGGGCAGAATGAGACCGTGGTGAATGGCCTGGTCTCGCCGACCGGCACGCCGGGAATGCTGAAGATCTCAACCGGCCCGCTGAGCAGCGGCGCGGCGGATGGGATTGTTCCGCTGGAAACCGCCATCGCGCTGTTGAAAGATATGGGCGGCAGCTCTATCAAATACTTCCCGATGGGCGGCCTGAAGCACCGCGCTGAGTTCGAAGCCGTCGCCAAAGCCTGCGCCGCGCACGATTTCTGGCTGGAGCCGACCGGCGGTATCGATCTGGAAAACTACAGCGAGATCCTGAAAATCGCGCTGGATGCCGGCGTGAGTAAAATCATCCCGCATATTTACAGCTCGATTATCGATAAAGCCAGCGGCAACACCCGCCCGGCCGATGTGCGCCAGTTGCTGGAGATGACCAAACAGTTAGTGAAGTAGTGCCTTTGCCCCTCACCCTAACTTTCTCCCGGAAGGAGAGGGAACCATCTGGTTTTCTCCCTCTCCCTTTGGGAGAGGGCCGGGGTGAGGGGAAACTTATCCCACCGAACCATCAAGGAGTTACCATGCCAACCGCTCGTCACCTGCTTGTTGCTTCACTGTCTTTGCTTGCCGCCGGCGCCGCCGCGCAAACCCACTACGCCTGGATTGGCACCTATAATCCTAATGGCGAAGGTCTGTATCGCTTTACCGTCGATGCCAAAACCGGCGCTCTGCGCGATAAGGCGCTGGTAAGCTCGTTGCCGAACGTCGCGCAGCTAACCGTGTCGCGCGATGGCAAAACGCTGTATGCCGCCAGTGAAGTCGAAAAAGGCGTGGTGCAGGCGTGGCGAATTGACAAGAACGGCGAGCTGACGGAACTCAACCAGGTTGCCTCCGGCGGCGCCGGGCCGGTGTATCTCTCCCTGACGCCGGATGGTAAATATCTGTTGGTGGCCAACTACGTTAGCGGCAGCACCGCCGTGCTACCGGTGAAAGAAGATGGTAGCCTGGGCGAAGCGGTGGATGTGCATCAGGATGAAGGTCCGGCCGGCGCCGAACGTCCGGCGGCGGCCGTCGAGGGCAGCTTTGCTATTAGCGATCACAATGGCCCGCATGCCCATATGATCGCCGCCGATCCCAGCGGAAAGTTTGTTTACTCCACCGATCTCGGGCTGGATCGGATCTATCAGTATCGGCTGGATAGCGCCAGCGGCAAACTGACGCCAAACGATCCGCCGTTTATCGCCGCCTCGTCGCCGGGCGCCGGTCCGCGCCACTTCGTCTTTACGCCAAAGGGCGACGGTCTGTGGCTGATTAACGAAGAAGCGTCGACGCTGACCTTCTATCATCTTGATAAGCAAAGCGGCCTGCTGCGCGAAGGCAAAACCGTCTCCGCGCTGCCGAAAGAGTATAAGGGCACCAGCTTTGCCGCGGGCCTTGTGCTGAGCAACGATGGCAAACAGCTATACGTCGCCAACCGCCTGCATAACAGCATTGCTCACTTTAGCGTGTTGGCTGACGGCAGCCTGAGCCACCAGGAGGATATCTGGACGCGTGGGGATTACCCCCGTACGCTGACGCTGGATAATCAGGGGCAGTGGCTGTACGTCATGAACCAGCGTAGCGATAATATTACCCGTTTTAGCGTGGCGCCGAAGGATGGCAAATTAACCTTTGCCTCAGACTACACGCCGGTCGGTAGCCCATCGCAGATGGTGATATCCGCCCAACCCTGAGCCGTAACAACAAGGAACTGACATGCGATTTCCCAACCAACGCTTAGCGCAACTCTTCACCCTGCTGCGAAATGAAACGCTGCCGCAGGATGAACTGGCGCAGCGGCTGTCGGTTTCTACCCGTACCGTGCGCGCCGATATTACCGCGCTGAATGCGCTGTTGGCGCAGTATGGCGCGCAGTTTACCCTCAACCGCGGTAGCGGTTATCAGTTGAAGATTGACGACCGATCGCGTTTTCAGGCGCTGGAGGAGACGGCGCCGAAGACGCAGCACGTGCCGCGTACCGCCCAGGAGCGCATCCACTTTTTGCTGGTGCGTTTCCTGACCTCGGCGTTCTCCATCAAGCTGGAAGATCTGGCCGATGAGTGGTTCGTCAGCCGCGCCACGCTGCAGAATGATATGGTCGAGGTGCGCGAGCGCTTCCAGCGTTATCAGTTGACTCTTGAAACCCGCCCGCGCCACGGCATGAAGCTGTTCGGCAGCGAGGTATCGATTCGCGCCTGCCTGACCGATTTACTGTGGGAGCTGACGCTGCAGGGCGGCATTAATCCGTTGATTAGCGCCGAGGCGCTGGAAGCGGATGTTCCTGCGCAACTGGAACCGGTGCTGCAGGAGACGCTCACGCGGCATCATATTCGCCTCACCGATGTCGGCGAGCGCTTTATCTGCCTGTACGGCGCGGTTGTGGTGCGCCGCGTGAGTGAAGGCTACCCGCTGGCCGATTTTAGCGCCGAAGATGTGGCGCAAAACGTCCGCGACGCCGCGCGTGATTTGGCGGGAGAGCTACAGCGGTTGGCCGGAAAACCCTTCTCGCCCGCCGAAGAAGAGTGGCTGTGCGTGCATATCGCCGCTCGCCAGGTACAGGATGTCGACCCGGAAACGATCAGCGCCGACGATGACGAAGCGCTGGTCAATTACATTCTGCGTTACATCAACAGCCAGTATAACTACAACCTGCTGGACGACGCCCAGCTGCACGCCGATCTGCTGACCCACATTAAGACCATGATCACCCGCGTGCGCTATCAGATAATGATCCCCAATCCGCTGCTCGATAACATCAAACAGCACTATCCGATGGCATGGGATATGACACTTGCCGCGGTATCGAGCTGGGGCAAATACACCCCTTATACCATCAGCGAAAACGAAATCGGCTTTCTGGTGCTGCATATCGGCGTCGGGCTGGAACGCCACTACAACATTGGCTACCAGCGCCAACCGCACGTACTGCTGGTATGCGATACCAGCAATGCGATGGTGCGGATGATCGAAGCGATCCTGCAGCGCAAATATCCGCAGTTGGAGATCGCCGCCACCATTTCCCAGCGCGAGTATGAACAGCGAGAAGCGATCGATGAGGACTTTGTTATCTCAACGGTGCGGATTAGCGAAAAAGATAAACCGGTGGTGACCATCGCGCCGTTCCCCACCGATTACCAGTTGGATCAGATTGGCAAGCTGGTGCTGGTGGACCGTACCCGTCCGTGGATGTTGAATAAGTACTTCGATGCCGCCCACTTCCGGGTGATCGATAAGCCGATGGATCAGCAAACATTGTTCGCCGAGCTGTGCCAGCAGCTGGAACAAGAAGGTTTTGTCGATGCGGAGTTTCATGATTCGGTGGTCGAGCGTGAAGCGATTGTCAGCACCATGCTGGGTGACGGTATTGCGCTGCCGCACGCCCTCGGCCTGTTAGCGAAAAAGACGGTGGTCTATACCGTTATTGCTCCGCAGGGAATCGCCTGGGGCGACGAAACCGCCCATATCATCTTCCTGCTCGCTATTAGTAAGAGCGAGTATGAAGAGGCGATGGCGATTTACGATATTTTTGTGACGTTCCTGCGCGAGCGAGCCATGAGCCGCCTCGCCGCGACCCGCAGCTTCGATGAGTTTAAAACGGTGGCGATGGAGTGCGTCAGCCGGTTTTGAGAGGCGTTTTCCAGATTCGAATGTAATTCAAATGTAATGCTATACTGCATTACAACATTCCCCTTTCTGGAGGCATAATGGCCACGCTCAATGTTCGACTGGACGATAAACTCAAAAAAGAGGCTTATGCCGTGCTGGAGAAACTCGATATGACGCCAACGGAGGCGGTACGCCTGCTGTTTCAATACATTGCGGAAAATGGCCGCATGCCGGTGAAAAGTATGACCATCAGCGATGGCGAAGCGGCGTTGTTACGCACCGTTCGCGAGCGGCTGGAAAACCCACGGCCGGGGGTTAAGGTGAGTCTGGATGACCTATGAACTGGAGTTTGATCCACGAGCCTGGCGCGAATGGCAGAAGCTTGGCGAGACGGTCAAAAAACAGTTCAAAAATAAGCTCCAGCAGATTGTGCAGAATCCGCGAATGGAGTCGGCCAGGCTGAGCGATTTGCCGGATTGCTACAAAATCAAGCTTAAGGCGTCAGGTTATCGGCTGGTGTATCAAGTACGAGATAGTGTGGTGGTGGTTTACGTTATTACCATTGGCAAAAGAGAGAAAGCGGCCGTTTATCATCAGGCGAATAAACGGCTCTAAACGCTATCGCAAATGATGCACGACCTGGTTGCTGCTGCCGCGCCAGATAAGCGCCGGGTCTTTTAAATCCTGCACAAACTTACCGTCGACCAGCACGTTAATCAGGTTCACGACTTGCATCTGTGCGTCATTGAGCTCGTCGAGCTTATAGCCGGTCCAGACCCAGATATCTTTGCCCGGGCATTCGGCGCGCACGCGCTGAACCAGATTGAGGATCTCCGCGACGTTTTGCGGATGCAGCGGATCGCCGCCGGAGAGTGAAAGCCCCTGGCGTTTAATGCGGGTATCGTTGAGGTCGGCGATGATGCGGTCGGCCATCCCGGTTGTGAAAGGCATACCGGAATTTACCCGCCAGGTGCTTTTGTTGTAGCAGCCGGGGCATTCGTGGACGCAGCCGGAGACAAACAGGGTGCAGCGGGTGCCGGGGCCGTTGACGATGTCGACGGGGTAATACTGGTGATAATTCATTGTTTCCTCTTCTCATTTGCCGCTGCAGCGTCGTTGGCTGCGCTCACTCGCCCGGGTCACTTACTCCAGTAAGCTCCCCGGGACTTACTCGTTTGCCGCCTTGCTACAACGCCAACTGATTTGAGGAAACCCAACAGGCCGTCTGGGATTCCTTCGTTTGCCGCCTTGCTCTGACGTTAATTGCTTTGCGAAAACGGAGGAGTGGGGCCATTTCCCGGCGTCGCTGCGCTCGGCCGGGCTACGACAGTAGTAGTGGTAGCCCGGATAAGGCGCTGCGCACCGCTATCCGGGAAAAGCGCATTGGTCTTTAACCGATCTGTCCATTGCCCAGGTGCTTCACGCGGCGCTTCACTTCTTCCTGCTTGCCGGCATTGAACGGACGCGCGTCCGGGCTGCCGAGATAACCGCATACCCGGCGGGTCACCGATACGCGGGCGGCGTCGTGGTTGCCGCATTTCGGGCAGGTAAAGCCCTTGCTGGTGCACTCGAACTCGCCGGTAAAACCGCACTCGTAGCATTCATCGATCGGCGTATTGGTGCCGTAATACGGTACGTGCTGATAGCTGTAATCCCACACGTCTTCCAGCGCCTTGAGGTTATGCTGGATATTCGGATATTCGCCGTAGCAAATGAAGCCGCCGTTGGCCAGCGGAGGATACGGCGCTTCAAAATCGATCTTGTCGTACGGGTTAACCTTCTTCTCGACGTCGAGATGGAAGCTATTGGTGTAGTAGCCTTTCTCGGTCACGCCCGGAACCACGCCGAATTCGGCGGTATCGAGGCGGCAGAAGCGATCGCACAGGTTTTCGCTCGGCGTGCTGTACAGGCTGAAGCCGTAGCCGGTCTCTTCCTTCCACTGTTCAACGGCGTCGCGCAAACGCTGAACGATGGCGATGCCTTTTTCACGCAGCGCTTCGCTATCGTACATATGCTGATTGTTGTACAGCGCGTTGATGGTCTCGTGAATCCCGATGTAGCCCAGGGAAATGGACGCGCGGCCGTTCTTGAAAATTTCCGCGACGTCGTCGTCGGCTTTCAAACGCACGCCGCAGGCGCCTTCCATATACAGAATCGGCGCGACGCGGGCTTTCACCCCTTCCAGACGGGCGATACGGGTCATCAGCGCTTTGCGCGCCAGCAGCAGGCGCTCGTCCAGCAGCGCCCAGAAGGCGGCTTCGTCGCCTTTCGCTTCCAGCGCGATACGCGGCAGGTTCAGGCTGATAACGCCGAGGTTGTTGCGCCCATCGTGTACCTGTTCGCCGTTCTCGTTTTCCCACACGCCGAGGAAACTACGGCAGCCCATCGGCGTTTTAAACGACCCGGTGACTTTCACTACCTGATCGTAGTTGAGAATATCCGGATACATGCGCTTGCTGGCGCACTCTAATGCCAGCTGTTTGATGTCATAGTTCGCATCGCCGAATTTATGGTTCAGGCCGTCGCGAATAGCGAAGACCAGTTTCGGGAATACCGCCGTTTTGCGGTTTTTGCCGAGGCCGGCGATGCGGTTGCGCAGAATCGACTGCTGGATCAGGCGCGACTCCCAGCTGGTGCCGAGGCCAAAACCAAAGGTGACGAATGGCGTCTGGCCATTGGCGGTATGCAGCGTGTTGACCTCATACTCCAGCGACTGGAACGCGTCGTAGCACTCTTTCTCGGTACGCGTACGCGCATAGCCTTCGGCATCCGGGATCTGCCACTCTTCGGCAATTTTACGATGCTTTTTGAAGCTCTCGGTGACGAACGGCGCCAGCACTTCATCGATACGGTTAATGGTGGTGCCGCCGTAAATATGGCTGGCGACCTGGGCGATAATCTGCGCCGTGACCGCGGTGGCGGTAGAGATAGACTTCGGCGGCTCAATTTCGGCATTGCCCATTTTAAAGCCGTGCGTCAGCATGCCTTTCAGGTCGATCAGCATGCAGTTGAACATCGGGAAGAACGGCGAATAGTCGAGATCGTGGTAGTGGATCTCGCCGCGCTCGTGCGCCTGTACGACATCGCGCGGCAGCAGATGCTGACGGGCATAGTGTTTGGCTACGATACCGGCCAGCAGATCGCGCTGGGTCGGGATCACTTTACTGTCTTTGTTGGCGTTCTCGTTGAGCAGCGATGAGTTGGTTTGCTCGACCAGACCACGAATTTCCTGGTTCAGACGGCCGCGCTTTTCACGCTCGATATCGCGATCGTGGCGATATTCGATATAGGCGCGCGCCAGCTGTTTCCACGGGCCGGACATCAACTGGTTTTCCACGGCGGTCTGGATATCGTTGATATCGACCTGCGCGCGGCCCTGCATTTGCTGGCTAACGACTTCTGCGACGGTGGCGCAATAGTCTGCGTCATCGACTCCCGCTGCTTTAGCTGCACGCAGAATTGCTTCTTTAATGCGCTCTGACTTGAACGGCACTTTACAGCCATCACGTTTCATCACATGCGGTGTCATGATCACTCCATATATAGAACAGGTTATCCACAGAGGCGGAAGGTCTCCCAAAAGCGCGCCACGCTACGAGTAGCGGCGTTTGCCTTCGGATCCGGCCCTTTTTATCCACATCTCATCACCGCCCAACAACGACAAGATATGGTGACATAATAGACGATTAATACAATATGTAGGGCCGGGGCGCATTTTAAGTTCTATATGTAGTGATTTGCATCAAAGATGTTTGCGATTTTATTGACCCAGAACAAGGTAAAAAGGTGAGAGTACGGATGATGGGCGCTGGCGTAAATGTAAATTTAGGCGCTTAAAATATAAGCAAAAATTGGGCCCGAACGCTAAAGGAACGGGCAGAATATTCAGGCAATCAATGTATCGTTAAGCAGATCGACCAGCAGCAGCAGGGCGTAGCGGGCATGCAGCGGGTTGGCTGGCAGCGGAAGCACGGCGCTTGCCATATCGGCCAGCGCATGCTGTTCCGGGGTCAGAGCGATAATCGTCACCCCTTGCGTACGCGCCTGCAGCGTCGCGCTCTGCAATACGGTATTGGCTTCGGCGGTGGCCAGCACCAGCAGCAGGTGATCGTCATTAAGGGTACTGGCGGTCATTCGCATCAGCGCCGCATCCTGGCAGAGATTAATCGCGATGCCGGATGGCAGCAGCTGGTGCTGCAGCAGCGCCGCCAGCGCCACATCCTGGGCGCCGAGGGCGAAGCAATGCACCGCGCGGGCGCTCAGCAGGCGCGATTTGCACTTCTCCACCGCCGCTTCGGCGGTGTGGCCGAGCTGGCGGGTTAGCGTATCGCCGAGGCTGCTAAGTTTGTCGCGCCAGGCGACGGGCAGGGCGGCGCTATCCGGCGTGAGCCAGCTGGTGCGTCGTTCGCTGGCCTGCGCCAGCTGTTTACGTAAATCGCGAATATCATCACAGCCCACTGAACGGGCGAAGCGGGTGATGGTGGCCGGGCTGACCCCCGCGCTGGCGGCCAGCTCATCAATGGAGGCGCTGGCGGTAAAGCTAAGATTTTCCAGAATAAAGGCGGCGACGCGCGACTCCTGAGCGCTAAAGCGGATCAATCCTTCCTGTAGCTGACCTACGATATCCATCCTGATGTTCCCTTTGGCAGTACCCGGAATTGAAAATATTTTTCACTTAATGAATAGCCGTTTTTATAGCATCTGCGCAGGCGATTTCCTATGTCTGGCGTCGATATTTCGCAATGGCACGAAGAAATAGTGCGCAAAAATTGAGCCTCGATCACATCGGTGAAAATTATTTTCATATAGCCTTCACTATCACACAATATTAACAATATAGTCGCATAGGCCGTGAGGGCTGAAGCGATAAACACGCAAAGGGGAAGCGCAATGCCACGAATCGTACTCTGTTGTGCCGCAGGCATGTCGACCAGCATGCTGGTGAACAAAATGAAAGCGGAAGCCCAGCAGCGCGCGCTGGCGCTGGAAATCTACGCGGTGGCGGTGGCGGAATTTGAACGCGAACTGCCGAACGCCGATGTCATCCTCCTCGGGCCGCAGGTCAAATACGAAGCCGGCCGCCTGACCGCGCTGGCGGCCCCGCAGGGTAAAGCGGTGGCGGTGATCGATATGGCCGACTACGGCATGATGCGCGGCGCCGCGGTGCTGGATAAAGCGCTGGCCCTGCTCGAACGCTAATTTTCTAATCCCGTTTTTATCACCCTCACGCGCGGTCCTGGCGATCGCGCGCGGCGATCTGCATGCCGAAAAATGCGAATAGAGGTCACTATGCAAGCACTGAAAATCGCCGTTATCGGCGGCGGCAGCAGCTACACGCCGGAGCTTATTGAAGGGATTATCGTTCGTTATGAGCAGCTTCCGGTCACCGAGCTGGCGCTGGTGGATGTCGAATCCGGCAGGGAAAAAGTTGAGATCATTGCCGCGTTGGCCCGGCGGATGTTGAAACATAAAGGGCTGGATCAGGTGGTGGTCAGCGTCCACTTTACGCTCGATGAGGCGATCCGCGGCGCCAGCTTTGTGCTGACGCAGCTACGCGTCGGTCAACTGGCGGCGCGCGCCGCCGATGAACGGCTGGGGCTCAAATATCATCTGTTGGGCCAGGAGACCACCGGCGTCGGCGGGTTCGCCAAGGCGCTGCGGACGATCCCGGTGATCCTCGAAGTTGCGCGCAAAGTGGAACAGCTGGCGCCGGAAGCGTTCATTCTTAACTTTACCAACCCGGCGGGGATCGTCACCGAGGCGGTCAGCCGCTACAGCAAGGCGAAGATCATCGGCCTGTGCAACGTGCCGATCAACATGCAGCACATGATCGTCGGCATGTTGGGCGCGCAGGAGTCCGAAGTAAAACTGCGCTTTGCCGGGCTCAACCATATGGTTTGGGTGCATAAGGTGCTACAGGGGCGCGAGGATGTCACCGGTAAAGTGATCGATATGCTCTGCGACGGTAAGGCGCTGTCGATGAACAACATTAAAGAACTGCCGTGGCCGGCGGAATTCCTCCGCGCGCTAAAGGCGATTCCGTGCCCTTATCATCGCTATTTCTGGCTGACGCCGGCGATGCTGGCGGAAGAGATCGCCGCAGCGAAAACCAAAGGCACCCGCGCCGAGCAGGTGATGAAAGTCGAGCAGGAGCTGTTTGCGCTGTACGCCGACCCGCAGCTGGAAGAAAAACCAGAGCAGCTGAGCTTTCGCGGCGGCGCTTACTACTCGGAAGTGGCCGTTGAGCTTATTAACGCGATTCACAACAACCTGGGCGCGGAGATGGTGGTAAACACCCGCAACAACGGCGCGATTCACGGCCTGGATGATGATGCGGTGGTGGAAACCAACAGTATTATCGATGCGCAAGGGGCGCGGCCGCTGGCGTTCGGCCCGTTGCCGCCGGCGATGAACGGCCTGACGCAGCAGGTAAAGGCCTTTGAACGGCTGACGATCGAAGCCGCGGTACACGGCTGCCGCGAGAGCGCGCTGCTGGCGCTAGTGGCTAACCCGCTGGTCGGTAATGTCACCGATGCCCAGGCGCTGCTGGATGAAGTGTTAACGATAAACCGTCAATGGCTGACGCAATTTAACTGACCGCTATTTCCCTCGGGAGCACACCATGTCGAATACAAGCTGGATTGAACGTTACGTCATGCCGGCGGCGCTGAAAATCGCCGGGCAAAAGCACGTCCTGTCGGTACGCGATGGCATCATTCTGAATATGCCGTTTATGCTGATTGGCTCGTTTTTCCTGATTTTCGCCTACCTGCCGATCCCCGGCTATGCCGACATGATGAGCGGCCTGTTTGGCGAGGTCTGGCGCGATAAAATGCTGTACCCGGTGAAAGCGACCTACGACATTATGGCGCTGATTTCCAGCTTCGGCATTGCCTATCGGCTGGCGGAGAAGTACCGCACCATCGACCCGCTGAGCGCCGGGGCGATGTCGCTGGTGGCCTTTGTGATGACTATCCCGCAGAACACCCTCTTTACCCCGGTACACGGCGCGGCGGAGGTGATTAAAGGGGTGATCCCGGTGAGCATGGTCGGCAGCCAGGGGTTGTTTGTCGCTATTGTCATTTCGCTGCTGTCGACGGAGATTTATCGTTTGGTCGCCAGCCGTAACCTCGTTATCCGCATGCCGGACGGCGTGCCGCCGGCAGTGGCGAAATCTTTCCTCGCTCTGATCCCCGGCTTCTGTGTTCTGGCGGTGGTGCTGGCGCTGCGCCTGGCGGTTGAGGCCTCGCCGTTCGGCGACATCAACAGCATGATTGCCACCCTGATCGGTATTCCGATGCACCACGTCGGCGGTACGCTGCCGGGGATGATTATTTCGGTGATAGTGATCGGTATTTTGTGGACGCTGGGCCTGCACGGCGACGCGATTGTGCTGGTATTTATCCAGCCGGTGTGGCTGTCGAATATGTCAGAGAACCTGACGGCGTTTCAGAACGGCCAGCCGATCCCGCATATCATTACCCAGCAATTTTACGATCTGTGGATTGCGCCCGGCGGCACCGGCGCGCTGCTGGGGCTGGTGATATTTATGTTGCTGCGCAGCCGTAGTCAGCAGATGAAACAGCTGGGGAAAATTGCCGCGCCGGGAGCGTTGTTTAACATCAGCGAGCCGATGGTGTTCGGCATCCCGCTGGTGATGAACCCGTACTTCTTCCTGCCGTTTATTTTAACGCCGGTGCTGCTGGTGATCGTGTCCTATACCGCAATGGCGACCGGGCTGGTTGCGCCGCCGGCCGGAATCGCGCTGCCGTTCACTACGCCGATCTTCATCAGCGGCTATCTGGCGACCGGCGGCCATATTTCCGGCACCATACTGCAGGTCGTGAATTTAACTATTTCGCTGGTGGTCTACTATCCGTTCTTCCGCGCCTGGGATCGGCTGAAGGCCAAAGAGGAGCACGCCTCAGCGCAGCCGCAGGAGAGCGTTATCCTTCCTGACGCTGACCGCGCGTAAACTCCAGCCCCACGAACCGGTAGCCCCGGTGAGCGTAGCGCCACCGGGGAAAAGCTTTACGCCTGCAACCACCATACCGCTTCGAACGGCCGCAGCGTCATTGCCGCCGGGCGGTTGGACGTTTCCGCATAGTTACCAATCAACGCCCGCCAGTCGCCGGACATCTCCGGCGGCTGCCACGGCTGGAACTCACGGCTCAGGTTGGCGGCCACCACCAGGGTCTGCCCCTGCCACTGGCGGCGATAACACCACAGCGACGGATGGTCCGGCAGCAGATCCTGATAATCCCCCCAGGTCAGCACCGGCGTGGTTTTTCGCAGCGCGATCAGCTGCTGATAGGTGTAAAACACCGATTCCGGATCCGCCAGCGCCGCCTCGACGTTAATCTCGCGATAGTTATCACCCAACGCGATCCAGGGTTTTCCATCGCTGAAACCGCCGTTATCGCCGTCGTGCCACGGCATCGGCGTGCGGCTATTGTCGCGCGATTTGCTGGCCAGAATCGCCAGCAGTTCATCGGGGCTTTGCCCCTGCGCCGCGCGTTCGATAAACATGTTATGGCTTTCCACATCGCGATAATCGCTGATATTGCTGAAATGCGGGTTGGTCATGCCAATCTCTTCGCCCTGATAGATATAGGGCGTGCCCTGCATGCCGTGCAGTACCATCGCCAGCATCTTCGCCGCCGGCACCCGGTACTCGCCCTCGTCGCCGAAGCGCGACACGATGCGCGGCTGATCGTGGTTACACCAGAACAGTGCATTCCATGCTCGGTTATGCATCCCTTGCTGCCAGTGGCGGAATAGCGCTTTCAGCGCGACGTAGTCCGGACGGGCGAGGGTCCATTTTTCGCCGCCGGGATAATCGACTTTTAAGTGATGAAAATTAAACGTCATCGACAGTTCGCGTCCGTCCAGCGCGGCGTACTGCTGGCAGTGTTCAAGCGAAGTGGAAGACATTTCGCCGACGGTCATCAGGTTACGCGGAGTGAAAACATCGCGGCTCATTTCCTGCAAGAACTCATGCGCCCGCGGTCCATCGGTGTAAAAGCGCCGTCCATCGCCAATGGTATCAGACGGGAAGTTCTGGTCTTTTGATATTACGTTAATGACGTCCAGACGGAGGCCATCAACGCCGCGATCGGCCCAGAATTCGCAGACTTTTTTCAGCTCGGCGCGTACCGCCGGATTTTCCCAGTTGAGATCCGCCTGTTCGGTGGCGTAGAGGTGTAGATAGTACTGTTCGCTTTCCGCATGCCATTGCCAGGCGTTACCGCCGAATTTTGAGCGCCAGTTATTCGGCGGCGTTCCCGGCTCGCCGTCGCGCCAGATATAGAACTGGCGGTACGGGCTCGCCTTATTTAACGACTGGCGGAACCATTCATGCTCTGTCGAAGTATGGTTCAGTACCATATCCAGAACGATACGGATACCGCGCGCCTTCGCTCCGGCGACCAGTTGGTCGAAATCCTCCAGCGTGCCGTAAGAGGGATCGATAGCGGTATAGTTCGCCACGTCATACCCGTTGTCCACCTGTGGCGAAACATAGAATGGCGTCAGCCAGATAGCGTCGACCCCGAGCTTTTGTAGGTAGTCGAGACGGGCGGTGACGCCGCGTAAATCGCCGGTACCGCTGCCGGTGGTGTCCTGAAAACTCTTCGGATAGATTTGATAAATAACGCCGTTTTGCCACCAGCGGGGAAGAATATTCATATTACGTTCCTGCGAATAAAGGAGGCGCAAGCGGCGCCCCGAAAGAAGACGTTAGATAATCTGCAAGGTGCCCTGACGGTACTTGCGTTGATAAACTACGGTGGTGAGGATAATCGGCACTATCACCGCGATGGCCATCGCCATGGCATAGACCTGCCAGTAGCTTGGCTGAATCGACAGGATGCCAGGCAGGCCGCCGACACCGATGCCATTAGCCAGCACGCCGTTCAGGCCGCACAGCAGGCCAGCAAGGCCGGATCCGACCATCGCGCACAGCATCGGGAAGCGGTACTTCAGATTGATACCGTACATCGCCGGTTCGGTGACCCCGAGATAGGCGGAGATCGCCGCGGGTACCGAAATTTCGCGTTCATTTTGTTTACGGCTGGCAATAATAATGCCGACCACCGCCGATGCCTGAGCAATATTAGATAGCGCAATCAGTGGCCATACCGGCGTACCGCCGATGCTCTGTACCATCTGCATATCGATAGCAAGAGTGGTCTGATGTACGCCGGTTATTACCAGCGGCGCATACAGGAAGCCGAACAGCGCGGCGCCGATCGGCGCGAAGCTGCCGGTTAACAAATGGCGCACCGCGAAGGCCACGCCGTCGCCGATTAGACGGCCAAACGGGCCGATAACCGCATGGGCAAGGAACACCGCCAGAATCAGCGAGCACACCGGCACCACCACCAGATAGAGGTAGTCAGGCACGATGCGCTTGAGGCGCGTTTCGATAAAGCCCAGCACCAGCCCCGCCAGCAGAGCCGGGATCACCTGCGCCTGATAGCCGACTTTCGCAATGGTAAACAGGCCGAAGTTCCACACTTCCGGCACCTGCTGGCCGAGCAGGTAGGCGTTCATCAACTGCGGAGAGACCAGCGTGACGCCAAGCACGATCCCGAGGATCGGCGTGCCGCCCATTTTCTTCACCGCCGACCAGCAGATCCCCACCGGCAGATAGAAGAAGATAGCCTCGCCAATCAGCCACAAGAAGTCATAAATCGTTTTCAACGACGGGTGCATTTGCGCCAGCGTCTGGCCGTTGCTCATGGGTAGATCGCCGATGACGTTACGGAAACCGAGGATCAGACCGCCGCTGATAAGCGCCGGCAGGAGCGGGAAAAAGATCTCGGCAAAGTGCGAGATCAACCGTTCGTGCCACTTCATGTTTTGCCGCGCGGCCTGTTTGGCCTGCTCTTTGTCGGCGGACGCCTGGCCGGTGGTGGCCAGCAGCGCCTTATAGTAATCGCCGACTTCGGTGCCGATGACCACCTGGAACTGCCCGGCGTTAGTGAAGCATCCCTTCACCATGCGCAACTGCTCAATGTCTTTCGGTTTGGCGATAGCCGGATCGTTTAGCACAAAGCGCAAACGGGTAATACAGTGGCTGACGGTGGCAATGTTGCCGCGCCCGCCCACCAGTTCGATCAGTTTATCGATGTCCTGCTGGTTTACTTTGCTCATGATGAAGCCTCAAAAACAGAGGGGAGAGATGCCGTTTTTAACTTGCATGCATCCTAACCGTTCCGTTGGGAATGCAAAATGGGAACGTTCCCGAAACTCGGCGAAGATCACATAAATCGCCCGAACGAGATTAATTCAGGGCAGCGGGAATGACTATTTGGCGGGGTTCGGCGTGGCCGGCGATCTGGTCGATCAGCTGCTGCGCCGCCTGGCGCCCGGCTTCGGCGTAGCCGGGATCGACGGTGAGGATCTCCGGATGCAGAAACTTCATCAGCGGCGTGCTGCCGACGCTGGCGAGCTGTAAAGTTTCAATACGTTGTTCCTGCAGATATTTACTGGCGCCGAGAGCGAGAGTATCGGTGGCGCAGACCAGCGCGCGGGTCTCGGGAGTCAGCACGCTGGCGACGCTTTCATACCCCTGCTTCATCGCCAGTCCCGGCAGCGCAGCGGTTGGCGTGAGCTTCTTTTGCGCGCAGAAATCGAGATACGCCTGATGACGGCGTTCCCCGGTGGTGACGTCGCTGTGCGGTACGCCGAGGAAGCTTATATGCCGGTGTCCGCGTTCATAGAGACGCTGCATCAGTAACTTGATCGCGCCATGATCGTCATAACACACCGAAGCGAAACCGGGAGCGTCGCGCGCCAGCAGCACCAGCGTTTCGCGCCACGGCGCGAGCATCTCCTCACTAATACCGGTAAAGCCGAACAGCACCACGCCGTCGATATTGCGCCGGGCGAGCATGCCCAGATGTTCTTCCACCAGCGCCGGAGAAAACTGGCTCTCCATCATGATAGGATCGTAGCCCTGCTGATAAAAGGCGGGCAGCATGGTCTGCACCGCTAAATTTTCCGACAGCGAATCCAGACGGGTGACGATAATCGCCACCACCTTATCGCTCTGACCGCGCATGGCGCGGGCGGAGCGGGAAGGGGAGAAACCGTGCTGCTGCATCACCGCTTCCACCCGTTCGCGGGTGCGCTCGCTGACGCCGCTTTCGTTATTCAGCACGCGCGACACCGTCGATTTTCCGACGCCGCTTAAACGCGCGATATCTTTGATTGTTAGCCGGTTTTGCATACGAGGTTCTCGCCGTCGTCCGATTTGAGTGAGTCTAATGCTACTCAACGAATCCTCAATGAGCAAAGACTGGTTGATGTCCGGTTTAGTTGCCGGACGGTATGATAGCCATAATAGCCACAAATAGTTTCCTGGTCGCGGTATACTCCGCGCCGTCTTGAGTTACTTACCGGAGAATTTTATGGACCCCGATCCCACTCCTCATCCTCGATGGAGCAACCTTTCTTTCCGGTAAGCCTGTTTAGCACTGCTTTACCGGAAAGCGTAAAGCAGTGACGTCCTCGATGTCCCTGCCCTATAAAAATAATGCCTGACAGGTAAGGCTTTGCCACGCCTGTTGGCAACGCTGCGTTCGCTCGCGCGAGCGCGGAGGGACTGTTTATGCTGAAAAATTTTACCCGGCAGCTGTTCGCGCAGCTTAGCCGTCATTTACCACATCGTTTGATCCAGCGCGATCCGCTGCCCGATGCACGTAACCTGGCCAGCGCGCCGATCCCGGATTCACTCGGCAAGCGCTGTCTGGACGTCGCGGCCATGGATGAGCAGGAGATCTGGCGCGCGTTCGATAGCCACCCTGAAGGGCTGAACGACGCCGAAGTGGCGGCGAAAATCGCCCTGCACGGCGATAACCAAATCCCGGCGCAGAAGCCGTCGCCGTGGTGGGTTCATCTGTGGACCTGCTATCGCAACCCGTTCAACCTGCTGTTGACGGTGCTCGGCATCGTCTCCTATTCAACTGAAGATCTATTCGCCGCGGGCGTTATCGCGCTGATGGTCGGCATCTCGACGCTGCTTAACTTCATCCAGGAAGCGCGCTCGACCAAAGCGGCGGATGCGCTGAAGGCGATGGTCAGCAATACCGCCACGGTGCTGCGGGTTATCAACGAGCAGGGCGAGAGCCGCTGGCTCGAACTGCCCATCGACCAACTGGTGCCGGGCGATATCGTCAGGCTATCGGCGGGAGATATGATCCCGGCGGACCTGCGCATCATTGTGGCGCGCGACCTGTTTGTCGCTCAGGCCTCGCTGACCGGCGAATCGCTGCCGGTTGAGAAAGTCGCGCGCACCCGCGATCCGCTACAAACCAATCCACTGGAATGCGACACCCTGTGCTTTATGGGGACCAACGTGGTGAGCGGCTCGGCGCAGGCTATCGTCTACGCCACCGGTGGAAACACCTGGTTCGGCCAGCTTGCCGGGCGCGTCAGCGAGCAGGAAAGCGAGCCGAACGCCTTTCAGAAAGGCATCAGCCGGGTCAGCATGCTGCTGATCCGCTTTATGCTGGTGATGGCGCCGGTGGTGCTGCTGATCAACGGCTACACCAAAGGCGACTGGTGGGAAGCGGCGCTGTTCGCGCTGTCGGTGGCGGTCGGCCTGACGCCGGAGATGTTGCCGATGATCGTCACCTCGACGCTGGCGCGCGGGGCGGTGAAGCTGTCAAAACAAAAGGTTATCGTCAAACACCTCGACGCCATTCAAAACTTTGGCGCGATGGATATCCTCTGCACCGATAAAACCGGCACCCTGACCCAGGATAAAATCGTGCTGGAGAACCATACCGATGTTTCCGGTAAATCCAGCGAGAGAGTCCTGCACACCGCCTGGCTCAATAGCCATTACCAGACGGGGCTTAAAAACCTGCTCGATACCGCGGTGCTGGAAGGCGTAGAGCTGGATGCCGCTCGCGGTCTCGCGGAGCGCTGGCAGAAGGTGGATGAGATCCCGTTTGATTTTGAACGTCGCCGCATGTCGGTGGTGGTGAAAGAGCAGGACGACGCGCATCAGCTGATCTGTAAAGGGGCGCTGCAGGAGATCCTCAACGTCTCGACTCAGGTGCGCTACAACGGTGAAATCGTACCGTTGGACGACACCATGCTGCGCCGTATTCGCCGGGTGACCGATACCCTGAACCGTCAGGGGCTGCGGGTGGTGGCGGTGGCGACTAAATACCTGCCTGCGCGGGAAGGCGACTATCAGCGTGCGGATGAGTCCGACCTGATCCTCGAAGGCTACATCGCCTTCCTCGATCCGCCGAAAGAGACTACCGCCCCGGCGCTGAAAGCGCTGAAGGCCAGCGGCATTACGGTGAAAATCCTCACCGGCGACAGCGAACTGGTGGCGGCGAAAGTGTGTCATGAAGTGGGGCTGGATGCCGGCGAAGTGGTGATTGGCAGCCAGATTGAAGTCATGAGCGACGACGAACTGGCGGCGCTGGCGAAACGCACCACGCTGTTCGCGCGCCTGGCGCCGCTGCATAAAGAGCGCATCGTGACGCTGCTGAAACGCGAAGGTCACGTGGTGGGCTTTATGGGCGACGGTATTAACGACGCCCCGGCGCTACGCGCGGCGGATATTGGCATTTCCGTTGACGGCGCGGTGGATATCGCCCGCGAGGCGGCGGATATCATTCTGCTGGAAAAAAGCCTGATGGTACTGGAAGAGGGGGTTATCGAAGGCCGCCGCACTTTCGCCAACATGCTCAAGTACATCAAAATGACCGCCAGCTCCAACTTCGGCAATGTCTTCAGCGTGCTGGTGGCCAGCGCCTTCCTGCCGTTCCTGCCGATGCTGCCGCTGCACCTGTTGATTCAGAACCTGCTGTACGATGTCTCTCAGGTGGCGATTCCGTTTGATAACGTCGATGATGAGCAGATTCGTAAACCGCAGCGCTGGAACCCGGCCGATCTCGGGCGTTTTATGGTCTTTTTCGGGCCGATCAGCTCGATTTTCGATATCCTCACCTTTGGCCTGATGTGGTGGGTGTTCCACGCCAACAGCGTCGAGATGCAGACCCTGTTCCAGTCCGGCTGGTTCATTGAAGGGCTGCTGTCGCAGACGCTGATTGTGCATATGATTCGTACCCGCCGCATTCCGTTCGTCCAGAGCCGCGCCGCGTGGCCGCTGTTCGCGATGACGCTGCTGGTGATGGCGGTGGGGATCGCGCTGCCGTTCTCGCCGCTGGCGGGCTACCTGCAGCTGCAGGCGCTGCCGCTCAGCTATTTCCCGTGGCTGGTGGCGATTCTGGCGGGTTACATGGTATTGACCCAGACCGTTAAAGGTTTCTACAGCCGCCGTTACGGCTGGCAGTAGTGGTTTCGCCCCTTTGCCGTTCGACAGAGGGGCTTACCGGTATTTCTCTTAAATCTCATCAAGTTGTGAAGCCCGTCATCGCCATGTATTGACGCAATTTTGTGCGCATGTTAACCCAATGTTTTGCTTTTTTGGCCCGTCATAAAAAGGAACATTGATGATTAACACCGTGCGTTACAGTCTGCTGACCGGCGGAATATTACTGAGCAGCATGGCGCTTGCCGCCCCGGCGGGCGATCTGCCGCTGATGCCGTGGCCCGCCCATGTGGAGCGCCCGCAGGCGCAGGGGGCGCTGGCGTTGAATAACCAGCTGACGATCAACGTCAGCGGCGACGATCTGGGCGAGGCGGCAAACCGCTGGCGCGAACGTCTTGCGCGGCAAACCGGCTGGACGCTTCAGCCGCAGACGGCGCCGGCGAAAAGTCCAACCATTAACGTGATCGTCAGTAAAAAAGTGCCTTTCCTGCCGCAGCCGGATAGCGACGAAAGCTATCAGCTAACCGTTAACGCAGACGGCGCGACCCTGAAAGCCAATACGCGTTTTGGCGCGCTGCGCGGCATGGAAACGCTGCTACAGCTGGTACAAAACGGCCCTGACGGCACCACCATTCCTTATGTCGCCATTAACGATGCGCCGCGCTTCCCGTGGCGTGGACTGCTGCTGGATTCCGCCCGCCATTTTATGCCGCTGTCGGCGATCAAACGGCAGATTGATGGTATGGCGGCGGCGAAGCTTAATGTACTGCACTGGCATCTGACCGACGATCAGGGCTGGCGTTTCGCCTCCAGCCGCTATCCGAAGCTGCAGCAGCAGGCCAGCGACGGCCTGTTTTATACCCAGGCGCAGATGAAAGACATTGTGCGCTATGCCGCCGATCGCGGTATTCGCGTGGTGCCGGAAATCGATATGCCGGGCCACGCCTCGGCGATCGCCGTGGCTTATCCGGAGCTGATGAGCGCGCCGGGGCCTTACGCGATGGAGCGCCACTGGGGCGTGCTGAAACCGGTACTCGACCCAACAAAAGAGGCCACCTACGCGTTTGCCGAGGCGATGGTCAGCGAACTGGCGGCTATCTTCCCCGATCCGTATCTGCATATCGGCGGTGATGAAGTTGATGACAGCCAGTGGCGCGCCAATCCGGCCATTCAGAAATTCCTCAAAGAGAAGGGGCTGGCGGACAGCCACGCGCTACAGGCGTACTTTAACCGGCGCCTGGAGACGTTACTCGAAAAACATCACCGGCAGATGGTCGGCTGGGATGAAATCTACCACCCTGATTTACCGAAGAGCATTTTGATCCAGTCGTGGCAGGGGCAGGACGCATTAGGCGACGTCGCTAAACACGGCTATCGCGGCATTCTCTCCACCGGTTTCTATCTCGACCAGCCGCAGTACACCGCTTATCACTATCGTAATGAAATTATCCCGCAGGGGCTCAACGGCGTGGATACGATTACCGATAACGACAGCGCTCAGAGCTGGCAGTTTTCGATGCCGCGCCTGAAGGGCAGCGCGGTTGAGGGCAGCTTTACGCTGGTAAAAGGCGATAGCGGCTGGCGTGGATTCATTGATTTTAAAGGGAAATCACGGCGTGCCGTGCAGGAGATTGAATGGCTCGGCGACAATCAGGTCACGTTCCGCGTTGATACCTGGATGGGCGAGACCCGCCCGGTGCTAACCATTAACGACGACAAGCTCGCAGGCTACTTCCTGCTTGGCAACACCCGTTATCCCATTGACGGCAAGCGGCTGGATGCCGTGCCGCAGGGCATTCAGCCGACGCTGCCCGACGCGCAGCAACAGAAGAATCTGCTCGGCGGCGAGGCGGCGCTGTGGGCGGAAAATGTCGCCGCGCCGGTCATCGATATCAAGCTGTGGCCGCGCGCTTTTGCGGTGGCGGAGCGGTTGTGGTCGGCCGAAGACGTCAAAGACAGCGACAATATGTATCAGCGCCTGCAGGCGATGGACAGCTGGTCAACGGTCTCCGTCGGCCTGCAGCAGCACGCTCAGCAGCTGGAGCAGTTCACCCGGCTGGCGAACAGCAGCCATACGCTGGCGTTGCAGATCCTCGCCGAGGCGTTGGAGCCGGCGCATTACTACACCCGTCAGCATCTCAAGTTCCAGGCGAACAATTACCATCAATTTGAACCGCTGAACCGACTGGCCGATGCGCTGCCGGCGGAGAGCGATACCGTACGCAGCCTGAACCAGTGGGCGGAGCGGCTGATTAGCGATGCTGAAGATACAGAGAGCGCCGATGCGCTGCGCCACGTCTTTACCCGCTGGCAGAACAACAGCGGCGATGCGCTGGCGCTGACTGACAATAACTATCAGCTGGCGGCGATTAAACCGGTGGTGCAGCAGGTTGATAAGCTGGCGAGCCTCGGGCTGCGCTTGACCGATCTGGTGGCGCGGCAGGGAACGCTGGACGATAAAGAGTACGCCTCAATCCAGGCGCAGCTGGATACGGCGGCGAAAACCCAGGATGAGCTGGTGATTGCGGCGGTCTATCCGCTGGAGAAACTGCTGCGGGCAACGAAGATAAAATAGGGCATTTCCCTCACCCCGTGGATGACGCAAGCGCCTGGGGTGAGGGCAGAGAAGCGCTTAGCGACGGATCGCGATAGCTTCAATCTCAATCTTCACGTCTTTCGGCAGACGCGCGACTTCTACGCAGGAACGCGCCGGGAAAGTGGCGTTATGCTCGGTGAAGAACGCTTCATACGCGGCATTCACGGTGGCGAAATCGTTCAGATCTTTCACGAAAACGGTGGTTTTCACGATATCGCCCACTTTCAGGCCAGCGGCTTCAACGATAGCTTTTACGTTGTCCAGGGACTGACGCGCCTGCGCGGCGACATCTTCCGGCACGCTGCCGGTTTTCGGGTCTACTGGGATCTGGCCGGAAGTGATGATCATGCTACCCAGATCAACGCCTTGTACATAAGGGCCAATAGCTGCTGGTGCCTTTTCCGTCGCAATAGTTTTGCTCATAATATCTCCAGATGAACTGCAGTAATTAGGTCGTAGCCATTATAGGGAGGGCCGGTATTAATACCAACCGCAATTAGTTGGCCAGCACCACATAATGGGAAAACTCTTTTTCACAGTATTTGCATTTGAGTGCAATGTCATCGGCGCGTTTTTTCACTGCGAAACTCGACGAAACCGGCTCAGCGTGACTGATGCAGTTGCTGTTCGGACAGACCAGCACGCTGTTGATGCGCTCAGGCAGGCTCGGGCGGGATTTGCCCACTACTTCGTAATCATCAATACGGTTAACCGTTGCGTCCGGCGCATACAGCGCCAGCTGATTGACCTGCTCATCGGTCAGGAAGGTGTTCTCAATTTTAATCAAATCTTTACGGCCCATCTCGCCGGACGGCAGGTTCAGGCCGATGGTGATGCGCTGGTCGGTTTCGGTCAGCTTGAACAAGGTCAACAGTTTGAAGCCAACCTGGGCCGGGATATGGTCGATCACGGTGCCGCGTTTAATGGCTTCTACTTGCAGTTTATTGTCGTGTGTCATCTCTCATTCCCCCTTATTGTGCCAGCTCGCTATTCAATACCAGTGCCAGTAACGCCTGGCGGGCGAAGATGCCGTTGCCTGCCTGCTGGAAGTACCAGGCGTGCGGCGTTTTATCGACATCGGTGGTGATTTCATCAACGCGCGGCAGCGGGTGCAGCACTTTCATATTGGCGCGCGCGCCTTCGAGATCCGCGGCCCGCAGCACGAACTGCGCCTTCACGTTGGCGTATTCCGATGGATCCAGGCGCTCTTTCTGCACGCGAGTCATATATAGAATATCGACCTCAGCCATTACTTCGTCGATGGCGCTAT
This sequence comes from Klebsiella sp. 141198, assembly GCF_050600785.1. NCBI lineage: Bacteria > Pseudomonadati > Pseudomonadota > Gammaproteobacteria > Enterobacterales > Enterobacteriaceae > Klebsiella > Klebsiella sp. 141198. The sequence goes on from NZ_JAQIRM010000007.1 coordinate 257,710, forward strand.
GCAGGCTCCAGGCGATGCCTTTTTCATCCAGCATATCGAGAATGTACTGCGGCATCGCCAGCGCGTCCGGGGCGATGAAGTAAAAGCGGTTGCCGTTGAATTTCGCCAGCGCCTGGGTCAGCGAGTGTACGGTACGGCCATATTTCAGATCGCCGACCATCGCGACATTGAGGTTCTCAAGGCGGCCCTGAGTTTCCTGAATGGTGAACAGGTCGAGCAGGGTTTGCGTTGGATGCTGATTGGCGCCGTCGCCGGCGTTGAGAATCGGTATGCCGCCGGAGAACTCGGTTGCCAGACGCGCGGCGCCTTCTTGCGGATGGCGCATCACGATAGCGTCGACGTAGGTGCTGATCACCGAAATGGTGTCGGCCAGGGTTTCGCCTTTCTTACCGAGCGAGGTGTTGCTGCTGTCGGAGAAGCCGACCACGCTGGCGCCGAGGCGGTGCATGGAGGTTTCAAAAGAGAGGCGAGTACGGGTGGAGGCTTCAAAGAAACAGCTGGCGATAACCTTATGCTTCAGCAGCTCGGGTTGCGGATTGGCTTTCAGCTTTGCGGCCGTCGCCAGCACCAGTTCGAGGTCTTCGCGGCTGAGATCGTTTATGGAAATGATATGTTTTTGATATAGCGGGTTAGCCATGCTTATCTCCTGACGCCTGAGCAAAAAAAAAGCCCCTTAAATAAGGGGCTTCGAGAATTCATTGAGCAACGGAAAGAAAAACGCCAGGCCAGCGCCTGCTTTCAGACGCGGTAAGACACAGCAATGTCGTACGCAATTGACCATATTTCCTCCCGGCAAAACGGCTGGCATTATACGCAGCTTTGATGAGCAATCAAGCGATTAATCCACAATCAGGGAAACGTTTGCCTGCGAAGGCTGCGCCAGCGCAAAAAACCGCGATAAAAATGTGGTCTGGCAGTGGTAAGCGGCGTATAAAACCAAAATGAAAAGCTGTTTTATATTTGAGGGCTCTTATGATTATCGGCAATATTCATCATCTGCAATCCTGGCTGCCGGACGCGCTGCGTCAGGCGATTGAGCATGTTAAAGCCCACGTTAGCGCGTCGACGCCGCTCGGCAAGCACGACATCGACGGCAATAATCTGTTCTATCTGATTTCTGAAGACAGCACCGAACCGCAGGCCGAACGTCGCGCCGAGTTTCACGCCCGCTATCTGGATATCCAGATTGTACTTCGCGGTCAGGAAGGGATGACTTTCAGCACCTTACCGGCAGGCGAGCCGCAGACTGACTGGCTGGCGGACAAAGACATCGCCTTCCTCGGCGAAGGCGCGCAGGAGAAAACCGTTATCCTTAACGAGGGGGATTTTGTGGTGTTTTATCCAGGCGAAGTGCATAAACCGCTCTGTGCCGTCGGGGCGCCGGCGAAGGTGCGCAAAGCGGTGGTGAAGGTATTGATGGCTTAAAACGGGTAGCCCGGATACGCCTGGCGCTATCCGGGGATCTACCGTGGTTAATGGCTATTTTCCAAGCGTCGCCACCATCACTGCCTTGATGGTGTGCATGCGGTTTTCCGCCTGATCGAAGACGATGCTCGCTGGGGATTCAAAGACTTCATCGGTCACCTCCATGCCGCCGTGCAGTCCATACTCCGCCGCCATCTGTTTGCCGAGAATGGTCTGGTCATCGTGGAACGCGGGCAGACAATGCAGGAATTTCACCTGCGGGTTGCCGGTCAATTGCAGCATGGTTTTATTCACCTGGTAACCGCGCAGCAGGGCGATACGCTCCGCCCATTTCTCTTTCGCCTCGCCCATCGACACCCACACGTCGGTATAAATGAAATCAGCGCCTTTTACGCCCGCGGCGATATCTTCCGTCAGGGTAATATTGCCGCCGTGCTTTTTCGCCAGCGCAGTGCATTCCGCCACTAAACCCTCTTCCGGCCAGCAGGCTTTCGGCGCCACCAGGCGCAGATCCAGCCCGGTCAGCGCGGCGGCTTCCAGCATGGAGTTACCCATGTTGTTACGCGCGTCGCCGGCGTAGACCAGCGTCATTTCATTAAATGCCTTACCCGGCAGGTGCTCTTGCATGGTCAGCAGGTCGGCCAGGAGTTGCGTCGGGTGGAATTCATCGGTCAGGCCGTTCCACACCGGCACGCCGGCATACTCCGCCAGGGTTTCTACCAGCTCCTGGCCGTAGCCGCGATATTGAATACCGTCATACATGCGACCCAGCACGCGGGCGGTATCTTTCATGGATTCTTTGTGGCCGATCTGGCTACCGCTGGATCCGAGATAGGTCACGCGGGCGCCCTGGTCGTAAGCGGCAACTTCGAAAGAGCATCGTGTACGGGTTGAGTCTTTTTCGAAGATGAGCGCGATGTTTTTGCCCTTTAGTTTCTGGGCCTCGATGCCGTTTTTCTTATCGGCTTTTAATTGCGCGGCCAGAGCGACAAGGCCGGTAATTTCTGCAGCAGTGAAATCCAGTAATCTCAAGAAATGCTTCTGATATAACGCGGACATAATTCCCTCACCTGGCAAACGCCACTATTGAATTAAAATTCACTTTATATGTATGAATATTCATTTGCAACCCCGAGTAAGAAATCTTTTACACAGAAGGTGGAGGCAATCACGGCGGTATGTGACAATAGGAGTATCTGCCGCACATTATGAGGAACGAGCCATGGCAAACCCGGAACTACTGGAAGAGCAGCGTGAGGAAACGCGTCTGATTATCGAAGAGCTGCTGGAAGATGGCAGCGATCCGGACGCGCTGTATACCATTGAGCATCATCTCTCTGCCGACGATTTCGAAACGTTGGAAAAAGTGGCGGTAGAGGCTTTCAAGATGGGTTATGAAGTCACCGAGCCGGAAGAGCTGGAAGTCGAAGAAGGCGAAGTGGTGATCTGCTGCGATATTCTGAGCGAAAGCGCGCTCAACGCCGATCTGATCGACGCCCAGGTTGAACAGCTGATGAACCTGGCGGAAAAATTCAACGTCGAGTACGACGGTTGGGGTACCTATTACGAAGACCCGAACGGCGAAGACGATGACGGCGAAGATGACGAAGATTTAATTGACGAAGACGACAACGGCGTACGCCACTAAGTCGTCAACGGATACGGCGGCGTCTGCCGCCGTATATACCCGTCCTGATTAGGGTATAGCCTGGAGCTTCAATGGATTACCCGCAAATACTCTCCCCGATTTTATCATTCCTGCACTGCCCAACGCCGCAGGCGTGGATTGACGAAGCCCGTAAACCGGAAAACCTGCCGCTGCTGCTGACCGACCACATGGTATGCGAGCTGAAAGCGGCGCAAAACGCCATGCTGCTGGTGCGCCGCTACGTCGCCGATAAAGACGGCGCCGACGAGCTACTGGAATGCCTGAAACCGTACGAAGACTTTACCTATCGCCGTGGGCCGGAGCCGGATTTTGTCGCTCTGCATAAGCGGATCAACAAAAGCGCTATGCCGCGAACCAACGACCCGTGGGGCAGACAGTTGCTCGACAGCATGATTCTGCTTATCAAAGAGGAGCTGCACCACTTCTGGCAGGTGCGCGAGATCATGCTGGCGCGAGATATCCCTTACGTCAAAATCACCGCCAGCAACTATGCCCGCGGTATGCGCCGGGAGGTGCGATCGCACGAGCCGGTGATGCTGATCGATAAGCTGATTTGCGGCGCTTATATCGAAGCGCGCTCCTGTGAGCGGTTTGCCGCGCTGGCGCCGTGGCTGGATGATGATCTCCAGAAGTTTTATCTGTCGTTGCTGCGCTCCGAGGCCCGTCATTATCAGGATTACCTGGACCTGGCGCAGCAGATAGCGGGGGAAGATATCAGCGAGCGCGTACGCCAGCTTGGCGAGGCGGAAGCGGCATTGATCCTCCGCCCGGAGTCCGAGTTCCGCTTCCACAGCGGCGTACCGACGGCGCCGTAGCCCGCGGTTTCCGGACTCTGTAGCCCCGGTAAGCGCAGCGCTACCGGGGAGGCCCACGGTAGCGAGGCGTTACAGCGTTTTCAACATCCGCACTTCACAATCGACGTGGCCGGTGCAGCCCAGCGGCTCGTCGATATGCTCAAAGCCGAGATGCTCATAAAGGGCAATCGCTTCTTTCAAAAAAGCGGTGGTCTCCAGATAGCAGCGTTTAAAACCCTGTTCGCGGGCGTAATCCATCGCCATCAGCGCCAGCTTTTTCGCCAGACCTTTGCCGCGCGCCGAGGTCATAAAGTACATTTTCTGCAGCTCACAGATATCGGACTCGCTACATGAGAGCGCCGCCACGCCGCCTCCGCCGACCACTTCGCCATTTTGCTCCACAACCCAATAGGCGGAGCCCGGTTGGCTATAAAGTTCGTACAGTTCATCCAGGTTGGGATCAGCGACCGTATAGCCTTTATCGGCGGTCAGGCCGTATTCCGCTGAGACCTGGCGGATAACTCGGGCGATGGCGGCATTATCTGCCGCCGTAATGCGGCGTAAAGTAAAGGTCTGTGGCGCAGCAAGATTCATAGAATCACTCAATTTTAGCTTAAATAACCATACATTGTTTTAATACCATTATTCTTTAATCGACGCAAGATGTGCATAAATATATTGCTGGGTAATTTCCAGGTAATATATTTTGTATGTTTAATGGCAATTATTCTGGCTTATTATTTATATATATACTTTAAAATGCAAGGGCGGCGAGGTATGGAAATTTTTTCAGGGGAAAAACAAAGCAGTAGTCATTTTTTTGTTTTTCACGGACGGGCAAAGAGTTATTTTTTTATTTGTTTGGTTAATATTATACTGTCTGTAATTACTTTAGGGATATTCATTCCCTGGGCATGGGTACGTAGTCGCCGTTATTTTTGTGAAAATATGGAAGTTAACGGTAACCGTTTTGCTTACCACGGGCGCGGTTTCACGATTTTACTTAGCTGGCTGCTGATGTTTATCGTGCTGGTTTTACTTAGTCTGGCGCTTGCCATTTTCTCTCCCGGTAGTGAAGGGCTCGAGACGCTGGCATTTCTTATCCTGCTGCCGGTCATGGTAATGAAGGGGTTAAGCTATCACGCGAATATGACCTCATTCGCTAATATTCGTTTTGGGTTTAAATGTAATCTACTGCGCGCATGGTGGATTATGCTCGGGTTACCTTTGCTGATAGTCGTGCTAATGGCGGTTATCCTCTTCATTCCCGGAAGCCGTCTCTGGTTAGGTTTTAGCATAAATGGCATGTTAGTGGGTTTCGTTGCCCTGCTTTTACTGGCACTGTGTGTCATGGCCGCCGCCAGTGGGGTGGTTTACAGTCACTGGCTTGAGCTGATCGGCAAAGGCGGAAACTTAGGTAAAACTAAATTTAATATTTATATCAGCACGAAGCGTTGCATCGTGGCGTTTTTATGGGCAACGGTAATTTTGTTGCCGTTTATGGTGCTGTTTTTGGGTTTTTTCATTTCCGCATTTATGCAATTTTTCACAGGATGTATGTTCGGCATGTGTAATGAAAATACAGCGCTGTTTATGGCATTGCGGCATCTTAGTGCGGTATTGAGTGGATATTTATCTCTCACCATTGGTATCGTATTAGCCATGGCATTTATCCGGGTGGCCTTACGTAATCACGCGTGGAATAATTTGGTGCTTGGCGACAGCATTCGTTTTCGTTCTACCCTGACGTTTTTTGGCCTTGCTCCGCGTTTATTGGCTCTGACGTTTCTTTCTCCGCTGACATTGGGTCTGGCGTATCCCTGGTTAAAGATTAATTTGATGCGCTATATTGCCGCCAACACTGAGGTGATTGGTGACTTTGAAACGCTCGCCCTGCAGCAAGATGAGGCCTGTCAGCCGTCAGTAGCTGGTAAATTGTGCAGCGGTTTTTTACCTAACCTGCCGTTCTTATAATGTAAAAAAGCCGGAGCAAGCTCCGGCTTTTTTCTATCGCGAGTTTTTACAGCGCGGCGATCACTGCCTGCTGTTCAATCAGTTTCGCTTTCGCTTCCGCGTAGCCTTCCAGCTTCTCACGCTCTTTGGCGATAACCGCCTCCGGCGCGCGGGCCACAAAGCCTTCGTTGGACAGCTTGCTTTCGATACGGCCGATTTCCGCTTCGACTTTCGCCACTTCTTTCGCCAGACGCGCCAGCTCGGCTTCTTTGTCGATAAGACCCGCCATCGGGATCAGCAGCTCGGCGCCGTCGATAATCTTGGTCACGGAAACCGGACCTTTATCATCGGCAGGCAGCACGGTGATGCTTTCCAGACGCGCGAGGTTCAGCAGGAAGCTGCGGTTGTCGTTAACACGACGCTCGGCATCTTTGCTGCAGCCGCGCAGCAGCAGTTCCAGCGGTTTACCTGGCGCAATGTTCATCTCCGCACGGATGTTACGTACGGCGACGATCGCCTGCTTCAGCCATTCGGTGTCGGCCAGCGCCGCTTCATCAACCTGAGAAGCCTCGTACTGCGGGAACGGCTGCAGCATGATGGTATCGGCGGTGATACCGCAGATTACTTTCACGCGCTGCCAGATGGTCTCGGTGATGAAAGGAATAATCGGGTGCGCCAGGCGCAGCAGACCTTCCAGCACGGTCACCAGAGTATGACGAGTACCGCGCAGCTCCGCTTCGCTGCCACCGTTCATGACCGGCTTGGTCAGTTCAAGGTACCAGTCGCAGAACTGATTCCAGGTAAACTCATACAGGATGCCCGCGGCGATATCGAAGCGGAAGTTATCCAGCGCTTCGCGGTACGCTTTCACGGTCTGGTTGAATTCAGCCAGGATCCAGCGGTCGGCCAGGGACAGCACCATCTCGCCGCCGTTGAAACCGCAATCCTGATCTTCGGTATTCATCAGTACGAAGCGGCTGGCGTTCCACAGTTTGTTGCAGAAGTTACGGTAACCTTCCAGGCGCTTCATATCCCAGTTGATGTCGCGGCCGGTAGAGGCCAGCGCCGCCAGGGTAAAGCGCAGGGCGTCAGTGCCGTGTGGCTCGATGCCGTTCGGGAACTGTTTCTCGGTGCGCTTACGGATTTTTTCCGCCAGCTGAGGCTGCATCATGTTGCCGGTACGTTTCTCCAGCAGCTCCGGCAGGGTGATGCCGTCAACCATATCCAGCGGGTCAATGACGTTACCCTTGGATTTGGACATCTTCTGGCCTTCGTCGTCGCGGATAAGGCCGGTCATGTAGACGGTCTTAAACGGAACCTGCGGCTTGCCGTTTTCATCTTTGATGAAGTGCATGGTCATCATGATCATACGGGCAATCCAGAAGAAGATGATGTCGAAGCCGGACACCATCACGCTGGTCGGGTGGAACTGACGCAGCGCGTCGGTGTTTTCCGGCCAGCCGAGGGTGGAGAAGGTCCACAGCGCGGAAGAGAACCAGGTATCCAGAACGTCTTCGTCCTGACGCAGGGCAACGTCGGCGCTCAGGTTGTTTTCCTGACGCACTTCGTCTTCGCTACGGCCAACATAGACGTTGCCGTCGTTGTCATACCATGCCGGGATGCGGTGACCCCACCACAGCTGACGGGAAATACACCAGTCCTGAATATCGCGCATCCAGGAGAAGTACATGTTTTCGTACTGCTTCGGCACGAACTGGATGTCGCCATTCTCAACGGCTTCGACTGCCGGTTTGGCCAGCACGTCCGCACGTACGTACCACTGGTCGGTCAGCATCGGTTCGATAACCACGCCGCCGCGATCGCCGTAAGGCACGGTCAGGTCGTGCGGTTTGATCTCTTCCAGCAGGCCCAGCGCGTCGACGGCGGCAACCATCGCTTTACGCGCGGCAAAACGTTCCATCTTCTGGAATTCAGCCGGGATCTCGTTGGAATAAACGTCGGATTCGTTGCCTTTGGTATCGTAAACTTCCGCGCTTTCGCGGATGTCGCCATCAAAGGTCAAAATATTAATCATCGGCAACTGATGACGGCGGCCAACTTCGTAGTCGTTAAAGTCGTGCGCCGGGGTGATTTTCACGCAGCCGGTGCCTTTTTCCATGTCGGCGTGTTCGTCGCCAACAATTGGAATGCGGCGGTTAACCAGCGGCAGCACTACGAATTTACCAATCAGGTCTTTGTAACGCGGATCTTCCGGGTTAACGGCCACGCCGGTATCGCCCAGCAGGGTTTCCGGACGAGTGGTGGCGACCACCAGGTAATCTTTACCGTCAGCGGTTTTCGCGCCATCGGCCAGCGGATAGCGAATGTGCCACATCGACCCTTTCGATTCGCGGTTTTCTACTTCGAGGTCGGAAATGGCGGTACGCAGTTTCGGGTCCCAGTTGACCAGGCGCTTGCCGCGATAAATCAGGTCTTCTTTGTACAGGCGAACGAAGACTTCTTTCACCGCGTTGGACAGGCCTTCATCCATCGTGAAGCGCTCGCGCTCCCAGTCGACGGAGTTGCCGAGGCGGCGCATCTGACGGGTAATGGTGCCGCCGGATTCCGCTTTCCACTGCCAGATTTTGTCGATGAAAGCATCGCGGCCGTAGTCGTGGCGGGTTTTACCTTCTTCAGCGGCAATCTTACGCTCAACCACCATTTGGGTAGCGATACCCGCGTGGTCGGTACCGGCCTGCCACAGGGTGTTTTTACCCTGCATGCGCTGGTAACGAATCATGGTATCCATGATGGTTTGCTGGAAGGCATGACCCATATGCAAACTGCCGGTGACGTTCGGCGGCGGGATCATGATGCAGAAGCTCTCCTGGCTTTCATCACCATTCGGTTTGAAATAGCCCTGCTTTTCCCAGTGCTCGTAAAGCGGCTGTTCGATATCTTGTGGGTTGTATGTCTTTTCCATTATTTCCAGGTTGCCGTGTTCAGGTTGAAACCAGCCATGCGGTACGCTTTATAGCGTTCGCGCGCCAGTTGTTTCAAAGAATCTTCGTAAGGGACAAAGTCTATCACTTCTGTGAAAGCGGTGGCAAAATCTGCAAAGTTTAGCCGCAGGCTGATAAGAATATCCCGCGGACTGCTGTTGCGCTTTTGCGGCCAGGCAATTTCCACCGGCGCGCCGCCTCTCGGGCCTTCGCCCGCCAGATTATGCGGCACAAAGCTCTCCGGAGGACGCGTCCACAGCGCTTCGTCGAGGCGAATAGCCTGCTGTTCATCTTCACAGGCGATCAGTACGCGCTTGCCGTTGCGCCAACGTTCTGCGGCAATTTCGCACACCAGCTGTTCGACGGCGCTGAGCTCGTCGACGGTGTCTTCGTTGTCCAGAAGATAGAACGTTGCGTTTTTCATATATGGGGCTTCTTGTTGTGGATTTAAATGCAAAGCCGGGCGGCGCTACGCTTACCCGGCCTACAAACGGCATCTTTCCGTCGGCCCGGTAAGCGTAGCGCCACCGGGCATCAGACGGCAATCACTCTTCGCCGTTAAAACCCGCACGATTGAGCAGGAACTGCGATAACAGCGCCACCGGGCGGCCGGTCGCGCCTTTGGCCTTCCCGGAACGCCAGGCGGTACCGGCGATGTCGAGGTGCGCCCAGTTGTACTTGCGGGTGAAGCGTGACAGGAAGCAGCCAGCGGTAATCGCGCCGCCAGGACGGCCGCCGATGTTGGCCATATCCGCAAAGTTGGACTCCAGCTGATCCTGGAACTCGTCGGCCAGCGGCAGACGCCATGCGCGGTCGCCGGCCAGTTCGGAGGCGCCGATCAGCTCATGAGCCAGCGGATTATGGTTCGACATCAGGCCGGTGATGTGATGGCCGAGGGCAATCACGCAGGCGCCGGTCAGCGTCGCAACGTCGATAACCGCTTCCGGCTCGAAGCGCTCAACGTAGGTCAGCACGTCGCACAGCACCAGACGGCCTTCGGCGTCGGTATTCAGCACTTCAACGGTTTGTCCGGACATGGTGGTCAGAACATCGCCTGGGCGATACGCGCGACCGCCAGGCATGTTTTCACAGCCCGCCAGCACGCCGATGACGTTCAGCGGCAGCTGCAGCTCGGCAACCATTCGCATTACGCCGTAAACCGCCGCCGCGCCGCACATGTCGTACTTCATCTCGTCCATGCCTTCGGCAGGCTTGATGGAGATACCGCCGGAGTCGAAGGTCAGGCCTTTACCGACCAGCACGATAGGGCGCGCGTCTTCAGACGGGTTGCCTTTATACTCGATGACCGACATCAGCGACTCGTTCTGCGAGCCGTTGCCGACGGCAAGATAGGAGTTCATCCCCAGCTCGCGCATCTGCTGCTCGCCGATTACGCGGGTGATGACGTTCTTGCTGTAGGTGTCAGCCAGCTGGCGCGCCTGGGAAGCCAGATAAGCCGCGTTACAGATATTCGGCGGCATGTTGCCGAGATCTTTCGCCGCTTTGATGCCGGCGGCAATCGCCAGGCCATGCTGAATGGCGCGTTCGCCGCTGGTGAGCTCGCGGCGGGTCGGCACGTTAAAGACCATTTTACGCAGCGGACGACGCGGCTCGCTTTTGTTGGTCTTCAACTGATCGAAGCTGTACAGCGTCTCTTTGGCGGTTTCAACGGCCTGGCGAACTTTCCAGTAGTTGTTGCGCCCTTTAACGTGCAGTTCGGTCAGGAAGCAGACGGCTTCCATCGAGCCAGTGTCATTCAGAGTATTAATGGTTTTCTGAATAACTTGTTTATACTGACGTTCATCCAGTTCGCGCTCTTTACCACAGCCGATGAGCAGAATGCGCTCAGACAGGATGTTCGGCACATGGTGCAGTAACAAGGTCTGGCCAGGCTTGCCTTCGAGCTCGCCGCGACGCAGCAGGGCGCTGATGTAACCGTCGCTGATTTTATCGAGTTGTTCGGCGATGGGGGAGAGGCGACGTGGTTCGAAGACGCCGACCACGATACAGGCACTCCGCTGCTTCTCCGGGCTACCGCTTTTTACACTGAACTCCATGCACTATGCTCCTGAATCTTAAAGACAACAGTGGTGGCTACGGCTATACTCGTCGCCTTTCCAGTTGCAGATGCGTTGGCTACGCCTGCTTACCCCTGACGCTGGCTGATGCCGCTCCGGGGCTTCACAGTCCTGCCGCCTTTCTACAACTCGAAATCCATTGAGTATATAATTGCAAGCTTTCGTAACTCATGTCCGCTGTTGCGGTGACTTCGTGTTAATCTTAACGTTATTACGGCTTTGGTTCGTCAGAAAAGATCCTGATACGCAGAACCGATGAGTCATTTAATCTTAGCGATGTTTTCGACGACAAAAGAGAATAAATGACGTTTAAGCCATGAAACAAGCAATTTTCCTGCAATAAGACGGGTTTTTACGGGCGTATTTATAGTGATAATCATAAGATATCTGGTTCGTGAGACGCTGAAAAGCCAGTTGGCGATCCTATTCATCCTGTTGCTGATTTTCTTCTGTCAGAAACTCGTCAGGATCCTCGGCGCCGCAGTAGATGGCGATATCCCGACCAACCTGGTGCTCTCGCTGTTAGGGCTGGGCGTACCGGAAATGGCGCAGCTCATTCTGCCCCTGAGTCTTTTCCTCGGGCTGTTGATGACGCTCGGCAAACTGTATACCGAAAGTGAAATTACGGTGATGCACGCCTGCGGCTTAAGTAAAGCCGTATTGATTAAGGCGGCGATGATCCTCGCCCTGTTTACCGGCGCCGTCGCGGCGGTCAACGTGATGTGGGCGGGGCCGTGGTCGTCGCGCCATCAGGACGAAGTACTGGCGGAAGCCAAAGCCAACCCTGGAATGGCGGCGCTGGCTCAGGGCCAGTTCCAGCAGGCCAGCGACGGCAGCGCGGTGCTGTTTATCGAAAACGTCAACGGCAACCGCTTTAGCGACGTGTTCCTGGCGCAACTGCGGCCTAAAGGCAACGCGCGTCCTTCCGTGGTGGTGGCGGACTCCGGCGAGCTGTCGCAGAAAAAAGACGGCTCCCAGGTGGTCACCATGACCCAGGGGACGCGTTTTGAAGGCACGGCGATGCTGCGCGATTTCCGTATTACCGACTTTAAAAACTACCAGGCGGTTATTGGCCATCAGGCGGTAGCGGCCGATCCCAGCGACACCGAACAGATGAATATGCGCACCCTGTGGCGTACCGACACCGATCGCGCCCGCGCCGAACTGCACTGGCGCTTCACGCTGGTGGCGGCGGTGTTCATGATGGCGCTGATGGTTGTCCCGCTCAGCGTGGTGAACCCGCGTCAGGGCCGCGTGCTGTCTATGCTGCCGGCGATGCTGCTGTATCTGGTGTTTTTCTTGCTGCAAACGTCGATAAAATCGAACGCGGGTAAAGGCAAAATGGACCCCGCCATCTGGATGTGGGGCGTGAACCTGCTCTACTTCGCGCTGGCGGTGCTGCTTAACCTGTGGGATACGGTGCCGATGCGTCGTTTCCGTGCCCGGTTTAATAAAGGAGCGGTGTGATGCAGGCGTTTGGCGTACTTGACCGCTATATCGGTAAAACCATTTTTAACACCATCATGATGACGCTGTTCATGCTGGTGTCGCTCTCCGGCATTATTAAGTTTGTCGACCAGCTGAAAAAAGCCGGGCAGGGCAGCTATGATGCGCTGGGAGCAGGACTCTATACCATTCTCAGCGTGCCAAAAGATGTGCAAATCTTCTTCCCAATGGCGGCCCTGCTTGGGGCTTTGCTGGGGCTGGGTATGCTGGCGCAGCGCAGCGAACTGGTGGTGATGCAGGCTTCCGGCTTTACCCGTATGCAGGTGGCGCTGGCGGTGATGAAAACGGCGATCCCGCTGGTGTTGTTGACCATGGCGATGGGTGAATGGGTGGCGCCGCAGGGCGAACAGATGGCGCGTAACTACCGTGCGCAGCAGATGTACGGCGGTTCGCTGCTGTCGACCCAGCAGGGGTTGTGGGCGAAAGACGGGCATAATTTTGTCTACATTGAACGCGTAAAGGGTAACGATGAGCTGGGCGGGGTGAGCATCTACCAGTTTAACGATAACCGTCGTCTGCAATCTGTCCGTTACGCCGCTTCCGCTAAGTTTGATAATGACGCCAAGATCTGGCGCCTGTCGCAGGTGGATGAATCTAATCTGACCGATCCGAAACAGGTTACCGGCACGCAAATGGTCAGCGGAACCTGGAAGACCAAACTGACGCCGGACAAACTCGGCGTGGTTGCGCTGGATCCGGACGCGCTATCAATCAGCGGCCTGCATAACTATGTGACCTATCTGAAGTCCAGCGGCCAGGATCCTGGCCGTTACCAGCTCAACATGTGGAGCAAAATCTTCCAGCCGCTGTCGGTGGCCGTGATGATGCTGATGGCGCTGTCGTTCATCTTTGGTCCCCTGCGGAGCGTGGCAATGGGCGTGAGAGTCGTTACCGGGATTAGCTTCGGCTTTATCTTTTACGTACTCGACCAGATATTTGGCCCGCTAACATTGGTTTACGGCATACCGCCGATAATCGGCGCGCTGCTGCCAAGCGCAAGCTTCTTCCTGATAAGCCTTTGGCTGATGATGAGAAAAGCGTAGTTCGATAAATGACCCGGCCAAGCGCAAGCAACGCCGGGTTTTTTGTGCCCGCGGTTTGAGTGGCGATCCGCAGTGTAATGCCCTGTATTGTTGTCGCCCGGATCGGACGCAGCGCGCCGCAATCCGGGGTTCGACACTGACGTTAACGGCGCCTTCCGCCTAGCAGGCTTCCCAGCATGCCGCGGACGATCTGGTTGGTGACCTGACGTACGGCGCTTTTGGCGGCGGTCTGCACAATACCATCTCGTTTACCACCGCGCGGGCCGGTAGTGCCGAACAGAATATCTTTCAGTCCCCCGAGCAGCCCGTCGTCATCGCCGGTTTGTTGGCCTTTTGCCGGCGGCGCCGACTGCTGCTCGGTGGCGACCTGCACCCCTTTTTGCAGCATTTCGAAGGCCGACTCGCGGTCAATCTCTTCTTCATACTTGCCGTACAGCGCCGAGTGGTTAATCAGGCCATTTCGCTCATCGTCGCTGACCGGCCCCATCCGCGAGTATGGGGCGATAACCATCGCTCTTTCTACTATCGATGGGCTGCCTTTTTCGTCGAGGAAGGAGATCAGTGCTTCGCCGGTACCGAGCTCCTGAATGGCCTGCTCGGTACTGAACGCCGGATTGGCGCGCATGGTTTGGGCGGCGGTCTTCACCGCTTTTTGATCCTTCGGGGTAAAGGCGCGCAGGGCATGCTGCACGCGGTTGCCCAACTGGCCGAGCACGGCATCCGGGATATCCGACGGATTCTGCGAAACAAAATAGACGCCGACCCCTTTAGAACGGATAAGGCGAATCACCTGCTCGATTTTATCCAGCAGTACCTGCGGCGCATCGTTAAACAGCAGGTGGGCTTCGTCGAAGAAGAACACCAGCTTCGGTTTTTCGAGGTCGCCGGCTTCCGGCAGGCGCTCGTAGAGTTCGGAGAGCATCCACAGCAGGCTGGCGGCGTAAAGCTTCGGCATCTGATAGAGCTTTTCGGCGCTAAGGATATTAATCACCCCTTTACCGCTGGCATCGATACGCATCCAGTCCTGAATATCCAGCATCGGTTCGCCGAAGAAGTGCTCTGCGCCCTGCTGCTCCAGGGTTAACAGCCCGCGCTGGATAGCGCCTACCGAAGCGCTGCTAATGTTGCCGTACTGATTCTGGAAGGCTTTGGCGTTATCACCGATAAACTGGGTGATGGCGCGGAGATCTTTAAAGTCCAGTAGCAGCAGACCGCGATCGTCAGCGATACGGAAAATAATGTTCAGCACGCCGCTTTGTACTTCATTCAGGTTGAGCAAGCGGGCGAGCAGCAGGGGGCCGAGGTCTGACACCGTAGCGCGCACCGGGTGGCCCTTTTCACCAAAGATATCCCAAACAACCACCGGGTTGGCGTGCGGCTCCCAGTCGGTAACGCCGATTTTTTCCAGACGCGCCTGAAGCTTCTCAGAGCTCTGCCCTGCCTCCGCAATACCGGTCAGGTCGCCTTTCACATCGGCCATAAAGACCGGCACGCCGATCTCGGAAAATGACTCCGCCAGTTTTTGCAAAGTTACGGTTTTACCGGTACCGGTGGCGCCGGTAATTAGGCCGTGACGGTTAGCCATTGCTGGCAGCAGATGGAGCTGTTTGTCCAGCGTGCGTGCGATTAGCAAGGGTGAGCTCATGATCGATTCCTCCATTTATCCTGCGTCGATTATAGGCAACCTGACAGCAAAAAGAGGGAGGAAATCGATAACTCTCAACGTTTAATCTTACGCGCAGTGGCGCTGAATCAGCGCAATGCTCTGTTCAATCTCGCGGCGAATATCCTCTTCGCGCCATGACGCCAGCTGCGGAGCGAAAGGCTCGAAGGCGTAATCGCCACGATATCCGCGGGCTTCAAGATGCCGCACTTGTTGACAGGTCAGCAGCCGGTCATGCGGCGTCAGCATGATGCGCTCGTCGTCGGTCAACTGTTCTCGCGGGCGGGAATCGTCAACGCCGGAGAGATGAACCAGACCTATCTCAGCAATGTCCAGCTGGCTGAATTCCTCTTCTGCTTGTGGATAAAGATGATGGTGGAAAGTATCAATTAACAGCTTAAACGGCACCTGAGCGTCGCGAATGAGCGCCTGAGCCTGCGCCGCCGAGCGTAGCGAACTTTGTGGGAAGCCCAGCGGCTCGACCAGGCCCTGAATGCCATATTGTTCGAACAGCGGCGCCAGCTCGCGCATAGCGGCAAGCGTTTCTTGCGGCGCTACCGTGGTGCCATCATTTAACGGGCACATCACCAGCGATTTGGCGCCAATAGCCTGCGCCTCTTTCAGCAGCGACTCCGTCAGGTGACGTACTTCAGCGCTGTGGCGGTTGAAAGGATAGACGGCGTTGATCGTCAGAATTTCAAGCTGGTATCGGTCGGCCAGCTCGCGCACCTGCTGGTGGGTAAGCTCATCGGTGACTTTACCGCTGGGTAAATCATTACGCAGCTCGACCTTATGCAGCCCGAGTTCGCTTACCAGACGGAAAAACGCCTCAATGCTGAGCGACGGCGCAATTTTACGATTGATACAGAAACGCTGCAGGGCAATGGCCATTTGACACTCCTGACAAGATATTGACTGGTTTAGTTCGCTTGCCAGATAGTTAAAATGTTTATTTCATCATTGGCAATGGATGAAATGATGGTTGTTTGAGCACGATCGCAAAAAAGTTGCTGCGCCATTTCATGGTTTACATCAAAGATAACCGCATAAAATCTCACCTTCGCTACTGCTGTGATTTGAAATTGTATGGAGAGTGGTTTGCTGAAAAATGCGACAACCATCACCAAAGTAGAATTTCATTTTATCTGATTATTGAAATATAAATTTCATTTTACTACGGTTATAGCACAGCACAATCAGCGACGGGCCGTAACTTGAACGGCCTTCTACACTATGAGGCGAGAAGATGACTATCACAGGTAACTTTATTGGTGGGAAAACGGTAACCAGCAGCAGCCGGGAAACGATGCCGGTGTACGATCCGGCTACTGGCGATGTGGTTCGCGAAGTCACGCTTTCCACCGCGCAGGAGGTTTCCGATGCAATCCAGGTCGCTCGCGACGCTTTTGACAGCTGGTCCCGCACCACGCCGCTGCGCCGCGCCCGCGTGCTGTTCAATTTCAAAATGCTGCTCGAACAGCACGTCGATGAACTGGCGGGCATTATCGTTAGCGAGCATGGCAAAGTATGGTCCGATGCGTTGGGCGAGCTGACCCGGGGCATGGAAGTGGTTGAGTTTGCCTGCGGCATTCCGCACCTCATTAAAGGTGAGTTTTCTTCCGACGTGGGTACCGGCGTCGACAGCTATTCGCTCATGCAGCCGCTGGGCGTGGTGGCGGGGATAACGCCGTTTAATTTCCCGGCGATGGTGCCGATGTGGATGTTCCCCATCGCGCTGGCCTGCGGCAACAGCTTCGTGCTAAAACCACCTGCGCTGGCCCCGACCGCGGCGGTACGCATGGCTGAGTTACTGAAAGAAGCCGGTCTGCCGGATGGCGTCTTTAACGTCATTCACTGCAGCAATGAAGATGCCGAGCAGCTTTATACCGACCCGCGTATTGCCGCCGTCAGCTTTGTCGGCTCCTCCGGCGTGGCGGAATATATCTATAAAACCGCCAGCGCTCACGGAAAACGCGTCCAGGCGTTTGGCGCGGCGAAAAACCATGCCATCGTGATGCCGGACGCCGATCTTGATGCGACCGTGAATGCCATTATGGGCGGCGCGTATGGTTCCGCTGGCGAGCGCTGCATGGCCCTGCCGGTAGTGGTGGCCGTCGGTGACGAGACTGCAGATAAGTTGATTGCCCGCCTGAAACCATTAGTCGAGTCGCTGAAAGTCGGTCCTGGCTGCCTGCGCGGCAAAGACGAAAACGAAATGGGGCCGGTGGTATCCGAAGCGCATCAGAAAAAAGTACTTGGCTATATTGATAAGGGCGTCAGCGAAGGGGCGTCGTTGGTGGTGGATGGTCGCAGGCTGCGCGTGGCCGGGCATGAGGACGGATATTACGTTGGCGGTACGCTGTTTGACCACGTCACTCCGGAAATGACCATTTGGCGCGAAGAGATTTTTGGTCCGGTGCTGGGGATTGTCCGCGTCGCTGATTACCAAAGCGCGCTGTCGCTGGTTAACAGCCACGAATTCGGTAACGGCAGCGCCGTCTTTACCAGCAACGGCCATACCGCCCGCGAGTTCGTCCATGACGTACAGGCCGGCATGGTTGGCGTCAACGTACCGGTGCCGGTGCCGATGGCCTTCCATAGCTTCGGCGGCTGGAAGCGCTCGGTATTTGGCGCGCTGAACGTCCACGGGCCGGACGGCGTCCGCTTCTATACCCGTATGAAAACTGCCACCGTGCGTTGGCCGCAGGGGCAGCAAACCGTATCTGAATTCAGTATGCCGACGTTAGGTTAATCGGCGAAGGAGAACGCTATGTCGTTATTGGCTAAAGCGCAAAAAGAGGGACATATCCAGCACATCACCCCGCAGAGCGCGGGGTGGCATTATATTGGCTTTGATGTCTGGATGTTAAAACAGGGGCAAACCGTGACCCTGGAGAGCGGTGATCGTGAGCTATGTCTGGTTCTGGTCTCTGGTCTGGCCTCGATCAAAACTCAGCACGCCGATTTTCCCGACCTTGGTAAACGCATGTCGCCATTCGAGCGTACGCCGCCGTGGTCGGTCTATGTGCCGCCGCACGATAAGGTCGAGGTCACTGCAGATTCCGATCTTGAGCTGGCGGTCTGCAGCGCGCCGGGCAAAGGCAGCTTCCCGGCGCGAGTGATACGGCCTGAGGATGTCGGCGTAGAGCATCGCGGTAAAGGGCGCAACCAGCGGCTGGTACATAATATTCTGCCGGATAATGCGCAGGCGGATTGCCTGCTGGTGGTGGAAGTCTACACCGAAGAAGGGGCGACCAGCTCCTGGCCATCGCACAAGCACGATACCGCGCTGCCGGGGCAGGAAACCCAGCTGGAAGAGACCTACTACCACCGCTTCGATCCGCCGCAAGGCTTTGCCTTTCAGCGAGTGTACACCGATGACCGCAGCCTGGATGCCTGTATGGCGCCCTATAACCATGATGTGGTGATGGTGCCGCGCGGCTACCATCCGGTAGCGGCGATCGCCGGTTACAACAGCTACTATCTGAACGTAATGGCGGGGCCGGATCGTAAGTGGCTATTTACCTGGGAAGACGATCACGCCTGGATCAACAGCGAGCGCTATTCATAGTGCGCGATAAACGAGAAAAGCCGGGGATGTCCCCGGCTTTTTTGTCTGTTGATTGCCGTTGTATACAGCGTAGTGCAACGGGTAATCAGGCGCGGTGCTGCTGCGGCTCTTTGCTGCTATTCAATGCCAGCGATACCGCTAGCGTCTGGGCCAGGCACAGCGAGGCCACCTGCGAGCGGAAACCATCAACCTGCGCTTCACGCACCACAAAGCACACATCACTGAAGGCGGCAAGCGGGCTTACCTGGCTATCGGTAATGGCGATTTGTCGCGCCTTGCGCTGGGCGCCAAGCTCAACCAGTTCCACCACTTCACGGGCGTAGGGCGAGAAGCTCACCGCCACAACCACATCCTTCGGCCCCACCAGACTGAGCTGCTCGGTGAACATCCCGCCGAGGCCGTCGATCAGGAAGGCTTTGCGATCCAGATGGCGCAGCGCGTAGGTCAGGTAAGAAGCGACACTAAATGAGCGACGCAGGCCGATGACATAGATATTTTCCGCATCCGCCAGTAAATCTACCGCCCGGTTGAGGTCTTCGCCGGAGGTCTGCATTGCCAGTTGCTGCAGCGCCTGGGTATTGACCATGCTGAACATGTTGAGGATTTCCGTCGGCGTTTCCGGCGGCGTCGTTTCGTCGTTAGTGGTCTGGCGGAACAGACGCGCGCGCTCGGTGTAGTTGGCGGTCTCTTCCATCAGATGCTGCCTGAACATCTGCTTCATTTCGTTAAAGCCGCTGAAGCCAAAGGCGTTAGCGAAGCGAATCAGCGTTGAGGGCGGAACGTCAGCCTGTTGCGCAATGGAGGCTACGGTATCGAAAGCAACGCTATTACTGTTATCCAGTATATAGCGCGCCACCTGCTTCAGACGTTTGCTGAGCGTGTCGTAGCGCCGTCTGATTTCATCCTGCAGGATGGTCAGTTGGGTCGGATTATTAGCCATAAGTTGCGCTCTGAGAAAATGGAAGGAATATGGCTTCCAGTGTACCAAATGAAGCGAATTTTTCATTTTTTGCGATGAAATACGCGATTCATTTCACGAAGAAACCGCAGGCCCGCCGCTTTCAAGGAAGAGGCGGGCCTGAAGGAGGTTAGCCGCGCGCTTCGCGCCAGTAGCCGATGAGCCGTAGATAGTTGCGTTTCACTTCATCGATTAGCGCTGCGTCATCCAGTTCGCCCTGCATCCAGCGGCGCGAAGGCTGGCCAAATATGGTTCGGCCGACGGCAAAACCCTTGATCATCGGGTGCCCGGCCGCTTCGGCGAAACCTGAACGCAATCGATCCGATGGCGCATCCAGCCCCAGGAGCAGGATGCCCCGGCACCATGGGTCTTCGCGCTCGATAAGCGCTGAAATCCGCTCCCACTGGGCGCTGGCCAGCGGCGGCAGCTTCCACCAGTCCGGCTGGATGCCCAACTGATAGAAATGCTCCAGCATAGTGTGGTAGTGGCGTTCATCTTTGTCCGGTCCGTTCTCCGGCAGGATCACTTCCAATAGCAGCTCGTGCCCCGACTTATTGCAGGCCTGCCAGACTTCCAGCAGCAGCGCGTCCTGCTCGGCGCGCAGCGCTGCCGGGTCATCCGGGTGGTAAAAGACCAGGCATTTGACGACGTGCTCAAGCGGCCAGTCGATCAGCTGTGAGCCAATATTGCCATGTTCAAGATGTAGCGGACGCGAGCTGGGGAGCTCAATCGGCCGACCGATCCACCAGCCTTTACCGGTAATGGCGTTAAGTGAACGTTGACCATAGGTTCCATCGGCGAGGATGCCGCTGCGCCGATCCAGTCCGGCCTCTGTGGCTGCCGCCTCGGCGGCGGCCAACAGTAGCAGTTTGAGTTCGGGAATACAGGCCGGGTCGCGCCCGGTTTCTAATGCCAGATCCGCCAGCTGTTTACGATGGTCAAAGGCGAAGATACACAGTTCCGGCCACGACTGGCGTCGGCTGGTCACCCGGTGCAAATGATTAAGCCGCGCGTCGATATCCGGGCGTGGAACGGCACCGGCCCGCGATAGATAATCATCAAGCTCCACTTTCGTCGGCATCGCCGGCGCGCAGCCGTGACGTGACACCACCAGCGCGCCGCAGGCGTTGGCGTAGCGGCAGGCCTGTTCCCAGCCTTCATCATTAAGCCAGCCGCGCAGCAGTCCGGACATAAAAGCGTCGCCGGCGCCGAGTACGTTGAGTACTTCGACGCGAACGCCTTGCTGCAGCGGCACTTCGTCCCAGCTATCCGGGATGGCGCCCTCCAGCACCACGCAGCCCATCGGCCCGCGCTTGCAGACCAGCGTCGCGTTGGTGGCATGGCGAACGTTTTTCAACGCGGTGAGGGTATCGGTGCTGCCGCCGGCGATATGAAACTCTTCTTCAGTGCCGACGACTAAATCGAACAGGTGCAGAACTTCCTGCAACTGACGGGTCACCGGACCCGACTCAATGAAACGCGTTTCCCCATCGCCCAGCGAAGTGAGCCCCCACAGCACCGGACGGTAATCGATATCCAGTGCGGTACGCAGGCCGTGGCGGCGGGCGTATTCCAGCGCCTTCAGTACCGCATCGCGGGTATTGGCGTGTGAAAGGTGGGTGCCGGTCACCGCCAGAGCGCGTGAAGAGGCGATGTACTCTTCATTGATATCGTCAGGCGTCAGCGCCATATCGGCGCAGTTGTCGCGGTAGAAAATCAGCGGGAAGGTATCCTGATCCTTAATGCCCAGCATCACCAATGCGGTCAGCCGTTCTTTATCCGTGATCAGATATTCGGTATCGACACCTGCGCGGCTGAGGGTTTCACGCAGAAACCGGCCGTTGTGCTCATCGCCTACCCGCGCCAGCATCGCCGATTTTAATCCCTGAATCGCGGTACCAAAGGCGACGTTGCCCGAGGAACCGCCGAGATACTTGGCGAAACTGGCCACATCTTCCAATCTTGCCCCTATCTGCTGGGCGTAGAGATCGACGGCCACCCGGCCAATACAGATGACGTCGAGCCGCTTAACTGCTGCATTCATCGCTAGGGTTTCCTTTTGCAAATCTGCTGCCAGGAGAAGGTCGCATGAGTGACAGTCTGCCGTGAACAGCCTGATGGTTATTAGTTATCTCTAGTTTGAGAAATAAATATTTCATTTTCAAATCTAATCGAAATTAAAAAACCAAAAGTGTGAAGGATCTACCACTCTGCGCGGATGAGCGGCTGCCCACCCATACATGTTGTATGCATCCCGCTTATCCATGTTTCCCTTTTTTTAATATTAATATTATCCATAATTTTCATGTAGATAATCTTATATTCACCCTTTCGTTTGGAAACCTGCTCGCGAAGGAGATGTAAGTGAAACGTGTGAAATGGGTAGAGAGTTTGATCCTTCTCGCAAAATGAAACATTTCTTCTGTATTTGTGTTTAATGAAAAAAATGTTTGCCTATAATCCAAAAATATTCCAGTGGACGTTAACGGCTTTCCCTCACCAACGCCATCTTCTCTGGCGAGCAAAGCGCTAACTCACACGACAAATACTGAACGATAAGGATTAGGCAACATGGGCAAACTGAGACTGACAATGGCGCAGGCGCTGGTGAAGTTCCTTGATAACCAGTATCTGGAGGTGGACGGCGAAGCGCAGAAATTCGTGAAAGGGATTTTCGCTATTTTTGGTCACGGCAACGTGTTGGGCTTAGGCCAGGCGCTGGAAGAGAACAGCGGCGAACTGCGGGTTTACCAGGGGCGTAATGAACAAGGCATGGCCCATGCGGCCACCGGCTTTGCCCGTCAATCACTGCGCCGGCAGATCATTGCCTGCACTTCTTCTATCGGTCCCGGGGCGGCCAACATGATCACCGCCGCGGCGACGGCGACAGCCAACCGTATCCCGTTGTTATTACTGCCGGGCGATGTATTCGCCACCCGCCAGCCGGACCCGGTGCTGCAGCAAATCGAACAGAGCCACGATCTGAGTATCACGACTAACGACGCATTTCGCGCGGTGAGTAAGTACTGGGATCGAATTACACGCCCGGAACAGCTCATGAGCGCCTGCATTAATGCCATGCGCGTGCTGACGGATCCGGCGGAAACCGGCGCCGTCACCTTGTGTCTGCCGCAGGACGTGCAGGGTGAAGCCTGGGATTATCCCGAGTCCTTTTTTGCCCGCCGCGTCCACCGTCTGGATCGCCGTCCGCCAAGCGCGGCGCAGTTGGCGGATGCGGTAGCGGCAATTAAAGCCAGCCGTAAACCGCTCATCGTCTGCGGCGGCGGCGTGAAATATTCCGCGGCAGGCGAAGCGCTGGTGAGCTTCGCCGAACGTTACGACATCCCGTTTGCGGAAACGCAGGCCGGAAAGGGCACGGTGGTTTCATCGCATCCGCTGAACGTCGGCGGCGTTGGCGAAACGGGCTGTCTGGCTGCCAACCTGTTGGCGAAAGAAGCCGATCTGGTCATCGGTATCGGCACGCGTTTTAGCGATTTCACCACCTCCTCGAAATGGATATTCCAATCCCCTGGCGTGCGCTTCCTTAACGTTAACGTCAGTAATTTTGATGCCTGGAAGCTGGACGGCATCCCAATGCTGGCGGACGCCCGCGAGGCGCTCAGCGCGCTCAGCGCTGCGCTGTCGAACGAGCCCTGGCAGGCAGAATGGGGCGCGCAGATTGCAAGCGTCCAGAGCCGGCAGATGAAAGAGACCCAGCGCGTCTATCAGGCGGTCTGGCAGGAAAAGGATTTCGTACCAGAAATTGACGACCATATTGACCGTGAATCGGTTTATCGCGAATTCCGTCAAATCACGGATTCCACCCTGACGCAAAGCAGCGTTCTTGGCCTGCTGAACGAGTCGCTGGCGGCGGATGCGGTCATTGTGGCGGCGGCGGGCAGCCTGCCGGGGGATTTACAACGCGTCTGGCGCAACCGCGCGCCGAATACCTATCACGTCGAGTACGGCTACTCGTGCATGGGCTATGAGGTCAACGCCGCCCTAGGCGTTAAGCTGGCGCAGCCGCAGAGCGAAGTCTATTCGCTGGTCGGCGATGGCTCCTTCATGATGCTGCACTCTGAGCTGGTCACCTCCCTGCAGGAGCGGGCGAAGATCAACGTCATTCTGCTCGACAACATGGCGAACGGCTGCATCAACAACCTACAACTGGAACACGGTATGGATAGCTTCGGCACCGAGTTTCGCTACCGCTCGGCGGAAAACGGCCAGCTGCAGGGCGGGCTGGTACCGGTGGATTTCGCCACGATTGCTTCCGGCTACGGCTGCAAGACCTGGCGGGTCACCACCCTCGATGAGCTTCGCCACGCGCTGGATGCCGCTCGCCGTGAAACCGTCAGCACGCTTATCGACATTAAAGTACTGCCGAAAACCATGGTCCACAAATACGGTAGCTGGTGGAACGTTGGCGTGGCGCAGACGGCGCTGTCGGAACGTATCCGTAAAGTCGCTGAAATGATTAATGAAAAACGCGCCCAGGCGCGGGATTACTAACAAAGAACACGAACCCTGAACCCTACAGAACTACGGAGAGAACCATCATGTCACTCAAATTAGGTGTCATCGGCGCAGGCGCCATCGGTAAAGAACATATCCGTCGCTGCACCCAGGTCCTACAGGGGGCGACCGTGGTCGCCGTTTCCGATATCAACGCCGATAACGCCCGTGCGGCAGTAGCGCTGCCGGGCGTGCAGGCGGAAGTCTACGCCGACGGTCATGATGTGATTAAAGCCAGCGACGTTGACGCCGTGCTGGTGACCTCCTGGGATCCAACCCATGAAGAGTACACCCTGGCGGCTATTGAGGCCGGTAAGCCCGTCTTTTGCGAAAAGCCGTTGGCGATGAGCGCGGAAGGCTGCCGCCGCATCGTTGATGCTGAAATGAAAGCCGGGCGTCGCCTGGTGCAGGTCGGCTTTATGCGCCCGTACGATGAAGGCTATCTGGCGCTGAAGAAAGTCATTGATGACGGCGATATCGGCGCGCCGCTGATGCTGCGCTGCGCCCACCGCAACCAGTCGGTCGGCGAGAACTACACCACCGATATGGCGATCACCAACACCCTGATCCACGAGCTGGACGTGCTGCGCTGGCTGCTAAATGACGACTACCGCTCCGTACAGGTACGCTTCCCGCGCTCGACCTCCCATACCCATGCGCGGCTGAAAGACCCTCAGATAGTCTCGTTTGAAACGAAAAAGGGCACCCTGATCGACGTCGAAGTCTTCGTAAATTGCCAGTACGGCTACGACATCCAGTGCGAAGTCGTTGGCGAAACGGGCATTGCGCGCCTGCCGGAACCGTCGGCGGTGGAGATGCGTAAAGCCGCCAGCCTGTCTACCGCCATCCTCACCGACTGGAAAGACCGTTTCATCAAAGCCTACGACGTCGAACTGCAGGCATTTATCAATGATGTGAAAGCCGGCAAGCTGCAGGGCCCCTCAGCCTGGGACGGCTATGCGGCATCGGTTGCCGCCGACGCCTGTCTGAAAGCGCAGGAGTGTAACGAACCGGTAGCCGTGACGCTGCCTGAATGCCCGGCATTCTACCAACGCTAAATCCTCCTTCACCGACGTAACGTTTCAAACAGGTAACGACGATGAAAATTGCTTTTGATGTCGATGTGATTCGCGATCTCGGGATCACCAGAATGGTCCAGCAGGTGGCCGAGTGGGGCTACAAATACATTGAGCAATCGCCGCACCCGCAGATTAATCCGTTCTACAAACATCCGCGCGCCAGCCGAGAGATCATGGCCGAGTACAAGCAGGCGCTGCGCGACAACGGCGTTGAGCTCTCCTCGTTCATCTGCGTATATCGCTGGTCCGGCCCGGATGAACTGCGTCGTCAGGCGGCGGTGAAGAACTGGAAGCGGTTAATCGAAGTGGCGGTGGAGATGGGCGTGCAGGTTATCAATACCGAATTTTCCGGCGATCCTAACCAGCCGGAAATTTGCGAAGAAATGTTTTACCGCTCGATGGAAGAATTACTGCCGATATTCGAACGTGAAGGTATCCGCGTCGAAATCCAGGCCCACCCGTGGGACTTCTGCGAAGAAAACAACGAGACGGTGGATATCGTGAAGTCCTTTCGCAGCGACAACGTGAAGTATGTCTACAGCGTGCCGCACACCTTCTTCTACGACAAAGGCAAAGGTGAAGTTGAGAAGATGCTGCGCTATGCCGGTCAGGACCTGTCGCACGTGCTGATTGCCGATACCCGCAACCACACCAAACACTGCCGCTATATCGTTAATCCGCCGGGCGTTGACGCCGCCGTACACCAGCACGTCGGCGTCGGTGAGGGGGATGTCGATTTCGATGCCCTGTTCCGCACCCTGCGCGATATGCGCTTCGCTGAACAGACCTTCAAAGTTGGCGGTGAACCGATCGTCTGCACCTCGCTGTTTGGTTACCCGGAAAAGATGAAATACCAGGCCGTGGAAACGCGTGAACTTATAGAACGTGAACTGCTGCGCCGGTAAGGCGCGGCGGCAGGAGCATCAAAATGAACAAAGACAATGTCAAACTGGCTATCGCCCCTATCGGTTGGACTAACGACGATATGCCTGAGCTGGGAAGCGAAAACACCTTCCAGCAAACGGTCAGCGAAATGGCGCTGGCCGGGTTTACCGGCAGCGAAGTCGGCAGCAAATATCCGCGCGATCTGGCGGTGCTGAAGCCGATGCTGGATATTCGCGGCATGCAAATTTGCAACGCCTGGTTCAGCACCTTCTTCGCGAATGGCCAAAAAGAAAAAACCATCGATGAATTCGTTAATCACATGAATTTTCTCCATGCGATGGGCGCGAAGGTGATTGGCTGCTCTGAGCAAAGTGGCAGTATCCAGGGGCTCGATAAACCGATTCTCGGCGATGTAAAACCTTGCTTTAGCGACGAAGAGTGGCAGCGGGTAGCCGAAGGTTATAACGCGCTTGGCAAGCTGGCGGCAGAAAAGGGGATGCAGGTTTGCCTGCATCACCATATGGGCACCGGCATTCAGACTACCGCGGAGATCGACAAGTTTATGTCGCTGGTGGATGAACGCGTCTTCCTGCTCTACGACACCGGTCACGCCTGGTATTCGGAAGGCGGCGAGGCGCCGATGCTGGCAATCCTGAAAAAATATCTGCCGCGCATTAACCACGTGCATCTGAAAGACGTCCGCCCCGCGGTGATCGAGCAGGTGCGCCGCGAAGGGCTCTCATTCCTCGACGGCGTCAAGAAAGGCACCTTTACCGTACCGGGAGATGGCGAAATAGATTTCCGTCCGGTCTTCCAGTTGCTGGATGACTACGGCTACAAGGGCTGGATGGTGGTGGAAGCCGAACAAGACCCCGCGCTGGCGAACCCCTTCGAATACGCCGTAAAGGCGCGTAAATACATCCGCGAAACGGCAGGAATCTGATCGTTGATGCATTTCGGGCCACACAGCTGCGTGGCCCGCTTTTTCTAAACCTCAAGAGAACCACACGAGAACGACACGTCCGTGAGGCAGGAGGCCTCTGTATTCAGACAAGAGCATATCTTCCCCCTACAAGGTAGGTTACTGGAGTCTTCTATGTCACAGGAACAATATCTCACACTCAATAAAGCGTCGGGGCCGAATAGCGACGCCCCGGCAACGCCGTTTGTTAAGATCGTCGCGTTGATTGCGACCTTAGGCGGTTTACTCTTTGGCTACGACACCGGGGTGATTTCCGGCGCCCTGCTTTTTATGGGTAAGGAACTGCATCTCACGCCGTTTACCACCGGGCTTGTGACCAGCTCGCTGCTGTTCGGCGCCGCATTCGGCGCACTGCTTTCTGGTCATCTGGCCAGCGCCGCAGGCAGAAAGAAAATCATCCTCTGGCTGGCGGTGATCTTCGCTATCGGCGCGGTCGGAACCGCCCTCGCGCCGGACGTCAACTGGATGATTTTCTTCCGCCTGGTTCTCGGCGTAGCGGTTGGCGGCGCGGCGGCAACGGTGCCGGTTTACATCGCTGAGATGGCGCCCGCCAACAAACGCGGGCAACTGGTCACGCTGCAGGAACTGATGATCGTCTCTGGCCAGCTGCTGGCCTATATCTCTAACGCCACCTTCCATGAGCTGTGGGGCGGTGAAAGTACCTGGCGCTGGATGCTGGCGGTGGCGACGCTACCAGCCGTGCTGCTATGGTTTGGCATGATGTTTATGCCGGATACCCCGCGCTGGTATGCGATGAAAGGCAGGCTGGCGGAAGCGCGCCGGGTGCTGGAGCGTACGCGGCGTAAAGATGATGTCGAGTGGGAGCTAATGGAGATTACGGAAACTCTCGACGAGCAGCGCAATCTTGGTAAGCCAAAAATTCGTGAAATCATGACCCCGTGGCTGTTTAAGCTGTTCATGATCGGTATCGGCGTGGCGGTTATTCAGCAGCTTACCGGCGTCAATACCATTATGTACTATGCGCCGACGGTGCTGACCTCGGTCGGTATGACCGATAACGCTGCGCTGTTCGCCACCATTGCCAACGGCGTGGTTTCGGTGCTGATGACCTTTGTCGGCATCTGGATGCTGGGGAAGATAGGCCGTCGCCCGATGACCATGATCGGCCAGTTCGGCTGTACCGCCTGCCTGGTGTTTATCGGCGCGGTGAGCTACCTGCTGCCGGAAACGGTCAATGGTCAGCCGGATGCGCTGCGCGCCTATATGGTACTGGCGGGAATGCTGCTGTTCCTGAGCTTCCAGCAGGGAGCGCTGTCACCGGTGACCTGGCTGCTGTTGTCGGAAATTTTCCCAACCCGGATGCGCGGGATGTTTATGGGCGGGGCGGTGTTCTCAATGTGGATTGCCAACTTCCTGATCTCGCTGTTCTTCCCGATGCTACTGTCGTGGGTCGGCCTCTCCGGAACCTTCTTTATCTTTGCGGCAATCGGTATCTTCGGCGCGATCTTCGTGATCAAATGCGTGCCGGAAACGCGCAATCGCAGCCTTGAGCAGATCGAACACTATCTGCGTGAGAAGCTGGATACCAGCCCGGCGGGAAAAGCCTACGCGCGTAAATCCTGGGCTTCGTCGCAGGCGGATAAAATCTAAGGCTTCGACAAAATCTCCCCGGCGCATTCTACGCTGGGGGCGGTTGGTCACCCGGCCTGGGCGTTTACGTCGCAAGCCGGGCGCCCCGCTACAGACCTGCGCTACTTCACTTCTCCCAGCGCGGTCTTATCAACATAAGGTTTCATTAGCGCGTCAGCTTCCTTCTGCGCCGTCTGTACCGCAGCTTCCGGCGTTACTTTGGCATCGTTGACCACCGCCGCCAGCTGGTTCTCCATCGCCTTACGCACGGCGACGGTCTCCCAGGTGGAGTACCACGGATGCGCGTACTTCAGCTGTTCAAGGGCGATCGCCGCCCGTGGATCCTGCTGCAGATATGCTTTCATCTCCGGCGTATCGTAAGAAGCCTTGCGCGGCGAGAAGTAGCCGGTAAAGCGGCTCCACGCGCCGTTCACCTGCGGGCTCACCAGATAAGTCAGGAACTGGTAGGCCGCTTTCTTCTGCGCGTCGTTGATGCCTTTAAAGCTCACCAGGCTGGCGCCGCCGATCGGCACCGCGCGCTGCTCTTTGGCTGGTAGCATGGCGACACCGAGTTCAAAATCTTTACTGTTCTCGCGCATAAAGCCCAGCGCGCCGGTGCTGAGCATCGCCATTCCGAGCTTGCCGGAGAAGAATGTGGCGCTGATCTGCTTCGAATTCAGTACCCCGGAAGGCATCACTTTGTCTTTGTAGATCAGATCCTGCCAGAAGCGCAGAGCGCCGATAGCGGTCGGCGAGTTGTAATAAACCTCACCCGGATAGTCTTCATTGAAATATTTACCGCCGTTGGCCCGCACAAGCGCCGAGAAGATCCAGCCGCCGTAGTCGTCGTTGGTCGACGGCAGCATGATCCCCCACTGGCCTTTGCTCTCGTCGGTCAGCTTTTTTGCATCGGCCAGCAGCTCGGCCCAGGTCTGCGGTGGTTGGGCGATCCCAGCCCGATCGAACAGCGTCTTGTTGTAGTAGAGGATTGGCGTCGAGTTATGGAATGGGATCGCATAGGTGGTGCCCATCACCTGGGCGTTCTTATGCATCGCGGGCCAGAACTCCTTTTGCAGAAAATCGCCGGCCTTTTGATCGCCATATTTAAACAGTTCGTCCATCGGCAGGATCTCACCCTTCAGCGCCAGATCGGTGGTGAAATTGGCGGACATGATCACCAGCGCCGGCGGTTGTCCGGCCTTCTGTGCGGATTCGGCTTTGATCTTGGTGGTGTCATAGTTGCCGGTGAAGATGCCGCGTACTTCGACATCCTGCTGCGAGTCGTTGAACGCTTTAATAACGCGGGTCATCTCCATCGTCAGCTTGCCGTCTACCGGGGCCGGAAACATAAAGTCTATTTTCTCTTTCGCCAGCGCCGCGCCGCTCAGAGCGAGGCTGAGCCCAACCGTCAGGGCGGTGAGGGGTTTAAACATGATTACACTCCATCAGTAAATTATGCTGGGTCTCAGCATGAAAAAGATGCACATCGGCAGGCGAGAAGCCGAGGATCAGCGATTCGCCTTTTTCCGGCACTGCGCCGCGGTGGCGACGGCTGAAGCGCAGGGTGCCGATCGGGGTGCTGACGTGGAGCAGATAATCGGCTCCCATCAGTTCTCGTTGCAGGACGGTGCCCGGCAGGCGCAGATGGCCTTGCTCCACGCGGTCGGTAATATGTTCCGGGCGAATGCCAAGCCAGACGCGGGTCTGGCTGCGGTGGCGCGACGGTAGCGGATGGCGTAGTTCGCCAAGCTGAACGTTACCGTCAACGCAGGGTAGCGATAGCAGATTCATTGCCGGCGAACCGATAAATCCAGCCACGAACAGATTGGCCGGGTTGGCATACAGATACTCTGGCCGCCCCACCTGCTGCACGTGGCCGCCGTTCATCACCACGATGCGGTCGGCCATCGACATCGCCTCGGTTTGATCGTGGGTGACGTAGACGGTACTGGTTTTCAACTGTTGGTGGAGGTCCATAATGCTGTCGCGGACTTCGCTGCGCAGGCGGGCGTCGAGGTTGGACAGCGGTTCATCCATTAAGAACAGCCGCGGATTACGCACGATCGCCCGCGCCATCGCTACCCGCTGCCGTTGGCCGCCGGAGAGCTTCGCCGGTTTGCGATCGAGCAGCGCCTCCAGCTGCAGCATCTGCGCGACTTTATCTACCCGCGACTGCCAGCCGCTTTTCTCTTCCTTGCGTACCTTCATGCCGAAGGTGATGTTGTCGCGCACCGAAAGATGTGGAAACAGCGCATAGTTCTGGAAGATCATCGCAAAATTGCGCTCGCGCGGCGTGGTGTCGGTGATGTTCTCATCATGCAACCAGATTTCGCCTTCGCTGACCTGATCCAGCCCGGCAAGCAGGCGCAGTAGGGTGCTTTTACCGCAGCCGGAGGGGCCGACCAGCACCACAAATTCGCCTTCGTGAATATCAAGCGACAGCGCGCTGAGCGCCGGTTTACCGTCGAAATGTTTACTGATGTTTTGCAGACTGAGCATGGCGGTTAGCGCTCTTCCGTTGGACAACTGATGTTTTCGTCGTACAGCCACGGCCCGGCGTAGTGGGCCAGCGAGTGCTGGTAGCTTACCCACTGCTCGCCGACCTGGCGGTGCATCAGGCACGAAGCCGGCGAGAGATCGTAATACGGACGAGTGTCTTCGTGGCAGTACGGTACCTGATGGACGGTGCCGGGGAGGGTGGAGATCAGCGCCTGGCGATACTGGGTCATGGTCAGGCTATGGTTATGGCCGCAGAAGATGCGCGTCAGCGACGGGAAACGCTCCACTAGCGCCAGCAGACGGTGGCCGTTTTCGCAGGCAATCGGGTCCATCTGCGCGTTGCCCAGCGGTAGCGGCGGGTGGTGCATAAACACCGTTGCCGGTTTGTCGCCGCCGTCGAACAGCTGCGCTTCCAGCCAGCTAATGGTCTCGTCGGTCAGCCAGCCTTTTGAAGTGCCGGCGCGGCTGGAGTCGATAAACAGCAGGCGGGTAGCGAAGTCGTCAACCGCATAGCGCATATTATTGGCATCGTTGCCGAGCTGCGGGCACAGCGGCTGCAGGTACTCCAGAAACAGCGCTTTATCATCGTGGTTGCCGGGGATGAGATACAGCGGATAGTTCAGGCTGCCGAGGATCTGGCGGGCGACCTGATACTCCTCCGGACGGCCGCAGTTGACGATATCGCCGCTCACCACCACCGCATCCGGGCGTTCGCGCAGCGCGTTAAGTTGAGAAACCACATCAGCATTGGCGGCGTTGACGTCGATAAAGCCGTACAGCTTCTCGCCGCGGCTGCGGAAATGGGTATCGGAAATGTGCGCTAACAGCATGAATAACTCCTTATTTGATCCCGGAGAAGCCGAAGCTTCGCAGGAACTGTTTCTGGAAAAGGATGAATGCCAGCATCAGCGGCAGGCAGACCATCAGCGTCCCGGCGCCGATGGTGCCCCACTGGCCGCCGGATTCAGCGCCCATGGCGAAAGAGACCAGCCCGACAGTCAGCACCTGCTTATCGGGATCGTTGAGCATCATCAGCGGCCACAGGTACTCGTTCCAGTGGTAGGTAATGCTGACGGTGGCGAAGGCCAGCACCGACGGCCAGGACATCGGCAGCAGTACGCGGAATAGCACCTGCCACCAGCGGCATCCCTCCATCAGCGCCGCCTCTTCCAGCTCTTTCGGGATGGCGAGGAACGCCTGGCGCATCAGAAACACGCCGAACGCCGAGGTAAAGTAAGGCATCATCACGCCGGTCAGAGTGTTGAGCAGGCCGAAGGTTTTCAGGGTCAGCATGTTCGGCACCATCATCACCACCGGCATGATCATCAGCTGGACGAGAAACAGCAGAAATAGCATTTTCTTGCCGCGAAATTCGTGGCAGGCGAAGACGTAGCCGGCGGTGGTGATGGTGAGTAGCTGCACGAAGAAAGTGCCGAAGGTAAAGATAAGGGTGTTGGCGTACAGGTTCAGCCAGTCGGCGCTGTCCCAGGCGTCGCGGAAGTTATCGAGGGTCAGCGGCAGGCGCGGCAGCAATGAGGCCATATCTTCGCCGAAGGTGGTGGCGCTGAACGAGGTCGCCAGCATCCAGATAAACGGGCTCACCCATAGCAGCGCCAGGCAGCACATGATTACCGTCAGGGTAAAGGGCTGTGAGCGACGCAGGCGCAACCACAGCGGACGCGCAGCGGCGGGCGAGCGGACCATCAGCGGCGAGATTTCAGCGCTCATAGTGGGCTCCTTTTTCCAGCAATTTCAGGTTAATCAGCGAGAAGGCAAACAGCCCGGCCAGCGTCAGGAAGGTGGCGGCGGAGGCTTTGCCGAGGTCATGGGTATCCCAGGCGAGATTCTGGATGTAATAGAGCAGCACGGTCGTGGCGTTATCCGGCCCGCCGCGCGTCATCACCGCGACGTGATCAATCTGGGTAATGGAGTAAATCAGCGCGGTGGTGATAACAAAGCTCAGCGTCGGGCGCAGCAGCGGCAGCGTGACCTTAAAAAACACCTGGGTGCGGCTGGCCCCTTCCATCAGCGCCGCTTCCCGCGTTGAGGCCGGAATGCTCTGCAGCCCGGCGAGGAAAAACAGCATGTAGTAGCCAGCGAATTTCCACACGCCAATCAGCGCCAGCGCCAGCAGCGCGCTGTTGCTGCGCCCCAGCCAGTTGTTGTTCTGAGGGCCAAATAGCTTCGCCAGATAGTGATCGAGCAGGCCGAGGCCGGGCATAAAAATAAACAGCCACAGCGCGGCGGCGCTAACCATCGGGATAATCATCGGGAAGAAAAAGGCGGTGCGCAGCCAGCGGTTGACGCGGTGATTCTCGCTCAGCGCCACCGCCAGCAGCAGAGCGAGCGTCACGCCGGGTACCACCGTCAGCAGGATATAGAGCAGATTATTGACCAGCGATTGCCAGAAAACGCCGTCGGCAAACAGGCGGGCGAAGTTATCCAGCCCGACGTACTGTGCGCCGTCGCTGGCCATGCGGGTATCAAACAGGCTGTCATAGACCGAACGGCCAAGCGGAAACCAGGTAAACAGCAGTAAAAACAACAGGGAAGGCGACAGTATCAGCCAGGGGAGCCAGCGCTTATTCATGGTGACGGGCGTCTCGTTCAGGCGTTTATGGAAGCCCGGATTGTGGGAAGTGATGACTACAGAGGAATGGCGGGGAGATGACGGTTTGATGAAGCAAGGAGAAAAGCGCCGGGCGCACGGGACGCCCGGCGATAAAGAACAATCAGAAGTCGGCTTTTAGTACCGCGCGATAGCGGGCTTTGCCTTCGCGCACGTGTTTCAGCGCTTCGTTAATTTGCGACATCGGGAACAGTTCGGTGGTTGGCGCCACTTTGCTACGCCCGGCAAATTTCATCAGCTTACGCAGTTCGGACGGGTTACCGGTCGCCGAGCCGGAGATGCTGCGGTCGCCGCCGATAAGGGTAAAGGCCGGTACCGGGAATGGCTTCATCACAGCGCCGACGGTGTGGAAGTTGCCGCCGTAAGCCAGCGCCTGGAAGTACGGCTGCCAGTCGAGATCCACCGCTACGGTGTTGATAATCAGATCGAACTGACCGGCCAGCGCGGTTAACGCCTGCGGATCGCGGCTGTTCACCACCCGGTCGGCACCCATTGCCAGCACTTCCTGCTCTTTCGCCGGGTTGGAACTGAAAGCGGTCACTTCCGCCCCCATCGCCCGCAGCAGTTTAATCGCGATATGGCCGAGGCCGCCGATACCAATCACGCCGACGCGGCTGGTGGCGGTCACGTGGTGGGTCAGCAGCGGTTTGAAGACGGTGATGCCGCCGCACAGCATCGGGCCGGCGGAAGCCAGATCGATGCTCTCCGGCAGCGGGATCACCCATTGCCAGTCGGCGCGCAGCTTATCGGCGAAGCCGCCGCGGTTCATAATGGTCGGTACCGAGCCTTCCAGGCAGTTGATCTGATTGCCGCTGATACAGGCGTCGCAGTGGCCGCAGCTGCGTGCTGTCCAGCCGATCCCGACCTTCTGACCAATCTTCAGCCCTTTATCCTGCGCCGCGCTGCCCAGCGCCGCCACCCGGCCAATCACCTCGTGTCCGGCGACCAGCGGGTAGCTCGACATGCCCCATTCGTTGTCGATCATCGACAGGTCCGAATGACAAATCCCGCAGTACTCCACTTCGACTTCAACATCTTCCGGCAACAGTTCGCCGGCATCGTACTCCCACAGCGACAGATCGGCGCCCGCTTCTTTGGCGGCGTAACTTTTAATGATGCTCATGTTTGTTTCCTTGGGGTTGGCGTAGTAACGAAGAAAGTGTAGAGCATGGCAACAGGCGTCGCTTGGCATTAGGAGGGGTGGATAAGCGGGCGGACCAGCCGCCCGGGAGACGGTCAGCGGCTGGCAAGCGGCCACTGATTGAGGCGGATGCCGCGCTGCGGCGCGCTCTCGGCAAAATCATCCAGCACCGCCTGTACATCCGGGTCAAGATAGCCGACGTTATCGTGCTCGACGATCACCACGCTCTTTTCCGGAATTTTCGCCAGCAGGGCCAGCAGATGTGGATTGTGTAAAAAGGTCAGGTTCTGCTGGATGCGCAGCACGTAGTGGTCGTCGTAACGGGCCAATTGCAGCGAATGGCGATGGCTACGCCAGATGCTGAATGCCACCTGGGTGGCGAGGCCAATCCCGATCCCCGCCAGCATGCCGAAGCCGATAATCCCGCCAATGGTGGCAAGGAAAGGGACGTACTGCGCGGCGCCCTGGCGGAACTGTTCAATGAACAGCCGCGGCGTCGCCAGCTTATAGCCGGTGTACAGCAGCACGGCAGCGAGGCTGGCGAGTGGGATTAACGTCAGCAGGCCGCTAAACCACAGTCCGCAGATCAGTAGCAGCACGCCGTGGATAAAGATCGACAGTTTGCTCTGCGCGCCGTTGCTGACGTTGACCGAGCTGCGGACGATGACCGCGGTGATCGGCATCGCCCCGAGTACCCCGGAGAGCAGGTTGCCGACGCCCTGGGCGACCATTTCGCGGTTCGGCGAAGGCGGCGGATTTTGCGGACGCAGTTTTTTCAGCGCCTCCTGGCTGAGCAAGGTTTCGAGGCTGGCGACCAGTGCGAGGGTCAACGCCACTATCCACACCGACGGATTACGCCACGCGCTCCACGCAGGAGACTCCAGCTCGCCCAGCAGATCGCCGAGGCTACCGAACTCCGGCAGGGTAATGCGAGGCAGAGCGGCAAGCTGCTGCGGCGCGGCTTGGGTCATTATTACGGTGGTGACACAACCGAGCAGGACAGCGATCAGCGGGCCGGGGATCCAGCGCAGGCTCTTCACCCGGCGGATAAGCGGCGAACCCCACAGCCATAGCACCAGTAGGCCGCCCAGGGCGACGGCGATAGCACTGAGGGAGAAAGCGGCATTGCCCTGAACCACATCGGCAAGCCCGGTCTCTTCCGCCGTGCCGAGCGCAACGGGGATCTGCTGCATAATCAGCAGGATGCCGATCGCCGCCAGCATGCCTTTGATGACGCTGGCGGGAACCAGCGAGATAAAGCGCCCGGCCCGCAGGATGCCGAACAGCAACTGCAGCACGCCGGCCAGCACCAGCGCCATCAGGAAGACGGAGAAGGAACCCTGGGATTCAATGGCGGCGACGACGATGGTGACCAGTCCGGCGGCGGGGCCGCTGACGGCGAAGCGGGAGGGACTGAGGGCGGTGACGACCAGGCCGCCGATGATACCGGTCAGCAGACCGACAAAGGGCGGTAAGCCGCTGGCCTGGGCGATGCCGAGGCACAGCGGCAGGGCGACAAGGAAGACGACAATGCCTGCGAGAGAGTCCTGACGAAGAGTATTCATGGGGCATGCTCCTGAGGTGAGAGGTGTTCGACGAGGGTGGTCAGATGGCCGGATGCCAGATCGTAGACGCAGCCGTGCAGGCTGAGCGGCCGTCCGCTGGCGAGCAGCGTCTGTACGGGATCGCAGTCAAGCAGGCGGCTGAACTGGGCGCGAACGTTGGCCTCCACCAGGGCATTAAGCGCTTCGGCCGCGTCGGTGACAGTGTCAGTGTCAGTGGGTGTCAGATTAGCGATATCACCCTGCAGGGTATCGCGCAGCGAGCCGATGCGGCGGGCCAGCGCCGAGGACTCACGGGCTAGCGGCATCTGCGGCAACGAGAGCGCCGCCTGAACGCCGCCGCAGCCGTAGTGGCCGCAGAGCACCACCCGTTCGACCTCGAGATAGTGGAGGGCATATTGTAATACGCTCATAAAGTTGTCGTCGGCGGGGTCAATCATGTTAGCGATATTACGGTGGACGAAGAGTTCGCCGGGATGGCTGCCGGTGAGCACTTCGGCGGGAACGCGGCTATCGGAGCAGCCAATCCACAGCGAATGTGGCCGCTGCCCGGCTACCAGTTTTTCAAAATATTCCGGGTCATGCTGGCACTTCTGCAGCGCCCAGCTGCGGTTACGCGCCAGTAAAGGTTTTAAGGTAGTCACAGTCTTTCTCCTGATTAAATTCACCGAGTGAAGATGTCCATCGAGACTCGTACAGCGACTAGTAAAAATAGTATTTACCGGAACTTTCACGCCTGAGGAAAATCCTGGAATAAAGAGTGAGAACAAAACTTTTCATTAATGTAAAGTTATAAAAATATTGGCGTAATTAATAAATTCTTAAGGATTGCGGTAATAAGAAAAAGCGATGGAGTAGTTTTTTATGGAATATATAAATTAATTACATTAATTATTCTGGAATCTTATATTGAGTGCTCGAGGAAGCGTAAATACTTATGGTGGGCGGCGATAAAACGTTGGCGCGATGAGGGGGGAGGTGAGATGGATTTGAGAAAAATTGGGGCGGAATTGGTGATGTGTTGGCAGTAGGGGCAGGGAAGCGAAGGCCAGGGAGCCGGTTTGCTGCGCATTGATGGCTGAAAAATGTGACGCCACACCGCTCGTTTGTGGGATTGCGCTGTTTTTTTCAACACTTAGCACTACTGATGCACGCTGTCGCTTGCATGGCGGCTATCGACAGGTATAATCCAAAACGTTTTCCGTATCCCTTCAGTGCCGAAGTGGCGAAATCGGTAGACGCAGTTGATTCAAAATCAACCGTAGAAATACGTGCCGGTTCGAGTCCGGCCTTCGGCACCATCGGAACATCAATAGACGTCAACGGACGTCTTTTTTTGTGCCTGAAATCCAGTATCCGCAAGGCTTTCCTCGCTTTTTCACTCAACCTAAGTCAACCTGATTCAATCTACATCAACTTACTGATGCGGGTACAACTGCGGGTATATCCCGGTTCGATAATGTTTGTACCCACACAGAACCCTTGAAAGGATACTCATCATGGCTCTGAGTGATGTGAAGGTTCGTTCGGCAAAGCCTGAAGCAAAAGCCTACAAACTGACTGACGGTGATGGCATGGTTTTGCTGGTTCACCCTAACGGCTCAAAATACTGGCGGCTACGTTATCGCTTTGGCGGTAAAGAGAAGATGCTGGCACTGGGAAAATACCCCGAAGTCTCGCTGGCGGATGCCCGGGCACGCCGGGATGAAGCCCGTAAACTGTTAGCTAATGGCGTCGATCCCAGTGAGAACAAGAAAGCCGTTAAGGTAGAGCAGGAGCAAGAGGCAATAACGTTTGAAGTGGTAGCCAGAGAGTGGCACGCCAGCAATCAGAAGTGGTCTGCATCGCATAGTGCTCGTGTATTGAAAAGCCTCGAAGACAATTTATTTACTTCAGTTGGGAAGCGAAATATCAAAGATATTGGTACTCGTGACTTACTGGTCCCAATTAAAGCAGTGGAAAAGTCAGGACGCCTTGAAGTGGCTGCGCGTCTTCAACAGCGAACAACGGCAATAATGCGCTTTGCGGTACAGAACGGCTTAATTGATTACAATCCTGCACAAGAGATCGCTGGTGCGATCGCAACAGCTAAACGAAAGCATCGTGCTGCGCTAGATCTCAACCGCATTCCTGAGTTACTCCATCGCATTGATAACTACACCGGCAGACCATTAACGCGGTTAGCTGTGGATTTGACGTTACTGGTTTTCATTCGTTCGAGCGAGTTACGTTTTGCTCGCTGGACAGAAGTGGATTTTGAAACGGCTATGTGGACGATTCCGGGCGGGCGTGAGCCACTGGAAGGAGTTAAGCATTCTCAACGTGGTTCGAAGATGCGTACTCCACATCTTGTTCCTTTGTCGCGACAAGCTCTCGCTATCTTGCAAAAGATCAAAAGCATGAGTGGAAACCGTGAGCTGATCTTTGTGGGCGATCACGATCCGCGTAAACCTATGAGTGAAAACACGGTGAACAAGGCGCTGAGAGTGATGGGTTATGACACGAAAACGGAAGTCTGTGGGCATGGTTTCAGGACGATGGCGTGTAGTTCTTTGATTGAATCGGGATTGTGGTCGAGGGATGCGGTGGAGCGGCAGATGAGTCATCAGGAACGAAATTCTGTGCGAGCGGCTTACATCCATAAAGCGGAGCATCTGGGGGAGCGTAGGCTAATGCTGCAGTGGTGGGCGGATTACCTGGATGCGAACCGTGAGAAGAGGGTGAGTCCATTTGAATACTCTAAAGACAAAAAACGATAGCAATGATTAGTTATAAGTTCCTGCAGGCCAAAGTGTCGCTAATTGGCATATGATCTCACTGGAACCTATGTCGGGTATTTATGCCCGACATGTATCCTGAATTTAAAAATGTTGAATATGCATGTTTTACTGTCCATACGTTCAATGTTTTCCCAACTGATGTAATTTCATTTCAGCTTGAATTTTTTTTGCTTTTTTCGCATTTTGGGATACGATTTGCATCGTTAAGCACAACGATAAGGACCATTATGATCCGCTGCCATCTTGCTCGGCTCATGGGCGAACATAAGATGCGAATAGCCGATGTTGTCAGGGAAACTGGCCTGAGTCGCAACACTATCACTTTGCTTTATAAAGAGACGGCTCAGAAGGTTGACCTGGATACATTAGAAAGGCTTTGCGTGCTTTTTGACTGTGAAATACACGATTTACTGCAAAAGGTTCCTGCTTCGCAGAATCGTTCAGAGAAAAATTAATGACACTGATTAACCTAAAAGATCTCGAAGCCCATCTTTGGCATGCTGCCCATATTATCACCGGGCCTATCGATGCGTCAGATTACAAAACGTACATTTTCCCAATCCTGTTCTTCAAGCGCATTTGTGACGTATATGACGAAGAATTTGCCGATGCGATGGAGAGCGTTGGGGATGCAGAGCTTGCCAAGGGGAAGATGTTTCACCGCATTCAGATACCTGAAAATTGCCACTGGCGTGATGTTTTCGTCGAGACCAAAGACATTGGTCAGGCTTTAAAAGACTCTTTCCGTGGTATAGAACTGGCAAACCCTAAACTGCATGGCATTTTTGGCGATGCCAGCTGGACCAATAAAGAACGCCTTTCTGATGAGTTACTGGCTACGTTACTTAATCACTTCAATAAGGTGAATCTCGGCGTTGCCAGTGTCCGTGATGATGATATGGGGCGCGCATACGAGTACCTGATCAAACGTTTTGCTGATAAAGCTAACAAGAAAGCTGGTGAGTTCTACACCCCACGTACTATTGTTCGCTTGATGGTTAACATTCTTGATCCAAAAGCTGGTGAGAGTGTCTACGATCCCGCCTGTGGTACTGGTGGTATGCTGCTTGAAACTATCCACCATGTAAAAGAAAACGGTGGCGATCCGCGCTTGCTAAAAATTAAAGGTCAGGAAAAAAACCTGACTACCGAAGCCATCGCGCGAATGAACCTGTTCCTGCACGGTCAGGAGGATTTCGATATTGTTCGCGGGGATACGCTGCGTGAACCTAAGTTTTTACAAAGCGATCGTTTAGAAACCTTCGACTGCGTTGTTGCCAACCCACCATTTAGCTTGAAGGAATGGGGATACGATCTGTGGTCGAACGATCCCTATGGCCGTAAGCAATATGGTCTGGCGCCTAAAACAAATGGTGATTTTGCTTGGGTGCAGCATATGTTTGCTTCACTTAACGACAATGGACGTATGGCTGTCGTGTTACCTCATGGTGTGCTGTTTCGTGGCGGCGCAGAGGGAGTAATACGAACCAAATTGCTGAAAGAAAATCGCATTGTGGCGATTATTGGTGTCGCTTCCAACCTGTTCTATGGGACTGGGATTCCTGCGTGTATTTTAGTGCTGCGTAAATCACGCCCGGCAACGCATAAAGATCATGTATTGATCATCAATGCTGAAGAAATCTATACCAAAGGGCGTGCGCAGAATACGCTGTCCAACAAGCAGGCTGATGACATATACCAAATTTACCATGGCCTTGCTCAACAGGGACCGGATGCAAAAGACATCGAAGGCGTTGCGCGCTGGGTACCTCTGAAGGAGATTGAAGAGAATGACTTCAATCTTAATATTGCTCGTTATGTGCAAAAACCACTCGAAGAAGAAACCATTACTGTGGAAGAAGCGCTCAAAAATTTTCAACGGAATCTGGCTAAGCTGAAAAAAGCAGAAGAGGAGCTGGAAGCCCTGCTTATCAAAGAAGGGTTCGAGGTATGAGTACCATGAGTAATAAAAAGCTGGAAGAGCTGCTCTGGGGAGCTGCTGAGTTTCTTCGCGGCCAAATCGACGCATCAGACTACAAGCAGTATGTCTTCCCCTTGCTATTTTATAAACGCCTGTCAGATGTCTATCTGGAAGAATATAACGAGGCGATGGAGCTCCATGAAGGCGATGCCGAATATGCCGCCATGCCGATGTTTCACCGTTTCAACATTCCAGTTGAAGCCAGTTGGGAAAAGGTCCGCAATACCAGTAAAAACATTGGTGAAGCGATCCAGAATGCGCTTCGACTAATTGAAGCCAATAACCCGCGTTTACATGGCGTCTTCGGTGATGCGCAGTGGACCAATAAAGAGCGCCTGCCCGATCATCTGCTGGCTGATCTGATTGAACATTTCAGTAAAATTCCGCTAGGTATTAAATCTGTCGCCCAGGATGATCTTGGTGAGGCCTACGAATACCTGATAAAAAAGTTCGCTGATGATTCCGGCCATACGGCAGCAGAGTTCTACACCAACCGAACAGTCGTGCATTTAATGACGCGCATTATGGGCTTAAAACCGGGTGAAACAGCCTATGATCCGACGTGCGGTACTGGAGGGATGCTGCTAAATGCAGTGATGGATCTTCGTTCAAGAGGGGAAGAGTGGCGCTCTGTGCATCTCTATGGGCAGGAAGTGAACTTGCTGACCTCCGCAATCGCCCGTATGAATATGTTCTTGCACGATATCGAAGAATTTGATGTGTTGCGCGGTGACACTTTGGCTGAGCCGAAGTTTATTGAAAACGATCGGCTCAAGCAGTTTGATGTGATTTTTGCTAACCCGCCGTACTCCATCAAAAAATGGAATCGTGACAAGTTTGCTGCCGATCCGTATGGTCGAAACCTTTATGGCGTGCCACCGCAGGGCTGTGCTGATTATGCGTTTTACACCCATATCATTAAAAGCCTGAAGCCAGATACCGGTCGCGCTGCCATGCTCTGGCCACACGGTGTTCTGTTCCGTGATTCTGAGCAGGCCATTCGTAAACAGGTGATTGAATCGGACATCATTGAAGCGGTGATTGGGTTAGGCCCGAATTTATTCTACAACTCTCCGATGGAGTCTTGCGTGGTGGTGCTTAATTGCAATAAGCCAGCTGAACGCAAAAACAAAGTGTTGTTTATCAACGGGGTTGAGCATGTCACCCGTGAACGTGCTCATAGCAGTTTATCTGATAACGATTTGTCGGTGTTATGCGAAGCTTATTTTAACCCTCAGGAAAAACGCGATATTGCAGCTTTGGTGGATGTTCAAGAAATAAAAGGCAATCTCTACAACTTGTCGATTCCATTATATGTTGAGTCACAAGGTGCTGACGAAATATATGGCCTGCAGCATGCCATTGAGGCATGGAAAATTAGTCGTTTGAAATTAAAAAAACAGACGAATAGATTATTGGACAATCTCTCACAGCTAGGTTATGAGGTGAGGAAAAATGACTGTTAAGCGTATTGTTAAGTTTGGGGATATTTGCCGGGAAGTGAAGCTTACCTCTAAAAGTCCTGTTGCTGATGGTTACAAACGGTATATTGGTTTGGAGCATCTAGACTCTGGCTCTTTGAAAATAAAACGTTGGGGAAACATTGAAGATGATAATCCTAGCTTTACTCGTGTTTTTAAAAAAGGACATGTGTTATTTGGTAAGCGTCGCCCCTATTTAAAAAAAGCAGCTATAGCCGAATTTGATGGCATTTGTTCTGGTGATATTATTGTCATGGAACCCAACAGCGATGTTGTTGATTTGTTCCCATTTATAGTTCAGTCCAATGATTTTTGGGCTTGGGCAATTCAAACTTCATCTGGTTCACTCTCTCCGAGAACCAAATTTAAATCTCTTGCCAATTTTCAGTTAACTCTTCCTGATTTAAATGGGAAAAGAAAATTATTTGAACAAATTAAGGTTTCTAATCTTGTAGTTAAAGCAACTGATGGATTAATTGATGCACAAGAACATTTAATTAACACCCAGTATTTAGATGTTTTCAAAAAACGCTTTGGGATTTATGATAGCAAAAAGTTCCCAACAAAAATATTGTCAACATCTAATTGTGAAATAAAAAAACTTAAGGAGTTATTAATCAGTAAACCTCAGAATGGACAGTTTGTTAAGGATGGTACTGATGGTCAAGTTACATGTTTATTTCTTAATGTTGTTGATGGCTATGTAAACTCATATTCTAATGAAGATCAGCGGGAGTCAATTAGCTGTTCTAAAAGGGATTTTGAAAAATATCGCTTAAAGAAAGGAGATATTCTTTTCAACCGTTCCTCGTTAGTTAAAAATGGAATTGGATGGCCATACCTTGTTTTAAATGAAGATAAGCCTTCAACATTTGATTGTCATTTTATCCGAGTAAATGTTGATATTGATAATATTTTACCAGAATATTTGTATATTTATGCCCTTTCACCCTGGGCAAGAAAGTATTTTTTATGTGTGGCTCAAACGACAACTATGACCACAATTAGTCAAAGCGAAATTGAAAATCTACCGGTGCTTCTGCCTTCTCTTGAGGAGCAAAAGGAAATAATATCTATTTTTTCAGATTTATTTATATTCAGAGGGTTGTATAAGCATCA
Organism: Klebsiella sp. 141198; assembly: GCF_050600785.1. Classification (NCBI taxonomy): domain Bacteria; kingdom Pseudomonadati; phylum Pseudomonadota; class Gammaproteobacteria; order Enterobacterales; family Enterobacteriaceae; genus Klebsiella; species Klebsiella sp. 141198. Next base: position 301,555 of record NZ_JAQIRM010000007.1, read on the forward strand.
TGTGAATAATGTAGCTAAATTAAATTCAGAGTATTTAAGTGAAAAATTAAGGGCTGAATAAATGTTTAACGAACAAACCGTCACAGAAAATGGAATTATCGACCGTTTAAAAGGTTTAAGCGGAGTCAAGTGGACATACTGCCACGGAGAAAATCTGCCTAAACAAGCGCAGGATATCTTCGTTGATGAGTGGCTAAAAGACGCGCTTTGTTCGTTAAACCCTGATATCGGCAGACAGTCTGACTATGCTGATGAGGTGATCTATAAACTTCGGGGAGTGATTTTAGAGGCCCGCCATACCGGTCTGGTAAAGGCCAATGAAAACTTCCAGGAATGGCTGATGGCTGAAAAAACCTTGCCTTTTGGCAAGAATGGCGACCATATCACCATCAATCTGATTGATTTTGACAATATAGAAAATAACCACTTTGTGGTGGCACAGCAGGTCCACTATATCGCGGCCACTGAAGTCTATTTTGATATTGTCCTTTATGTGAACGGTATACCACTAGTTGTAGGCGAAGTTAAAACCGCAACACGCCCTAGCGTAACCTGGCAAGACGGTGCCGCCGACTTTATGGGCGGCAAAAAGTACTACTGGAAAAATGTTGAATCTTTCTTTGTCCCTAACTTACTGTGCTTTGCCAGCGAAGGAAAAACCTTTGCCTATGGCGCAATTAATGCCCGAGTTAAAGACTGGGGGCCATGGCATAATACTGAGCTTCGTGATGAGATTTTACCAGGATTAGCATCGGTACTAAACAGCTGCGAGAGTTTGTTAAATCCGCAAACCTTATTGCAGTTACTGGAATCTTTCGCATTATTTTCAACCGTCAAAACGGGCAAAAATACTCCACCCAAACGCGTTAAATTCCTGCCGCGTTATCCGCAATTTGAAGCAGCAAAACAAATTGTTGAGCGTGTTCGCAGAGGCTATCCAAAAAAAGGTCTGATTTGGCATTTCCAGGGATCGGGTAAATCCTTGTTGATGCTTTACGCCGCTAAAATGCTGCGTGCCGATAATGCGTTAAAAAATCCGACGGTACTCATTGTTGTGGACCGGCGTGATCTGGACAGCCAAATTAACGAGACCTTTGGTGGAGCCGACGTTAAGAATCTGATTAAAGTGCAAAGCTGCAAAAAGTTGGGCGAATACATTGAGCAAGACAGCCGTGGCATTTTGATCACCACCATCTTTAAATTTAAAGATATCGAAATTGATGATAGCAGCCCCAATGGTTTGAACAACCGTGACAACATCATTGTGTTGGTTGACGAAGCTCACCGTACCCAGGAAGGTGGGTTAGGCGAGAAAATGCGCTGGGCGCTGCCCAATGCCCACTTCTATGGCCTGACGGGTACTCCGATTTCTGGCATTGATCGTAATACATTCAAGTTGTTCGGTGCCGAAGAAGATCCTGGTCGCTATATGAGCCGCTATAGCTACAAGCAGTCGATCCGTGACGGCGCGACTAACCCGGTGAAATTCGAACCTCGGTTGGCTGAACTCCGAGTGGATCGTGATGCTATCAACGAAGAATTCGAGCAACTGGCTACCGAAAACAACCTGGATGAAGAAGAAAAAGCAGCATTGTCCAGACGCGCCGGCAAGCTGGCCATCATGCTGAAATCCCCCAGACGCATGGCTGCGGTGAGTAATGATATTGTTGAGCATTTTACCGGCCATGTTATGCCGAAAAAGATGAAAGGCATGGTTGTGGTATACGATCGTGAAGCCTGTGTGCAGATGTATTATTTGCTCGGTGAAAAGCTCGGTTTTGATGCGGTTGAAGTGGTTATGAACGTTGACCAGGCTCCGGTTAAAGTTGAAGAGGGTGGCAAAAAAGATAAGCTCAATAAGGACTGGCTCAAATGGCATGACGAATTGGAGCTACCTGTTAAACAAGCCGATTTCGAACGCTGGCAGCACATTGATGCGGAAGAGCAGGTACAGAAGGATCTGATTGAATGCTTTAAAGATCCTGAACATCCGTTACAGCTTATCATCGTTACCGCCAAGCTGCTTACGGGCTTCGATGCGCCAATTTGCTACTGCATGTACCTCGATAAGCCTCTACGCGATCATACTCTTCTTCAGGCCATGTGCCGAACCAACCGGTTGTACGAAACCGATGCTGTACGCAAGGACATGGGATTAATTATCGACTACCTTGGCGTTTTCGAAAACCTGCGTACCGCTCTGGCCTACAACCCTGAAGAAATTGAAGGGGTTGTAGAGGGAATTGAGGCATTTAAAGAGCTATTGCCGTTACAACTAAATAAATGTCTGGCCTTCTTCCCTGGTATAGATCGTTCTATAGAAGGCTTTGAAGGCATTATGGCTGCGCAGGAATGCCTGCCAACCAACGAGAAGCGTGATGAATTCGCAGCTAGCTTTGGTGTGTTATCCAAGTTATGGTCAGCTATCAACCCAGACCCTTTTTTGACCCCTTATCGTCAAGACTATAAATGGCTGGCGCAAATTTATGAATCGGTGCGTCCGGTGGGGCAGACTGGTGCGCTTGTTTGGGCTGCCCTTGGCCCTGAAACAATCAAGATGATCCATGAGCATACTGATATCAATCGTATTCGCGATGATATTGACGAGTTGGTCATGGACGAGCACGCTATTTTTACCCTGACCGCTAAAGAACAGGAGCAACGCGCCAAGCGTCTGGAGATTGATCTTATGGGGCGTTTGCGCGGCAGTCATGATCCTAAATTTGTGGCATTGGGCGAGCGTCTGGAAAAACTGCGTCAGGACTATGAAGCTGGTGTTATCAAGGCCATCGACTGGTTGAAAGGCCTGTTGGATGCTGCGAAAGATACCGTACAAGCCGAGCGCGAAACGGGCGAGCGCCCAGTAACTGAAGCTGATAATAAACAGGCTTTGACCAAGCTTTTCCTCGAAACACGCCCAGAAACTACCCCTAAGTTAATCGGTGATGTTGTTGAGCAAATTGATAAAATCGTCAAAGCTACCCGTTTTGATGGCTGGCAAAACTCCAACAGTGGCCCTCGCGAAATCCAAAAGGCACTTTTGCTGACCTTGGCTCAGTTTGGACTAGGGAAAGATAAAGAGTTGTTCCGGAAGGCGTATGGGTACATTGAGGGACATTATTGAGTTTAATTAATTATCAAATTTAAACCACCTTCTATGGAGGTGGTTTTTTATCTACTTTAATAGCTAGTATGGGGAGGTTATTTCTCCCATTACAGAAAGATAACGACAGTTATCTATTGAGGATGCGGATGGACAATGGGCTGAAATTAGTCTCACTGGTTCTGGTGAAATAGGCTGAAGAGCATGGCGTGATGCGAAAATTTATTAAATCAGGTAAATCAATGAAATGTTAACGAACGTTTTAACTGGAACTATTTGATAGAGATATTATGTTCATAACCCTAAATGAGTCACGGACAATCACAGAGCGCTGGCTGGTGGAATATAACAGCGAGGAGCCTCATGAATCTCTGAATAACTGATCCCGGAAGAGTACCGACTGATGACCGAAAACCCTGGACTCTCAAAAAGTGCGTGGAACTAAAACAGATGTACTTACAGTTTTACTTCCCTTGCTTCAGAATATGCATACGGGCAATGTTACCCCCCCGTTGTCTGTCAGTGTGTTGGCCAGGTATTCAAACTACGGGCGTTTCGTGTCGTATTCAGGATAGTATTGCAGCATACTGCCGCAGAGGTGATAGGTGTAGCGGTCGTAAGGAGCAGTCTGTGCAACTATAAAATCAAGACGTCAGATAGATAGCATACGGATTTCAATCAAAGCAAGTTTAACTTTATTCTGTGTAGTGTTGTGCCGTAAAAAATACCGTTTCCATTTTATTCGTTTAACATCAGGTACAACTAACCACAGATGTACTCTATTCGTGGGCATATTACGGCTTATATAATTTCCTGCTTTATACAGGATATTCTCAATGGAGTTGCGAGATAGTGAAGATTTAAAAGCATGTTTGCACTGAACAAAAATAGTGTCATCCCCTTTTCGCAGAATAAGGTCGATACCACCATCATTAAACCCTGCTGTGAGCCCTCTGTATTCCACTTCATATCCCTCAGCCTCAAATGCCTGACCAGTAAATTTTTCGTAAAGAGAACCCCAGCCATGAGGATCAAGATCGGCAAAATGACCGGTAAACAAAAGAGTATTCTCTGTGAGAACTGAGTAGGTCTTCATACTGTGATCCAGTTTGAGGTATCCAGCCTGAAGTACAGTTCCAATACCCTTCATAATCAGCCTCCTGCAGTAAGTAATTAGGTAATATGAAACGTATAGTGATTGTGAGAAAAGCGCACTTCAAACGGTTCTCTCCCGTTAATAAATCATGTTAACTCGCGAGAGAATCTTCTTGGGGGCCTTAGGATGATGCTTGCTCCTCAGTTGGCGTTGCTGCAGAAGTATCAGGGTTCACATCGTTACACGGTGGATGGTTCCTGAGCCAAGTCTCGAATAAATGCCCAAATTTAGATCCCAGGTAGATATCTTCAATCTGGGAAATTATATAACCTATAACAGTAATAATAGCGGAAGCATAAATCAATAAAAACAAGATAAACAACCCTGTCTCTTTGCTTCTCCAGAAAGAAGAGATGGAATCCCATCCTGCATAAATAAACATAGCAACTGCAAATATCCCGAACAAGGTAGTTATCACGTAGGATCTGCGGACAACCTTGGTGTTAACGCTGAACCCTTTCTCAGGATAGTGACCGATAATTGTGTTTTTCAGAAAACCTCGCAGACGTACATCCAGCGAGCTAATATTTTCAGCCGCCATACAGGAAACCAGTTGGTGACAATGCCATACCGGCAAATACATTCCCAGTTGTTCATATAAAAGTTTCATTTGAACAAGAACATGCGGCGTTGTTGTTTTTTCCTTTAACGCATCAATTTTCGAAAAAATCTCTACTTTCTTATCCGCAGGAATTTTATCAAACTGGTATTTTCGTTTAGGTCGTGGGTTACCAACGATTTTTCCTGTCCAGTCAATAACTTTCTTTATCAAATACAGAACTACGGGGATGAGTAACCCTGTAACAATATCAATCCCAGAAATCGATGACATTCTTATACTCCTTAAACACGTAATATCAACACTCAGGCCAACCAGGATAGCATAGCGAATTATACCGTTTCAGTACAGATGAATTGTTTTAGATATCACTTGCTGATACAAATACAGCTATATCATTAATCGTATCCACTTTTTTGTTCTAAAAAGGCAGATCTGTCTTTTCATCGTGATGTTCCGGAAATAATTAGAATAAATCGATGGCCTGTATGAGATTTAATGCTGATTCATCTGTTGTTCTAAAACAAGGTGTGTTTGTCGTGATAATAAAATTTATTTGTTTGAGTTTAGGATTGTTATTTCTTGCTTATCGATTTAGCACCATTGTGATGTATGTATATCAGCGATATTGCAGGGGCTTAAAGCGAGTGGTTTACTGAATGTTGAAAGTTAATCTTAATCAGTGACTGGGTTAGCCCTGGTTTTCTGAAGATTAAAGGACACTTGATAAAGATAATGGCCATCTAGTCAGAGTGTGAAGTAATGGGTAGTGATTATTCTAAAAATACGAAAACATATGATGATACCAATGAGTTAAAAATCATTGGTATCAGAGGATAGTACTGACAGTGTTATTGGGGGGGGATATGTACCAACGAATAAGAAAGACACATACTGGGATTGTAGTTGTGCAGACAGCCCTAGGGAAAGTTCGTAAAACTGTGAAATTGTATCGAACAGATAAAGCGTGGGTGGTATCCGCTGGAGAGTCATATAGCCTGGACTGCGGGAGCAGGATAATCGGGAGTCCACGGGCAGATATTCTTTTGTTGGACAGCATCAAACCCCTGTAAGTAAATTGGGGAAATACATCGTTAAGAAATCATGTTTTCTGTCCTGAACTATTCTGAATCAAATTATTTGCTTTTGACTCTCACCTGTTCACTAGTAACCGCTGCCATCAGCGAGAAAATAGCATCATCTTGAGGGCGGATAATTGTCACGGGGATATGCCCACGCAGCCTCTTACGTAATAGTGGTTTCTGGCTGAGAAGATAACGCTGATAGCCATCCATCACGTGATAATGAAGTTCTTCAGCCCGTCCCACAGTGACAACGATAGGTTGAGTGAATCCATCCTGTAACAATGACAACTCCAGTATTTTTCGTTCAACCGGACTTATGGTATCCGGATTATAGTCGTTTGCTATCACGCACTCAGCTGGTATCCACTGGACGCAACCGACGGGTTCATTGCGAAACGGGCCATGATAGTGTATGAATCGTTGCAGGCTATTCAGTGCAGCAATTTTCTCTAAATCATTCATTTTTGAAAGCCAGTCTGCAAGCGAGTGTACGATATCTTCGGGTAACATAATTTTTATTCCTGCATCAGATAACTGGCTTCAGTCGTAAGAGTTGCCATTATGATGGTTATTTTTGAGTACATTATATTAAAAGTGATCAGGTGACAGTGGGTTATACGTCAGTAACTGGACAGCAATCCTGAGGGAATATCCGCAATGTTCACCTGTATGTGTTAACTCATTTATCGCTCCTGATTCTGTCTGTTCTTTTGCGAGTCCAGCAGCAGCTTTTTATCATTTTTCAGTATATTCAGGACGTTGTTTCGTTAGAGAGTTGTTATGCAATTCTTTTCAACCCTGGCTTTCAATCGTTCTCTGACCTCAGAGCGTATATTTTCCACCTCAGCAGGTGATATAAATTCTGTTCTTTGCAGGAAAGAACAAAATCGGGTGCCATAAAGAATGTCACGCAGACGTGCTGGCATCTCCAGTTGCATCAGCAAACGGTGTTTTTCATTCCATATTTTGCTTTTTGGGGCATCTAATTCAGTCATAAGCTCATCCCTTGTCTGAAAACCAGACCAGATCGCCTGGAGCATTCGCATACGAAAAGGTGTGATTTTTCTGTCGAGCATTTCCCGATATATCAGTAACGACATATAGTCCATCAGTGGTGCTTCGAGGTGGAATATCTGAGGCACTTCAGAAAATCCGACAGGAAGCGTCGGTGATTGCAGAAAATCAGCCAGAAGGCTTTTTTCCGGACAATAACCGGAAGGAACTGTCAGGAACTCATATAGTTGCTGGCTGGTTACCATCATGGATAACTCGTCATGCATCATGCAGGGAAGATCGCCCCATACCCTGAGCATGAGTCTGTCGTTGAAGAATATCTCGTCGCTGATGACCAGGGCCGGATGGTCAAACAGCTCCTGTCTGAGTGCGTAAAAGAGGAAAACATGCTCTCGTGGACGAAGACATAAAATCAGTGCCGCCCGTGGCTCAACCGTGAGCCGCTCAATCAGTGATGGCAGGTCGAATATCGCCCGGCACTCACTGTCCGGCAGCATGGTCGTGGTCAGGCTCTGTACGGCACTGACCACAGGCCAGCAGTCACCATAAAGAATGACGTTCCTGCTTGCGGGCATTTTTAGTGATGGTTCAGTCATTGTTCGTCCCCCCCTTTTACCGGGGATGGATTACCTTTTCTCAGGTTATTCCAGATAAGAGTGGCCTGTGTCGTGTCTGCATTACCAATACGTCTGCGGGTCAGGCGTCTTTTCTCCCCGGGGAGACGTTTTTTACGGGAACCGGGAGGCATCACGCGGGTGACCTGAATTTCGTAGCGATAAACGTTATTGGCCAGTAACATTTCACGACTTTCAACGATTACTCGTCGGGTTTTGTTACGCAAATAGGCCATCAGGTAACTGGCCCGCTGGACAGGTACACGGAACGCCTCCGAAATCTGATTGCGGTTGACCCAGTCGTGCTGTTGCAGGCACCACCACGCCACCAGGATATACAGAGGTTCTCCACGATACTGACGGACGGACTCCGGTATATAACAGGCATCATATCCGGCCTGACTCGGGTGATGAGTGTGGTCTGCTTCGTTAATTTTTTTCTCTGAATACATAATGACAACTCCTTAACCGGATAACAGGGGGCCCGGTAAACCCGCTGACAGCGTCCCTGTTTCCGTTGTTTCCTTTTTCAGTCTGAGATTTTTTGTCTGTTATTTTTCATGTCATGCCCTTGCTGCGGAGCGCCCGATATCCACGTGTGACGTCTTCAGTTGTACGTCACAGTCACCACCACATCCGCTGAGAAGGGCCCTGTTCTCAGCGGCGTACCGGCATCCTGTTCCAGCAGTGCCGTATAGTTTTTACTGACCGGCGTGGCGAGGATGCCGGTTCCGCCGGATTCCAGTTTGCCCAGGTCGGAGGGCTGCCCGAAGGTCAGCCTGTCGCCGGAAGACGTGTCCAGAATGCTCAGCTTCAGTCCGTTCGCCTGACCATCCTCGTTTGTCATGCGGGCCGCCTGACCGTTATCGATCAGCGTCTTACCGGTGGCGGTAAACGTGGTCTGCAGGGGGATGGTAAAAGTTCCATCGGGTCCCCCGACGCCCATCCGCTGACCCGCCGTGACCGTAAAGCTGGCCCGTTTGGCCGGATTCTGATAATTCGTGTAGATGTGACCGAGGTTGACCGTGGTGGGACTGATGCTGACATAACCAAAATTAGATGGCATATAGCGGATGGAGAATGGGGTGGACGTCAGCTGGACGCCCTGAGAGGCGGTACAGTTCGTGCAGGGAATAATGCTGAACGCCGTCAGGGAACCCACGTCGACAATCTGGGCGCTGTTTATCTGTGTGTTCACATACAGCTTAAGCTGAAACGTCACCGAACGTTTTACATCATTCTGGTTCGACCCCATACTGGCACCAAAGGGTATGGTATTCTGCGTCTGTAAACTGTTCCAGTCCCAGAGTACCGGAGACCGCCCCGATTCTGTCATACTGATATCCAGTTTCAGCCCGGCACGATTAAGAGCCTCCATCGCCCCCTGAAAGTCCCCCAGTTTCTGCAGCGTGGGCCTGAAGTCCCGGGAGGAGTCCAGCTCCGTAGTACACATGTAAGTCACGGTATAATACGGCGAGGTGTATATGAGCGTCCCGGGCGCCGGCAGTGCTCCCGAATATAAGTTGACGCTATGCATCTGAAAGCGGGTGTTACCCGTACCTGTGCAGGAAGAGTGCTCATTGAAAGCTGCTGCCGTGAGGCTGTACCCGGCGAGCAGGCACAACACCGCCGGCAGAAGGCGTCTCCGTACTGTCATGGTGTTGTCTCCCGCAGTGACATGGCACAACGCTGCGCGTTACAGGTGTACTGGTTCATCTGCAGCCCGCCGTAGTCATCCACGTACCCCACCCACAGCCGGGTGGACCCGGCCGGCAGAATGGCCTTTACCGGCAGCGCGCTCAGCGGGGAGACCATCACCCCCTCGCTGAAGCCCTCAAGGCGCTCACGACGGGTGGTCCCCAGCCAGGCGAGGGTGATGTGGTAAGGCGTCGGATTTTTCAGGACCAGATTCCCTCCCTCCCGCTCCACTGTCAGTTTTTTCTCTGAGGTGTCATTACTGCCTTTTTTAATGGCAACCGGACGGTAAAACAGCTTCAGCCTGCTCTGCAGGGCCAGCTGCAGGACATTCGTTGTCTCCGGCTCTGGCGGGATTTCGCGGACGTTGAACCAGAACAGCGTTTCCCGGTCCGCCGGCAGTTTGTCCAGCCCGGTCCCCTGTACCTGCATGATGCGGACCTGCGTTTTCTGACCGCCATCAATTCGCTGCAGCGGCGGCAGCACCATCAGCATGCTGCTTCGTCTGCCGTTGCTGTCATCCACCCAGGACTGGGCCAGAAAGGGCATCGTTTTGTTCTCATTGGTCAGGGTGACGGAGACCGTTTTTTCGTTCCCGTTCATGATGACCCGCGTGCGGTCCGCGTTGACGGCGGCCTGCGCGTTCAGGCTCCACGCCGCCAGGGCAATCACCACGCCCCGGGTAATACAGCTGTGTTTCACTCTGTGTTCTCCCTGTTGTTCGTCCGGGGAAAACCCCGGAAAAGGCTTACCGGCAGGGCAGCAGAAGCGGCCCCTGGCTGAGCGTCAGGTCTGCCGGCAGGGTCAGCCGGCACTGCACGCGCCCGTTCCAGGAAACCGCCAGCGCGCTGCGGTCTTCGTCACCGATGCCGGTCAGATATGCCAGCCCGTCATCGCCCACCATCCCCGGTGTTTTACCCGTTTTCTCTGAAATCACCTGCGCACCAAACGGCGGTGCTTTGCCGTCAGCCAGGCGGATATGTCCCATGACCTGTGCCCCCCAACTGGCGCTGATACGCCGGTAACCAATCGCCCCTTCCGTCAGGACCTGGCTGATAACCGAATCACTGACCTCCACATCCTCCGGCAGACGGGTGACGTCGACCGCGATGTCGCTGCGCTGATAGCTGCCGCCGCCGCTGACCACCGCAATTCCGAAGCGGTTGGTCACGCCGCTGTCGCCGGAGACCGGGACGCCGGCCACGCCACCGGTATCCACCATCATTCGCGGCTCATTACCGGACAGGGACTGGCTGAGGGCCGCGCCATGCGCCGTGGCGGTAGCCGAGCCATACCAGCTCAGGCCCAGACTGCGGTACTGACCGGGCTGCAGGGTGGCATCCGCGCTGACCTGTCCCCAGGGCATCCGGCTCTGGAGACTGCCGCTGAAGTTACTGTTGCTGCCGGTACTGTCATCACGACGCAGCCCGGCACTGATATTCCACGTGGTGTCGGGATGGCTGAAATCGCTGTAGCTGACGTTCTGCAGCAGGCTTCCCCGGTTATCCCGCTGCGCGTTATAGCTGACCTGACGTCCTTCCCCCCAGGGAACAGTCACGGAGGCATAAACCTGGTTCTGCGTTCCGCCGCCGGCGTACTGGTTACGGGCCAGTGACAGGGAGGCAGAAATTCCGCGAATGGCCCCGATGCTGAAGCTTTTGTTCAGACTGAGCATCCAGTTATTGTTTGATTCCGCATTCCAGTAAGCCAGCCGGCTGACGGACAGGGAGGCGCTCATGGCGGGAGCGGAAAAATACTGGTTGTACGTGAGGGTATAACTCTGCTTTTCGTGCCAGATGTCACCGCCGTTCACCGCCCGGCGCGCCAGATATTCCGGGAGGGACAGGTAATGGCGGTCTGAAAACCGGTAACCGACAAACGCCAGGGTGCTGCCGGTTTTATCGAAGGTTTTGGCATAGTTTATCCGGTAACTGTATCCGGTCTGACGCAGTCCCTGCGGCAGGCGGGTATCCGAGCGGGTGATATCCGCGGACACCGCCCCCAGTATCCCCATGTTCTGGCCGACACCCAGCGCGAGGGACTGATAATCCCCGGTGGAGGCGATGGCCCCGCCGTAAAGCGAGGTGCTGTTAAAGGCCCCCCAGGTGGCCTCCCCCAGCAGAAAGTCCGGGCTGACCGCCCGGTTATTGTGTGACCCGCCGTACAGCGGACGACCAGCCGCCACCTTATAACGTAACTGTCCCCGGCGGGCCATGAACGGGACGCTGGCGGTGTTGACCTGCCATGTGCGTGTGGTTCCGTTACTTTCCCGGAGCGTGACATCCAGATTACCGCTGATGTTCTGACTCAGGTCAGGCAGGACAAAAGGGCCGGGAGACACTCGGGTCTGGTAGAGGATGCGACCGTTCTGGCTGACGGTGACCTCGGCATTACTGTTCGCAATGCCGCTGATTTGCGGGGCATACCCCTGCAGGGACGGTGGCAGCATACGCTCATCACTGGCCAGCGTGACGCCGGCGAAACGGAAGGAGTCAAAAATGGCAGAGTTGAGGTAAGTCTGCCCCAGCGTCAGCCTGGAGCGCACCGACGGCAGAGGACGGAACAGGTAGGTCTGGGGCAGATAAAAATCGGACTGTGTGCGTCCCTGACCAGCGTCATACCGGCTGTACTGCCAGTCACTCCGCAGTCGCCAGGCCCCCAGATTCAGTCCACCGGTGCCGTACAGACTGTAGCTGGTACTGGAGGTACCCTGCTGCGGCATATAACGACTGACCATCAGGTTATAGTCCAGCAGCGCGCCACTGATGCCCTGACTCCAGCGGGCAGGGGGAACCCAGTTCGGGTCCTGATACTGCATCCAGGCCTGCGGCATCACAAAGGTCAGCCGCTGCTGCGCCGCGCTGTAACGCACCTGACTGTCCGGTGTCCGCAGGTCCAGACAGCGTTTGCTCTGTGTACCAGAAACGGGTTTCAGACGACTGAGAGTCTCCGCGTTCAGGCCCAGCATATCCACCAGCTCAGGCGTCACGCAGATGACGGAGTCTTCCTCGTTGCCGGCCCCCTTAACCGGGACCACACTGACAGGGTATTGCTCCCGGACAGACTGCTCGTTCAGCCAGATATCCAGCAGGTAGTTGCCCGGTGCAATATACCCTTCCCGGCTGAAGGCCGAGAGGTCAGCGTTTTTTCTGTCCTCTGTGTTCAGCATATTGACGTTAAATTCCGTGGCCAGTACCGGGCGTGCGGAAAGCGTCAGGGTGATGAGTATGGCGAGCCGGGTCAGTTTCATGTCTTTGGGTTCTGTCTGCGGTTATCACCGGGAATGCGGGGGCGGAAAACATTTTCAGAGGCAAAACCGTCCCGGCGCCCCTTCCGGGACGGTCTGCACAGCCACTGCTTTTATTTTTCTGGGATCAGAGGTAGGTCAGGGTGTAGGTGACCTGAGATTTAACCTCACCCGGCGTGGCGGCACCAAGAGCCAGCAGTCGGGCAAAGAAACGCAGTTCATTATTACCGGGCTGCAGCTGCTGGGCATCAGCATCGGTCGGAACGTAACCCGGTGGGATCGGAGTGCTGTTATCGTTTTTGAGCAACTGGACAGCAACGTTAGTGGCACTCCCCGTATTCACATACCCTTTATTATTGCTGGTTGCGTCCCCGGTAAAGGTTACCTTCACTTTGGACATCAGACCCTCCGGGCGGGTTACAGGCGATGCGGTATCCGGGTCAAATGAACAATCTGTCAGATGAATAACAATCGGCTGGGATGCTGTGGTGGCATCTGCTGTTTTCAGGGCGCGGTAAGACACCTGGCCAAACTCCACTTTCAGAGCGTCATCACCCGGTGCGATGTTGCAGGGGGAGTTAGTCACTGTACCGTGGAAGGTAATGGTGCCCTGTCCAAAGGGGCCCGAGGTGGGAGGGTCAGCGGCAAAGGCGGATGTACCACAAACTATGGCGGCGGCCATTACAGCCAGTGAGGTTTTTCTGAACATATCAATTCCTTGGTTACAAATAAAATAATCCAGACAGACAGGTGTTGATACATGAACTGAATAATATTCAGACGAGTTTTCTCTTATCCCGTAGAGAACTGATAAATATTCCCGGTTCAGGAAGGTAAGACGTAGATATTAATAAATGACATAGCCACAGTTCATGTGTGGTTATTTATAGGAAAAATCTTAGCGAATTAAAATTGAACAAAATCGATCGTATCGATCGAGTATATCGATCGTAATTTAAGAATAATTTTCATGATTACGGTTTCCGTGGGGAATATAAGGCAGGAAACATGATGTTATGACTGGGTAAAAAAATTCAGGTTCTCTTTTCATTACAAATTAATCTTATTATGTCATACCTTTTCAAAGGCCGTAAGTGAAAGTTCTGTTGTTGTGCAGAAAATCACTCAGAAATGGACGGTTACGTTGTTTTGCTGTTATTTGGTGGTATAAATAACCACATGGTGTGGATTTTATGGTCAACCATGTTGGAGGGGCATTTGCAGAGGCATGAGATATTTACATTCACTGATTTGTGATGGTTGTCACAAATTGTTTATTGTTTCTCACTTAGCGTATAGCGATTTGGTTGGTGCATTTTTGTGCAACTGAAGACAGTCATCATTCAGCTGACAGATTCGATTGTTATCCTCCGGTTTCATTAAACAAAGTTGTACTGAATGTTTATTAAGAAATGGATGTAAATAATGGTTACTGATTTACTACTCAGAATTGCACTGGCTGGATTATTAGGTGGATTTATTGGGATTGAACGTCAGCTGCGTGCGAAGGAAGCGGGGTTACGAACGCATATTCTGGTTGGTATTGGTAGCGCCATGTTTATGATTGTTTCCAAATATGGTTTTGAAGATATTCTGCTGGAAAGCCATGTCGCTTTAGATCCAAGCCGTATCGCTGCACAGGTGGTCAGCGGTATGGGATTTCTGGGGGCCGGAACCATAATCATTCAGAAACAGGTTGTTAAGGGACTGACTACAGCCGCAGGTATGTGGGTTACTGCGGCTATTGGCCTGGTTATCGGGAGTGGTTTGTATGAAATTGGTATCTACGGGGCCGTATTAACGCTTGTTGTACTGGAAGTGTTTCGTCAGTTGAGTAATCGCTTGTTAAGCAGACACTGTGGTTTGCTGGTTAAACTGGGTCCGGATAGCGTTCCTTGGGTATTTACTGTGCTTCAGACGAGGTCTATACGTTTTGCTTTTCGCTCTCTGAAAAAAAGTTCCTCAGGAGAGAATGTATGGGAATTGCTTTTGGTCCTGACATTGCGTCCCGGGAGTTCCATCAGCGATCTGTGCCCGGAGATTTTGAAAATAGAAGGGGTTAAATCAGTCGCTATCAGATAAGTTGTCAGAGAAATATGGTGTTGTTGACCAACACCCGAAGTGTGAAAAAAAGACACAGGCATCTATCTCTGAATGAAGATGTCCGTGTGCCTGAAGACAGCGGGTTATCTCTGAATCCAGAACATTATCATCGCATGTGCACTGATTACTGTATATCCAATAATTTTCCCCTGACATCAAAAGATACCAGTTAGCCAAAACCAGCTTTTCTTTTAGCCAGTTCTGTTTTATTAACTCTAACGTGTTTTTTAACTCTTCATACCTTTTCATCATACCCAGTCGCTGAAGCTCGTTCAGTAAAATATGACAAAGAGATGGGATGTCAGTTGTGAATGGTTCCGGTAATTCGCACGATGGCGGGAGGACATATGCTGGCCTGGTTACAGGATTCAGACACCGCACCAGAAAAACTGGTGCGATGAATGCAATTTTTTTTCCATTTGAAGAGGCTGCGTTTACCCAGGTCAGAGTATGATAACGCAACGTTTCCTCATGTGAGTCTTCCTGATCAACATTATTATTAGTCATTTCATCCAGTCGAAATTGTATTGTCGCCAAATAATTATCTGGTGATGTAATTGATATTTCTTTACGCATTATTTAACTCCTGAAAGGAAGGTGCAGCAGGAATGATTTTTGTACGGAGATGTTATTCAGCGTGGAATAAAAAAGAGGGACTCCAGGGTCCCTCGAATACATCACATTTTAAAGCATTTTGAAATCGTACCAAATCTTCATGAGGAGAACTGGTAGGAGCTTTCTTTATGATGTAGGTATGTTTAACAATACTGTGATTTAGATCTGATATTTGAACATACGCAGCGTATAGCTGGGGAGCGTCTTTAGTTTCGTCACTCAGTCAGGGAAAGATACTGGGGCTCTGTGTAATCGCTGCAGGTCGAAACGACAGGGCATTTTCCTGTAATAATTTATGCTCAGCGTCAGAGTGTCCTGCCTGGGTTCTGTCCACTCTTAAGACGGTTATTTTTGTTTCATTACTCTGATACAGTTCATTCGTTATTCGGATTGTATTGTATGCCTGACGGAGCAAAGTTTTTATTGTCTGGAAACACTTCTCTGGAAGTGAGTCGTGTCGGGAAAGGTAAAAAGTGTCCTGGTTGAGCATCAGTAGTGTCTGATATGAGTGGGGATAAGTTTTGCTTCCAATCCATCTGAGAATTGTTGGTGGCGATGGTCTGCCGCTCAATTGTCGGATTGCTGCCAGTTCACTTACTTTTCGGTAGACGGTATCCTGAAAACACCCTATTGACTCAGGGCTGGGGCAGTCCAACGTCAACCGAAATACAGCCAGACGTGGGTATTGGTCGATGGCCTGCTGAACCACCCGCTTTACTTGCTGTATTTCTGTCAGCTCATCGTTTAAAAACTCCATAAGATTTCCTGAAATAACATGAGTGTTAAAGCGATCTTCATCATATTAAGGAAATAACCCATGCCCAATCAGTTCGCATCTGATTGTTTGTCAGTTTCTTCGATACTGTAGATGCCTGTTCCGCATGAAGTGCAATGCTTTTTCCCACTGTAATGATTTCCGCACCACACGCAATGCCAGAACAGCACCATTACAGGTGCATCCAGATTGCCGATGATACTGCGTAGTTTTTGGCATCGGGCTTCGGTTTTCACTTCAGGATCGAGATGGGTACATTGCATCAGAACGTTCGTCGTCACTGTTCGCTGGTCATGTTCAAACCAGGGGGCCTCACCAGATGAACCCGCATGAAGTATCAACTGGCAGCCACAGGAAGAGCAGGTCCATACCCTGCCTGGTGACTGCATCGCGTCTTTAGCAGTCACAACGTGCCCGTCACGATTATTGGCAATGTAACATTTCAGCATGCGCATGCCAGTACCTCGATCTGGATGTTATGTACTGTAATGTATCTATCGGTATGGCAGGTCACACAGCACCGTTTACCGTTGTGTGCGAGGAAGAACTTGGTAAACATCTTCAGACTCCTGAGGGCAGGCGCAAGTCGTCCCGAAAAGGGAAGCCTGTGCCTTGCGATTAGATGATTAAAGGGGGGGGATTGGTGTGGCTGTCACATAATGGAATGCTGACGTAAAAAACTGTCAGACTCAGAAATCGATACTTCGTCGGCGCACGGTTAACTGATGGTCAGCTACTCCGTTACAGCCATACAGTAAGCGCGTATTTTTCTGCTCAATCCAGGTCATATGCTCCGGTACATTGCGCATGCCGCTCGGTACCGGATCGCTGTTACGGACAGGTATCCGACCTTCACAGTGGCCGGGTGGCACGAATGTAATCCTCAGTCAGTGCCGATAAACCATTGAACTCTTTTTGTCGTGTATTGATCCATTTCTTCAGCGTGGCCGGAAGCAGCAGATGCAGTGCGTACCATGCTTCCGGCTCAATCCCTTTCACCAGCTCACACCAGCACAGCAACATCAGTGATTCACGTATACCGGGCTGTGGATACTGGCGGAATAGCAGCGATAACTGCTCAGCAAGGGCACTGAGTCCCAGTCGGTAACATTCACTGCGCAACATCCCCGCCAGCGCTGGCCCCTCAGCATGTTTAATGATACGTCCCGCTACCGATTCTTCTTCCACACAAGCAGCCTGCGTTACCGTCAGCAAAAACTGCGGGATAATGAGCAGTCCGGTAAGCCCGTTTGGTAACGAGCAGGACGTCACGGTCAGCCTGTGCCACTTTTTAATTTCAGGCTGGCAGAGCCCATGAGTGACCTGCAGCCGGGTGAGGTCATCCAAGCCAGGCCTGACAGTGCGCGGTAAAAATGGTTGAGTTCATCTGTAAATCCTTATCGTTGAATCGCAGACAGCGCCGTTCCGCTAGTGTGAAGCGGTGCGGGAAACGGCATCTGTGGAAAGTAATGCGGGATTGGGGGAGGAAGATGTGCTTTCGTCTCTGGCATCAGTTGCCGGTAAACAGCAGGTATTCATCTATCATCAGGGTTAAAACGGGATCACTATCCTGGCGGTCACCCAGCCAGAGATACAGCGCGTCGTCTGGCTGTCCGACCAGACGCTCCAGCCAGTCGCAAGGGTCATCCCCGCACATCAAATCGCGCCAGCACAGCCAGACTATTTTTTTGTCGGATTTCCCGGCTGGTCAGCCGCTGTAGCATAACCAACAGTGCCCGTTGTACTGGGAACTGCTTTAGTCGGGCACATTCACTCAGCAATATGCCTTCCAGCATGGGATGGTGAAGCAGCAGCGTGGTATCTGAATCCAGCCGGGTGGACATGTCCTCTGTCACCGTGATGACCGAAGGGGGATTACCGCAGAACAACCGGTACAAAGCATGAGGTACCACGGCAGTGACCTGCCCCGTACCCGTGAAGCGGAGCGAACCTATGGTGAGTTGATGACTGGCCTGGATGTTCGGGTGACACAACCCATGTCGTACAGCCAGACGCGTGAAATCGTCCAGCCAGCGCTGGTAATGCTGCAACAGGAAGTCATGACGGGAATACGGTGTTTTCATGACAACGCCTCCACGGGAGTTACGGTAAGTTTGTGGGTCGTTGCCAGGGCGGAATTCTCTCCCCGGGATGCATCAATGCGGGCCTGTAGCCAGGCTTCGACTTCACTCTGTCGCCAGCGGGAACTGCGACCAAACTTGATGGGAGCCGGAAACTCACCGTCTTTGATGAGCTTGTAGAACCATTTATCGGTTAATCCGGTGAGATGGGTAATGAAAGCCATATTGACGAACTGGTCTTCAGACAGGGAAGGTTTAATGGTCATGACGAGATTCTCCGGTAGCTAAATGAGTACCGGAATCGGGTGATGAATCACTGTACCCTTCTCCGGCATAACAACCGGAACTGACGTAAAAAAGTGCGTCGTTTTATCGAAGCCCTCGCGGTCTGCCCAGTCCACTCGCGGGTGGTACCTCGCTGGCCCCGTAGTAAGTCTGCCCGTGTTTTGATTTCTCCTTGGCGAGATAGCTGATGATGTAGCGCAGGTTGTTGATGGCTGCAGCATCATCGTAATTGACGGGACGGGTGATATCGGCTTCGTAGCATTTCTTGGGATCACAGCGATTGTGGTACCCCTCACCTTGTGTAATCTTCTGCCAGACAGCCCCTGCCTGTTCAGCCACTGGAAAGGTGGCCTGGTTATGGTGACCATCAAGATACATCACGATATGGGCATGGCATTTGTGTCGGGAAGTACACTCCAGCACCCAGAAGTGACCTACGATGTTGCTCTCTAACATCAGATGTTCTGTTAACTGGCGTACCTCCCTTTCTGTCTCGTACCATCCGTGATGGTTATAACGCCACGTGTCATTCTGATAGAACACATCGAGTCTGAGGGGCTGAAGGCGGGAGTAACGTTCCAGTAGCTGATCAAGATGGTGGTTCAGTAACGACAGCAGGAACCAGTTCATTGTGTATTTGCGGTTCCAGGGCCAGGGAAAGTCCATGATTTTATCCTCTGTAGTGTGTGTACAAAGGAAGGTGGTGATATGTAATTTTTATGCAGGAAAGTCACAGTATTTCTGTTTACTGAGCAGTACTGTGGGGACAGGAGATATACAGACGGGTTAAGCGGATCACAGCGGGAGGGGATATGAAGAGGAAGTTCTTAAAACATGAAGACCTTAATTATACTAAAAACCCAAATGTTCGTTCCTGGTATGCAGGCTGTCCTGACAGCATCATATTCAGTATTTTTACGTGAGAGCATATTACTATGAATTGATAACGAAAGAGAAAGATCAAAAAAATAAACTTGTTGATAATTAAGATTTTTAAGGTTAATTGTTATGCACTTTCCAAAAAATGCTTAATAGGTGATTGGCATGTCAGAACGAATCACTTTCAATGTAACCAATTCTGAGACTCTGCGTGTTGTTGATGAATACAGCAAAAAACAGAAGATCTCACGGTCTCAGGTTATTTCCACATTGCTGGATGCCACCGTTCCGGTACTGAAAGATATTAATCGTTATTATCAGCTTGCGGACGAACTTAAGGCCCGGCTACTGTCTGGTGTCTACCAGCAGGATTTGCCTCGCCGAAGAAATGTTGTGACTGCTGAAAAGTACTGCATGGAGATCTGGGAAAGTAAGCTCCAGGTTGGAAAAGGGTATGACTTTGACAGTGTCAATGGCAAGGTGCATGTTCGCGAACATAAGCGACACTACCGTCGGGATAATGCAGTTGGCAGGGTCGAAAATCGACATATCAAAGAGCTCTGTCAGTTTATCCTGGATAGGTCAGAACAGGATGCCCGTTACGCCTGTTTTATCTATACCGAAAGGATTATATTTGCTGATGCCGAGACTTCAGAACTCTCCTCATCGCCAGTCAAATTTGCGGCAGGTGACGCTGTGATTTTGCTGGCAAAAGATGTGGTTTTTAACGAGTTTTTCTTTGATATAGGTAAGGCGCTTTTTATCAATGTGGTTGATCTTATGTCATACGGTACAAGTGGTATCCCGGAGACGACAGGAGACCCACGAGTTCACTGCTGGGTGCCAATCCTGTTTAGTGGGAAAAATGCCGTGATAGTACCTGTGTACCTGATTGACCCTGCTACGGCCCCGACGTTAAGAAAACCAGACAACATAACAGTGGTCTACCAGGGCAAAAAGTAACGTTGATTCTTGTTCCTGCCATGCTGTGCGTTTTCATCTATCCCGTGGCAACCTCAGACTCATCCAGGTTGAATTATCTTGTGCCGGTGAAAGTCAGCAATATGATAAAGAATATATTGCGCTGTACTGTAGACTCTCTGTCTGACATGAACCGGAGTTCCAGGGCATAAGTCTTGATATCTGATACGCACCAGCGCGTAAAGGCAGTTGGTGTGATCTGGATGTAGCGTAATAAGATAGGTTTTTGCTGTATTCATCATCGTGACCGCTTCCGAAGAAGATATAATTTCTCTTGCCAAGACTGATGGCTTGTAGCGTTCATTCTGGCATGTTGTTGCCTGGTTCTGCCTGACCTGTACTGGCTTAATGGTTACATACGGCACAGGGGTTAAATAATCGATTTTTCACACCTGTAGGTGCGTAGCGCCACGGGCCCTAAAGATACGATCTTATGTCAGATAATGCCGTAAGCTCTTAGACAGTGGCTCCTGATTGCATAGGTGTTCAGGGTATTGATAAATTCGCATAATTCATCCGTGTAAGAAAACCACTCTCGACCAAGTCCCTTCTGATCCAACCTGTATTTTTTAAAGAAAAGATGTAATGCGGATTCTGTCTCAATACCCCCTGCGGGTATTATGGAGATAAGACTCAGGCTGGTATTATGTTGTTGCTTCAAGGTATCCACGCGTTGCCTGAGATTACCTGATATTCCAATCTTGACTCTTTCCTGAGGTTCATCCAGTAAAAAGTACACATCCGTTTCACCATTGAGATAGGGCTCGAAATCAAGCCATGGAGCGGTGAATTCATTGTTATTACTGATGTCAGGTGACATAAGCAGGGGAAGTGCTGCCTGCCAGGCCTGCTCCAGACATTTTTCCTGCTGTTTTTGCAAAAAGGGTTGCATCAGAGCAGTACAAGCAACGTGGGTTCCCAGTGGTATGTAAGATCCATGACGCGAAGGAGCAAACTGTCCTGTTGGCATCCAGGTATGCCGAATTTCCAGCTTATCGCCAACCGTCTCCGGTACACTTCTCAGGCCGATCTCCTTGCCCTGATAGGAGGCCACTAGTTTCTGAGGCAAATGCCATTTCAAAAAACTTAAAGGTAGATTGTGGGCATGCTGCTTTTCAGGCTGATATTTTTTTATAAACGCCTGATATTCGACACTCCCCAGCGCTTGTGCAATAAATCGAATTTTTTCGCTATCGCTCTGTGCCTTTAGCCATAAATACGCTATTTTTCCGGCTTTGTTCATCTCATTTTCTTCCTTTCTTCAATGAGGTCAATGCGGCAAACGGGAGCTCGATACCAAAATCATGTTTATGACCATTTTGACTAAACGACCACTTTTCTTCTCCCCCGCGATTAAGTAACTCTCTGTATAAGTGATTGAGCCCCACACGACCGTTGGGGGCTGCTTTTTTCTGATGGTAATCCAGCGCGCTATAATTATTAATGCAACAAATCTTAACGGTACCGTCGTAACCCAATCCGATAAATTGCTTCACGAGGTAGGCCAGATAGCCGATCATATAGTCCTGAAACCATGGGCGTGAAAATACTCTGTCACAGGCATGTGGCAGGTAGGCATCATGAATATCTAAATCCCACTCCCGGCTTAAGATGGTGACCTGCTTGCCATTAAAGTGGTAATAGGCATAAAAGCGCACACCAAATACCCAAGGTTCCAGCCAGGGATTATTGGTCGGGATCTGTTTGTGATGTCCTGCTAATACCCGGCTGACCGTTTCATCATAAAATTCAAGAAGTTCAATGATTTCTTTAACTGTCGTGGGAGGAAAATCCTCGCATTCACGTATTACAGCCGACATGACTTTACCGGATACCCGGGAAATATGGCCTTCAGCGATCTTACGTATCAAGCTTTCCGGCACATGGCGGTCAGGATGAATGGCATTTTGCAATTCTGCGATATACGGTGCCAGAAGCTGGCTAAAAACACGCTTTTCTTCATGGCTGGCAAGGCCATAGAACGACATGTACTTATCGCTAAGCTGACCAAATACTGTGCTGAGTTCCGACCAGTTATGGCAGTTATAGCGTAATGCCACTGCATCCCGGGCGTAGCTTAGATTGATATTGAGCGACCGTGAAAGGTATTTAGCGTGGGCTTTTGCTTCAGCGCATGTAGGGAGTTGTTTCATGGTTTAAGTCTCTAATCTGTCTTATGTGCTCACGAACCATAAGAATCAAAGACACTTAACCAAAAAAGATTTGATAAGTCTGCGCTGCATTCCGCTTTGGCCGTGAGCTGCCGGGTCGCGCTAACCTTGTGCTTAACGTATTGGAAAGTGGCACCATTGTCAACAGAGCCACTGACCATGCCGGGCTAACAGAGAGGTTAGACATGAAGCGAGGTGCGATGCTGGCAGGCATCAGGTGAGGGTCTGATACCACACTCCAGCCATTGTTTCTGAATTATCAATGTCCGCTTCTGGACATAGACGAAATTCATGCTCTGCAGGGGTCGTAGCAAGCGAAAATCGGAGGTTCGGGAAGGTTGTGATTTGCTTTTAACCTTTGTAGTTTAGAAGTATTATTTTGAGATTAATCCACTTCCAATCGTCATCTTTTCGCTGTTGGTGAAAAGCTATTTTTAAGGTTACTGCCTCATGGAGTTCTGGATATTTATAATTGCTATTTATTTGATTTATATTATCTTTTTCAAAAAGAAGAAACCTGATTCCGCGGGCTCTTATACTTCCGCTCCTGTGAAAGCACCACCTAAAGAATGGCTTGCTAACAACAAAAAAAATCAGGCGGTAATGCACAACGATGACAGCGAAGATGATAATCTGGCTACGTTTACACTAAGTGGCGGACGGAATGTCGAATACAGCATAACTGCCACTCAACGCCAGAATCTCTCAAAAACTACCGGTGCTTTGGCTCGCTGGATTTTACCGGGAGAGGTGATCACAGTCGGTGGGGTAGAGGTTACCGGTGGCCACTTCTATCTTGGACAGCGAATGAAACCTGCCGGGCATAACTCAGGTGGTTATTATGATGATAGTAGCGAGGCATCGCTAATTGACGACACGCTTAAGATATACCCCACACCTTACATTTACGAAGATAGTTCATTAGGGTACTGGCCCAGTTTTTCCTCACTTTCACCTGAAGCACGTGGCGCGTACCTGAGTTGGCTTGCAAGCGATAGATGTGACACTTCTTGCCCAATTGGTTACGTTTTTATTTATCTGTATGGTCTGGAAAGACGGGCACTTGTTGACAGCAGGAACAACAGTATATCTGACGATGAGTTCTATTCTCTTTTCAAAGAGATCTGCCGTCTCAGATCGGTTTTCAATGAAAACCGATCTTTCCGGAACTACTCGTCCCAGTTACTTGAAGCGATGTCCATTCTTCGCCCGAACGAAAATCTTGCAGCAGCTCTCGGCAATGATTCGGAGTTCAGCAATGGCATGCAGTTCAGGCTAATCCTTGCAAAGACAGTTGAGGCAGGAGCCCCGGTGCCAGCTGATCTGGCTCTGACGTGGGTGACAAACCATACTGAATACTCATTGCGAACCCCCGCCCGCCGCTGCGCGAAAGAATTTGCTGCACTTTTTAAACGGCGTTACACCTTTAAATACGATGAAGGGATGGTCGTGAAGCCGAATAAAGCGCGTCTGCGTTTAGATTACACACCTGCAAGTCCTAGTTTGCGAGGTATTCAACTTCCTGTTCCCGACTTGCCTGATCCAAGTGCATTGAAAGGCCCTGTTCAGAAGCTTATGACCCTTGCCGATATATGCACAGATGAACTGGATGCTTACAGTCGTTACCTTGGTAGAAAAGGCACGTCAGCAAATGATACCGCTGCAATTTTGTTGCTGCCTTCAGAAATCGTTAACGAAAGCGCAGAAGAAATATTAAGTGCATTCAAACGCTGGGCTGATGACGCGATCCTTAGTAAGGCTGGGGTAGTTACAGTTGCTGACTACTGGTCACATATGAATGCTACCTGTCCGGCGAAGATCAATAAAAAAGAGGCCGACTTGATGCAGGCCTTTGCTCAGAAAATGGGGTACTGTCTGGCTCCTGACCCCTATTACCACCACGTAAAAGCAGATGTCGATGGTGTTCTTGTTTTATTCCCTGCTGGTGAAGGTGGACGCTTCTCTCCTTCTCCTGAATTTATCACAGCTGTATTGACGCTCCGATTAGGAGCGGTAGTCGCCTTGATTGACAATTCTCTCGATCAAGCCGAACAGAAAGTGCTCGAGAATGCCATAAACAACAATGCCGGCTTCAGCGATGATGAAAAGCGCTCTCTACACGCATATTTAACGTGGCAGCTTCATACCCCGGCGAATATGACGGGAATGAAAAGCCGGATTGAATTACTTGGTGCTGCGGAAAAATCAGCTGTGGGTAAGGTTATCGTTAGTGTTGCTTGCTCTGATGGCAGAATTACGCCTGCCGAAGTCAAACAGCTTGAGAAGATTTATACAAGCCTGGGGCTGGATCCCTCATCCGTATCAAGCAATATCCATCAGCATTCCGCAACTGAAACTGCTCTCGTTTCATCTGTACCAGCTAATCAGTCGACGGCAGGGTTTACACTGGATGCCAATGTACTTGCCCGCCACGAATCTGCCACTGATGATGTTCGTAAATTACTGAACTCGATTTTCACTGAAGAAGAACCAGAACAACCAGAAAGCGCTCCAGCCTCATTAACCGGGGAAGGGGGCCTTGACCCCGCTCATAGCCAACTTTATCGCAGGTTGCTGGATAAAGAACAATGGTCCAGAAAAGAGGCGACAGAGTTGTGCAGTAACTGGAACCTAATGCTCGGCGGTGCGCTTGAGGTGATCAATGATTGGTCCTATGCGGTGGTTGATGCACCAGTGCTGGAAGATACTGATGATCATATTTGGGTTGACCTGGAAATAGCCAAAGAATTAGAGGGTTAGTGAATGTCTGTAACACGTATAAGAGTGAAAGAACGCGACGCTATTATTCAGTCACTTAAATCAGGAGTAACGCCAAGGATAGGTATTCAGCATATCCAGGTTGGTCGCGTGAATGAGATAACTGCCCTCCATCAGGATATTGAACGGATAGCTGATGGTGGGGCGAGCTTCAGACTTATCATCGGTGAGTACGGTTCTGGTAAAACGTTCTTTTTAAGTGTTGTGCGGTCTATTGCGTTAGAGAAGAAGCTGGTCACGGTCAGTGCAGACCTTTCTCCCGACAGACGTATTCACTCATCGGGAGGTCAGGCTCGTAATCTCTACTCCGAGCTTATGAAAAATATGTCCACCAGAAACAAACCAGATGGCAATGCGTTAATTAGCGTTGTGGAAAGGTTTGTTACTGAGGCAAGGAAGGAGGCTGATGCGAACGATTCCCTGGTATCATTAGTAATTCATAAACGCCTTGCCGCTTTGTCAGATATGGTGGGCGGATATGAC
Organism: Klebsiella sp. 141198; assembly: GCF_050600785.1. Classification (NCBI taxonomy): domain Bacteria; kingdom Pseudomonadati; phylum Pseudomonadota; class Gammaproteobacteria; order Enterobacterales; family Enterobacteriaceae; genus Klebsiella; species Klebsiella sp. 141198. The sequence goes on from NZ_JAQIRM010000007.1 coordinate 327,179, forward strand.
TTTGCGAAGGTCATTGACGCATTCTGGCGCGGGCACGAGCAGGATAACGAAACCTTAAAATCCAATGCCATTCGCTGGTTGCGAGGCGAGTACACTACCAAAACTGATGCCCGTAATGATCTCGACGTTAGAACCATTATCTCAGACGCCTCATTCTATGATTCTTTGAAATTGATGAGCCTTTTTGTCCGTCAGGCAGGCTATGCCGGACTTTTAGTTAGCCTCGACGAGATGGTGAACCTCTTTAAGTTGAATAATACGCAAGCGAGAACAGCCAACTACGAACAGATCTTGCGGATCCTGAATGACTGCCTGCAAGGCTCCGCCGAAAATATTGGTTTTATCCTCGGGGGGACGCCAGAGTTTCTTTTCGATCCACGTAAGGGGCTCTACAGCTATGAAGCGCTCCAGTCGCGTCTGGCAGAAAACCGATTCGCACAGAAAGCAGAAGTGATTGACTACTCGTCTCCCACGCTGCATCTCGCCAGCCTCACTCCTGAGGAACTGTATATTTTACTGAAAAATCTTCGTCATGTTTATGCTGGTGGAGATCCCGCGAATTATCTGGTGCCAGATGATGCTCTGACCGGGTTCCTACATCACTGCAGCAAAACCATCGGAGATGCTTACTTTCGAACTCCCCGCAATACCATAAAAGGTTTTCTGGATATGCTGGCTGTGCTGGAACAAAACAGAACGATGAACTGGCAATCGCTCATCGAGGGGGTGGCGATTGAAGAAGACAAGCCCAGCGATATGGATGACGCCATTGTGGAGGAAAGCGATCACGATGATGGTCTGGCGAATTTCAGACTATGAGCAGTGCCTACAATAGTCTCGATCCCCGTGTCCGTAGATGGGTTTATAAGCAGGGCTGGTCATCATTAAGGCCCTTGCAGGAGAGTTCTATTCCAGCAATTTTAGCCCGTGATCGTGATGTACTAATTAGTGCAGGTACAGCAGCGGGTAAAACAGAGGCTTTCTTTCTGCCTGCCTGTTCGGCGGTTGCAGATCTCACCGGTGGATTTGGCATTATCTATATCAGCCCGTTGAAGGCATTAATTAACGATCAGCACCGTCGTCTTGAGAGTCTTGGTGAAGCCCTGGAAATGCAAGTGACGCCCTGGCACGGGGATGTACCACAAAGCAAAAAGAAGAAAGCACGGACAAAGCCGTCTGGCATCTTACTTATCACACCTGAATCACTTGAGTCTTTGCTCATAAACTCATTGGGTTGGCTCAAACAGGCGTTTTCTTCAGTGGCATACATTGTTATTGATGAATTCCACGCTTTTATTGGCTCAGAGCGTGGTATACAGCTGCTTTCTCTGCTTAATAGAATTGACCATGTGCTAGGACGCCAGTTAAATCCAGTTCCCCGTATCGCGTTGAGTGCCACGCTGGGAGAGCTGGAAAAAGTGCCAGAACTATTGCGCCCGGATAAGAGATTACCTTGTGAAACGGTAACAGACAGTAATAGCACAGCCACACTACAGGTTCAGGTTAAAGGTTATCTTGAGCGGGTTCCCGAAAAAGGAGAAGAGCTCCAGAGCTCTGCCGAACAGCTCGTCTGCGCGGATATTTTCAGGCTCTGCCGTGGCAATTCCCACTTGGTCTTTGCTAACAGTCGAAAGCGTACTGAAAGCATAGCGGCAACACTGAGCGACATGTGTGAGGCAAATGTCGTTCCTAACGAATTCTTTCCTCATCATGGTTCCCTGGCCAGGGAGTTACGTGAGACGCTTGAAGCCCGACTGCAGAAAGGGAATTTGCCCACAACCGCTGTTTGTACAATGACGCTAGAGCTGGGTATTGATATTGGTAAGGTGCAGTCGGTCATACAAGTTACACCTCCGCATTCTGTTTCCAGTCTGCGTCAGCGTATGGGACGTTCAGGGCGGCGCGGTTCCCCATCGGTGCTGAGAATGTTAATTACTGAATCTGAACTTACCGCAACCAGCAGTATTGTGGATCATTTACGTCTGCAGTTGGTCCAGGCGATGGCAATGATCAGGTTGATGATCTCTAAACGCTGGTTCGAGCCTGCAGATGTCCGGCAGAAACATTACTCAACGCTGCTACACCAGATCCTTGCTATTACTGCGCAATGGGGCGGAGTTCGTGCCGATCAGCTCTGGTCACAACTTTGCCAGACAGGTCCGTTCCGGAATGTCGATATAAATGACTTCAAAAGTCTGCTTACACATATGGGGATATGTGGCCTGCTCACTCAACTTGCCAGCGGTGAAATAGTTGTCGGGGCTGCGGGGGAGAAGTTGACTAATCACTATACGTTTTATGCCGTATTCAATACACCTGAGGAGTTTCGGATTGTTACGGGAAACCGAACCCTTGGCACAGTGCCTGTAGACTCCCCACTTTTGCCTGAGCAGCACATCATCTTCGGCGGACGGCGCTGGAAAGTGACAGAGATCGAGGTCGAAAAAAAGGTTATCTATGTTGAGGCGACTAAAGGCGGGCAGCCGCCACTATTCAGTGGTAGCGGGATGTCTGTTCATGATGTTGTTCGCCAGGAGATGCTCGCTATCTATAGGGAAAATGATTACCGTATCGTGGTAGGCAGCAAGAGAGTCGATTATGCTGATGCTGCTGCCAGAAGCCTCTTTGCGGAAGCCAGTAATAACTTCCAACGCTACAATCTACAAAATGACTGTTTTATTGCCACCGGTCAGAACTGCTACGTGATCCCGTGGATGGGGGATAAAATTGTCAATACAATTACGTCCCTGCTTATACGTTGCGGCTTTAAAGCCAGTTCATTTGCAGGTGTGATAGAGGTAGAGGATTCAAACGTTGCCTCTGTCCAGCGTGCACTTAAGAAAATGTTATTGTCGGGGTTACCTTCAGAGTTTGAGCTTGCTGCAGTTGTTCCTGACAAGTATCTGGATAAATATGACGAGTATTTACCAGAGTCTTTGCTTGCGAAAGGATATGGGGCAAAGGCGTATGATATGGAAGGAACGTGCATCTGGCTGCAGAAATACCTTCAGTAGACTGGATATGTAGTCAGGGTATAAATAAGTCATTTATACCCTGATTTTTTTACTTCCCGGTGGACTTACTTGGCTTTAGTACCGGAGTGTTGCCAGGAGTATCTTTATTATCTCGTCGGCGTTGATCCGGTTTTCCTGTCGATTTAGCAATTGGTTTTGGACCAGGTTTAAGACCCATGATAGTTATCCTTTAGAGATGTAAGAGGGAAGCCCTCAACATTGGTATATTGGATACTGAGAATTTTTTCAATGGGAGTGATCAACGGCAGAATTATTAAGTCGATATTGTGAGCAATGTCTGTTTTTAGCATTAAGTAGACTAGTTAACTGGGAAGTCTGCTATGAGCGAACAGGGGACACTATTGCCAACTTCAGCTATTGTGGTTTACGAAGTTGCGCTAACCATGTTGCGAATAGATTGGGCATAACCCGTAGCGAGCTATTGATGAAGGTTGAGAAAGATACAGTGGCGAGTTTGGTATCGCCGCTTGCTGAAGATGAGTTAATGAAAGCGTTTTATTATATGGGAAATCTTTAGGGCGACTTCTGTGAGTGAAAACCGTACTTGATTATAATTAGCTTTCTATTTTCCTCACTCCCATTTTAGCCCTACCCAGATAGATTATGTGGTTCCGAAAGTCATTACAGCTTGAATATTTCTATTGCTACTTTTCTCAATTTTGAAAAATATGGCGTGTGGCGATTTCTTAAAAGTGGGGATGGCTTCTACATGTTTCTCAGTTCGTAGATGTCCTAAGCCAGAGCATGAAACAATCTAGAATTTTTGCGAGCTGAACCAGATATTTTCCGTTGTATCAATAAATTGAAGACAGTATTTTAGTTGTTACACTCTTAACTAAGCGAATGGTAAAACCGATGAATCTGGACATCATATCGTTGGACCGATCCTTTACAGTAGTCCCTAAGAACAGCCTTGGTAATGAAGATGAAGCATCCACATCTATGGGCATCTCATCGGGATCAATAAAATGGTCTCAGCTTGAGGATGAGTATCGGGTTGTGATTCTTGCGGCTGCAGGTGCTGGCAAGACCGTTGAAATGCGCTCTCGCGCTGAAATCATCAAGCAAAGTGGTAGATTAGCTTTTTTTATTCGCATAGAAGATTTGAATGAGTCGGATTTTGCTTGGGGTCTGGAAGTTGGCTCTCCTGAAGAGTTTGAGGGTTGGCTGGCTTCGACTAACGAGGCTTGGTTCTTTCTGGATTCCGTGGATGAGGCTCGTCTGGTAGCGCCAAATGCTTTCGAAAAGGCGGTAAAACGATTTGCATACAAAATAAGTAAATCTCGTCACAGAGCGCATATTTATATTTCTGGAAGGCCTTATGCTTGGAGCTTCGCAAGCGATTATGAAATGGTTGAACGTTATTTACCATTCTCAACTCAAAACGCTGCTAACAGTTTCAGAAAAGAGAACTCTCTAAACATCTATAGCCTTAACTCTTTAAATTTAGATGATATTCGCTTTTATGCTGCTCAGAGACAGGTTGATAACACGACTGAATTTGTTGATGGAATTGAGCGAGCGAATCTACAAGCAATGGCATCTCGCCCGTTTGACCTCGATTTTTTGATTTCAACATGGAGTCAGGAACGAAAATTCGGATCTCGCTTCGAGCTGTTTGAACGAAATGTTGCAACACGGCTCGATGAAATCGATCCTTCAAGGCGTCAGGCAAGACCACTTAAGGCAACAAAAGCGCTTGAGGGGGCCGCTCTTCTTGCAGGTGCCGTAACTTTCACAGGAAAAAGTGGCATTGAGATTTATGATAAGCAAACTGATCGCAACGGTGTGAATGCTGAGGTTGTTTTAGCTGAGTGGGAGCCTCCTCATGTGTGGGCTCTACTGGAGAGAGGCATTTTTAGTGATGCGATATACAATATGGTTGGTTTTCGCCACCGAGAAATTCGGGATTATCTTTCAGCGAAATGGCTTGATTCATTATTAAAAAAAGGGCATTCCAGAAGAATCGTTGAATCCCTCATATTTCGTGATATGTATGGTGAACAGGTTATCACTCCTAGACTCAGTACATTAGTGCCCTGGTTGATTTTAATGGATGATAATATAAGGGATAAAGCATTAAGTATACAGCCTGAAATAGCACTCAATGGCGGGGATGTTTCTCATTTACCACTGTCTATACGAGTTAGCATGCTTAAAAGCATTGTGAGCCGGATTGCAAATGATACAGACGAAAGATATGTGAGATATAATGATGCTATTGGAATGATAGCCAAAGCTGATTTAGTTGAGGAAATATCATCTCTAATCAGAGAGTATTATTCAAATGATGATGCTATTTTCTTTTTAACTAGGTTGATTTGGCAAATTAATCAACCTATTTGTCTTGAAGAGTTAATGTCTGTCGCAATTGATCAAAAAAGAGATGTTTACTCTCGTATAGGAGCTGTTAGAGCGTTAGTGACAACGGCAACAGATGATGTTAAAGCATTGCTATGGAAAAATCTGAATGAGAAACAGAACATTTTTCCTCGACGTATTTTGACCGAGCTCGTAAATGACTCAACGTTTGACATTCGTAACGTAAACTATTTATTAAATTCCCTCATGAAGTTGGAGCCTTATAGGCCATTCGAGACGACAGGATTGGTCGAAGGAATCAAGGTCTTCATAGATAAAGTATCTTGCATTCAATCCCTTGAAGATGAAGAAGCGTGCACCGTACTATTGGATGGATTTTACGCGTTAATAAAACATCCTCCTTATTGTGAACAACCAGATATTAGGATATCTCAGGGGAATGGGTGGCTGTTATCTTCAGCCATGGAGCTTATTGAAAAAATGGTGTTGTTACGTTCGGATACTTGCTTAGAGACAAAAGTGTTAGATTTACTTTTGGCTTTTGTTCAAGTCAGAGATTTGCATGGCGATCATATTCGGGAATACAAAGGGGCATTGTCAGAACTAGTACCCGCGTGGCCAGAGTTAAACGATGCTCTTTTCTGGCGTGCAGTAGAGAACAGAAGAGCCGAAGCGCAATTCAAAAACCGCAGATTGATCGATGACTGGCATGTCCAATGGCCAGGGCATTTCTTTAAGTTTGATGTTCCAAGTTTTGAGCGAGTTTTGAACTATGTTAGCCAAAAAGAATTACTTGATGATCGGTTGGTTGCGTTGTCTTTGGCTCTGCGCATTTATACTCAGTCGAATAATAATGAACAATATTTATCCAAAATTAACGAGGTATCCGAACAACATGATGAGTTAGTACAGAAAGTTGAATTATATTTTAATCCTCCTTTTGATCCAGAAATAGATGAACTAAACCGGCAACAGGCTGATTTAAAGCGTCGAGGTGAGGAAAAACGAGCACAGAACGAGCGTAAGCGAATTGAGTGGATTGAGCGTGTTAGAGCCAATCCTAAGGATATAAAAAGTCCACCCGGACTGGCGACAGGTGAGATCAGCAATGGACAATATTGGCTATACCAGGAAATAAATAAGAATAAGCATGATCATCTCGCTAAAAATCATGACTGGCATGATCTTATTGAAACATTTGGTATGGACGTTGCCTGTGCGTTTCGTGATGCAGCTATGGCATATTGGCGGATGTACCGTCCTGAAGATGAAAGCACGACTTCGATACCATTTAGGCTTGTTTTTGGATTGCTTGGGCTGGAGATCGAATCTAGAGAAAATCCGGATTTTCCTAGCTATCTTCCACCGGATGAAGTTCAACATGCCCTTTTGTATTTAACAAAAGAAATGAATGGCTTTCCTGGCTGGCTGGAAAAGATGTATCAAACTTATCCTGAAACTGTATTAGACGCACTTTGGAAAGAAATAGAGCGGGAGTTTGATAATGAGAGCCAACCAAATAAAGTAAATCAACTTTTACATGACATTGTACATCGGGCTCCATGGAGTCATATAGGGCTGGCTCCACGGATTTATCACTGGCTTGAGAGAAACGAGCCGCAATTAAATCAAAACTTGAGGAATTGTATCCGCACTTTGGTTAATGGTGGTGTCAGTTTTGCTGAGCTTGCAAAGTTGGCGAGCGTTAAAATTGGTAATCCTGTGGTGGAGGAGAATCTCCCAATATGGTTTGCTTTATATGTTGATACCTTACCGGATGAGGCCATACCAAAGCTAAATAAATGGCTTGAACAATTACCAAAAGATAATGCAAGTGTTTTTGCACAACACTTTGTGACGACACTCACCGGGAAATTCCGTCATGGTGAAGAGAGAACTTCTTTTACTGGTGGTGTTCGTAACCCTTCGAGCTTAAAAACATTATTTTTGATTATGACAAGATACATCAAACCTGAAGACGATTTGGATCGTACGACTGTTACCTGCTACACACCAACGCTCAGGGATGATGCTCAAAGCGCCCGTGAACTGCTTTTTCAGTGGTTAGCTGCAATTCCAGGAAAAGAGACCTATGTTGCTTTGATGGAACTTACTAACGAGTATCCTTATAAAGATTATACGCAGTGGATGATGAGAGCAGCTCGCAATAGGGCATTAGCCGATGCAGATTTCGAGTGTTGGACAGATAAACAGGTTCACGATTTCGATGCCAGTTTGGTCTTTACACCTAATTCTCCAGCACAACTTTACCAAATGGGGGTCTATTATTTGCTGGATTTTAAGGACTGGCTTGAACGTGGTAATGATAGTTTGGCTAAAACCTATCAAAAAATTACCAGCGAAACTGAGATGCGTACTGTTGTCGCTCATCATATCCAAAATGCAGCGAAGGGGCGATTCACTTGCGCTCAGGAGGCTGAACTCGCTAATAGTCAAAGGCCAGATCTTTGGCTTCAACATCACGAAGTTTGTATTCCCATTCCTGTTGAGTTGAAGCTGTTGGATAAATCTTGGTCAGGACCTGACCTCTGTGAGCGTTTGGAAAATCAGTTGATAGGAGATTATTTACGTGAAAATCAAGCCGATTTCGGTGTGTTTTTACTCATTTGGCAGGGTGAAAATCAATCAGATAAAAATTGGGTTATTAATGGTGTGAAAGTAAATCTCAGTGAACTTGAAAACGCATTAACTCAACATTGGTTATCTATCTCACCTAAGTATCCAAAGATAAAGGATGTAAAAATCATTGTGATCGATTTAAGTCTTCGCGAAATACGATCTGCTGAATAAGGTTTAATTATTTATTATTTCAGGGCTCTTCACCACTGAATACAGAATGCATTCAAGGGTGAAGAGGGGCACACTTTACAAAGACTTGGGGGGGGGAATTGCGGCAACGCGTCATGAACTCTGGGACTCATAGATCCTCTTCTCCTAAATTGTCACATTTCCATTTCTGGTTTTTTGCTAAACAAACCTAACGCTTTTGTCACGCTAGCCCGCTTATATCATTGCGTAAACAAAGGAAGCCAATAGATGGACTGACCCCACGCCCGTAGACAAATTCTGTCCATGCATGCGGAATGGCTGTCGATACACCATCAGGAGAACGCAGTAGTTGACCGGCAGCTTTGAGCGAGCAGCGGATTATCAATGATATATTCTACCCCTATCCATTATAATTATTTTATATTTTTAATGCTTCGTTACTTCCCTAATAAACTTGGGAATGTCATCGTATTTTTCATACCAGATGATTGTTACGCCTAATTCTTTCATCAGCTCTTCGTTTAAAGTGTGGTGTCGCTCAAGAAATTTTTCAGCAGATTCGATGTTGTCAATTATTTTTATTTTCTTTCCTGCGTTATCCTCATAACAGAATTCATTTGATGAAATTCTTTTCATAAATGTAAAATGCTTGCTGCGTTCAATGTTTTTTGAAGAAATATCTAATAATCGTCTAAGGTTTGGGTCTGTCATTGATAATCCAACCATCAAGCAACTATTTTCTCTAAATGAATTTAACTGAACGAGATTTGACCAGTGGTAGGAGTCTGAATAAATATGATGATAGCCCTCTTCTGAAAAAACTAAAGTTGATTTATCTAACCCATCATAAAGTTTTCTATTTTCTGGCAAGAATCCATGAACATGGTAGACTGGAAGTTCATCAGGATCAAAGCTTTCATTATTAGTATAAATACATCTGTGTAAAATAGAGTTGCTAATTAATTGCCTTTCAAGTAGATCGTCAAAATTATAGGTGATAACGGATTTTACTTTGGCACCGGTACGCCTTGGAAGACACATTGATGCAATTGATTTTATTAATTCAGAATCGATAGGGAAATTAGAATTTCTCAGTTTGTACAGATTTTTAGTAACAGCTTCTATGAAGTCTTTTGCTTCACCATCACCTTTTGAAAATCCTTTACGAAGGTATCTTGCAGCCATCAATGCTGAGGGCTCGTTGATAGCATTTAACCTGCCGACAATATCATCAAGATCTTTGTCACTAATTGCGATATCCTCGTTAAATTCCTGTGTAAGGTAAGTTACAAACAATGAATTTAATAAGGTATTCCAATCTGGCATTCCAGCACTACTTGATACTCCAGCGCCCAAAAATAATGAAAACTGACCTTTGTTGTAGCAAATTTTTAACCTTTCTAATATTTCATCTCGTTCTATTTTCCAATCCCTAACTGGCTTGGATATAGCAGATGATAGTCTTAATGAAAAGAGGTTTTTAAGGATTTCATTTACTATCTTTTTATTCTTTGATACTATTTTGTTTAATTCTGCTGGCCCCCATAGGAACACTTTAAAAGGGAACGAACTATTTAAAATCTCACGATTGAAGCGCAGCAAGAATCGTTCTGGAATCGGCTTTGCAGAAACAATTAACACATTTTTTATTTTATTTTCAATGTATTCATTCGCGAATCTTAGTATGTATCTATCTAAGAACATACGAAATGGGGATTTTGTTAAATCGAACTTTATTTCAATTAAAGTTGGCCCTTGAAATTGGTCGAAACCATTCGGAGCAAAAGCATCTCCAAATTGTGATGAGTCTCGAGAAATTTGAAGTTCCTTTTGTTGATTCTCTAGATGGTGCTTAAAAAGATGCAAGACAAACGTTTCGAAAGAGTAATAACTCTTTGGTCCGCCCTCATCAATTCCTGAAATAATATCATCAATTAACATATATAGATTGTCTCCCTATAAAAGATCACTCATTTTAATATTAAATATGTACCAACTATATTAAGTAGGTACTTTTCAGTGACCACAACTTTTTAACGTCTTTAACTTATTAAGGTTTATCTAATACCAGCATTTTGAATAATATGCAAGCATGTCACTTCTTATTATCTGCTCTCCGTCGTGGACTAGCCTAAGGTATTTACTAGTAATGTGTAAAGTTTCCGTTCTTGCACAAAGTTCTTTACGTATTAATCAAAAATTCCAAATAATTTCAGATAGATATCATCTCTGTGAATCCCCCGCCTTCCTGACTGGATCGCGGGGTTTTTAATTTTTCACGCTGAGACTACTGTATGAATAAACCTGACGGCCTTCAGGCCTTTGAACAACCGCTCGCGTCGCTTCCGTGCACACTTCGCCAGCTTATTCTTGAACGCATCCAGAACCTGACCCATTACGAGCCGGTGATTGGCATCATGGGCAAAAGTGGTGCTGGTAAATCCTCCCTCTGCAACGAACTTTTCCGGGGCGAGGTGTCCCCGGTGAGTGACGTGAACGCCTGTACTCGCGACGTACTGCGCTTCCGGTTGCGCAGCGGTCGTCACAGTCTGATGATTGTCGATTTACCGGGCGTGGGCGAAAACGGGCAGCGGGACCATGAATACCGCGCGCTGTACCGGCGCATGCTACCTGAACTGGACCTGGTGCTGTGGGTCATTAAGGCCGATGATCGGGCACTAACCGTGGACGAGCAGTTCTGGCACGGTGTGATGCAACCTTACAGGCAAAAGGTACTGTTTGTGATTAACCAGGCCGACAAAATCGAACCCTGTCATGAGTGGGATACCCTGACTAGCAAACCTTCACCGCATCAACTGGGAAATCTTAAAGCGAAGCAGGCTGCGATTATGGCGATGTTTAAACCGCTTCATCCGGTCTATGTGGTGTCCGCCAGCACTGGATGGGGCATTGAGGAGATGGTGGCAGCCATGATGCGCTGTCTGCCTGACCGCGCCACCAGCCCGGTGGTGACACAACTGCACAGGAAACTCTGCACAGAGCCAGTAAAGTCGCAGGCCCGTGACAGTTTCGTTGAAGCTGTGGGTCGGGTTTTCGATACGGCTGAGTCATCATCGTTTCTGTCTGCATCGCTGAAAACGGTGATTCGTAGCGTGCGTGATGCGGTGGTGTCGGTCGCACGGGCCGTCTGGGACTGGATATTCTTTTGACATCGCAATTTTCTCTGCGAATGATGAACTGGTTGTTAATGATTTGTTGATTGTGGACACGTCCTTTCCACTGCGTTTTATCATCAATTAAATCAGGAGAAGTATCATTATCTGTCAGACGAGCGTTCATAAGCCCGGGGGGCTAATAAAAAATAGTTCCGATGTTGTCCATACCCTGTCCACTCCTTCCTTTAAAGTAATCATTATTAATTCAGAGAGTTAACTTCTCAGGAGAAATCTTTCATGACGCTTCAGGAGCGGCGACATGACCGGCTTGCCGTCAGGTTGTCGTTGATTATTAGCCGCCTAGTGTCCGGTGAAACTCTGTTTATTCGCAAACTGGCAACTGAATTCGGGGTGTCAGAGCGCACGCTGCGTCGTGACTTTCGGGAGCGTCTGATGTATCTCGACCTGGATTACTACCAGGGGCAGTGCAGTCTGCGCTCAGATATTCACAGTACGCGGCAGGAAATAGATATTCTGACCTTTGCTCACCGCACGGGGTTGGCCGGAGTTTTCCCGGGCTTTGACCGGCGACTGGTCAGCAGCCTGCTGGACTGTGATGATAGACCCTGTCTGGTATGGCATCAGGACAGACCTCATCCCCCGGCAGGAAAGCTCTCCTTCTACAGGCTGGTCAGAGCTATTTCGGGATGTCAGCGCATCACCGTTCTGACTGAAGGGGAGCGTCATGAGGCCATCGCACCTTACCGGCTAATCGCTCTTGACGGTTACTGGTACCTTGTCGCTGAACATAACAGGCAATTACGTGTCTTCCGGCTGGATGAGATTCATCTGGTAAGGCCATCGCGGGAAACATTTATTCGCAGTGAGCTTCTCTATCAGCTGTCGGAGGATAAGCATTTTATCTCTGCCTTACCTCATTTCCGTTTTATTCAGCAGTCGCTGAATTCATTTTCTCCCTCAGAAAGTCGGGGGCAATCCGGACAAACTGATTAGAGATGGTCTCCCTAATTAAATGTAAGGTTAATGCAATGAAAAAATTGAACTTATTGTCTTTGCTGCCAGTCATGTTGTTCCCCTTACTTATCGCAGGTAATGCTCACGCAGCACGTCCTTATAGCGGGTTCCTGCCAGCGGCAGTGAATAATAAGAGTGGGAATATATTCTGGTGTGATGCCCACCGCCAGGTCAGAAAACTGTGTACAGCGACGGAAGTGGATTCAATGGGATGGTTTATTGTTGTTCGCTCGAGACCTTCAAGAGATTGTCCGGGTGGAATATGGGGGTGGATCACTCCCAGTAAAGACGATGTGGCAACAGGTTATACCATTACGCCAGGTAAAGAATTCAACCTCACCATGAAGGATATGTGCAGTCCCGATATGAAAGTGACGTTCCGCCCGAATAAAAAGGACCCTCGTTATGACGATCTCGTCGGGATTTATGCCGGGAAAGAAGCGTTTCGCTACAAACAAATAAAATAATCCAACTGCTTTTTCATTACTTTATTGTTTTGAACAACAAAAGCTTTATTACATGATTTGAGGACAACATTATGCGACTGCCTTACGTAATAGTTACATTAGCTATGCTGGCTTCTGTATCAACAGCACAGGCTATTCCCAATATGTGGACGAGTGGTTTTGGTATGGGGGTGACGGAATACATTATCAGTAACCCCGAGAAGGTCATTTTTAACCTCAACTGCACCGGTAATCCGGATGAGCAAAACATTCTGCAGCATGGCGTATTAGTAACCCTGCCCAATGGTACGATGCTGGATTCTCACGACGACGGGACAGAAATAACGGTGGTCATGGATAACAGTCAGTATCCGTTACCTTCATCCCTCGGTTGGAGGAATGGCGATAATGCCTGGGTGTCATTTATTGACGCGCTGGGTCAGTCGTCTAATTTCGATGTTTACATCAACAATAACAAAGTTGGCTCCTTTAGTCCGGGCCTGGAAAATACGCAAAAAGAGCTGTCTGACCTCAGTGAGTGCCGGACCACACACTACAGCGATTAGTTACTTACATTTCAGACCTCTCCACCCCGCAACACACCAATACCAGATACCAACAGGCCATGTTCCTTCGGGAACATGGCCTTTTTGTTTTTATTTCATTATCAGATAAGGAGTTAGCCATGCGATTAGCCAGCCGCTTTGGTCGTATAAACCAGATACGCCGTGACCGGCCTCTGACCTACGAAGAGCTGATGAGTCATGTACCCAGCGTGTTCGGGAGTGACAAGCATGAATCTCGTTCAGACAGGTACACCTACATCCCGACCATCACCATTCTCGACAGCCTGCAGCGGGAAGGCTTTGAGCCGTTCTTTGCCTGCCAGACAAAGGTTCGCGACCAGAGCAAGCGGGAGCATACCAAACACATGCTGCGCCTGCGTCGTGCCGGTCAACTGACTGGCCATCAGGTTCCGGAAATCATTTTGCTCAACAGTCATGACGGCTCCTCAAGCTATCAGATGCTGCCGGGGCTATTTCGAGGTGTCTGTACCAACGGTCTGGTCTGCGGCCAGTCATTCGGAGAAGTGCGGGTATCGCATAAAGGCAATGTCGTCGAGAAGGTGATTGAAGGGGCTTACGAAGTGCTCGGTGTCTTTGACCGGGTGGAAGAAAAACGTGATGCAATGCAGTCACTGGTGTTGCCAGCACCCGCCCGTCATGCACTGGCAAATGCCGCACTGAAGTATCGATTTGGAGAGGACCACCAGCCAGTCACGGTATCGCAGTTGCTGACCCCGCGTCGTCGGGAGGACTACAGCGACGACCTGTGGACTGTCTACCAGCGTGTGCAGGAGAACCTGATGAAAGGTGGATTGTCAGGGCGAACCGCACAGGGGAAAAGCAGCCGCACCCGTGCTGTTACCGGTATTGATGGTGATGTGAAGCTCAATCGTGCCCTGTGGGTGATGGCAGAAAACATGCTCGAGTTTTTCGGATATTAAGCAACCGTTCCGGCATAAGGAGATAGTTTAATGAATACACTAAATCATCAGTTCGCGGAGCAGACCGCAATTACTGCCTCGGTGGTCCCTGACGAGTTACGCATAGGCTTCTGGCCACAGCACTTTGGCTCCATCCCGCAATGGATAACGCTTGAGCCTCAAATCTTTGCCTGGATGGATCGCCTGTGCGCTGATTACAGTGGCGGCGTCTGGAGCTTTTATACACTCTGCAACGGCGGCGCATTTATGGTTCCGGAGCCTGATGGTGAGAAATGGACGTTGTTCAACCTGATGAATGGCAACGATGCGGAGATGAGCGGAGAGGCTGCCGGTATAGCAGTCTGCCTAATGGCTTACAGCCACCACGCCTGTCGCACCGAGTGTGACGCGATGACTGAGCACTATTATCGCTTACGCGACTACGCGCTGAACCATCCAGAGTGCAGCGCCATTATGCATCTCATCGACTGAGGGATACCGAACATGAATACTGCATTATCCCCGCTGTCATCGCAGCCTGAACTCTTTCCGCTGACGGTTGTGGCCCAGCATGGTTGCATGCTCCCCGCAACATCCGGATTAACCCCCTATGCCCAACGGACCATCCGCCTCGCTATCAACTTGCTGGATAAATATCTGCGCCAGCCCGGCATATCCTTAACCTCAAGCACTGCTGCCCGTGACTGGCTTCGGTTACAACTGGCAGGACAAGAACGGGAAGTGTTTATGGTGCTCTATCTCGATAACCAGCACCGTTTACTGGAGAGTGAAACGCTATTTGCCGGTTCGGTTAACCATGTCCAGGTCCATCCCCGTGAGGTGGTGAAGTCAGCGCTTCGCTTCAATGCTGCTGCTGTTGTGCTGGCGCATAACCATCCATCCGGTGATCCGGAGCCCAGCCAATGTGACCGCAACATTACGGGCAGGCTTAAAGAAGCGCTGGCACTGGTTGATGTGAACACTCTCGATCATCTGGTTATCGGTTCAGATGGAATTGTGTCGTTTGCAGAGCGAGGCTGGATATGAGGGCACTTCAATGAAATCTACTGACTCAGAGAACGATTCATTTCTCAAGTGGGGTCTGAATCGTAATGTGACACCTTGCTTTGGCGCTCGTCTGGTACAGGAGGGAAACCAACTGCACTATCTGGCTGACCGGGTCAGCATTACCGGTGAATTCAGTAACGCAGAATCTTTGAAGTTGGATGAAGTATTCCCACGTTTTATCAGCCAGATGGAATCGATGTTGACTACTGGTGAAATGAATCCTCGCTATGCCCACTGCGTCACCCTGTACCACAACGGTTTCACCTGCGAAGCCGATACACTTGGCAGTTGCGGCTATGTATACATCGCCGTTTACCCCACTCAACGTTAACTAACTCCACAAGAGCAAATATGAAAACTCTACCTGCAACAACTCCGCAGGCGGCGACGCTATGTCTGTCGCCCGTGGCAGTGTGGCAAATGCTGCTTGCACGCCTGCTGGAACAACATTATGGCCTGACACTCAACGACACACCATTCAGTGATGAAACGGTAATTCAGGAACATATCGATGCCGGTATAACTTTGGCCGATGCCGTTAACTTTTTGGTAGAAAAGTACGAACTGGTTCGTATCGATCGCAGGGGATTCAACTGGCAGGAACAGTCCCCATATCTGCGGGCAGTCGATATTCTGCGGGCGCGGCAGGCAACTGGTTTATTGAAAAGAAATCGTATTAGCGCGGCACAGTGAACATTGGGAATAACCTTTCTGATTCACACTGCAGCTTTCCTCACTTATTTACTCATTCCAGAAAGCACCTGCCGATACTGGCCGGTGCTTTTGCTTATATGGACGAAATATCATGCAAATTGAAGCTGTAATTTTAACTGGGCACATTATCGCAAGCACAATCCGGGAATGCTGGGCCGTCGTTATTGATGGTTTTGACGCATACTGCGAACAAGCTTAT
Source organism: Klebsiella sp. 141198 (assembly GCF_050600785.1). Classification (NCBI taxonomy): domain Bacteria; kingdom Pseudomonadati; phylum Pseudomonadota; class Gammaproteobacteria; order Enterobacterales; family Enterobacteriaceae; genus Klebsiella; species Klebsiella sp. 141198. Next base: position 343,390 of record NZ_JAQIRM010000007.1, read on the forward strand.
GATCCAGCTTAATTTCTTTTCCTCATGAAGGGACGGCTATGGGCAACAGAATGTGGATGATCCGTGGTGACGGCGGCAAGCTCTATGACGATTTTCGCGATAAGCAAATTGTAGGCATCGGTTGGTCTCAGCTGGCTCCATTAGTCAAACCCGGCCTGTCCCGAGCTCAGTTACTCGCCTTATACCAGGAGGCAGATCCATTAACAAAGCTGGGAACTGCGCGTTCTGGTGCATCGCAGGTCTGGCGTTTTGTGAACGAAATCCAAAAGGGTGATTGGGTTATTACCTATTCGCCAGCCAACCGTACTTATTTGCTAGGTAAAGTTACTTCAGACTTCCAGTATCATCCTGAATGGGTGGAAGAGGGTATGGGTATCGCTCGGCAGGTTAAATGGAATACTCAAGAAATCGATCGCGATCGACTGTCTGTAGCTACCAAGAACACATTGGGGTCTACGCTGACGGTTTTCCAGCTTCCAGAATATGCGCTAGAAGAGCTTTTACAGGATAAGAAACCCACTATAGATGTGATTACTCAGAATCCAGTTGCGATGGATGAAGATGAGGTCGTTTCTGATCCGCTTCGCGATATGGAAATGCTGGCGTTTGAGGGTATCAAAGATCGTATCAATTCTCTTGATTGGGACGAGATGCAAAATCTTGTTGCCGGAGTTTTACGCAGTATGGGCTATAAAACGCAGGTTTCACCTGCGGGAGCTGATCGGGGTAAAGACATCATAGCTTCACCTGATGGGTTCGGTTTTGAAAATCCGCGTATTATCGTTGAGGTAAAGCACCGCAGGGAACAAATGGGAAGCCAACAAATCCGTAGCTTTATCGGCGGTCGCCATAAAGACGATCGCGGGCTTTATGTCAGTACGGGGGGTTTTACGAAAGATGCTCGCTATGAGGCCGATCGTTCGACGATACCTCTGACGCTTTGGACGCTTGATGATCTCGTCCGTGCTCTTATTGAGAACTACGAGCAAGTCGATATCGAGACCAAACTTTTGGTGCCTCTGAAGAAAACTTTCCTGCCAGCCTGAACCTTGCTTTGATAGCCATATCGGTGTTCTACTGATATGGCTTTATACCCATTAGTAAGGTCTATTTTTTATACGGATTTTAATTTGTGGGTACAAGTGCGGGTATAACTATTTATTCCTGCTTATAAACTGCATTGATATCAGTCTATTAGGTGTGAAATTCGAGTCCGGCCTTCGCACCAACTCGACAATAAGATCATCCGATGGCACTTTTTATGTGAATTTCAGTATCGGTTTAATCACGCCGTTTAAAGAATGCGAGCGTTATCCACCCACTAACTGCACTAATTCGGCTGCAAATTTTTCCGGATAAAAGCTTTCCCCTGTCGATTACGTTGGCATAAGAAACAATACTTTACCGTTGCAATTTAGAGCTATTTTGAATGCCTGCAAACGAGAGGATTAACGCGCGACATTCGGGACACGTATTAAACTCGCAGGAATGAGGCTCATAACCACTAGCGGGCAGGTCACCAACCCTACACCCCATAATCCCGATACAGCCAATACCCGCCAACCAGCACCACAATATTCAGCACGATGCTAATAATGAAATACGTTCTGAATGGCTGCTTCTGGGTTTTGTGGCGAAAACACTGCTGCCCGGCAATCGCGCCTGGCCATCCGCCAAGCAGGCCGAAGGTCAGCAGGGTGGATTCCGGTATCCGGCTCCAGGCTTTACGGGCGGCTAATTTGTCGATGCCGTAGATAAGCCAGGTCAGCACGTTCGCCAGCAGGAACCACATGGCGATGGAATGGGGCAGTAACACGCTGCCGACGGCGGCGATGGCCAGCAGGAAGTAACAAAAATAACCGAGCTTCATACGATATCAACAGCGCTTAGCGGTGGCAGAGACGGCAACTATACCTGGTTTGCTGGCTGGCGGTAAGACGCCGATTGTTAATCGCGACAGGTCGACAACTTTACCCCTCCGTTCCCTACCTGCAACCCATCTCCCGCGCCAACCTCCCGGGCTGCGTTTTTAAGGTTGCGGCAATGGCCGCCGGCAATGCCGGCCACAGCGTCAAATGCGGACTGGTACGGCGCTCAATCTCCGCCACCGTCACCTGATGGTCGCAAAAATTAGCATCGCGCGGCGTTGCCTGGTCCAGCACAAATGCCGCGTACTGGCCGCTCTGCGGACCATCATTGAGGAAAATAATCTTCCAGTAGCCGCTGGGGATCTCCACGCCCGGCGCGGCGGGCAGGGTGGCGATATGCCGTTCGAACAGCGGGCCGGTAACCGCATAAACCGCTGTCACCTCCGGGCGCTCTGCTAACGCGCGCTCTGCGTCTTCCAGTCGCGCCCATGCTCCCTGATTCAGCGCCGCTTCCTGCGGGGTGATATTCGACAGATAGTTCAGCGCAGGCCAGTCCGCCGCGCCGCCGAGGCTCGCCAGCGGCGCCTGATGGCCGCGGTCGACCGCCAGTAAGGTGTTGGCACGGCGATAGTCGGCGGGCGCCAGGGTATCGGCAGCGGGTAAATCGGGGTCCTGCTTCCACACTCTCTCCCGGTTACTGGCCTCGCTGGCGCGAGTGATTTTATACGCTACCCAGTTGGCCAGCTTACGGTGAGGGTTGTTGTTCAGGGTGTAGGCCGCGCGGAAGAGCGTCTGTTGGCTGCCGCCGGTTGGGCAGCCAACTTCACAATTATCCACCTTTACTGTCGCGGCATGGCAGGGGGATATCGTGCTCAGGGCGGAAAGTAATAACAGCAAAAATAAACAAGGTGGAAAAGGATTCAGGTTCATCGATAGCGCTCATTGAATTAAGGCCCACCTTTTCTCTGCGTGATAAATACGCAGTCAGGGTGAGCAGGAAAATCAATGAAGCTAAAGGAAATAACGTGGCGTGAAGGCCGATTGGCGCAGAGGATGAGATAATATGAGTGTGGATGTTGGTTAAATGAGGGAATGACTTGTGGGTCTAATAATTAAAAGGCCCGCTGGTGAAATACCAACGGGCTTGCCTTTATTTATTCTCCGCGCTTGCCCCGATGCCGATATAGCCACATCAGCTTATATGCCGCCGGAATGATAAATAGCGACAGCAGCGGCGCGGTGATCATCCCGCCAATCATCGGCGCGGCGATACGGCTCATCACTTCTGACCCGGCGCCGGTGCCCCATAAAATCGGCAGCAGGCCGGCGATAATCACCGCCACGGTCATCGCCTTTGGCCGCACGCGCAGCACCGCGCCCTGATACAGCGCCTCGTCGAGTTTATCGGCGCTGAAGGTCTGCGGGTTCTCCAGCGATGGCTCCGCCTCGATGGCGTGGCGCAGATACATCAGCATCACCACGCCAAACTCCGCTGCCACCCCGGCAAGGGCGATAAAGCCGGTACCGGTGGCTACCGACAAATGGAACCCCATCCAGTAAAGGAACCAGATCCCGCCGACGAGGGCGAACGGCACGCTGGTGATAATCAGCAACGCCTCGCCGAAGCGGCGGAACGCCAGGTACAGCAGCACGAAGATAATCATTAGCGTCATCGGCACCATCAGCTTCAGCTTCTGATTGGCGCGCTCCAGCAGCTCAAACTGCCCGGAGTAGGAAACGCTGATGCCCGGCTTCAGCTTCACCTCTTTGCCGATGGCCTGCTGCAGATCGCGCACCACCGACACCATGTCGCGGTCGCGAGCGTCGATGTAGATCCAACTGGTCGGGCGGGCGTTCTCGGTCTTCAGCATCGATGGCCCGGTAACGACTTTAACCTCGGCGACGTCGCCGAGCACGATCTGCTGCTTCAGCGGCGTGAGGATCGGCAGCTGGCGCAGGGTCTCCGGGCTGTCGCGATAGCTCTGCGGGTAGCGGATGTTGATCGGATATCGCTCGACGCCCTCTACCGTTTCGCCAACCATCGCGCCGCCGATGGCGGACGAGACGAACAGCTGCACATCGCCGACGGTCATGCCGTAACGGGCCGCCTTCTCACGCTGAATATCAATGTTGAGGTAGCGCCCGCCGACCAGCCGCTCGGCTAATGCTGACGTGACCCCCGGCACGGTGCGCGCCACCACTTCAATTTGTTCGGCGATGGCGTCGATATCGGCCAGGTTAGTGCCGGAAACTTTAATGCCGATCGGGCTCTTGATGCCGGTGGAGAGCATGTCGATGCGGTTGCGGATCGGCGGCACCCACAGGTTTGCCAGCCCCGGCAAACGCACGGTTTTATCCAGCTCCTCGACGATCTTCTCCATGGTCATCCCCGGTCGCCACTGATCCTGCGGCTTGAGCTGAATCGTGGTCTCTACCATCTCCAGCGGCGCCGAGTCGGTGGCGGTTTCGGCCTTGCCGGTTTTGCCGAACACCCGCGCCACTTCCGGCACCGTCATGATCAGCTTATCGGTTTTCTGCAGCATATCCGCCGCCTGCGCAGCGGAGATCCCCGGCAGCGTTGACGGCATATACAGCAGATCGCCTTCATTAATCTGCGGCAGAAACTCGCCGCCGACCCGGTTAAGCGGCCAGATAACCGTCAGGATCGACAGCAGCGCGATCAGCAGGGTAGTCTTTGGCCAGTGCAGTACCTTCAGCAGCAGCGGGTGATAAATGCGGATCAAAAAGCGGTTCAGCGGATTGCTGTTCTCCGCCGGGATCTTGCCGCGGATCCAGAAGCCCATCAGGATCGGGATCACCACGATCGCCAGCAGCGCCGCCCCGGCCATCGACCAGGTTTTGGTGAAGGCCAGCGGGCCGAACAGTTTGCCCTCCTGGCCTTCGAGGGTGAAAATCGGGATAAACGACAGGGTAATAATCAGCAGGCTGATAAACAGCGCGGGGCCGACCTCTACCGACGCATCGGTAATGATTTTCCAGCGGATGTCGTTGCCGAGCTTCTCTCCCGGGTGCTGATGTTCCCACTCCTCCAGCCGCTTATGGGCGTTCTCAATCATCACGATGGCGGCATCGACCATCGCCCCCACCGCAATGGCGATCCCGCCCAGCGACATGATGTTGGCGTTGAGCCCCTGGAAATGCATCATGATAAAGGCGAAACACAGGCCGAGCGGCAGCGAAATAATCGCCACCAGCGCCGAGCGTACGTGCCACAGGAACAGAGCGCAGACCAGCGCGACAACGATAAACTCTTCCAGCAGCTTGTGGCTGAGGTTGTCGATGGCGCGGTCGATAAGCTGGCTGCGGTCGTAGGTGGTGACCACTTCAACCCCTTCCGGCAGGCTGCTTTGCAGCGACGCCAGCTTCTCTTTGACCGCCGAGATCACCTCGCGGGCGTTCTTGCCGGAGCGCAGGATCACCACGCCGCCGGCCACTTCGCCCTCGCCGTTAAGCTCGGCGATACCGCGGCGCATCTCCGGACCAATCTGCACCCGAGCGACGTCGCCGAGGTAGACCGGCACGCCGTTGTCACCGGTTTTCAGCACGATATTTTTGAAGTCGTCGAGCGTCTGCAGGTAGCCGCTGGCGCGCACCATATATTCGGCTTCCGCCAGTTCGACGGAAGAGCCGCCCGCCTCCTGGTTAGAGGCATCCAGCGCCGATTTCACCTCGCCGAGGCTGATGCCGTACTGGGTCAGCTTCATTGGGTCGACGACAATCTGATACTCCTTGACCACGCCGCCTACCGAAGCCACTTCCGAGACGTTAGGAATGGTTTTCAGCTCATATTTTAAGAACCAGTCTTGCAACGAGCGCAGTTCGGCGAGGTCATGTTTGCCGCTGCGGTCGACCAGCGCGTACTCGAAGACCCAGCCAACCCCGGTGGCGTCAGGGCCCATTTCGGCGCTGACCCCGGCGGGAAGTTTGCCCTGCACCTGGTTGAGATACTCCAGCACCCGCGAGCGCGCCCAGTAAGGATCGGTGCCGTCTTCAAATATTACATACACGTAGGAGTCGCCAAACTGCGAGAAGCCGCGCACCGTTTTGGCGCCGGGCACCGACAGCATGGTGGTGGTCAGCGGCCAGGTAACCTGATTTTCGACGATCTGCGGCGCCTGCCCCGGATAGCTGGTTTTGACGATCACCTGTACGTCGGAGAGGTCCGGCAGAGCGTCTACCGGGGTATGGACGATGGTCCAGGTCCCCCAGATGCTGAGAAACAGCGCCGCCATCATCACCAGGAAACGGTTGGCCACCGAGCGGCGGATAATCCATTCAATCATTGTTCCGTTCCTCAGTGCGCGTGGGCGGCGGGGGCCGCTGTATCGGGATCCTGCGCGCGCATGCGCTCCAGCGCGCCGGAGATATTGGCTTCCGAGTCGATCAGGAACAGGCCGCTGGCGACGACTTTTTCGCCCTCCTGCAGACCGCTGCGAATGGCCGTAACGCCGGCGGATTCATGGAATACCTGCACGAGCTTCGGCACGAAGCGCCCCTCGTTATCCATGGTAATCACTCGCTGCTCGTTGCCGCTGTCGATCAACGCTTTTGATGGGATCAGCAGCATCGGCGCGCTTTCGCTTGTCAGTTTCAGATAGGCGTTCATCCCCGGCTTCAGCGCGTCATCCGGGTTGTTGACCTGCAGGCGCAGCTGCAGGGTACGGGTGGCGCTATCGACGCTGGGGAGAATGGTCCATTTGTTGATGCTGAAGGTTTTGCCCGGCCAGGCGGGAACCTGAATGGCGAACTGCGAGGCGTCTTTAATCAACCAGGCGATGGATTCCGGCACCGCCACGCTGACCCACACCGGGTCCATGCCCTGAATTTTCGCCACCACATTATCTTTGGCGATATTCATTCCGGCACGCAGATCGAAGGCGGTAATAACGCCATCGATCGGCGCTTTGAGGGTAAAGCGGGTCTGGATTTTACGTGTGGTTTTCAGGCGGCGGATATCGTCATCCGGCATTCCGGCGAGGCGCAAACGCTCGAGGATCCCCTCGACCTGCGTGGCGGTGCCCCCGGTCTCCTGCAACAACAGATATTCGCTCTGCGCTTCCACCCAGTCTGGGATGGTCAGCTCGAGTAACGGCGTGCCTTGCTTGACTTTGTCGCCGACGGTCAGCGGATAGACTTTATTGATAAAGCCCGCCGCCCGCGCCTGCATAATCACGTACTGATACTCGTTATAGCTGATGTTGGCCGGGAAGGTCTGGGCATAGCGCAACGGCCCGCGGCTGACCGCGGCGGTTTTTACGCCGAGATTCTGGGTCTGCGTCGGGTCGATACGCACCCCCGGCGCACCGGCGGCGGCACTCTCCTCATCAGCGTATTTCGGCACCAGATCCATATCCATAAACGGCGATTTACCCGGTTTATCAAAGCGAGTATTCGGGTACATCGGGTCGTACCAGAACAGCACTTTGCGCTGCTGCTCGGTCGCGGATGCGCTATTCAGGGGCGGCGTCAGTCGGGTATACAGCGCCGCGGTAAGCGCGCCGCCAATTACCATGCTGCCGAGGATCAGCGCCGTATTTTTCAGTGTCAGGGATGCCATGTGTCGTCCATTCAGTTGTTGAGGAGCCTACCGTCGCCGGGCCGTTATTGGGCGCGGATATCCTGTAACAGCGACAGATTGCCCTGCTGAACGAAGGTGAAATCCACGCTGTCGCCGTTCTTCACATTGTTGAGCTGTGTCTGCGGGGTGATGGTGAAGCGCATGGTCATCGGCGGCCAGTTCACCGCCGGGATGGCTTCGTGGGCGATAGTGATTTTTTTATTATCCATATCAATGGCTTTAATGATGCCTTTGCCAGTGATGCTTTGCGTCTCCGTGGCTGCGGGCTGCTCGTGCATTGCCATACCTGCGTGTGGGTCGGCGGCCTGGGCCGCGAACATCACACCGGATAACAGCGTGAACAGGGCGATTTTAGACAGTGAATTCATAATCAAGACTCCTCGGGTTATTCCATCCAGCCGCCGCCGAGGGCGGTGAACAGGGTGATTTCATTAGCCTGACGGGAATAGTTGAGTTCCAGCAGGGTTTGTCGGGTGGTGAAAATGTCGCGCTGGGCGCTCAGGACTTCGATGTAGCTGACCGCGCCGTGACGATAGAGCGCAGTAGCGCGCTGCAGGGTGATATTTAGTGAAGCGAGATAGCGCTGCTGGGCGGCAATCTGATCGGCCAGGCTCTGGCGCAGGGCCAGCGCGTCGGCCACCTCTTTAAAGGCGGACTGTATTTTTTGCTCATAGTTGACTACCTGCTGCTGCTGGCGGATCTCCGCCAGGTCAAGGTTGGCCTGGTTGCGCCCGGCATTGAAAATCGGCAGTTCGATTTTGGGGATGAAGTTCCACATCGCGCTGCCGGCGTTAAACAGGCTGGAGAGCTCGCTGCTGCTGCCGGAGAGCGAGCTGGTCAGGGTAATCGACGGGAAGAAGGCCGCCCGCGCGGCGCCGATATTGGCGTTGGCCGCCAACAGGCTGTGTTCAGCCTCTAAAATATCCGGCCGCTGCAACAGGATCTCTGAGGAGAGCGACGGCGGCAGGGTTACGCCTTTCAGGTCCACCGCGCTGCTGGCGCTATCGTCCGGCAGCCGTTGATAGCTGCCGAGCAGTAGCTGCAGGGCGTTATTAGCTTGCGCCAGTTGGCCCTGCCGTTTGGCGATATCGGCGCGGGTGCTTTCGATCATGCCGCGCGCCTGTTCCAGCGCCAGGACGGTGGTGCTGCCGGTCAGCAGCTGTTTTTCAACGAAGGCGTAAGACTGCTGATAGTTCTGTAAGGTGTCGTTCGCCACCTGTAGCTGCGCCGCCGCCAGACGCTGGTTGAAGTAGCTTTGTGAAACGTTAGCAATCAACAGGATATGCACCGCGCGCCGCGCCTCTTCGCTGGCGAAGAAGTTCTGTCGGTCGGCCTCGCTAAGGTTTTTCAACCGGCCAAAGAAGTCGAGATCGTAGCTGAGATTCAAGCCAGCTGCATAATCGCTGCTGGTGGTGGTGTCGCCTTTGAGCTTGCCGCCATAGGTGGTGCTGCCGTCGCCGTTAAGCTGCGGGTAGCGGTCGGCGTCGGTCACCCGGTACTGGGCGCGGGCTTCCTGCACTTTCAGCGCCGCCATCCGTAGATCGCGATTGTTGGTCAGCGCGGTACTAATCAGGCTTTTTACCTGTGGGTCGACGAAAAAGGTACGCCAGCCGGTTTCCTGGTAGCCCGCAGTCGCAGTAACCAGTTTGTTCTGGCTGAGAGAGAACTGCTGTGGCACCGGCGCGGTGGGGCGCTGATAGTCCGGAGCAAGTGACAGACAGCCGGTTAAGGCGAATATCACGCTGAGAGAAAGAAGCTTAATTGGGCGCATGACGGCAGACGGTTTTCGGCGATTTATCAATGGCGGATACTTTACGCAGCGGGCTCTGTTCAACGCGTGACAGGAAAATGACAAAGCTGTCATTTTCCTGATATTTCATTGCTATCCGGAGGGGCTCCTCTAAAATTGAATACCCGCACAGAGCGCGCGTGAAGGAGCCAGCCGTGAAGATTTTGATTGTCGAAGATGAGAAGAAAACCGGGGAGTACCTGACCAAAGGGCTTACCGAAGCTGGATTCGTCGTCGACCTGGCCGACAACGGCCTTAACGGTTATCACCTGGCGATGACCAGCGACTACGATCTGCTGATCCTCGACATCATGCTGCCGGACGTCAACGGCTGGGATATCGTGCGCATGCTGCGCGCCGCCAATAAAGGGATGCCGATCCTGCTGCTTACCGCGCTTGGCACTATCGAGCATCGGGTGAAGGGGCTGGAGCTGGGCGCCGACGACTATCTGGTGAAGCCCTTTGCTTTTGCGGAACTGCTGGCGCGGGTACGTACTCTGCTGCGTCGCGGGGCGGCGGTAATAGTAGAAAGCCAGTTTCAGGCGGCCGATCTCAGCGTTGATTTGGTCAGCCGCAAGGTGATGCGCGGCGCGACTCGTATCACCCTGACCAGTAAAGAATTCACTCTGCTGGAGTTCTTCCTGCGCCATAAGGGCGAGGTGCTACCCCGCTCGCTGATCGCGTCGCAGGTGTGGGATATGAATTTCGACAGCGACACTAACGCCATCGACGTGGCGGTGAAGCGGCTGCGCGCCAAAATCGATAACGACTTCGAGCCGAAGCTTATCCAGACCGTGCGCGGCGTCGGCTATATGCTTGAGGTGCCGGATGGCCGCTAAGCGCCCCTTTTCGTTGGCCACCCGGCTGACCTTCTTTATCAGCCTCGCCACCATCATCGCTTTCTTTGCCTTCACCTGGATCATGATCCATTCGGTGAAGGCCCACTTTGAAGAGCGCGACGTTCACGATCTCAAGCAGCTCAGCACCACGCTTGAGACGGTGCTCAACCACGCCGACTATCCGCAGGAGCGGCGGCTGGAGATCTTAAAAAACGTGATTGGCGGCTACGCTAACGTCTTTATCTGTCTGGATGATGCCGAGGGCAATATTCTGTTTCAGTCGCCAGACGGCCCGGAACTCAGCCATATTATGAGCACGCCGGGGCTGGCGATGAAGTTGCGCGACGGTAATGTGATTTCATGGACCGACCCGCAGCCGCGGGAAATGGTTCATGATAATCATCAAATGGAGACCCGCTCCTGGCGGCTAATCATGTTGCCGCTCGGCAAGCAGTCGGACGGTAAACCGGCCTGGCATCTGCTGATGGCTTTATCGATCGACTTTCACCTGCACTATATTAATGAACTCAAAGCGAAGCTGATTTCCGCGGCGTCGATAATCAGCCTGTTGATTATCGCCATCGTGCTGTTTGTGGTCTATCAGGGGCATAAGCCGATTCGCCAGATCAGCCGCCAGATCCAGAATATTACCTCGCGGGATCTCGATGTACGCCTTGACCCACAGGCGGTGCCCATCGAGCTGGAACGGCTGGCGCTGTCGTTTAACCATATGCTGGAGCGGATAGAGGATGTCTTTACCCGCCAGTCTAATTTCTCCGCCGATATCGCCCATGAAATCCGTACGCCGATTACCAACCTGGTGACGCAAACCGAAATCGCCTTGAGCCAAAGCCGCAGCCAGCAGGAGCTGGAAGAGGTGCTCTATTCCAATCTCGAAGAGTTTTCGCGCATGTCGCGGATGGTCAGCGATATGTTGTTCCTCGCCCAGGCGGATAATAACCAGTTAATCCCTGAACAACGGGCGCTGGATCTGGCCGAGGAAGTGAATAAGGTGTTTGAGTTCTTTGAAGCGTGGGCGGAAGAGAAAGAGGTGGCGCTGCGTTTTGTCGGTAGCCACTGCCGGGTGATTGGCGACCCGCTGATGCTGCGGCGGGCAATCAGTAACCTGCTGTCGAACGCGATCCGCTATACGCCGGCCGGACAGGCGGTGACCATACAGTTGAGCGAAAGCGCCGAAAAGATCCGCCTGGTGGTGGAGAACCCCGGCGCGCCGATTGCTGCTGAACATTTGCCGCGCCTGTTTGACCGTTTCTATCGCGTCGACCCGTCACGCCAGCGCAAAGGCGAGGGCAGCGGTATCGGTCTGGCGATTGTAAAATCGATTGTCAGCGCCCATCACGGCAGCGTAGCGGTGCAGTCCGATCTGCGCTCTACGCGCTTTATTATCGTGCTGCCGAAATATGCGCAATAACGGCTGAAAGCAAGCGGGTAGCGCCAGGCGACTGCCCGCAGTATTGCCGTTCTTTTACTCTTCGAAGTACCAGTAGCCCTGATTAATCAGCCGCGTCAGCTCGCTCACGAATTCTGGATTTTGCAGGCCGCTGCCGAGCTCTTCTTGACCTAATGAGGTATAGCGGCACAATGCATCCAGCGCCTCTGCATCGGTGGTATCCAGCTGTTCGCTATGTACGAAGAAGCTGTCGCCGATATGCAGAACGCGCAGTCCGCTCAGGCGAGAAAGCTTTTCGCCGCCCAGCAGCGCATCGATCACTTCCTCTTCTTCATATGCCGGTTCCGCCGGAGCAATATCCAGCTCGTGACGCGGCGTGGTGACGAAACTGCCGAACCACTGCTTGAAGTCTTCTGGTTGGCGAATCATGTCGATCATCATGTTGCGCAGACGGTCGAGTTCATACTCTTCAACCCGGCCCGGATGGTCGCGGCAGGTGAGGTCCGGATCGCTGTAGTGTTCGCCGCCGAGATCGTTTTCCAGCACATAGTCGGCGAAGCTGCTGATCAGGTCGCGGCCATTTGGACCGCGGAAGCCGACGGAGTAGTTCAGCGCCGTTTCGTGAGTTACGCCGTCGTGCGGGAATCCCGGTGGAATATAGAGGATGTCGCCCGGCTCCAGATCTTCATCAATGATCGGTGGGAACGGATCGACGTGCAGCAGTGCCGGATGCGGACAGAACTGACGCATCGGCAGTTTATCGCCCACGCGCCAGCGGCGGCTTCCCATGCCCTGAATAATAAAGACGTCATACTGATCGATATGCGGGCCTACGCCGCCGCCGGGGACGGAGAAGGAGATCATCAGGTCGTCTAAACGCCAGTCAGGCAGCACGCGGAACGGGCGTACCAGCTCGGCGGCAGGCATATGCCAGTGGTTTACCGCCTGGGCCAGCAATGACCAGCCGCTTTCGCCCAGCCCGTCGAAATGCTCAAATGGACCGTTACTGGCCTGCCATTTACCGTTGACCAGGCTGACCAGCCGGCTATCGACTTCCGGCTCCATGGCTAACCCGGCCAGCTCGTCTGGCGTGATGGGGTCGATGAAGTTCGGAAACGCCTTCTTTAATACGACCGGCTGCTTTTGCCAGTACTTCTCTAAAAACTCGGGCCAGTTAATGTTGAGTTGATAAGCCATAGATTATTACCAATAGGAAGAAACGGCTCTGATTATAGAAAGATGACGAAGCGGGGCGCTTTGTCATGGGTCAAGAGTGGTGCTTAATTCACCATTGGCGTGATAGCGGCGGTGGGGAAACGAGAAAAATCGCGTTTTCGCAAAAAAGTGGTTTCGGTAGGAAATGCACTGCAGGCCGCATGAATACTGGGTTTTGTCGATTCGCTCTTACCGCGGATAAACGTGAAAAGCTTAATTAATGAGCGCTTGATAAGTTTTTTGTATTTTAAGGCTTGCTATATCTCAGCAGCTCCCTATAATGCGCTCCCACTGACACGGCAGATGTGAATCACTTCACACAAACAGCCGGTTCGGTTGAAGAGAAAAATTCTGAAATTCAGGGTTGACTCTGAAAGAGGAAAGCGTAATATACGCCACCTCGCGACAGAGCGCTAAAGCGCGTC
>NZ_JAQIRM010000008.1:0-120795 GCF_050600785.1 Klebsiella sp. 141198
CCTGACCCCATGCCGAACTCAGAAGTGAAACGCCGTAGCGCCGATGGTAGTGTGGGGTCTCCCCATGTGAGAGTAGGGAACTGCCAGGCATCAAACAAGAAGAACCCCGTACCGGAAGGTGCGGGGTTTTTTGCTGTGTGGCGTCTATCCCCCCGGTGGCGCTGCGCTTACCGGGGCTACAGACCGCGTAGCCCGGAAAAGGTGCGCAGCACCGCCTCCGGGAAAATCCCACCTATATCACCGCTATTGCCTCTTTAACCAACTCGCAATAAACGTCGCGATCTGTGGAATATTATTTAAATCCAACAGCGGAAGTGACGTCGCGATGGGCACATCGCTGGCCACTGCTATCGTATGTTCATCAATCACTAACTCTTCTACACGATGTCCGCTGTTTTGCCGGAAAAGCAGGATCTTCGGTACAGGTTCATGCTTAAAACCCTCCACCAAAACGAAATCCAACTTTTCCGGATCCATTCTGCTTACCAGCCATTGAAGATCTAATTCGGGTTTATCAGGGGTTTCTGTCATCAGCGCCCAACGCTGCGCGCTTGCGACAATAGTTTGCGAAGCGCCAGCTTTGCGCAATTCGTAACTATCCTTGCCTGGCTTATCGACATCCATATCATGATGAGTGTGCTTAATCAGCCCCGGGCGTAATCCTTTGGCGCAGAGTGCAGGGATGAGGCGTTTTAATAGTGTTGTTTTCCCGGTACCGCTCCATGCGGCGATCGCCAGTAATGGGATCATGATGGCTCCTGCATCTGCTGCAAATCATCCAGCGTATTCACATTGATGAATGCTGATTTCACATCGCTGAAATTCACCGGGTGCCCGCCCACTTGACGCATAAAGACCATCACCCGGCGTTCTCCATGAGCCAGATAAGTCTCCAGCTCCGGAATAATTCGTCGGTGGACTAATGCAACGGCGGGATGATCGCGCTCGCCATCGTGTACCCAAACCACCGGCGCTGAAGCTTTCTGTTTTACCAAACGCTCGACCAGAAAAGAGGGGATGAACGGCGTGTCGCAGGGGCAAAATACAAACCATGGGCTATCTACCTGCTGCATAACGGCAAGCATTCCGGCCAGTGGGCCTGGAAAATCAGCTTGGGTATCGCGATAAACGGCATATCCGCTGGTATGCCAATACTCTAGATTGCGATTAGCGCTAATCACTAATCTGCCTACCTGCGGCTCTAATGAATCCGCAACGTGACGCCAGAGAGGACGACCATTCAGCAACTGCAATCCCTTATCAACACCGCCCATGCGCGTAGCTCTTCCACCCGCCAGCACGACACCGGTTATTGCCTCGCTTTGCATATTAATATCGCCTCTTTCATTGTGGGATTGACCCTGTTAACTTGTCCCTATCAAGAGTAAGGAGCATGACTATGAAATGTAAACGCCTGAATGAAGTAATTGAACTTCTCCAGCCAGCCTGGCAAAAAGAACCTGAACTGAACCTGATGCAATTCTTGCAGAAACTGGCGGCGGAAGCAGGTTATAAAGGTGAACTAGCCGATCTTTCTGATGATATTCTGATTTATCACCTGAAGATGCGTGATTCATCGAAAGAGGCCGTCATCCCGGGTATTCAGAAAGATTATGAAGAGGATTTTAAAACCGCACTGTTACGCGCGCGCGGTGTTATTAAAGAGTAAAAGGTTGTAAGTGCTGCCGCGAAACCGGCTACGAGATGATATCCTGAAGCATTCGTACGATTATCGGATGTCAGGATGCACGATAACGCTTTTACTTTTCAGACGCTTCACCCGGATACCATCATTGATGGATTATTCGATCTGGGAATGCGGGTCGACTCCGGTCTGACTCCGCTTAATAGCTATGAGAACCGTGTTTACCAGTTTCAGGACGAAGACCGCCGCCGCTATGTGGTGAAGTTCTATCGTCCTGAACGCTGGTCTGCAGAACAGATCCTCGAAGAACACCAGTTTGCGCTTCAACTCGTAGAAGATGAAGTGCCCGTTGCCGCGCCGCTCTTATTTAACGACAGCACGCTACATCAACATCAAGGATTCTTCTTTGCCGTCTTCCCAAGCCTCGGCGGCCGCCAGTTCGAAGCGGATAATCTTGACCAAATAGAATGGGTCGGGCGCTATCTTGGCCGCCTGCACCAGACCGGTCGTAAGCAGCGTTTTAATGCGCGCCCGGAGATTGGCGTACAAGAATATCTGTTGGAACCACGTCAGGTATTCGAACAGGCGACGCTTATTCCATCTGGCCTGAAGGCTGATTTCCTGAGTGCGGCTGATAAACTCATCGATGCTGTCAGGGCACGGTGGCACGGGCGTGCGGATACGCTTCGTCTGCATGGCGACTGCCACGCCGGCAATATCCTGTGGCGCGATGGTCCGCTGTTTGTTGATTTAGATGATGCCCGCACCGGCCCGGCAGTACAGGATCTCTGGATGCTGCTGAATGGCGATAAAGCCGAACAGCGCATGCAGCTGGAGACCATCATTGAGGCCTATGAAGAATTCAGTCCGTTCAATACGGACGAAATCGCTCTCATCGAACCTTTACGCGCCATGCGTTTAGTTTATTATCTGGCGTGGCTGCTCAGGCGTTGGGACGATCCTGCTTTC
This sequence comes from Klebsiella sp. 141198, assembly GCF_050600785.1. Taxonomy (NCBI): domain Bacteria; kingdom Pseudomonadati; phylum Pseudomonadota; class Gammaproteobacteria; order Enterobacterales; family Enterobacteriaceae; genus Klebsiella; species Klebsiella sp. 141198. Next base: position 2,615 of record NZ_JAQIRM010000008.1, read on the forward strand.
CCTATAAATTTCCCATGGTTAACCGGGGAAGATTATTGGCGCGGGCAGACTGCAACATTTCTTGAGCAGGTGAAGGTTCTGCAGGAACCCCCTCTTCAGTTAACGCCAATGTATTAATGTGATATATCAGGAGAGAAATAATCATGAAAAAAATTTGGCTGGCGCTGGCTGGTATGATTCTGGCTTTCAGTGCATCCGCTGCCCAGATCACCGACGGCAAGCAGTACACCACCCTTGATAAGCCGGTTGCAGGCGAACCTCAGGTCCTTGAGTTCTTCTCATTCTACTGCCCGCACTGCTATCAGTTTGAAGAAGTGCTGCACGTTTCCGACAACGTACGTCAGAAACTGCCGGAAGGCACCAAAATGACCAAGTATCACGTTGAATTCCTGGGCCCGTTGGGTAAAGACCTGACCCAGGCGTGGGCTGTGGCGATCGCGCTGGGCGTTGAAGATAAAGTAACCGCGCCGATGTTTGAAGCGGTACAGAAAACCCAAACCGTGCAGTCCACTGCCGACATCCGTAAAGTCTTCGTTGATGCGGGCGTGAAAGGTGAAGATTACGACGCGGCATGGAACAGCTTTGTGGTGAAGTCTCTGGTCGCCCAACAAGAGAAAGCCGCAGCCGATTTACAGCTGCAGGGCGTTCCGGCGATGTTTGTTAATGGTAAATACCAGCTGAACCCGCAGGGTATGGATACCAGCAATATGGACGCGTTTGTCTCCCAGTACGCAGATACTGTGAAACAACTGGTTGAAAAGAAATAAAAAAAATGCCGGTCACTGACCGGCTTTTTTTATCGACTCTATAGTCACGACTTTTCGTTACCCTGCATAATGTCAGTGAGCTGACGATCTTTTTCTTCCCAAAGCCCATTCAGCCAGCGCTGGAAACCGCGCTTAAAGTTTTTATCATTGACGTAATCACCGTGTAGTTCCTCGCCAATCGGCACCAGATTAATACGTACCACGATGCGCGTCAGGCGACCGCTTAACATATCGTAAAACGGCCTGGCATTATTGTCCGGATAGCACAGCGTAACGTTCAGTAGCTTATCGAACTGTGCGCCGAGGACGTTTAATGCCATCGCAATGCCCGCAGCTTTAGGCGGCAATAGGTTGTGGTAAGGCGAGCGCGTCTCGCGCTTCTTTTCTACGGTAAACCTTGAACCTTCAACGAAATTGACGATGGTTGTCGGATGAGAACGGAATTTTTCACATGAGCGGCGAGTCGTTTCGACGTCTTTACCGCGGCGTTCCGGGTGGCGCAGTAAGTAGCCGCGCGAATAGCGGCGCATAAAAGGCATATCAAGCGCCCAGCAGGCCAGGCCGATAAAGGGTACCCAGGCCAACTGCTGCTTGAGGAAGTATTTATTCATCGGGATATGCTTGCGAAACAGAACGCAGAGCACCACGATGTCCGCCCAGCTGTGATGGTTGCTGATAAGTAGATACCAGTTCTTTTTATTCAGCCCTTCCAGCCCCTGAACATCCCATTTCAACCATGGGTTGAGATGCAGCAGCAGCGCCAGTCCTTCGCACCAGCAATACATCATGAAATTGCAAAAAACAGAAATAGAACGCCAAACCGCCGGGATAGGTACCAGCAGTTTAATCAGCCCGGCGATGATAATCGGCACGGAACAGATAATGGTGACTAAGATGGTAAGGGCGATACTCAGCGGGAGTGTTATCGCAGCGAGTAATCTCGACATAGTTAGTTTATTCAGAAAGTTAGGCCGGCAAAGAACGTTCTTAAACCGCGCAAGGGGCTGATTTTACCAGAAAACGCGGCAAATAACGGGTCTTACCAGAACAGAAAAAAATGCGAATCTTATATCCACATGGAACATTGAGTCATCATGAAGCATATATAGACTTAGATGTATATTTAATACATTGATATATAATGATTTATAAGATTCTTTGTCACATGGTTTAGGCTTTTTTGGCTGAGGCGATAAAACTATGCACAAAGTTATCCACAGATAATATTGTGCAGCGATTCACCTCTGCGATGAATCTTTTCGGCTAAATGCGGGAAAAATTCAGGATTTCATGCCCGTCTGTGGCATCCTTTACCCATAATCTGATAAACAGGCACGGAAATTATGGTTCAGATCCCAGAAAACCCTCTCATCCTCGTCGACGGCTCCTCTTACCTATACCGGGCTTACCACGCCTTCCCGCCGCTAACCAATAGCGCAGGGGAGCCTACCGGCGCAATGTACGGCGTGCTGAATATGCTGCGTAGCCTGATCCTGCAGTATCAGCCGACGCATGCCGTCGTGGTATTTGATGCCAAAGGGAAAACTTTCCGTGACGAATTGTTTGAGCACTACAAATCACATCGTCCGCCGATGCCGGACGATCTACGCGCACAGATCGAACCGCTGCACAAGATGGTGAAGGCGATGGGGCTGCCGCTGATGGCGGTGCCTGGCGTTGAAGCGGATGACGTTATCGGCACGCTGGCCCGCGAGGCGGAAAAAGTGGGCCGTCCGGTACTGATTAGCACCGGTGACAAAGATATGGCGCAACTGGTGACGCCGGGCATTACCTTAATCAACACCATGACCAACACTATCCTCGGCCCGGAAGAGGTCGTGAATAAGTACGGCGTACCGCCGGAACTGATTATTGATTTCCTCGCGCTGATGGGCGACTCCTCAGATAACATACCTGGCGTTCCGGGCGTTGGGGAAAAAACGGCGCAGGCGCTACTGCAGGGATTGGGTGGTCTGGATACGCTCTATGCGGAACCAGAAAAAATCGCCGGGCTGACCTTCCGCGGCGCGAAAACGATGGCGGCGAAGCTGGAGCAGAACAAAGAGGTGGCCTACCTCTCTTATCAACTCGCCACAATAAAAACCGATGTGGAGCTGGATCTGGGTTGCGAAGAGCTGTTAGTTGCGCAGCCGGCGGCTGATGAACTGCTGGCGCTCTTTAAGCAATATGAATTCAAACGTTGGATCACCGATGTCGAATCCGGTAAATGGCTACAGGGGAAAGGCGCTAAACCAGCGGCGAAACCAGCTGAAGCCGCGGTGATTGTGGAAGAAGAGGTCGCCGCGACGCTCTCTGCTGAGCATTATGTGACAATCCTGGATGAAGCGACGCTGGTCGAATGGATTGCCAGATTGAAGAAAGCGCCGCTATTTGCTTTTGATACCGAAACGGATAGCCTCGATAACATTTCCGCCAATCTGGTTGGCCTGTCATTCGCGATTGAGCCTGGCGTTGCGGCTTATGTGCCGGTAGCCCATGATTATCTCGACGCGCCGGACCAGATCCCACGTGAACGCGTGCTGGAGCTGCTCAAGCCGCTGCTGGAAGATGACAAGGTGCTAAAAGTAGGGCAAAACCTGAAGTACGATCGCGGCATCCTGGCCAACTACGACATTGAACTGCGTGGTATTGCCTTCGACACCATGCTGGAATCCTACACCCTCGACAGCGTCGCGGGCCGACATGATATGGATAGCCTGTCCGATCGCTGGTTGAAACACAAAACCATCACCTTTGAAGAGATTGCCGGTAAGGGGAAAAATCAGCTCACCTTTAATCAGATTGCGCTGGAAGAGGCAGGGCGTTACGCCGCGGAAGATGCTGACGTGACGCTACAACTGCATCTGAAGATGTGGCCGCAACTACAGCAGCATGAAGGCCCGCTGAATATCTTTAAAAATATCGAGATGCCGCTGGTGCCGGTGCTGTCGCGGGTTGAGCGCAACGGCGTGAAGATCGATCCGGCGGTGCTACATGCGCATTCGCAGGAGATCGCTAAGCGGCTGGTTGAGCTGGAACAACGCGCCCATGAAATTGCCGGTGAGGAGTTCAACCTCTCTTCTACCAAACAGTTGCAAACCATCTTGTTTGAAAAGCAGGGCATCAAGCCGCTGAAGAAAACGCCTGGCGGCGCGCCGTCGACTTCTGAAGAGGTGCTGGAGGAACTGGCGCTGGATTACCCGCTGCCGAAGGTGATCCTCGAGTATCGTGGGCTGGCGAAGCTTAAATCGACCTATACCGATAAGCTGCCGCTGATGATTAACCCGAAAACCGGCCGCGTTCATACTTCGTACCATCAGGCGGTGACGGCGACCGGGCGTCTCTCTTCGACCGATCCTAATCTGCAGAACATTCCGGTGCGTAATGACGAAGGTCGCCGTATTCGTCAGGCGTTTATCGCGCCTGAGGATTACCTGATTGTGTCTGCCGACTATTCGCAGATTGAGCTGCGCATCATGGCGCATCTGTCGCGTGATGAAGGGCTGCTGAAGGCTTTTGCTGAAGGTAAGGATATTCACCGTGCCACCGCGGCAGAGGTGTTTGGCTTACCGCTGGAAAGCGTCAGTAATGAACAGCGCCGCAGCGCGAAGGCGATTAACTTTGGCCTGATTTACGGCATGAGCGCATTTGGTCTGGCGCGTCAGCTGAATATCCCGCGTAAAGAAGCGCAGAAGTATATGGATCTCTATTTCGAACGCTACCCGGGCGTACTGGACTACATGGAACGTACCCGCGCGCAGGCGAAAGAGCAGGGTTATGTCGAAACGCTGGAAGGGCGTCGTCTGTATCTGCCGGATATCAAATCCAGCAATGGCGCGCGCCGCGCGGGCGCGGAACGTGCAGCGATTAACGCTCCGATGCAGGGAACGGCGGCGGATATTATTAAACGGGCAATGATCGCCGTTGATGACTGGCTGCTGAGCGAAAAACCGCGCGTGCGGATGATCATGCAGGTACACGATGAACTGGTGTTTGAAGTGCACAAAGACGATCTGGATAGCGTATCGAAGAAGGTACATGAGTTAATGGAAAACAGCACCACGCTTGCAGTGCCGTTATTGGTGGAAGTCGGTAGCGGTGAAAACTGGGATCAAGCGCACTAAGTGGGCAATCTGTAAGGCTCTTTTTTGTAAGTTAGCAACATAACTTATAGATTTTTGTGATGGTCATTTGAATTTATTATGTAAATAGTGAAAAAAAACTACAAAAAGTGCTTTATCCATAACCGAAAGAAGAGTAAAGTTATTCGCGTAGGGTACAGAGGTAAGATGTTCTATCTTTCAGACCTTTTACTTCACGTAATCGGATTTGGCTGAATATTTTAGCCGCCCCGGTCATTTATGACCGGGGCGTTTTTTATTGCGCGAAAGAAAAGTTTTACGCGCTGACAACAGCGTAAAATGAACGTCCGGATAGGGCGCTGGGCGCCATTATCCGGAAAAAGCGGGGGTTACTCTACGTCTTCGGCGGCTTCTTGCGGCGGGATGTCGTTAAACCAGCTATCCAGCTTCTGACGCAATTTATCCACGCCAGTTTTTTTCAGCGAAGAGAAAGGCTCAACCTGGATATCGCCATTGAAGGCCAGTACCGCTTCACGCACCATATTGACCTGCGCTTTACGCGCGCCGCTGGCGAGCTTGTCGGCTTTGGTTAGCAGGACCAGCACCTGAATATCGCTTTCTACCGCCCATTCGATCATTTGCTGATCGAGATCTTTCAGCGGATGACGGATATCCATCAATACCACCAGGCCTTTCAGGCACAGACGTTTTTCAAGATACTCACCCAGCGCCTTCTGCCATTTGATTTTCATCTCTTCCGGCACCTGCGCATAGCCATACCCCGGCAAGTCGACCAGGCGTTTACCTTCTGCGACTTCAAACAGGTTGATAAGCTGGGTACGACCCGGCGTTTTTGACGTACGCGCCAGGCTTTTCTGGTTAGTCAGCGTATTAAGGGCGCTGGATTTGCCCGCATTTGAGCGGCCAGCGAATGCCACTTCAATTCCGGTATCGGATGGAAGATGGCGGATATCAGGCGCGCTCGTGACAAAATGCGTCTGTTGATAATTCCAGTTGGTCAAGACTGTCGTCTCCGTAAAATCAGGCTATGGCGGGGATTATACCTGAAAGGCAGAAAAAGACTGTTTTTACCGCACATCGGCGTTGTAAGTAAAAACCATGCGGTTTGTGAGACATTGTCCATAAGGACTATACGAAATTTGTGAGAAAAACCTGACGCCAAATTCATTGATTATCGTTAAATCATACTGTTACAGGAAATTCTATATCCTTAAGCTGGCTTTTCATCCTACAGGTGGTTGTCGATTTTCGGCAAAGCGGTAAAGTAGTGGGCAAAGGCGAGGATGCCGGAGGATTACGACTCAGGACGAGGGGTCAGGAGCGCCAGGAGGCGAAGACCAGGATTGTCAGGATGACAAACGTCTGGAGACGTTTTAAAAGGGAAAGGGACAGAACAAGGACCGTTGGAAGCTAAGGGAAAGACAGGGTAAGTCGATAGCTGACATGGAAAGTGGAAACCCGTTAAGGGTTGTGAGTGCGGAAAAAGGCGACAGATTAATCTGTCGCCTTTTTTCTTTGCTTGCTTTCTGCTAGATTCCGCCTCAATTCTATACTGAAGAAAACTGTCTGAAGATCACACATCATGAAAAAACCGGCATCCGCATCGCGCGGTAAAGCACGTGGTAAGTCGCGTGAAGAGTTGAACCAGGAAGCACGCGACCGTAAACGTCAGAAAAAACACCGCGGCCATGCCGCAGGCAGCCGCGCCAGCGGCGGCGATGCTGCTTCAGCAGGCAAAGGCCGCAGCCAGCAGCTGGACCCACGCATTGGCAGCAAAAAACCGATCCCGCTGGGCGTGACTGAAAGCACCCCGGCCGTTAAGCAGCACAAACCAAAGAGCGAGAAACCTATGCTTTCACCGCAGGCTGAGCTGGATTTGCTGGAGAATGATGAGCGCCTGGACGCGCTGCTGGAACGTCTGGAAGAGGGCGGTACCCTGAATGCTGAAGAGCAGGCCTGGGTCGATGCTAAACTGGATCGTATTGACGCGCTGATGCAGCAGCTTGGCCTCTCCTATGATGACGACGAGGACGAGGAAGAAGAAGAGCGTCAGGAAGATATGATGCGTCTGCTGAAGGGTGGAAACTAACGTTTGCATCCCATCGGATTCCCGGTCCTGCTTATAACCCTTCTGGTTATATGTTATCTGCTGTGGTTATTCGTTAAACTAAGACGGTTGTCGCGGCGTCAAAAATGGCTGCGCAACCGGCTCATGACCCGAGGTGTGGTTGGGCCGGCACGGCGTACCCGTCGGCGGCATCATCGGAAGGAGTGAGCATGTCTGAGCAGTTAATCGACTGGGATCTGGCCCTTATCCAGAAATATAACTATTCCGGGCCGCGATATACCTCGTATCCCACCGCGCTGGAGTTTTCTCCGGCGTTCGGCGCTGCTGATTTTGCCGCCGCCGTCGCCCGTTACCCGCAGCGCCCGCTGTCGCTGTACGTCCATATCCCGTTCTGCCATAAGCTCTGCTATTTTTGCGGCTGTAATAAGATTGTCACCCGTCAGCAGCATAAGGCTGACCAGTATCTTGATGTCCTTGAGCAGGAAATTATTCACCGCGCGCCACTTTTTGCCGGCCGTCAGGTCAGCCAACTGCACTGGGGCGGCGGTACGCCGACCTATCTCAACAAAGCGCAAATCAGCCGCTTGATGAATCTGCTGCGTGGCCACTTCAGCTTTAACGCCGATGCGGAAATCTCCATCGAAGTCGATCCGCGTGAAATCGAACTGGATGTACTGGATCATTTACGATCCGCAGGGTTCAACCGTTTGAGCATGGGGGTGCAGGATTTCAATAAAGAAGTACAGCGCCTGGTGAACCGTGAACAAGATGAAGAATTCATCTTTGCGCTGCTGCGTCATGCGCGTGAGATTGGCTTCACATCGACCAACATCGATTTGATTTACGGTCTGCCGAAGCAAACGCCGGAAAGCTTTGCCTTCACGCTGCAGAAAGTCGCTGAACTCAATCCGGACCGTCTGAGCGTATTTAACTACGCGCATCTGCCCATGCTATTCGCTGCGCAGCGCAAAATTAAAGACGCGGATTTACCGAGCGCAGAGCAGAAACTGGATATCCTGCAGGAAACCATCGCTTCGCTTACCGACGCTGGCTATCAGTTTATCGGTATGGATCACTTTGCCCGGCCGGACGATGAACTCGCAATTGCCCAGCGTGAAGGCGTGCTGCACCGCAACTTCCAGGGGTACACCACCCAGGGCGATACCGACCTGCTCGGAATGGGCGTGTCGGCGATCAGTATGATTGGCGACTGCTATGCGCAGAACCAGAAAGAGCTGAAACAGTATTATCAGCAGGTCGATGAAAGCGGCACCGCGCTGTGGCGGGGTATTGCGTTAACCCGCGATGATTGTATCCGCCGGGATATCATTAAGGCCCTGATTTGCAACTTCCGTCTTGAGTTCTCGGCGGTTGAAACGCAGTGGGATCTTATCTTCAACGATTACTTTGCCGAAGATATGAAATTGCTGGCGCCGCTGGCGAAAGACGGGCTGGTGGATGTGGATGAAAAAGGAATACAGGTTACGGCAAAAGGCCGTCTGTTGATTCGTAATATCTGTATGTGCTTCGATGCCTATCTGCGGCAGAAAGCGCGCCTGCAGCAGTTCTCTCGCGTTATTTAAGCGAATCCCGGTGAGCCAGCTCACCGGGCGTTCATTTCACCGCTGAGTCCGGTGTTATTCCATTCCCAGCTCTTTTAGCTTCCGCGTTAACGTATTTCGCCCCCAGCCCAGCAGACGAGCGGCTTCCTGCTTATGCCCTTGCGTATGACGTAGCGCGGTGGTGAGCAATGCACGCTCCATCTCCGGCTGCGCTTCTGATAGCAGGTTTTGATGACCGGAACGCAGGGCGCGGTCGGCCCATTGCCCCAGCAGCGTTGCCCAGCTATCCGGTTGGAGCTGCGTTGGGCTATCGGGAATCGACGTTTCGAACAGCTCGGACGGCAGATCCTGGGTCAGTACCTCCTGGCCTGCTGCCATCACCGTTAGCCAGCGACAGGTGTTCTCCAGCTGTCGCACGTTACCGGGCCAGGCCAGTCGCGTCAGCGCCGCTTCCGTTTCCGGATGCAATTGCTTGGCTTCGACGCCCAGTTCACGGGCGGCAATCTGCAGGAAGTGGCGCGCCAGGCGCGGAATATCTTCCCGGCGTTCGCGCAGCGGCGGCAAATGCACGCGAATCACGTTCAGGCGATGGAACAAATCTTCACGGAACTTTCCTTCCTGCACGCGTAGCTCAAGGTTCTGGTGAGTCGCGGCAATAATCCGCACATCGACTTTCACCGGCGCATAGCCGCCAACGCGATAAAATTGGCCGTCAGCCAGCACGCGCAGCAGTCGCGTCTGAACATCCAGCGGCATATCGCCAATTTCATCAAGGAATAGCGTACCGCCATCGGCCTGCTCAAAACGCCCCTGACGGACGGTATTGGCGCCGGTAAAAGCCCCTTTTTCATGGCCGAACAGTTCCGATTCAATCAAATCTTTCGGAATGGCCGCCATGTTAAGGGCGATAAACGGCGATTTGGCGCGTGGACTGTGGCGATGCAGCGCGTGGGCGACCAGCTCTTTACCGGTACCTGATTCGCCGTTGATCAGTACGCTGATTGAGGAGCGTGACAGGCGGCCAATGATGCGAAACACATCCTGCATCGCCGGCGCTTCGCCAATAATATCGGCCGTCGGGCTGCTGACCGGCGTATTACGCGGCTGCTGCTGCTCCTGATAATGGCTAATCGCACGGTCAACCAGCGCTACAGCCTCATCAATATCAAAAGGTTTCGGCAGGTAATCAAAGGCCCCCTGCTGATAGGCGCTGACGGCGGCATCGAGATCCGAGTGCGCGGTCATAATGATGACCGGAAGCATCGGATGGCGTTGTTTAATCTGCTTTAACAGCGCCAGGCCGTCCATCCCAGGCATGCGAATGTCGGAAAGTAAAACGTCCGGCGTTTTGGTAGTGAGGGCATCAAGCACCTCATTGCCGCTCTCAAACGTGGTGCAGCTTAAACCCGCTCCGGTGAGTGCGCGTTCAAGCACCCAACGGATGGAGCTATCGTCATCGACTACCCAGGCTATCCCTCGTTGCATAAACACCTCTATTTCCGAATAGGCAGGTATACCGAGAACTCGGTATGGCCAGGCCAACTGGTAAATTCAATTTTGCCGGAGTGCTGATCGATAAGACTGCGGGCGATGGAAAGCCCAAGACCGGTGCCGCCTTCGCGGCCGCTAACCATGGGGTAAAACAGCGTATCCTGCAGATGGGGCGGGATACCGGGCCCGTTATCTTCCACGTCGATACGCGCCGCCAGACGGTAACGTACGCCGTGGAGCGTGAGCTGAAAGGCGGTACGGGTGCGCAGGATGATTTCGCCGCCTTCGGGCCCCAGGGCCTGCAGCGCGTTGCGCACGATATTCAGCAACACTTGCTCGATTTGTTCCGGGTCGTGGGCCAGCTCAGGCAGGCTCGGGTCGTAATCACGGATCAGTTTGACGTTATCCGGCAACTCCATGGAGACCAGCGCCACCACGCGCTCCGCGACTTTATGAATGCTTTCTGTGATGTGCATACCGGGATGCTGCGGCCCCAGCAGGCGATCGACCAGGTTACGTAACCTGTCTGCCTGTTCAATAATCACCTGGGTATATTCCATCAGCGCGGGATCCGGTAGCGCTTTACTCAATAGCTGTGCCGCGCCGCGCAGGCCGCCGAGCGGGTTTTTAATCTCATGCGCCAGACCGCGCACTAAATCGCGCGCCGCCACCTGCTGAGCATGCTGCAGCTGTTCCTGGCTCAAACGTCGCTGATTATCCATCGGCGACATCTCAAGCAGGATATAGCCTTCAGGCAGGCGCTGAGCGGTGAGGGAGAGAATGTGCGAGCGGCCGTCAATCACCAGCGTCACTTCATTATCCGTGAAGCCCTGACCCGCCTGCAGGCTCTCCTGCATCAGGCCAATGTTTAACGAAAAGTAGCTCAGCAATTCTGGCAGCGGTGTACCGAATAATTTACGCGAACTTTGCGCCAGTAACTGCTGGGCAGCCGGGTTGGCATAATGCACCGCGAGGTCGTCATCGACTAATAAAATGCTGTGGATCAGCGAGTTGAGGATCTGCCCAGCATCGGGCTGTGTGCCTGTTGCCATCTGACAGTCTCCTGAAATGGTTGCACTATTTTAGTGCAGTATAGCTTTTTATTGGTAAAAAGCGCGAGAGATCAGCGTGTTGCTGGTGAAAAAAGCCCATCCTGAGATGGGCTGAAAGTTTCCACGGCAACAAAACATCCCTGGTGTCCCGTGCCACAACACGGGAACACCATGGATTTACAGCAAAATCAGACGCTGTAGTACAGTTCGAACTCAACCGGGTGCGGAGTCATACGTACGCGGTCGTTTTCTTCAATGCGCAGGGCGATGTAAGCATCGATAGCTTCGTCAGTGAAGACGCCGCCTGCGGTCAGGAACTCGCGGTCTGCGTCCAGAGCCTGCAGGGCTTCTTCCAGAGAACCTGCAACCTGCGGGATTTCTTTCGCTTCTTCCGGCGGCAGATCGTACAGGTTTTTGTCCATCGCATCGCCAGGATGGATTTTGTTTTTAATACCGTCCAGACCGGCCATCAGCAGCGCGGCAAAGCACAGGTATGGGTTGGCAGCCGGGTCCGGGAAGCGCACTTCGATACGACGCGCTTTCGGCGAGGCAACCACCGGAATACGGATGGAAGCAGAGCGGTTACGGGCGGAGTAAGCCAGCATAACCGGCGCTTCGTAACCCGGGACCAGACGCTTGTAGGAGTTGGTGGTCGGGTTCGCCAGGGCGTTGATCGCTTTAGCGTGCTTGATAACGCCGCCGATGTAGTGCAGCGCTTGCTCAGACAGTCCCGCGTATTTGTCGCCGGAGAACAGGTTTACGCCGTTCTTGGACAGGGACATGTGGCAGTGCATGCCGGAACCGTTATCGCCAAACATTGGTTTTGGCATGAAGGTTGCGGTTTTACCGAAACGGTGAGCGACGTTGTGTACAACGTATTTGTAGATCTGAATTTCGTCCGCTTTTTTGGTCATGGTGTTGAAGCGGGTGGCGATTTCGTTCTGACCTGCAGTTGCCACTTCGTGGTGGTGAGCTTCAACAACCAGGCCCATCTCTTCCATGATCATACACATGGTAGAACGGATATCCTGAGAGGAGTCTACCGGCGGAACCGGGAAGTAACCGCCTTTCACGCCCGGACGGTGGCCTTTGTTGCCGCCTTCGTATTTGGTAGAAGAGTTCCATGCGCCTTCGATATCGTCAATGGCCACGTGGGAACCAGAGATGGATGCGCCAAAGCGGATGTCGTCGAACAGGAAGAATTCTGGTTCCGGCCCGAACAGAACGGTGTCGGCGATGCCGGTGGCGCGCAGGTATTCTTCAGCGCGCTTGGCGATAGAGCGCGGGTCGCGGTCGTAGCCCTGCAGGGTGCCTGGTTCCAGGATATCGCAGCGGATGATCAGCGTCGGTTCTTCGTAGAACGGGTCGATCAGCGCCGTGGTGGCATCCGGCATCAGGACCATGTCGGATTCGTTAATACCTTTCCAACCGCCAATCGAGGAGCCATCAAACATTTTGCCTTCTTCAAAGAATTCGGCATTTACCTGATGGGAAGGAATCGTGACGTGCTGTTCTTTACCTTTGGTATCGGTGAAGCGCAGATCGACAAACTTCACTTCGTGCTCGTTCAGCATCGTCAAAACGTGTTCAGCGGACATACTTAAACTCTCCCGGATTGGTCATTGTCGTCGTGGTAACGAACTTCTTACTGCTTAAAAGTGGCGTTGTTGCCTTAAAAAATATAAAGCGAAATCTGTGCCAACTTTTAAAAGTACGGTAAAACGCTGTATCATGCGCACCATAGTGCAAAAGGACTGCACCATGATGGAGATAATGCACCAAAATAGTGCTTCAATGTGAACGTTGAGCACCATTTTGGTGCAATTTTTATTACGGTGCCCTTTTATCGCTCCGTGAAAGCGGTCACAAACAAACTCTGCAATACTTGTTTGCGGAGGATCTTTGTGATCCTGTTCAGTCCTTCGCTTAATACGTGTACAATAACGCGCTATTTCTAATGCCTGAGGCAAAGTTGTGATCGAAAATCTGCGTAATATCGCCATCATCGCGCACGTCGACCATGGTAAAACTACCCTGGTTGATAAGCTGCTACAGCAATCCGGTACGTTCGACGCACGTACTGAAGCACAAGAACGTGTGATGGACTCCAACGATTTGGAGAAAGAGCGTGGGATTACCATCCTCGCTAAAAACACTGCAATCAAATGGAATGATTACCGTATCAACATCGTTGATACCCCAGGGCACGCCGACTTCGGAGGTGAAGTTGAGCGTGTTATGTCCATGGTTGACTCTGTGCTGCTGGTGGTTGATGCCTTTGACGGCCCGATGCCGCAGACGCGCTTTGTTACCAAAAAAGCGTTTGCTCACGGTCTGAAGCCGATCGTGGTCATCAACAAAGTTGACCGTCCGGGCGCGCGTCCGGATTGGGTTGTCGACCAGGTATTCGACCTGTTCGTTAACCTCGACGCGACCGACGAACAGCTGGACTTCCCGATCGTTTACGCTTCCGCGCTGAACGGTATCGCGGGTCTGGACCACGAAGACATGGCTGAAGACATGACCCCGCTGTACCAGGCGATTGTTGACCGTGTACCGGCGCCGGACGTTGACCTTGACGGTCCGCTGCAGATGCAAATCTCCCAGCTCGACTACAACAACTACGTTGGCGTAATCGGCATTGGTCGCATCAAGCGCGGTAAAGTGAAGCCGAACCAGCAGATCACTATCATCGATAGCGAAGGGAAAACCCGTAACGGTAAAGTCGGTAAAGTACTGACTCACTTGGGTCTCGAGCGTATCGAGAGCGACGTAGCCGAAGCCGGCGACATCATCGCGATCACCGGTCTGGGCGAGCTGAACATCTCCGACACCATCTGCGACCCGCAGAACGTCGAAGCGCTGCCGGCGCTGTCTGTTGATGAGCCGACCGTATCTATGTTCTTCAACGTCAACACCTCTCCGTTCTGCGGTAAAGAAGGTAAGTTCGTTACCTCTCGCCAGATCCTGGACCGTCTGAACAAAGAGCTGGTGCACAACGTTGCGCTGCGCGTCGAAGAAACCGAAGACGCCGATGCGTTCCGCGTTTCTGGCCGTGGCGAACTGCACCTGTCCGTTCTGATTGAAAACATGCGTCGTGAAGGTTTCGAGATGGCGGTTTCCCGTCCGAAAGTTATCTTCCGCGAAATCGATGGCCGTAAACAAGAGCCATTCGAAAACGTAACGCTGGACGTCGAAGAGCAGCACCAGGGGTCTGTCATGCAGGCGCTGGGCGAGCGTAAAGGCGACCTGAAAAACATGAATCCAGACGGTAAAGGCCGCGTACGTCTCGACTACGTGATCCCAAGCCGTGGTCTGATCGGCTTCCGTTCAGAGTTCATGACCATGACTTCTGGTACCGGTCTGCTGTACTCCACCTTCAGCCACTACGACGATGTTCGTCCGGGCGAAGTGGGCCAGCGTAACAACGGCGTACTGATCTCTAACGGTCAGGGTAAAGCGGTTGCGTTCGCACTGTTCGGCCTGCAGGATCGCGGTAAGCTGTTCCTCGGCCACGGCGCTGAAGTTTACGAAGGTCAGATTATCGGTATTCACAGCCGTTCTAATGACCTGACGGTAAACTGCCTGACCGGTAAGAAACTGACCAACATGCGTGCGTCCGGTACTGACGAAGCAACGGTTCTGGTTCCGCCGGTTAAGATGACCCTGGAGCAGGCTCTGGAGTTCATCGATGACGACGAACTGGTAGAAGTTACTCCGACGTCTATCCGTATCCGTAAACGTCACCTGACCGAGAACGACCGTAAACGCGCTATGCGCGGTGCAAAAGAAGAGTAATTACCCTTCTTGCTACCCTTCAAACCTCGCCTCTCCGGCGGGGTTTTTTTATGCCTGTTCCTCATGCTTATCACCTGGGCGGCGCCAGTGTCGCTCCGGGAGAGAGCTCGGTCACAATTATTCTTAAAGCTTGCGGCAGCAATTGCTTTCTTTTTTTGCTCAATAGTAAGATGAGTCATCTGGTTTAAACCAAATGGATTAAACAATGACGAATAACCCATCCACTGTGGAAAATGCGAAAGAGAAACTGGACCTGTGGCTAAAGCAGGGCCTGACGGTATCGGGTGGAAAACTGCCGTCCGAGCGCGAGCTTGGCGAGTTGCTCGGTATCAAGCGCATGACGTTGCGCCAGGCGCTGCTCAGCCTGGAGGCGGAATCAAGAATATTTCGTAAGGACCGTAAAGGCTGGTTCGTTGCCCAGCCGCGTTTTAACTATAGCCCGGAGCTTTCGGCCAGCTTTCAGCGGGCAGCGATTGAACAGGGTAGAGAGCCTTCGTGGGGTTTTATCGAAAAGGTACGTACGACGGAGTATCCCGACGTCACGGAAGCTCTCTTTGCCACCTGTCCTGCGCAAGATTTATATCTGATAACCGGCTGGGGGGCGCTGGAAGGGCATAAAGTTTTTTATCATGAAACGTTTATCAACCCGAATGTTGCGCCGGAGTTTATTACCAGGCTAAAGAACCAATCTTTTTCTTCCGTTTGGGAGAAGAGTTATCATAAAAATGTTGTTATTAAAAAATTAGCTTTCAGGCCAGTGAGAATGTCCGGCGATGTAAGTAAATTCATCGGCGGGTCTGCCGGCATGCCCGCTATTCTGATTGAAAAACATCGTGCCGATAGTGCAGGTAATATCGTGCAAATAGATCTCGAATATTGGCGATTTGAGGCTGTGGATCTCTTTATTAACTTGTAGGTATTTTATGCTCACTAAAGATAACGCTGAGAAGATCGTTTCTCGCATTGATAATATTCCTCTTTATCTTCATGCTTATGCATATCATCTGAATATGCGGCTGGAGAGAATTTTACCGGTCGATTTATTGAAAATTGCGGATAGCCATCATTTAAAAGGTGTGAAAATACATGTCCTCGATGGTGAGCGTTACTCTCTTAGCTGTATGGATAATATGCAATTGGCCGCTTTTGGCGAGCAGGCAAAAGCGTTACGGTTGGATATTCATATAGAAACAAGCGCCTCCGATAAAGAGACCATCGATCAGGCCGTCGCTATCGCATTAAAGACCGGGGCAACCTCCGTTCGTTTTTATCCTCGTTACGAAGGGCCTTTACAAGAAGTTCTGGCAAGAATTACGGCTGATATTCAATATATTAAAGAGGCGTATAGCCAATCTGGACTCACTTTTACCATTGAACAACATGAAGATTTAAAAAGTATCGAGTTGGTTAATCTGATTAAACAAAGCGAGATGCCGTCGCTATCGCTGCTCTTTGATTTTGCCAATATGATCAATGCCAATGAACGACCGCTTGAGGCGTTGGCAGCGATGTCACCCTATGTCACTCAGGTTCACATTAAAGATGCCTGTATCATTGCGGAAAATGGCGGGCTTGGGCACCGGGCCTGTAACTCAGGTCTGGGTGATATGCCGTTTAAGGCGCTGCTGACTGAGTTAATTTGTCTGGGCCAGGAGCAACCACAGGTGATGGCGTACGGACTGGAAGAAGAAGTTGATTATTACGCGCCGCCTTTCCGCTTTGCGGCTGAAGGCGATAACCCGTGGATCCCGTGGCGACAAATGAGCGAAACGCCTCTGCCTGATACAACGCAACTTGAAGCCCGGCTGGATAAAGAAAAACAGGATGCGATCGCCCAGTTAAATTTTGTCAGGGACACCTTACACGATATAAAAAATGATGCTCTGAAAGTGCTTTCTCGCTAATTTTAATTAAATTTGGTATTTATGGCCGCTATTTTAATTTAATAGCTAAATGTTCCATGTCCTTAAATAAAATGATGTTAAGTCATCAGGGGATCTTATGCTCACAAGAAAGAAATGGGCTATATTTAGCCTGTTAACGCTTTGTGGTGGTACCATTTATAAACTGCCTTCATTAAAAGATGCGTTTTATATACCGATGCAGGATTACTTTCATTTGACCAATGGTCAGATTGGTAATGCCATGTCGGTAAACTCAGTGGTGACAACCATTGGTTTTTTCTTGTCAATTTACTTTGCTGATAAACTTCCGCGTCGCTACACCATGTCATTTTCACTAATAGCGACGGGATTGTTAGGCATCTACCTGACGACGATGCCCGGCTATTGGGGCATTCTGTTTGTCTGGGCATTATTTGGCGTGACATGCGACATGATGAACTGGCCCGTACTATTAAAATCAGTGAGTCGGTTAGGGAATAGCGAACAGCAGGGGCGTTTATTTGGCTTCTTCGAAACGGGGCGCGGAATTGTCGACACCGTTATCGCATTTTCCGCATTAGCTATTTTCACCTGGTTTGGCAGTGGCTTACTGGGTTTTAAAGCCGGCATTTGGTTCTACGCAATTATTGTCATTGTTGTAGGCATCTTGCTGTTTTTCATGCTTAAGCAAAAGGATGAGCCGACGCCCGCCGCTGATGAAGGCGCCACCAGGCAACAAACCAGCATCTCTTCGGTGCTGAAAGACAAAACTATCTGGCTGATTGCCTTCAATGTGTTTTTTGTTTACGCCGTTTACTGTGGACTCACCTTCTTTATCCCGTTCCTGAAGAACATTTACATGCTGCCGGTAGCCCTGGTGGGCGCATACGGCATTATTAACCAGTACTGTTTAAAAATGATCGGTGGTCCAATTGGCGGTTTAATTGCCGATAAGATCCTCAAATCGCCAAGTAAATATCTCTTTTATACCTTCTGTATCAGTACGATGGCTTTAGTCGCGTTAATTCTGTTACCGCACGAAAGTATGCCGGTCTATCTGGGTATGGTGTGTACTCTCGGGTTCGGCGCCATTGTTTTTACGCAACGCGCCGTGTTTTTTGCCCCGATTGGGGAGGCGAAAATCGCTGAAAACCAGACGGGCGCGGCGATGGCGCTGGGGAGCTTCATTGGCTATGCGCCGGCTATGTTTTGCTATAGCCTGTACGGCTACATTCTCGATCTTAATCCGGGTCTGGTGGGGTACAAGATAGTCTTTGGCATCATGGCCTGCTTCGCTTGCGCCGGCGCGTTCGTTTCGGTGATGTTGGTTAAACGCATCAACCGCAGAAAGAATATGTTGGAAACCGCATTGGTCTGATTTTAAGCGTTCAGCCATTTCACCAAAGCCGCAGATATGCGGCTTTGGTCGTTTTGCGCCTGAGATGTCGTGAGCCGTTTCCGGTTTGTTCATAGTCAAACCTCTTCTTTCCCGCTACAGTTAATCTTCAACGGCGCGGAAGGAGACAAAAATGCTCTATATCTTTGATTTAGGTAATGTGATTGTCGACATTGACTTCAACCGGGTGCTCGGAACGTGGAGTGATTTGACCCGCATTCCGCTGGCGACGCTAAAGCAAGACTTTGTCATGGGCGATGCCTTCCACCAGCATGAACGCGGGGAGATCAGCGATGAAGAGTTTGCCGCCGCGATGTGCCACGAAATGAACATGCCGCTGAGCTATGAACAGTTTGCCCACGGTTGGCAGGCCGTTTTTGTCGCCTTGCGTCCAGAAGTCACCGACATCATGCAAAAACTTCGCGACCAGGGGCACCGCGTGGTCGTACTCTCGAACACCAACCGATTACATACCACTTTCTGGCCAAGCGAATATCCACAAGTGCGTGCTGCCGCAGATCATGTGTATCTTTCGCAAGAGATGGGGATGCGCAAACCCGAAACGCGTATCTACCAAAGCGTGCTGCAGGCGGAAGGATTTTCGCCGCAAGACGCGGTCTTTTTTGACGATAACGCCGATAATATAGCTGGGGCTAACCAGTTGGGGATCACCAGTATTCTGGTCACGGATAAGGAGACCATCCCCAACTACTTTGCGAAGCAGCTATGCTAAAAAGCGTTCATCAAAAAACCAAATACCATACCAGGCCGCTGGTGGCCTGGCTTAAGCTGCTGTGGCGGCGAATTGAAGAAGACAACATGACGACGTTGGCGGGGAATCTTGCCTACGTGTCTTTACTTGCGCTGGTACCGCTGATCGCCGTGGTTTTTGCCCTGTTTGCCGCCTTTCCGATGTTCTCCGACGTCAGCGTGCAGATCCGCCATTTTATCTTTGCCAACTTCATTCCGGCGACCGGCGATGTCATTCAGGGATATATCGAACAGTTTGTGGCGAACTCCAGCAGGATGACGGCCGTCGGCGCCTTTGGGTTAATCGTCACCTCATTACTGCTGATGTACTCGATTGATAGCGCGCTGAATACCATCTGGCGCAGCAGTCGGACGCGACCAAAGATCTATTCATTTGCGGTCTACTGGATGATCCTGACTCTCGGGCCGCTGTTGGCTGGCGCCAGTCTGGCAATCAGTTCCTATCTTCTCTCACTACGTTGGGCCAGCGATCTCAATAGCGTCATTGATGATGTACTACGTATATTCCCGCTAATTTTATCGTGGGCGGCGTTCTGGATGCTTTATAGCATCGTGCCCACCACCCAGGTGCGCAATCGCGATGCGGTGATTGGCTCGCTGGTGGCGGCACTGCTTTTTGAAGCCGGTAAAAAGGCTTTTGCTTTATATATCACCATGTTTCCGTCATACCAGCTGATTTATGGCGTGATTGCGGTAGTACCCATTTTGTTTGTCTGGGTTTACTGGACCTGGTGTATCGTCTTGCTTGGCGCTGAAATAACTGTCACTCTCGGTGAATACCGCAAACTCAAAAAAGAAGAAACAGAACAACCATGATTGCATTAATTCAACGCGTATCCCGTGCAAGCGTTACCGTGGAGGGTGAAGTGACGGGTGAAATCGGGCCGGGGCTGCTGGTGCTGCTGGGGGTCGAGAAAGACGATGACGAACAGAAGGCCAACCGTCTGTGTGAACGGGTGCTCGGCTATCGCATTTTCAGCGACGCCGAAGGCAAAATGAATCTTAATGTCCAGCAGGCGGGCGGCAGCGTGCTGGTGGTTTCGCAATTTACGCTGGCGGCCGATACCGAGCGCGGCATGCGCCCGAGTTTTTCCAAAGGCGCGGCGCCGGACAGAGCGGAAGCGCTGTATGAATATTTTGTTGAGCGCTGCCGCCAACAAGAAATGAATACTCAGACCGGGAGATTCGCTGCGGATATGCAGGTCTCGCTGGTAAACGATGGTCCCGTGACCTTTTGGTTGCAGGTATGAGTCAGCTTCCGGGCAGGCTGCGGGTAACAAAAGAGAGTACAGCTATGTATCACCTTCGTGTACCGCAAACAGAAGAAGAGTTAGAAAGCTATTATCAATTCCGCTGGGAGATGCTGCGTAAGCCGCTGCATCAGCCTAAAGGATCGGAACGCGACGCCTGGGATGCCATGGCGCATCATCAGATGGTCGTCGATGAAGAAGGCAACCTGGTTGCCGTCGGCCGGCTGTATATTAATGCGGAGAATGAAGCCTCGATCCGCTTTATGGCCGTACATCCTTCCGTTCAGGATAAAGGTTTAGGCACCCTTATGGCGATGACTCTTGAGTCAGTCGCCCGTCAGGAAGGGGTGAAGCGGGTGACCTGTAGCGCCCGTGAAGACGCGATGGAGTTCTTCTCTAAGCTGGGCTTTGTGAACCAGGGTGAAATCACCACGCCGACAACCACGCCGATTCGCCACTTCTTGATGATTAAACCCATTGCTTCGTTGGACGATATCCTGCACCGCGGCGACTGGTGCGGCCAGCTGCAGCAGGCCTGGTATCAGCACATTCCGCTGAGCGAAAAGATGGGAGTGCGCATCCAGCAGTACACCGGGCAGAAATTTATCACCACCATGCCCGAAGCGGGTAACCAGAATCCGCACCATACGTTATTTGCCGGCAGCCTGTTTTCGCTCGCCACCTTAACCGGCTGGGGGCTAATCTGGTTAATGCTGCGCGAGAGGCACCTTGGCGGCACGATTATCCTTGCCGATGCGCATATCCGTTACAGCAAGCCGATCAGCGGGAGGCCGAATGCCGTGGCCGATTTGGGCTCGCTAAGCGGCGATCTCGATCGCCTGGCGCGCGGGCGCAAGGCTCGCGTGCAGCTTCAGGTTGAACTGTTCGGTAACGATAAGCTGGGCGCTGTTTTTGAGGGGACCTATATCGTACTGCCCGCGAAGCCGTTCGGTTCGTATGAAGAGGGCGGGAACGAGGAAGAGTAACCCGCCTCCGGCATTATTATTGGCCTGGCGTTCGCGTATGCCAGGCAATATCGCGCATCGCCTGCCTTGCCGCGAGGCTTATCCCGCCTAACTGAAAGAAACCGTGTATGACGCCCAGATAGCGCTGGCAGGTGCTTTCTATTCCCTGTGCTATTAACCGCCGGTACAGCGCTTCTCCTTCATCGCGCAAAGGGTCAAATTCGGCCGTCAGGATATGAACCGGCGGCAGCCCGTTAAAATCTTCGCGCCACAGCGGACTGGCTTCCGGATGGGTGGCGGGTGTGGCCGCTAAATACATCTCGTAGCCGCTAAGCAGTGTATCCCGGGTAATGATGTAATCCTCGCCGTTGCTGGCATAGCTTGCCATGCTGGCGGTAGCGTCGAGCATAGGGTAAATCAGGATAAGCTGCGCAGGTTGCCATACTCCCGCCGCTTTCAGGCGTAGCGCAGTGACCAGGGCGAGGTGGCCGCCGGCGCTGTCGCCGGCCAGCGTGATGCGCGCGGCGTCAACGCCAAGCCGCTGCGCATACCGATAGATAATGTTGGCGCCTCGTTCCGCATCATCGTGCGCCGCCGGAAAAGGGGATTCCGGGGCGAGGCGGTATTGCACGGCGATCACCCGGCATCCACTGAACCAGGCAAGCTGGCGCAATTGGTTGTCATGGGTGGCAAAGCCGCCGCTCACAAAACAGCCGCCGTGGTAATACACAATGGTGGGTAGCAAGCCGTTGCTTTTTGGCGGCGAGACGACGCGAAAGGTTATGCCATCGAGCGTGATGTCTTCAACCTGCACACGCGTTTCCGTTTCCCCTGCGAGAACGGTGCTGGCGAGATAGCCGTTTCTCCGGTCATCAATACTCTGTTCTCGCGATGGTGGCCGCCCCGCAGCAATAAACTCCTCAACCAGCGAAGCAATACCTTTTTCCAACGTCATGGCAAGTCCCTTTTACTGGATTAATATCCAGTGTTATAGCCTGGTTTTTGCGAAAAAGATATACCGAATAAAGCCGCGATCGCATTGTGGAAAGCGGCTCGCAAAAGCGTATTTCTCAGCAAAGATCTGCTTCTTCTGTTGAACAATATCTGGAGAAGCAGGATCGGGATAAGGAGAGCATTTCCGGCGTGGTCACGCCGTATGAATGATAACGAGCGACCTGAGTCGCCCGTTATAGGTGCGCAGAACTTACTCCCCTTCGCCGGGGAACATGAACGGGTTAATTGAGCTTCTGGCGAAGCCTTCCTGTTCCATGCGAGCATCGAGTACCAGCGAGGCTAAATCGTCGGCAACGGCTTCGACTTTCGGGTCTTTCTCCTGATACATAATCTTCAGGTAGCTCCCGCAGTCGCCGCAGCTTTCGGCTTTCACCGCCGCCTGCTCGTTATCCAGCGACCAGTAGTGCAGGTCGCGGCTCTGTTCGCAGTTGCTGCATTTTACGCGCACCACATGCCATTCGGTTTCACACAAGTTGCAGTGCAGATAGCGCAGCCCCTGAGTGGTGCCGATTTGCACGATGCTGGAGACCGGCATCGAGCCGCAAACCGGGCAGAACTGGCGATGCTCGCCGTATTCGGCGCGCGCTTTCCCCGGGATCAGGCTGGCCATTTGCGCCCAGTACAGCGACAGCGCGGCCCAGATAAACGGCGCTTTGTCGCTGCTGACCGAGGCGAAATCGGAAGCAAACAGCGCGCTGGCCATCTCTTCCAGTTCCGGCCCGGAGGCTTTTTCCAGGTTCTCGATAACCGACAGCGCCGGGCCGCTCATCTCAGGTTTCAGCTCGGCGATCAGTGAATGCAGTAGCTTGTGCCAGTGTTTATCACGCGGTAATACGTGAATATCCAGCGGCGGCTTGCCCTGATCGTTGGCCTCTTTAATGCGGGCAGTCAGATCCATCTGCAACGGATGGTCGTACAGCACCACTTCCTGCGCATGAGCGATCAGCGCGGCAAAGCGCAGGTAATCGCCCAGCGGGTTGTTGGCGGCCAGCTCGCGCAGGCGCTCTGCGCGGCGGTTATAAAGATTCTTCAGTCTGGGGAACAGTAGCGGCGGAATTGCTTCCGCCGTGCGTTTCTCGCTCGAACCCAGCTCGTCTTGCGGGATTATGCGAATACTCATGCAGTCTATTTTTCCTGTTTCTGGCGGACTTCACGGTACCAGCGCGGGTGATGTTTCTTCGCCCACGTTTTGGTAACCCAGCCTTCCACCATCGCGGTAATGGTGCCTTTCACCCAAAGGGCGGCGTAGATATGCACCATGATAACCACAATTAACGCGACTGCGGCAAAAGAATGCAGCATCAGCGCGAATCGGATCACCGGGATTGAGAATGCAGGCGCAAAGTACGGACGCCAGATGATCACGCCGCTTACCAGCAGCAGCACCAGGAAAATAATCGCCGCCCAGAATACGCATTTCTGGCCGAAGTTATAACGCCCGGTATCGCCTACCTCCTCGTTGACGACGATCTTACGAATATTCTTCGCCCAAAAGATATCATCCCGATTGATTAGGTTGTGATGCCAGTAACGGAAAAACATGATGATAAACGACGCGAACATCACCACCCCGACGAACGGGTGGAGAATACGCGCCAGCTGCGGCGTACCGAGAATATGCATCAGCCAGTTAAACGACGGGAAGAAAAAGCCTAACCCGCTTACCGCCGCCAGAATAAAGCAGAAGGCGGTTATCCAGTGGTTGATGCGTTCCGGCGCCGTGTAGCGCACGATGGTGTCACGTTTTCTCATTTGCGCACCTCGTCTTTCTCTTCATGCAGGTTGTCTTCTTCTTCATCTGCGCGGTTCGGACCGACGCCGACGTAGTGGAAGATACTGGCTGCGAAGGTCGCAGCAAAGCCGACCGCCGCCAGCGGTTTCCAGATACCTTTCCAGAATTTCACCGTTTGGCTGATTTCCGGATTCTCTGGCAGACCGTGGTAGAGATTCGGTTTATCGGCATGGTGCAGCACGTACATCACGTGGGTGCCGCCAACGCCAGCCGGATCGTACAGACCCGCCTTGTCATAACCGCGGGTTTTCAGCTCTGCGACGCGCTCGCCGGCCAGCGTTTTCATATCCTCTTTCGAACCAAAGTGGATAGCGCCGGTCGGGCAGGTTTTCACGCAGGCCGGCTCCTGGCCGACAGTCACGCGGTCTACGCACAGCGTACATTTGTAGACGCGATTGTCTTCCGGGTTCAGGCGCGGTACATCGAACGGGCAACCTGCGATGCAGTAGCCACAGCCGATACACTGCTCAGACTGGAAGTCGACGATGCCGTTAGCGTACTGAATGATCGCGCCTTCTGACGGACAGGCCTTCAGGCAGCCCGGGTCAGCGCAGTGCATGCAGCCATCTTTACGAATAAGCCATTCCAGCTTGTCGTTTTGTTCCACTTCCGAGAAGCGCATGACCGTCCATGACTTGGCGGTCAGGTCCGCCGGGTTGTCATACACCCCGACGTTGCTACCCACTTCGTCACGAAGGTCGTTCCATTCAGAACAGGCCACCTGGCAGGCTTTACAGCCGATGCAGGTGGTAACGTCGATAAGCTTCGCCACTTCCTGCTGGTGGTCCCGCGCCTGAGGCGCGGGAGTGAAACCGTTAGTCGCGGAACGACGAATAATATCTTGCGATTGATAAGCCATAAGTCGTCTCCGTTACACCTTTTCCACGTTCACGAGGAAGGCCTTAAACTCCGGCGTCTGCGTGTTGGCGTCGCCGACGAACGGCGTCAGCGTATTGGCGATAAAGCCTTTTTTCGCCACGCCTTCGTAGCCCCAGTGAATAGGAATACCGATGGTATCCACCTCTTTACCGTGAACCTGCAGCGTACGAATACGCTTGGTCACCACCGCCTTGGCTTTGATATAGCCGCGGTTAGAGGAGACCTTCACAGTATCGCCGTGGCCGATGCCGAGCTTATTCGCCAGTTTTTCGCCGATCTCCACAAACTGTTCCGGCTGCGCGATAGCGTTAAGCAGCGCGTGTTTGGTCCAGTAGTGGAAGTGCTCGGTCAGGCGGTAAGTGGTGCCGACGTACGGGAACTTCTCGGCCTTGCCCATCTGCTCGAGATCGCCTTTAAAGACGCGAGCGGCCGGGTTAGAGACCACGTTTGGATGCAGCGGGTTAGTCCCCAGCGGCGTTTCAAACGGTTCGTAGTGTTCCGGGAACGGCCCTTCAGCCATCTTATCGATAGCGAACAGACGCCCCATCCCTTCAGGCTGCATGATAAACGGACCGACGTCGCTGCCAGGGGCGGCGGCGCTGTAATCCGGAATATCCACTCCGCCCCATTTCGCGCCGTCCCATTTCAGCAACTGACGCTTCGGATCCCACGGTTTACCCTGCGGGTCCGCGGAGGCGCGGTTATACAGAATGCGGCGGTTTAGCGGCCATGCCCAGGCCCAGCCCAGCGTATTGCCGAGGCCTGACGGGTCGGCGTTATCGCGGCGCGCCATCTGGTTGCCTTCCGGCGTCCAGCTACCGGCGAAGATCCAGCAGCCGCTGGAAGTCGTGCCGTCGTCGCGTAGCTGTGCGAAGGAGCTCAACTGCTGCCCTTTCTTAACGATTACCGCGCCGGTTGCCGGATCGATGATATCCGCCAGCGCTTTACCGTTGCTTTCCATCGCCACTTCTTCAGACGCCGGCTCGTGCGGCGTGGAGTAGTTCCACGTCATGTTAAGCACCGGCTCCGGTGTTGGGCCGCCTTCTTCGGCATACATCTTACGCAGGCGGGTGAAGATACCGGCGAGGATTTCACCATCGGTCACGGCGATCCCCGGGGCGTCCGCGCCTTTCCAGTGCCACTGCAGCCAGCGGCCGGAGTTGACGATAGAACCGTTTTCTTCGGCGAAGCAGGTGGACGGCAGGCGGAACACTTCGGTCTGGATTTTCGCCGGATCAACATCGTTGGACTCACCGTGGTTTTGCCAGAAGGTGGACGTTTCGGTGTTGAGCGGGTCGATGGTCACAAGGAACTTCAGCTTCGACAGGGAAGCCACCACCTTGTTTTTGTTCGGGAACGAGGCGACCGGGTTAAAGCCCTGGCAAATATAGCCATTCACTTTGCCCTGATTCATCATCTCGAAATACTGCAGAACGTCGTAGCTCTTATCCCACTTCGGCAGCCAGTCAAAGCCCCAGCTATTTTCTGCCGTAGCTTTATCGCCGAAGAAGGCTTTCATCATGGAGACGAAGAACTTCGGATAGTTGCCCCAGTAGTTCACCTGGTCTTTCAACAGCGGTTTCGGCGTGTTGGCGCTCAGGTAGGTCTGCAGGTCGGCCTGTTTTTCATTAGGCAGCGACATGTATCCCGGCAGGCTGGTTGAGAGCAGGCCGAGGTCAGTCAGACCCTGGATATTGGAGTGACCGCGCAGGGCATTGACGCCGCCGCCTGCCATCCCCATGTTGCCAAGCAGCAGCTGGATCATCGCCATGGTGCGAATGTTCTGCGCGCCGATGGAGTGCTGGGTCCAGCCGAGAGCATACAGGAACGACGCGGTTTTATCGTGCGCGCTGGTTTCTGCAATATATTCGCAAACTTTAAGGAAATCGGCCTTCGGCGTACCACAGATGTTTTCGACCACATCCGGCGTATAGCGGGAAACGTGCTGTTTTAGCAGATTCCAGACGCAGCGTGGATGCTGTAGCGTGGTATCGCGTTTGGCGAAGCCGTTTTCATCCAGCTCATAGTTCCAGCTGGTTTTGTCATACTGGCGTTTTTCGGCATCGTAGCCGCTGAACAGACCATCATCAAAGCTGTAGTCCTCACGCACGATCAGGCTGGCGTTGGTATAGGCTTCGGTGTATTCACGGTTGAATTTTTCGTTATTCAGCAGGTACAGGATGACGCCCGACAGGAAGGTTATGTCGGTACCGGAACGAATCGGGGTGTAAAAATCAGCCACCGACGCCGTACGCGTAAAGCGCGGATCGATAACGATGAGCTTGGCGCCGTTATGAATTTTGGCTTCCATCGCCCAGCGGAATCCCACCGGATGCGCTTCTGCGGCGTTACCGCCCATCACCACGATCAGGTTGGCGTTTTTAATATCAACCCAGTGGTTGGTCATCGCACCGCGACCAAATGTTGGAGCAAGACTTGCTACCGTTGGTCCGTGTCAGACACGCGCCTGGTTATCCACCGCCAGCATCCCGAGGGCGCGGGTGAATTTTTGCGTTAAATAGCCGGTTTCGTTACTGGAAGCGGAGGCGCACAGCATACCGGTGGTCAGCCAACGGTTAACGGTGGTGCCGGCGCTGTTTTGGGCGATAAAGTTGGCGTCACGGTCTTCTTTCATCAGCTTCGCGATGCGATCGAACGCTTCGTCCCAGCTGATTTGCTGCCATTTATCAGAACCTGGCGCGCGATATTCCGGGAATTTCAGGCGGCTTTCAGAATGGATAAAGTCCACCAGACCGGCCCCTTTCGGGCAGAGCGCACCACGGTTTACCGGATGATCCGGATCGCCTTCGATATGGAAAATGGATGCTTTGGCGTTTTTCGCACCGTCGCCGAGGCTATACATCAATAGCCCGCAGCCAACGGAACAGTACGTACAGGTGTTGCGGGTTTCGCGAGTACGCAGCAGTTTGTACTGCCGGGTTTCCGCGAGCGCAGTAGCCGGGGCAAAGCCCAGCGCTGCTGCCGTCGTGCCTGCCATACCGCCAGCGCAGATCTTAAAGAACTGCCTTCTGCTGACCTGCATGGTTCGCTCCTTGTTTCGACATTGTCACATGTAGTTATTTACTTTGCGGTGAAGGCCGCAAAGGTTCAGAATTGAGTTAATTTCCCTCGGTCCTGGAGGGATATAAAAACAGAATACCACATTGTGTGTATGCCTGTTCCAATACGGTTAAATGAAAGTGAATAAGAACCTTCCTGAACAAATCAAAAATGTGAC
This sequence comes from Klebsiella sp. 141198, assembly GCF_050600785.1. NCBI lineage: Bacteria > Pseudomonadati > Pseudomonadota > Gammaproteobacteria > Enterobacterales > Enterobacteriaceae > Klebsiella > Klebsiella sp. 141198. The sequence continues at coordinate 30,644 of NZ_JAQIRM010000008.1, forward strand.
AGATGTCACAGGTTATCGCCAGGTTACCCTCTGGAAACGCGAGGATTTACAACATCCTCAGCCAGACGAGGTAGCTGAAGAGGTACCCGTCGCTCTGGTCTATAACGGCATCTCGCACGTTGTCATGATGGCGACGCCACGTGACCTGGAACATTTCGCCGTCGGTTTTTCCCTGTCGGAAGGGATTATTCAAAGTCGACAAGAGATCTACGGGATGGACGTGGTGCAGGCCTGTAACGGGGTAGAAGTGCAAATCGAACTCTCCAGCCGCCGGTTTATGGGGCTGAAAGAGCGCCGCCGGGCGCTCGCCGGGCGTACCGGCTGTGGAGTATGTGGCGTCGAGCAGCTAAATGATATCGGTAAGCCCGTCGAGCCGCTGCCCTTTAGCCAGACCTTTGCGCTCTCTCATCTCGATCGCGCGCTCAAACAGTTAAATGAGGTTCAGCCTATCGGCCGTCTGACCGGCTGTACGCACGCCGCCGCGTGGGTGCGCCCTGATGGCGAACTGGCGGGCGGGCATGAAGATGTAGGCCGTCACGTTGCGCTGGATAAACTGCTGGGGCGCCGTAGTGAAGAAGGAGAGGGCTGGCAGCAGGGCGCGGCCTTAGTCTCCAGCCGCGCCAGTTATGAGATGGTACAGAAGGCCGCGATGTGCGGGGTGGAAATTCTGTTTGCGGTCTCCGCGGCGACGACCCTGGCGGTGGAAGTCGCCGAGCGTTGTAATCTGACGCTGGTGGGGTTCTGCAGGCCAGGCAGAGCGACGATTTATACTCATCCGCAGCGCCTCATTGCCGGTTAAATGTTGGTCAGTTTTTTTGAAAGATGACAGCAAATCCTTCCGCTTTTAGTTACGGGATGTGAAGATTATTATTTATCACATCAAGGCACGGCGCCTTATCCAAACAACTAAATTAAAGGGTTTATATCATGAAAAGCATCAAAACTTTTGTCGCTGTTATCGCTCTGGCCGCTTCTTTCGGTTCTTTCGCTGCACAATCCGTGACCGCCACCGCTTCCACTATGGACGCCGCGGAAGCGAAAATCGCCGCTCAGGCGCAGGCTGCCGGCGCGTCTTCTTACACCATTACCGAAGCGTTTAACGGTAATCGCGTGCATATGACCGCTGAACTGAACAAATAAGTTAGCAACCCACTACCGTCGAAAGAGCGCCTCAGGGCGCTTTTTTAGTTTATACCCGCCAGGCGTAGCAACGCCGTCACCACCGCCGCGGCGATAATCACCACGATAAGCGGCATCTTGCGCCAGGCAAGGAACACGGCAAAACCGACGCCAAGTACCCGCGCCATGCCGGAAAAATGCTCGCCTTCATAAAAGGTGGTTGCCAGCGCCACGGAAAACAGCAACACCGTCGCGGCATCAGAAAGCAGCGCCTGTGAGCGCTCGGAAAACGCTAAACGGCTGCCAAGCTTTGCCCCGCCCAAACGCATCAGGTATGTGCCGATCGACAGAATCGCGATCCCGGCGATAAACAGCGTCATATTAGCCATTATTTTTTCCTCGCCAGTAAGCCAAACAATGAGAGCAGAACCGGTAATCCAACCGGCGCGAAGGGCACGGCGGCAAGCGAAATAACCGCGCCGCTGCAGGCACGAATCAGTGTGGTACGTTTTTTAAAAGCCGGTACCACCAGCGCCAGCAGAATAGCCGGGAATACCGCATCCAGGCCGATGGTTTCCGGTGCGGGTAATAATTTACCGACGCCGGCACCCAGCAGGGTACCGAGCGGCCAGATGAGCGCCACGCCTAGCCCGCAGAGCCAGTAGGCGGCTTTACGTTGCTCCTGGGTTTTCTGCGACAGGCCGAACACCACGCTCTCATCATTCATGATGTGGCAGCCGAGCAGGCTGGCGGCGCGGGCGCCGACCAGATCGCGCACGGTGACGCCAAAAGGAACGTGGCGGGCGTTCACCAGTAAACCTGCCGCCGCCGCGGCGAGCGGGTTACCGCCGCTGGCGACAATACCGATAAACATAAACTCAGAGGCACCGGCCAGCACCGTAATGGAAAGGACAAACGGCACCCACAGCGGAAAACCGTAGGCCATCGCTAATGAACCGTAAGACATGCCAACCACGCCGACCGCCAGGCATACCAGAACGATTGCTTTAATGGTGTCTCCACTGAGACAGGAAAATTTGTAACGCATACGCTTTAGCCATATCGAACGAATTTCCATTATAATGAACGCAACAGAATGGTTTTTCAAGACGAACGATTCGTTCGATATAAAATACGAGGAGCGGTGTATGACACAGCCCATCAGCGTAATTGCTAAAAGCCTGGCGCGCGAGCGTTCGCGCACCGGGCTCTCACTGGCGGAGGTGGCGCGCCGCGCCGGGATAGCCAAATCGACCCTGTCACAGCTGGAGTCCGGCAATGGCAACCCTAGCCTGGAAACATTGTGGGCGCTGTGCGTGGCGCTGGACATTCCCTTCGCCCGCTTACTGGAGCCGCAGGCCAACCAGACCCAGGTGATTCGCCGCGGCGAAGGCACTAAAGTGGTTGCTGAGCAGGCCAACTATCAGGCCATTTTGCTGGCGGCTTGTCCCCCCGGCGCGCGTCGCGACATCTATCTGCTGTTGACGCAGCCCGGCGCCGATCGGATCTCGCACCCGCACCCGCCCGGGTCGGTCGAACATATTATTATCACTCAGGGGCGCGCGCGCGTTGGTCTTACCGAAGCGCCGGAAGAGCTGGGGGAAGGGGATTACATCTGCTACCCGGCCGATCGGGAACATCTCTTTCAGGCGCTGGAGCCGGATACCCAGGCGCTGCTGGTGGCAGAGCAAAATTAATAGTAGTAATTCAAGCGGCCTGATAAAACAGGCCGTTTTTTTTACGCAAGATAAAACACTTCGCTCAGTTCAACGCTTAGCGGGCTGTTATCCGGATTCGTCGGCATCACCTCGCGCATATACCGCCACCAGCGTTGGCAGACCTCTGTTTCCGCCACCGCGTTCCAGCGGGCCTCCGATTCAATTTCCACCGTGGCGAATAGCAGATGGCGCTGTTTGTCGAGAAAGATCGCATAGTGATGCGCGCCATGCGCTTTCAGCGTGGCTTCCAGTTCAGGCCAGATGGGATTATGACGGCGCTGATACTCCTCGTGGGCGTCGGGATTAACCTGCATCACGAAGGCTTTGCGGATCATAACGCCTCCAGGTATAACTCGCGCACCTCGTCGCGGCTGGCGCTGCGCGGGTTACAGGGCGCGCAGGGGTCGGCCAGCGCTTTATCCAGCCAGCCTTCGATGTCGGCCTTACTGACGCCAAGCTGGCTAAAGCCTTCAGGAATACCGACTCGTTTGCTCAACGCGCGAATCGCATTAATCGCCGCCATGCTGGCGGTTTCGTCGCTCATGCCGCCCGTATCGACGCCCATCGCCTGGGCGATGCGGGCAAAACGCGCTACCGCGTTCGGGCGGTTAAAGTTTTCGATGATCGGCAGCAGGATGGCATTACAAACGCCGTGCGGCAGATTGTGGGTCGCGCCCGGCTGATGCGCCAGCGCGTGTACCAGACCAAGACCTGCGCTGTTGAACGCCATTCCTGCCAGATACTGACCGTATGCCATCTGCTCGCGGGCCTGCAGATTGTGCCCGTCATCAACGGCCAGCGGCAGCCACTGGTGAATTAAGCGAATCGCTTCCAGCGCGTTGGCGTCGGTCAGCGGATGGGCGCCGACGGAGACAAACGCCTCAATAGCGTGGGTTAACGCATCCATACCGGTCGCGGCGGTAACCGACGGCGGAATATCGAGCATCACGCTGGCGTCGTCGACGGCAATATCCGGGATGATGTTTGGGTCGATGATGACCTCTTTCACCTGACGTTCGCTATCAATAATCACCGCGTTGCTGGTCATTTCAGCGGCGGTTCCGGCGGTGGTGTTTATTGCCACCAGCGGCACGCCGGCATTCTTCACTTTGCCCACGCCGGAATAGGCGGTCGATGGCGCCGGGTTAGCGCTGAGAATTTTCACCGCCTTAGCGGTATCGATCGGGCTGCCGCCGCCGAAGGCGATAATATAGTCGCACTGCGCCGCACGGAATGCGGCGATACCTTGCTGAACCAGCGCTTCGGTTGGGTTCGGAAAGACGTTATCGAACAGATGATAAGACAGTTGATGCGCTTCCAGCGCCTGAAACAGGCTATCGAGCAGGCCCATTTCCACCAGATGGCCGTCGGTGACAATCAGCGCTTTTCCCCACTGCTTGTCCGCCACCAGGCTCACCATATCGCCGATCGCGCCCGCGCCATGCAGGCTGATTTTCGGCAGTGCCAACATAAAGCTCATGATTATTCTCCTTACAAAGCGACTCGCTTTCTTAGAGCGCCAGCGCGCTGGCCAGCGGCGTGACGCCAAAGCGTTGGCCTAACGCAATCAATTCTTCGCGGCTAATCGTCTGTTTCATGCCGCCCATCGAATAGACTTTCACCAGCACCTCGGCGGATTTCTCGGCGGTATCGATTAGGCCGAAAGTCTCATCCAGCGTCGGTCCGCTGCCGAAGACGCCGTGGAATGGCCACAGCACCAGAGAGTGTTTCTGCATTTCACCGGCGGTCGCCTGGCCAATCTCGTCGGTGCCCGGCACCATCCACGGCAGAATGCTGACGCCGTCCGGGAACACCACCAGGCATTCGGTGCTGCCTTCCCAAAGCTTGCGGGTGAACAGATCGCTGTTGTTCTCCAGCACGTAGGTCAGGGCGATCAGGTTGGTGGCATGGCAGTGCATGATCACGCGATCTTTTCCGCCGGTGGCTTTGATGCGCTCGCAGTGCGACAGGAAATGCGCCGGCAGTTCCGACGTCGGCACGGCTTCTTCCGTTAACCCCCACAGAATGAAGTAGCCCGCGCCGTCGTTGTCTATTTTCACCACTCCGAGATTGGCGGCGGGATCGAGCTGCACATTACGGAAGAATTTACCGGAACCGGTAACGATAAACGGCTGATTAGCCAGTTCCGGCATCGGCTGGCTTAAGGCGATATAGCGCGGCTGAGCGTGAAAATCGGCTTTGAATGGCGCGATATCCGCTTCATCCAGGCGCAGCGTCAAATTACCGCCGTTACGCTCGTCCCAGCCTTTAAGCCAGGCGTCGGAGGTGGCTTTGATCATGCCCTGAACGAACCATGAATTGATGATGTTGTGCATAGTCTTGTCTTTCCTGTTGATTCGTAATAGGTGTGATTCCCCGGATAAACCCTGTACGGCACAATCCGGGGAAAGTCAGGCATTAGCCGCGCTGGCTTAGCACGTCTTTTTCATAGGTCCGCACGTTTTCCAGCCACTGGCTGCCTGCCGGCGTATCGTGACGCTGGCAGTACATCTCCCAGATGGCCTGCCACGGCAGAGATTTCTGCTCTTCGAGCAGCGCCAGACGGGCGGTGTAATCACCGTCGTTTTCCAGCTGGCGCAGCAGCGCCGTCGGCTCCAGCAGCGCGCGCAGCAGGGCTTTTTTCATGTTGCGGGTGCCGATTACCCACGCCGCGATGCGGTTAATGGAGGCATCAAAGAAGTCGAGGCCGATATGCACGCGGTCGAACAGGTTGTGGCGGATAATTTCGCTGGCGATGGCCTGGGTTTCGTCATCCAGCAGCACCACGTGATCGCTGTCCCAGCGTACCGGGCGGCTGACGTGCAGCAGCAGGCGTGGGATATAGAGCATGGCGGCGGAGATTTTGTCGGAGATGACTTCCGTCGGATGGAAGTGGCCGGCATCCAGGCACAACGCGGTTTGACGACTGGCGGCGTAGCCCATGTAGAATTCATTGGAGCCCACGGTATAGCTTTCGGCGCCGATACCGAACAGCTTGCTCTCAACGGCGTCGATATGGTGCGCCGGATCGAGCTTTTCGCTGATGACCTCATCCAGCGCGTTCAGCAGCCGCTGGCGCGGGGCGAAGCGATCGACGGTAATATCTTTCATGCCGTCCGGCACCCAGATATTCATTACCGATGGCGTCCCAAGCTGCTCGCCGAAATAAGCGGAGATGCGGCGGCTGGCTTTACAGTGATCGATCCAGAACTGACGAATCTCCGGGTTGGCGTGCGACAGCGTAAAACCGTCGGCGCTTAGCGGATGCGAGAAGCAGGAAGGGTTAAAATCGAGCCCCAACTGGTGGCGTTTCGCCCATTCCACCCAGTGCTTAAAGTGTTCCGGCTTGATTTCATTACGCGCGACCGGCGTGGCGGACTCAAGATAAATCGCGTGCAGATTAAGGCGCTTCGGCCCCGGTATCAGGCTTAGCGCCTGTTCGAGGTCGGCGCGTAGCTCCTGGGCATTGCGCGCTTTGCCGGGATAGTTGCCGGTGGCCTGAATGCCGCCGGTTAAGTTGCCTTCCGGGTTTTCAAAGCCCGCCACGTCATCGCCCTGCCAGCAGTGCATTGACACCGGCAGACGGTCCAGCTGACGCAGAGCTTCCTCGGCATCTACGCCGATGGCGGCATAGCGCTGCTTAGCAATTTCCCAGGCTTGTTCAAGTTGAGTGGTCATGCGCAAAGCTCCTTTGTAGGTTGTGGCTGAAATTGCGCGACGAAGCGGGCAATTTCGCTATCTGAATGTGGGGTAAACGTGGTGAGCGACGCGTTGTCGCGTACCACCTGACGGAATTCATCGACGTTGTGCAGTTCATCCAGCGTCATCAGCTGGATGCCGATATTGCCAAGCGTGGAGGCTTCAATGGGGCCCGCCACCACCGGCAGGCCGCAGGCATCGGCGCACAGCTGGTTAAGCAACGCGTTCTGGCAGCCGCCGCCGACGATATGTAACTGGCTAAAAGGGTGGCCGCGGAGTGCTGCAAGCTCGCCCAATACCCGGGCATACAGCAGCGCCAGGCTGTCAAAAATGCAGCGCGCCAGTTCGGCGGGAGTGACCGGAATCGGCTGGGCGGTCTCCGCGCAGGCGGCCTGAATTTCGGCGCTCATATTGGCCGGGTTAATAAAGCGATCGTTATTGCAATCAATCAGGTAACGGCAGGCTGGCAGCATCGCCGTGTCGACAATCAGCGCCTGCAGATCGCTAATGTTCTGCTCTTGCAGTACCCGCTGCAGCAGCCACAGGCCCATGATGTTTTTCAGCACCCGATAGCGTCCCTCAGCGCCGCCTTCATTAGTGATATTCGCCTTCAGTGCTTGCTGGCTGGTGTAAGGCGTTTTACTTTCAAAGCCCATCAGCGACCAGGTGCCTGATGAGAGATAGGCGGCATTTTTATCCGCCAGCGGCGAGGCGATCACGGCGCTGGCCGTATCGTGGCTGGCGACGGCGACCACCGGGATGCGGTTACCCTGCGGGCAGATCCAGTGGCCGATAACATTGCCCGGATGCGTCGGCGTACCGAACCAGTCCGGCTGCGCGCCGCTCCAGCGGAGCAGCTCGTCATCCCAGTTATCGCTATTGATATTAACCAGTTGCGTGGTGGTGGCGTTGGTGTATTCCCAGTTCATCGCGCCGGTCAGGCGGTAGCTGAAGTAGTCCGGGATCAGCAGCGCATGGGCGACCTGTTCCACCAGCGTCGGCTGCTGGCTGACCAGCGCCCGCAGCTGATAAAGGGTGTTGAACGGCAGAAACTGGATGCCGCTGCGGCAGTAGATATTGGCGCGGCCGAGGTGTTCGATTGCCTGCGCCATCAGGCCGTGAGTGCGGCTATCGCGATAGGAAACCGGCAGGCCGACGCGCTGGCCGTGCTTATCCAGCAAGACGAAATCAACGCCCCAGGTGTCGATGCCGATACTGTCGATCAGGATCCCCTGTTCGCACACTTTCACCAGCCCACGGCGAATTTCCGCTTCCAGGCTATCGATATCCCAGCAATCGTAGCCGCCCACTTTCAGGAGGCGGTTGGTGAAACGGTGAACTTCACGCAGCGTCAGCGCGCGCGTCGCGGTGTCATAATTCGCGAGCATGACCCGACCGCTGGAAGCGCCTAAATCAACGGCGACACAATGACGAATACTCATGGCACGACCCTTCTTAAAATCATTACAGGCAGTCTAAAAAAGGCGTCTCTGCGTCACCTTCTCGCTACTGACAGCGAAAACGGACGGCTGGCAACACAGCAAAGGTGACCGTGAGAAGCGTCACAGTTTCGTTTTATGGGCGGCGCGAGGCGCGGTGTGATGTTGGCCGCAGTTCCGGAAATTTCCGGCTGGTTCTTGAAAAAACGGCAGGTTTTACGCGGTTCACGGTCAAAAATTGAAGGCCGGATTGCCGGCCCTTAATTACTATTTGCGGCGACGGTTGATAATTTTTCTCATTCGTGGAGGCTGCTATGACCGTGTTGCACAGTACGGATTTCTTTAAGGCCGGCGTCTCGGCGGTGGCGATTGAACCGCGCCTTCCTCAAGCGGCCTTTCCAGAACATCACCATGATTTTCATGAGATTGTCATCGTTGAACAGGGTACGGGCATTCACGTTTTCAACGGCCAGCCCTATACCATCAGCGGCGGTTCGGTCTGCTTTATTCGCGATCACGATCGCCATCTTTACGAACACACTAATAACCTGTGTCTGACCAACGTGCTCTACCGCGCGCCGGATGCTTTTCGTTTTCTGACCGGCGTGAACCAGCTGCTGCCGCAGGAGCAGGACGGCAACTATCTGTCACACTGGCGGGTCAACCAGACGGTACTGCAGCAGGTGCGGCAAATCGTCGGTCAGATGGAAAAGGTCGGGCAGGGCATCGAACCCCATACCATCGCCAGCCGTGAAATCCTTTTTATGCAGCTACTGGTGCTACTGCACAGCAACAGCCTGGCGGAAGGCGCCGGCAACCACGAGGCGCGGCTGAATCAGCTGATGGCCTGGTTGGAAGACCATTTTGCCGAAGAGATATGTTGGGAGGAGGTGGCGGCGCAGTTTTCGCTCTCTTTACGCACCCTGCATCGCCAGTTAAAGCTGCAAACCGGGCTGACGCCCCAGCGCTATCTCAACCGGGTGCGCCTGATGAAGGCGCGGCACCTGCTGCGCCACAGCGATGATAGCGTGACGGAGATCGCCTATCGCTGCGGTTTTGGCGACAGTAATCATTTTTCGACGCTATTTCGCCGTGAATTCGACTGGTCGCCGCGCGATATTCGCCAGGGGCGCGACGCTATTCTTCAGTAACGCGAGAAGAGTCAACGTATTGCCTGACCAAAATGCGAATAATGGTTGGTTTCCGCGTCGGGAGTAAGAGTTGTGGCAGGTCAGCTGGTGCTTCGCAAAGATGAGTTTTTTGCCTCCTCCTCGCAGGCGGTCGCGGTGGCTGACCGCTACCCGCAAAACGTCTTCGCCGAGCATACCCATGAATTTTGCGAGCTGGTGCTGGTGTGGCGCGGCAACGGCCTGCATATCCTCAACGATCGCCCGTGGCGGATTACCCGCGGCGATCTCTTTTATATTCGCGCGGAAGATAAACACTCTTATGCGTCGGTCAACGACCTGGTGCTGCAGAATATTATTTATTGCCCGGATCGGCTGCGGCTCAATTTTGACTGGGCGGCGCATATTCCGGGATTATTCGGCACGCCGTGGCAGCCGCACTGGCGGCTCGGCGGCAGCGGCATGGCGCAGGCCAGGCAGGTCATTAGCCAGCTGGAGCACGAAAGCGCGCGGCAGGATGTGCAGGCGGATAGCATGGCGGAACTGCTGTTTGCCCAACTGGCGCTAACGCTCCAGCGCTATCGCTACGCCACTGATAACCTGGCGGCGACGCAAAGCGAAACTCTGCTCGACAAACTGCTGACCGAACTGGCCGGTAGTCTTAATCGTCCCTTTAATCTGGATAGCTTCTGTCTGCGTGAAGGCTGCAGCGAACGCGCGCTACGCCAGCAGTTTCGCCAGCAAACGGGAATGACGATAACTCACTATTTGCGCCAACTGCGGATCTGCCATGCGCAGTATTTACTGCAGCATACCGAGCGGCTAATCGGCGAGATCGCCATGCAGTGCGGGTTTGAGGACAGTAACTACTTTTCGGTGGTGTTTAATCGGGAAATTGGCATGACGCCGGGACAGTGGCGGCAGCGCAGTCGCGCCGCCGCGTGAAGGGGAAATCAGTTAGCCATTCCCAGGCCGACGATATTCGCGGCGATGATAATCACCACGCAGCCGAGGCTGAGCACGCTGACCGGGCGGCGTCCGGCGTTGTTCCACTCTTTCAGCACCAGCCCAACCAGCCCGCCGCACAGTACGTAGAAGCTCATATGCAGCATCCAGCTCATGTAGTCATACTGCGCCGGGATACTGGCGTGGCCCCAGGCATAGAAGAAGAACTGCAGATACCACATTAGCCCGCCCAATGCGGAAAGCAGAATGTTGCTGATGATAAGCGGTTTTGCCAGTGAGAAGTCGGCTTTTAGCGACAAATCCTTCACTTTGGCGAGGCGAATAAAGCAGAAGCCGAGGTTAACCAGCGCGCCGCCGCCCATGATCACCACGTAGCTTGGCAGCGCGGTATACAGCGGGTCGACGCCCAGCGCCGCGGCGGCTTCATGCATTGGTTTAGCGGCGTTCATCGCAAATGACATGCCGGCGGAGAAAATACCGCACATCACCGCCAGCATCAGCCCTTTTTTCAGGTTGAACTCTTCCGCTTTGATGCCCATTTTGCGCTCTTTAAGCTGGCCGGCGCGGGTGACGATACCCACACCAATCACCGCTACCAGCACGCCGAGTAGGGTCATTTGTCCGCCTTTGGTGTGAATCAACACATCAAAGTGGCCGTTGAGGATCGGCGTCATTAAGGTACCGACGATAAGCGTAATGCCGATAGCGATACCGATACCCATCGACATACCCAGATAGCGCATGGTCAGGCCATAGTTGATGTTACCGATGCCCCACATCGCGCCGAACAAAAACACCGGCAGCAGCGTGGAGGCGCTAAACGAGCGGTAGTAGGCCCAGAAATCGGGCAGCAGCATGGCGCTTATCGCCCACGGCAGAATCAGCCAGGAGACAATCCCGCCGATCGACCACATGGTTTCCCACGACCAGTGTTTCACCTTCTTGAAAGGAGCATAAAAACAGGCGGCACTGGCGGCGCCGATTAAATGCCAAAAAATTCCCATCGTAATCGCATGATTCATTGCCTTTACCCTCATCTGTGTTGGGTTGGATAGACTCTCTCCGATGCGATGAGTGTAAAAATTGCGCAGTTTTTACGCCTTTGAGCTGTTGCCACCTCAGACGAAACTCTGGCAATCAGGGGCTTAATGGGTTGTTTTGGCTCACAAACCGGCGTGTATCTATTTTGGGTATAACCTTAGTAAAACTACGGCATTGATAATCATTTTCAATATCATTTAATTAACTATAATGAACCGACTGCTTACGCGGCGTTAACACCCTCTGCCGCCCGATAATAATGGAGATGATTATGAGTTATACACTGCCATCCCTGCCGTACGCTTACGATGCTCTGGAACCGCATTTCGACAAGCAGACGATGGAGATCCATCATACTAAGCATCACCAGACCTACGTTAACAACGCTAACGCAGCGCTGGAAAGCCTGCCGGAATTCGCTAACCTGTCCGCGGAAGAGCTGATCACCAAACTGGATCAACTGCCGGCTGACAAAAAAACCGTACTGCGTAACAACGCGGGCGGCCACGCTAACCATAGCCTGTTCTGGAAAGGCCTGAAAACCGGCACTACCCTGCAGGGCGACCTGAAAGCCGCTATCGAGCGTGATTTCGGTTCTGTGGACAACTTCAAAGCTGAATTCGAAAAAGCGGCAGCAACCCGCTTTGGTTCCGGCTGGGCGTGGCTGGTGCTGAAAGGCGACAAACTGGCCGTCGTTTCTACCGCAAACCAGGATTCCCCGCTGATGGGCGAAGCCATTTCCGGCGCTTCCGGCTTCCCGATTATCGGCCTGGATGTGTGGGAACACGCTTACTACCTGAAATTCCAGAACCGCCGTCCGGACTACATCAAAGCCTTCTGGGACGTGGTTAACTGGGACGAAGCAGCAGCGCGTTTTGCCGCCAAAAAATAAGGTTGCATTGTGCTAAGAGAGAAGCGAGTCTGATGACTCGCTTTTTTTATATCCGTAGCAAGGAGAGCAGCAATGCATTACCCGGTGAATGTCTTTGTCGGCAAAATCAGGGACTACGACGGTAGCCGCCCCAGCGCAATTGGCAAAATCCAGGTCGATGGCGAGCTGCAGCTCGGCGATCTCGGGCTGGAAGGGGACGAGCAGGCGGAAAAGAAAATTCACGGCGGGCCGGATCGCGCGCTGTGCCACTATCCCCGCGAGCATTACCTCGACTGGATCCGCGAATTCCCGCAGCAGGCCGATCTGTTCTGCGCCCCCGCATTCGGTGAGAACCTTTCTTCCGAAGGACTAACGGAAAAAAATGTCTATATCGGCGATATCTTTCGTTGGGGCGAGGCGCTGATTCAGGTCACTCAGCCGCGCTCTCCCTGCTTCAAACTGAATTACCATTTCGGCATTAGCGATATGGCGCAACTGATGCAGAACAGCGGCAAGGTTGGCTGGCTCTACCGCATTATTGCCGGCGGCCAGGTCTCCAGCGATGCGCCGCTGGAGCTGGTATCGCGATTAAGCGATGTGAGCGTGCATGAGGCTGGCGCGATTGCCTGGCATATGCCGTTTGACGACGACCAGTATCACCGTCTGTTATCTGCGGCGGGCCTGTCGGTAAGCTGGAGCAGAACCATGCAGAAACGGCGTTTAAGCGGGCAGATCGAGGATAATTCGCGCAGATTATGGGGGAAATAATTCCCCCATATTGAACGTGGCAACCCGTAGCCCGGCTCAGCGTAGCGCAAGCCGGGACAGGCTCAGGTTCGTTTATACAGCGGCAGCCAGATTGTTAATCGCAGGCCACCCAGCGGGCTATCGTCGGCTTTAACCCAGCCGCGATGTTGCTGAATCGCCGTTTCGACAATCGCCAGCCCCAGACCGGTGCCGCCGGACTCGCGATCGCGAGCCTCGTCGGTACGATAGAACGGACGGAAAATCTGTTCGCGATCCTCCGGGCTGACGCCCGGGCCGTCATCATCGACGTTGACCGTAATCCCGTCTTTATCCACCGAGAAGCTGACGGAAATTTTCGTGTGCGAGTAGCGCAGCGCGTTGCGCACGATATTTTCCAGCGCGCTTTCCAGCGCATTGGGGTTACCGTACAGCGGCCAGGGGCCCGGCGGATACTCAACGGTAAATGATTTCCCCATCTGTTCGGCTTCAAATGCCGCGTTGTCCAGCACTTCGCCCCACAGCTGATTCGCTTTCACCGTCTCGCTGACCAGCGCGTTTTTTGCCTGATTACGCGACATCACCAGCAGGTCGTTGATCATGCTGTCCAGCCGATGCGCTTCGGTTTCGATACGCTCCAGCTCTTTGCTTTCACCGCTGCGGCGGCGCAGCAACGCGGTGCCTAGCTGCAGGCGGGTTAACGGCGTGCGTAGCTCGTGCGAGATATCCGACAGCAGCCGCTGCTGGCTGGTCATCATTCGCTCAAGCGCGGTCACCATCTGGTTGAAGCTGGCCCCGGCGGCCAGAAACTCCTGCGGACCGGCTTCCAGCTCCGGATGCTGCCGCAGGTTACCCTGGGCAACTTCGTCGGCGGCGTTTTTCAACTTGCGCGCCGGCTTCGCCAGGCTCCACGCCAGCCAGAGCAGCAGCGGGGCGCTGACCAGCATCGTCACGATAAGCAGTAATAGCGGACGGTCAAACAGCAGGTTGATGAAGTCGGATTGTGAAGTGCTGGCAGGGCGGATGAGATAAAGTTGATAATTATCTTCACCATCCCTGACGGAAAACGGGCCGACCATCTCCAGGCGTCCGTAACGCTTCTTCTGCGGATGATCGGCATTATCGGCCTGGCCGATAAAGTTACGAATGATCTGCATTTCGTTGCGTTCTGCGCCGATCACGCGGCCTTCGCTGGTGACCAGCAGCAGTCGCTGCCCCGGCGGCGCCCACTTATCGATGGCGCGAAACAGACGTCGCCACCACATCAAGTCGTTCGGCGGATCGTTCGCCAGTTCGGCCTCGACGTGTTGCTCAATCATGATGCCCTGACGTTGCTCGCTTTCCAGCAGCTCGGTCATCTGGCGCGAGTCCAGCTTGGGCAACATCAGCACCAGCATCAACACCAGCGCCAGCGTGAGCCAGAAGATAGCGAAGATGCGTGCGGTTAAACTTCCAATCATGAAGCAGAAACCATCAGATAGCCGCGTCCGCGCAATGTTTTAAACCACGGATGGCCGTCTTTGCGCTCCGGCAGCTTACGCCGCAGGTTGGAAATATGCATATCGATAGCGCGGTCGAACGGCGTCAGCCGCTTGCCCAACACTTCCTGGCTTAAGTGTTCACGTGACACCACCTGACCAAGATGCTGCGCCAGCAGATACAGCAGGGTGAACTCGGTGCCGGTCAGCTCCAGCGTTTGCCCATCAAAATTGGCTTCCTGACGGCCCGGATTGAGGCTTAACGCATCCACTTCCAGGGTCGGAGAACCGGATTCGGTAGTCTGCTGCTGCTCGCTCCAGTGGGAGCGACGCAGAATCGCGCGTATACGCGCCACCAGCTCGCGATCGTTAAACGGCTTAGGCAAATAGTCATCCGCCCCGAGTTCGAGGCCGAGAACGCGATCCAGCTCGCTTCCGCGCGCCGTTAGCATGATAACCGGGGTCTGGTGTGTCTGACGTAATTCTTTAAGCGTGTCGATACCGTTTTTCTTCGGCATCATCACATCAAGCAAAAGGAGATCAATGCTGTCGTCAAGAAGCGCCAGCGCCTGTTCACCGTCATGGGCAACGAGCACATTAAAACCTTCCATATCGAGCAGCTCTTTTAACAGGGAGGTGAGCTCCCGGTCATCATCAACTAACAGGATTTTATTCATTGTTTAAATACCTCCGAGGCAGAAATTACGTCATCAAGGCTCGCTAATCCATGACTTTACGTTGTTTTACACCCCCTGACGCATGTTTGCAGCCTGAATCGTAAACTGTCTCTCGTTGAATCGCGACACAAACGTTTTGGGAGTATGTGATGCGCAATGTTATCGCTGCCGTCATGGCCTCAACGCTGGCGCTAAGTGCTACTAGCCAAGCCGCTGAAGTCGTTACCGGCGTTAACTGGCTCCACGGTGAAGAGGGAGCCCAGCGCAGCGGCCAGAGCCATATGTTTGACGGCATAAGTCTAACCGAACAGCAACGACAGCAGTTACGGGATCTTATGCAACGGGCGCGCCATGACCGGCTCCCTGTTAATGTTAGCGAACTGGAGACAATGCATAGCCTTGTCACCGCAGATAAATTTGATGAAAGCGCTGTGCGCGCTCAGGCAGAAAAGATGGCGCAGGAACAGGTTGCCCGCCAGGTAGAAATGGCGAAAGTCCGCAACCAGATGTATCACCTGCTAACCCCTGAGCAGCAAGCGGTTTTAAATGCTAAGCACCAGCAGCGTATGGATCAGTTGCGTGAGGTTGCAAGGATGCAGAAAGGCTCAGCCATGATGCTTTCCAGTAGTAGCAGTACCGTGCAACCCAAGTAACAAACCCTGTTTTCCTTGCCATAGACACCATCCCTGTCTTCCCCCACATGATGTGGGGGTTTTTTTTATCAATCACTTACCTCTGTATTCAAATCAAAACAACGACTTAAAAAGAGTTGTGAAGGTTTGGAACGCTTTCAAATTTCCCGGAGTGTGGACAGTATATGGACACTCCGGGGTGCACTTTATGCCGCAATTCCCCCCTGTAACGGGTTCAACGTCACCGCGTTTTGCAGGTAGTCAGGCGACAGGTGCGCATAGACCATCGTTTGCTGAATATTCGCATGCCCCAGGATCTGTTGCAGCGCAATAATATTCCCGCCGTTCATCATGAAATGGCTTGCAAAGGTGTGGCGCAGAATATGCGTTGCCTGGTTTTCCGGGATATCCGGCTTCACCTCCCGCAGTATCTTGCAAAACCTCTCATAATCCACTTTGAACAGCTTCCCGCTGGCCTCTTTTTTCACCTTTTTTTCCAGTTCTTCAGAGATTGGCACCGTCCGTTTTTTCCCATTTTTTGTCTTCAGGAAAGTCACGCGGCAGTTGACGATATTCGACCGCTTCAGTGTGGCGACCTCTGACCATCTTCCGCCAGTGCTCAGGCATAACAGGGCAACTAACAGATAATCCCCCTCCAGAACGTTCAACAAACTGCTGATCTCTTCTCGCTCCAGAAATGTCATTTCCGGGTTTTCTTCCGCCAGTGGTGGAAGCCCGTTAACGGGGTGCTGCCCGCTAAATTCCTCAATCTGTATTAACTTCGTAAACATGCCAGATAATCGGTACATCTCACGATTAATCGTTGATGCCTTGATCCCGGCATTCAAACGGCTTGAGCGGTAATCCATTAAATCTCTTTTGCTTAACCGACTAACGGCGGGATCGCCGAGGCCGCTTATTGTCTTCAAAAGGTGATTGAATTCCTTTTTGCCGTTTTCATGGTTTTGCCCGTGGTACCGCCACCAGGCATCTAGCAACTCACTTAAAGGCCGCCGGTCGGCGCGCTTACCAGCCCATTCTTTTTGGCTGGCGTTCGCTATCGTGTATTGCTCAAACGCGGTAGCTTCTGCCTTTCTGTCAAACGTCCTGCGGATGCGGCGTCCTGCTGCCCCGCGCGGTCTAATGTCCACCATATAGCGACCATCATCGAGCTTCTTAATCGACATAAGAAAGCCCTCCGGCGCAGTTATCACTATCTTGGTAACAAATAGTGAAAATGTAATGTTTATAAATTGTTAGCCAGTCTGTTTCCCGGATTGGTCTGATTCCGTTGATTCTGGCCCAATGTGCGCGAGGGCCGGTGCGATCTGACCAGCCTGCGGGGCGGTTTTGTCAGTCATCAGCCATAGCGTGTATTTTTGGAATTGTGTTGTGTTTGTTACCTGCATAAGCACTTGTAAGCCAGGTGTTTTATATCCTCCTTCGTAGTTTTTGACCGTACCGAGCGCTAGCCCGCACGCCTCACAAAATCTCTTCTGTGTTAACCCTTCAGCTTTACGAATAGCTTTAAGTTTTTGGCCTATCTCCATTGACAAGGACTCCCATTGGTGACTATATTCACCGCAAAAGGTAACCATATAGAAACCTTTTAAGGCGTAAGAACCAGCCGCTAGAACGTTTTCAAACGGTTTAGAAAGGGCTGGATCTTACGAGATTAACACGAGCTAACAGGAGCGTGAACGATGGAAGCGAGTGATTACGCGATCAAATATCCGCTTGATGCTGTCCATGTGGAGAAGTTCGCCGAGCTGATCGGCAAACCAAAGTCCGCCGTGGAAGAAATGATCAAGGCAAGAAAGCTGCCGGTGATTGAGCTGCGCGACCCAACCAAACCGAACGCCCGCGCGGGTGAACGCTGGGTGTATATCCCTGAGTTCAACCGGGCAGTGCGTGAGGCGTATTACAACCGTCCGGTAGAGCAGCGTGATGCCTGGTTGCTGTGGATGGGGCTTTGATGCGAACTGCTTCAGGGAGTGGATACATGAAAAGTGGAATTATCGGAGCGGTCTCGCAGCTGAATAGTAAAACCAGCCTTTACCGTGGCTTTACTATTCTGAAGCTCCCACGCAAAAAACCATACAGCCGCCAGCGCTATCAGATCACGCATAGCGGCCATTACTTCGGGATTGACTTTGCATTAGCTGAAGCATGCAAAACGATAGACCGAATTATTAATAAAAACCGCTTTATTACTCATTAATTACAAGGTGTATCGATGAGCACTGAAAACATCCCTTCAATTGCCAGCCTGCTGAAGCATGGATGCCAGGTCACACATTTCAGGAATACACGCGGTTGGATTGAAACTCCTGACGGGCGTTTCTTTAAGCCGGAGCCTAACAAGGTTCGTTTTATTAAAGAAATGAACAGACCTTTTATTTATACGCAGAAAATAAATAAAGGGATTGTCGCTGCGTTGATTAACGCGCTTAAAAAAATCCTGTAGCCAAAGGGGCC
The DNA here is from genome assembly GCF_050600785.1 of Klebsiella sp. 141198. Classification (NCBI taxonomy): domain Bacteria; kingdom Pseudomonadati; phylum Pseudomonadota; class Gammaproteobacteria; order Enterobacterales; family Enterobacteriaceae; genus Klebsiella; species Klebsiella sp. 141198. The sequence goes on from NZ_JAQIRM010000008.1 coordinate 48,633, forward strand.
ATTATGTTTACCGAAGAGAAAACATCGTGGGAACGTGAAATGCTGATACGCGAAGCGGTGGAAAGCGCAGAGCAGGGCTTCACCGTTCACCTGAAGAACGGCGCTCGCGTTAACGTCACCGCTGACAGCCCGTCGATTGACTTAATTATTTACGGTCTGGAGAAAACAATTCGCGGTAATCATGAACGTGCGCGAATGACGTTTATCGACTTTTTGTATTACTGGCACGAAAGGTTATTTAAACAGGTTAAAAGAAAACCGCGCCCCAACCACTAATTAACCAGCGTTAAAAATAACGGCATTAATTTTGCCGGGGCTTCGTTTTGCCTTTTTCAGGAGGTCGCCATGTCGATCAAGTCAATAAAGTTGGAAAGCGGAATAAGTGATCCGGAGTTTATGCAAATAAACACCGATGCACGCATAAGTGAGCGCGCCCAATTGTTGGGGCTGCTTCGCATCTACATGGGCTTACTGAAAAAGGAAAGCCTCACCCCGGAAGAGATTTATTCATCAGTCGAGCGGTGGATCGTCAACCGCGAATTAACCAATACAGAGGGTAACAAGCAATGAATAACGTCATGTTAGATGTTCGCGTACTGGGAAAGTCCCCCGACTCTCCAATTTTCGCCATCGAGTGCGTTTTCTTCGAGCCGTCCACCATGACGATCGGCCCTAGTTACTACCGCGCTGTTGATATCAGAACAGTGGGAGGTATTTACCCAGAAGCGATGTTTCAGCTCATGAGAGCTGATACGGCGCAACGAGCCGAGGTAATCAACGCAACGTGCAGCGCGATCGATGCCGTTGCGGGGGCCTGTAGTTTTATCGCTTCAACTGCTTCAAAGCACGAGAAGCTCTTTTGTTGGTCTGCGGGTGACTCTCTTAGTGTTGCAGCGCTGGCGCATGCTGTTTCCCGGTATGATTTAGAGCCATTCCTACCGCCATTTGAAGTCCGCAACCTTTCAACGCTAATTCATATCGCAGGCGTTACCGGGTACGTCCCACACCCGCGCCGCTCTTCTGCTACCTACCTGCTGACCGATGCCGTTTATCGCGCCGAACAGGCGTGCGAGATCTGGCAGCGCCTGACTTCCCCACACCTCGAATCTCTGTGAGGGCATGATAATGATTAAGTCACCGATAAAATGGGCGGGCGGTAAAACTCGCGTCATGCCGCAGCTGCTGAAACACCTGCCTAAAGCTGATTGTCTGATAGAGCCATTTGTAGGCAGCGGAACCGTATTTATGAATACGGATTACCGCCGTTATGTGCTTTGCGATAGCAATCCAAATTTGATCAACTTTTTTATCCAATTAACAGGACGCCCAGCGGACACAATTGCAGCATGTCGGGAGATGTTTAACGGGGGAAATGACGCTGAGGAATTTTATAAACGCCGTGTGGAGTTTAATTCGCTAATTCAAAAATCGGACTCAGATCCGGATGCCGCACTGCTTCTGGCTGCGTATTTTCTGTACCTGAACCGCCACACATACAATGGGCTTTACCGCGTCAATCTCAAGGGGGAGTTTAACTCCCCATTTGGCAAGTATGCTTCACCTTACTTCCCCGAAGGCGAAATGCGCCTGTTTGCCGAAAAGGCTAATGATACAAAGGCGGTTTTCGTTCATAGCGACTTCCGCGATTCAATCCGTGACGTCATGCAGCTGGAGCATGACGCCGTTATTTATTGCGATCCGCCGTACATCCCAACCAGCACCACCGCCAATTTCACCGCCTACGGCAAGCCCTTTACTGTTGATGATCATCGCGATTTGGAGGCGGTTCTGGTGGTCGTTAATCGCCAGCACGGCACGCGCTCGGTTATTTCAAATAGTGACACACCGGAAACCCGCGAGATCTATTCCTCCTTCAACCTTCACCCCTTGAGCGTGCGTCGTTCCGTGAGTGCGAAAAGCCGGGATATGGCTGGCGAGGTAATCGGCGTTCTGCGCGTGTGTGATGGCTGCGGCCGTTCTGGTGGTGGTTGCTGCCCGGACTGCGGCCCGGCGATGGGAGATGCGACATACGCCGAGATGTTTTTAGGGGTAGATCCAGCAAAGGGTTATGAAACTCAGGGGGCATTCTGATGAACAAGATTGATGCCGTTGTAACGCGGGTTTTGGACGTCCGCCCTTATCGCGATTTCTGGATCGTGGAGGTCGAGGTGTCGAGTTGGGGCGGATACAGCCAGACGACCGTTATCTGCAATTCCGAAAAAGAAGCCCGGGAAGTGCGTACCGGCGACACCGTGACGATTTGAGGCTTGCGAATGAACGAAGAAACCAATTATCGCCGGTTCTGGCGAAACCTTGTGATCTGTTGTGCGCTTTGCTCGCTGTTGTTCTGGATCCCGATGGGGTATCTCGCATTTCGTGTTGGCTCTGCGGTCTGGGATGCGCTGTGGCCTCTTATAAAAATGTAGTGAAATCAAAGGAGAAAACTAAATGGCTTTGTACGAAGAGAAGTATCAACTCAAAGGAAATGAGCTAATGAATCGGCTGCTTGAACAGGTTGATGCATGGAAATATGTCAATAAATACAAGTCAAAAAAGCAACAAAAGGCGGCATTTTGCCGCCAGAGCTTATTGCTTGAAAACGAACAATGAATCGTATTTTCCAGGATTAAGGTTATCTGCATGAAGATCAGTCAGTCCAAGCTTAGCAATGCCTTGAACGAGAGCCAGGTATGCGCCAAGACCATCAACAGTAATGACGCGGTAAATATCACCAGCTTCATTTTGAATCGCTGTCAGCATCGGCATGCCACCAAGTTCAGCATCCTTCGCTTTGCGGACTACTTCGGAGATTTTCTCATCAATGGAGGACTTCACTTTTCCTTCTACATATTTATCTTTCATTTTTATCCCTTTTTTGCTGTATGCGTTGGCAATACTAACCATCTGCTGCGTTTGAGGGCAAGAAAGTTTGCCGGACATGGCGAGCCAGAAAAGGCAGATCATGTCTGACTATTCCTCCTTAGTTTGGGAATGGAACGCCAAACGGCAGGCTATTAACCCAAATCACGCCGCAGATCCTGAAATTGAGTATCTCACCCCAAAAGGCGAGCGGAAGACGCTCGCCTATGGTGATCTCGTTGATGCGGTTTACCGTTACCCCATGCGTCCACGCGAAGGGGAGGCGCGAGAAGCATTTGACCGTAAAGGCCGCGCCAGCTATCTCCGGCGCCGGGTGCAAACGCTCCCGGCATTTATCCGTAAGCGTTTCGCCCAGCACCTTGAAAACCTCGAACGCAACAAGCCAAAAGATGTGGTGCGCTGGTTGTTCGGTACCTTCGAGCGTCATGTTTTACGCCGTATTGATGCGGTGAATGCGCAATACCTGCCTCAAAACAACCTGCCCGCAATTCTTATCCCGCTGCGAGATGAATTCCATCTGCTGCCGTGGGCCGACAAAAAGCGCCTGAAACGACTGGCTTATAAGCTCGCCAACCTGATGAAAAGCGAGTTTATGCGCGAGTTTGATTTTCAGTATGAGAAAACCTCTGATGTTGAGTTTTCCACGCTTTACGCATACGGATTTATCGCCAGTAAAGCGACAGCGCTCAATATTGCGATCCCGGGCTGGGATAAATATTGCGATGAATCTCTTCAGGCCGAAGATGCACTGCGTGCTATTGCGCGCCTTCAGAAAGAAAAATGGTGGCTGAGTAAAATCCGCCGTATCCACGATCGCTGGCGCGAACACCTCATGATCGCAACGGGTTATGTCAGCAAGGTGGCATCGCCATATTGCTCCGATCCCTGCTTCAGGGAGTGGGTAGCCCAGAAGAAAGCAAACCTTGAATTTCTTAATGCGATGGAGCTGGAAGACCAGGACACCGGCGAGCGTAGTTCTTTGCTGGATAAGGTCATGGGTAGCGTATCCAACCCGAAGATCGCGCGCCATGAGCTGATGGTACGCATGCGCGGGTTTGAAGATATGGCTAACGAAATGGGCCTGGTCGGCATGTTCTACACCTTGACTGCGCCGTCGCGTTATCACTCAACGCATGTGCAATCCGGGAAGCGAAACGATAAATACCGCGACGCCAGCCCGCGCAAAACTCAGAAATACCTCTGCAAAGTATGGTCGCGCGTCCGAGCCAAATGGGGGCGCGAAGGAATTCGCACCTTTGGTTTTCGTGTTGCCGAACCGCATCATGATGGAACTCCACACTGGCACCTGTTGTTATTCCTGCGACCAGAAGAGGCTGAGTACGCCACAGCTATTTTCCGCAAACATGCGCTGCGTGAAGACGGTGGCGAGCCAGGCGCTCAAGAGCACCGTTTTACCGTCACGCCGATTGATGAAAAATTTGGCTCAGCGACGGGATACATCGCGAAATACATCTCAAAGAATATCGACGGTTACGGCATGGATGGCGAGTTAGACGACGAGTCAGGCCAGCCAGTCAAAGAGATGGCAAAGCGCGTTAGGGCGTGGGCTTCTCGTTGGAGCATTCGCCAGTTTCAGCAGATTGGTGGCGCTCCCGTTACTACCTGGCGCGAGCTGCGCCGGTTGGGTAGCCGTGAGCTGGTATTGCATCCGGAACTTGAAGCGGCCCGCGCGGCAGCTGATGCGCCGGACTGGCCGGGATACACCAACGCACAGGGCGGCCCATTTGTTCCGCGAGATTGCCTGCGCGTTCGCCTCAACTACGAATACACCGAGGATGGCAATGATTATGGTGACACGGTCGCCAAAATCACTGGTATCTATTGCCCGTACTCGGGCGGTGATTCTGTCATTTTCACCCGCACCACCGATTACAAGATTGTGCCTAAGCGTAAGCCGTCGCCGGTCGAGAATTTGACCTTAGAAGGCCGCGCAGCGGCCCCTCGGAGTTCTGTCAATAACTGTACGGGGCGCTCCGCTTCGGATGGAAAACCACCGTCAGAAACGGCGGTGACAGCTGATAAAACTGCGCCAGACGAAAGTTCAGTGACAGAACTTCCGCTGAATATCGAAGACTTAAGGCGATATTCACGCCAGCAAAGGCAGGAGATCACCTCCAGGCTGAAAAAAACCGGTAGCGAAAGCTCAGATCAAGCCTTCGTACGCACTGCGCGAGGTCTTCGCACGTCTGTTGATGATGAAACCGCGCTGACATGGGGGCCAAAAGTTACCGCCGCGAAAGATATGAGCCTGACGCCGGAAGAGGCAGAGCAGCGCTGGCGGGAGCAGCTGCGGATCGAGGCCGAACGGCGCGCGAATAACTACGCCGCAGCAGTTGCGGAATACCAGAGGAAAAAGGCCGAAGCCGCACTGCGCCAGGCGCAGCAAAAAGAAGTATTGCAGAAGAACGGCATTCCAGAAGAGGTGATCGACTGTATCGGCGCGCAGCTGCGTAGCTGTCGGATTTTCGTCAGTGATGACGTTGTGCGGTCAATCGCCGCCGGTGCTCGCGTTCGCCACGGTGGCGGGATGTTGGCGGCGGACGGTGGCCGGTTGCGTGAGGTGAAGGTGTGGGGCGCAGGCGAGAAAGATAAACCAACTTCCGAATATATGGCGGTGTGTGACCTGGTCACGCGCTGGAAGAAGGCGGCCAAACAAAAGGCCAAAACTGAAGTTAAGGGGAAAAAATGAAATCAGCATATATCAGTTACTTCGAAGGGTACGACGCAAAAGGGAATCTGATCTACAACGGGAACGGCGCTGCAACCGTAGAGCACAGCGATGGTGAATGCATCGACCCGTCAGAGATTAAAGATCAGCATTGCACCTTCCTGCTGAAAAAAGCCAGAGAAGCCAACAATCTTGTTTCCCGGATTGTTATCAAAAACCTTATGAAATTGTGATTTGGTGGCCGGTCATGGTCGCTTTTGACCGTGCTGGCCATTCTATCGAGCACCGTCATTTTTGGCGGTGCTGCAGGTTGGTTTTTTTGAGGATAAGAAAGCGATGAGTTATCTGGGAAGTAAGGCGGCCAGCGGTGTTTATCAAAAAATCATCGCTGAAATGCCGCCGCACGATACCTACATTGAAACGCATTTAGGCGGCGGCGCGATCATGCTGCGTAAACCTCCGGCAAAAGTGAATTGGGGGATCGATATCGACCCGCAAACCGTCGAAGCATTTAACCAGGACAACCCTGATTTTCTGGATAGGCTGGCAGATACGTTGTTTATTGATGTTGGCGATGCCGTTGAGTTTTTACGTCGTTTCGATTACTCCTCTGCCGGTCGGGTATTGATTTATTCCGATCCGCCATACCTTCATGAAACACGTTCCAGTTCCGCGCGTTATCGACATGAATACACCGTTAGCGATCATCACCGCCTGCTTCAGTGCCTCTGCTCGATGCCGGAAAGCGTGAGCGTAATCGTATCCGGGTATCCTTCTTCTGTTTATGACAACGCTTTGCAGGGCTGGCGCTCGCGAGAGTTTCAGGCCATGACGCGAGGCGGCGTGCGAACGGAGAAAATCTGGATGAACTTTCCAGAGGGGCGCGCGTACTCTCACACTTTCGCGGGTAAAGACTACAATGATCGTTACCGTATAAAGCGGAAAGCAAACCGTTGGAAAATGAAGTTTTTGGCCCTCCCGCATGCCGAACGTTTGGCGATAATGCAGGCGCTTTGCGAAGTCGAGGACTAAAAGCGGGCGGATAATCGGTTAGTAGTGGCGTAAAACTAACCGATACACAATATGTAGTGATAATCCGAAATATTGTACGCACACACAGCAAAAACTGTTGCTATGGTTCATGCTTTACTATACATAACGTAACCAATAGCAATATCAAATGAGCGCGTACTGCGCATACCTCTAAGCAGTCGCGCATAGCGATTGTTTTTATATTTATGATTTTATTCTAATTTCTGGATAGCAACCGGACAAAGGAGGCGGATATGTCATTTGCATTCGGATTGTCATTATCCGGGGCTATGTTCAGTTCGAAAGAGCGACTGACCAAGGCTCTGAAGGACAACAAAAACAGTTACACCATTAGTCGTGATGGCTATGTATCTCTTGACCTCAACAAAAAAGAGGTTGTAGATGCAATCACTCGCCAGATTGAGAAACTCGGCGATATCAAGGAAGAGTCTGGAAAGAAAGGTGAATGAATACAATCATTCTCGCCGTCGTTTTGATTAGTGGCTACCTCTACGTAACTAGATCTGTTTCAGCTCGATATAAATTTAAGCGTTCCGAAGGTTGGGACGCTTATTTTTATGTTGCAGCGTGGGGCGTCTTGTTTACCCTCGTTGCTTGGCTTTTGTGCTCGTTTATCAGTGTGCTAGGTATCTTTCGCTGGATTTATGGCTTCCTGCTGTCGCATGACTTCATCGCGGAAAGCACTATCAAGCGTGTTTTTCCCCTATCCCCCGCAGAGCAATTTAAATTCGCAGATCTGAAATTTGCAGTTTTTGGCGTGACGTCAATGTTGTTAGCCTGGGCGGCAGGGCGTGGCATGAGGTGGTATGTCTGTCGTAATGCTGACAGAAGGATTGATGCGCTGGTTAAAGCCGTACATCACGACCCTTTGGAAAGCCTTCTCATTGAAGCAGCCGTTAGAAAAATGCCAGTAATCATCACCTTAGGTTCGCGGAAATTCTATGTTGGGATAGTTGATTGCCCTCAATTTGAGCATGGTAAAACTGATTACTTGCAGATGTTACCGCTGCTTAGTGGTTATCGTGATAAAGATACTCTGACAGTGAACGTAACAACGAACTACAAGCGACACTATATGGATAGCGGTATTCTCGGCGGCGCCGGGGATGGTCAGATTACACTCGCAGACTTCAGGACGCTGGTTCCTAAAGATGAGATAGAAGGGATATCATTCTTTGATACCGATACTTACTCGCAATTCAAAGCAAAAGAAGAGGCGGACAAAATCGGTTCCACTATGTTATCCCCGGCGTTTGTTCCCAGAAAAAACGGGAGTTAACCCTTCGTTGAGCAGTACACAAGAAGAGGCCTGGTAGGCCTCTTTTTTTGCTTTTCGTGAACGCAAGAAATTGCACAAATTTGCACAATTTTTGAAACGATGTTTTTGCTGCGCAGCGCCAGCATTGGCGGGGCCTGGGCGGTCTGCACAAAGTGCACAAAAAGAGGTCGGTTTAGCGCGCAGGCGAGGCGGGGGAGCAAGCGCGCGTAAAGGGGGTAAGGGAGGGGGGCGTATCGTTCGCCAATCGCGTCCTGTCGCGCGCTGTCTTCTGGTGCAGATCCGGATGATGCGAACGAGTGAATGCGCCAGAATGGCGCTGGCGGCGTCTGGTGAGGTGTAGTAGGGATTCGAAAGTGAGTGAGCGGCCAGTGTGGCCGGGTACTGATACGGGGCGGCGAGTACCGCACCGCCAGAAATGACGATGCGGCCTGGTGTTACTTCGTGCTTTCGAGCAGTGCGTAAGGATTGAAGCGGATCACCTCTTCGCCCAGCCAGTCGTTAACATGCTTCATGGCTTCCATGTATGGCGTCAGCTCGTTGACGGCGAAGACGCGAGCCGCCTTCTCGATATCGCCAAATGATCCGTTGCCTTCCGGAATGGCGCCCATTAATTGAGGCGGCACCCGATGTGCGGCTAACATGTCATCGCGGGTGGAGGACTTCACCCCTACGAATTCATCCTTTGCCGATATCTGGCTGAACGGCAGGATCTGCACGGAGTCTTTGCCGCCGTTAGGGGCGTGAAGAAGAATGTTTTTGAATGCCCCGCCGCGTCGGGTATCTGTTAGCGTCTTCTTCAGCTTGTCGAGGCTCTCCTGATCGGCCATTGCGCTGTTCACGTAGACGATACACCCGGCATGCGAGCCATTGTCGTAATAGAGTTTGCGGAACTTGTCGGCAGAATGTGCCAGGTTAGCCGACAGCAAACCGGCGAAATACTCCGGCATACCGTAGATCTCCTGGTGAATATCCGGGCTAAGAACATGGCAGACAGAGCCAGTTGTAAACTGGTGATCCTGTAGCCCGGATTGAATAAACCAGTAGGTGTCCAGGTCGGAGCCGCGACGGGTATATTTAGCCAGCGAGTTACGAAAGCCAAGAGAACCGCCAAGCCGGTTTTTCCTCATCTCCAGATAGCCGTTCCCGAATACGAACCAGTCCAGCGCGAAGGATGAGAATACCTGGCGGGAAAGCAATTTGTGCGGAATAAAGCACCCGGCCAGCACGTTGCGTTTGAAATACAGCGCCGACTGGTGCCAACTGGCATAGCCGAACTGGCGCGCCAGCCCGTACCAGTCAACCGGCGTTTCGTAGTATCGCCCGTTGTCGGCGCAGTACATGTTATCGAGCAGGTCATACGCGCCACTCACCGGCCAGGGGCCATCGAATGTGAACGAGTTCAGCTCGGGTGCAGCTTTTAGCGAGACGGCGAGATCGGCCTGCTCCCTGGCATACTGCCTGCCGCGCATGGATTTTCGTTTGCTCAAGGTTAATACTCCGTAACTGTCATACTGCTGCCGCCTTCCTGTCCCAGCGGCTCGTTAATGGTGGCAAGCATCGTCGCCCAGGCGAGATCGCCGTGACTGACGCCGCGCGAGCGGTCAGTGTCGTAAGTGATAACGCCGCCGGGGGTAACAATCTTGCGAACAGAGTTGAACGCGCCAACGAGATCAAGCTCTCCCCGGTCATATTCCCAGCGGCCACCGCGAACGAGCTGCTGCATCTTCAGCACAAGCATGCGTTTGCTGGCCGGTGAGAACTGGTAACAGACCGCTGCCGGGAAGTGCTTTTTAACCAGCTGATAAACGGCCTCACCGATGCCGGTACCATCAATCCCGATGTGTTGCACGTTATAGCGACTCAGCATGCCGATAATGAGATTGGCCTGCTCTTCGAACTCCATCCCGCGTATGCGTAGCGTCTCGACGGTGCGGAACTTGCCACCGGCGACCATTGGTACGGCATTGACTGAAATGGCGCCGCTGTCGCCTTTGCCGCTGGCACCGTTGGGATCGTAGCCAATCCAGACCGGGCGATCCGCCATCGGGCGGGAGGCATACGGGCGCCAGTCGGGCCAGTCGTCGTAGCCGTCTGCGCCGCATGCCAGCAACCGGTTATAGTCAAAGGCGCTTTCACCGCTTTTGATGAACTGGCACCCGTACAGGTTGTCGTATTCCTCCGGGCTGTTTTCGTCGCGGATTTCGTCAATGTCGGTCAGATCCCAGCCGTGATCGATAGCGTCCTGCAATGTGACGATCTGGCGCCAGATTTTGTCCGGGCACATCAGCCCGCTGTTTAGCGTCTTCCAGGACGTATCGAACTCAACCCGCTTTCCGTGGCTGCGCCCTTTGTTGAATGCTTCACCTGTCCAGAAAGGGTAAGCCTCATGGCTTTCTGCTGACGGGGTGGAGAAATAGGTACGCGTCAGCCCTTTTAACGTCGCCATCGCACCGGCTACTTTCTTCAGGTTGGCAAACTGGCCGACCCAAAAAAATTCATCAAAATACAGATTGCCGGTGTACGACTGGGCCGTCGCAGCGGACGTGCCGAGGAAATGCAGCTCGGCACCGTTAAACAGCTGGATCATGTCGCCGCCTTTCAGCTCAACATCAACCTCAGCGGCAGCAGAGCGAATAAAGCTGCGGAACTGATACGCCTGGCGGCGGCTCGCCGACAGAAAGATCTGGTTACGTTGATGCTTGTACTTCACATCGTCGGAAAGGGCGCGCACCAGGGCTTCGCGCGCAAAGTACCATGTCGCGCCAACCTGACGGCTTTTCAGGATCATGCGGTTGCGCCAGTGGTGGTTGTCGTACCAGCCTCTTTGATGCCAGTGCAGTGAGCCGAGAATATTCTCGCGCAGTGCTGCAATCTGCGACTCTGAGAAATAGTTTTGTTTCTTGCGGATCTTCTTCTTCGGCTGGGTGGCTGCTGTGCCGTTGTCCAGCTTTTTCAGCTGGCGCGTAAGCAGATCAATTTCTTTGAAGTCGCCGCCGGTCTTCTTGTCTTTGGTGGTGAGCTGTATCAACCGTGCATCAATGGACGTCGTCACGCGCTGGATCGGTGGCGTGGCGTCCCATTCATCACGCTTTTTCCATGAGTAAACCGTGTTCTGATTAATACCCATCAGGCGTGCAATCTCCGCTGGCGGGTACCCCTGCCAGTAAAGCTGCCGCGCCCGCTGCATGATGAATGCTTCTTCAATCGCCATTTGTCCTCCTCGCTTCCTGCCGGGGAGATTAACCCGCGCGCGCGTGCCCTTTCGCTCGCTTTTGGTTGTGGTGATTCCCTCACAACAACAACGCGTTGAGAGCGCACGTCACCCCCTGCCATCATCTCCGGGAACTCAGAAACCGAGCGAGTAAACGAACATGGCAGGCACAGCAAAACCACGTAAGAAATTCCGCGTTGCCGTCTCCGGAAACACCGTTGATGGCCGCGAAATTCAACCGCAGCACCTTCGCGATGCGGCAGCGAATTACAACCCGGAGGTGTACGGCGCACGCGTCAACATTGAGCACTATCTCTCTATGTTCCCGAACAGCGATTTTGGCGCGATGGGGGATGTGGTGGCACTCAGCACCGAAGACATTACCGACGGCCCGTTAGCGGGACGAACCGCCCTTTATGCCGAGATCGAGCCATCAGATCGCATGGTGCAGATGACCGACAAAGGCCAGAAAGTCTACTCAAGCATTGAGCTGCATCCTCAGTTTGCCCTCAACGGAAAAGCCTATGTGGTGGGGCTGGCGATGACCGATACCCCGGCGAGCCTGGGTACCGATCGCCTGAAGTTTGCCGCGCAGCAACGTGCCTCGGTGATGGCCTTTAACAACCAGCAGGGCGAAGCGCCAATGTTTACCGAAGCCCTGGAGGCTGAGGTGATCGAACTGGCCGCCCAGCGCAGTGATGAAGGGGTTAAGTGGTTTAACCGGGTGATGGGCATCATCGGCAAAGGCCAGAAAACCGACGATCAGCGCTTCAGCCAGATGCACCAGGTCGTTGAGGCCGTGGCGCAATCGCAGTCAGAGCAGATTGATCGCTTTAACACCGCAGAGCAGGAGCGCCAGCAGGACAAAGTCGCCATTGAGAAACTCACCAGTGAGCTGGCCGAACTGCGGCAAAAGTTGAGCACCACAGATGCCAGCTTTAGCCAGCGACCACCGGCGGGCGGCGGCGCGAACGCGCAGCTGGCTGATTACTGATATTCACAACGAGAGCAGAGAACATGGAAAACAATACCCGCCAGCTGTTTGACCAGTACATTTTGCGCCAGGCGCAGTTAAACGGCGTATCGCCTGCGGCAGTTGCTGCGAAATTTGCGGTTGATCCAACCCGTCAGCAAAAGCTGGAGCAGGCAGCGCAGGAGAGCGATTCTTTCCTGAGCAAAATTAACGTGTTTGGCGTCAATCAGCAGATCGGTCAGAAAGTGTTGATTGGTAGCAAAGGCCCGATGGCTGGCGTCAACAACAGCACCACTACCCGCCGTAATCCGGGCGCAAATCATACGATGGAGCCATTTGATTACATGTGCCGTAAGGTCAATTACGACTATGGGATCAGCTACGAACAGCTTGATGCCTGGGCGCATATGCCGAACTTCCAGCCGTTGATCAGCGCCGCGATGGCTCGTCAGATGTCGCTGGATCGCATCATGATTGGCTTTAACGGCACCAAATACAGCGACCCGTCAGATCGTGCGGCTAACCCGCTGTTGCAGGATTGCGGCATTGGCTGGCTGCAAAAAATCCGCACTGAAGCCTCACACCGTGTGATTTCCGGCGTCACCATCACCTCACGCGATGAAGATAACAAAGTCATTGCAAAAGGCACCTACGGCAACCTCGGCGCCGCGGTCTATGACGCGAAAAACAGTCTTATGGATGAATGGCACAAACGCAATCCGGATAACGTGGTGATCTTGGCGGGCGACCTGCTGACTACCGGCAATTTCCCGGCCATTAATGCCATGAGCCAGACTAACCCGAACACCGAAATGCTGGCCGGTCAGCTGATTGTTGCGCAGGAACGCGTTGGAAACATGCCGACCTTTATCGCGCCTTACTTCCCGGTAAATGGCGTACTGATCACGCCGTTTAAAAACCTGTCGGTGTACTACCAGCGCGGCGGACTGCGCCGGACGATCAAGGAAGAGCCGGAGTACAACCGCATCGCGACATACCAGTCCTCAAACGATGACTTTGTGATCGAGGACTACGGCAACGTCGCATTTATCGACGGCATCACCTTTGCCGAGGCGCCGGAAGGCGGCGCGTAACCGCACACTGGCGGGCTTCGGCCCGCCGTTCATCGGGGAAGAAAGAATGCTGACACCGGCACAACGACATTTTCAACGCGTCATGGCTGAACGTCATGGCAAGGCTGAGGATTTGTCCGATACGGCGCGCACTGCGCATGAGCAGATCCTGCACCGCATGCGCATGGATATGGCCGCGCTTAAAAAAATTCAGGGCGAGCAGGCGAAAGCCGCGCTTAAGCGCCAGATGCTACCCAATTACGAGGGGTGGATTGAGGGAACGCTCGAAGGTAATAGCGGCCGCCAGGATGAAGTGATCACGCGCCTGATGATTTGGGCGATAGATGTTCGTGATTATCCACTGGCGGCGCGAATCGGGCGTTACGTCATCGCGCATAACCTGGCGATGCCAGACCGCTTTAACCGCACGGCGGCGACAGCTCTGGTCGATGAAATTTGTGATCCGATCCTGGTTCAGGTTAAAGCCGACGACAGCACCGACGTATCGCCATATCTGGCGGTACTCGATGAAGTAGCCGAGTTTACCGCAGCCAGCGATATGCCAGACATGGTACGCGCCAAACTCCACAAAGCACGCGCTTTTGCACTGCGCAACGGCACGCCTGCCGAGCAGGAAACCGCACTAGGGCTGCTGCGTACTGCACTGATCATGGATCCTGGCGCAGGCGTGAAAAAGCTGATCGACAAACTCGCCAGCCAGCTGAAGAAAACCGCTGCTGCGGCTATTTCCGAGGGTGAGTCTACTGGCGACGATGGCGAAGAGGGACAAAGTGATAGCCCTGCAGCACCACCGGTTCCGGCGGTGGCGGCCGGAAAGCCTGCGCCTAAAGCCGCCCGTAAAAGCACAGCCAAAAAACCAGCGGCGCGCAAAACCACAACGAAAAAAGCGCCTGCCGCCAAAAAATAACCGACTTGCGCCCCGTGCGCTGGCGGCGCGGTCGGAGATCTGCAACGCACTGCGTTTTCTTTTCTCCGTCCGCTCACCGCCACCTTTTCTGGAGACTACACCATGAGCCTTGTAGCCCCCCGCACAATAACCCCCTCAGCAGAGGATGTGCCGGATGTGGACGATGGCGGCGAGAAAGTCACCGCCGGTGCGTTCTGGCCCGAAATCGCGTTGAGCGATGCCCGTAAAGAGATGCGCATCACTGGCGCGGTGACAACTTCGCGGCTGAAGCATGTTGTTATCGAGGCGGTGGGCCATGCCGCTGACCAGCTCGATACCTGGCGGATCGAACAGCAGAACGCCGGATTTGCATCACTGGATACCGTGCCAGCAATGGAAATTAACGGGCAGAGCGCAAAAGTTTACCGCTGGCGCCGCGCGGTTTACAGCATAGCCCGCGCTCTGCTGATCGAAACGTTCCGTGATGTGGATACGACCGGCGACGCCGGGGAGAAGAAAGCCGCTGCGCTGGCAAGCCAGGCAAACGATCACTGGCGTGATGCGCGCTGGGCTATCTCCGATATTCGCGGCGAAGTTCGCAATTCTGCGGAGGCATTCTGATGAAAGTAAAGGCCTTACAGGGCGATACGGTGGATTTGCTTTGCCAGCGTTATTACGGCACCACCCAGGGCGTTACCGAGATTGTGCTTGCTGCGAACAAGTCACTGGCCGATCAGATCTTCATGGAGGCCGGGCAGGTGGTGGAACTGCCGGAGGTGAGCGCCTCGGCGACAAAGGAGACGGTGCAGCTATGGAGTTAATAAACCGCGCCTGGAATTGGGCAGCATACCTCTGGTCGGTGTTCCTCGGAAGCGTCGGCATGATGACGCAAAAGGACTGGCTGACGGCTATTGCGGCAGTAACAGGGGTAGTGGTGGCGGTGTTAGGTGAAATGCATCGCCGCCGGATGGCCCGTATCTATGAAACCAATAACGTGCTGCTGAACGATTTGATCGACGCCATTCGCGACGACACGGAAAACCGGCAGGACGTTAAAGAGCTGATCCGCACTATCAGGGAGGCGCCACGATGAAAAAGGGCGTTATTGCCTGCTCAGTCGCCGCGATTATCTCGCTGGCCGCCGTGCTCTGGCCGCAGTCACTGCGTACCAGCCCGGAAGCGCAACTGAAGATGGCGAAATATGAGGATTGTCGCAAGACCCCGTATTACTGCCCGGCAGGCGTACTAACCGTGGGGATCGGCTCGACCGGGAAAGTGCAGAACCGGGAGTATCCCGAGCAGGAGATCGCAGAGCGCTGGGTGAATGATCTGATGCGCGCAGAGCGTTGCATTAACCGCGAGTTTAACGGCGCAGCTGCACCGCAGCGTGTTTTCGAAGCGCTGACCGATGGCGCATTTAATGTCGGTTGTAGCGGGCTTGCCTGGTACACCAACAGGCAGGGGAAAAAGGTAAGAACGACAATCTGGCGTAACGCGCAGTCGGCTGACTGGCGCGGCGTCTGTGAGCGGGTAACGGATTTTGTTAACTCAGGCGGCAGGCGCTTGCAGGGACTGGTTAACCGCCGGGAAGAGTTCCGGGAGTGGTGCTTGTCAGATCCTGTGTTTAAGGGGGGGTGAAGTGAAAGGGTTGCTTGCCGTTATCACGGCGATCTGTGTCCTCCTGGCGGTGGCCTGCATCCGGTTAACCATAGAAACCAACAAGCGCGAAGCCGCAGAAAGAGCGCTGGCAGACGCTACCCAAAAACTGAACCAGACCGGCGATGTACTGGCCGAAGTGCGGGCGCTGCGCCAGGACGTCAGCGAGATTGAAGCCAGTGTGAAAGCGCTGGGGCAAAAGCGTAACGAAGCCGGGGAGAAACGTCGTGAAAATATCAAAACTGAACTGGCCGGCGATCCCTGTGCTGCTGCTCTTGTGCCTGACGCTGTCGCTGACAGCCTGTACCAGCGCGCAGCCGAAGTCGCCGCCGGTGATCATTCAGGAGCCTTTGCCAGAAAGCCTGACGGCAAAAACTGAAACGCCAGCGCCACCGCCCAGACCGATGCGCTACGGGAGCCTTGTGCTCTGGTCCGATGCGCTGCTTGATGCGCTGGATACCTGCAACGCCGATAAGGCGGGCATTCAGGAGCTGGAACTGCGGCGAATAGCCAGGGGGATGAAGTGAAAAAAGCCGAATTGTTACGCGAGGCGCTGATCGCCGCAAACACCTGGTGTAAGGCCAACCCCGAACTGATCACCGTCTGGGTGGAGAAGGGGAGCATTGAGACGCAGGCGACCGGCGAACCCTCGTTTATGTATCGCTACACCATACAGGTGCTGGCCGTGGACTTTCCGGGGCAGGTGGATGATCTCATGCTGCCGATTATGGCGTGGGTATGGCATTACCAGCCTGATTTGCTGCTCAATCCGGACAATAACCGCAAAGTTGAGTTTGACGCGGACATTATCAGCGATGACATGGCCGATGTGCTGTTTAAGGTGCCGGTCTGGGAACGCGTCATGGTGGAGAACGTCAACGGAAAACCCGTTGCTACGCACCTGGCGGAAGACCGTCCGCGTATTAATGGCGGTGAGTGGGAAGTGGTCTTTGATCCGGGCTATGAGGGGGAGATGACGTGAGCAACGATGCTGCGCTGTTTCAACAGCTTGATCAGGTCTTCGCGGAAATCCTTTCCGCTATGACGCCAGCACGTCGCCTGCGCACGGCAAGAGGCATTGCCACCACGCTGCGCCGTACTCAGAGCCAGCGGATCGGTAAGCAGGTTTCGCCGGACGGCACGCCGTACCAGAAGCGGCACCGCCGGGTACTGCGCTCGCAGGCCGGGATCGGGTTTATCTGGCAGGGGGAAGAGCGCCGCTTGCGTAACTGGCGGGCGACGCGTGGTAGTCGTGGCCGGATGTTGACCGGATTTGATGAAGGGCGAGGCGCGGTGCGGTCGTTTTTCCGTGCTGATATCGAGCGTTATCTCGATATCAGCTTCAACGAGACTCGCCGCGATACGACGAAAGCCGATCCCATGTTCCGCCGCCTGCGCACCGCGCGTTTTCTGAAAGCTCGCGCCACCTCTGAAGGGGCAAGCGTGGGATTCACTGGCGTGGCGGCTCGTATTGCCCGCGTTCACCAGTATGGATTGCGTGACCGGGTGAATGACAGCGGCGCGATGGCGAGCTATCCCCGCCGTGAACTGCTGGGCCTGAGTAAGACGGATCGCATGATGATTGCCCGGCAGGTGATTGATTCTCTGGGAGTGCGCTGATGGATATTGCCGAACTAATTCGCCTGCTGGAGAACATCGGCCGCACCGGTACGGTGACGGAGATCGACGAGGAAAACTGGCGAGTCCGGGTACAAAGCGGCGGACTGGAAACGACCTGGCTGCGCTGGAACGCGCAGCGGGCCGGGGCATTTAAGGTCTGGGTGCCGCCGTCCATTGGCGAGCAGGTCTGGCTCTTGTGTCTCGGTGGTAACACGGATACCGCCATCATTGGCGGCAGCCTGTACAGCAATGACAATCCGGCGCCGGGCGCGACGCGTAATGAAATGGTAGTCACGGCTCCTGATGGTGCGCGTTTTCGTTATGACGCCGAGGCGGGCGCCTTACAGGTGACGGGTATTAAATCGGCAGCGATCGAGGCGTCGGTGATCGTCACTCTGGATACGCCGGAGGTGAACTGCACCAACCTGTTGCGCGCGAAAAATCTTGATATCACCGAAGGCGGGGAAATGCGCGGTGATTTTAATCATACCGGCGGGGCGTTTATCTCTAACGGCGTGCAGGTGGATAACCACAATCACGGCAAAGTTGAACGCGGTGATAACTGGACGGAGGGCACCCGATGAGTGAGCGCTATCGCGGTATGAATGCGAACGGCACCGGAACGCTGACGGATGAAGATCATGTGTGGCAGTCCGTGGGCGATATTCTGCTGACGCCGGTTAATACGCGCATTATGCGCCGCAATTACGGCTCGCTATGCCCCGATTTGATCGACAGCCCGCAGAACGACGTCACGCGCCTGCAACTGATGAGCGCCGCCGTTATCGCGCTGGCTGCATGGGAGCCGCGGATCGCGCTTGACGCTATCAATATTCACTATTCTGCTTCGGGCGCAGTAACGGCGGAGCTATCCGGAATGCTGACTGAAAGCATGGAAAAGAGCACCAGATCGGTAACGTTAAGGAGTGCCAAAAATGCCGACAATTGACCTCTCGCAGCTGCCGCAGCCGACCATTATCGAGGAACTGGATTTTGAAGAAATTCTGATCGAGGTGAAAGCAGTGATGGTAGCTGCTTATCCGGCAGATCAGCAGGCCGCTGTTATTGCCGCCCTGGCGCTGGAGTCCGAACCATTGAACGTGCTCGCCCAGGCGCTGGCATATCGCGAGATGTTACTGCGCCAGCGCATTAACGAAGGGGCGGCCGCCTGCATGCTGAGTCATTCGACCGGTGACGATCTGGATAATATCGCGGCGAATCTCGATACCGAACGCCTGATCAAGACCGAAGCAACCGAGACAACCGATGCCGAAATGGAAAGTGACGAGGCGTTACGCCTGCGGGCACAGGCTGCTTTTGAGGGTATGAGCGTTGCCGGGCCATCGGCGGCCTATGAATATTTTGCCCGCAGCGCCAGCGGAAAAGTTGCCGACGCCAGGGCTTCCAGTCCGGCACCGGCAGAGGTGGTTGTTGCGGTGCTCTCCACGGAGGGTGATGGTACCGCGTCGCCAGAACTGCTCGCCGCAGTTACCGAAGCGGTAAACGATGAAGAGGTTCGCCCGCTGGGTGATCGCGTGACGGTGCGCAGCGCTGAGATTGTCGATTACGAGATTAACGCCACGCTGTACCTGTATCCGGGGCCGGAGTCAGAGCCGATCATCAATGCGGCTGATGCATCATTGCAAAAGTTCCTGAAGCAGAACGATAAAAAAATCAGCAGAGACGTGGCGCGCTCCGCCATTTCAGCGGCGCTCCATGTCCAGGGCGTACAGCGCGTCGTGCTGAATGCCCCGCCGGACGATATCAGGATCAGCGATATCCAGGCGGCCAGGAATATCGGCTACAACCTGGAAAACGGCGGAACGGATGAGTAACACGCTTCTTCCACCCTCTGCCAGCGCGTGGATGCGTTGCGCCGAAGCTGCTACGGCGAAGCTGTCCGGAATCACGGTAGCCATTCGCACGCTGTGGACGCCGACGGCATGCCCGGTTGATTTATTGCCGTATCTGGCGTGGGCGCTGTCGGTTGATCGGTGGGATAAGAACTGGCCGGCAGAGAAAAAAATAGCGTCAATCCAGCAATCCTACTGGCTTCATCGCCGGAAGGGTACGCGCGCAGCCGTGCGGCGAGTGATCGAAGATATGGGTTTTTCCGCGACGTTTGCGGAATGGTTCGATGTCGGCGACGAGCCTGGCACGTTCCGGATCGAGGTTGATGTGGGTAACGTCGGATTGACCCCGAAAAGCCTTGATGAGTTGAATCGCCTGATCGGTGATGCGAAGCCAGTCAGCCGCCATCTTGCACAACTGAATATTGCTACGGTTAGCCGTGGTTTTGTTTACGCCGCTGTGGGTGTCCATGATGGCGGGATAGTCACTGTCTATCCCGCTGATTATGAGCCTGATGACAGTGTTTACTATAACGGGATCCCGCATACAGACAGCGGTTATCACTACTCGGGGATTACTTATGACTGATATTAACGAGCAGGCCAAATGGGAAGAGTCGATTTATCAGGTCAAGCGTGGCGATCCCATTACCGGGGGCCGGGATGGCGTGGCTAATATCCAGGCGAGGCAACTGGCGAACCGCACGCGGGCATTAAAAAGCGACGTCGATAAGCTCAACACATCAGTAATGGCTGATGCGAAAATTTATGACTCGCCTGAAGAGGCGCAGGCAGCGATTAACGCCGGAACGGAAACCCGTCGCTTGTTTTCTGTAAATTCGCCAGTCACCGATTACTGGGTGGAACAATATGAGAATGTCAGCGGTGTTGCCATGCCGACGGGTAAAAAAATAGTCACGGCGGCATTTGTTGAAGCAGTAGAACTGATGGCTTCAACAACCGACAGACGAACTCGCGGATTACTGACTATTCAGCGAAATAAGCGGCCTGTTGATTTTGTTACCCGAAAAGGTGAGCGGCTTTTTTCTATTAACGAACGCGGTGAGAAGGAGTTACCGGGAAAATCCTTTTCTGACTTTTTAAATGTCATGAAGGAATTAATTATTGGGCCATCAACGATTCGCCGACCTCGTCCGGGTTATCTGTTTAATCTGGTGACAGGTGGTAAGCGGCTCCTGGCTGTCAGGGATGATGGTGTAGCAACGCTGGAATATCGCGGTATTCCGCTGGAGACGCATATTGGGCTGTTACAGAATACGTTTGGTGGATTTGGTGATTCGTTGACAGCGAACGGGCGTGACGGGAACGTGTATAACGCCAGATCGTGGCAGCTATGGGCTTCTCTTTTCAGTGACGGGCGCCTGCAATATGTCGGGCAATGGGCGACGGGAGGCTATACGACTGCTGATATGATTCGGGTGCATTTGCAGCCTGCAATAGCGGCAAAACCACGTTTTATTACTTTCCTCGGTGGCCGGAATGACGTCATTCAGAAAGATGGCGCCGGTAATTTCAAATTCACCGTTGAGACTATAAAAAATAATATTCGCTACATTCTGACGCAATTCAGAAAGAACGGGATCATTCCTGTCGTATGTAGCATGGCGGCGCAGAATAACAGCGATGCGGCTCTTAAAGAGCGGGAAAATGCGATTAATACCTTTATCCGGTCTTTTGCTGTTTCGCAGGGGTTCCCTTTCGTTGATATGCGTGCGGCGACAGTTGATCCAAAAACTGACGGCTGGAAAGACGGCTATAACGGAAAACTTGTTGATGGCTCCCCTGACCCTTCACATCCGACAGCGCTGGGTGCGTTCCATATGGGTAAGGCGTTGGCTGCTGCGCTGGCTCCATATATGGCAACTATCTATCCGCAGCTTGCTATATCAAACCCCGTGACGTCGGGTGGGCCAAATGCGGTTGTTAATCCTCTCTTCCTTGATATCGCTGATGGCAAGCCATCGGGATGGACGATTGAGGGCGGCACAGTTGAGATTGTTACTGATCCCGCGGTCGTCGGTAATGTACTGGTTATAACGGGAACGGCAGACGTCAGCGGCCGTGTCTCACAAAAAATTCAGGTTAAGCCGGGGGAAAAAAGGAAGTTTAGTTGCCGGTTGAAGTTTGATGTTACTCAGGATGCCGCAACGGCATGTTTTCTTGAAGTGAATGGCGCGAACCTTGCCGGGATCCGTCCGTGGAATCAATCAACGGATGGATTCAGGACTTTTAGCTATGACGTTGTGATCCCTGAAGGGGTAACAGAAGTGAAATTAACAATCGTTGCCAACAATGCAAAAACCAGCATCGGGCAGGTCGGTTTATTGAAACTGGAGGATATATGATTCTTGTTTGTGATGGCGTGGTGAATGCCGGAGATCTTGAGCTGGCCGAACCGGAAATGATGCTCAATGACAGTGCCAGCATTGCTACCTACGGCATGCAGGACAAATACGACTCCAGCGGAAACGGGTATGACCTGGTCACGGACAATGATTTTACCCTGATGGGGATGCGGACTGTCGCTGATGGCGAACATGGGGCGAATACTGGTATCACTGAAACGGATGAAATGACCTTTGCGGTGTGTATCAACATGGATAAGCCGAACGTCAGCGGCCGCATCTTTTCCAACCTGTCACCGGGTGTTGCGCCGTTTGGTGGAATTCAGCTTCGCATTGAAGCTGATGGTCAGCTTATTTTGCAGATGGGAACAGGTAACACGGTCGAGGCAGTCGTGAATGTTACGCATGGCGGGGCGGTTGGAGGCTGGACTCGTTTTACTGTCACCGTGTCGAACACCGAGATCACAATCACTCGCGCCAGTGGCGATAAACATTCGACTAAGATCACCGCCCGTAAAAAATCGACTCTTCCCATTATGCTTAATGGTGGAGTCAGCGCAGAGCAGAATATGGGCTTGCCGGGCATGATGGGGATCATAGCGGTATATAACCGGGTGTTGTCTGCCGATGAACAAACTGAAAAGCGCGCCTTGCTAAAAGAGATTATGGCGCTGCGTGGCGTAAGCGTTAGCTAAGGCGGCGATATGACAGATAAAAAATTTCTGACGCTAATTACGGAAACCGGCGCGGAATATCTGGCAAGAGCAGCGGTTACAGGTGTCCCCATTGCTATTTCAGAAATGGCTGTGGGTGACAGTGGCGGGCGCCTTGTCGCACCGTCAAGTGATGCCAGTGGGTTAATTAATGAAAAATACCGTGGAACACTCAATAAACTGATCATCGCCGACAATGACGCCAGTATTATCGAAGCGGAACTCATCATGCCTCCACAAATTGGAGGATTCTGGCTGCGCGAGCTGGCTTTGTTTGCGGAAGATGGGGCCTGTATAGCCGCAGGGAATATGCCGGAGACGTACAAGCCACTTCTGGCGGAAGGTTCTGGCCGATTCCAGGTTATTCGGATGCAACTGAAGGTCAGCAGCACAGAAGATGTAGAGCTGAAAGCGGATCCTTCAGTGATTCTTGCGACAGCTGACGAAGTGGGGAAAGCCAGGGATGAAGCGAAGGACTACGCCGATCAGTTAGTCGGGGATCTGGATACCAGCATTCAGCAGGTTATTGCTGACGCTATCACTGCGGCACGCCGGGACTTCTGGGAAGAGGAAAACCCGCCAGGAACGGTGCGCTTCTTTGCTCAAAATATCAATCCGAACGAGAAATGGCCGTGGTCGAAATGGACTTACACTGGCGAGAATAAAACAATCCGCGTCGGTAAGGCCGATGGCTCAAATGTGGGTGCCACTGGTGGTAGCGACACCGTCGCCATTCAGCAAGCCAATCTCCCGGCTGTACAGATTAATGTAAACGGATCAACCGACGAACATCAGGGAAGTTATCAGGAGACGACCGAAAATGGCGCGCATAATCACCAGGGGGGAGATGGTGCGCCGGGGGCTTCATGGCGAGAGGCTACTCACGGAACAGACAATCAGAAAAGCACAACCTTTAACAATACAAGCGATGCACCAGCGCATAAGCATGGTTTTACTATCCCGCCTCATAGCCACACCGTTACTGGGAAAACGGATAATCTTGGTAATGGCCAGGCAATTAACGTTGTTGAGGCACACACAATGCTGATGTGCTGGGCGCGGGTTGCATAGTATCGAGCACCGTCAAAAATAACGTTCTGCAGCACGGTCAGAAATGGTGATGTTTGCCGGTATAGCAAAGCCCCTCGATGAGGGGCTTTTTGTTGGGTTAAAACAGCCGATTCAGTGAGTTGGTTGTTGCGTTAATGGCTTTGGTGGCGCTGCTCTGAAGGTCTGCCAGGGCATCGCTGATGGAGGATGATTGCAGCTTCTCGCGAAAATCTGCATCTGCCCGGCTGAGGCTTAACGTAAATTCAATTTTCTTTGCGCCACCGAACTGATCGAACTCTGTTTTGCCTCGCTCCAGCCGCGTCATGACGTACATCCCGTAAATCCGGCCATCACCCTCAATGAGCGGCCAGGGGCGTCCGGAATATCCGATCGTCTCCAGCGCAGAAAGCGACAGGTTGCCGCCGGTAATTTCCGGATAGAGTACCCCGGACAGGGTAATATTATCCTCGCCCGGCCCGATGTACTGCCACCCGGCGGACTGATTAACCCGGTCGTTTTTAACGTGTCGCCATTCCTGCGCGTGCTGGAGCTGCTGATAAGGGGCAGTGCGCAGCGTAAAAACAAACATCCCGAAAACCATCATCATACTGATTACCTCTAATCTCTGTCGCGGAACGAACCACGGTTACTTCTGGTTGTGCTGGCCATTGCATCGCGAACGGCATTCCTGACCATTCTTTCCAGATCCCGCGCCGAGTGCTGGCCGACTTCGTTAAAGACCAGGTTAAACACTGGCGCACCACTTGTCGGGGCGGAAACCGGCGCCGACAGCGGGCCTTGTGTGGCTGAGGGAACGGAGAGAATACCGCCTGCCGCCGGAGCTGCAACGCGCGGTACTGCCTGAGGTGACATCCGCGCCTCCTGATAAGCGCCGCGCAAGGCCAGCGCACGAGGAAGGTTTTTAAAAATGATGTCGCCAGGGCCAATCTTTTTGCGTGCTTCCTTCGTGTTGTCGGCGGTCGCCTTCGTGTTATCCGCAATGCTATTCAGGCGGCGTAACGTGCCGGTATTGCCGGACAGTGGCGAGGGAGCGGGCGGCGCGCCTGCGGTAACCGGGGAATCTGATTTTTTAGGTGACCAGTCCCACGCCTTTTGAACCATTTTCTTTTGCTTCGGATCCCACTCCCACGACGTCGGTTTTTTGGGTTCGAGGTTGTTAGCCTTAGCCCGTGCCGCGTCAATTCCGGAAGGGATTAACCCCAGCTTTTCAAGCAACAAGCTGACCCCCTCGGTCAGCAAGCGGAGAGGGGTGAAAAGCAGATTCAGGGCGGTACCCAGCACCTCGCCAAATGTTTTCCCGGCGCTGGCGCACTTATCCAGCGCATCGCGGGAAAAATCAATCGGTGTAAATAACTGGCTGAACCAGCCCCAGACTTTCGCCACTCCGGCGCTGATGGCGTCAAACAGCGGTACCAGGAAAGAAAACGACTGAATCAGCGGAGAAAGCCCCTGGCTGATGCCGGTAAACAACCCGGAGAAAAACGCCTTTATTGGCTCCCAGTATTTCCAGATAAGTACGCCAGCGATGACAAAAGCCGCCAGAATAGCCCCTGGTATAGTTAGTAAAGATGCGAGAATGACCCTCAACCCAGAGAACGCCATGCCGAGCGTCGAAATACCGCCGGTCGCGGTGATTGATGAGATGCCGATCATACTGAGCATCAAACGGAGTTTTGCCAGTGGGCCAAGGATGAAACTGGCGCCAATGCTGGCAATACCCACCGCCCCGGCAAAGACAGTCAGCGCCCCACCCACAAGGATCAGCGTCTGTGTCAGTCGCGGGTTTTCTTTTACCCATTCACTGGCTGACGTGATTAAGTCACTTAACCCCTGAGTCAGTTTACGTAATGGCCCGTCGGTGGTTTCTTCCACCTGGATGCGGAAGCCTTCCCATGCACTATCCAGATTTTTCAGATCGCCGCTGAGGTTGTCGGCCATCACTTTTGCCGCTTTCTGCGCTTCACCCTGTGATCCGCGTAAATCTACCAGCAGCTTTTGCAGCTCACCGCTACCCGCAGATCTCACCAGTGCCTGGAATGATTTGGCCGCCTCTTCCCCTGCGATATCTTTGAAGAAGGACAGCTGATCGGTGGCGCCGTACTTCGAGACGGATTTATAGATATCCGAGAGGATGGCTTCTGCCGGGCGCATCTTGCCAGTGGCGTCAGCCACGGTAACGCCAAGCTGTTTCAAGGCGGCCTGTGCTTTGGTAGTGGGTGCAGCCAGTCGGGAAAAGGTCGTTTGCAAACCTGTACCCGCGATACTGCCACGCAGCCCCACGTTCGCCATTACACCGATCATGGCGGTGGTACGTTCAACATCAACGCCCAGACCGGCCATGCCGGTACCGGCGTATTTCATCGCTTCACCGATATTGGTTAAATCGGTGTTGGTGCGGGTAAAGGCGGCAGTCAGCACATCGCTGACGCGATCCATTTCCTTTGGATCGAGACGGAATTGCGACAGGATGTTAGAGCTGATATCGGCACTTTCGCCAAGATCCATGCCACCGGCCAGCGCCATGTTAAGTACGCCTGGCAAGGCCGCCTGAATAGCTTCGGGGGTGAAGCCGGCCATCGCGAGAAATGCCTGACCGCTCGCAGCATCGCGGGTAGTAAAGGCCGTTTCGGCGCCGAGCTTTTTCGCCTGCGCGCGCAGGTCGGCCAACTGGGATGAGTTTTTGTTGAGGCGGGTTAACGCTTGTACGCGCGACATTTCCTCATCAAAACCCACCGCAGGCGCCAGGAACGACCCCGCCGCATAACCTGTAGCCGCTGCGCCAAGTGTCATCCCCATGCCAGCGCCACGGAGTTTCCCGGCGGTTTCTTTGGCGCGCTCATAGCTTGCTTGTGCGCGCGTCGTGGCCGCTAACTGGCGACGTTCGCGCTCCAGTGTCTGGTTATATTGCTCTGTGCGCCGGATTGCGCTCTGAATTGCACCGCTGCCGGATGAAAGGTTAACGCCGTGCTGGCGTACCGCCTGCGCCGCCGCGCGCAGCTGCGTGGTCTGTTTGTTATAGGTATCCGTCAGCCGCGAGAGCTTGCCACGCAGCGATTCAAGACGAGCCGCCTGTGCTTCGGTAAGCTGGCCGCCTTCGCGCTGTTTCTGGTTGAGGCCGTCAAAGGCCCGCTGGGTTGTTTTTAGTTTCTGCGCCGTTTCATTGGCCTGCGAGCGTAGCTTGTCGAATGCCGCTGCGCTTTTCTCCAGATCCTTGATCGACGACTGCGTTTTCTTGAGGGAGTCAGAAAGGCCGCCAATAGCTTTACTGGCGGCGTTGACCGGACGGGTGAGTTTATCAATGGCGCTGAACGCAACGCGAATACTAAGATCCATCGTCGTCATCCTCCTTGTCATGGTTGCCGCTTCTGATAGCCGCCCGTTCGCGCCAGGCTATCAGCTCGCGCAGCTCCATGCCGTACATCTCGGAGGGCGGCCAGTGAAAAATAACAGCGATATCGGC
Organism: Klebsiella sp. 141198; assembly: GCF_050600785.1. Lineage (NCBI taxonomy): Bacteria > Pseudomonadati > Pseudomonadota > Gammaproteobacteria > Enterobacterales > Enterobacteriaceae > Klebsiella > Klebsiella sp. 141198. The sequence continues at coordinate 75,434 of NZ_JAQIRM010000008.1, forward strand.
GATCAGGTCGTCGATATCGGAGATAACCGCTTCTCTTACTTGCTCGCCGTCGCCGCTTCGGTGACTGCGGACGGCTCCGCTTTCGTCAAAAAAGGTGTGATCTCTTCACACAGCGCGGTAAAGTCGCCGGTCGCCATCGTGGCAATCTCGAGAGCTGTCAGTTGCGGGCTGGTTGTGCGCGTCAGCAACGTGGAAACGGCGTCATAATCGAAGTTGAGCACGTCAACCAGTTTCAGGCCGCGCAGCGAGCCTGCCTGCTTGATAGTGTCGGTGATAGCGATGGTTTTAATTTCCTGATCACCGCGTTTGATAGGCTTGCTTAAAGTAACAGACATTGATAATTCTCCGGGCGGCCGGTCTGGCCGCCATTGGTAGTGGTTAAAAAGTTACTGGCCGAGGCCCAGCGCGGAGGCAATGCGATCGGGATAGAGGCTCTTGCCGTTGCGTTTGTAGATGAAGTTCAGCAGGTCGATTTCCAGCAAGGGCTTATCGTCTACTGACTCTTTGTAATAGGTGTTTTTGATCGCATAGGTGTGGTTAGTATCATCACCCTGTTTCGCTTCACCCTGATCAATTTCAGTGATGCGGCCGCGCATTTCGACTTCCAGCAGCGAGCTGGTACCGCCGCTGTAAATCTCACCCACAAAGCGCAGGCGCAATTCGTCAATGTCGCCGCCCCATTTCAGGATCAGCTCTTCGACTACGCCGCCGACAATCATTGATGCATCCAGCGCCCCGGCTTCAAGGCCGAGATCGACACCTGCCGCACCAAGCATGCCGCCGCCCTGATAGTCTTCCGTTTTCCGGGTGAGCTTCGGGAGTGTGACGCTCGGCACTTTCCCGATATAGTTTTCCCCGTCCACAAAGAGGGTAAACAGCCGCAGTTTTTTAGGAATAGCCATTTACGCACCTCCCAGCGATGCAAAAGCCGGTTCGTAGTACTGATCGGTGAAGGTCTGGATCAGCGTTAAATCTTCCAGCGGAGGAACCGGGCTGTAGTTGTAGCGCACGACAGCCTTACCCTGGCGCAGGCCAGTGGTCGGGTTATCGACGATATCAAACCAGCACGCCGCACCAATCAGCTTGCCCGCCGTGACGAGTGCCTGAAGTTTGGCGTTAATACCACTTACCACGTCTTTCACGTTCGCCGGGGTGAGTGGGCTGTCAACGGTGGTAAATTGCGCTTCGGCGATACTGTCCGCCAGGATCTGGGCGGTACGGGTGTACACCTCGAAAATATATTCCTCGGTGTCTGTGGTGCGGTTGCCCCAGAAGCGGAAACCGTCACGCTTAATCAGCGTGGTGATTTCATTGGCGTTCAGCTCGTTGGCGTCGGAGTCTTCCGCCTGTAGCGCCCAGAATACGTCTTTGGTAATCCCCAGCACGTTTTTAACCGCCACGTTAGATAGCGATTTATGCCAGCCCTGTTCGTTATCGATCAGTGCTCGCAGCCCTAATGCATAAGCCACTGCAGGAAATTCTTCGTTGGCGCCGGTTAGTGAGTTGTAGGCGATGAAGTTCGGCCAGATCAGCATGCCTTCGCGCTCTGCAAATTGTTCACGATAAGCTTTCGCTTCGGTGATCGTTTCGCAACCATCGCAATAGCTGTAAGAGAATGCCCGCAACTGCTTTGCAATCACGCGTAACTGCGCGGTGACCTCCTGCGTGTCATACATTGGTACGCCGAGGATGCGCGGGCGATAACCGGTTTTTTGCTCTGCTGTCAGCAGGGCAAACATGCCGGTATAGCTGCCGTCTGCCTTCGTTCCGCCAATGATGAGCTGCGACTGTGTCTGTGCGCCTTCCTCGGTCTTAGCTTCAGCGACACGCACGACGATCACGCGGGTGCTGACCTGGTCGGAAATAGCCTTGAGTGATTTGTACAGGGAGCCGGTTTTGCCGGTCTTACCCAGCACGCTGATCACTCGCGTAATCAGTACCGGTGTATCAAGTGGAAAAGTTTCGGGATCGGCATCCTCAGCAACCGCCACCAGGCCAATGACCGTTGAATCAACATCGTTGATTACGGTCTGTAGGTCGGTGTTTTCTTTGGTGCGCGCCCCGTGGAAAAAGTTGTCGGTCATACTCTACCGCCATCATGTTTAGTGAGTTCGGGGTGATAATCCCTGAAATACATGGCGTCGTCTCGCGGCGGTGGTTGTGGGCGTTCCGTGACAACAAAAAGCCGTCGCATGCCTCGCGCGCGCATGGAACTATCAGCGGCGGAGGGCAATCATGGCACTGAACACAGACACAATCGACAATGCAAAAAGCCTGCTGAATGCAGGCACTCAGGACTTCAAAAATTACCAGGATGAGTTGTCACGCATTCCGGCGTTTAATGTCCTGATTGGCGGTAAGGCGCTGACCGTGCTGGATGAAAAAATGATTTCTCTGGAGCTGACGGATAATCGCGGATTTAACGCCGACGAGCTGACGATCACCGTTGATGACAGCCAGGGCGATATTGAGCTGCCGCCTCGTGGTGCCGAGTTGTCGTTATCGCTCGGCTGGCAGGGGGAGCCGCTAATCTATAAGGGGATTTACATTGTTGATGAGATCGCGCATTCAGGGCCGCCAGACCGCATCGAGATAACCGCCCGTAGCGCTGATTTTCGTGATGAATTCAATATCAAGCGCGAGGTATCGTGGCATGACGTGACGGTAGAGCGAATCGTGTCGGCTATCGCTCATCGTTACAAGTTGACGCCGGTCATTTCTGAGCAACTGATGAGCGCCGAAATAGATCATGCCGACCAGACGCAGGAAAGCGACATGTCATTCCTGACGCGCATGGCGGATATTCTCGGTGCCATCGCCACGGTGAAAAACGGTTGCCTGTTGTTCATTCTGCCGGGTGGCGGCGTTAGTGCGAACGGCAAAGCGTTGCCGGAGTTCGCCATTACGCGCGGTAGTGCAGACCGCCATTCGTTCCGTATTGCAGACCGCGACGCTTACACCGGCGTGCAGGCTTACTGGCTGGATCTGAATTTCGGCAAAAAGAAAAAAGTCACGGTGAAGAAGCGCAAGAAAACCACGGAGAAGAAGCCGCGCAGCAGCAGCCGGGAGGGCGATTATATCGCCGGGGAAGATGGTAATGTTTTTGTACTCCGCACAACATACAGCAGCGAAATGGCGGCACAGCGCGCGGCCGCCGCAAAGTGGCAGCAGCTTCAGCGCGGTGCAGCTGAATTTTCGTTAACCCTGGCTTATGGGCGCGCGGATCTTTATCCGGAGATGCACGGAACCGTAACGGGATTTAAAGATGCGATAGACAAGCAGGATTGGATAATCGCGAAGGTGGGGCATACGGTAGACGATAGCGGATTCAAAACCCGGCTGGAGCTTGAAGCGAAAATACCTGAATGGATTGCAGAAAGTGAGAGTTAGCGGCCATAATATGAGCGAGTTCAACTCCCGCCCCGGGAGGCCATCATGTTTAAGTGTCCTGTTTGTGGTGCCGTTGCAAAAACGCGTACCAGTCGCTCGTTAAGCAATACCACCGTTCGGCATTATCACCAGTGCCAGAATTTTGAATGTAGCATCACTTTCACCACGCTAAACAGCGTTGAAAAACTGGTAACGAAGCGCACACCGCGTGAAAAGTTACCGCCGGGCTTCATCCCTTCAGATGCGTTTCCTGCATCGCACTACGGCAACGATCAGCTTACCCTCGCAGTTTAAAATAGACCCCGCATATGCGGGGTCTATTTCTTGTCAATTGAGAATGATCCTATAAAATCAAAATGTTTTGTAACAAATAAAAACCAATAAGTAATGATGGGGATAATTGTTATGGCTTTAGTTAGCTGCCCGGAATGCCGGAAAGAAGTGAGTGATTCAGCGTTGAGGTGCCCTTCCTGCGGCAAACAACTAAGAAAACCGCGCCGCTCAATTTTTGGGCTACTTATAAAATGGATCTTCATTCTATTTAACATCTTCATGATCTACGCCCTCTTTAAAGGCTTGGGCGGAACCGGTGAAGTTATTAATCATGCCACATCGGAAGCGGAAAGGGCTGGGGCTGCTTTAGGGGCTGGTCTGGGAATGATGGCCATTGGTACTATTTGGGTTATTGGCGACATTGTCATTGGAATACTGGTGTTTCTTACAAGACCAAAGGGATGATCTCATGAAGAAAAGTTTTGTTTTCATTGTGACATTTTTAGCCGCTTCCGTGTCTTTGGCTGCTCATGCTCAAAAGGAGCCAAGGGACTTTAAAGGGGTTCTTCAGTGTCGAGCGATTGAGGATAGCTCTCAGCGTCTTTCTTGTTACGATAATTCAATTCCACCTACGCGAACGAAGAGTGCTAAAAAATTTGAAAGTAGAGACCAATGCCCTGATGAAAAAACGGACGAGGGCCGCCTGACCTGCTACGACAGATTTTTCTCACCAACGTTTAAACCAACAAATTCGACCAAAACCATATCTTCAGGCCAAGAAGTCACTAAAAACGAGGCGATCAGTAAAGAAAAGCTCCTTGAATGCCGTTCAGAAATAAATGGCACCAAACGATTAGCGTGTTATGACAAGCTTTTCCCTCAAGATGAACCAGAGAATGTTGCGTCTTCCGCAGTTGAGTCAGCCCCAAACCCTGGAAAATGGCTGACTCATATAACAACTTCACCGGTTGATGACTCTAAAAATGTGGTTTTAATGCTACCTAGCAATGATTCCATCAGAACACCATACGGCGAGACCGTTACACCGACGATTTTTGTAGCTTGTCGTGAAAAGAAAACCGAAGTTTTTATTAATTGGGATGTATATCTGGGGCTAGAAGAAACTAGCATGCTTTACCGGTTTGATAAGCAAAAAGCCGTGGAAAGGCGATGGTCGATTTCTACTGATACAAAGGCTGTTTTCTACAGTGGGCGAGATATTGATTTTGTTAAAGCCATGGTGAAAGCCGATAAGATGTTCGCCAGGATAACGCCTTACAACGAAAGCCCGGTGTCTGTGACATTCGATTTGGCGGGACTCAATAGCGCATTGAAACCGTTACAGCAAGCCTGTGGCTGGAAATAGAGCTGATAGGTAATGAAGATAAGCCACGGATAACCGTGGCTTTTTTGTCGATGTGGTCACAGTGTGGACACTGTTTGATAAAAATCCTTTTTTATCAGTGGGCTGGCGGCTTCCTTAGCGCACCATCCCTGTCTTCCCCCACATGATGTGGGGGTTTTTTTTGTCTTTTTTTCGCCTCAGCCGCCGCATGCCCGTTCATCTTCCGGGTAAAAGTTCAGGTTATACTAAGCGCATCGCCGGAAAAGGAGCGTTTATGAATCAATCTTATGGGCGGCTGGTGAGTCGCGCGGCTATTGCCGCGACGGCGATGGCCTCCGTGTTACTTTTGATCAAAATTTTTGCGTGGTGGTATACCGGTTCGGTGAGTATTCTGGCGGCGCTGGTGGATTCGCTGGTGGATATTGCCGCCTCGCTGACCAACCTGCTGGTGGTGCGTTACTCGCTACAACCCGCTGATGAAGAACATACTTTTGGCCATGGGAAAGCGGAATCGCTGGCGGCGCTGGCGCAGAGCATGTTTATTTCCGGTTCGGCGTTGTTTCTGTTCCTGACCGGGATCCAGCATCTGATTCGCCCTGAACCGATGCAGGCGGCAGGCGTCGGGATGGTGGTAACGCTGATTGCCTTGATAAGCACCCTGATGCTGGTGACCTTTCAGCGCTGGGTGGTCAGAAAAACCCAGAGCCAGGCCGTGCGTGCGGATATGCTTCATTATCAGTCTGATGTTATGATGAACGGCGCTATTCTTATCGCCCTCGGCCTCTCCTGGTACGGCTGGCACCGCGCCGATGCGCTGTTTGCATTAGGGATTGGCATCTATATTTTATATAGCGCGCTGCGTATGGGTTACGACGCGGTGCAATCGTTATTAGACCGCGCGCTTCCGGATGAGGATCGTCAGGAAATCATCAGTATCGTGAATAGCTGGCCCGGCGTCAGCGGCGCGCACGATCTACGAACGCGGCAGTCAGGGCCGACTCGCTTTATTCAAATACATTTGGAAATGGAAGATAACCTCCCGCTGGTACAGGCGCACGTGATTGCCGACCAGGTGGAGCAGGCTATTTTGCGCCGTTTCCCGGGATCGGATGTCATCATCCATCAGGATCCCTGTTCTGTGGTGCCGCCGGCGCGGCAGGGCGTTTTTTGAGCTTTCGGTTATAGTCTGTAAACTCGATGTTAAAATGTGGGGCGGGTAGGCATTTTTTGTATAAATTACCGCCATTTGGTCTGACCTGAATCAATTCAGCCAGAAGCGTTTGATATACTATTGCAATTATCGTCGTGCACTCCTGGTATGGGAGCGCTTCAGGCAACAGGATTATTTTTTGCTTCCTAAGTTCAGAGGTAGTCATGATTAAGAAAATCGGTGTGTTGACAAGTGGCGGTGATGCGCCGGGCATGAACGCAGCAATTCGCGGCGTTGTGCGCGCGGCATTAACGGAAGGTCTGGAAGTTTTTGGAATCTATGACGGTTACCTCGGCCTGTATGAAGATCGTATGGTTCAGCTTGACCGTTACAGCGTGTCCGACATGATCAACCGTGGCGGTACCTTCCTCGGCTCCGCTCGCTTCCCGGAATTTCGTGAAGAGCATATTCGCGCTGTCGCCATTGAAAATATGAAAAAGCGCGGCCTGGACGCGCTGGTTGTTATCGGCGGCGACGGTTCATATATGGGTGCGATGCGTCTGACCGAGATGGGTTTCCCTTGCATCGGCCTGCCGGGCACCATCGACAACGACATCAAAGGTACTGACTACACCATCGGTTTCTTTACCGCGCTGAGCACCGTTGTTGAAGCGATTGACCGCCTGCGTGACACCTCCTCTTCGCACCAGCGTATCTCTGTGGTGGAAGTGATGGGCCGCTACTGTGGCGATCTGACTCTGGCGGCGGCGATTGCCGGCGGCTGTGAGTTCATCATGGTGCCGGAAGTAGAATATACCCGCGACGATCTGGTGGCCGAAATCAAAGCTGGCATCGCGAAAGGTAAGAAACATGCGATCGTGGCCATCACCGAGCACATGTGCGACGTTGACGAACTGGCGAGCTTCATTGAGAAAGAAACGGGCCGTGAAACTCGTGCGACCGTGCTGGGTCACATTCAGCGCGGCGGCTCTCCGGTTCCTTACGACCGTATTCTGGCCTCCCGTATGGGCGCATATGCCATTGAACTGCTGCTGCAGGGCTTTGGCGGCCGCTGTGTTGGTATCCAGAATGAGAAGCTGGTTCACCACGACATCATCGATGCTATCGAAAATATGAAGCGTCCGTTCAAGTCTGACTGGATGGATTGCGCGAAGAAACTGTACTAAGTTTCTCGGCATAACAAAAAGGCCTTCTCACTGAGAAGGCCTTTTTTCGTAGCGTATAAAACCGAGCGAGCCATGCTCGGTATGCTATTTATCGACAAGCGTGGGATTCGATTTCAAGGGCGAAATTGAACCTTGCGTTGCAAATGATAATTTTCTAGCGATTGGCTTAACAGCTCAGAAAAAACAGAATGATTTTCTTGCGCGATTGTTAATTTTAACTCCGCTTCTAAAGTATCTATTTCGTCATCTTCAAGTGGTCTGCCGGTGGCTATCTCAAGCCGGTTTTCTTTCCAGCGGTAGCGTGTAGGAATCGTATCGTGCCAGGTTCTGTATGGGCGATGGGGATTAGTTGCTTCATCCCATCTTCTTACATTTTTTCCCGTCACTTTCTTTTGCATAACTATTATTATCTTTTCGGTATCTGAAAAGTATTTTGCCATCTCTCGCAAAATTTGTTGTTTTTGCGAATTGTCCAGCGTCACGAATTGCAATGTTACCTGGGTCGATGGATAGCCAATGATTTCTTTATATTCCTTTTCAAAGGTCGCAGCGTTACGTGGAAGAGATACCGCACCGATAAATATAATGAAAGCTGCTCCTAAGCGTAATGACGCAGCAAGGGCATAGGGCGGTTGGGCTAAAATCAGGATGCGAAATCCTCGATATAGTAGCCATGGTATCGAAATAAAGCTGAGGAAATAGAGTATTTCACGCAAGTCATGCACTCCTTTGCGCTTGTGTGAGCGATTAACCATCCTGGTTATAAAGAAAAGGCAGGCTGCGCCTGCCTTTCAATGCTAGTGCTATTCGATATCCAGCGCATCCTCGGAAAGGATGATACCGGTATTGTCAGCATACAGATGATCGCCGGAGAAGAAGGTAACGCCGCCGAAGTTGACGCGCACGTCGCTTTCGCCGATACCTTCCCCAGCAGCGGCCACAGGAATGGCGGCTAACGCCTGGATACCGATATCTAAATCTTCCAGGTCGTCAACCTGGCGCACCGCGCCATAGACCACCAGCCCTTCCCATTCGTTCTGTACCGCCAGACGCGCCAGGTCTGCGTCAATTAACGCGCGTCGTACGGAACCGCCGCCGTCGATAAGGAGAATATGACCACGGCCATTCTGCTCGAGCAGATCGTAGAGCAACCCGTTATCCTCGAAACATTTTACCGTAATGATCTGTCCACCAAACGACGACCGCCCTCCAAAGTTGGAAAACAGCGGTTCCACGACATTGACATCTTCCTGGTAGATGTCGCAAAGCTCGGAAGTATCGTATTTCATAGGCTTAACGTTCAGTTGCTGCGAGAATTTTTAGTATATCCCGTGAACTGCATTGTTTGCAAAATCATCAATTGTTAATTGATATTTGTCAGTTATGCCGCCAGCTTACTGCCGATAATCCCGATGACAAACAGCAGGTTGGTTAATAATGCCGCTTTGACCGTGCGTTCGAGCATCGGACGCATCGCCACCGGTTCGCGCTCACGCATGACGAAACGCGCCTGTTTCACCAGTAGCGGAATGGCGAGAATAAACAGCCAGCCCCACAGGCTGCGCAGCGCCAGCAGGTTAAACAGCGCCAGGCACAGCGGAGCGCCGAGCAGCAGGACGCTGTGATAACGGCGAGCGTTAATTGGCCCCAGACGGACCGCCAACGTATTTTTACCGTTCGAACGGTCGCTATCGATATCGCGCAGGTTATTGATATTCAGCACCGCGGCGGCCAGCAGGCCACAGGCGGTAGCGGGCAGGAAAATAACCGCGTCGATGCTGTGCGCCTGCAGATACCAACTGCCGACAACGCTCAGCCAGCCGAAGAAAACCAGCACCGAGATATCGCCAAGGCCAATATAGCCGTAAGGACGCGTGCCGACGGTATAAGTGATAGCCGCGACAATAGACAACCCGCCGAGCACCATAAAGCCGATGAAGTCCGCCATTGTCTGCCAGGCGGAGAACAGCAACGCCAGGCCGGAAAGGCAAATCAGCGCTACCGTTACGATCAGCGCGCGTTTCATCTGCGATTGGGTGATGGCGCCTTTTTGCATTCCGCGCAGCGGCCCGATACGGTCAGGTTTATCGCTGCCTTTAACGGCGTCGCCATAATCATTGGCGAGATTAGATAAAATTTGCAGCAAACCAGCGGTAATAAGCGCCAGCAGCGCGACCAGCGGATCGAAGTGGCCTTGCTGCCACGCCAACGCGGTGCCGACGACGATAGCGGCGAACGCCAGAGGTAATGTTTTGGGACGCAGGCTTTCAAGCCAGGCCCTGGTGCGTGTTATCGGTTGTTCAGTCATTTCTTTCAGCCAAAAAAATGGGGCTATCATAGCCCCATCGTGTGTGATGAAAATGCATTGAACCGGATTATAGGATAAAACGGCTCAGATCTTCATCTGCCACCAGAACATCCAGGTGTTTACCGACATAATCACCGTCGATGGTCACCGTCTGGCCGTTCATTTCGCTGGCATCATAAGAGATGTCTTCGATCAGACGTTCCAGCACCGTGTGCAGGCGACGCGCGCCGATATTTTCGGTGGTTTCGTTAACCTGCCATGCCGCCTGAGCGATACGCTTGATACCATCTTCAGTGAATTCGATATTCACGCCTTCGGTGGCCATCAGCGCTTTGTACTGCACGGTGATGGAAGCATTCGGCTCGGTCAGAATACGTTCGAAATCATGGGTGGTCAGCGCTTTCAGCTCAACGCGGATCGGCAGACGGCCCTGCAGTTCCGGGATCAAATCTGATGGGCTGGCGACCTGGAATGCGCCGGAGGCGATAAACAGAATGTGATCGGTTTTCACCATCCCGTGTTTAGTGGAGACGGTGCAGCCTTCCACCAGCGGCAGCAGGTCGCGCTGAACGCCTTCACGAGACACATCCGGGCCGGAGGAGTTGCCGCCGCGCTTACAGATTTTGTCGATTTCGTCGATAAACACGATCCCGTGCTGTTCAACGGCGTCGATAGCTTCTTGCTTCAGCTCTTCCGGGTTAACCAGCTTCGCCGCTTCTTCTTCGATAAGCAGCTTCATCGCGTCTTTGATTTTCAGCTTACGCGGTTTTTGTTTCTGGCCGCCCAGGTTCTGGAACATGGACTGCAGCTGGCTGGTCATCTCTTCCATGCCCGGAGGGGACATGATTTCAACGCCCATCGGCGCCGCGGCGAGGTCGATTTCGATCTCTTTGTCGTCAAGCTGGCCTTCGCGCAGTTTCTTGCGGAATGCCTGGCGCGCAGCGGAAGGTTCCTGCGGCTGTTCAGCCTGGCCCCAGTTATTTTTCGCCGGCGGGATCAGTACGTCGAGGATACGCTCTTCGGCCATTTCTTCGGCGCGATAACGGTTTTTATCGATGGACTGCATGCGGACCATTTTGATCGCGGCGTCGGTCAGATCGCGGATGATGGAGTCCACTTCTTTACCAACATAGCCCACTTCGGTGAACTTGGTCGCTTCAACTTTGATGAACGGCGCGTTGGCCAGTTTCGCCAGACGACGGGCGATTTCGGTTTTACCGACGCCGGTCGGGCCTATCATCAGAATGTTTTTCGGCGTGACTTCATGACGCAGCTCTTCATTAAGCTGCATACGGCGCCAGCGGTTTCGCAGGGCGATAGCAACAGAACGCTTGGCTGCGTCCTGGCCGATAATATGTTTGTCCAGTTCGCTGACAATTTCGCGTGGGGTCATTTCAGACATGGGAGATCCTTACGCTTTAGAAGGTAATTCTTCGATGGTGTGGAAGTGGTTGGTATAGATGCAGATATCCCCTGCAATATCCAACGCTTTCTCGGCGATGTCGCGAGCGCCCATTTCGGTGTTTTCCAGCAGCGCGCGAGCGGCGGCCTGGGCATATGGCCCGCCGGAGCCAATCGCAATCAAATCGTTTTCTGGCTGAACCACGTCGCCGTTACCGGTGATGATAAGCGACGCATTTTCGTCAGCGACGGCGAGCAACGCTTCCAGTTTGCGCAGCATGCGGTCGGTACGCCAGTCTTTCGCCAGCTCAACGGCGGCTTTCACCAGATGGCCCTGATGCATCTCGAGCTTACGTTCGAAAAGTTCGAACAGGGTGAAGGCGTCAGCGGTGCCGCCAGCGAAACCAGCGATCACTTTGTCGTTGTACAGACGACGCACTTTCTTCACGTTGCCTTTCATCACGGTGTTGCCCAGCGTGGCCTGGCCATCACCGGCGATAACGACATGGCCGTTACGGCGAACACTAACTATTGTTGTCACGAGCAGACCCCTTGGTTGCAAAAGCGGAATAGGGGCCCCGCGCGTTACGCGGGGCAGAATGCAATTATAGATGGGGGGGATTTTTGGGGTTTCAACCCCTGGCGGCGAGACGAATGCAGTTTGCGTGCCCGGCCATCTTGAGACGGTTGATCATATCGTTGGCGTTCTCTTTGCCTTTCAGCGGCCCAATCACCACCCGGTTCCAGCCGTTGTTGGTGGTGATATGCGAAGCAAAGCCCTCAAAGGCCAACTGAGCGCGTACGGTTTCGGCCTGCTCAGCGCCTTTAAAGGAACCACACTGAACCATCCAGCTGCGATCGTCTTTCTTTTCGGCGGCTGCGGCTTTCGGCGCTTCCTCCACGCGGGCGACCGGCGCGGCGGCCTGGCTTTTCGGTTGCGCGGTGGTGTTATGCGCCGGCGTCTGCAGCAGATCCTGGTACGGCTGCTGGTTGGACGCGGTTTGCTTCGGCTGCTGTTGCTGCACCGGCTTCGGCTGCTGGACGCGCGGCTGTTGCTGCACAGTTTGCTGCTGAGTCTGCGCCCACTGTTGCTGCTGCGCCTGCTGCTGTTGCTGTGCCAGACGTTGACGCTGCAGCGTCTGCTGACGCTGCGCCGGCGTTTGTTCGTTCCACGGCACTTCGGTCAGCTGCGTGGGCTGCTGACGCATATCCGCCTGCATTTGCGCCAGCAACTGGCGCTGCTCGTCGGTAAGCTGCTCGGGTTTCATCACTTCGCCGCCGGCGGTTGGCTCAGTCGGCGCGCGAACGCCCGGCTGGCGGCTTTCCAGCTCTTTAATATAACGCCAACGCTCTTCCGGCTTCGGCGGGAGACCATTGCCTGCCGCCTGACGGTTCTGCAGCGCTTCCGCTTCTTCTTTCTTGTGATGGGTAATGAAATACAGACCACCGATAAAGGCCACCAGCACGGCCGCTGCGATCGCAACCATAGTCGGTGAAATCGCCGGAAGGCTGCTTTGCTTGTTCCTTGAGCTTCGGGAGCTGCTCTTTTTGCGCCGCGAAGGAGCCGGTTGGCTGCGGCGTACATAATCTCGTTGTGCCACTATCGTTTCGCTGTCTTATATTCGTTCGTCAGCCCGCCATGTTACTTAAGCGGCGGGCCTTTGACCAGAAGAGCAGGCCCGAAAGCCTGATGGTTATCGTCTGATTTTTTGCGTACTGCCGCGAACGATCAGTTCGCAATCGAGCAGACGCGAGCCGCTGTTGACGTTACGGCCCTGCATTTGCTCGAGTAAAAGCAGCATTCCTTCACGGCCGATATCAAAACGCGGCTGTGAAACGGTGGTTAACGGTGGATCGCAAAATTCAGACAACGCGATGTTATCAAACCCAACAATCGATAAATCTTCCGGCACCCTCAGGCCGCGACGTTTGGCCAGCGACAACGCGCCCAGCGCCATAACGTCGCTATGGCAAAAGACCGCCGTCGGCGGCACCGGCTGCGCCAGCAGTTGCTCCAGCGCGTTGGCCCCGGCTTCAAAGGTAAAGTTGCCGCGGGCGATGTAGTGCGGATCGACGGTGATACCGCTGCGGCGCAGCGCCTGAACGTATCCCTGCAGCCGGTAATGGCACAGCGGCATATCCTCCGGCCCGGCGATACAGCCGATACGTTGATGCCCCAGTTCGTGGAGATAATTAACGGCATTAAACGCGGCGGTCAGGTTATCGATATGCACGGTAGGGAGCTCCAGCTCCGGCGCAAACTCGTTCGACATGACCATCGGCGGCAAATTACGCTGCTCTTCGACGCTGGCGTCGAACGGCAGGCGCGAGCTCAGCAGCACCATACCGTCAATTTGTTTGGTGATAATGAGATCAATAAAGGTTTTTTCTTTCTGATTCTGATGGGCGCAATCGCCGATCAGCACCAGATAGCCTTCGTCGGCGGCGGTCACTTCAATGCCGCGAATCACCTCACTGAAGAAGGGATCGCAAATATCCGGCACGATCACAAGGATCGTCCGCGACTCATTGCGTTTCATGTTACGCCCGAGCGATTGCGGTAAATAGCCGACTTCCTGCGCCGCCTGCTCCACCCGACTGCGGGTTGCCTGCGACACTTTGTCGGGATTCATTAGCGCACGGGATACGGTTGCCGTTGAAACGTTTGCCTTCAGGGCGACGTCTTTCATGGTGGCGGCAACCATTTGTTTTTTGGGCTTCACCTGGTTTCTCCTCGCTGACTGCGCAGACACATCCCTTGCGTGCTGACATCAGCAACATTTTTAACAGATAGTACAGCCTGAGAGTTACAGAATTTTCATGAAAAACGTGACGGTTGTTGAATTTTTCGATCCGCCTCGCAAGAGAAGACTTAGCCTTCAATAGGATCGACATCCAGCACCCACTTCACTTTACGCGCTTCCGGCAAGGTGTTTATCAACGCCAGCGTACCGCTAACGATATGCTGTAGACGTATGCGGGAAGGGTGCTGCAGCAGAATTTGCCAGCGCCAGCGACCGCCGCGCTTTGGCGCCAGCGCGGGAACCGGGCCGAGTACCCACAGTTTATCATCGGCTAGTGGACTGGCCTGCAGCAGGTTACGTAACTGCTGTAAAAACAGCGGCGCCTGCTGGTTATTATGGTCTTCGGCGCGGATCAGCACGTGACTGGTCCACGGCGGTAGCTGCATGGTTTGCCGTTCCGCCAGCGCCTGCTCGGCAAACGCATCGTAGCCTTTATACAGCAGGGTCTGCAGCAGCGGGTGTTCCGGATGGTGGGTTTGCAGGATTACTTCACCCTGTTTGCCCGCGCGCCCGGCACGGCCGGAGACCTGGGTATAGAGCTGGGCAAAACGCTCCGCCGAGCGGAAATCGGCGGAAAACAGCGCGCCGTCGACATCCAGCAGCGACACCAGAGTGACGTCCGGGAAATGATGTCCCTTAGCCAGCATTTGGGTGCCAATCAGAATGCGCGCGCCGCCGCGATGGACGTCGGCAAGATATTGCTCCAGCGCCCCTTTACGGCTGGTGGTATCGCGGTCGATACGTGAGATTGGCACATCAGGGAACATCGGCGCCAGAGCCTGCTCCAGCTGTTCGGTCCCGAGACCCACTGGCACCAGGTGTGTCGATCCGCAGGAAGGACATTGGCGTGGAATGGGGCGCTGGCTGTCGCAGTGGTGGCAGCGCAGATGGTGCTGCGCCTGATGCAGGGTGTAGTAACTATCGCAGCGCGGGCACTCCGCTATCCAGCCGCAGTCGTGGCACAGTAGCGCCGGGGCGAAACCGCGGCGGTTCAAAAACAGGATCACCTGATTGTCGGCCTGCAGATGCTGTCGCATGCGGTTAATCAGCGCAGGCGATAGGCCCGCCTGCAACTGCTGGCCTTTTAAATCCAGCACGTGCTGCTGTGCCGGACGGGCATTGCCCGCGCGTTTCGTCAGCTTTAACTCACGGTACTTACGCTGGCGTACGTTATAGAGCGTCTCCAGCGCCGGGGTTGCCGAGCCGAGGATAATCGGGATCTGTTCGCTATGGGCGCGCCAAACTGCCAGGTCGCGAGCGTGATATCGCCAGCCTTCCTGCTGTTTATAGGAGCTATCGTGTTCTTCGTCGATGACAATAACGCCGAGGTCTTTAAACGGCGTAAACAGCGACGAGCGGGTGCCGATGACGATCGCCGCTTCGCCATTTTTCGCCTTTAACCATGATGCGAGGCGCTCGCTGTCGTTGAGACCCGAATGCAGGACCTCCACCGGAGCGTTAAAACGCTGGCGGAAGCGGGCGATAGTCTGCGGCGTCAGGCCGATTTCCGGCACCATTACCAGCGCCTGCCGACCCTGCGCCAGCACGTTCTCCAGTACGCTAAGATAGACTTCCGTTTTCCCTGAGCCGGTAATACCCGCCAGCAGCCAGGCGGAAAAACGGTCCGAGGCGCTATGAATTGCCCCGACGGCGGTCGCCTGCTCGGTATTCAGGCGCAGCCGTTCGCCGGGCACAGCGAAGCTGGTCCGCCAATCGCTAATGGCTGGGGATTCGCTGGCCAACTCCGCCAGCCCTTTGCCGCGCAGCGCCTGTAGCGCCGCGTCATTGAATTCAAGTTTTGCGACCTGATAGCGCCAGATTTTGCCCTGGCGCAGCGCTGCCAGCGCCTGCTGCTGTTTCGGCGAGCGTTTAAGGCTGTTGATATCCAGCGCTTGTCCCTGTTCCGTCGCAAACCAGTACCACATTGGCGCGGCGCTGGCCGGTTTGCCCTGGCGCAGCATAATCGGCAGCGCGTGGAACAGCACATCGCCGATGGGATGATGATAGTAATCCGCGGCCCATAGCAACATGCGCCAGACGGTAGAGGGAAAAACCGGTTCGCTATCCAGCGCTTCGGCGACCGGTTTGAGTTCGGCGAGCGGGAGTTCGCTACGCTCGCTGACCGACACCACGATACCGATTCGCTCCTGTTTGCCGAACGGCACGCGTACGCGACAGCCTGCTTTGACCAGGATGCCTTCAGGCAACAAATAGTCAAAGGTGCGGGGCAGCGGAACGGGCAGGGCGACATGAGCGACGGACATGGAATCTTCCTGACTTGAAATCTGGCGGGATAGTATACACATTACCGAAGGCGACGCGGATAAGTTTGCATCTGCTGGTCAAATTCTGTATGATTCGCCGCCTTTGGTGCGCTTTATGCCGCATCAAACATCCCAAAACCCGGGAAATTCGTTAAGCTGGTATGCGCCAGCTGTGCGAAGGTCGTCGGGAAATTATTAATATCGCGTGGTGTCTGGCGTTAGGGCTGGAAGAGCGACGCGGCCTTAACTGAGGTTCTCCCATGAAAAAAGGTATTCACCCAAATTACGAAGAAATTACTGCTACCTGTTCTTGCGGTAATGTCATGAAAATCCGTTCCACCGTTGGTCACGACCTGAACCTCGACGTGTGCGGTAAATGCCACCCGTTCTACACCGGCAAACAGCGTGATGTTGCTACCGGTGGCCGTGTTGACCGCTTCAACAAGCGCTTCAGCATCCCGGGCAGCAAGTAAGTTGCCAGAAAGAGCCGCCTCAGGGCGGCTTTTTTGTATCCTTCGTCTGGCAACGCCGAGGGATAAAAAAAGCGGAAGATGTCTTCCGCTTTTTTTATGTCTTAGTATTCCCACGTATCCGGGTCGATACCCAGTTCACGCATAATCTCTTTCGCCGCTTCCGGGATTTCATCGCTGCGCTCTTTACGCAGGTCTTCATCGTTAGGTAACGGTTGACCGGTAAAGGCATGCAGGAACGCCTCGCACAGCAGTTCGCTATTTGTGGCGTGACGCAGGTTGTTCACCTGACGACGCGTGCGTTCATCGGTGAGGATCTTTAACACCTTCAGAGGAATGGAAACCGTAATTTTTTTTACTTGCTCACTCTTCTTACCGTGCTCAGCGTATGGGCTGATATATTCGCCGCTCCATTCAGCCATGAGATACCTTAATCCTCTGTTTATTAGTTAAGGGCCAGAACATTACGCCCGGCCATAATTGCGCGTAGTTTACCGTATGAGCGCGCTTTCCGACATGAGATAAGCCGCCGCCGACGTGCGCTAATGCATATAATTTTAACGGCTATTTGTCTTTTGCTCAATCTATACGCAAAGAAGTTTAGATGTCCAGATGTATTGACGTCTATTGTGACAATGATTACTCTGAGGCCTGACTTCTCACCGAACAGCCCAGGAACTGTCCAAACATGACGCGTAAACAGGCCACCATTGCAGTGCGTAGCGGTTTAAATGACGACGAACAGTACGGTTGCGTTGTCCCGCCGATTCACCTCTCCAGCACCTATAATTTCACCGGTTTCAATGAACCTCGCGCCCACGATTATTCCCGTCGCGGCAACCCGACTCGCGATGTCGTACAGCGCGCGCTGGCGGAACTGGAAGGCGGCGCGGGCGCGGTACTGACCAATACCGGAATGTCGGCTATCCTGCTGGTGACCACGGTGTTCCTGAAACCGGGCGATCTGCTGGTGGCGCCGCACGACTGTTATGGCGGTAGCTATCGTCTGTTTGACAGCCTGGCGAAACGCGGCTGCTATCGCGTGCGCTTTGTCGATCAAAGCGATGAGCAGGCATTACGTGAAGCATTAGCGGAACAACCGAAGCTGGTGCTGGTCGAAAGCCCGAGCAACCCATTGCTGCGGGTGGTCGATATTGCGAAAATCTGCGGGCTGGCGCGTGAAGCCGGCGCGGTGAGCGTGGTGGATAACACCTTCCTGAGCCCGGCGTTGCAAAATCCGCTGGCGCTGGGCGCCGATCTGGTGTTGCATTCGTGCACCAAATATCTCAACGGCCACTCTGATGTGGTCGCCGGGGTGGTGATTGCCAAAGATCCTGAAACTGTCACCGAACTGGCATGGTGGGCGAATAATATCGGCGTCACCGGCGGGGCGTTTGATAGCTATCTGTTATTGCGTGGTTTGCGTACCCTTTCTCCGCGAATGGAAGTGGCGCAGCGCAACGCGCAGGCGATAGTCGACTATCTGAAAACCCAGCCGCTGGTGAAAAAGCTGTATCATCCGTCCCTGCCGGAAAACCAGGGGCACGAGATTGCAGCGCGTCAGCAAAAAGGTTTTGGAGCGATGCTAAGCTTCGAGCTCGATGGCGATGAGCAGACGCTGCGTCGCTTCTTGAGCGGTTTATCGCTCTTTACGCTGGCGGAATCGTTGGGGGGCGTTGAGAGCCTGATTTCCCATGCGGCGACGATGACGCATGCGGGCATGGCGCCGGAAGCGCGTGCGGCGGCAGGGATCTCGGAAACGCTCCTGCGTATTTCGACCGGTATTGAAGATGGTGAAGATTTAATTGCCGACCTGGAAAATGGCTTCCGGGCAGCAAACGAGGAATAAAGATGAGTGTGATTGCGCAGGCAGGGGCGAAGGGTCGTCAGCTGCACAAATTTGGTGGGAGTAGTTTAGCGGATGCGAAATGTTACCTGCGCGTCGCCGGGATCATGACGGACTATGCGCAGGCAGGCGATATGATGGTCGTCTCAGCCGCCGGTAGCACCACCAACCAGCTGATTAGCTGGCTGCAGCTAAGCCAGACCGATCGTCTTTCTGCGCATCAGGTGCAACAAGCGCTGCGTCGCTATCAAATGGATCTGATCGCCGGCCTGTTGCCAGCGGACGCCGCTGACGCGCTGATCGCGACGTTTATTCACGATCTTGAACGTCTGGCGGGTCTGCTGGATAGCGGCGTCACCGATGCGGTATATGCCGAAGTTGTCGGCCATGGCGAAGTGTGGTCCGCGCGCCTGATGGCGGCGGTACTGAACCACCTTGGCGTTGAAGCCGCCTGGCTGGACGCGCGCGCTTTCCTGCGCGCGGAACGTGCCGCGCAGCCGCAGGTTGATGAAGGCTTGTCCTACCCGTTGTTACAACAGTTGATGGCGCAGCACCCCAACAAACGGCTGGTGGTGACCGGCTTTATCGCCCGCAACAATGCCGGAGAAACCGTGCTGCTGGGCCGTAACGGTTCCGACTACTCCGCCACCCAAATTGGCGCGCTGGCCGGGGTCTCCCGCGTCACCATCTGGAGCGATGTGGCCGGGGTCTATAGCGCCGACCCGCGTAAAGTGAAAGATGCGTGCCTGCTGCCGCTGCTGCGTCTTGATGAAGCCAGCGAGCTGGCTCGCCTGGCGGCGCCGGTGCTGCACGCGCGTACGCTACAGCCGGTTTCCGGCAGCGATATCGATTTACAGCTGCGCTGCAGCTACACCCCCGACCAGGGTTCGACGCGCATTGAGCGCGTGCTGGCATCCGGCACCGGCGCGCGTATTGTCACCAGTCACGACGACGTCTGCCTGATTGAATTCCAGGTGCCTGCCGGGCAGGATTTCAAGCTGGCGCATAAAGAGCTGGATCAGATTTTCAAACGCGCGCAGCTGCGCCCGCTGGCGGTGGGCGTGCATGCCGACCGTAAGCTGCTGCAGTTCTGTTACACCTCTGAGGTGGCCGATAGCGCGCTGAAGCTGCTGGACGAGGCGGGCCTGCCGGGCGAGCTGCGTCTGCGCCAGAAGCTGGCGCTGGTCGCGATGGTCGGCGCGGGCGTGACCCGCAATCCATTGCACTGCCACCGTTTCTGGCAGCAATTGAAAGGGCAGCCGGTAGAGTTTACCTGGCAATCGGAAGAGGGTATCAGCCTGGTGGCGGTACTGCGCGCCGGCCCAACCGAGAGCCTGATTCAGGGGCTGCATCATTCCGTGTTCCGTGCTGAAAAACGCATCGGTCTGGTGCTGTTCGGCAAAGGCAATATCGGTTCCCGCTGGCTGGAGTTGTTCGCGCGCGAGCAGAGCACGCTTTCCGCCCGTACCGGCTTTGAGTTCCTGCTGGCCGGGGTGGTGGATAGCCGCCGTAGCCTGCTGAACTATGAAGGCCTGGATGCCAGTCGCGCATTGGCATTCTTTGAAGATGAAGCGGTTGAGCAGGATGAAGAGTCGCTATTCCTGTGGATGCGCGCGCACCCTTATGATGATTTAGTAGTGCTGGACGTGACCGCCAGCGAACAGCTGGCCGATCAGTATCTGGATTTCGCCAGCCACGGCTTCCACGTGATCAGCGCCAATAAGCTGGCGGGCGCCAGCAGCAGCGATAAATATCGCCAGATCCACGACGCCTTCGAAAAAACCGGCCGTCACTGGCTGTATAACGCCACCGTCGGCGCAGGCTTGCCGGTTAACCATACGGTGCGCGATCTCATCGATAGCGGCGATACCATCCTGGGGCTGAGCGGTATCTTCTCCGGTACGCTCTCCTGGCTGTTCCTGCAGTTTGACGGCACGGTGCCATTTACCGAACTGGTGGATCAGGCCTGGCAGCAAGGGCTGACCGAACCGGACCCGCGCGTTGACCTGTCAGGTAAAGACGTGATGCGCAAGCTGGTGATCCTGGCGCGCGAAGCTGGTTACAATATCGAGCCGGATCAGGTGCGCGTGGAATCGCTGGTTCCGGCGCATTGCGAAGAGGGCTCGGTTGACCACTTCTTTGAGAACGGCGAAGAGCTGAACGAACAGATGCTGCAGCGCCTTGAAGCCGCCCGTGAAATGGGGCTGGTGTTGCGTTACGTGGCGCGTTTTGATGCCAACGGTAAAGCACGCGTCGGGGTCGAAGCGGTGCGTCAGGAACATCCGCTGGCGGCGCTGCTGCCGTGCGATAACGTCTTCGCTATCGAGAGTCGCTGGTATCGCGATAACCCAATGGTGATTCGTGGGCCAGGCGCGGGTCGCGATGTTACCGCCGGGGCGATTCAGTCAGATATTAACCGTCTGGCGCAACTGCTGTAATCTCTCAAGCCGGCCCGCTGGGCCGGCCTTCATTATGCGGATTCCCGCGCGACGAGCTGCCCGGAGAGGGTGATATGCTGCGTCGGCAGCGTGGGTTCTTTGATCTTGCGGATAATTAACGCGGCGGCCTGACGGCCGGTCTCTTCGCTGGCGGAGGAGACATAGGTAAAGGACGGCGAGGTCAAATTCACATGCATCATATCTTCGAAACCCACCAGCGCCACCTGCTGGGTAAGAAAAACATCTTTACCTACCGTCCGCCCCACCTGATGAATACCGTTGAGACAGCCAATCATCGCGTCCGGCGAATGGCACAGCAGCGCGGTAATAGCGTTGTTCTGTTCCAGTAGCTGACGGGTGGCGATACTCGCGGCCTGCGTGTTGTCGTGACAGGCAGGCGCAAACTCTTCGCGCACCGCCATGCCGTTTTTCTCTAGCGTGCTGTAAAAGCCGAGCAATCGCTGCTGGCGGATGAGATCGTTTTCCTGACCGCCGATATAGGCAATGTAGCGATGGCCGCGCTCGATCAGATAACGCGCGGCGATGCTCGCGGCCTGACGGTTATCGCGGACCACGCGATCGCGGTTGTCGATTAACGGCGTTTGCGAGACGGCCACTAGCGGTAGCGGGCAACGCAGCAGCGCTGCTGGCAGCGTATTGCTGGTGGTATCAGCATCAAGATAAATCACGCCGGCGACGCCTTGTTGTTTAAATGACAGCAGGCAGCGATCCAGATAGTCGCTATCGTTAAGCGGCTGACCGAGAAAAACCATGTAGCCCTGTTTCTCCAGTTCCTGCACGATATTGGCCATCACTTTGATGGAAAAACTGTCGTTGAAATCGCGAAGAATCAGGCCGATCAGATTGGTGGTGTTGGCGCGAAGGTTGGCGGCGGCGACGTTATGCACATAGCCGAGCTCCTGGATGGCAGCATTGACTTTTTCGATGGTGGCGTCGGAAATCTTCCCTTTTTGACGTAATACCAGCGAGACCGTAGAAACGGAAACTCCGGCCAGTTTCGCCACATCTATAATGCTGACTTTCTTCAAAATCGCTCCATGAAAACTGTTATATGACAGTCAGATAGCAGAAGATCGCTTCTCCGGGACAAGCGATCTTCCACACCATAACATCTTCTGCTTATTTGCCAATCATCCCCGACATGGTTTGGGCGATAAATTGCGCCCTGGCGCCAAAAATTATCTGGATGCCGTTATCACCGACGAAGACTACGCCGCGCGCGCCGATACTGTTGAGGCCGTCTTTATCTACCGCATCGCGTTCGGCAACCTCCAGACGCAAGCGGGTGATGCAGGCGCCAACCGAGTCGATATTCTGCGAACCGCCGAGCAGGCTGACTATTTCGGTTGCCAGTTCGGTGTCGGTTTTATCATTGGCCGTTACGGTGATATCGGTACGTCCCGGCGTTTTCACATCGAAGCGGCGGATCACGAAACGGAAGGTGAAATAATAAATCAGCGCCATCGGCACGCCAACAATCACCGCGCTGAGGAAGTTTGTCTGATAGCCGTTCATGGAAGGCAAAATACCGAAGGAGATATAGTCGATAAGCCCGGCGGAGAACGACTTGGCGATATGCGCGTGCAGCAGGTACATGGTCATGTACGAGAGCCCAGCCATAATGGCGTTAAAGACGTACAGAATCGGCGCCACGAAGATAAAGGTGAATTCGACGGGTTCGGTGATGCCGGTCAGGAAGCAGGTCAGCGCGGCGGAGAAGAGAATACCGGCCGCGATTTTTTTATTTTTAGTATGCGCTTCGTGATACATCGCCAGACAGGCGGCCGGCAGAGCGAACAGCATCAGCGGGAATTCACCCTGCATAAATTTGCCGGCGTTTTGATAACTGTCGGTGCTAAAGGATTTCACCCCTTCTTCCAGCATCTTAAACCAGATGGTCTGGTCGCCGTGGATCATCTGGCCTGCCTGGGTAGTGTAATCGCCAAAAGAATACCAGAAGGAAGGGTACCAGATGTGGTGCAGGCCAAGCGGGATCAGCGCGCGTTCAACGAGGCCGAAAATAAAGGTTGAGGCGGCCTGGTTATCGCCGTTAATCACCATCGACAGGGAATCAATTCCGGCCTGGATATGCTGCCAGACGTAAGGTAGCAGCAGGCCGAGGATGAATGACAGGAAGGCGGTGGCGATCGCCACAAAGCGCTTACCGGAGAAGAAGCCGAGGAATTCCGGCAATTGTAAGGTGTGGAAACGGTTGTAGCACCAGGCGGCGAGGATCCCGCAGATTAGCCCGCCGAATACCCCCATCTGTAACGTCGGGATGCCGACCACCATCGCGTATTTCCCGCCCTGTGCGGCCATTTCCGGCGTGATACCGAGCACGGTACCGATGGTGATGTTGGTGACGAAAACGGAGACCGCCGCCGATAGCGCGGCGATACCGGATTCTGACGCGAGGCCGACCGCGGAGCCGATAGCGAAGAGCATCGGTAGGTTATCGAAAATAATACCGCCGGCATTCATCATCAGCGGTAAATGGAATTTGTCCCCAAAGGCCAACAGCAAGCCGGCGGCCGGGAGGAGCGAAATCGGCAGCATTAAGGCGCGGCCGATCATCGACAGTTTTGATAATGATTTTATGAACCCTGACCACAGACTCATGCTGATTACCCCGAATAGATATTATTGGCGATGATATGTTAAGTAGAACGTTCTACTAGAACGTTCTACTTAATGTGGATCAAGGTTGACGTTGCTGCAATAGTAATCGGCGTACCAAGGGGGGAGATGTGCGATTTTTTGAACTACTTCAAATTACGTTGTGGACAAAATCTGAAAACAACGCCAGGGCGCGCCTGGCCTGACGCCAGATGAACTTTTTTCACTTTGACTGAAAATTCCTCACTGTTTACGCAGATTTTTCTATTGACGCCCGCCCGCTTTTCCGTCATTTTTACATCTGGACGTCTAAACGTATAGAAGTTCGCAACACGACTGATAAATATAATGCGATTGATGAGGTAAGGTATGAGCTTTTTTCACGCCAATCAGCGGGAAGCCCTGAATCAGAGCCTGGCGGAAGTCCAGGGCCAGATTAATGTGTCCTTTGAATTCTTTCCGCCGCGTACCAGTGAAATGGAGCAAACCCTGTGGAAATCCATCGATCGCTTAAGCAGCCTGAAGCCAAAGTTTGTTTCCGTCACCTACGGGGCGAACTCCGGCGAGCGCGACCGCACCCACAGCATTATTAAAGGCATTAAAGACCGCACCGGTCTGGAAGCGGCGCCGCACCTGACCTGTATCGACGCCAGCCGCGATGAACTGCGCGCGATTGCCCAGGATTACTGGAACAACGGTATTCGCCATATCGTCGCGCTGCGCGGTGACCTGCCGCCGGGTAGCGGCAAGCCGGAGATGTACGCCGCCGATCTGGTCACGCTGCTGAAAGAAGTGGGTGACTTCGACATTTCCGTCGCTGCCTATCCGGAAGTCCATCCGGAAGCCAAAAGCGCGCAGGCCGATCTGTTAAACCTGAAACGTAAAGTAGAAGCCGGCGCTAATCGCGCGATCACTCAGTTCTTTTTTGATGTCGAAAGCTACCTGCGTTTCCGTGACCGCTGCGTCTCCGCCGGTATCGACGTGGAAATTATTCCGGGCATTCTGCCGGTCTCTAACTTCAAGCAGGCGAAGAAATTTGCCGATATGACGAACGTGCGTATTCCGACCTGGATGTCGAAAATGTTCGAAGGACTGGATAACGATGCCGAAACGCGCCAGCTGGTAGGGGCGAATATCGCCATGGACATGGTGAAAATTTTAAGCCGCGAAGGAGTGAAAGATTTCCACTTCTACACCCTGAATCGCGCCGAAATGAGCTATGCCATTTGCCATACTCTGGGCGTGCGTCCGGCGTAATCACCTGCTTTACCTCTTGTTTCATCCTTCCCGGCGCGGCGAACTGCAATTCGCCGCCCTCTTTTTTAGCACGAAAAGTGCGCTCTGCCTTTAAGCAACCTGCCGCCAAAGCGAGTATAGTGCCCGCAAAAATCATGACGGTGGAGAAGTTATGACGGTTGCAAGGAACAGCAATCTCCTGGCCGGTTGCGGCCTCGTCCTGCTGACGCTTATCTGGAGCTACAGCTGGATTGCGATGAAACAGGTAACGCTCTATATCGGCGCCTTCGATTTTACCGCGCTGCGCTGTATCTTCGGCGCGATTGTACTGATGGCGGTGCTGGCGCTGCGCGGGCGCGGCATGCGGCCGACGCCGTTTGGCTATACCCTGGCGATTGCGCTGCTGCAAACCTGCGGCATGGTCGGCCTGGCGCAGTGGGCGCTGATGAGCGGCGGCGCCGGTAAAGTCGCCATTCTCAGCTACACCATGCCGTTCTGGGTGGTGATCATGGCGGCGCTGTTTTTAGGCGAGCGCATGCGGCGGCTACAGTATGCCGCTATCGTCCTGGCGGCGTGCGGTCTACTGCTGGTGCTGCAGCCGTGGCAGTTGGATTTCTCCTCGATGAAAAGCGCGCTGCTGGCGATCCTCTCCGGCATCAGTTGGGGAGCGAGCGCCATTGTCGCTAAACGCATGTATCGGCGCTATCCGCGCCTCGATTTACTATCATTAACCGCCTGGCAGATGCTATATGCCGCGCTGGTGATGAGCGTGGTGGCGTGGCTGGTGCCGCAGCGCAGCATTGACTGGCAGCCTGGGGTTTTTTGGGCGCTTGGCTATAGCGCGATCCTGGCTACGGCGGTGGCCTGGAGCCTGTGGCTGTATGTCCTGCGTAACCTGCCAGCCAGCGTCGCCGGCCTGAGTACGCTGGCGGTACCGGTCTGCGGCGTGCTGTTTTCCTGGTGGCTGCTAGGTGAAAATCCGGGGCTGGTGGAAGGCGCCGGCATTGTGCTGATTGTCGCGGCGCTGGCGATAATCAGCCTTAAAAAGCGTCAACCTCAGATTGCCAGGTAAGGTATTACTCGTTAAGCGTTATGCCCGGCAAACGCCGGGCGTAAAGGGAAAGGTTATTCCCACTCTTGCAGGAAACGCTGACCGTATTGGTCGGCCACCAGCAGCGCGGCGTAAACCTGATCGGCGCAGGCGCCGCCCGGCATATTGTGGATGGTTTCACCTTCGGCGCAGGCGGCTTCCGCGACCGTGCGCATTTTAGCCGGGATGTCGCCTTTAATATCGAGCTGCGCCAGCGTGATGGGCAGGCCGACGCTGTGACAAAGCGCCGCCGCGGTCTCAATCTCTTCCACCGGCGCGTTTTCCAGCACCAGCTGCGTCAGCGTACCAAATGCGACTTTCTCGCCGTGGTAGAAGTGATGGGCGTCCGGGATGGCGGTCAGGCCGTTGTGAATCGCGTGCGCCGCCGCCAGCCCGCCACTCTCAAAGCCGACGCCGCTCAGGTAGGTGTTGGCTTCGATCACCCGTTCAAGCGCTGGAGTGACCACATGCTGCTCGGCGGCAAGCATCGCCTTTTCGCCTTCTTCAACCAGCGTGTTGTAGCAGAGTTCCGCTAACGCCAGCGCCGCCTGTGTGCACTTACCGCCCGCCATAGTGGTCGCGCCGCTGCGCGAGCAGGCGCGGGCTTCAAACCAGGTCGCCAGCGCATCGCCAATCCCGGCGGCCAGCAGGCGTGCTGGCGCGGCCGCGACGATCTGCGTATCAACAACCACCATGTTCGGGTTGTGCGGCAGCATCAGATAGCTTTCGAATTCGCCATCATCGGTATAAATAACAGACAACGCGCTGCACGGCGCATCGGTGGAGGCGATAGTTGGGGCTACTACCACCGGCAGATGCATATAGTGAGCCAGCGCTTTCGCGGTATCCAGCGTCTTGCCGCCGCCGATGCCGAGCACCGCATGGCATTGGGCGCTGCTGGCGATATCGCGCAGGCGGTTGATTTCATTTTGCGAACATTCACCGCCGAACGGGGCGATTTCGGCCACCAGACCAGCGCCGCTCAGGCTGGTACGCAGCTGCTCTTCGGCAAAGCCGAGAACGAACTTGTCGCCGATGATTAGCCAGCGTTCAGCCAGCGGTTTGAGATATTCGCCGAGGCGCTTGATGGCGCCAGCGCCCTGGATGTATTTACCGGGTGATTGAATAATGCGATCCATTTCGATTCCTCCTCGATGACCGTGCAAGCCGTCTGTTGGCGGCCGACGATCGGATTACAGGTTCAACGTGCCAAATGCGTTATTCCAGTCCTGCTCGAACTTCTCTATGGCTGACTCTACCGCAGGGGTGCCGAGCATTTGTTGCGCTACGTCTAAGGGGAGGGTGATAGCTTCGCAGCCGGCTAACAGGCAATCCAGCGCCTGGCGCGGGGTTTTGAAGCTCGCGGCCAGGACTTTGCTTTCCGGGGCGTGCATTTCCAGCAGGGATTGCAGTTCTTGCACCATGCGAATACCGTCACCGCCCTGGGCGTCGACGCGGTTGACGTACGGCGCGACGTATTTCGCGCCGGCCAGCGCCGCGAGCAGCCCCTGGGAAGCGCTATAGACCGCGGTGCCAAGCGTCGGGATGCCTTCTTTTTTTAGCACTTTGATGGCGGCGAGGCCTTCGGCGGTCACCGGGATCTTAACCACGATTCCTGGTACGGCGTTACTCAGGCGTTTGGCTTCAGCCACCATACCTTGCGCATCGCGACTCATGGTCTGCGCGAACAGAATACCTTCCGGGCCAACGGCTTTTTGCAGGCGCGGCAGCACGTCCCAAACCGGGGTTTTGCCGGCGGCGATGATGCTCGGGTTGGTGGTGACGCCAGCCAGCGGATAAATGCGGGCCAGACGTTCAACTTCAGCGACGTTCGCGGTGTCCAGATAGAGTTCCATAACCATTCCTCGATGTGTAATTCAATGATGTTGAGGTAAGGATACGGCTTCCGTTTGCCTGCCCGCCAGATGACAAATTTGCCAAAAACTGGATAAATGTACGCATTACGGTTAAGAGTGATTTAGATCACGTTTGTCCGTGTGATAGTACCTCCAGGCTGAAATAGCCTGCAGGTAGAAATCAGTAACTTACAAAAATCTAGTTTTACGGCGCAGAGGGGTTTTCCGTCAGCTGGCTATGGTACTGGCGGCGATACTCGGAAGGTGAACGTTCAGTATTCTTGCGAAACAGGCGGCAGAAGTAATTGCTGTCGGCGAAGCCGCAGGCGTGGGCGATATCTTTTACCTTCATATCATGACCCTTCAGCAGCATGCGCGCCTGTTCGAGACGGATATGATTGAGGTATTCGTTAAAGCCCATAGGTCCGCACTTCTGAAACAGATGCGAGAGATAGTTGGGAGAGAGATAAAACGCCTGTGCTACGGATTCCCGGCTCAGCGGCTCGGCGAAATGAATATCGATATATTGGCGGATCGCCTCGAATAGCGCCTGGCTGCGCGATGAGGTTTGCGCCTGGCTACCCAGTAGATCGGTACAATGGCTGAGTAGGCTAATGACGATGCAGCGGGCGGTTTGCTGCTCCTGCGGCTGCATGCGTATTTCATTTAGCGCCTGTAGCAGAAATGAACCCACGCGCGGCCCGCGGCGCGGTACCTGAATCTTCTGGACCAGGGTTAGCGCTTCTCCGTTCCAGCGCTGCAGCGAAAATTCCAGCTGCTGTTTGCCGAATAAGATGCTTAGCAGCAGGCATGGGGTCTGCCATCGCGGCCAGTTCCAGCTATCGCTCGCAATATAGAGTACGTCACGCGCCTGCAGCGGCGCGGCGTTATCGCCGAGGGCGAGATCGTACAACTGCCCCTCAATGACGATATTCAGACGTGGAAAATCAACCTTGATCGCGGCGTCGGCTGGCGGGCGTGATTCTCCGGCAAAATGCACTTCTGCAATGCAGGTTTGTTTTTTCACTAATGAATCAATGAGCTGATTGATGCTGTTATCCATCTTTACCCCGCCAAAACGCCACGCATTTCATCATACCGGACATTTTTCCAGCGGTAAAAGTACGAACTCATCGTTATTGCTTCCCGATTAAGATATGTTATATCGTAACATTTTGTCGCAATCGATATTTAACTCAGGAGAGAGTAATGACCCGAAAGATCCCCATGCTCGCGTTTGGTTTCGGCATAGCGCTTGCCGGCGCTCAGGCTTTTGCCCACGGTAATCATAGTCATGGCCCGGCGTTAACTGAAACAGAACGCCAGGCCAGCGAAGGCATTTTTGCCGATAAAGATGTGAAGGATCGCGCGTTGAGCGATTGGGATGGCGTCTGGCAGTCAGTCTATCCGTATCTGCTGAATGGCGACCTTGATCCGGTGCTGGAGCAGAAGGCGAAAAAGCCCGGCGCCATGAGCGTGGAAGAGTATCGCGCCTATTATAAGAAGGGTTACGCCACCGATGTGGAGCAGATTGGCATCGAAGATGGGGTGATAGAGTTCCACGTCGGCAAGACCGTTAATAGCTGCAAATATACCTACTCAGGCTACAAAATTCTGCAATACGCCTCCGGCAAGAAGGGGGTTCGTTACCTGTTTGAGTGCCAACAGGGCGATGGTAACGCGCCGAAATTCGTCCAATTCAGCGACCACATTATTAGCCCGCGTAAATCACAGCATTTCCATATATTTATGGGCAATGAATCTCAGGAAGCCTTGCTGAAAGAGATGGATAACTGGCCGACCTATTATCCTTATGCGCTGCATAAAGAGCAGATCGTCGATGAGATGTTGCATCACTAAAACGAGAGGGAAAATCCCCCGGCCGGGCGGCCGGGGGAAACAGTGACTAGCCGGTATTACGCATTCCTGCCGCGACGCCGGCAATAGTGACCATCAGCGCTTGTTCAACGCGCGCATCCGGTTCCTTGCCTGCTTCTTCGGCCTGGCGCGAACGGTGCAGCAGTTCGGCCTGCAGGACGTTCAGCGGGTCGGTATAGATGTTACGCAACTGGATGGATTCGGCTATCCACGGCAGGTCGGCCATCAGGTGGGAGTCGTTGGCGATAGCCAACACCACTTTGATATCGGCGGTTAACAGCTGACGCAGCTCTTCACCGAGTTTCCACAGTTCCGGTTTCACCAGCCGCTGATCGTAGTACTCCGCCAGCCACAGGTCGGCTTTTGAGTAGACCATCTCCAGCATTCCGAGACGGGTCGAGAAGAATGGCCAATCGCGGCACATGCTTTCCAGCTCGCTTTGCTTACCGCCCTCGACCACTTTCTGCAGCGCGGCGCCGGCGCCCAGCCAGGCCGGCAGCATCAGGCGGTTCTGGGTCCAGGCGAAGATCCACGGGATGGCGCGCAGTGACTCGACGCCGCCGGTCGGGCGACGCTTCGCCGGGCGCGAGCCAAGCGGCAGTTTGCCCAGTTCCTGTTCCGGGGTCGCGGAGCGGAAATAAGGGACGAAGTCTCTATTTTCCCGCACGTAGCCGCGGTACATCTTGCAGGAGACGTCGGACAGCTCGGCCATGATTTCGCGCCACTGCGGTTTTGGTTCCGGCGGCGGCAGCAGGTTGGCTTCCAGAATCGCGCTGGTGTACAACGACAGGCTGCTGATGGTCACTTCCGGCAGGCCGTACTTAAAGCGGATCATCTCGCCCTGTTCGGTGACGCGCAGCCCGCCTTTCAGGCTGCCCGGCGGCTGCGAGAGCAGCGCCGCGTGGGCCGGCGCGCCGCCGCGACCGATGGAGCCGCCGCGACCGTGGAACAGCGTCAGTTCAATACCGGCTTTTTCGCAGGTTTTGATCAGCGCGTCCTGGGCCTGGTACTGGGCCCAAGAGGCGGCCATGACGCCAGCATCTTTGGCCGAGTCGGAATAACCGATCATGACCATCTGTTTGCCCTGAATAAATCCGCGATACCAGTCAATATTCAGCAACTGAGTCATGACGTCGTTGGCGTTGTTCAGGTCGTCCAGCGTTTCAAACAGCGGCGCAACCGGCAGCGCGAAGCCGATACCGGCTTCTTTTAACAGCAAATGAACCGCCAGTACGTCGGACGGCGTTTTGGCCATGGAGATCACATAAGCAGCGATCGATCCACGCGGCGCTTCGGCGATCACTTTGCAGGTGTCGAGAACTTCGCGGGTCTCTTCGCTCGGCTCCCACTGACGCGGCAGCAGCGGGCGTTTGGAGTTCAGTTCACGGATCAGGAAGGCCTGCTTGTCGGCTTCCGACCAGCTTTCATAATCGCCGATCCCGAGGTAGCGGGTCATTTCGCCCAGCGCTTCGGTGTGGCGGGTGCTTTCCTGACGAATATCGATACGCACCAGGGGTACGCCGAAAGATTTCACCCGGCGCAGGGTATCAAGCAGTTCGCCGTTGGCGATGATGCCCATGCCGCAGGCCTGGAGCGATTTATAGCAGGCATACAGCGGTTCCCACAGCTGTTCGTTTTGCGTGATAAGCCCTGCCGGTTTCGGCAGTTTTTGCCCTTTCAGGCGAGCTTCCAGCCAGGCCTGGGTCTCCATCAACTGACTACGCAGCTTTTTCATCAGATAACGATACGGCTCTTGCGCGCCTTCCGCGCCGGCCAAATCGCGGAGCTCGTCGGTGCATTCGACCATCGACAGCTCAGAGATAAGCACCTGGATATCTTTCAGGAACAGATCGGTCGCTTTCCAGCGGCTGAGCAGCAGCACGTGGCGGGTGATATCGGCGGTGACGTTCGGGTTGCCGTCACGGTCGCCGCCCATCCAGGAGGTAAAGCGTACCGGGACGAAATCAACCGGTAGCTGGTAGCCGAGGTTGGCTTCCAGCTGTTCGTTCAGCTCGCGCAGATAGT
This sequence comes from Klebsiella sp. 141198, assembly GCF_050600785.1. NCBI lineage: Bacteria > Pseudomonadati > Pseudomonadota > Gammaproteobacteria > Enterobacterales > Enterobacteriaceae > Klebsiella > Klebsiella sp. 141198. Next base: position 107,032 of record NZ_JAQIRM010000008.1, read on the forward strand.
TCGGCACGCCTTCCCACAGGCTGTTTTCAACTACCGCGAAACCCCATTTGGCTTCATCGACCGGAGAAGGGCGGTACTTACGAATTTCATCGGTATGCCAGGACTGGGCGATCAGCTGGCGCAGGCGGCGCATCAGCTGGTTGTGCTCATAGTCGGCGATATCTTTGTTATCCAACTGCTTAAGGCAGTTGTTGACCTCCACCATTTTGTGGATCAGCGTCCGGCGGGTGATTTCGGTCGGGTGAGCGGTTAATACCAGCTCCAGCGACAGGGATTCCACCGCTTTTTTTATGGTGTCTTCGTTGAGATTGGGTTGGTCTTTGAGTTTTCTCAGGGTACGCGCAATAACTTCCGGATTACTGGCGGCTTCGCCGTTGGGCGAAATGCTGTGATATTGCTCGGCGGTATTAGCCAGATTCAAAAACTGGCTAAAGGCGCGCGCTACCGGCAGCAGCTCGTCGTTGGACAAGTTTTGCAGCGTGGTAAGCAGCTCCTGGCGATTGGCCTCATTGCCCGCGCGAGAAGATTTGGACAACTTACGGATAGTTTCGACTCGATCAAGAATGTTTTCTCCTAGCGCATCCTTGATGGTGTCGCCCAGCACCTTACCGAGCATACTGACATTACTACGCAAAGCGGAATATTGTTCGTTCATGTTACCCCAGACACCCCATCTCATTTTATTTTGTTATATCCGGCGCTCCGTGATTTGAGCAGTGGATAAGCAACCCGTCTTTTATAAAGCCACGTAAATACCCCCGCGTCAATTGCTGCGAAATCGCTTCAGCAAACGAATAAATAGCGATAATTTGCGAAAGTTAACTCAGCGGTCGGCGGATAAGCATTACTTATGGAAGTGTGACGATCGTCACTCTCCCGCCTCCGGACGTGAAGGCGGGAAAACGGCGGCAATTAATGCCAGCAGAAGTGATGGACAACCTGGGTGATGAGCTCGCGCGTCGGCTTAATAAACCGCGTCTCCAGATATTCATCCGGCTGGTGGGCCTGGTTGATGGAGCCCGGTCCTAACACCAGCGTAGGGCACAGCGTCTGGATAAACGGCGCTTCGGTGCAGTAGTTCACCACTTCGGTCTGCGCGCCGAGCAGTTTTTCAACCACTTCGACCAGCTTGTGGTCCGGCGGGCATTCATAGCCTGGGATCGGCGGATGCAGCTCAGAGACCGTCAGACGCCCCGGCCAGCGTTCGCTCACCGGCGCCAGCGCTTCATCCAGCAGGCCGTTCAGGTCGTTAAGCGTCATCCCCGGCAATGGACGAATATCCATGTGCAGCTCGCAGCAGGCGCAGATGCGGTTGGATGCATCGCCGCCGTGAATGGCGCCCAGGTTGAGCGTCGGATAAGGCACGGTGAAGGCAGCATAGTGGTAACGCTCTTTTAAGTCATCGCGCAGTTGCATGATGCGGCCAATCGCATCGTGCATCAGTTCGATAGCGTTCACGCCGCGCGCCGGGTCGCTGGAGTGGCCGGACTGGCCCAGTACGCGTACCGCTGTTGAAATGTGGCCTTTATGCGCCCGCACCGGCTGCAGCGAGGTCGGCTCGCCGATGATCGCGCAATCCGGGCGCAGCTGTGTGGTTTCAGCGAAATAGCGCGCGCCCGCCATGCTGGTTTCTTCGTCAGCGGTGGCCAGAATATACAGCGGTTTTTTCAATTTACTGACGTCAACGTCGCGCAGGGCATCGAGGATAAACGCGAAGAAGCCTTTCATATCGGCCGTGCCGAGGCCGTAGAGTTTGTTGTCGTGCTCGGTAAGCGTAAACGGGTCGCGAGTCCAGCGACCATCGTCGAAAGGCACGGTATCGGTATGCCCTGCGAGCAGCAGGCCGCCAGCGCCGTGGCCGGTACTGGCCAACATATTGAATTTATTACGCGTCTCCGGTACCGGCTGGATCTCGACGTTAAAGCCCAGATCGCGGAACCAGCCGCCGAGTAAATTGATTAAAGACTCATTGCTTTGATCCAGCGCTTCTTCGGTCGCGCTGATGGAAGGTGTGGCGATCAATGCGCGGTAAATCTCGATAAAGGGCGGTAAATTGTTTTTCATTGTTGACACACCTCTGGTCATGATAGTATCAATATTCATGCAGTATTTGTGAATAAAAATACAATATCGTTGAGCGCAATAAAACCCATCGAATGTAAGGAGATGCTCTTCCAATGCTAAATACGCTGATCGTGGGAGCTAGCGGCTATGCCGGCGCAGAGCTGGTGGCCTATGTAAATCGCCACCCTCATATGAACATAACCGCTTTGACCGTCTCCGCGCAAAGTAATGATGCTGGAAAGTTCATTTCCGATATACATCCGCAGCTGAAAGGTATTGTCGACCTGCCGCTGCAGGCGATGTCTGATATCAGCGAATTTAGCGCTGGCGCGGATGTGGTGTTCCTCGCGACCGCGCATGAAGTTAGCCACGATCTGGCGCCGCAGTTTTTGGCCGCGGGCTGCGTGGTGTTCGATTTATCCGGCGCGTTTCGCGTCAACGATGGCGCGTTCTACGAAAAATACTACGGTTTCACTCATCGGCATCCGGACCTGCTCAAACAGGCGGTATACGGCCTGGCGGAGTGGAACGTCGAAGCATTGAAAGAGGCGAATTTGATCGCGGTGCCTGGTTGCTACCCGACGGCGGCGCAGCTGTCGTTAAAACCGCTGATCGATGCCGGTCTGCTGGATCTGAAGCAGTGGCCGGTGATCAACGCCACCAGCGGCGTCAGCGGCGCCGGTCGTAAGGCGGCGATGAGCAATAGCTTCTGTGAAGTCAGCCTGCAGCCGTACGGCGTTTTCAATCATCGCCATCATCCAGAAATTGCCACCCATCTGGGTGCAGAGGTGATCTTCACTCCCCATTTGGGCAATTTTAAACGCGGTATTCTTGAAACCATTACCTGTCGCCTGAAGCCGGGCGTCGGTAAAGAGCAGGTTGCAGAGGTCTTCCAGCAGGCCTATGCCAATAAGCCGTTGGTCCGTTTATACGATAAAGGCGTACCGGCGCTGAAAAATGTGGTTGGGCTGCCATTCTGTGATATCGGTTTTGCCGTCCAGGATGAACATATTATCGTCGTGGCCGCAGAAGATAACCTGCTGAAAGGCGCGGCAGCGCAGGCCGTGCAGTGCGCTAACATTCGTTTCGGCTTCGCTGAGACGCAGTCTTTAATTTAAGGTGTGATGATGAACAATCCATTGATTATCAAACTTGGCGGCGTGTTGTTGGATAGCGAAGAAGCGCTGGAACGTCTGTTTACCGCGCTGGTGCACTACCGCGAAACACACCAGCGTCCGCTGGTTATCGTCCACGGCGGCGGCTGCGTGGTGGATGAGCTGATGAAACAGCTTAATCTGCCGGTGAAAAAGAAAAATGGCCTGCGCGTAACGCCTGCCGATCAGATTGACATCATTACCGGCGCGCTGGCGGGAACCGCCAACAAAACGCTGCTGGCATGGGCGAAAAAACATGGTCTGGCTTCGGTAGGGCTGTTCCTCGGCGATGGCGATAGCGTGAAGGTGACTCAGTTGGATGAAGAACTGGGCCACGTTGGTAAAGCGCAGGCAGGCTCGCCGACGCTTATCAATACGCTGTTGGCGGGCGGCTACCTGCCTGTCGTGAGCTCGATCGGCGTCACCGACCAAGGACAACTGATGAACGTCAACGCCGATCAGGCAGCGACGGCGCTGGCGGCGACGCTGGGCGCGGATCTTATCTTGCTGTCCGATGTTAGCGGCATTCTCGACGGTAAAGGTCAGCGGATTGCGGAAATGACCGCCTCCAGGGCCGAGCAACTGATTGAACAGGGCATTATTACCGACGGCATGATCGTGAAAGTGAACGCGGCGCTGGACGCGGCGCGCGAGCTGGGCCGTCCGGTAGATATCGCCTCCTGGCGCCATGCCGAGCAGCTGCCGGCATTATTTAACGGTACCCCGATCGGTACGCGTATTTTGGCTTAAGATTGAATGCCCGGCGGCGCGTTGCTTGCCGGGGCGACAAGACCGTAGGCCGGGTAAGCGTAGCGCGACCCGGCAGAACTCACGAATTAAGGAAGCATGTTATGGCACTTTGGGGCGGGCGTTTTACACAGGCAGCAGATCAGCGGTTCAAACAATTCAACGACTCTTTACGCTTTGACTATCGTCTGGCGGAACAGGATATCGTGGGATCCGTCGCCTGGTCCAAAGCGCTGGTAACCGTAGGCGTACTGACCGCCGATGAGCAGCTGCAGCTGGAAGAGGCGCTGAACGTCTTGCTGGAAGAGGTACGCGCCAACCCGCAGCAAATCCTTGAAAGCGATGCCGAAGATATCCATAGCTGGGTCGAAGGAAAACTGATCGATAAAGTCGGCCAGTTGGGCAAAAAACTGCATACCGGACGTAGTCGTAATGACCAGGTCGCCACCGATCTCAAGCTGTGGTGCAAAGAGACCGTCACCGAGCTGCTGTCCGCGACCCGCCAACTGCAAAGCGCGCTGGTGGAAACCGCGGGCAACAATCAGGACGCGGTGATGCCGGGTTATACCCATCTGCAGCGCGCCCAGCCGGTGACTTTTGCGCACTGGTGTCTGGCCTACGTTGAAATGCTGGCCCGTGATGAAAGCCGCCTGCAGGATGCGCTCAAGCGCCTTGATGTCAGCCCGCTGGGCTGCGGCGCGCTGGCGGGAACCGCTTATGAAATCGACCGTGAACAGCTGGCCGGTTGGTTGGGTTTCGCATCGGCGACCCGTAACAGCCTCGATAGCGTCTCCGATCGCGATCACGTGCTGGAGCTGCTTTCCGATGCCTCTATCGGCATGGTGCACCTGTCGCGTTTTGCCGAAGATCTGATTTTCTTCAATACCGGCGAAGCGGGTTTTGTTGAATTGTCTGACCGCGTTACTTCCGGCTCGTCACTGATGCCGCAGAAGAAAAACCCGGATGCGCTGGAACTGATCCGCGGTAAATGCGGCCGCGTGCAGGGCGCGCTGACCGGCATGATGATGACCCTGAAAGGGCTACCACTGGCCTACAACAAAGATATGCAGGAAGACAAAGAAGGGCTGTTCGATGCGCTGGACACCTGGCTCGACTGCCTGCACATGGCGGCGCTGGTGCTGGACGGTATCCAGGTGAAACGTCCGCGCTGTGCGGAAGCGGCGCAGCAGGGTTACGCCAACGCTACCGAGCTGGCGGATTACCTGGTGGCAAAAGGTGTTCCGTTCCGTGAAGCACACCATATCGTCGGTGAAGCGGTGGTTGAAGCGATTGCTCAGGGCAAAGCGCTGGAAGATTTACCGTTAAGCGATCTGCAAAAGTTCAGCAACGTTATCGGCGATGACGTCTATCCGATCCTGTCGTTGCAGTCCTGCCTTGATAAACGTGCGGCCAAAGGCGGCGTCTCGCCGCAGCAGGTGACGCAGGCGATTGCCGACGCCAGACAGCGCCTGGTGTAAGAGATTGCACCGGTGTTGAATGAGCCTGGGTACTCCCCGGGCTTTTTTACGTAAAAAAAAAGCGGACACGAAGTCCGCAAAAGTTCACGTTGGCTTTAGTTGTTCGGGTAGGGAAACTGTGAGGCGACTCAATGATTTTCAGATGTTCTCCTCGTTTCTGTGGTTATTATTGAACAGAAAACTTGATAGGGATAATCGTTCGTTGCTATTCTATCTATCGCCATGGACTATCGTGGCGATGGAGGATGAATAATGAATATTCGCGATCTTGAATACCTGGTAGCGCTGGCTGAACATCGCCACTTCCGACGTGCGGCAGATTCCTGCCACGTCAGTCAGCCCACGCTCAGCGGACAAATTCGCAAGCTGGAAGATGAACTTGGGGTGATGTTGCTGGAGCGCACCAGCCGTAAGGTTCTGTTCACTCAGGCGGGTTTGCTGCTGGTGGATCAGGCGCGTACCGTGCTACGCGAAGTAAAAGTGCTCAAGGAGATGGCAAGCCAGCAAGGGGAAACCATGTCCGGGCCGCTGCATATCGGCCTGATCCCGACGGTGGGGCCATATTTGCTGCCGCACATAATCCCGATGCTGCATCAGACTTTCCCGAAGCTGGAAATGTATCTGCATGAGGCGCAAACCCATCAGCTGCTGGCGCAGCTCGATAGCGGTAAGCTCGACTGCGCGATCCTCGCGCTGGTCAAAGAGAGTGAAGCCTTTATCGAAGTGCCGCTGTTCGATGAGCCGATGATGCTGGCTATCTACGAAGACCATCCGTGGGCAGAGCGCGATCGCGTTCCGATGGCGGATTTAGCGGGTGAAAAGCTATTGATGCTGGAAGACGGACACTGTCTGCGCGACCAGGCGATGGGCTTCTGCTTTGAAGCGGGTGCGGATGAAGATACCCACTTCCGGGCGACCAGCCTTGAAACGCTGCGCAACATGGTTGCCGCCGGAAGTGGTATTACGCTGCTGCCGGCGCTGGCGGTGCCGCAGGAGAGAAAACGCGATGGCGTGGTCTATATTCCGTGCATTAAGCCGGAACCAAGACGTACCATCGGGCTGGTTTATCGTCCTGGTTCGCCGCTGCGTAGCCGCTATGAGCATCTGGCGGAGGCCATCCGCAGTACTATGGATGGCCACTTTGATAAGGCGTTAAAAGAGGCGGTTTAAGCCGTTTAACGCCGCTACCCGATAGGCTTCGGCCATGGTCGGGTAGTTAAAGGTGGTGTTAACGAAGTACTCAATGGTGTTACCGCCACCTTTCTGCTCCATAATCGCCTGACCGATATGAATAATTTCGGCCGCGCGCTCACCAAAGCAGTGGATACCGAGGATCTCTTTCGTCTCACGATGGAACAGAATCTTCAGCGTACCTACGCTCATACCGACGATTTGCGCCCGCGCCAGATGTTTAAACTGCGCGCGACCCACCTCATAAGGCACCTTCATGGCGGTTAGCTGCTGCTCGGTTTTACCCACTGAGCTGATTTCTGGAATGGTGTAGATCCCGGTCGGGATATCTTCAATCAGATGCGCGGAGGCTTCGCCTTTGATCAGCGCCTGTGCGGCGATGCGCCCCTGATCGTAAGCCGCTGACGCCAGGCTCGGATAACCGATAACGTCGCCGACGGCATAGATATGCGGCAGAGCGGTCTGATACATGCTGTTCACTTTCAGCTGGCCGCGGCTGTCGGTTTGCAGACCGATATTTTCCAGCGCCAGGGTGTCGGTGTTACCGGTACGGCCGTTGGCATACAGCAGACAGTCAGCTTTCAGCTTCTTACCGGATTTCAGATGCATGATCACGCCATCATCAACGCCTTCGATTTTCTCGTACTCTTCGTTGTGGCGGATAACCACGCCGCTGTTCCAGAAGTGATAGGAGAGCGAATCGGACATCTCCTGATCGAGGAACGCCAGTAGACGATCGCGGGTATTGATCAGATCGACCTTCACCTCCATACCGCGGAAGATCGACGCGTACTCGCAGCCGATCACCCCGGCGCCGTAAATGATCACATGGCGCGGTTCGTGGTGCAGGCTAAGAATGGAATCGCTGTCGTAAATACGCGGGTGGTGGAAATCGACGTCGGCCGGATGATACGGGCGCGAGCCGCAGGCGATAACGAATTTCTCGGCGGTGACCGTTTCTACGGTGCCATCGTGACACTCCAGCGCCAGCGTGTGCTCATCAACAAAGTGGGCGTTGCCCTGCAGAATTTCGCAGTGGTTGCGCTCATAGAAACCCTGACGCATATGGGTTTGCTGGTTAATGACGCTGTCGGCATGGTTGAGGATGTCGGCGAAGGAAGAACGGAGAAGACGGGAATGGTCGCTGTAGAGGGGGTTTTGGTTAAACTCAATAATACGGCTGACGGCATGGCGAAGCGCTTTTGACGGGATGGTTCCCCAGTGGGTACAACCACCGCCGACGTTATGGTAGCGCTCGATAACGGCAACACGAGCTCCCTGTTTCACCAGTCCCATCGCGGCGCCTTCGCCGCCAGGACCGGAACCAATCACTATTGCATCATAATCCCAAGAGTGTGACATGGCATTACTCACCTGTTTTATACACAAAATAAACACGATGATAACATTTGGCGAGCTTTAACCCAATTATCGTTGTGCTTTTTTGCGGCATAAAAGCAGAAACGGCTCATAAACAATCATTCACAATCCAGTACAAACCGATTAGTTTTAATCTCTGGTATAGTGCCGACAGGGCTATTGGAAGGATTCATACATCGTGATGGGCGTAAGAGCACAACAAAAAGAAAAAACCCGCCGCTCGCTGGTGGAAGCGGCATTTAGCCAACTTAGCGCTGAGCGAAGCTTTGCCAGCCTGAGCTTGCGCGAGGTTGCGCGGGAAGCAGGGATCGCGCCGACGTCCTTTTATCGTCATTTTCGCGATGTCGATGAGTTAGGCCTGACGATGGTAGACGAAAGCGGGCTAATGCTGCGCCAACTGATGCGCCAGGCGCGCCAGCGCATTGCAAAAGGCGGCAGCGTGATCCGCACCTCCGTCTCTACCTTTATGGAGTTTATTGGTAACAACCCGAACGCTTTCCGTCTGCTGTTGCGTGAGCGTTCTGGCACATCCGCGGCGTTTCGAGCCGCTGTAGCGCGCGAGATCCAGCATTTCATCGCGGAACTTGCCGACTATTTAGAACTCGAAAACCATATGCCGCGCGCCTTTACTGAAGCGCAGGCTGAAGCTATGGTCACCATCGTATTCAACGCCGGTGCGGAAGCGTTGGACGTTAGTCCGGAGCAGCGCCGACAGCTGGAAGAACGGCTGGTACTGCAGCTCAGAATGATTTCAAAAGGCGCGTATTACTGGTATCGCCGTGAACAAGAAAAAATGTCACATCATTCCGAATAACGTGAAGGACGAGCAATGAAACACTCAGTTCAAGATAAAGGTACGCTACTGCTGGCGCTGATCGCGGGTTTGTCCATTAATGGCACCTTCGCCGCGCTGTTCAGCTCAATCGTTCCCTTTTCCATCTTCCCGGTTCTGTCGCTGCTGCTGACGGTGTACTGCCTGCACCAGCGCTATCAGAACCGCAGTATGCCAGTCGGGCTGCCGGGGCTTTCCGCCGCCTGCTTTATTCTCGGCGTCCTGCTGTATAGCACCGTGGTGCGCGCAGAATATCCGGATATCGGCTCTAACTTCTTCCCGGCGGTGCTGTCTGTCGCGATGGTGTTCTGGATCGGTTACAAGATGCGCAACCGCAAAGATACCGCGGCGGAGTAATCCGCCAGGCAATAACCCGGCAACGTTGCGTTCGCCGGGTTTTTTTATGCGTTTATTTCTTCGTTAACAGGACACCGCATTCCATATGGTGGGTATACGGGAACTGATCGAATAGCGCCAGGCGGGTGACATTGTGCGTCTGGCTGAGAGTTTCCAGGTTCTGGCACAGTGTTTCCGGGTTGCAGGAGATATAGAGAATTCGCGGATAGGCCTGGACCATTTTTTCTGTCTCGCTATCCAGCCCGCTGCGCGGTGGATCGACAAAAATGGTTTCGCACTGATAGCTCTGCAGATCGATGCCCTGCAGGCGATTAAACTGCCGCACGCCGTTCATCGCCTGGGTAAACTCTTCCGCCGCCATGCGGATGATTTGCACGTTATCGATATGGTTGGCGGCAATATTGTATTGCGCGGAGGCGACTGACGGTTTAGCGATTTCCGTCGCCAGCACGCGCTCGAAGTTACGCGCCAGCGCCAGCGAGAAGTTGCCGTTGCCGCAGTAGAGCTCCAGCAGATCGCCGGTGGAACCTTTGGTGACGTCCAGCGCCCACTCCAGCATCTGAATATTCATCGCCGCGTTTGGCTGGGTAAAGCTGTTTTCCACCTGACGATAGATCATTTCGCGCCCGCCAACCGGCAGACGTTCATCGACATAATCCCTATCGAGCTCAATTTTGGTTTTAGTGGCGCGGCCAATCAGCTGCACGTTGAGGTTTTGCGCGCGTAGGGCATCGCGCAGCGCTTCCGCCTGCTGGCGCCACTCGTCGTCGAGCTTTTTATGATAGAGCAGCGAGACGATGGCCTGGTTGCTCATGGTCGTCAGATAATCAATCTGGAAAAGCTTATGGCGCAGGACCGGGTTATGGCGCACGCCGTCGAGCATTGCCGGCATCAGCTGGTTGATGAGCTCGCTGGCGGCCGGGAAGGTATCGACGCGAATACGCGACTTGGTCTGCTGATCGAAGATGATGTGATAGAGGTCGTCGCCGTCGTGCCACAGGCGAAATTCAGCGCGCATCCGGTAGTGGCTGACCGGCGAACGAAACACCTCCGGAACCGGCGCGGCAAAAGGGGCCATCATTTTCTGCAAACGGACGACTTTTTCTGCCAGTTGCGCTTCGTATTGCTCGGTAGGAAGGTGTTCGGGGGTCATGATGCATCCTGAATAAAATAAGTACGCGGGGATTGTAGGGAAAGCATTGGGGATGTCCAGCCCTCGTTGCGGATGAAATATCGTTATAGCAGTCTGGACATCTATATGTTTCTAATTGTAGCATCTTGCAACCGGTCCTCTGAGTTAATAGGGAATCCAGTGCGAATCTGGAGCTGACGCGCAGCGGTAAGGAAAGGCGAGAAATAAGCGCACTCGGTGCAGACACTGCGGTTAGCCGTGGGAAGTCATTATTTCTTAAAGCAGCCTCCAAGCCCGAAGACCTGCCGGATACGTCGCATTTGGTTTCTATCATCGCGAGCTACTGATAGAGCCGGCGGCATCCTCTCTATATTATGGATGCTTTTACAATGATTAAAAAAGCTTCGCTGATGACGGCTTTATCCGTCACGGCATTTTCCGGCTGGGCGCAGGACAGCAATTCAAATACGTTAGTGGTGACGGCAAACCGTGTGGCGCAACCTATCGAGACCGTGCTGGCGCCGGTGAGCGTGGTGACGCGGCAGGATATCGATCGCTGGCAGTCAACTTCTCTCACCGATGTGATGCGCCGCCTGCCGGGCGTGGACATCGCGCAAAACGGCGGCATGGGGCAGCAGAGCTCTCTTTTCGTACGCGGCACCAACTCCAGCCATGTCTTAATTTTGGTGGATGGCGTACGTCTGAATCAGGCGGGCGTCAGCGGCTCTTCCGACTTAAGCCAGTTCCCTATCGCTCTGGTGCAGCGCATTGAATACGTTCGCGGCCCGCGCTCGGCGGTCTACGGCTCAGACGCGATTGGCGGGGTGGTGAACATTATTACCACTCGCGACCAGGACGGCACCACGCTCAATGCCGGCGTGGGCTCAAATGGCTACCAGAACTATGGCGGCAGCACGCAGCAGACTTTCGGCGGTAATACCCGCGTCACCCTGGCGGGAGACTACACCTATACCAAAGGTTTTGATGTGGTTGCAGAAGGCAATACCGGCGGCGTTCGCCAGCCGGATCGCGATGGCTTTATGAGCAAAACGATCTACGGCGCGCTGGAGCATAGCTTCTCCAATGAGTGGAGCGGCTTTGTGCGCGGGTACGGCTATGACAACCGGACGGCCTACGACGGCTCTCCTTATGGCGGCGTATTAGTCGACACTCGCCAGCTGTACAGCCAGACCTGGGATGCCGGCCTGCGTTTTAATCAGGATATCTTCCACTCGCAGCTGACTTCCAGCTATAGCCACAGCAAGGACTACAATTACGATCCGCGACTGGGGCGCTATGACACCTCGGCGACGCTGGATGAAGTGAAACAGTACAACGTGCAGTGGGCGAACACGGTCGATGTTGGCCACGGCAACGTTGGCGCTGGAATCGACTGGCAGAAACAAACCACCGAGCCTGGCACGAACTATGTGACCGAAGGCTACGAAATCCGTAATACCGGCCTGTTTCTCACTGGCTTGCAAAAGTTGGGCGATTTCACCCTGGAAGGGGCGGCGCGTAGTGATGATAACTCGCAGTTTGGCCAGCACGGTACCTGGCAGAGCAGCGCCGCGTGGGAGTTTATCGACGGCTATCGCTTTATCGCCTCTTATGGCACCGCCTACAAAGCGCCGAATCTCGGCCAGCTGTACGGCTTCTATGGTAATCAGAATCTCGACCCGGAAGAGAGCAAGCAGTGGGAAGGGGCCTTTGAAGGCCTGACGTCTGGGGTGACATGGCGGCTGTCCGGGTATCGTAATGACATCGATAATCTGATCGACTACGACTCGCAGCTGATGAAATATTACAACGTCGGCAAGGCGCGTATTAAAGGTATTGAAGCGACGGCGTCGTTTGATACCGGGCCGCTGGCGCACAGTATCAGCTATGACTATGTCGATGCGCGTGATGCGAAAACCAACGAGCTGCTGGTGCGCCGGGCAAAACAACAGGTGAAATACCAGCTGGACTGGCAGGTTTATGATTTCGACTGGGGTGTGACCTATCACTATCTTGGCACCCGTTATGACAACACTTACGACCCGGTAACCTATGCGCCTGAGAGCGTTAAGTTGGGCGGCGTCAGCTTGTGGGATCTCGCAGTTTCGTATCCAGTCACCTCACATCTCACAGTTCGTGGTAAAATAGCCAACCTGTTCGATAAAGATTACGAGACAGTATATGGCTACCAAACTGCAGGACGGGAATACACCTTGTCTGGCAGCTACACCTTCTGATCCACGTCCCACCGTGCTGGTGTTTGATTCCGGCGTCGGTGGGTTGTCGGTATATAACGAGATTCGGCAGCTGCTGCCGGATCTACATTACATTTATGCTTTCGATAACGTTGCTTTCCCCTATGGCGAGAAGAGCGAAGAGTTTATCGTTGAGCGTGTTGTTGAGATCGTGACTGCCGTTCAGCAACGCTATCCTCTGGCGCTGGCGGTCATCGCCTGTAATACCGCCAGTACCGTTTCCCTGCCAGCCCTACGTGAAAAGTTCGCTTTCCCGGTGGTCGGCGTCGTACCGGCGATTAAACCTGCCGCGCGCTTAACGGCGAACGGTATTGTCGGCCTGCTGGCGACGCGCGGTACCGTCAAGCGTCCTTATACTCGTGAACTCATTGACCGCTTTGCCAATGAATGCCGCATCGAAATGCTGGGTTCCGCTGAGCTGGTGGAATTGGCAGAGGCGAAGCTGCACGGCGAAGCGGTACCGTTGGAAGAGCTGCGTCGAATTCTGCGTCCATGGCTACGGATGCAGGAACCGCCTGATACGGTCGTATTAGGTTGTACGCACTTCCCGCTACTGGCGGAAGAGTTGCAACAGGTCATGCCGGAAGGAACGCGGTTTATTGATTCCGGCGCGGCGATTGCTCGACGCACCGCATGGCTGCTGGAGCATGAAGCGCCGGATGCAAAATCGAATGATGCCAATAAGGCTTTTTGCATGGCGATTACCCCGGATACTGAACAACTTTTACCCGTTTTACAGCGTTATGGCTTTGAAACGCTGGAAAAACTACCGCTTTAAAGGCGTTTTGCGCAAAAAAAAGACGGTTGAAAAGTTTTTTGAAAACAGGGCTTGTCAACGTCTCAGAACTCCCTATAATGCGCCACCACTGACACGGAACAACGGCAAACAAGCCGCCGGGTCAGCGGGGTTCCGGTGAGAACCTCGCGGAGAAAAGCAAAAATAAATGCTTGACTCTGAGGCGGGAAAGCGTAATATGCACACCCCGCGCCGCAGCGAAAAACGAAGCGGCACTGCTCTTTAACAATTTATCAGACAATCTGTGTGGGCACTCAAAGTGACATGGATTCTTAACGTCCTCGGACGAAAAATGAATACCAAGTCTCTGAGTGAACATACGTAATTCATTACGAAGTTTAATTCACGAGCATCAAACTTAAATTGAAGAGTTTGATC
>NZ_JAQIRM010000009.1:0-98986 GCF_050600785.1 Klebsiella sp. 141198
CCAGGTGAATAACGAGCACACCGCGAAAGTAGACGGCACCAGCGACGAGCGGCTGGATTCGCTGAACATCGGCGGTATGTTTGAGGCCTGGTTCTGAGGCAATCCGATTCCCGGCTGGCGCTACGCTGAGCCGGGCTACAACTCCGGATACAACCTATCTCTGGCTTAATCGGCGGGCGATGCGCTCAAGCTTCATCATCAACAGCAGCGTGACGCCCACCAACACAATGGTCAGCGCCGAGCCATCGGCGATATTGCCGCGATCGGTGAGGCTGAAAATAGTCACCGGCAGCGTCGTCCAACCCGGCGGATAGATCATCACCGTCGCCCCTAACTCTCCCATCGACAGCGATAGGCTCAGCGCCAGCGCTGAAATCATCCACGGCGTCATCAGCGGTAGCGTAACATGGCGCAGGCGATACCACGGCGAAGCGCCCAGGCTTGAGGCGACGTTTTCAATATCGGCGGAAATCCGCGCCAGCCCGGTCGTTACGTTGCTGAAGGTAAAGGCGGAGATCAGCACAAAGTGCGCCGCCAGGACGATAAAGAAGGTGCCGTTCATCTGCAGCGGCCCCTGGCTGAACGCCACCAGAATGCCCAGCCCGACGGAAACCGAGGGGATGGCGCTGGGCAGATAAAACGCCAGGCCAAGATATTTCTGTAGCGTCGCGCCATACTGGCGCAGCGCCAGCGCCGCCCACATCCCGCACAGCAGCGCCAACAGGCTGGCGCAGAAACCCACCATCAGGCTCGAAAACAGCGAATCCCACGCCGCGCCGCGAAAGGCGTTAACAAAGTGGGCAAAGGTAAAGCCAGTGGGCAGCAGGCCATTCCATTGTTTACTCAGGCTGGAGAGTAAAATCACCGCCAGCGGCAGCAGGAAAACGCCGGCAAAAAGCGTCACCGCCAGCGCGCCCGCCGCCGCGCGGCCTTTACGCGACCAAATCAACATCGTTAACTCCTTACGCCAGTGCGCGCCGCAGCCAGCCGATAGAGCATAAACAGCCCCAGCGACAGCAGAATATTAATCAGCGCAATCATGCAGGCCACGCTGTAATCCGACTCCAGAATCGCCTTGCTGTAGACCATCATCGGCAGGGTATTAACCCCTTTGGCGCCAATAAACAGCACGATACCGAACTCGTTAGTGGTCAGCAGCAGGCAAAGGCTGCCGCCCGCCATCAGCGCCGGTAGCGCCGCCGGGAAGATAACCTGGGTAATCACCCGTAACGGGTGAGCGCCGAGAATACTCGCCGCTTCCAGCTGGCTCTTATCTATCTGCCGCAGTCCCGCCATTAGCGGGCGCATCACCAGCGGCGTAAAGACGGTGATCTCCGCCAGGATCACGCCGTTAATCGAATAGAGAAAGTCTACCGGCGGCAGTTCAAAAGCAAACAACGCCATCAGGGTGCCGTTGAGCAGCCCCGCCGAGCCGTAAATAAAGGTGAATGCGAGGGTAATCAGGAAGGTCGGCAGCGCGATAAACGTATCGATGACCCGGCTCACCAGTTGGCTGCCGGGGAACGGAATAAACACCAGAATCAGCGCCAGCACGCTGCCGAGCACCAGGCAGCCGAGCGTCGCGAAAACGGCGATCTGCAAGGTATTAAACAATGCGCTGATAAAGCGCTTAGAGTCGATCACCTGCCAGAAAGTCTCGAGGCTCAGGTTGCCGCTGGCGTCGCGTAACGCCTGTTCGGCGATCAGCAGTAGCGGATAGAAAAATAGCGTCGCCAGCACCAGCAGCGGCAACGCCAGCCACAGGTAAGGGCGTAGGTTTCGCGCCGGACGCGCAAGCGTGAGGGTTTGCGCCATTATTGCACCTCGATCAGAACCGCATCGCCAGGTTCAAAGTAGAGCGCCAGCTTGTCCCCCGGGCGCGGCAGTGGGTTTACGTGGGTCATGACGATCCGCACCGCTTCGCCAGCGACGTCGCACAGCAGATGCGTCAGATCGCCCTGCCAGTGTACCGAGGTCAGGGTAGCGTTGAGGCGATTACTGATTGCCGATCGCGGCGCCAGGCTCATGTGCTGCGGGCGAATGCATAACAGCTTGTTGTTGCCATGCAGGCCGCCCCGACTGAAGGCGTTAATCAGGCCGCCGCCGCAGCTCACGCTAACCAGCCCCGGCTCGGTACTGTCTTTCAGCGCCGTTGCCTGCAGGATATTGGCGCGGCCGAGGAATTCGGCGCTAAAGCGGTTCGGCGGATAGTGGTACAGCTCGTGCGTTTCACCGTGGGCGATCAGCGAACCGTCTTTCATGATGCCGATTTTGTCCGCCAGGGTCAGCGCTTCGGTTTGATCGTGGGTGACGTAGAGGATGGTGAGCTCCGGCAGTTCGCGATGCAGGCGGGCAATCTCTTCCACCATGTTATGACGAATTTGCGCATCCAGCGCCGACAGCGGTTCATCAAGCAACAGCACCCGAGGACGCACGGCAATCGCACGGGCTATCGCGACGCGCTGCTGCTGGCCGCCGGAAAGCTGATGCGGGTAGCGGGTGGCATAATCCGCCATACCGACAATTTTTAAGGCTTCAGTCACCCGCTCGGTGATAAGCCCCCTGGGCTGCTTTTGCGCCCGCAGGCCGAAAGCAACGTTATCTTCCACCTTCATATGCGGGAACAGCGCGTAGTTCTGCACCACCATCGCCAGCCCGCGTTTGTACGGCGGCAGCTGGGTGACGTCCGTGTCGCCAATCAGGATCCGACCGCCAGCCGGTTGCACAAAACCGGCAATCGCCCGCAGCACCGTGGTTTTCCCGGAACCGGAAGGGCCTATCAGCGCCAGCACCTCACCGGGTTCAATGGTCAATGACAGCGGTTTTAAGACCACGTTGCCGTGGTATGAAACGCGCAGCGAGTCCAGGGTGATCCCGGAAGTCCCCGCCAGCGACGGGGAAGGAGTGACGGTGGTTTTCATCAACATCAGGCTTACTCGCTATCGGTCACTTTATGCCAGCGGGCGATATCCGCCGACAGCGATACTGCAACGTCGTCCCAGTTCGGCTCCCAGCTCTTCACGCCGTCGAGCGCCGCTTTCGCCGCCTTAAAGTTAGCGTCATCCGGCGCCACGTCGCTGCGTACCGGTAAGCCCCAGGAGAGCGCGCTAACGCTGGATTGCGCTGGTTTATCCAGCAGGAAATTAATCAGCTTCTTGCCGTTTTCGCTGTTCGGTCCGTTCTGCACAAGCCCGATGGTATAGGGCAGCGCCAGCGCGCTGCGCTCGCCTTTGTCATCCGCCGGCCAGAAAATTTTAACGTTCGGGTTACGCGCCATCTGCGACAGGTTCATCTGCAAATCGCCGTTGGCGACGTACAGCTCGCCTTTGTTGACCAGCGCCGTCAGCTTGCCGGTCGAGGCCGATGGGCCGACATTATTGGCCTGTAGCTTACCCAGATATGCAAAACCGGCGTCTTTACCGCCGAGGCTATGGAACGCCTGCAGCATCACCGCGGTACCGTCGCCCGCCTGACCCGGCGTGGAGTACTGCAACTTGTTCTTAAAGCGACTATCCAGCAAATCCTGCCAGCTGGCCGGTGCGGCTTTCAGCAACTGGCTGTTATAGATGAAGGTCAGATAGTTATTCACCAGCGGCGCGTAGCGGTCGTTAGCGCCGGGGATCTGCGCGCTACCCTGCGGGGTAAAGGTTGCCAGCAATTGCTCTTTCGCGGCGCGCTGGATAAACGGCGGCACCGTGACCAGCACGTCAGCCTGCGGATTGGTACGCTCCTTCGCCAGACGTTCGACGATCGCGCCGGAGCCGCCTTCCACATACTGCACTTTGATGCCCGTCGCTTTGGTGAAGGCGTCGAACTGGCTCTGATACCAGCTGTTATCGCCGTCATGCAGGCCGTCGGCGGAATAAACCGTGACGACGCCGTCCGCCCAAACCGGAGAGCTGGTCAGCGCGAACAGGGACAGCAGAGCAAGTCGGGAGAGTTTCATCGTATAAGCCTCATCGGATAGTCAGTTATTCTGGTGTAGACCAGATTTGGCTTCACGCTACCGGGGGTTTATGACAAAACGATGAAAGAAGTGTGTCGAAAGAGTTAAAACGAGGGGAGGTGCGTAGCCCCGGCACGCGCAAGCGCCCCGGGGAGATCAAAAAATTTAACCAATAAAATCAATGGGTATCGACTTCGATCCGCAGGCTGTCATGCCGCCAGTATTCAATATCGTAATCGAGAATACGCCCGTGTTGATCGTAATTCAGCCGGCGCAGCAGCAGCGCCGGGCGCCCTTCCATCACCCCCAATGCTTCGGCAGCCTGCGACGGCATTGAAGTGGGATAAAACGACAGATGCATACTGGTATAGATCAGGCCGTACTGAGTTTGATAAATCTCGGTCAGACTGCCGTTAAGATCGTGGCGCAGCAGTTCAGGCACCCGTGCGGGCAGACAGTGGTTTTCGCAGTAGCACACCGGCCGGCCGTCGGCATAGCGCAGCCGGGTCAGCAAATAGACCTGATCGAAGGGCTGCAGCGCCAACGGCGCCATCACATCCAGCGGCACGGCAGCCAGGCGGCCATCAAGCAGCACCGTTTTCGGTTCGCGCCCCTGCTCGAGACACAGCTTGTGGAAGTTGGTATTTTGCGTCGGATCCAGCCATAGACGCTCCGGCGTCACAAACCAGCCGCGGCGGTCGGCGCGGTAAATCACGCCGCTGGCCTCCAGCTGCGCCAGGCTCTCACGCACCGTAATCCGGGTCGTGTTGAACAGCGCGCACAGCTCGCGCTCGGAAGGCAGCTTGTCGCCGCTTTTGAGGGCGCCGTTTTGAATACGCGCCTGCAGCTGCGCTTTAATCATCAGGTATTGCGGCATCTCGCCAGAGGGTGATTTCATGTTTACTCACTGCCACTTTTCGTGCGCTCATTATACATAGCCAGATGAATTTTTTGTTGCAGCGCCACATTTCCTTTGACCCTGCCCCGGCTTTGTCTCCATGATAAATATAAATCTGGTATAGACCAAATGGTGAGACAAATGACTTCACGGAACTACCTGCTGCTGACCCCCGGCCCGCTAACCACCTCCCGTACGGTAAAAGAGGCGATGTTGTTCGATAGCTGCACCTGGGATGATGATTACAATCTCGGCGTGGTACA
The DNA here is from genome assembly GCF_050600785.1 of Klebsiella sp. 141198. NCBI lineage: Bacteria > Pseudomonadati > Pseudomonadota > Gammaproteobacteria > Enterobacterales > Enterobacteriaceae > Klebsiella > Klebsiella sp. 141198. The sequence goes on from NZ_JAQIRM010000009.1 coordinate 5,108, forward strand.
GACCATTCGCCAGCAGCTGGTGCAACTGGCTACCCCAGCCGACGGTTATACAGCGGTACTGCTGCAGGGCAGCGGCAGCTACGCGGTCGAAGCGGTGCTCGGCAGCGTCATCGGCGGACAGGGCAAAGTGCTGATCGTCAGCAATGGCGCCTATGGCGCGCGTATGATTGAGATGGCGCAGCTGATGGGCATCGCCTGCCACCCTTACGACTGCGGCGAAGTCGCACGCCCTGATGCGGCGGCGATCGAACAGATCCTGCAGAACGACCCGGCGATCACCCATATCGCGATGGTACATAGCGAAACCACCACCGGCATGCTGAATCCGATCGAAGAGGTGGCCGAACTGGCGAAACGGTACGATAAACGCTATATCGTCGATGCGATGAGCAGCTTTGGCGGCATTCCGTTGGATATCGCCGCGTTGAATATTGATTACCTGATAAGCTCCGCCAACAAATGTATTCAGGGCGTGCCGGGCTTTGCCTTCGTGATTGCCCGCGAAGCGGAGCTGGCCGCCTGCAAAGGCCGTTCACGCTCGCTGTCACTGGATCTATATGCCCAGTGGCGCTGCATGGAAGATAACCACGGCAAGTGGCGCTTCACCTCGCCGACCCATACCGTGCTGGCCTTTGCCCAGGCGCTTAAAGAGCTGGCGCAGGAGGGCGGCGTTAGCGCGCGCCATCAGCGCTACCGCAACAATCAACGCCGTCTGGTGGCAGGGATGCGCGCGCTCGGCTTCCGGCCGCTGCTCGACGATAGCCTGCATTCGCCGATCATTACCGCCTTTTATTCCCCGGATGCGCCGCAGTATCGCTTTCACACCTTCTACCAGAAGCTGAAAGATCAGGGCTTCGTTATCTATCCGGGCAAAGTATCGCAAAGCGACTGCTTCCGCATCGGCAACATTGGCGAAGTCTACGACGCCGATATCACCGCCCTGCTGGCGGCTATCGATAACGCCATGTACTGGAAACAATAAGGAACCGCCATGAACCGTATTAGCGCACTGATCCTTGACTGGGCAGGCACCACCGTAGACTTCGGCTCTTTCGCCCCGACGCAAATTTTCGTCGAGGCCTTCCGCCAGGCTTTCGATATTGAGATCACTCTTGAAGAGGCCCGCGTGCCGATGGGGCTTGGCAAGTGGCAGCACATTGAGGCGCTGGGCAAACTCCCTGCTGTCGATAGCCGCTGGCAGGCCAAATTCGGCCGCGCGATGACTGCCGCCGATATCGATGCGATCTACGCCGCGTTTATGCCGCTGCAAATCGCTAAGGTTGTCGATTTTTCCGCACCGATTGCCGGCGTTGTCGACACTATCGCCGCGTTTCGCGCCGAGGGCCTGAAGATCGGCTCCTGCTCGGGTTATCCGCGCCCGGTGATGGAAAAGCTGGTACCAGCCGCTGCCGCCCAGGGCTACGCCCCGGACCACTGGGTCGCCACCGATGACCTTGCCGTCGGCGGTCGTCCGGGCCCGTGGATGGCGCTGCAGAACGTGATTACCCTGGGCATAGACGATGTGGCCCACTGCGTGAAGGTCGATGATGCCGCACCGGGCATCAGCGAAGGGTTACATGCCGGGATGTGGAGCGTCGGCCTGGCGGTGTCCGGTAACGAATTCGGCGCTACCTGGGAGGAGTACCAGGCGATGTCGAAAGAGGAAATCGCCACCCGTCGCGAGCGGGCGGCAGGCAAACTGTATGCCGCCGGGGCTCACTATGTGGTTGATACCCTGGCGGATCTGCCGGAAGTGATTGCCGACATCAACGCCCGGCTGGCAAAAGGCGAACGGCCGTAAGCGGGTTAATTCACCTTCACTTTGGTCGTCACCAGCAGGCCGGTAAACAGCATTAATATTCCTGACAACACCAGCGGCGACAGCAGCCCTAAGTGGTCGAGCGCAACGCCGCCGACCGCGGCGCCGCAGGTGTTGGCAAGCTGGATCACCGCCACCTGAATCGACCCGGCTTTTTCCGCCTGATCGGAGAGAGAACGGGTGATCCACGTTGACCATCCCACCGGAATCAGCGCAAACGCGAAGCCCCAGATAATCGCCACCGTCGAGGCGACGATTTTGCTTTCTCCCCACAGTACCAGCGCCGCCGCGCAGGCGGTCAGCACCAGCGGCGAAATCGCCAGCGCCGCTTTGACCGAGCGCTTCAGCACCACCGAGGAGAGCGAGGTGCCGATAAAGCTGGCGATACCAAAGCTCAGCAGCACCAGCGTCAGGCCGTCGACGTCAAAACCGGCGAGTGTCATGTATACCGGTCGAATATAGGTAAAGAAGGCGAACTGTCCGGCAAAGACCATGAAAATGGCGCACATCCCAGCCATCACCCCCGGACGCTTCAGCAGACCAAACATATTTTGCTGCTGAGCCGCCGATTCACCCGGCAGCGACGGCAGCGCTTTCAGCACCCAGAGCGTACACAGCACGCCCATCACCGCCGCGCCGTTAAAGACGTTGCGCCAGCCGATAAGCCCGCCAAGGAAACTGCCCAACGGGGCGGCGATCACCAGCGCGATTGATACCGCGCCGAAGATAATCGATAGCGCTTTCGGCACCACGCGCATCGGCACCAGACGCATGGTCAGCGATGCCGACATCGCCCAGAAACCGCCGAGCGCCAGGCCCAGACAGGCGCGCCCCAGCAGTAGCAGGGTGAAGCTATCGGCAAACGATACCAGCAGGCAAGAAAGGGTCAGCAGCAGCGAAAACAGGATAACCACGTAGCGGCGATCGGTTTTGCCGATAACCGTGGTGATAAACAGGCTGGAAAACATCGCGACGAATGCCGTCGTCGTCACCGATTGCCCGGCCATCCCTTCGGAGATGCCTAAATCCAGCGCCATCGGCGTCAGCAGACTAACCGGCAAAAACTCGACGGTAATCAGGCAGGCGACGCAGAAAGCAACCGCGAAGACCGCCGACCAGTTTGGCCGCGCGAGATCGCTTGCATGGGGTTTGGCTTCATTTGAATGACTCATGAGTTACCTGCGAAGAAAGTGGCGGAAAGCTGCGCAGTGTAACATTTTGTATGTGACGTACTTAACGTTTTCGCAACTCTTCTCGCTTTTCATAACGTAATACAAAAGCGTAGCCTGAGAATACAGACCTCGTCATTCTGCCGGATGGCGCTTACGCTTATCCGGCCTACAAGTGACGAGTGCGTAAACCACAGGCCGGATAACAATGAGATCAGTGCAACCAGTGCACGCCGTCTTCCGGGAGAAACAGATCGTTATAGCGCTGCTGTAGGTTATGTAAATCGCTCACATCCGGGTCCAGTTCGCGCAGAAAACCTTGCGCCAGGCGGATCTGTGCGTCGGTAATCGGCGCCGCTAATCGCGCTTTTTGCATCAGGCGATACCAGTAGTGCAGGTTTTTCTCGCTGGCGTCGACAATCGCGACCTGCCAGATAAGCAGCACCTGCGCGGCGTTCTGCAGATGTGCTTCATTGGGCCGCTCCAGGTAACGCAAATACTCATTACCGGCGGTTTTTCCCAGCTGATCGATCATCGATTCCAACGGAACAGGCGTAATGCCAAGGCGTTCGCTCAGGCGGCGAATCGCGCGGCGTGAATCAGAGGTAAGCACCCGAAATCCCACAACAAATACCACTACCAAGGTGGCCAGTCCTATCCAGATCATGCATCCTCTCATCCAATCGCAGCCTCACTATCATAATGGGAATTTGCCTGCTGTCGACTGTCGGACGAACCATAATGTGACTTATCGCGTTACTTTATACTTTTAACGAATTAATCAATCACACTGGCATAAAGAAACAATATATTAAAAACAAATATTAACACTAATATAATTAGCTTAATCTATGAATTGCTATTTTTGCACAGTAATAATTAAGCATGTTATCCTTTAATGGATTCGCTACCCTTATCAAGCAATGGAATGTATATTATGCAATTCGACTATTTAGCAAAGCATATCGATAACGATGGTCTTGCCAGAATTAATGCTGAGACGAGAAGTAATACAGATAAACTCACGCACGCGGGTAAACTCGTTTATGTAAATGATGATTATTGCGAAATAACCCGTAACTACTCATCATCTTATGGCGCTAACATTTTATTAGTTGCGTTATTCTCTCCCATTATTCTTGTGATAGTTATCGGAGTCATTGTTTTTTTATATGAAATAATTTTTGATTTTGAATGGTATATTAACGCATTTTGGGGAAATGAGCAGGAATTAAATAGCACACTCCTTTTTCATTTTGCAATTTTACTTTCAATAGCCTTATCCTTTATTTTCTCGGCCATCGTAAATTACGCTTTTTTCGCACCTCGCCATTATCCAATTCGCTTTAACCGTAAAACAGGAAAAATCTATGTTTACGAGTATACTCTGTCTGATTTAATTAAGAGGCAACCCTATACATTTTTCCTTCACAGCCCTTTTTATAAAAAACCAAAACCAGAATGCAAGGAATTTGACTGGAGTGATATAAAAGGGAGCTATTCTCTAAATTATAACGCAATAATAAACTGTCACGTATATGAAAACCACAGCATCGTTGACTCCTTCATCCTCACCTCGGATGATACAGGAACTGAAACGATGTTGATGAATAACTATAAACTATGGCTGTGGATCAGTAGCTATATGAATTTCAAAGACGAGATGCTAGATATGACCGTCAATCCTAACGTGGGCATTTACGGGCGCAAAGTCGAATGGCCTGAGGTGATGCTTAAAAAATCTACCGCGTCATCGTTAGAAGAATATGAAAAAATCGCCGAAACGGTATCATAGTCAATAAGCAAAGGAATGCATATGCTCCCGATCCAAAACCACTATTTAGCAAAGCAAATTCCCGATACGGATCTTAAAAACCTTATCACTGAGACTCCAGGCGATACAGATAAGCTAACACATTCGGGAAAGTTATTCTATGTTAATGATGATTATTGTGAAATCACGCGTAATCATTCAACATTTTATTGGATGAACATTTTCTATATCATTATGTTATTACCCTTAACTATTTTATCATGTTTGGTAATCATTATATTTTTATACTATATGATTTTCGATTTTGAAAGTTACGCGGCGTTTTTTTGGCAAGAAAAAAGTGAATTACTGCTAACACTCACCATTCATTTTAGCATCATTGCAATATTTGCCATAGCTTATTTCTCGTCTTTTGCAGTAAATTACTGCTTCTTTTCTCCACGACATTACCCAATTCGTTTTAATCGAAAAACAGGAAAGGTTTATATCTGCGAATATGTTTTTATGAAGATACTTCAAAGACCAAACCGCAACTATAAAGCCAGAACCCGCTTTCCATTCTATAAACGGACCCGACCAGAATACAAAGAATTCCCCTGGAGTTCTATAAAAGGCTATTATGATTTTTATAATCAGAGATCGTTTATTTGCTTACATGCTTATGAAAATGAAAGTATTACTGATATATTTACGCTTATTTCAGAAAAAACTATCATTGAGTCTAAATATTTAAATAACTATAAACTCTGGACCTGGATTAACCGCTATATGGATTTCAAAGACGAGATGTTAGATATGACCGTCAATCCTAACGTGGGCATTTACGGGCGCAAAGTCGAATGGCCTGATGTGATGCTTAAAAAATCTACCGCGCCATCGTTAGAAGAATATGAAAAAATCACCGGCTAATTTAATGCGTTTGCCGCCCAGAAAACCCTATAAAAAAGCCCGGCGCAATGGCCGGGCAAGGTTACCAAATACCTGGTGAATCAGGCAGTCTGCAAAACTCGATTCTTTTTCTCGCGGCGAATTTTACGCTCTTCGAAGATAGCCACGATGGCCATCAGGCAGATACAGCCGATGGCGGCGGCGTCCAGCGCCGCAAAGGTGCCGGCCCAGCCGGTCAGGCCGAAGACCGGCGTGCCGTCGGCGATCATCCCGAGACCCAGTTTGGCGAAGCTATCGCCGATCAGATAGGCGAAGGTGCCCTTGATTCCATCGGCAGCGCCGATCGCTTTTTTCGGCACAAAGCCGACGGCAGCGACGCCGATCAACAGCTGCGGACCAAACACCAGGAAGCCCAGCGCAAACAACGAGGCCAGATAGACGTACTGGTTGCTGGCATGTTGGTAAACCCCGAGGGTGGCGATAATCAGCGCCAACGCGACGCAGGCCACCAGCGCGCGGCGGCCGTTGGCCAAGTCCGACAACCAGCCCCACAGTAGCGTGCCAACCAGCGCGCCGACTTCAAACAGGGTAAAGCCCTGAATCGCCACCTCTTTAGACAGCTTCAGCTCCTGGAAAGCATACACGGTGGACCACTGATCGATACCGATACGCACCACGTAGAGGAAGATGTTGGAGAAGCACAGCAGCCAGATCACTTTGTTTTTCAGCACGTACTCAACAAAGATCTGCCACTTGGTCATCGCATTTTCTTCGGTTTCTTTGTCCTCTTCGCTAATCGCTTCGCCAAACAGCTCTTCCGCCGTGCCAAGGCCGTAGGATTCCGGAGAGTCGCTACCGTAACGCAGGCCAATAAAGCCGACGATCAGCGCAATAATCGACGGGAAGATAAACATGCCGATCACGTGGCCGTCGAACAGATAGTTGGCGCCAAACAGCGCCACGCCCGCCGCGCCCGCGCCGCCGAGGTTGTGGGAGATATTCCAGAAGCCGAGGAAGGTGCCGCGTTTGCGTCTGGGCGTCCACTTGGTGATGGTGGAATAGCTGCACGAGCCGCCGGTACTCTGGAAGAAGCCGCTCAGCGCATAGAAGGCGATCATCAGGAACAGGCTGGTTGAACCCGCCCCCATGCTGGCGCTAAAGCCCAGCATACAGATGGCGGAGAGGATCAGCATAAACGGCAGGAACTGCTTGGTGTTTTTACCGTCGGCATAATAAGAGACCAGTGTCTTGCCCACGCCGTAGGTGATGGAGAAGCCCAGGCCAATCATCCCCAGCTGCGTCATGCTCAACCCGTAGGTGGAGATCATGTCGTTCTGCGCGATGTTAAAGTTCTTGCGGATCAGGTACATGGTCAGGTAGCCGATGAAGACCACCAGATAGGACTGCATGAAAGGTTTGAACCACATTTTGCGCCGCACGTCGAGCGGCAGATCCAGGGTCGGCTTGCGCACCTGATTCAGAAAGGCCAGCATGGGTATCTCCTGAGCTGATTTTTTATGCCTGCGTAATAACCAGGCATTGTAAAAACCCGCGCGCTGTCTGGCCTGAGACGGCTTCCAGGTAAAACCGGGAAAATTTCTTAGTTTTGCCCCGTTCGCGGCGAAAGGGTGAGCTACATCACGCTTCGCTGACGGTACGCGGCGCCTGCGCGTTTAAAAACGGCAGCAGCAGCAGCGCGGAAATGCCGGCGGCAATCGCAATCACCACGAAGAATCCGGTCCAGTGCCAGATATCCATCACCTGCGCCAGCGGCCAGCCGGAAAGCGAGGCGCCAAGATAAGCGAACAAGCCGACAAACCCGGTGGCCGCCCCGGCGGCTTCTTTATGCGAACATTCCGCCGCCGCCATACCGATCAGCATCTGCGGGCCGAAAACGAAGAACCCGGTGGTGAAGAAGCAGGCCGCCTGCATGACGTAGCTGGCGAACGGCATCAGCCACAGCCCGCCAACCGACAGCAAAATTCCGGCGGCGAAAATCAGGTTCATCGGCCCGCGATTGCCGTTAAACAGCTTATCCGAGCCCCACCCCGCCACCAGCGCGCCGATAAAACCGCCCAGCTCAAACATGGTCACCGCCGAGTTAGCGGTCACCAGATCGACGCCAAGCGTCTCCGACATATACAGATTGCCCCAGTCGTTAATCGCCGCCCGCACCACGTACACCAGCACATAGCACAACGACAGCAGCCAGATATAGGGATTGGCCAGCACGTAGCGGGTCAGTATCTCTTTACGCGTCAGCCCTGCGCCTTCCTGCTGCTGGGCGATTTCCAGCGCATCGTGACGCCAGTCGCCTACGGCGGGTAACCCCACCGCCTGCGGGCGATCGCGCAGCCGCCAGCACAGATACAGTCCGGCGAGAATCGCCAGGCAACCGGCAATCGTCATCCCCGCGCGCCAGCCGTAATGCAGCGCCGCTGCCCCCACTACCATCGGGATCAGCGCGCCGCCGACGTTATGCGCCGTATTCCATAGCGCCCACCAGCCGCCGCGTTCGGTCCGCGAATACCAGGCCGTCAGCAGCCGGGCGCATACCGGCGAGCCCCAGCCCTGGAAGAAGGCATTCAGCGCCCACAACAGTGCGAAAGCCCACAGCGAGGTAGAAAAACCGAACAGAATATTCACCACCCCGGTGGCGATGAGCCCCAGCCCCATAAAATAGCGGGCGTCGGAGCGGTCGCTGACGATACCAGAGAAAAATTTCGACAGCCCGTAAGTGATGTAAAACAGCGTGGCCAGTAGGCCAATATCGCTACGAGTCAGTACATTGCTGGCCAGAATTTCAGGCACCGCGGCATTAAAGCTTTTGCGGGTGAAATAAAACAGCGCATAGCCAAGCCAGATGGTAAGCAGGATATGGCGACGCCAGTAACGATAACGCTCGTCCAGCTCGCGTTTATCGCTAATTGGCGCGGCGTCCGGCGGCGCTTTTAAAAAGGCAAACATCGGCGATCCCCTCAGACGTAACGCAGCGGTAAATTGACGCACACGCGGGTACCGTGTGTGCAGGAGATAGTTAACGTACCGCCCAGCGCTGTCACGCGCTCACGCATGCCGGTCAGGCCGAAGCCTTGCAGATTCGACCCCGGCGGCAGGCCGCAACCGTCATCTTCCAGCACCAGCATCAATTGCCCATCCTGCTGCCAGCCCTGGAGGGTGACGGCGCTGGCGTTGGCGTGCTTGACGATATTATTCAGTCCCTCCTGGCAAACGCGAAACAGCGTCACGCGCTGGTTTTCGCTCAGCCCCGCCTCGTTAATCCGCCATTCGAGATGACTGACGATACCGCGGTCTTCCAGTTCCATTTCACGCATCAACGAACGTACCGCCTGTTCAAGCGGCAGATCGTCAAGCTGGCGCGGACGCAGACGACCAAGCAGTCTTCGCACAGAGTCGTAAACCCCCAGCGACAGCTGTTCTATCAACTGGCCGCTCTGCCGTACGCTGGCGTTGTTTGGCGCCAGACGCTGCACGATCCCCGCCTGGGTGCGAATTGCCGTGATAGTCTGGCCAATATCATCGTGGAGCTCGCGCGCCACTTCACGCCGCACGCTCTCTTCCGTTTCCAGCAGGCGTTCCGCCAGCCGCCGATTACGCGCCAGCTCGTTCTGTAGCGACAGGTTAAGCTCGCGCAATCGCTGGATCCCCGCGCCCAGCAGCAGTCCGGTCAGGCTCTGCGCCAGCAGTGAAAGCAATAAATCAACCGGGTGATCGTGCCAGGTCTGGCTGGCAATCAGCGCAATGGCGTTCATCAGGGTGGCGATCAGCGCCCCCTGCCAGCCGTAGTGCCAGGCGAGAGCGATAATCGGCAGCGCCAGACAAAAAGGGGTAAAGCGGGATAGTTCGGCGGGCAACCCGAGCTGTAGCCACAGGCTGACGGTAAACAGCAGCAGGTACCAGATCAGATGCCGGCCACGCCAGTTAACCGGCTGCGACACCAGCGACGGCCCCAGCGGCCGCCAGACGGTACTGGTCAGATAATGCCAGATAACCAGGCAGGTCGGCGCCAGCGTCAGGCCGCCGGTCAGCGTCAACAACAGCGCGGTCAGTCCCTCACTGCCTTCTTGCGCCAGCCACGGCAGCGATTGCAGCAGCGAGGCGGCGATCAGCGCCCCGCCCTGGCGCAACAATGTCAACCAGTCTCGCTGCTGGCGATAGCGTGAAATCAATGCCACCGGCAGCAGGGTCAGCAGACTTCCGGTCATCAATATTATCGGGTGCGCCAGCGCCACTTCCTGAGCCAGCCAGAAGATAAGCAGCCACTCGGCTCCCAGCAGCACCGGCCAGTAGCCACGCGGGCATTGCAGCATCAGCCCTAAACGCAGGCCAAAGGGAAACAGCAGCACCGCTAAATCCGCGCGTTCCACCAGATGCAGACTGATACTCCACAGGCAGAACCAGGCGGCTGAGAAGATAAAGGCGCAGCCGATCACCGACAGCAATCGTGAAACGACGGTGTTCATTGCCAGCTATCGAACATGCGGCGCGCCAGCTCGACGTCGTTGCTGACGCCCAGTTTTTCCAGCAGGTTGGCGCGATGAACGTGAACGGTTTTCGGCGACAGACCGAGCTCAGCGGCGATCTCTTTCACCGCCATACCCTGCGCCAGCTTTTCCGCCACCTGACGTTCACGTTTGGTGAGCGGATCCTGGCGCCCGGCGGCCAGCTTCATGGCGATATCCGGCGTGAGATAGCAACCGCCCGCCGCCACGGTGCGGACCGCGGCGATCAGTTCATCCGGACTGCAGCGTTTCGACAGGAAGCCGCGCGCGCCGGCGTTCAGCGCCTGCTCGATCAGCGCCGGGCTATCGTGCACCGACAGCATGATGGTCGCCATCCCCTTCGGCAACTGGCTTAACAGCTCCAGCCCGGAAATATCCGGCATTGAGATATCGCAGATACAAACCTGTACACCGCGCCCCGGTAGCCCCGCCAGCGCCTCGCGTCCACAGCCGAATTCAGCGACAACCTGAAAATCAGCTTCCAGCCCCAGTAGCTGAGCAAAACCGGAGCGGACAATCAAATGATCGTCAATAAGGGCGATGGTAGTCATGGTGTTTCCTGGTGCCTGAAAGCGCCGGATGGCGGCGTAAACGCCTTATCCAGCCTACGGATTCACTCTCTGTAGGCCGGATAAGCGCAGCGCCATCCGGCAAAGGCGCTTACCTTAACCATAAGCACCTTACCGTTCAAGCCTTGAGCACTATTTGAAGAACACCGCAATTTTGTTAAACATGGTGGGATCGGACTGGTTACGCGCCACATTGGTGACATCTTCCAACTTTTCAATCTGACTAATCATCTGCCCCAGTCGCTGGTCATCATTTACCAGCAGCCAGATGCGGCTATGCTCGCTGCCCTGGATCGGCAAGCAGAGAATGCCTTCAACGTTAAACGCACGGCGGGCAAATAGCCCGCAGACGTGGGTCATGACGCCAGGGTGGTTGCGGACGGTGAGTTCCAGAATGACGTTATCGTGTTGCTTTTGCATGGCTTATTCCCCCACCATCTCAGTATTGGCCGCACCCGGCGGTACCATCGGATACACTTTCTGCTGCGCGTCGATACGCACGTGGATCAGCGCCGGGCCGGGACGGTCGATAATCGCCTGCAGCGCCGCTTGCGGATCGGCTTCGTTATTTAAATCACAGGTTTGCAGATCAAAACCGGCGGCGATCTGCATAAAGTTAATCATCCCCGGATAGGTCGCGGCGAAGACACCCTGCTGATAGAACAGGCTCTGCTGCTGGTGCACCAGCCCCAGCGCTTCGTTGTTCATCAGGATAATTTTTACATCCAGCTGATTTTCGGCGGCGGTGGCCATCTCCTGAATATTCATCATCAGGCTGCCGTCACCGGAGAAACAAATAACCTTACGCTGCGGATTGGCCAGCGCCGCGCCGATGGCAGCCGGCAGGCCGAAGCCCATGGTGCCGAGACCGCCGGAAGTCAGCCACTGGCGGGGACGGTTGAGTGGATAGGCCTGCGCCGTCCACATCTGATGCTGACCCACATCGGTGGTGATGATCGCCTCATCATCAACGCAGGCGGCCACGGCGTTAATCAGGCCGTAATGGGAGAGCGGATCGCTTTCCTGCGGAATGGCGCAGGGGAATTCTCTTTGTAAATCGGCCACCAGTTGGCGCCACTCATCACGCGGCTGCGCCTCAATCTGCGGAATAAGCTGGGCTAAAACCTCCGCCACGTCGCCCTGAATCGCTACGTGCGGTTGCTTAATTTTGCCAAGCTCCGAGCGATCGATATCGACGTGAATAATCTTCGCGTTCGGGCAGAACTGCTCGGTCTTGCCAATCGCCCGATCATCAAAACGAGCCCCTAAAACAATCAGTAAATCAGCTTCTTGCAGAATAAAGTTAGTGCTGCGCGCGCCGTGCATCCCCAGCATCCCCAGCGACAAAGGATGCGCCTTCGGCAGCATACCCAGCGCCATTAAGGTCATAGTGGTCGGCAGGTTGGCTTTTTCCGCCAGGTCCCGAATCGGCTGCGGCGCGTTAATTACGCCGCCCCCCAGATACAGTACCGGGCGTTTCGCCGCGTTGATCATTGCCGCCGCTTCACGCACGCTTTCAGGCGCGAATGCCGGTGCCGGGGCGCGCTCGCCGGGCTCTGGGAGCGTTTCCAGTTCAATGGTTGCCGACTGCACATCCTTAGGAATATCTATCCACACCGGCCCGGGACGCCCGGACTGGGCAATACGGAAGGCGTCGCTCATCACCTGCGGCAGCTCGGCGATGTCGCGCACCAGGTAGTTATGCTTGGTGATGGGGATAGAGATGCCGTAGGTATCGACTTCCTGGAAGGCATCGGTGCCGATCATTGAGGCCGGAACCTGTCCGGTGATGCAGACCAGTGGAATAGAATCGAGGCGGGCATCGGCGATGGCGGTAATCAGGTTGGTGGCGCCAGGGCCGCTACAGGCCATACAGACTGCGGGTTTACCTTCGGTACGCGCCATCCCCTGAGCGATAAAACCCGCCCCCTGCTCGTGGCGCGCCAGGATGTGGCGGATCTGCGTGCTTTGGCTTAAAGCATCGTAGATAGGCAGAATGGAGCCGCCCGGAATGCCGCTGACCATAGTGATACCCTGGCGTTCCAGTAAATGAACAACCAGCTGCGCGCCGGTAAAGCGCATTGTGTTTGATGTGGTGCCCGAACTTGCCATGCTCCAGTCCTTTTATTCTGGGCCGACTTTACCGGGGGGCTCGCCAACAAAAAACCCCGCTCGGTTTGCGCCGGCGGGGTTTGGAATTCGTGTTGTTCCGGACCCTACGGCGCATTGCCGACGACGACCACCACAGACACGACGACCACCGCGGCAGGCGCGGTTTTTAGTAGGGTCGAAGTCATCATGGCAGCGTTCATTAGGGACCTGTTGTGTCGAAAAATAAGCTGAATTTATACAAACACAGGTTTTGCGTTTTCACAATGGATTTATTTTCATCCATGAGAATTTGCGCGAATGATCACAATTTGCGACATCAGCGGCAGAAAACAAAAAACCCCGCCGGAGCGAGGTTTTTATCAGCATTTTTACGGGTGGTAGCCGTAAGCACACTGTATTACGTCAACGACAAAAGTATACGCGATCGCTGCAATTCGCGCAATTTAAGGTCGAAATTTCTCTGTCATAGAGTATGTACGACGGGTGCGAATTTGTCCAAAAAATACTGTTCATACATACAGTATTTATCTATACTGGATGTGTTCACTTTGTGCCATTCGGGGGCCGCAAGTTTGACCGGCGCAACGAAGTCCTGGCTGAAACGGGTGGTGCCGTCAGTGCCTTAACCCCGAGAGAGCACACTGTGTTACGTCAACAATGCGTCGTGTCCGGCCCGTGCGGCCACCACTGCGCAACCCCTGTGAGAACAGGGATAAGCTGGCAACAGGCAGCGGAAAGGTACGTCAGCTTATTGTGCTCCTTAACCACAGGAGACGCGCGTATGGGCGGAATGGATATTATTATTTTAATCCTGAAACTCATGGTTGCTGTGTTGCAACTACTTGATGCAGTCCTGAAACAGTTCCGCTGATTCAGGTTCAGGTCGCACCTGAGGGGGGCGGGAAACCGCCCCCCTACAGGCGTCCTTCGGGCGTTCCGGGAAGACTTGATGGAGGAACCATGCCACCGCTATTAATTGCCGCAACGACGCCGGAGGATCCGGGGTTCGTCGCGCTGCGCACCGAAAGCCTTGAACAGCATTTCAATATGCTGCGCCGTCTGGCGGAAAACTGGCAAAGCGGCAAAAACCGCTTTAACGCCCCTGGTGAAAAGCTGCTGGGCGCGTTTGTCCGTGGCCAGTTGGTTGGGGTCTGCGGTCTGAACGTCGACCCCTTCAGCCAGCAGCCGCGGGCCGGGCGCATTCGCCATCTCTATATTCGCGATAGCCATCGCCGCCAGGGAATTGGCCAGCAGCTGCTGCTCTCAGTCATCACGCATTCCGGCGCCTGGTTCGATTTCCTTAACACTCATGCCCCGGCGCAGGCCTGGCCCTTTTATGAACGCTTTGGTTTCCGCCCGGTATACGATGAGCCTCGGGTTACGCATCGCCTGTTCTGCTCGCTGTAAGCGCGGCTGGTTGGCGCAGCGGGCGCATGTTACAGTCCGCTGACCTTAACTGCTGAATCTGCCTGCGATGACCATCACCGTATTCTGCATTTTGCTTTTCGCTGCACTGCTGCACGCCAGCTGGAACGCTATCGTCAAAGCCAGCGGCGATAAAATGTACGCGGCGATAAGCGTCAGCGGGTCGGCCTCGCTGATTGCCCTGGTGATGCTCCCCTTCGCGCCGCAGCCGACGCTGGCCAGCGCCCCCTATCTGGTGGCGTCATGTGCGTTGCAGGTGGTGTATACGGTACTGGTGGCGAAGACCTATCAGGTGTCGGATATGAGCCAGACCTATCCGCTAATGCGCGGCACCGCACCGCTGCTGGTCGCGGCTATCAGCGTGATATTTCTCGGCGATCGCTTATCGCCGTTAGCCTGGTTGGGTATTGGCGTCATTTGCCTGGCGATTCTGGCGATGGCCTTTAACGGCCACGTCAGTTCCCGTAAAGGCATCATGCTGGCGCTGATCAACGCCTGTTTTATCGCGGGCTATACGCTGGTGGACGGCACCGGGGTACGGCTGGCGGGATCGGCGCTCGGCTATACCCTGTGGACCTTTTTTATGAACGGTTGCTGCCTGCTGTGCTGGGCCATGGCGGCACGGCGGCGCGAAGCCAGCCGTTATTTACGCCAGCACTGGAAAAAGGGCATCCTCGGCGGCGTCGGCACCATGGGATCCTACGGCCTGGCGCTATGGGCGATGACTCAGGCGCCGCTGGCGGTGGTCGCCGCGCTGCGTGAAACCTCCATTCTGTTCGGCGCGCTGATCGCATTTATCGTCCTGAAGGAACAAGTGGTAGCGCTGCGCATCGTTGCGGCCTGCGGTATTGCCGCCGGAGCAATCCTGCTGCGTCTCTCATAGATTAAAATGGCAACATTAGTTGCCGATCTTGTTTACAAAACCTGCCTGAATTTTCCCCAACAATCGGTGCTATGTAGTTGTTCTGTCATTTTATTGTGGTAGATTCCTCCATCGTTTAAGGGATGTGCCAGTCACATATTCTTCATTTCTAATTGCTCACGAAGTATTCATCGACATGAAACGGCATAAGAACTTCAATTTGTTGTTGATGCTGGTACTGCTGGTGGCCGTTGGCCAGATGGCGCAGACCATTTATATTCCGGCTATCGCCGACATGGCGGTATCGCTTAACGTCCGCGAAGGGGCGGTACAAAGCGTGATGGCGGCCTATCTCCTGACGTACGGCATTTCCCAGCTGTTCTACGGCCCGCTCTCCGACCGCGTGGGCCGCCGCCCGGTGATCCTTGTCGGGATGTCTATTTTTATGCTGGCAACGCTGGTTGCCATCACCACCCATAGCCTGCCGGTATTGATCACCGCCAGCGCCATGCAGGGGATGGGCACCGGCGTCGGCGGCGTGATGGCGCGAACCCTGCCGCGCGATCTTTACGAAGGCGCGCAGCTGCGTCACGCCAACAGTTTGTTAAATATGGGAATATTGGTCAGCCCGCTGATTGCGCCGCTGCTCGGCGGTATCCTTGATACCCTGTGGAACTGGCGTGCCTGTTACGCCTTCCTGCTAGTGCTGTGCGCGGGCGTAACCTTCAGCATGGCGAAATGGATGCCGGAAACGCGCCCGCAAGGCGCGCCGCGGACGAAACTACTGGCCAGCTACAAAACGCTGTTCGGTACCGGCGCCTTTAACTGTTACCTGCTGATGCTGGTGGGCGGGTTGGCCGGGATTGCGGTGTTCGAAGCCTGTTCCGGCGTGCTGATGGGCGCGGTCCTCGGCCTGAGCAGTATGGCGGTCAGTATTCTGTTTATTCTGCCAATCCCGGCGGCGTTCTTCGGCGCGTGGTTCGCTGGCCGTCCGAATAAACGCTTCTCAACGCTGATGTGGCAGTCGGTTATCTGCTGCCTGCTGGCGGGAGTTATGATGTGGTTGCCGGGGCTATTCGGCGTTATGACCGTCTGGACACTGCTGGTGCCTGCGGCGCTGTTCTTCTTCGGCGCGGGTATGTTGTTCCCGCTGGCTACCAGCGGCGCGATGGAGCCATTTCCGTTCCTCGCCGGTACCGCTGGCGCGCTGGTTGGCGGCTTGCAGAATATCGGCTCCGGCGTGCTGGCCTGGCTGTCGGCGATGATGCCGCAAACGGGGCAAAGCAGCCTCGGCCTGCTAATGATGTTAATGGGGCTGTTGATTCTGCTGTGCTGGCTGCCTCTGGCCTCGCGCTTTACCAGCCACCAGCAGCCGGTATAAGCGCCGCTGTCGCTCCCCGGATAGCGGCTTTTGCCTTATGTCAGGCTGTGCAGCCATTCCATAAAAGCGTCTATTTTCGGCCACTGACGGCCCGGCAGGGTCGTCACATAGTAGTGCTGGTGACACTTTAGCGTCATCTCGCCGAACGGCGCGATAAGCTCCCCGCTTTCTAACCGCTTCTGCACCAGCCGTTTACGCCCCATCGCTACTCCGACGTGATTCATCGCCGCAATCACCGCTAAATCAGAACGATCGAAGCCGATACCCGACGATTGCGGCAATTCAATTGCAAATTGCTGCGCCCAACTGAACCACTCATCGGTACCGGAATCATTGCTCCATGCCTGACGGTCATGTAGTAACGTGCAGTAGCGCAGATTGCCTGGATTGCGGATTATCTGCTGCTGCTGTGCGTATTTCGGCGTACATACCGGCACGATCGCTTCATCCATCAGAAAATGATGGCTTAGCTGTGATGACGGCGCATCATCAAAATAGATCGCCACATCGATACCCGCACGCTGTAGATTGACGTTATCGTTGCCGGTGAGCACAGTCAGCGAGATGGATGGGTAGCGGCGGGTGAAATCGCCCAGCGCCGGCACCAGCCAGCATTGGGCGATCGACGGGCGCGAGTACACCGTCAGCGTGCCGGAGAGCTCCTGATTTTTAATATCCAGAATCTCCTGATTAAGGCTATCCAGCGAGGATTTCAACGCCCAGAATACCCGCCGCCCCTCGCGCGTCAACTCCACCTTGCGGTGCGAACGTATAAATAGCTGAATACCCAGCTCTTCTTCCAGCTGGTTGATGCGATGGCTAACGGCGCTCGGGGTCAGCGACAGCTCTTCCGCCGCCAGTGCAAACGACTCATGGCGAGCCGCAACTTCAAAGGTATACAGCTTTGACAACTGCCAGCCGTTCAGCAGGCGATTACCTATCTCTTTCATTACATCCATCACGATTCCCCGCCTTTTCTTTGCCGGTAAGTGTAAAAAAAACGCAGCCGGAGCGCGCCTGAAAGATGAATAAAAGTGACTCAACACACATTTAACGGGCTATTTAAGAACCAAATCACGTATTTGCATCAATTTGGCTCATCTGAAAAGCGATTTATATCGTTTGTCAGCCTATGTCGCTTTTCTGTTCAATAACCACACGTTATTTACGGCGAGGTGGGGTATGGAATCTCAAATCTGGGTGGTAGGCACGCTATTTATCAGTATCGTGTTAATCGTTTTAACGATCGTCAAACTGAAGTTTCATCCGTTTCTGGCGCTCCTGCTGGCAAGCTTTTTCGTCGGCGCGATGATGGGCATGGGGCCGCTGGATATGGTCAACGCCATTGAGAGCGGTATTGGCGGTACGCTTGGCTTCCTGGCGGCGGTGATCGGTCTCGGTACCATCCTCGGGAAGATGATGGAAGTCTCCGGCGCGGCGGAACGCATCGGCCTGGCGCTACAGCGCTGTCGCTGGTTGTCGGCGGACGTAATTATGGTGCTGGTTGGCCTGATCTGCGGTATTACGCTGTTTGTTGAAGTCGGCGTGGTGCTGCTAATCCCGCTGGCCTTCTCCATTGCCAAAAAAACCAATACCTCGCTGCTGAAGCTGGCCATCCCCCTGTGTACCGCGCTGATGGCGGTGCATTGCGTGGTGCCGCCGCATCCGGCCGCGCTGTTCGTGGCGAATAAACTCGGCGCGGATATCGGCACGGTCATCGTCTACGGCCTGCTGGTTGGCCTGATTGCCTCGCTGGTAGGCGGCCCATTGTTCCTCAAGCTGCTCGGCAACCGCCTGCCGTTTAAACCGGTGCCGACCGAGTTTTCTAACCTTGAAGTACGCGAAGAATCGACGCTGCCCTCGCTTGGCGCTACGCTATTTACCGTGCTGCTGCCGATTGGGCTGATGCTGGTGAAAACCGTCGCTGAATTGAATATGGCTAAAGGCGGCACGCTGTATATGCTGCTGGAGTTTATCGGCAACCCCATCACCGCGATGTTTATTGCCGTCTTTGTCGCTTATTACATTCTTGGTATTCGTCGGCAGATGGGGATGGGCGTCCTGCTGACCCATACTGAAAATGGTTTCGGATCGATTGCTAATATTCTGCTGATTATTGGCGCGGGCGGCGCGTTCAACGCGATTTTGAAATCCAGCGGCCTGGCCGATAGCCTGGCGGTGATCCTCTCGAATCTGCATATGCATCCGATTCTGCTGGCCTGGCTGGTGGCCCTGATCCTTCACGCCGCCGTCGGCTCCGCTACCGTGGCCATGATGGGCGCCACCGCTATCGTCGCGCCGATGCTGCCGCTATATCCCGGTGTAAGTCCGGAGATCATCGCTATTGCCATCGGTTCCGGCGCGATTGGCTGCACGATCGTGACGGATTCCCTGTTCTGGCTGGTGAAACAATACTGTGGCGCAAGCCTCAGCGAAACGTTCAAGTATTATACGACGGCGACATTTATCGCTTCTTTACTTGCACTCGCCGCCACCTTCCTGCTTTCTTTCATCATCTAAGCGAACGAGACGTAATATGAAAAACGCTGAACTGACCCAATTAACCGCGACTTTCCCGCTTGTGCAGGAGCTGATCGCGCTGAAAGAAACCACCTGGTTTAACCCGGCGACCACGACGCTGGCGCAAGGGTTGCCCTATGTCGGCTTGACCGCCGAAGATGTAAAAGACGCTCACGAACGCCTTCAGCGCTTCGCGCCGTATCTGGCGGAAGCCTTCCCGGAAACGGCCGCCACCGGCGGGATTATCGAATCAGAAGTGGTTGCCATTCCGGCAATGAAACGCCTCCTCGAGCAACAATTCAATCAGCCGATTCACGGCGAACTGTTACTGAAAAAAGATAGCCACCTGCCGATTTCGGGCTCCATTAAGGCGCGCGGCGGCATTTATGAAGTGCTGACCCATGCGGAAAAGCTGGCGCTGGAAGCCGGGCTGCTCACCACCTCAGATGATTATCGCAAATTGCTGACACCAGAATTCAAGCAGTTCTTCAGCCAGTACAGCATCGCCGTTGGTTCTACCGGCAACCTCGGTATGTCGATCGGCATCATGAGCGCGCGCATTGGTTTTAAGGTCACGGTACATATGTCTGCCGATGCCCGCGCATGGAAAAAAGCCAAACTGCGCAGCCACGGCGTAACGGTCGTTGAGTATGAAGAAGATTACGGCGTGGCGGTCGAACAGGGGCGCAAGGCGGCGGAATCCGACCCGAAATGCTTTTTCATCGACGATGAAAACTCGCGCACGCTGTTCCTCGGCTATGCCGTGGCCGGCGAACGCCTGAAAGCGCAGTTTGCCCGGTCAGGACGCGTGGTCGATGCCGATCACCCGCTGTTTGTCTATCTGCCATGCGGCGTTGGCGGCGGCCCCGGCGGCGTCGCATTCGGCCTGAAACTGGCGTTTGGCGACCACGTTCACTGTCTGTTCGCCGAACCGACCCATTCCCCATGCATGCTGCTCGGCATTTACACCGGGCTCCATGACCAGATTGCGGTGCAGGATTTAGGGATTGATAACCTGACCGCCGCCGATGGTCTGGCGGTCGGCCGCGCTTCCGGCTTCGTTGGCCGGGCGATGGAACGCCTGCTCGACGGCCTGTATACCCTCGACGATCAAACGATGTACGACATGCTGGGCTGGCTGGCAACGGCGGAAAACATTCGCCTTGAACCGTCCGCGCTGGCCGGTATGGCCGGGCCGCAGCGCGTCTGCGCCAGTAAAGCGTACCATCAGCTACAAGGACTGAGCGACGAACAGCTACGTCAGGCCACCCACCTGGTATGGGCGACCGGCGGCGGTATGGTGCCGGAAGAAGAGATGGCGCAGTATCTGGCGAAGGGGCGTTAAATCGCCCGCAGCAGCGGCATCAGTTCGCCCGGTGACCGCTGCTGTTTACGCAGATCGCGCATAACCCGCATACAGGGAGCGCTGGCGACATAGAACTGGCGGTAGCCTTCACAGAGCGGATCGTCGTCGCCTGCGCATAATCGCCGCCACGCACAGACAAAACAGGCGCTATTGGCGGCCACCTGCCGTTGTTCGCGCAGCGGTTCGCCGCACCAGATACGCAGAGTTTCCTCAAACAACGTAATCGTTATGCGGCCAATATCTTCCCGCGCCCAGATATGGAAAATGGCGCAAAGGAAGTTTCCCCACGCATTGGCATCTTCCGCTCTGAGCTGCGGAATAAAACGAACGGCGCGCACGCCCTGTGCGCGTAGCTCCCGATATAGCTGCTGCGGTTGCTGGCAGTGGTGGCGATAAACTTTCACCTCCTGCACTGCCGGTTCGTTGTGAGCGAGGGAGTGGCATTCTGTCCGACATCCTGTCATGTCACATCCTTAAGAAATAAAATGATCTGCCGTAGATGCGTTACAGCAAACAATAATGACAGCGAAAGCACTGCGAGGGAGATCAAAAATTTGTCACGAACTGCTCCCGGCTGCAAAAAATCGCTCTCGCCGACATCCATTAAATGGCGGCTACGGGTGTAGCGCCAGAGAATGATCGCCACCACTGCCAGTACGCCAATCGATATCCAGAACGCCAGCCCGGCGCTATGCCAGTTATGTTTAATCGCCAGCGCCATCAGCGCCCCGTAGCCCAGCAGAGTACGAAACCACGCCAGCGAGGTGCGCTCCGGCTGCAGACCGGGATCGCTCTCCCGCCGCGCCCGGCGTTTATCCGCCATACAGCACCAGCAGCATCACCGCCGCCACGACCGCCAGCAGCAGGACGCTAATCACCAGTAGCGTACGGGTATAGGGGAGATCCTGCTTCAGGCGCATCGCCTTTTCGTTGCTCAGCCAGCGCAGATAGCCGTACACTGCCAGCCCACCGGCAAACAGGCATAGTAGCAACGCAAGCACTTCGCGAATAAGCGGAGTGGCAAAATCCGGCGCCAGCTGATCGAGCCCGACGCCCGCGGCGAGAAAACCGAGCGCCGTACGGATCCACGCCAGAAAGGTGCGTTCATTGGCCAGCGAAAAGCGGTAATCCGGCGCTTCGCCAATGCGGGAAATTTTCATCAGCAGTCCTTGTTCGTCACGCAAACAGGCCACAGCATAGCCTAAATCACGAACGGGAGAGAAGAACCGGCACCCGATGGATGCCGGTATTCGGAATTCGCTAACTCAGCCCCCAGAACAGCACGGCCAGTAGCTGAGGAGTGATTATCCGCAGGAACATCACCAGCGGATAAACCGTGGCGTAGGAGAGCGCCGCCGCGCCGCTGGTGGCGTGAAGATTGTTGGCGAAGGCCAGCGCCGGCGGGTCGGTCATTGAGCCGGCCAGCATGCCGCAGAGGGTCAGATAGTTCATCTTCGCCAGTATCCGCGCCAGTATACCCACCGTCAGCAGCGGGATAGCGGTGATGAAAATACCGTAGGCTATCCAGCTAAGCCCCTCGCCGTGGAGCAGGGTGTCGACAAAATCGCCGCCGGATTTCAGCCCCACCACCGCCAGAAACAGCACGATACCGAGTTCGCGCAGCGCCAGGTTGGCGCTCGGCGGCATAAACCAGTACAGCTTGCCGATGCTGCCGATACGCCCGAGGATCAGCGCCATAATCAGCGGCCCGCCGGCTAGCCCCAGTTTCAACGCCGCCGGGAAACCGGGAATAAACAACGGAATAGACCCCAGCAGGACCCCGAGACCAATGCCGATAAACACCGGTAGCATTTGAACCTGCTGCAGCTTTTGCTGCGCGTTGCCGAGTTCATTGGCCACCGCGTCAATGGCCTGTGGACGTCCAACCAGGTTAAGAATGTCGCCAAACTGCAGGCTGGCATGGCTGCTGGCCACCAGCTCCACCCCGGCGCGATTAAGCCGCGAAATCACTACGTCATAGCGTTGTTTAAAGTGCAGATCGCGGATTTTCTTCCCTAATACCTTCTCGTTAGTGACCACCACGCGTTCCACTTTGAGATCGGTACCGCGCGTTGAGAGCGAAGTCGCCACTTCTTTACCAATCACCAACTGAGCGTTGTGTAAATCTTCCGGCCGCCCGACCAGGTGCAGCAGATCGCCATGCTGGATAAGCGTACCCGGCGCCGGCACCATCAATAGCTCATCGCGCTTCAACCGCGAGCAGATAATTTTGTCGCTGTTGAGCATTGGCACATCCTGAATCGCCATATTATTTAGATTCGGGTTTTCCACCCGCACGTTAATGGTATGCAGATGAGCGTGCCCGTTACCGCTGCTCTCATCAAACTGCTGCGCCTCTTTTTCCACATTAATGCGAAAGAACAGCCGCACCAGCCACATGGTCAGCAAAATGCCGCAGATACCAAACGGGTAGGCCATCGCGTAACTCATCCCCATCTGATCGACGACATCAAACGGCAGGCCAAGATCGCGCAGGATTTGCTGCCCGGCGCCAAGCGCGGGCGTATTAGTGACCGCCCCAGAGAAGATGCCGAGAACGACCGGAAGCGGAATATTGAACAGCTTATGCAGGATCGCCGTCACCAGTCCGCCAAGTACGACGATAAGGATCGCGAACAGATTGAGCTTAAGCCCGGAGACGCGTAACGAGGCAAAAAAGCCCGGACCGACCTGAATACCGATGGTATAAACGAAGAGAATAAGGCCAAATTCCTGGATGAAATGCAGCATCGGGCTGCTCAGCGTAATCCCTGCCTGATCCACGAAGTGGCCCACGATAATGCCGCCAAACAGCACGCCGCCGATACCAAAGCCAACGCCGCGGATTTTGACATTGCCGATCCACAATCCCACCACCGCAACCAGCGCCAACACGCTGACGGTCAATGCTATATCACTCATACTATTTTCCCTGTGAATAACATTATTATTAACAGGGATTATGACTGAAGGCGGGAATACTGTATGTAGTCCCGCGCACAAAAAAGCCCCGAGTTATCGGGGCTTGAAAGCGATGTGGCTGAATTAACTATTCAGCGCCGGGCGCTCGCTAATAGCGATACGCTGCGGGGCGGCGACTTCCGGCTCGTGGCGGGTTAAGTCGATATGCAATAAGCCATTGGTAAAGGTGGCACCGGAGACTTCCATATTATCCGCGAGGGTGAAACTCAAGCTGAAGGCCTGATTCACCAGCCCCTGGTGCAGCCATTTAGTCTCTTTTTCAGCGGCCTGCGGCGTGCCTTTAACGGTCAGACGCGTACCTTCCAGCTGAATATCCAAATCTTCCTGACGGAACCCGGCTACCGCGAGGGTAATGCGGTAATGGTTATCGTCGCTTTTTTCGATGTTATAGGGCGGGAAGGTTTGGCTTTCACCGGCGGTTTGCAGGGCATTAGCCAGTTTGTCAAAACCGATCCATTGACGCAGCAGTGGGGATAAATCGTAGTTACGCATAGTGTTTTCTCCTTCTGAGAAGCGAGTAAGTACCTGCGAATTCAGCGAATTCGCATTTGCTCCCTGACGGCAAGCAAGTTGTTTATTCAGGCCGCCGCGCGGCCTGAAGCGGAAAATTAGTTAATTTCGATACGGCGCGGTTTGTTCGCTTCCGGAATCACGCGTTCCAGATCGATATACAGCAGGCCGTTGACCAGGTTCGCGCCGCGAATATGAATGTTATCGGCGAGCTGGAATTTACGCTCGAAGTTGCGTTCCGCGATCCCCTGGTACAGGTAGGTGCGCTCTTTCTGCTCGGCGGCATGGGAGCCTTTCACCACCAGAAGATTGTCTTGCGCGGTTATCTCTAATTCGCTTTCCGCAAAACCGGCGACGGCAATCGCGATGCGGTAATTGTTTTCATCCACTAATTCAACGTTATACGGAGGGTAGCCGCCGTTGCCCTGGCTTTGATTATTTTCTAACAGGTTGAACAGGCGGTCGAAACCAATAGCAGAACGATAAAGCGGGGAGAGATCGAAATTACGCATAGTAAATAGCTCCTGAAATCAGCGAGAATTCAATGGCTTTCCATCATGGACAAGCCGTTATGACCCGGAATACCCCTCAGGCGTATCCTCATTGGGTGACACTACTAAAATGGGTGTGCCCCGACGCTTTTCAAGCCCTTTTCAGCCAAATTTTTTTGCAGTTTGCTGGCGAATGCTTAGACTGGTTGCAAAGCACAAAAGGCAAAGTGCGATACTCGCCACAGTGCAGTGCAATAACGCTAGGCATTCACGGGACGGCTCGTTATAACCGAAGTAACCCCGATAAAATGACGGAAGAGTGATGAAAAGCGGATTGTTAAAGCTGGTCCTGTTCAGCGGGATGATTAGTATGGGCGGTTGCTCCAGCGTGATGTCGCATACCGGCGGCAAGGAAGGAACCTACCCAGGCACGCGCTCCAGCGCCCATACGCTGGGCGACGACGACACCAACTGGGGCGTGAAATCGCTGGTGGCCCTCGATATGCCGTTCACCGCGGTTATGGACACGCTACTTCTGCCGTGGGATATGTTCCGCACCGACAGCTCGGTAAAATCGCGCGTCGAGAAAAGCGAACAGGAGACGCTGGCGACTAACTCCGTCATCCCGCCAGCGCCAATGCCTTCGCGCTAAGCTAGCGCTGCGTTTCGGTTATCCACAACTGGCGATAACCGTCGACGTCTTCCATCCACGCCAGGTATTTTCCATCCGGTGAAAATACAACGGCATCCGCGGACGGCGGATTTTCGCGATCGGTCGTCAAATAACTTACCGCGCCGCTGCGGGCATCGCAGAGCGCGATTTTGTTTTCCACCACGCATCCCAGCCACTCGCCCGATGGATGCCAGTTAAACGCCGACTGAATCCCCTTTGCAGTATGCGTTAACTGACGCGGCTCGCCGCCCGCAGGCGCGATAAGCCACAGCTGTACAACGCCTGCGTCATCACGCATCAGAAAGGCGATCTCGGTGGCCTGCGGATTGGCTCGTACCCAATGACGCGGTACATTCACCAGCCCCGGATAGCGGCGCTGGTGGGTATAGGTCAAACGACGCTGGCTGACACCTGCCGGCGGCGCGGGCATCGTCGTTGCACTTCCGGCCAGCGGCGCATCGCCCTGCCGCTTCCACCCTGCCTCATCCCGCGGCAGCGTCACAATAAACAGTTCAGGCACTTTGTCGCCGTTTTCCGCCAGCGTATCGCCGATAAAGGCTAGTGCATGATTGCCGACCCACCCCTCTTCATAAGCGCGATTGATCTCATCGCTGCCCGGCAATGGGTTCGCCGTGGTACGGCTCACCAGCACGCACCAGTGGCTGCCGGCATATTCGCGGGGATGGGCGCCCTGCGGGCTCACCGGGCCATAGGGCGCGGCTACGCCAACGTTGCGCAGATCCAGCGCCGGATCGTATTCGTGAAGTACGTGGTCGTTATACGTGAAGCTAACGAACTGGCCGTCTGGGCTGAAGACATGAACGTGGCTGCCGCCGCGCAGCGCGCCGGGGGTATAAGGCGCGGTAATATCCAGCGCATCAAGATTGCGGGTTTCACCCTGCCAGTTCACCACCCCGCGACGGTGATGAAAATCGTAATGCCAGTTGGCGTCCGGGTGTTCCGGGCCGTGAATAAAAACGTATTTATCTTGCGTCGGGTGTACGGTGACCACACCAACGCAGGCACCGTCAGCGGCGCGATAGAGCGTCTCAACGGCGCCGCTATGGATATTCACCCGCTCAATGGTCTCGCCGGTGAAAGAGGCCCCCGACGGGCGGACGTCGAAAACCAGCCACTGGCTGTCCGGGGTCCAGGTATTGATATTGGTAAGCTGATGGTGACGGGGAGCAAAAGTGACTTGTTTCATGACGATACCCTGATGCGAGACTTACGCATCAGGGTAGCGTATCGCCAAAATTTAGCCTACACGTTTCACATCGCCGACCAGCAGGATATAAGACAGCGCGCCTATCAGCGCCACTACGGAGATATAAACCAGCGCCGGGCCAAAGCCGTAATCCTGCGCCAGATAGCCAATCACCAGCGGGACGGTGATGCCACCCAGTCCGCCAACGAAGTTAAAGACCCCGCCGGTCAGGCCGATCAGGCGCATCGGCGCCAGAGAGGAGACCAGCGACCAGGTGATAGACGCAAAACCGTTGCCGAAGAATGCCAGCGCCATCAGCGCCATGATCCAGACGGGGTCGTTGGTATAGTTCGCCCCCATGATGCAGGTGGAGATCAGCAGCCCGCAGATAATCGGCGTTTTGCGCGCCACGCCCAGCGAGTAGCCTTTTTTCACCAGCTTATCCGCCAGCCAGCCGGAGAGCAGGACGCCAAAAAACGCGGCGAGGAAGGGCACCGTGGTCATAAAGCCGGCCTTCAGCGCGGTGATGCCTTTTTCCTGGGTTAAGTAGTTCGGGAACCAGGTCAGGAAGAACCACAGCGTCGAGGTAACCGCGAACTGCCCAAGGTAAACGCCAACCAGCTTACGGTGAAAGACCAGCTTCCAGTCCGCTCTGGATAATGGTTGACGCGCCTCTTTCTTCAGCGGCGCATCGCCATCCACCAGGCCGCCGCCGTCGCGGATATAGTCGAGTTCGGCTTTGCTGATGCTTTTCGTCAGGCGCGGCGGTTGATAAACCTTAAACCAGATTAACGACCAGATAATGCCGATACCGCCGGTAACGATAAATACCCAGTGCCAGCTTAATAGCTCCTGGATCCAGATCAGTAGCGGCGTGAGGAAGGCCAGACCCACAAATTGCCCCGAGGTATAAAACCCAACGGCAGATGCGCGTTCGTGTTCCGGGAACCAGCTGGTCACCATGCGGTTGTTGGTCGGGAAAGCTGGCGCTTCGAAGATGCCGGTAATGGCGCGTAAACCAATCAGCGACATTAAGCCGGTGGCGAAGCCTTGTAGCAACGTCGCGACGGACCAGCCAAATATAGCGATAAAGTAGGTAAGCCTGGATCCTACGCGGTCAAGAAACCAACCGCCTGGGATCTGGCAGAGGGTATACAGCCAGGCAAAGGCGGAAAATACATAGCCCATTTCCGCTTTGCTAATACCAAACTCCTCCTGAATATGCGCCGAGGCGACGGCGAGGTTGGCGCGGTCAACATAACAAATAACCACGGTAATAAAGATCATGATGAGCGTCAAATAACGGCGACGCCCGGGTTTTACAGCGGTAACTGAAATATCCATCGCAATCTGTCTCCAGATTTTGGGCATAGCGAAGCCGCTCACCATGCCCGGTAATTTACAGAGGGTGTTTTTGTTTTTTATTAATAACTATGTTGCGATGCGCTAAATAATTCGTGCTGGGGAAAGGCGGCAAATTTTCGCATCCCTGGGAGCATACAATAGTATGTGACTAGGGTAAGAAAATGCAGCCAACGCATCACCAGTGCGAAGTATGACGCGCATTTACCATTCGGCGACAGAGCCATCCTCATACCGCCACAACGGATTTCGCCAGTCCGGCGCATTTTTACTTAACTCAATCACGCGGGCCTCATCAATTTCCACGCCCAGCCCCGGCTTCATCAGAGGTTTAAAGAAGCCGCCTTCCATATTGAAATCTTCTTTATTTTTCACAAAATCAAGAAGTTCTGCGCCTTTGTTGTAGTGGATCCCCATGCTCTGTTCCTGGAAAACCGCGTTATGTGAAACGAAATCGACGTGCAGACAAGCGGCCAGCGCGATCGGTCCCAGCGGGCAGTGCGGCGCCAGCCCAACGTCATAGGCTTCCGCCATTCCGGCAATTTTATAGCATTCGGTAATACCGCCTGCGTGCGACAAATCGGGCTGTAAAATAGCCACCCCGCCCGCTTCCAGTACCCGTTTAAATTCAAAGCGCGAGAACATACGTTCGCCGGCGGCAATTGGAATATGCGTTTGCGCCGCCAGCCGCGGATAATATTCCGCCTGCTCGGCTAATACCGGCTCCTCAATAAATAATGGGCGATATGGCTCCAGCTCTTTAATTAATACCTTAGCCATCGGCGCGCTAACGCGGCCATGAAAATCGAGACCAAACTCAATTTCATTGCCAAACGCTTCGCGGATTTGCGCTACGGTATTCACCGCCGCATCAACCGCACGGGAATTATCGATGAGCCCCATCTCTTCGCAGCCGTTTAATTTAAAGGTGTCGAAACCAATACCGCGCAGCTTCTTAATCCCGTCAATTACTTCGGCGGGGCGGTCGCCGCCCACCCAGCTGTAGGCTTTAATTTTGTCGCGCACCAGCCCGCCCATCAGTTGCCAGACCGGGGCATTCAGGACCTTACCTTTAATATCCCATAGCGCCTGGTCAATACCGGCGATGGCGCTCATCATAATCGGGCCGCCGCGATAAAAGCCGCCGCGGTACATCACCTGCCACAGGTCGTTAATCCGCGCCGGATCCTGGCCAATCAGGTAGTCGCCAAATTCATGAACGGCCGCCTCCACCGTGCGGGCGCGCCCTTCAATCACCGGTTCGCCCCAGCCGACAATGCCTTCATCGGTTTCAATCTTCAGGAACATCCAACGCGGAGGTAAACGGTACGTGGTGATATTGGTTATTTTCATTTCACTGCCTCTCGATACGCTTTTACGAATGCGACTGCCTGCTGCGCGGTACGTTCAACCGACTGCCCGGCACGATAGAGATCGCTACCCAGCCCAGCCCCAACACAACCGGCATTAATCCACTGCGCCAGGTTTTCCGGCGTCACGCCGCCGACGGCAAAGACCGGAACCTCCGGCGGCAGCACGGCTTTTAACGCTTTGATGTAATCCGGGCCAAAAGCCGATGACGGGAAAATTTTCAGCGCCTGCGCGCCGGCATCCAGCGCGTTGAAGGCTTCGCTGGCGGTGGCGCAGCCTGGACACACGGTCATGCCGTAACCCACCGCCCGCCGGATCACTTCCGGCTGAATGTTTGGCGTCACGATCAGCCGACAGCCCATGGCCGCCAGCCTGTCGACCTGCTCCGGTTGCAGCACGGTGCCCGCGCCGATAAGCGCCTGCTCGCCGTAAGCGTCGACGACCTGCGGAATACTTTTCTCCCACTGCGGCGAGTTCAGCGGGATTTCGACCGCGTCGAAACCGGCGTCGATAACGGCGCCAACGTGAGCCAGCGCCTCGTCTGGCGTAATACCGCGCAGGATAGCGATAAGCGGAAGGTTAGTTTGCCACTGCATAAGCGATGCTCCTTATTCCTGTCTGAAATGCCGTATCGCCCGCAACCGCGGTGACTTCGCGGCCAATGGCGGCGAATGCCTGCTGATAGCGGGACGTTAACGATGACCCGGCGACGAGGCTAATAGCCTGCTGCCCGGCGAACGTGTCGCTGAGGGTGGCAACTTCAGCGCCAATCAGCAGACCGGAAAGAAATTCGCTAACCTGCTCGCGAGGCAGCGCGCCCAGCACGTGCGAAGCGCGCACTTCAAACAGCTGCGGCAGGACGGCGGGGTTGTTGATACCGCGCTGCAGACCGGCCGCGAATGCGGCAGCGGACGTTTCCTGCGGCGGTAAGCCGGCGCCCACCAGCGAGTGCTGAAGCAACAGATGATGCAACTCACCGGTCAAAACGGTACGAAAATCGTGAATTTGCAGGCGATCGGCCAGTACCCACTTGCAGTGGGTTCCCGGCATCACGTAGACAGACGAAGGGGCTAAGGCGCGTGCGCCCAGCAGTTGCGTTTCTTCCCCACGCATGACGTTATGGTTATCGTCACGGGAAACGCAAAGACCGGGAATTATCCAGATATTGTCGCCAACGGCAGTTAACTGCTGGCCAATGTCCGAGAAAGCGGCAGGAAGCGGCAAATAGGGGGCGATTTTCCAGCCCACGTTGCTGCCAACCATACCTGCCATCACCACCGGTGTGGCGCCATCGCGCCAGTTTTGAGTAATTTCCGCTAACACCGCAGCGGGAGAGCGACCGTTCAGGCGCGTTACGCCTGCTTCAGATTGCCTGCTTTCCAGGCATTCTTCGCCCTGATAAAGCCAGGCGCGTAAATTCGTCGATCCCCAATCTATTGCGATGTAGCGAGCCGTCATGTGATTTCCTTGAGCCTTCGTGTCGAGCTGGCGATCATCGTCAACGCCGCCTGCTCCGCCGCGTCGCTATCCTGATGCCGAATGGCGTCAAATAGCGCTTTATGTTCCTGGAGGGTTTTCGGCATGTTGCCTTCATCGCCCATCCAGGTCCGTTCAAATACCGCCCGCTGCAGCGAACTGATCGCCACGCTAAGCTGCTGCAAAACCGGGTTATGTACTGACTGCAGCACCGCTTCGTGGTAACGAATATCGGCCTCGTTAAAGGCATCCCGGTTTTGGTTGTTGGCGATCATGTCATTGAGCGCCGACTCGATTTCCGCCAGATCGCTCGAGGTGGCGCGCTCTGCCGCCCAGCGGGCAATAGCGGGCTCGACCAGGTTGCGCACTTCACTCATCGCGCTGATAAGACGCGGGTCATAATCATTTTCCAGTACCCACTGCAGAACCTCAGTATCGAGGTAGTTCCACTGGTTTCTCGGAGCGACAAACGCGCCGCGATAACGCTTCATTTCGATCAGCCGCTTCGCCATTAGCGAGCGAAATACTTCACGGATGATGTTGCGCGAAGTTTCAAACTCTTCACACAGTTCCGCTTCGGCCGGTAGCGCTGAACCCGGTACGTACTTACCGCTGACAATCTGTTTGCCCAGCGTGATCACGATGCGATCGGTTTTATTGAGAGTCATGGAGAGTCCTTATGCTCTATGTGTAGTGCTCTACTTTACCGTCGCTGCTGAATTTCGCCTCACTTTTGTACTACTAGCGTGATGTCAGGCATCGTCGCCATGAGCTCAATGTAGTACAATATTATTATGTTGTACTACAATTTAGATCACAAAAAGAACAATCCATAAAAATAAAAATGCCTGTGCCCACGACAAATTGAGCCGTCAAAGCAGGAAAGGAGGGTAAATAAGAGTTAGAATGCTTCGCCGACCTGGAAGTAAAAGCCGCTGCTGCCCTTACCGATACCGTAGTCGAGGCGAATATTAACGCGAGGTTTGAATTCAAAGCGGTAGCCGACGCCCGCCGAAGGTAGCCAGCGCCCATCATTCAGAGAATCAATGGATGGCCCCATGGTGCCCGCGCCGACCCAGGCAACAACGCCGTGTCGCCACGTCAACTGACGACGGTATTCCAGCTGAGAGCTGACCACGTTTTTATCGCGGTAGCGCCCCTGGTAGTAGCCGCGCATACGTTCATCGCTGCCGAGCAGCGGCATCATGCTCCACGGCACATCGCCCTGGGTGAAGGTGCCATCCGCTTCCCAGGCCAGCACGCTTTTATCGCTCAGGGCCTGATAACGGCTATAGTGCAGGCGAAACTCATCAAAACGCGTATCGCTGCCGAGTCCCGGCGCATAATGGGTATAGCGAAAATCGGCGTACTGGCCCTTGCGTGGGTTGGGAACAAAATCGCGATCGTCCCAGTTGATATCAATACTGGCGCCGGAGCTGAATACCGACGGCCCCTGCGGGGTGTTTTCTATTTTCGGCAGATCGTCATGGTCCATCTCATCGGCATTTTGCGCCGCCAGCGACCACCCCGCCCCCAGGTAGACATTATCGACGAGCTGCCGGTAGACCATCGGGCGCAGAGTCAGCACCTGGGCGGTATATTTTTCTTTCTCATTGTCTTTGTCGCCGGCGTGAAAACCTTGTCCCCAGTAGTATGTCGGCGTGTTGGCCATCGAGCCTTCAACAAATACCCGCCACAAATCGTTGTCGAAAAAAGCATAGTTTTTAACGCTGAGGCCAAACGCGCCGGTGGAGCTAACGTAGCCGCTAAGCGTCAGCGTGGAGTTCTGGCTGATGGTGTCATTTGGGTCCGGGCGATACATGCCCGCAACGGCCGTACCCAATCCAAGCCCCAGCTCCGGCGTATAAAATGGCCCTGGCATGACGCCCCAGTCGATGCCTTTGCTGGCGTCGAACTTGTCGCTGGCGCCAAGGTTTTGCAACCAGCCGTCGATTTTTTCGCGGCTGAGCGCCTGTGCCTGCGCCTGCCCAATAACAAGGCATGTTAGCAGCAGGATGGCGCTAAACAGTCGTCTCAAAAGCGATACTCGCCGGCGATAAAGAAACTGTTACGTTCGGCAAAACCAAACTCCGTAGTGATATTAAAGTTCCGGGTCATCTCATACTGCGCGCCCACCAGCACGTTCCACGGCGACTGCAGATGCTGTTTCACATCAAAGCGACCGTTACCGTTCTTGTTAGCCAGATTGACCATGTTTTGCAGCATCGTCGACGGCATCGACAGATCGTTCAGGCTGCCCTTAAATTCCTGCTGCACATCCTGATACATGCTGCCAACCCAGATATTCAGCTTCCCGTTGGGCAGATGCAGCGCATCTACCGAGGGCGTATTGAAACGATAGCCCAAACGCGGCGAAAAGGTAAAAGCATCAATGCTGCCGTCGAGAATATCAAAACGCGTCTGCGTATAGTTGGCGTCTAATACCGTGAACCAGTTGCCGACGCCGCCCACCAGCGTGGTGCCAACGCCGTAAGTCGTGCCTTTAAAATCAAGGCGAAAATCAAGATCCTGCATACCTGGCATGGGCACGACTTTACCATTCGGCCCTTTCAGACCGACGGCGATTTGCGAGATTGAATGGCCTTTAGTATGTCCAACCAGGCCATAGACGTTCATAAACGGCAGCAGCCAGGCATCCAGCTTAAGGGTCTCGGTTTTACTGCTTTCCCGCGTATTACCGACGCCAATCTGGAAGGCGTTATCCAGTGAAAAATTACCTAACGATAAACCGGTAAAATTAATGCTATCGACATTAATATTTTGCCGCATATCCATATAGTTAACACCGACGCCAAACGGCAGCGGCAGGACGTAGCCGTGCTTTCTGGCTTCATCGCCTAAAAAAGGCAAGACCGACGTCGATTCCGGCGCCGCGGCCTGGCTATTGTCAGGCGCGGGCAGATCCGCCGGTTCGCTACCGTGCCAGGCGTATACGGGTTCAAGTTGAGTCGTTGGTTCTGCGGCCGCGCAGGCCTGAAAAGAGAGAAAAGGCAGCGCAACCAACATCAAAAAGAGATTTTTATTCATAGGAAATATGATGTTAGTTCTTAAGAACAGAATTCATAAAATGGGGCGGGTAGCTTATAGAATCCCCTGCTCTGATTAAGGGATTTAAATGCGGATTAACATCTATTCATGAAAAAAGAGAAGACAGGCCCGGAGAATTCCGGGCCTGAGATTGATGACAAACCTCATGCAACCGTTGCACTTACAGATTGCACCAGACAAAAAACATGGAAAATCAATTTATTGATTTTCGGCTGATAACCACAAAGAAGGAAAAACCACGCTTTTTCCTTCTTTGTCAGCAGTCTGAGGCTCGGAGAATTCCGGGCCTGGAATGCACTTAGGCTAAAACGTATTTTTCAATGGCGAAGGCAACGCCATCTTCAAGGTTCGATTTAGTGACGAAATTCGCCGCTTCTTTAACGGTCGGGATGGCGTTATCCATCGCCACGCCGACGCCGGCGAATTCAATCATCGCGATATCATTTTCCTGATCGCCAATCGCCATAATTTCTTCCGGCTTGATGCCCAGCG
Organism: Klebsiella sp. 141198; assembly: GCF_050600785.1. Lineage (NCBI taxonomy): Bacteria > Pseudomonadati > Pseudomonadota > Gammaproteobacteria > Enterobacterales > Enterobacteriaceae > Klebsiella > Klebsiella sp. 141198. The sequence continues at coordinate 39,149 of NZ_JAQIRM010000009.1, forward strand.
TATCGGCCAGCGACTTCACGCCGGTGCCTTTATTGACGCGTTTATCGAGGATTTCGAGGAAGTACGGCGCACTTTTCAGCACGGTATACTTCTCTTTCACTTCCGCCGGAATACGGGCGATGGCCCGATCGAGAACGGCAGGCTCATCGATCATCATCACCTTCAGCAGCTGAATATTACGGTCCATCTTTTCTGCTTCGCAGAATACCAGCGGAATGGTCGCCACGTAGGATTCATGCACCGTGTAGTAGCTGATATCGCGGTTCGCGGTATAAAGCGTATTACGATCGAGCGCGTGGAAGTGCGAGCCAACGTCGCGAGAGAGTTGCTCAAGGAAGCGATAATCATCGTAGCTTAACGCCGTTTGCGCCACGGTGCTGCCGTCGCTGGCTTTCTGAACCAGCGCGCCGTTATAGGTGATGCAGTAGTCGCCCGGCTGTTCCATGTGCAGCTCTTTCAGGTAGCTATGGACACCAGCGTAGGGGCGGCCGGTCGTCAGCACCACGTTAACGCCGCGGGCGCGCGCTGCCGCGATGGCGGTTTTCACCGCCGGAGAAATGGTATGGTCAGGCAGCAACAGCGTGCCGTCCATATCAATTGCAATCAGTTTAATAGCCATGGGATCCCCGGGTAAGATGAGTCTTCACTCATGCTAACGCGATTCCGCTCAAAAAACAGCTCTCGCAGCGGGAGAAAACGAGGATGGATTGCGCAGGCGGATTCCCCTTTTGCCGCAAAAGAAAAACCCGGCAGCGCAACGCGTACCGGGTTTAGCAAAACCGTAGCCCCGATAGACATCATGTCACCGGGGAAATACAGGCTTAGATATCGATGTTCGCCGCTTTCAGGGCGTTCTCTTCGATAAAGGCGCGACGCGGTTCAACGGCATCGCCCATCAGGGTGGTGAACAGCTGGTCGGCGGCTATCGCATCCTTCACGGTGACGCGCAGCATGCGGCGGCTGTCCGGATCCATGGTGGTTTCCCACAGCTGATCCGGGTTCATCTCGCCCAGTCCTTTATAACGCTGGATAGAGAGGCCGCGACGCGACTCTTTAACCAGCCAGTCGAGCGCCTGTTCGAAGCTGGCTACCGGCTGGCGGCGCTCGCCGCGTTCGATAAACGCGTCGTCTTCGATAAGCCCGCGCAGCTTCTCGCCGAGGGTGCAGATACGGCGGTATTCCGCGCCGGTGATGAACTCGTTATCCAGCGGGTAGTCGGTATCGACGCCGTGGGTACGCACGCGCACGATCGGCTCGAACTGCTGCAGCTCGCTGTTTTCACGAACATCAAACTTCCACTGGCTGCCGTGCTGCTCTTTTTCGTTCAGCTCGCTGATCAGCTGGTTAATCCAGCGGGTGACGGTCTGCTCGTTGCTCAGATCGGCTTCGGCCAGCGTCGGCTGATAGATAAGCTCTTTGAGCATCGCTTTCGGGAAACGGCGCTCCATGCGGCCAATCATTTTCTGCGTCGCGTTGTACTCGGCCACCAGTTTTTCCAGTGACTCGCCGGCTAAGGCCGGTGCGCTGGCGTTGGTGTGCAGGGTCGCGCCGTCGAGCGCGATGGAGATCTGGTACTGATCCATCGCTTCGTCGTCTTTAATGTACTGTTCCTGCTTGCCTTTCTTCACTTTGTACAGCGGCGGCTGAGCAATGTAAACGTGGCCGCGTTCCACGATTTCCGGCATCTGACGATAGAAGAAGGTCAACAGCAGGGTACGAATGTGCGAGCCGTCGACGTCCGCATCGGTCATGATGATGATGCTGTGATAACGCAGTTTATCCGGGTTGTACTCATCGCGGCCGATGCCGCAGCCCAGCGCGGTGATAAGCGTGGCCACTTCCTGAGAAGAGAGCATTTTATCAAAGCGGGCTTTCTCGACGTTAAGGATTTTACCCTTCAGCGGCAGGATAGCCTGGTTCTTACGGTTACGGCCCTGTTTCGCAGAGCCGCCCGCGGAGTCCCCTTCCACGAGGTACAGTTCAGACAGCGCCGGGTCGCGTTCCTGGCAATCCGCCAGTTTGCCCGGCAGGCCTGCCAGGTCAAGCGCGCCTTTACGACGGGTCATTTCACGGGCGCGACGCGCGGCTTCACGCGCACGCGCGGCGTCGATAATTTTGCCGACCACGATCTTCGCATCGGACGGGTTTTCCAGCAGGTATTCGCTCAGCAGTTCGTTCATCTGCTGCTCAACCGCCGATTTCACCTCAGAGGAGACCAGCTTGTCTTTGGTCTGAGAGGAGAACTTCGGATCCGGCACCTTCACGGAAACCACGGCAATCAGGCCTTCACGCGCATCGTCGCCGGTGGCGCTGACTTTCGCTTTTTTGCTGTAGCCTTCTTTATCCATGTAGGCGTTCAGGGTACGGGTCATCGCCGCGCGGAAGCCCGCCAGGTGAGTACCGCCGTCACGCTGCGGAATGTTGTTGGTAAAGCAGTAGATGTTTTCCTGGAAACCGTCGTTCCACTGCAGCGCCACTTCAACGCCGATACCGTCTTTTTCAGTGGAGAAATAGAAGATATTCGGGTGGATCGGCGTTTTGTTCTTGTTGAGATACTCAACAAACGCCTTGATGCCGCCTTCGTAGTGGAAATGGTCTTCTTTGCCGTCGCGCTTATCGCGCAGGCGGATAGAGACCCCGGAGTTCAGGAACGACAGCTCGCGCAGACGTTTCGCCAGGATTTCGTATTCGAATTCAGTGACGTTAGTGAAGGTTTCCAGGCTTGGCCAGAAACGCACCATGGTACCGGTGCTTTCTGTTTCGCCGGTTACCGCCAGCGGCGCCTGCGGCACGCCGTGCTCATAAATTTGTTTGTGGACTTTGTTATCGCGTTGGATAACCAGCTCCAGCTTCTGCGACAGGGCGTTAACCACCGAGACGCCTACGCCGTGTAGACCGCCGGACACTTTATAGGAGTTATCATCGAATTTACCGCCGGCGTGCAGGACGGTCATGATAACTTCCGCCGCGGAGACGCCCTCTTCCGGGTGAATGCCGGTTGGGATGCCGCGACCGTCATCCTGTACGGAGACGGAGTTATCGCTGTGGATAGTAACAACGATGTCTTTACAGTAACCTGCGAGCGCTTCGTCGATAGCGTTATCCACAACCTCGAATACCATGTGGTGCAGACCGGTGCCGTCATCCGTGTCGCCGATATACATACCCGGGCGCTTACGCACCGCATCCAGCCCTTTCAGGACTTTGATACTGGAGGAGTCATAAGAATTCGACATCAACGTTTCTCGCTCATTTAATCTTGGGTTAATCCGTTATTTTACCCTTTTCCACGGTGAACATCTTCGAATTTTTGTCCGACATGTCCATTACGTGTTCAGCGCTGATGGCGCTGACGAAAACCTGCGATTGCGTGGCTTTTAAGCGGCTGGCAAGCAGCCCGCGCCGGGCATCGTCAAGCTCCGAGGCAAAATCATCTATCAGGTACAGGCAGCGCCGCCCGCTTTCGCGGGTCAGGAACTCGCCCTGCGCCAGTCGTAGGGCGCACATCAGCAGCTTAAGCTGCCCGCGCGACAAGGTGTCTTCCACCGGCGCCCCATCGGCGCGAATGCGAAAATCCGCTTTATGCGGGCCGTGGGCGGTGTAGGTTAACATTCTGTCGCGTTCGAAATTCCGCTCCAGCACCTCGGCGTAGTCCGTTTCTTTTTCCCAGCCGCGCTGGAAAGAGAAGGTGAGGGTGAATTCCGGTAAAAATTGCTGACAGGTATCCGCCATGTCTTCGACAATAGCGGCGCTGTATTCGGCACGCCAGCGGCTGATTTGTTCCGCCAGCGGAATTAATTCCAGATCCCACGGCCGCAGTTGCGCATAGCGGCTCACCTGGCGCAGCGCGGCGTTGCGCTGTTTCAGCAGGCGCTTCAGGTTGCTCCAGGCGGTGAAGAATCCGGCTTCGTTATGAAAGCATCCCCAATCAATGAACGCTCTTCTGTATTTGGGGCCGCCGTTGAGTAAAGTAAACCCCTCCGGCGTGATTAGCTGCATCGGCATCAGGTGCGCCAGTTCCGCCACCTTGTGGCCGTCGGTGCCGTCGATACGCACCTTGCTGTCGCCCTGTTTGTCTTTGGTCAGGCCAATGGCGGTTTCGCGCTCTTCGCCCTGTAAACGCCCGTGCAGGACAAACGAATCCTGCTCGTGACGAATCACCCGGCCAATTTGCAAACTGCGAAACGCACGGCCGTGGCCGAGCGTATAGATAGCTTCCAGCACGCTGGTTTTGCCGCTGCCGTTTGCGCCAACCAGGAAGTTAAAGCTGGGGGATAAAGCGAGATCCGCATTTTCAATATTGCGGAAATCTTTGATTAGGAGTCGGGATAGCGACATATCAGCTCATAACCAGGGCGTTATCGGCGCAGTTAGTCTGGTTTCGGCCAGCGCGCAGCAACCGGAGCGTACTAAAGTACGTGAGGATTGCGAGCACTGCCCGGAGCCAGAATAACAAGCAAGATAGCCCGATATTTTCTACAGCCGCATAGGCATGACAACATAGGCGGCGGATTGTGAAGCCGCATCCTCAATCTGCACGCTCGATACGGAATCCGTCAGCAGTATGCGCACATTCTCGCATTTCAGCGCATTGAGCACATCCAGCACATAGCTAACGTTGAAGCCAATCTCCATCTCCGTTCCGGCGTAGGTCACGTCAAGGATCTCTTCCGCCTCTTCCTGTTCCGGGTTGTTAGCGGTGATTTTCAACTGGTTCTCGCTGACGTACAGCCGTACGCCGCGGAATTTCTCATTCGAGAGGATTGCCGCGCGGGCGAAAGCCTGCTTGAGAATGTCGCAGCCGGCATCAAGGTGTTTATCCGGGTTTTTCGGCAATACGCGGCGATAGTCCGGGAAACGGCCATCAACCAGCTTCGAGGTGAAGATAAAATCGCCGACGTGAGCGCGGATATTGTTGCTGCCGATCTGCACGCGCAGCGGCGTATCGCCGCCGTCGAGCATACGCATCAGCTCAATCACCCCTTTACGCGGCACAATCACCGAATGGTTCGGCAGCGACTCTTCCAGCGGCATTGAACAAACCGCCAGGCGGTGGCCGTCGGTGGCGACGGTGCGCAGTTCGCTACCTTCGGTTTCAAACAGCATGCCGTTTAAGTAGTAACGAACGTCCTGGTGCGCCATCGAAAACTGGGTGGCTTCAATCAGGCGCTTCATCGTCGCCTGCGGCAGGGTAAATTCCACTTCGCTCTGCCAGTCGTCGAGATTCGGGAAATCGGCGGCTGGCAGGGTCGACAGCGAGAAGCGGCTGCGGCCGGAGCGCACCAGCATACGGTCGCCTTCAAGCTGCACGGCGATCTCCGCGCCTTCAGGCAGGCCGCGGCAGATATCAAAGAATTTACGCGCCGGAACGGTGGTGGCGCCCGCTTCGTGCGGCTGAATCAGCGACACGCGCGCGACCATTTCCATTTCCAGATCGGTACCGGTTAGCGACAGCGTGCCGTCCGCGACCTGAAGCAGCAGGTTACCGAGAATCGGCAGCGTCGGACGACCACCTAACGGACCGCTCACCTGTTGCAGCGGTTTTAATAAATGTTCACGTTCTACGGTAAATTTCATAGCGTCACGAGGATAATGTTCTGATTAAATTGGAAAAATCTTCTTTAATATCGTGGCTTTCTTCACGCAACTGCTCAATCTTACGGCAGGCGTGCAGCACGGTGGTATGGTCGCGGCCGCCAAACGCATCGCCGATTTCCGGCAGGCTGTGGTTGGTCAGCTCTTTGGCCAGCGCCATCGCCATCTGGCGTGGGCGCGCCACCGAACGGGAGCGGCGTTTGGACAGCAGGTCCGCTACCTTAATCTTGTAATACTCCGCCACCGTCTTTTGAATATTGTCGATGGTGACTAATTTTTCCTGCAGCGCCAGTAAATCGCGCAGCGCTTCGCGCACGAAATCAATAGTGATAGCCCGGCCGGTAAAGTTGGCGTTAGCAATGACGCGGTTCAGCGCCCCTTCCAGCTCACGCACATTCGAACGCAGACGCTTGGCGATAAAGAACGCGACTTCGCCCGGCAGGCGGATGTCGTTTTCATCGGCTTTTTTCATCAGGATCGCAACACGGGTTTCCAGTTCAGGCGGCTCGATCGCCACCGTCAGGCCCCAGCCAAAGCGCGATTTCAGACGATCCTCTACGCCGTTGATCTCTTTTGGATAACGATCCGAAGTGAGGATGATCTGCTGATTACCTTCCAGCAAGGCGTTGAAGGTGTGGAAGAACTCTTCCTGTGAACGCTCTTTATTGGCGAAGAACTGAATATCATCGATCAGCAGGGCGTCAACGGAGCGGTAATAGCGTTTAAATTCTTCGATGGCGTTGTTCTGCAGGGCTTTAACCATGTCCTGCACGAAACGCTCGGAGTGCATATAAACCACTTTAGCATTTGGCTTACGCGCCACAATGCCGTTGCCGACAGCGTGTAACAGGTGGGTTTTCCCCAGACCGGTGCCGCCATAAAGGAACAGCGGGTTATACGCGCCGCCAGGGTTATCGGCCACCTGACGCGCCGCCGCGCGTGCCAGCTGGTTAGATTTACCTTCGACGAAGTTATCAAACGTATGCTTGACGTTGACGTTGGAACGGTAGGTTGGCTCTGCCGGCGCCGGAACGTTATCCCAGCCCTGACGGGCGACAGCAGGCGCGACGCGCGCGGTTTGCACCTGAGCGGCCGGGATCGCCGTGGCGACGTTGGCCGTCCCCTGGTGGGACGGCGCCGCAGGCTTCGCGCCCACTTCAAAGCGCAGTTGTGGGGCGTCCGCGCCACAAAAGTCATTGAGGAGCCCATTGATATTATTAAGGTATTTGTCCCTTACCCAATCGAGCACAAAACGGTTTGGCGCATACAGTGCCAGCGTGTTATCGCTCAGTTCCGCCTGCAATGGGCGGATCCACATGCTGAATTCTGTGGCTGGTAACTCATCCTGCAATCGGGCAAGACACTGCTGCCAAAGCGAAAGTGACACGGCGGACTCCACTCGAACATAAAATCGATATAAAAGAAAAACTGAAACAATCGTGATTGTTGGCACACGTCGCAAGACCCTGCATAAGCCGAAAAAGCCCCTGCGCAAAAGGGGTGACGTGCGAACCGCTATTTGCGGTTTTACCCGGGACGGATCCGTGGATCGCGATCGGGACCGGGGATCATAGCCTAAACTGAGAAAGAGATCTTGTGTTTCTCAACAGATTCTTCCCGATTTATCCACAGGAGGATCGAAACCGGGTAAGTGTAATCGATCCTGGCGAGAGTGCGGCACGATTTCGCCCGCATATTGGAAAAATTAATGAGCTATGCCGGTTTTGGATAGAATTGATCTAACAAAGATCCTTTACGATCCTTGCGCTTTACCCGCCAGGCCGTATAATCCCCCACCCGGCGCGTAACGCCCGTTTTCGCAACTCGTCTCAGCTTATTTTTTGTGCGGCAAGGTGCGAGAAATAAGGAAAGAGAATTGACTCCGGAGTGTACAATTATTACAATCCGGCCTCTTTAATCACCCACGCTGAGGCGTAAGTCGTTCGAAGTTCGTTCGGGTCTACGCAAAAGTCAGTGAATTTATTCAAGTTTAGGTAGAAATCGCCATGAAACGCACTTTTCAACCGTCTGTACTGAAGCGCAACCGTTCTCACGGCTTCCGTGCTCGTATGGCTAATAAAAATGGTCGTCAGGTTCTGGCACGTCGTCGTGCTAAAGGCCGCGCTCGTCTGACCGTTTCCAAGTAATAAAGCTAACCCTGCGTGGTTAAGCTAGCATTTCCCAGGGAGTTACGTTTGTTAACTCCCAGTCATTTCACTTTCGTCTTCCAGCAGCCACAACGGGCTGGCACGCCGCAAATCACCATCCTCGGCCGCCTGAATTCGCTGGGGCATCCCCGCATCGGTCTTACCGTCGCCAAGAAAAACGTTAAGCGCGCGCATGAACGCAATCGGATTAAACGTCTGACGCGTGAAAGCTTCCGTTTACGTCAACATGAACTCCCGCCAATGGATTTCGTGGTGGTGGCAAAGAAAGGGGTTGCCGACCTCGATAACCGTGCTCTCTCGGAAGCGTTGGAAAAATTATGGCGCCGCCATTGTCGCCTGGCTCGCGGGTCCTGATAGGCCTTATCAGGGTCTATCAGCGCCTGATTAGTCCGCTACTCGGGCCGCACTGTCGTTTCACGCCAACCTGTTCTCAATACGGAATTGAGGCATTGCGCAGGTTTGGAGTGATAAAAGGCAGTTGGTTGACGGTGAAACGCGTATTAAAATGCCACCCTTTACACCCTGGTGGTGACGACCCCGTCCCGCCTGGACCATTTGATACCAGAGAACACTAACGATGGATTCGCAACGCAATCTTCTTATCATCGCTTTGTTGTTCGTGTCTTTCATGATCTGGCAAGCCTGGGAGCAGGACAAAAATCCGCAAACCCAGCAGCAGACCACGCAGACTACGACCACAGCAGCGGGTAGCGCCGCAGACCAGGGCGTACCGGCCAGTGGCCAGGGGAAACTGATTACGGTTAAAACTGATGTGCTTGATCTGACCATCAACACCAGCGGTGGTGATGTTGAGCAAGCGCTGCTTCCGGCTTACCCGAAAGCGCTGAAATCTACTGAACCGTTCCAGTTACTGGAAACCACGCCACAGTTTATCTATCAGGCACAGAGCGGCTTAACCGGTCGTGACGGCCCGGATAACCCGGCTAACGGCCCGCGTCCGCTGTATAACGCTGATAAAGATGCGTATGTACTGGCTGACGGCCAGAACGAAATCGTTATTCCGCTGACCTACACCGACAAAGCGGGCAACGTCTTCACCAAAACCTTCACCCTGAAACGCGGTGATTATGCGGTGAACGTTGGCTACAACGTGAAAAACGTCGGCGAAAAACCGCTGGAGATCTCCTCCTTCGGTCAGCTGAAGCAAACAGCAGCGCTGCCATCAAGCCGCGATACGCAAACCGGCGGTCTGTCTACCATGCACACCTTCCGTGGCGCGGCGTACTCCACTGCTGATTCGAAATACGAAAAATATAAATTCGATACTATCGTCGACAACGAAAACCTGAACGTCAGCACCAAAGACGGTTGGGTGGCGATGTTGCAGCAGTACTTCACCACCGCGTGGGTTCCGCATAACAACGGCACCAACAACTTCTATACCGCTAACCTCGGTAATGGCGTTGTCGCTATCGGCTACAAATCGCAGCCGGTACTGGTGCAGCCAGGTCAAACCGACAAGCTGGAAAGCGTGCTGTGGGTCGGCCCGGCTCTGCAGGATAAAATGGCTGCCGTCGCGCCGCACCTGGATCTGACCGTCGACTACGGCTGGCTGTGGTTCATCTCCCAACCGCTGTTTAAGCTGCTGAAATTCATCCACGGCTTCCTCGGCAACTGGGGCTTCTCGATTATCGTCATCACCTTTATCGTTCGTGGCATCATGTACCCGCTGACTAAAGCGCAGTACACCTCCATGGCGAAGATGCGTATGCTGCAGCCGAAGATTCAGGCAATGCGCGAGCGTCTGGGCGACGATAAACAACGTCAAAGCCAGGAAATGATGGCGCTGTATAAAGCAGAAAAAGTTAACCCGCTGGGTGGCTGCTTCCCGCTGATTATTCAGATGCCAATCTTCCTTGCGCTGTACTACATGCTGAGCGCCTCGGTTGAACTGCGTCATGCGCCGTTTATCCTGTGGATCCACGACCTGTCCGCGCAAGACCCGTACTACATCCTGCCGATCATCATGGGCGCGACCATGTTCTTCATCCAGAAGATGTCGCCGACCACCGTGACCGACCCGATGCAGCAGAAGATCATGACCTTTATGCCGGTCATCTTCACGGTGTTCTTCCTGTGGTTCCCGTCTGGTCTGGTGGTGTACTACATCGTCAGCAACCTGGTAACCATTATTCAGCAGCAGCTGATTTACCGTGGTCTGGAGAAGCGTGGCCTGCATAGCCGCGAGAAGAAAAAATCCTGATTCGGTGTAGGCCGGATAAGGCGAAGCCGCCATCCGGCAATGCGCGCCGGGTTGCCTGATGGCGCTAACGCTTATCAGGCCTACAATCAAAAGGCGGTCGAATGACCGCCTTTTTTTATTGCGATTTGAAGAGACATATCATGAGCCATAACGACACTATCGTCGCCCAGGCAACCCCACCGGGACGCGGGGGTGTGGGCATCCTGCGTATCTCCGGCCTTAAGGCGCGCGACGTCGCGCAGGCGGTACTCGGCAAGCTGCCGAAGCCGCGCTATGCCGACTATCTGCCGTTCAAAGACGCCGACGGTACGCCGCTGGATCAGGGGATTGCGCTGTGGTTTCCGGGGCCGAACTCCTTTACCGGCGAAGATGTCCTCGAACTGCAGGGCCACGGCGGCCCGGTCATTCTGGATCTGCTGCTCAAACGTATTCTGACGTTGCCCGGCGTTCGCATCGCCAATCCGGGGGAGTTTTCCGAGCGCGCGTTCCTCAACGACAAGCTCGACCTGGCGCAGGCAGAGGCCATCGCCGATCTTATCGACGCCAGCTCAGAGCAGGCGGCCCGTTCGGCGTTGAACTCCTTGCAAGGGGCCTTCTCCGCGCGTGTGAACCATCTTGTGGAAGCACTCACTCACCTGCGCATCTACGTGGAAGCGGCGATTGATTTCCCGGATGAAGAAATTGATTTCCTCTCCGACGGTAAAATTGAAGCCCAACTGAACGACGTGATCGCCGATCTCGACGCCGTCCGCGCCGAAGCCCGTCAGGGCAGCCTGCTGCGTGAAGGGATGAAAGTGGTGATCGCCGGACGGCCTAACGCCGGTAAATCCAGCCTGCTCAACGCGCTGGCCGGCCGTGAAGCGGCGATCGTCACCGATATCGCCGGCACCACCCGCGATGTGCTGCGCGAGCATATTCATATCGACGGTATGCCGCTGCATATCATCGATACCGCAGGCCTGCGTGACGCCAGCGATGAAGTGGAGCGCATCGGCATCGAACGCGCCTGGCAGGAAATTGAACAGGCGGATCGGGTGCTGTTTATGGTCGACGGCACCACCACCAGCGCCGTTGACCCGGCGGAGATCTGGCCGGACTTTATCGAGCGCCTGCCGGCTAAGCTGCCGATTACCGTGGTGCGTAATAAAGCCGACGTCACCGGCGAAGCGCTGGGGCTCAGCGAAGTAAATGGCCACTCACTGATCCGCCTGTCGGCGCGTACCGGTGAAGGGGTCGAGGTGCTACGCAACCACCTTAAGCAGAGCATGGGCTTCGATACCAACATGGAAGGCGGTTTCCTCGCCCGTCGTCGCCACCTGCAGGCGCTGGAAGCGGCGGCGAACCATCTGCAGCAGGGCAAGGCCCAGCTGCTGGGCGCGTGGGCCGGGGAGCTGCTGGCGGAGGAGCTGCGTCTGTCGCAACAGGCATTAAGCGAAATCACCGGCGAATTTACCTCTGACGACCTGCTGGGCCGCATCTTCTCCAGTTTCTGTATCGGTAAGTAAGCGTTACTGGTAAGCATCTACTAACCCGCCATAACGTTCTGTTATGGCGGTTTTTTTTATTTGATTGCCTTAATCACATCAACTCTGTGAGGCAATAACCCGTTTTTCCTTTCAGGAAAAGAGTGTTGTCCAAATGGCAACTCGTACTCCCTGGCGCTAGCCACTATGCTGTACGCCATTCTTATTGCGAGGGTCCTATGGCACGCTTTCTTATCTGCAGTTTCGCATTGGTACTGCTCTATCCATCCGGCATTGATATGTATCTGGTCGGCCTACCGCGTATCGCCCAGGATCTTGGCGCCAGCGAGGCGCAGCTGCATATCGCCTTTTCGGTCTATTTAGCCGGCATGGCTACCGCGATGCTTTTTGCCGGGCGCGCGGCGGATAAATCCGGGCGTAAACCGGTCGCGATTTTCGGCGCCATCACCTTCATACTGGCCTCGCTACTGTGCTCGCAGGCGCATAACAGCACGCATTTTCTGATCGGCCGCTTTATCCAGGGGATCGGCGCGGGAAGCTGCTACGTCGTCGCTTTTGCCGTTCTGCGCGATACGCTGGACGAGCGCCGCCGCGCCAAGGTACTGTCGCTGCTTAATGGCATTACCTGCATTATTCCCGTCCTCGCGCCGGTACTTGGCCATCTGATCATGTTGAAATATCCGTGGCAGAGCCTGTTCTACACCATGACAGGCATGGGGGTGATGGTAGGGTTATTGTCGGTGTTTATCCTGCGTGAGACGCGCCCGGCAACGCATTTTCAGGCAGGCGCACAGCACAATGGCGCCGCAGAGTCGCTGCTAAACCGTTTTTTCCTCAGCCGTATAGTCATTACGACTCTCAGCGTCACCGCAATTCTGACCTACGTAAACGTCTCACCGGTACTGATGATGGAAGAAATGGGTTTCGACCGCGGAACTTATTCAATGGCGATGGCGCTGATGGCAATGGTCAGCATGGCCGTGTCGTTCTCCACGCCGTTTGCCCTGACGCTGTTTAAACCGCGCACCCTGATGCTGACCTCGCAGACGTTGTTCCTTGTCGCTGGCGTGGTATTGAGCCTCGCCGCCAGCCAGCCCATCACCATGCTGGGATTAGGCATGATCTGCGCGGGTTTCTCGGTTGGCTTTGGCGTCGCGATGAGCCAGGCGTTGGGGCCTTTCACGTTGCGGGCGGGCGTCGCCAGCTCCGCTCTCGGCATCGCTCAGGTCTGTGGTTCTTCGCTGTGGATTTGGCTGGCGGCTATCATCGGGCTGAGCGCCATGAATATGCTGATCGGGATACTCATTGCCTGTAGCATAGTCAGTATTGTTCTGATACTGGTCGTCTCGCCGGCGCGCGCGACGCAAGATAATGAAGAAATCCCTGTCGAGTCTCGATCTTAACTTACTGCTATGTCTGCAGCTTCTGACCCAGGAGCGCAGCGTCACCCGCACGGCGAAACGGATGAACGTTTCGCCGTCTGCGGTGAGTAAATCACTGGCCAAGCTACGCGCCTGGTTTGACGATCCGCTGTTTGTTAAAACACCGCTAGGGCTGGCGCCAACGCCGTTAATGAGCAGCATGGAGCAGGATCTTGCTGACTGGATGCAGATGGGCAATCAGATCCTCGATAAACCGCACCATACCATGCCAAGCGGCCTGAAGTTCGAGCTGGCGGCGGAATCGCCGCTGCTGATGATCCTGTTCAACACCCTCTCCCAGCAAATTTATCAACGTTATCCACAGGCGCTGATCCGTTTACGCAACTGGGATTACGACTCGCTGGATGCCATTATTCGCGGCGAGGTTGATATCGGTTTTTGCGGCCGGGAAACCCATCCGCGTTCGCGCGAACAGTTGAGCCTGCTGCCGTGGTATATCGATTTTGATGTCCTGTTTAGCGACCTGCCGCAGGTGTGGCTGCGCGCCGATCATCCGGCGCTCAATGAAGAGTGGAACCTGGCGGCTTTCCTGCGCTATCCGCACATCAATATCTGCTGGGAACAAAGCGACACCTGGGCGCTGGATGATGTGCTGCATGACCTGGGCTACAAACGGACCGTCGCGCTGACTCTGCCCGGCTTTGAACAGTCGCTGTTCATGGCGGCGCAGCCGAATCACACCATGATAGCCACCGCGCCGCGCTATTGTCAGCACTATAATCAGCAGCATCATCTGCCGCTGGTATCACGCCCGCTGCCGCTGGAGCCGCAGCTGCTGGAAAAAATGCGCGTGCCGTTCACCCTGCTGTGGCATAAGCGTAATAGCTATAATCCAAAGATCGTATGGCTCAGAGAGACCCTTAAACAGCTCTATTCCAATACGCTGTAGGGAAATTGCCCATCATCCTCACGTTGTTGCGCAAGAAATTGTAAAAGTCAGACATTATCCCTTCTCAAGGAAGAATTTCCGCATTAAAACCTGCTCATTGTGAGCGATAATATCATTCACAATTTTTATCTCTGACCATTAATCACGGAGCGACGAATGGCAACGCATTTTGCAAGAGGGATACTCAACACCAGGGAGCCGCTATCGACGCGTTTGTCGGCGGCATGTCATCAATCCGCACGTAACCTACCCGAATACCGACAGAGCCGCTATCGCGCCTCGCGTTCGCTGCTCGCTGAACTGCTTTTCATGCTTTATGGTATCGGCGAGCTGCCGGAAATCATCAGCGAACCCAGTGGACGGCCCGTATTTCGCGATCCCCACCTTCCCCGCTTTTCCATCTCTTATGCCGGGAATATCGTCGGCGTAGCGCTGACGACCGAAGGTGACTGCGGTCTCGATATGGAACTGCAGCACGCCTCGCGTGGCGTCCATCCTCTGCATGCCGCCGATCGCTATGTCTTCAATAGCAATGAGAATTTATGGATTAACATCCAGCACGATCCGGATGAAGCCCGCGCTCAACTGGTGGCGCTGCGCCGAAGCGTGCTGAAGCTCACCGGTGAAGCCCCCGTGCGAGTACAACTGCTGCCGGGGTCTGGTCGCCTGCGTACCGCTGGCACCCAATCGATTGAAGCCATCTGCGATGCTGAGACGCTGCTGGTGTGGTCAATCGCCGTCACCCCGAATATCGGGCCGCTGAAGGTCTGGGAATTTGATAGTAAAGAGGGCTGGCGCTGCCTGCCTGATGCGCAAACGCGCGCCAAAGAGACTGACGCGCGCCTGATGCGCTTTACCAGCTTACCGGTAGAAAAAGTATTCTCCCTCAACTGACCGGTTTAGCCGGCCATCATGATGCAAAGGAGCACTCATGTCTGATACGTTGAAAGTTGTTACGTTACTCGGAAGTCTACGCAAAGGTTCTTTCAATGCCATGGTTGCGCGCACGCTGCCGGGCATTGCGCCTGCGGGCATGGAAATCTCCGCGCTGCCGTCGATCGGCGATATTCCGCTGTACGATGCCGATATCCAACAGGAAGAGGGGTTCCCGCAGAGCGTGCAGGAGATCGCGAAACAAATCCGCGAAGCGGACGGCGTGGTGATCGTTACCCCGGAATATAACTACTCGGTACCCGGCGGCCTGAAGAACGCCATCGACTGGCTCTCACGTCTGCCGGAACAGCCGCTGGCCGGTAAGCCGGTGCTGATCCAGACCAGCTCAATGGGCGCTATCGGCGGGGCGCGTTGTCAGTATCATCTGCGCCAGATTCTGGTCTTCCTCGATGCGATGGTGATGAACAAGCCGGAGTTTATGGGCGGCGTGATTCAGAACAAAGTCGATCCGCAGGCAGGGGAAGTGGTCGATCAGAGCACGCTGGACCATCTGCGCGGCCAATTGACCGCCTTTGGCGATTATATTCAGCGGGTTAAAGCATAAAAAAAGCCCGGCAGCGATGCCGGGCTTTCTCATCATGTGTGCGGATCAATGCGCATCGATAAAGACAATTTTCAGCACGAACAGCAGCGAAACGATAATCACGCACGGGCTGAGTTCACGCAGACGGCCGGTACCAATCTTCATCACGCAGTAGGAAATAAAGCCCAGGGCGATACCTTCGGTAATCGAGAAGCTGAACGGCATCATCACCGCGGTGATAAACGCCGGTACCGCTTCCGTCAGGTCATCCCACTTCACGCGCGCCAGACTTGAGGTCATCAGCACGCCAACGTAAATCAGCGCCCCGGCGGCAGCATAGGCCGGAACCATCCCCGCCAGCGGCGACAGGAAGATGACCAGCAGGAACAGGATACCCACGACAACGGCGGTCAGGCCGGTACGCCCGCCAACGGAAACACCGGAGGAGGATTCGATATAGGCCGTAACCGAAGAGGTGCCAATAAAGGAGCCGGCGACGGACGACACGCTATCGACAAACAGCGCCTGCTTCATGCGCGGGAATTTACCCTGCGCATCCGCCAGCCCGGCTTTATCGGTGACGCCAATCAGGGTGCCGGAGGAGTCGAACAGGTTAACCAGCATGAACGAGAAGATCACGCCCGCCAGGCCAAGGTTCAGCGAACCGGCCAGATCGACCTGACCCACAACCGAGGTTACGCTCGGCGGCGCGGAGACGATGCCTGTGTAGTGCACATCGCCGAGCATCCAGCCCAACAGGGTGGTAACGACGATAGAGACCAGAACGGCGGCATGAATATTACGCGATGCCAGGATAGCGATAATAAAGAACCCGAGCACGCCCAGCAGCACGCTATGGGAAGTCAGGTTGCCGATGCTGACCAACGTGTCCTGGTTCGCCACGATAACGCCAGCGTTCTTCAGGCCCATCATGCCGATAAACAGCCCGATTCCACTGGTGATACCGACGCGCAGGCTCACCGGGATATTGGCAATCATCCAGTAGCGTACGCGGAAGAGGGTCAGCAGCAGCAGGCCGACGGCGCCCCAGAAAATCGCGCCCATCCCCACCTGCCACGGCAGGCCCATCGCCTGAACCACCACGAAGGCAAAGAAGGCATTCAGACCCATCGCTGGCGCCAGCGCCACCGGCAGATTCGCGAACAGCCCCATCAGGATGCTGCCGAAGGCCGCGATCAGACAGGTGGTCACAAAGACAGCGCTGGTATCCATACCCGCCACGCCAAGAATTTGTGGGTTCACGAAGACGATGTAGACCATCGTCAGGAACGTGGTGAAACCGGCGATCGCTTCAGTGCGCACCGTGGTGCCGTGCTCGCGCAGTTTAAATACGCGCTCCAGCAGACCCTGGCCAGAAGACTGGCTGGTTGGTTGTTGACTCATTATCGGTTTCCGAACGTAAAGGAGGGAAAATTCGAGGCTATCCTATACCAAATTACGGCACCAGGCGCGGTTGTATGGTAATTTTTTTCATTTATTTTGCTTATACGGCAACGATTGCGTCGCGGCATTGAGCATTACGAAAACGTTAAACTTGTTAAACTGGAAAAAGTATGACCCAACCACAAGCAGTATTTTTCGATTGTGACGGCACGCTGGTCGATAGCGAGGTGATTTGCTCACGCGCCTATGTTCACATGTTTCAGGAATTCGGTATTACGCTGGATTTAGCCGAAATTTTTAAGCGCTTCAAAGGCGTTAAGCTGTACGAGATTATCGACACCATCAACGCTGAATATGGCGTTAACCTGAAAAAAGAAACCCTGGAGCCGGTGTACCGCGCCGAAGTCGCCCGTCTGTTCGATAGCGAGCTGGAGATCATCCCCGGCGCCGCTGCGCTGCTGGACGCGGTGAAGATCCCCATGTGCGTGGTGTCGAATGGCCCGGTCAGTAAAATGCAACATTCGCTCGGTAGAACGCAGATGCTGCACCACTTCCCAGACCGGCTGTACAGCGGTTACGACATTCAGCGCTGGAAACCCGACCCGGCGCTGATGTTCCATGCGGCAGAGGCCATGCAGGTACAAGTCGAAAATTGTATTCTGGTCGATGATTCCAGCGCGGGAGCCCAATCAGGGATCGCCGCGGGTATGGAAGTCTTTTACTTCTGCGCCGACCCGCACAACCAACCGATCGATCATCCGAAAGTAACGACCTTTACCGATTTAGCTGAGCTGCCGGCATTGTGGAGAGCGCGTGGCTGGGATATTACTCGTTAAGACCCGACGTCACTACGCTCGGTCGGGCTACGGTTGGTCACAACGGTAGCCCCGCTGGCCAGCGGCTTTTTAGTGCTGCAATTCCGCCGCAGCCGCTTTATCCGCAATAATCACCAACGAAGGGTGCAACTTGAGTACAGAGGCCGGCACCAGTTCGCTGACCGGGCCTTCCACCACCTGCTTTAGCGCTTGCGCTTTCGCCGCGCCGCTGACAATCAGCAGCAGGTTTTTTGCCGCCATCACGCTTTTCGGCCCCATGGTGACATAGCTATCCGGCACCACATTGAAATCGCCCCCCATTTCGCCGTTCGCGACAATGCCAATCAGCTCCCCCTGAATCGGTACTTCGACCGTCTCATCATGAAAACGTGTAGTGTTCGGCAGGTTGCCGCAAAAATGGCCGTCGGCGCCCAGCCCCAGCACGACCAGGTCAAGACCGCCGGCCTCTTCGAGGCGGCGATCGTGTTGAGCCGCGTTCTCCAGCGTCAATTTATGGATGTTCTCTTCTTTGATTTGCGCTGGAGTAAAAAACAGCTGGCGCAGGTTGGAAATCGTCACTCCTTCACGCTGCTGGCCGCGAAAAGGTATCTCATCAAAGTTGTAATAGTGAACCCGATCATAGAATGATTTCCCTTTGATGGCGGCCACCAAATGCTCATACATACGCTTCGGCGTACTCCCCGCCGTCACCGCCAGATTCATCCGTCGCGGCACCGTGATATAGCCTAAAAGATGATGGCAGGCGACCAGGCTCATCTCTTCATAATCTTCCGTCACAATCAATTTCATCTCATCTTCCTTTACTGGTTGAGACAGGGGGCGCCATGCCCCCTGACGGTTATTTAAAGAGCTTTTGCACAAACTCGGCATAGGCCGGACGCCAGACGTCCATTTCATGATTCAGACCGGGATAAGAGTGGTAATCAAATTTGATCTTCTGCTTTTCCAGTTCGCTTTTCAGGCCGGCAATATCTTTGCCAGTGACGGCGTCTTTTTCGCCAACCACCAGCGTAAAGTTACGCAGTTGTTTATTGATGGCGTCAGGATTATTCAACTGCGCCTCCACGCCAGCATCGGGAACCGTGGTTGTCGTAACCCCGCTAAAGGTGGCAAGCCACCCGAAGCTCTCAAGATGGTTCATCCCGGACACCAGCGCCTGGTAACCGCCCTGCGACAGCCCCGCCAGCGCCCGGCCGTCGGCATCTTTACGCACGTTAAATCGGGAATCGATCAGCGGAATGATGTCGTGCATCAGTTCGTTGTCTGCGGCTTTCGCATTGAGTGGATAGAAGTTTTTACGCCGCTCCTGCGGCGGGAAGTTTTCCGCGATCGCTTGAGGAATATCGGTTTCGGTATCCGGCACCACCACCAGCATCGGCTTGATTTTGCCCTCCGCCAGCAGGTTATCCATCATTTGCGGGATGCGCCCTTGGTCGATGGCCGACAGGCCGCTATCGCCAAAACCGTGGTAGAAATAGAGCACCGGCAACGGTTCGCCGCTGCCGTTATAACCCGGCGGCGTCCAGACATAGACGCGGCGTTCTGACTTAAGCGCCGTCGAATGGTAGGTGACGGTACGCAGATCGCCGTGCGGGACTGCCCGATCGTCAAGAATGCTGCCGGGCACCAGGATCAGGCTGGTATTCACCTGGCGCTGCGGTTTCTGGTAGCGGCTACCGGTATCGACGGAACGAAAACCGTCCACATCGAAGTAGTACTCATAAAGATTGGCGGCCAGGCGATCGCTTTTCCACGTCCATACGCCCTGGATATCTTTGGTCATGTCATGAGAGACAAACGTATCCGGCGTCGATCCCGTGACGACGGATACGCGCCTGGCATCGGGGGCAAATAACCGGAAAGTCACGCTGTTATCCGTATTCACCTGAGTAATATACTGGCTGACAGGAATGGCGGCATCAGGCATCGTCGGCAGCGGAGCGGCGTGCGCCGTAATTGTGGCGCCAGCCAGCGCCAGGGCGAAGTAGATTGCATGTCGTTTCATTTTGATTCCTTTTTACGTTTTTATGAGCAGGCGCTTGCGGCCTTACCACCAAATTTCGGCCTGCGCGCCGAGGGCGAATTGGTCGTTCTTGCCATCTTCAAAAACCGCGGTGGTATTGTTAGCGGCCTTATCCAGGTCGATATCTTCGGCTTTAATATAAGTCGCATAAAAGCGGATTTCCGGGCGCGAGGTCAGCATACTGGTATTAACTTTGAAGGTATGGAATAAGGTGGTCTTATAACCGGATTCGTTATATTTCTTCCCCATCACATCTTTGTTCTGCTGTTTGAAGTATCCCAGCTCAACGCCGGTCTGATTATATTTATTCCAGATATATGCCGGACGAACCACGGCGCGAATAGATTCAAAATCTGAATGGGCGCCGGTTTCATAGCTATAAACGTCATTACCAAATGAATAAACGATCGCATTAGCCATAATGACATCATCGCGCAGATAGGTTTCCCCCTGTGAGGTTAAGCGTACGGCGGTGCCGTTGGTATGATCGCCATAATAGCGCCCATTATTGGTGGTATACGGGCTCGATCCGGCATAGCGCGAGAAGCTGCTGGCGATGGAGTTGTTCGCCAGTAATAATGAGAATTCGTTAAAGCCGCCGTTATCAAATTTCTGCGTTAACGAAGTTCCCACCATCCAGGTATCTTTCCATTGATAGTAACCTTCATTCCCCTCTTTATATTTCTCTGATGAACTCTGATTCGCAGCGACATAGCGCCCGCTCACCATCAGCGAGGCTTTATCCCACAGCGGAATATCTTTGTAACGTACATCCAGGGTATTGGTATTAATTTGCTGCTTATTGGTCAAAGAGCGGTCGTAGTCATCGATGTCTTCGCGCACCAGCGCGATATCAAATTTACCGGCGCCCACCTTCCAGTTTTCAAGCCCTACGCCAGCTGCCGCATCGGTTCTTTGCGTTTTCCAGTCCAGCATCTGGATCTCGATTTTCGGCGCGCCGTGCTTACCGACCCAGAAATCCGCTTCCGGGGCAAACGGCAGAAAGCCTTTGGTGTTGACGTACATATCCGAGAACTGAAGGTAGTTTTCGCCGCCGACATTGTCGCCAAACCAGCCGGTAGAATATTGCTGACCCACGTTGCCATCGAGCATCACGATGGCGTCCACACGTTTATCGCCTTCCTGAAAAACGCGCTGTTTAAGCTGTAAATCAAACCAGCCGGAATACTCGTTACCCAAACGGCCAAGCGAGCCGATGGCCCACGATTTTGGCGAGCCGTGCGAGGCAGTTCCCCAGCCAGAACGGTAATAGCCGTTATAGCTAAAGCCAATTTCATCTTTCACGAATTTGCTAAAATCTTTCAGCGTCATGGCGCTATAGGCTGGCTCACCGCCCTGCTCGGATTGTTCATTTTTGACCAGCACCGCATCCGGCTTAGCGGCCGCTTTGGTCGCCGTGGGCGCTTCCGCGCTCCGGCTCTTCTGGCTATTTACCGGTTGCGACCAGGCGGCCCAGACCTGGTTCCTTTTTTTCTCCTGATCCTGATATTTCTTGAGTTCTTTTTGTGTGTCCTGAAGCGCTTTTTCCAGAAGCTCCAGCCGTTGTTCAACCGTAAGTTGCCCGGCAATAAGATTTTTTGAATAAGAAAGCGGCGCCAGCAAAACCATCGCCGAAGCGATCATATTTCTTCTAATCATAATAATCCCTTATATAAGCATTGGCGTAAATGAAACACGTAATTAATAAATGGCGTTATGTTTTTAATAAACTGCATTAATACCATTCCACGTAACTGCAGCTTTTATTTTCATAACGAATAAGTAGCAAAAAAAAACCTGAAGGAGACCATCTGCATTAACAGATAATCCTCTTCAGGTTTTGCCCGCTCATTGCGGTAACAACCCTTATCAGCAAACCATTCAGCGTCTAAAACAAAAAAACCTGACATCGCCGCCTGGGGCAATATCAGGTTTTGCCTGCTGTCGCAGTAACAATCCATTTTAACCATCTGAGCTTCAGCGCTCAGTCAGTGAGAGGGATTGTTACGCGAGAAAATTTAAAACTCAAATAGTCAGAGTATTAATTGTGACGATAATCGCAGCAATATGTCTGCTATGCGCAAAATCATAGTTGATTCTGATAATTTCCTTTACCAGAATCAACCATCGTGATCTTTACTCTTTCGGATCTTTACCCGCGAGCAGCTTATCCAGTTCGTCGCCGCCTACGTGACGGAAATCCTGGCCTTTAACGAAGTAGAAAATATATTCGCAGATATTCTGGCAGCGATCGCCGATACGTTCGATGGAGCGCGCGCAGAACAGCGCGGTCAGGACGCTCGGAATGGTACGTGAATCTTCCATCATATAGGTCATCAGTTGACGCACGATGCCTTCATACTCCTGGTCGACTTTCTTGTCTTCGCGATAGATACGTACCGCTTCATCGAGATCCATACGCGCAAAGGCATCCAGTACATCATGCAGCATCTGCACGGTATGGCGGCCCAGCGACTCCAGGCTCACCAGCAGCGGCTGGTGCTGCTGGGAAAACTTCTCCAGCGCGGTGCGGCAGATTTTATCCGCCACGTCGCCAATACGTTCCAGCTCGGCGATAGTCTTGATGATCGCCATTACCAGCCGCAGGTCGCTGGCGGTCGGCTGACGTTTAGCGATGATGCGCACGCAGGCCTCGTCGATCGCCACTTCCATCATATTGACCTGCTTGTCGCCGTCGATTACGCGCTTCGCCAGATCGCTGTCCTGATTGTGCATCGCGGTGATCGCATCAGAAAGCTGCTGCTCCACCAGCCCACCCATGGTCATCACCTGGGTGCGTATGTACTCCAGTTCTGCGTTGAACTGGCCGGAAATATGTTTATTAAGATTTAAGTTATCCATGATGTCTCCTGATTGCCCATCGGGTTAGCACCTGAAAGCAGAAGGGCAATCAACCGTAGCGGCCAGTAATATAATCTTCAGTTTGCTTCTTAGCGGGCTTGGTAAACAGATCGTCCGTGTTGCTGAATTCAATCAGCTCGCCAAGATACATAAATGCCGTATGGTCGGAACAACGCGCAGCCTGCTGCATGTTGTGGGTAACGATAACGACGGTGTAATCCTGCTTCAGCTCGGTGATAAGCTCCTCAATACGCCCGGTGGAGATGGGATCCAGCGCTGAGCAAGGTTCATCGAGCAGCAGTACTTCCGGGCGAATCGCGATACCGCGGGCAATACACAGACGCTGCTGCTGACCACCGGAGAGAGAATACCCGCTCTGGTGCAGTTTATCTTTGGTTTCATTCCATAATGCGGCTTTGGTCAACGCCCACTGCACGCGCTCGTCCATATCGGCGCGCGACAGCTTCTCAAACAGGCGCACGCCGAAGGCGATGTTGTCGTAGATGGACATCGGGAACGGCGTCGGCTTCTGGAATACCATCCCTACTTTCGCGCGCAGCAGGGCGATATCCTGGGTATTGGTGAGAATATTGTCGCCATCCAGCAGAATTTCGCCTTCCGCACGCTGCTCCGGGTACAGCTCAAACATCTTGTTGAACGTACGCAGCAGAGTGGATTTACCGCAGCCTGACGGGCCGATAAACGCCGTCACCTGGTTCTTAGCGATATCCAGGTTGATGTTCTTCAGGGCATGGAATTTGCCGTAGTAGAAGTTCAGGTCACGAACTGAAATTTTACCCGGATTCGCGTTCACCATACTCATCTCAATCTCTTCCTCATTCGGCGCCGCTTAGGCCGCGCCGCAAAAATTAACCGTGTTTCTTCTTCGCGAAGACAACGCGCGCCAGAATATTCAGCAGCAAGACGCACAGGGTGATAATCAATACCCCGGCCCAAGCCAGTTGCTGCCATTCCGCGAACGGACTCATGGCAAATTTAAAAATGGTCACCGGCAGGTTGGCGATCGGCTGCATCATATCGGTGCTCCAGAACTGGTTGGAGAGCGCGGTGAACAGCAGCGGCGCCGTCTCCCCGGCGATACGGGCAATGGCCAGCAGGATACCGGTCATAATGCCGGATACCGACGCCTTAAGGGTGATCGCGGAAATCATCTTCCACTTCGGCGTCCCCAGCGCATAGGCTGCTTCACGCAGGCTATCCGGCACCAGTTTCAGCATGTTTTCAGTGGTACGAATCACGATAGGCACCTGCAGCAGCGCCAGCGCGATAACGCCCGCCCAGCCGGAGAAGTGCTGCATCTGCGCCACCACGATGGTGTAGACAAACAGACCCACGACGATAGACGGCGCGGAAAGCAGAATATCGTTGATAAAGCGGATGATTTCCGCCAGTACCGACTTACGGCCATATTCCGCCAGATAGATACCGGCCATGATACCCAGCGGCGTACCAAAGACGGTCGCCCACAGGATCAGCAGGCCGCTGCCCGCCAGGGCATTCGCCAGACCGCCGCCCGCGGTATTCGGCGGCGGCGTCATTTCGGTAAACAGCGCCAGGCTCATGCCGTCGATGCCACGCGTGATGGTCGACATCAGGATCCAGATAAGCCAGAAGAGACCAAACGCCATAGTCGCCATCGACAGGGTCAGGGCAATGCGGTTCTTCAGGCGGCGTTTAGCCTGCATCTTGCGACGGGATTCCGCCAGCGCGGCGGTGGTTTGCAATTCGATCGTTGCCATTAGCGAGCCCCCTCGTTCTTAGCGAGACGCATAATCATGAACTTCGACGCGGCCAGAACGATAAAGGTGATAACGAACAGGATCAGACCCAGTTCCATCAGCGCCGCTACGTGCAGGCCGCTTTCCGCTTCCGCGAATTCATTGGCCAGCGCCGAGGTAATACTGTTGCCCGGCATATACAACGAAGCGCTGTCTAGCTGATAGGTGTTACCGATGATAAAGGTGACAGCCATGGTTTCACCCAGCGCGCGCCCCAGGCCGAGCATGACGCCGCCGATCACCCCGTTTTTGGTGAACGGCAGCACGATGCGCCAAATCACCTCCCACGTGGTGCAGCCGATCCCATATGCGGACTCTTTCATCATCACCGGAGTCTGCTCGAAGACGTCACGCATTACGGCGGCGATATAAGGAATGATCATGATGGCCAGAATGACGCCGGCCGCCAGGATGCCAATACCGAACGCCGGGCCGGCAAACAGCGCACCGACAAAGGGGATGGTCGAAAGGACGTTGCCGACGGGTTCCTGGAAGTAAGTCGCAAACAGCGGGGCGAAAATAAACAGGCCCCACATGCCGTATACGATACTCGGGATCGCCGCCAGCAGCTCAATAGCAATACCCAGCGGGCGTTTTAGCCAGGCTGGGGAGAGTTCAGTCAGGAACAGCGCGATGCCGAAGCTCACCGGAACGGCGATCAACAACGCGATAATTGAGGTAACCAGGGTCCCGTAAATCGGTACCAGCGCACCGAAGATCTCATTCGGCGCATCCCACTCTTTGGTCCACAAAAAGGAAAAGCCAAATTTCTGAATACTTGGCCATGAAGAGATGATGAGGGAGACGATGATGCCACCCAGCATCAATAGCACAATCAGCGCAGCCAGTTTTACCAGCGCGCTGAAGATCATGTCACCCTTTTTCCCCGGAGGGTTGAATGCCGGCTTGGTTGCAGCCATAGGTTACTCTTTAAGTTCGGGCCCAAAAACCCAGCATTTTACTGAGCTTACGGGCAAAGGTAATGCTATACCCGAAATAATTCGAGCTGCAGGAAGCTCGCCGGCAGCTCGACATTCCGCGGGTATTAGTACAGCGCTTTACCGCTGCTGTCTTTCACGTTGGTTTTCCATGCGGCGCGTACCTGCTCAACCACGCTATCCGGCAGGCTGGCGTAATCCAGCGCATTCGCTTCTTTGCCGCCGTTTTTGTATGCCCAGTCGAAGAACTTCAGCACTTCCGCGGTATTCTCCGGCTTATTGGAAGCCTTGTGGACGAGGATGAAAGTGGTTGAGGTGATCGGCCATGCATTTTCACCTTTCTGGTTAGTCAGGTCCTGAGCGAAGGACTTGCTCCAGTCGATACCTTTCGCCGCATTAGCGAAGTTATCTTCCGTCGGGCTGACCGGCTTGCCGTCAGCGGACAGCAGTTTGGTGTAGGCCAGGTTATTCTGCTTAGCGTAAGCATACTCGACGTAGCCGATAGCGCCCGGCAGACGCTGAACGAAGGCTGCGATACCGTCGTTGCCTTTACCGCCCAGGCCGGTTGGCCAGTTTACGGTAGAACCTGCGCCAATTTTAGATTTCCACTCTTCGTTCACTTTCGCCAGATAGCTGGTGAAGACGAAGGAAGTACCGGAACCATCCGCGCGGCGGACCACGGCGATGTTCTGAGCCGGCAGCTTCAGGCCAGGGTTGAGTTTAGCGATCGCTTCGTCATCCCATTTTTTGATTTTGCCCAGATAGATGTCGCCGAGGGTTTTACCATCGAGCACCAGCTCGCCGGATTTAACGCCCGGCAGGTTAACCGCCAGCACCACGCCGCCGATAACGGTCGGGAACTGGAACAGGCCTTCCTGCGCTAGTTTGTCATCAGCCAGAGGAGCATCAGAAGCACCGAAATCCACGGTGTTGGCAATAATCTGTTTAACGCCGCCAGAGGAACCGATACCCTGGTAGTTAACTTTATTGCCCGTTTCTTTCTGATAGGTATCAGCCCATTTGGCATACACCGGAGCAGGGAAAGTTGCACCTGCGCCAGTCAGGCTTGCTGCTGCGAAAGCAGAGAAAGCGCTCATCGATAAGGTCGCGGCGACAACTGTTGCGACGGTGGTACGCATAACGTTCATAATGTCTCCTGCTGGGATTCGTAAACCGTTGTTTCGAAGCTATGGTGAGCAAAATAGGACAAACAGGTGACAGTAAAATGTACGAATTATGACAGTTTTATGACACGCAAAAATGCGTTCGACGAAAGGAAATTAAAATCAATATTTTCAATGAATTGGATTTAATTGTGACATCAGGTTTACGGCAAGATTTTACCTGTATGACAATGAAAATAAGGTTCGAAAATGACAGTCTGTCATAAAGCAGGGAAGCGGATTTTACTTCATCTCTTAAAAGGCTGCCGGGAGGCAGCCCTGAAATGACGTCACTCCGCTTGATAAACCTGACGGCCCTCAAACATCGTCCAGACGACCTTCGCGTCACGCAACTCCTCAATACTCACTTTTTCAAGATTGCGATCGAAAAGTGCAAAATCGGCGCTTTTGCCTACGGCCAGCGAACCTATTTCATCTCCCCGGCCAATCACCTTCGCCGCATTCAAAGTATAGGCCTGAAGCATCGCCTCCCGACTAATTTTCTCACTATCCGGCGGTAGCTCGCCCAACTCCCCCCTGCGCGTGACGGCCGTGTAAATAGCCAATAGCGGGTTCGCGCTGGACACCGGTAAATCACTGGCGCCGGCAATCAATGCATGGTGACGGTACAGATCGCCTGCCGGATAAAGATGAGTTAACAGAGGTGCAGGTACCTTGCCCTCCAGTAAGGTTGTCGTGGCGCCATCACCATCCTTACCGGCCCATAATAGCTGCATCGAGGCCGCAACATTAAGCTGCTGAAAACGAGGGTAGCTCTGCGGGCTGACCACTTCCAGATGGGTGATGCTATGTAGCGTCTCGCTATTACCGTTGGCTTTTCGGGCACAAGCTACGGCATCCAGCGATTCTTCAACAGCGCGATCGCCGATCGCATGAAAATGCGCGATCAGATGCTCGGCATCCGTACGGGTAATCAGCTGACAGAACCTGGTTTTATTTAACGATTCGCTGCCGCGATAGCCTGGACGATTCAAATAAGGCAGGCTCAGTTTCGCCGTTTGTGAAGGGTATTCAATGACACCGTCCTGAAAGATCTTAATCCCCGCCAGCCTGAAATCAGGGCTTTGAGAGAATTTATCGCGCAGCGCTAACACATCGTCAATAATTGAAGGCCCGGCATTAATATTCACCAACGCCAGGCCGCTAACATGGGCGGTTAGCCTATCGGCCTTAGCCAACGCCGAGTATGCGGGAAGCAAGCCTACATCGTTGCGATTAGGGCTGGCGTCAAACATCGGTGACAATGGGCGAATATTGCTTAGCGGATCCATCCAGGCAGTAATGCCGAACTGGTTCATGGCATCCGCTCCCGCAATAATGGCACGGGATAATGTCTCGTCATCAACGGCAGGGATGGCATTCATCACGAAATCCCACGCGCCTTCAGTGACAAAACCGCTGATTTTACCGTCAGCTGTCAATCCCGTTCCCGCTTTAAAAGCGCTATCTGCATGTCGGAGTTTTTCCGTTGTTAAACCCGCTTTACGTAGCATTGCCTGATTAGCCCAGCCGGTATGGGCGTCAGCGCCACCCAACACCACCGGCGTATTTTTATATTCCGGCGCATTGAATACGCTATCTAGCAGACTAATTCGATCCCAGTAATCCAACGGCACATTACTGTAGTACTGCACACCATGCAGATCGCGCTGCGGATTATCTTTATTTTTAGCGACGAAAGCACGCACTGCTGCGGCATCCTGCAAGCCGCCGGGGAATTCCAGCGTTAGCGTCTGAAAACCAGCATTAGCGACGTGGGCATGGGTATCAACCAATCCAGGCATCAGATACCGACCTTTTAGATCGATTTGCCGGGCATGCTCACCAACTAGTTTAAGGACGTCTTGGTATTTACCAACGGCAACGATTTTTTCCCCTTCAATACCAATAGCTTCAGGATGCGGATTTGACGCATCAGCGCTATAAATGTCCCCACCATATATAATTATTTTATTATCTTGCTGAGAATAAACTGAAAAAGGAGACATCGCCAGTGCACACACCAGATAAAGCATTGAGCGTTTCATTAATAACTCCGTTGCGTTTGCCAATAAAGACCAAATCAATAGTTATAAAATGTTATTCAGCTGGTGTGTTTTTCAAAGGAATACCAATATCGAAAACATAATAATCGCGAGAGACATCCGTTTCTGGATAATATTTTTCATAGCACGGGCTATCGCCTTTTAAATAACCCTGAGTATTAACCCAAGCAAATGCGATATCCCAGGCGGTATCCAAATCTTCCCCATAAACAGCAAACTTACAAATGGCATACCGCCCACTCGCTCGCGTCTGTACGGCAATTTCTCGCCCGGTTTTTACACTGCCAGCGAGTTCTACGCACACATCGGTGCGGCAACGTAACTCCGGTGTAACTTCTGGCGAATCCCAATAGAGGCAAATCATTCCTCCGGGCTGCAATGGCGTATCAGGAAACAGTGCTAACAGGTCTGCGTGCGTTTGTTGGCACGTCTCTTTCCCATACAGGCCGAATCGCCGCATATATGCCAGGCGCACTGCCGGTAAATATTCCACGCCAGCCGCGATAAAACCAGCATCATCCCATGTGCTCAACATCGCATCGGATTGAGAATAGTCGCTTTCTACAATACTGACGTTTCCAGGTTTG
This sequence comes from Klebsiella sp. 141198, assembly GCF_050600785.1. Lineage (NCBI taxonomy): Bacteria > Pseudomonadati > Pseudomonadota > Gammaproteobacteria > Enterobacterales > Enterobacteriaceae > Klebsiella > Klebsiella sp. 141198. The sequence goes on from NZ_JAQIRM010000009.1 coordinate 68,106, forward strand.
CTTTTCTTTTGTCTCGCAAAACGACGACGAAACTCACCGGGGGTGAGTGAAAAATGCTGACGAAAAGCTTTAGCAAAATTTTGCGAACTGGAAAATCCGATCTGCAAAGCAAGACCGGTGATATCGCCATATGGAGATTCAATCAAATGCATGGCCGCCTTTTCCATTCGCAGACGGCGAGTAAAAGCAGCCACCGTTTCCCCAACCTGAGCTTTAAAGATTCGGTGAAAATGAAAACTTGATACCGCTACTTCACTCGCTATTTCATCCAGCGTTGGATTAACACAAAGATGATCATTGATATAGTCTATTGCTTTAAAAACTTTCTTTCTGTAATCCTGCGGCATCGCTAATTATCTTTACATGTGAACCATTTTTATAATTTACGAAGAGAAATTCAATTCTGGAAAAAATAAATAAACATAGTGTGAGCTGGATATAAAAAAATCCGATAGTGTTTCATTAACACTACCGGATTTACAGATTTCACTGCCTGATTCAGTCGTATAGACCGTTACTCTACGGTCACCGATTTCGCCAGGTTACGCGGCTGGTCAACGTCGGTGCCTTTGATCAGCGCAACGTGATAAGCCAGCAGCTGCAGCGGCACGGTAAAGAAGATCGGCGCAATCACCTCTTCGACATGGGGCATCTCGATGATATGCATGTTGTCGCTGCCGCTGAAACCGGCGTCTTCATCGGCGAAGACGTACAGTTCACCACCGCGGGCGCGAACTTCTTCAATATTGGATTTCAGTTTTTCCAACAATTCGTTGTTCGGCGCCACAACGATGACCGGCATTTCGGCATCAATCAGCGCCAGCGGACCGTGTTTCAGCTCGCCCGCCGCATAAGCTTCAGCATGAATGTAGGAGATCTCTTTCAGCTTCAACGCCCCTTCCAGCGCGATCGGGTACTGATCGCCGCGGCCAAGGAACAGCGCGTGCTGCTTATCGGAGAAACGTTCCGCCAGCTGTTCGATGCGCTTATCCTGCGACAGCATCTGCTCGATACGGTTCGGCAGCGCCTGCAGGCCATGCACGATATCCTGCTCGATAGCCGCGTCCTGGCCCTTGAGACGCGCCAGTTTCGCCACCAGCATCAACAGCACGGTCAGCTGAGTGGTAAAGGCCTTGGTCGATGCCACGCCGATTTCGGTACCGGCTTTGGTCATCAACGCCAGGTCGGACTCGCGCACCAGCGAGGAGCCCGGAACGTTGCAGATAGCCAACGAACCCAGATAGCCAAGCTCTTTAGAGAGGCGCAGCGCCGCCAGGGTATCCGCCGTCTCACCGGACTGGGAGAGGGTGATCATCAGGCTGTTGCGGCGCACCGCGGATTTGCGGTAGCGGAATTCCGAAGCAATTTCGACATCGCACGGCACACCGGCTAACGCTTCGAACCAGTAACGGGAGACCATCCCGGAGTTATACGAGGTTCCGCAGGCAACAATCTGGATATGCTCAACCTGCGACAGCAGCGCGTTGGCATTCGGCCCCAGCTCGCTGAGATCGACCTCGCCATGGCTGATGCGCCCGGTCAGGGTGTTCTTAATCGCGTTCGGCTGCTCGTAAATCTCTTTCTGCATATAGTGGCGATAAATCCCCTTATCACCGGCGTCATACTGCAGATTAGATTCGATCTCCTGGCGATTCACTTCCGCGCCGGATTTATCGAAAATCACCACCGTACGACGGGTAACTTCGGCAATATCGCCCTCTTCGAGGAAGATAAAGCGGCGGGTCACCGGCAGCAGCGCCAGTTGGTCAGAAGCGATAAAGTTTTCGCCCATGCCCAGGCCAATGACCAGCGGGCTGCCTGAACGTGCCGCTAGCAGCGTCCCCGGATCGCGGGTATCCATGATCACCGTACCATAGGCGCCGCGCAGCTGCGGGATTGCGCGCAGCACGGCTTCACGCAAAGTGCCGCCCTGTTCCAGCTCCCAGTGCACCAGATGCGCGATAACTTCGGTATCGGTCTCAGAGACGAAGACATAGCCGCGGGACTGCAGCAGGACGCGCAGCGGCTCATGGTTCTCGATGATCCCGTTATGGACCACCGCAATGTGTTCAGAAACATGCGGATGCGCATTGCTCTCAGACGGCTCGCCGTGCGTCGCCCAGCGGGTATGGGCAATCCCGGTACCGCCGTGTAACGGTTGCTCTTCTACCGCCTGAGCCAGCATCTGAACTTTACCGAGACGACGAACGCGGGTCATATGACCTTCGTTATCGACCACAGCCAGACCGGCAGAGTCATAGCCACGGTATTCCAGACGACGTAAACCTTCGAGAAGGATTTCAGCAATATCACGCTGCGCGACTGCGCCAACAATTCCACACATAGTTAAATTTCCTGATAATGGCGATATGCCATGCGTTGTCGCTGACCTGTATTTGCCCTTTACGGGCGCCCCGAGCCTTGTAGAGAGTGGGGTTATTTTTATGGTACTGCATGCGGACGGGGACCTATATTGATCCTCTCATCCTGGTTCGCCGGGCGAACTCTCACCCGGCGACAATCTAAAAACTACTTTTTCTTCACCGGACGCTGCCAGCCCTGTTTGTGGACCTGCGGCACGCGACTTAACACCAGTTCGTTGTCAGCGATATTACGCGTGACGGTGGTGCCCGCGGCAATCGTCACGCCATTACCAACGCTGACCGGCGCGACCAGTTGCGTATCAGAACCGACAAACACATCATCGCCGATGATCGTTTTATGCTTATTTGCGCCATCATAGTTACAGGTGATAGTACCCGCGCCGATATTAACGTTGTCGCCAATTTCAGCATCGCCGAGATAGGAGAGATGACCTGCCTTCGAACCTTTGCCCAGACGCGCTTTCTTCATTTCGACAAAGTTGCCGACGTGAGCGCCTTCCAGCAGCTCAGCCCCCGGACGCAGACGCGCAAACGGGCCGATGGTGCAGGCGGCCTGCAACTGCGCATCTTCAACCACGCTATACGGGCTGATTTCGCAGTCATCACCGATGACGCTGTCTTTGATGACGCAGCCGGCGCCGATCTTCACGCGATCGCCCAGCACGACATGACCTTGCAGAATAACGTTAGTATCAATTTCGACATCGCGCCCGTGTTTCAGCACGCCGCGCAGATCGAAACGCGCCGGGTCGCGCAGCATCACGCCCGCCAGCAGCAGCTTTTCCGCCTGCTCTGACTGATATACTCGTTCCAGACGCGCGAGTTGCAGGCGGTTGTTCACCCCTTCAACTTCGCTCAGACGCTGAGGATGCACCGCAACGATCTCATGACCTTCCTGATGGGCCATCGCGATAATATCGGTGATGTAGTATTCGCCCTGGGCGTTATTGTTAGTGAGCTTCGCCAACCAGCGTTTCAGGTCCGCGCCGTTAGCAACCAGAATCCCGGTATTGATCTCCTGAATCTGGCGCTGTGCTTCGCTGGCGTCTTTATGCTCAACGATGCCTGTCACCAGGCCATTTTCTCGCGTGATGCGCCCATAACCGGTTGGATCATCCAGCTTCACCGTTAACAGGCCAATACCGCCCTGCGGTTTTGCGGCGCGCAGGCGCTGTAGCGTTTCAACCGAAATCAGCGGCACATCGCCATAGAGCATCAAGATATCTTCATCATCATTGAAGAACGGCGCCGCCTGCTGCATCGCATGGCCGGTACCGAGCTGCTCTGCTTGCAGCACCCAGTTGAGGTTATCTTCATGCAGCGTTTGACGCAGCAGATCGCCGCCGTGGCCGTACACCAGGTGTACCGCGGCAGCGCCTAAATCTTTAGCCGCATCAATGACGTGCTGAACCATTGGCTTCCCGGCCAAAGTATGCAGCACCTTAGGAAGATCGGAATACATGCGGGTCCCTTTGCCTGCGGCAAGGATAACCACGCTCATCGCACTGTTTGACATACGCATCCTGACAGCTGTTAGAACGAAAAGTAAAAGCCTTTCACGTTGAAATTGCTACATATTTTTCATCATGAAACGAGACGTGGAGAAAACGTCCAGGCTCAATGCTATACACCATTTTAGGGCGCTATTTTTCACCATCGCAAATCAGTTTAACGCTGAAAAACGATGATAGTGAGGGAGATAGTCTTCTATCTCACTGCTTTTGCTGTTTTTTTGTCACCTGAATAAAGCAGTGTTTACCGTTGTCGCTGATAAACCGTAAGTTTATAACCTGACAGAATTTTAGCCTGTCCCGGGCGGGAAAGGTCAATGAGTTTGGGCTGGAAAGTGGTTAAAGAGAGGCATAAAAAGCAAAGAGGCCACCCTCGGGTGACCTCTTTTCCGTTGTTTCACATCGCATGTGTTGTCGTTTTGATGAGCGATAGTGCGTGAAAGCAGGACGGTAGAGCGGCGATCAGAAGCTCAGGGCGCTAAATTTGGCGATGATTTTGTGGAACAGTTTCATGATGATTTCCAGATTGCAGGTGCGGTTTGACAGTGTTTTTTTGTGATTTGCATCACAAAAATCAGTCTACGCTTCATCATTTAACTAATCAATAACAATTAAGGGGGAGTGTGTTTTGTCCGACGTCACCGCTGTCGTATTAAGCATAAAAAAAGCCAGTCTGTTGCCAGACTGGCTTTTAGCTTTCAAGCCGGTGTTACATCGCTTTTTTGGTCAATTCGATAACGCGCAGTTTAGCGATCGCTTTGGCCAGTTCCGCGGACGCCTGAGCGTAATCCACGTCGCCGTGAGAGCTCTTGATGTGCTCTTCCGCTTTACGTTTCGCTTCCAGGGCTCGCGCTTCGTCGAGGTCCTGACCGCGAATTGCCGTATCGGCCAGAACGATCACGTTGCCCGGTTGCACTTCAAGAATGCCGCCGGACAGATAGATAAACTCTTCGTGACCGAACTGTTTAACGATGCGAATCATACCAGGCTTAATGGCGGTGAGCAGCGGGGCGTGACCCGGGAAAATACCCAGTTCACCTTCGCTACCCGTTACCTGGATTTTCTCGACCAGGCCAGAGAACATTTGTTTCTCTGCGCTGACGACATCCAGGTGGTAAGTCATTGCCATATCACCCTCCGATTAAGGCGTTAAAGTTTTTTGGCTTTTTCCACGGCTTCTTCGATGGAACCGACCATGTAGAACGCCTGCTCCGGCAGGTGATCGTATTCGCCTTCCATGATGCCTTTAAAGCCACGGATGGTGTCTTTCAGCGAAACGTATTTGCCCGGGGAACCGGTAAATACTTCTGCTACGAAGAACGGCTGGGACAGGAAGCGCTGGATCTTACGAGCGCGAGCTACCACCAGTTTATCTTCTTCAGACAGTTCATCCATACCCAGGATGGCGATGATGTCTTTCAGTTCCTGATAACGCTGCAGCAGGGACTGTACGCCACGCGCGGTGTCGTAGTGTTCCTGACCAACAACCAGCGGATCCAGCTGACGGCTGGTGGAATCCAGCGGGTCAACGGCCGGGTAGATACCCAGAGACGCGATCTGACGGCTCAGTACCACGGTTGCGTCAAGGTGCGCAAAGGTGGTTGCTGGGGACGGGTCAGTCAAGTCATCCGCAGGAACGTATACCGCCTGAACGGAGGTGATAGAACCGGTTTTGGTGGAGGTGATACGTTCCTGCAGAACGCCCATCTCTTCCGCCAGAGTCGGCTGATAACCTACCGCTGAAGGCATACGGCCCAGCAGTGCAGATACTTCGGTACCGGCCAGGGTGTAACGATAGATGTTATCGACGAACAGCAGAACGTCACGACCTTCGTCACGGAATTTCTCAGCCATGGTCAGACCGGTCAGCGCAACGCGCAGACGGTTTCCCGGCGGCTCGTTCATCTGGCCGTAAACCAGGGATACTTTATCCAGAACGTTGGAGTCGGTCATTTCGTGGTAGAAGTCGTTACCCTCACGAGTACGCTCACCTACGCCCGCAAACACGGAGTAACCGGAGTGCTCGATCGCGATGTTACGGATCAGCTCCATCATGTTTACGGTTTTACCTACACCCGCACCACCGAACAGACCAACTTTACCGCCCTTAGCGAACGGACACATCAGGTCGATAACTTTGATACCGGTTTCCAGCAGTTCCTGAGAGCTGGACAGCTCTTCATAGGAAGGCGCCGCGCGGTGGATAGCCCAACGTTCTTCTTCGCCGATGTCGCCTTTCATGTCGATCGGCTGACCCAGGACGTTCATGATACGGCCCAGAGTCGCTTTACCTACCGGGACTTCGATCGGGTGCTCGAGGTCTTTAACTTCCAGACCACGACGCAGACCGTCGGAAGAACCCATGGCGATAGCACGAACTACGCCACCGCCGAGCTGCTGCTGAACTTCCAGCACCAGGCTCTCATTACCATTCTGTACCTCAAGGGCATCGTACACGCGTGGTACGGCATCCTGAGGGAACTCGACGTCGACCACGGCGCCGATTACCTGGACAATCTTTCCAGTAGCCATCTTAAATCCTCTACGAAATAACCTGGTTAAACCGCGGCGGCCCCCGAGACGATCTCGGTGAGTTCCTGAGTAATGCTGGCCTGACGAGCTTTGTTGTATACCAACTGCAGCTCTTTAATCAGGCTGCCGCCATTATCGGTCGCGGCTTTCATCGCCACCATACGGGCGGCCTGCTCGCTGGCCAGGTTTTCTACCACGCCCTGATAAACCTGAGATTCCACATAACGACGCAGGAGGGTATCCAGCAGCGCTTTCGGATCGGGCTCATACAGGTAATCCCAGGACTTACGTTTCAGATCATCATCTTCTGAAGCCGGTAACGGCAGCAGCTGAGTGATGGTCGGAGCCTGAGACATGGTGTTAATAAATTTGTTGCTGACAACGTAAAGCTTGTCCAGACGGCCTTCATCGTAGGCCTGCAACATCACTTTTACCGGGCCGATCAGTTCGGACAGGGACGGGTTATCACCCATACCGGTCACCTGGGCCACAATATTGCCGCCCACGGAGTTAAAGAAAGACACGCCTTTAGAGCCGATCATTGCGAGGTCGCACTGAACGCCTTTATCGGACCATGCTTTCATATCCGCCAGCAGTTTTTTGAACAGGTTAATGTTCAAGCCACCGCACAGACCACGGTCGGTCGACACCACCAGGTAGCCCACGCGTTTAACGTCGCGTTCTTCCAGGTACGGGTGCTTATATTCCAGATTACCGTTCGCAAGGTGACCAATCACTTTGCGCATAGTATCTGCATATGGACGGCTGGCCGCCATGCGATCCTGCGTTTTACGCATTTTGGAGGCGGCGACCATCTCCATCGCTTTGGTGATCTTTTGCGTGTTCTGGACGCTTGCGATCTTACTACGTATCTCTTTTGCGCCGGCCATGAGCTTCTCCTCAATGCCTTGCGGCCTGCCCTAAGGCAAGCCGCCAGACTTTACCAGGACTGGGTTGCTTTGAAGGAGTCGAGGATGCCTTTCAGCTTGCCTTCGATCTCGTCGTTATAGCCACCGGTCTGGTTAATCTCTTGCATCAGCGGAGCGTGGTCACGGTCAACGTAAGCCAGCAGAGCGGCTTCGAAACTACCGATTTTCGCCAGTTCCACATCTTCGAGGTAACCGCGTTCAGCAGCGAACAGTACCAGGCCCTGCTGTGCTACAGACATAGGTGCATACTGTTTCTGTTTCAGCAGTTCGGTCACTTTCTGACCGTGGCTCAGCTGCTTACGAGTCGCTTCGTCCAGATCGGATGCGAACTGAGAGAACGCAGCCAGTTCACGATACTGCGCCAGCGCGGTACGGATACCACCGGACAGTTTCTTGATGATCTTGGTCTGAGCAGCACCACCAACACGGGATACGGAGATACCCGGGTTAACCGCCGGACGAATACCGGAGTTGAACAGGTTGGTTTCCAGGAAGATCTGACCATCGGTAATGGAAATTACGTTGGTCGGAACGAATGCGGAAACGTCACCAGCTTGCGTCTCGATAATCGGCAGCGCAGTCAGGGAGCCGGTTTTACCTTTAACTTCACCATTGGTGAACTTCTCAACGTATTCCGCGTTAACGCGGGATGCGCGCTCCAGCAGACGGGAGTGGAGGTAGAACACGTCGCCCGGGAATGCTTCACGTCCTGGCGGACGACGGAGCAGCAGGGAAACCTGACGGTAAGCAACAGCCTGTTTAGACAGGTCATCGTAAACGATCAGCGCATCTTCACCGCGGTCGCGGAAGTATTCGCCCATTGCGCAACCGGCATACGGCGCCAGGTATTGCAGTGCAGCAGATTCAGAAGCGGTAGCCACAACAACGATAGTGTTGGACAGCGCGCCGTGCTCTTCCAGTTTACGCACCACGTTAGAGATAGTGGACGCTTTCTGGCCGATAGCTACGTATACGCACTTGATGCCGGAATCACGCTGGTTGATGATCGCATCGATTGCCATCGCGGTTTTACCGGTCTGACGGTCACCGATGATCAGCTCACGCTGGCCACGGCCGATTGGAATCATGGCATCAACAGATTTGTAACCGGTCTGTACCGGCTGGTCTACGGATTGACGATCGATAACGCCCGGAGCGATAACTTCGATTGGCGAGAAACCATCGTGCTCAACAGGACCTTTACCGTCAATTGGCGCACCCAGGGTGTTCACCACGCGGCCTAACAGACCACGACCGACCGGAACTTCCAGAATACGGCCAGTACACTTAACCTTCATGCCTTCGGCGAGGTCAGCATACGGACCCATCACAACCGCACCAACGGAGTCGCGCTCCAGGTTCAGTGCGATAGCGTAACGGTTACCCGGCAGGGAGATCATTTCACCCTGCATACAATCGGCCAGGCCGTGGATGCGGATAACACCGTCACTTACAGAAACAATAGTACCTTCGTTGTGAGCTTCACTCACAACATTGAACTGAGCAATGCGCTGCTTGATCAGTTCGCTGATTTCGGTGGAATTCAGTTGCATGCTCCAGTCCCCTTAAGACTGCAAGACGTCTGCCAGGCGATCAAGACGGCCGCGTACGCTACCATCAATGACCATATCACCCGAACGGATGATAACTCCTGCCATAACAGACTTATCGATTTTGCAATTCAGCTTAACTTTGCGTGACAGACGCTTTTCCATCGCGCCGGAGATCTTCGCAAGCTGTTCTTCACTCAGTTGGTTGGCAGAAATAACATCTACCTCTGCGATGGCCTCGCTGGCCGCACGCAGGTGAATGAACTGCTCAAGAACATCCGGGAGCACCTTCAAACGACCATTTTCAGCCATCACCCGAATCAGGTTCTGACCATTTTCGTCGAGTTGCTCGCCGCAGATAGCGATAAACGCATCTGAGAGCGTTTCCGGCGCCAGGGCACCGGAGAGAAGCTCTGCCATTTGTTCGTTTTTAGTCACTTCAGCGGCAAACGCCAGCATATCCTGCCAGCGCTCAACACTTTTGTGTTCGACGGCAAAGTCAAAAGCTGCTTTGGCGTAGGGGCGAGCTACCGTTACAAATTCAGACATCAGCCCCTCCCTCCTTACAGTTCAGCGACAAGTTTATCCACGATGTCGCTGTTAGCAGCTTCATCCACGGAACGTTCGATGATCTTCTCGGCGCCAGCAACAGCCAGGATAGCAACCTGCTTACGCAGTTCTTCGCGAGCACGTTTACGTTCGGCATCGATTTCAGCCTGCGCCTGTGCGACGATTTTGGTGCGTTCCTGTTCTGCTTCAGCTTTAGCTTCGTCCAGAATCTGAGAGCGACGCTTGTTCGCTTGCTCGATGATTACCTGGGCTTCCGCTTTCGCTTTTTTCAGCTGGTCGGTCGCGTTGGCCTGTGCAAGGTCCAAATCTTTCTTAGCGCGTTCTGCAGAAGCTAAACCGTCAGAAATTTCTTTCTGGCGCTTTTCGATGGCAGCCATTAACGGCGGCCATACGTACTTCATGCAGAACCATACGAAGATAACAAACGCGATGGCCTGGCCGAGGATTGTTGCGTTCATGTTCACAGCACAATACCTCTTAAATTAACTCTGTGGCTTAGGTTTCTTTCGAACAACTTACTACGCGACAGCAAACATCACGTACAGACCCAGACCTACAGCGATCATCGGGATAGCATCCACCAGACCCATAACGATAAAGAACTGAGTACGCAGCAGAGGAATCAGATCCGGTTGACGCGCTGCGCCTTCCAGGAATTTACCCCCGAGGATGCCGATACCGATCGCAGCACCGATTGCCGCCAGACCCATCATCACAGCGGCAGCCATGTACAGCAGATCCATATTCAGGTTTTCCATGACAGTCTCCAGTTTGTTTCAGTTAAAACGTAGTAGTGTTGGTAAAAATCAATGCTCTTCGGATGCCATCGACAGATAGACAATCGTCAGAACCATGAAGATGAAGGCTTGCAGCGTAATAATCAGGATGTGGAAAATGGCCCAAGGCACATTCAGAATCCACTGTGACCACCACGGCAACAGACCAGCAATCAGAATGAAAATCAGCTCACCGGCATACATGTTGCCGAACAGTCGCAGACCGAGAGAAACCGGTTTGGACAGCAGGCTTACCCCTTCAAGGATTAAGTTGACAGGAATGAACGCCCAGTGATTGAACGGCTGCATGGTCAGTTCTTTAACGAACCCACCAACGCCTTTCATTTTGATGCTGTAGAAAATAATCAGGATGAACACGCCAAGCGCCATCGACAGGGTGATGTTCACGTCAGCAGACGGAACCACGCGCAGTGCAGGCAGGCCGAAAATGTGTTCGCCGATATAAGGAATCAGGTCGATTGGCAGCAGGTCCATCAGGTTCATCAGGAATACCCAGACGAACACGGTAAGCGCCAGCGGCGCGATGACCTTGCTCTTGCCATGGTACATGTCTTTGACGCTGCCATGGACGAAGCCGATGATCATTTCGATGAAGGTTTGGAATTTCCCTGGTACGCCGCTGGTCGCTCTCTTAGCAACGCTACGGAACATGGCAAGGAACAGCAGACCGAGAACCACCGAGAAAAACATGGAGTCAATATTGAGCGTCCAGAAGGTGGCTGGGGGGTTGTGCGGATCCACCAGCGAGAATGTACGTAGGTCCAACTGAAGGTTGTTCAGATGGTGTCCTATGTAATCCTGCGGCGTCATATTTTCTGAAGCCATGATGCCTTTTACCCTTTGTTGTTAATTACAGCTGGAGCCAGAATTTGTACCACCAGCACCAAAACCCACGTCACTATCAGCGGCAAAAATACCACTTCAAAAACCGCCAGCGCCATCGCCAGTAGGGCGAAGGTCAGCAACACCTTGAATGCTTCACCGAAGGCGAAGGTCCAGGCCACTCGGCCTTGTGCTGGTGTATGCGCCTGATGGCGCCAGGCAAAAATCATAAACAACGCGTTTGGCAAAACGACTGCCAAACCTCCGCATATGGCGGAGATGCCCCAGAAGGGGTCTTTGAGGCTGAACAGCAGTCCACTTGCTATTACTGCCAGTAACTGAATAAACAGAAGCTTTCGAGCAACGTTTCGACTCACGAGCGACATAGACATCACGTTTTTACTCCTGCTCCCTTCGAGGTATGCCGCGTGTCGTATAAAACGTTCTTTAAGACCAAGAGTCAAGCGTCAAAAAGCGGACAAATTATACGGTGACAACACGTGATTTCAAACATTAAGTAGCAAAATAGTGAATAAATGTTTAATTATTTTCTGAGCGGCAATTTTTCATGCATTTCGTCAATCAGTGAGGGATCAACCAGAAGTGCAAATAATGAGAAAACGCGGCCATTAAAGCGTGCATTAGATCACATAATAAACATTTTCGGTGCAATCGAATTAAATCTGTACAGAATCAGTAAGTTTTCATCTTTTTGATATTCAAGATAAAAAGTGAGGTCTTTTTGTAAAACAACCCCACATACAATAAAAACCTTTTATTGACATTTATAATAAAAATTTAACATCAATATGAACTGACAGTTCATCGATTTTTAGCACCCTGATATTTTCAAAGTTGACTATTCTGCCAGTAAACCACCACGCTAAAGTTAAACGCTAGAAAAGCCATAGTAAAAACAAGGTTAAAAGTGGCCAGATAATACCCGCAGGTAACTTTGATTTTTGTAACATGCGCAGGCCACATTTTTTCCACATTTTTTGATAAAAATTATAAGGCGTTTGGCTTAATGACCACCAAATGTCTCTCCCCTTCCAGCTGGGGTACATGGAGTTTAATCACGTCGCAAACCTGATAACCTTCTGGCAGGTCTGCCATTTCACTTTCCTGCGCCTGCCCTTTCAACGCGTAGAAATGCCCATCAGCCGCCGGCAGGTGGTGGCACCAGCTCACCATGTCGTTCAGCGAGGCAAAAGCGCGGCTAATGACGCCATCAAACGGCGGCTCTGCGGGAAACGCTTCCACACGGCTCTGCACAGGCGCGATGTTATCGAGTTTTAGCTCATGCTGGACCTGGCGCAGGAAGCGCACACGCTTGCCGAGACTATCCAGTAATGTGAAATGAGATTCCGGGCGCACGATAGCCAGCGGAATCCCCGGCAGGCCAGGACCTGTTCCCACATCGATAAAACGTGAGCCCTGTAGATACGGCGCAACGATAATGCTATCGAGGATATGGCGAACCAGCATCTCGTTAGGATCGCGAACAGAGGTCAGGTTATAGGCTTTGTTCCACTTATCCAGCAGCCCGACATAAGCCACCAGCTGATTTTTCTGGTGATCGGTGAGCGAAATACCCGCTTCGTCCAGCAGACGAGAAAGTTTGTTGAGCACGGTGAGTACCTTCTAAAAATAATGAGCCCGGAGGCGCTAACGCTACCGGGCTGTGAATTATAAAGGCGATCGCTGATTTTGCATCCGCCAAATTTGCGCGCTCTGACGGCTATCAGGCGCTGCGGCGCAGCATCCCCTGCTTTTTCAGCCACACCAGCAAAATAGAGATTGCCGCCGGAGTAATTCCGGAAATACGCGATGCCTGGCCGATCGATGACGGTTTATGGTCGTTCAGCTTGGCAATAACCTCGTTGGACAGGCCGGATACCTGACGGTAATCGAGCGTTGCCGGCAGCAAAGTATTCTCGTTGCGCTGCTGTTTTTCGATCTCGTCCTGCTGACGAGCGATATAGCCTTCGTACTTAACCTGAATCTCAACCTGCTCGGCCGCCTGTTGATCCTGCAGGCCCGGTGCGAACGGAGAAAGCTGTACCAGCTGTTCGTAGGTCATTTCTGGACGACGCAGCAGATCTTCGCCGCTGGCTTCACGCGATAGCGGCGCGGTCAGGTGAGCGTTCACTTCGGCTGCGCTTTCCGCCAGCGGGTTAACCCAGCTGGTTTTCAGGCGTTGGCGTTCACGCTCAATGCTTTCCAGTTTCTCGTTGAAACGCGCCCAGCGCTCATCGTCCACCAGCCCCAGCTCACGCCCCTGTTCAGTCAGGCGCAGATCGGCGTTGTCTTCACGCAGCATCAGGCGATATTCCGCACGGGAGGTAAACATGCGGTACGGTTCTTTAGTACCAAGTGTGCACAGATCGTCCACCAGCACGCCAAGGTAGGCCTGATCGCGACGCGGCGCCCAGCCTTCTTTTTCCGCTGAGAAGCGGGCGGCATTAAGACCGGCAAGCAGACCCTGCGCGGCGGCTTCTTCATACCCGGTAGTACCGTTGATCTGGCCGGCGAAGAACAGACCCTGAATGTATTTGCTCTCCAGCGTCGGCTTCAGGTCGCGCGGGTCAAAGAAATCGTACTCAATGGCGTAGCCAGGACGAACGATCTTCGCGTTTTCCATCCCCTGCATTGAGCGGACGATTTGCATCTGCACATCAAACGGCAGGCTGGTGGAGATACCGTTTGGATAAATTTCGTTTGAAGTTAGCCCTTCCGGTTCAAGGAAGATCTGATGCTGATTGCGATCGGCAAAGCGCATGACTTTGTCTTCGATCGACGGGCAGTAACGCGGGCCGATACCTTCAATCACCCCAGCGTACATTGGGCTGCGATCGAGGTTACTACGGATCACGTCATGGGTTTTCTCATTGGTGTGCGTGATATAGCACGGCACCTGACGCGGGTGTTGATCCGCGGATCCCATAAACGAGAAGACCGGCATCGGGTTATCGCCGTGCTGTTGCGCCAGCACGCTAAAATCGATGGTGCGCGCGTCGATACGCGGGGGAGTACCGGTTTTTAGGCGGCTTACGCGCAGCGGCAGTTCACGCAGACGGCGAGACAGCGGGATCGACGGCGGATCGCCGGCACGACCGCCGCTGTAGTTGTCCAGGCCGATGTGAATTTTACCGTCCAGGAAGGTGCCGACGGTCAATACCACCGACTTAGCACGGAACTTGAGACCCATTTGGGTTACCGCACCAACGACGCGATCGTTTTCGACAATCAGATCTTCCACCGCCTGTTGGAAGATCATCAGGTTCGGCTGGTTCTCCAGCGCGGTGCGTACCGCCTGGCGATACAACACCCGGTCGGCCTGGGCGCGGGTCGCACGGACTGCTGGGCCTTTGCTGCCGTTTAGTATCCTAAACTGAATGCCTGCCTGATCGATCGCTTTCGCCATCAGACCACCGAGCGCATCCACTTCTTTTACCAGGTGTCCCTTCCCAATGCCGCCAATCGCCGGGTTGCAGCTCATCTGCCCCAGCGTGTCGATATTGTGTGTCAAAAGCAGGGTTTGTTGGCCCATTCGCGCTGCTGCCATCGCGGCCTCAGTGCCTGCATGACCCCCGCCAATGATGATGACGTCAAAAGGATCCTGATAAAACATGGTGATCTGCCTCGCATAACGCGGTTTGAAAATGGATTGAAGCCCGGGCCGTGGATTCTACTCAACTTTGCTCTTTCGAGAAAGACTCCGGGATCCTGAGTATTAAAAAGAAGATCTTTTATTTAGAGATCTGTTCTATTGTGATCTCTTATTAGGATCGACTCTCTTTGTGGATAAGTCGGATCCACGATTTAAGATCAAACGCTTAAGAAGGATCACAATCTGTGAATGATCGGTGATCCTGTTCCGTATAAGCTGGGATCAGAATGAAGGGTTATGCACAGCTCAAAAAGCATACTTCGGTTATTCTTTGGATAACTACCGGTTGATCCAAGCTTTTGAGCAGGTTTATCCACAGAAGAAAGTGTGGATCTTTACAAAACTCAGAGTAAATCTTTCCAGGATCCCACCCAAACCTCGGCCGGATCTTCAGGAATCTCGTGTTCGAGGACATTAATTTTCAGCGTTTCGCCGATCTGTTTTGCCCCGCTGGCTTTCAATGCCGCTTCTAATTTGTCGATTGCGCCGCAAAAAGTGTCATATTCGCGGCTACCGATGCCCACCGCGCCAAAGCGAACGGCGGAAAGATCGGCCTGCTTCTCCAGCAATGCTTCATAGAAGGGGACCAGGTTGTCCGGAATATCGCCGGCGCCATGGGTAGAAGAGATAACTAACCAGATCCCTTCAGCCTGCAGATCGTCAATCAGCGGACCGTGCTGGATATCAGTGCTGTAGCCCGCTTCTTCCAGCTTTTCCGCCAGATGTTCTGCTACATATTCCGCACTGCCCAGGGTGCTGCCGCTGATAAGTGTAATGTCTGCCATGATCGCCGATCGCTCGCTCAACTATTCTGAGTGGCGTATTGTACGCTGTGAGCGAGCTGGGATCTACCTGTGGAAAAATGTGGGATTAAAAAAAGCGATCAGGGCTTGATGGTACGCATGATCGGGTTCTGCAGCACGATCAGGGTTTCAGTGGACTGAATTTCATCGATTGTTTGGATCTTGTTGATAAGTACCTGTTGTAGGGCATCGATGGATTTGCACATTACCTTAATAAAGATGCTGTAGTGGCCGGTGGTGTAGTAAGCCTCTGTCACCTCTTCCAGGCTCTCCAGCCGGGCGAGAGCGGAAGGATAGTCTTTGGCGCTCTTAAGAATAATGCCGATGAAACAGCCGACGTCATAACCGAGCTGTTTCGGGCTGACGTCGATTCTTGCCCCCGTAATAATGCCCGCCTGTTTCATTTTCTCTACGCGTACGTGAATCGTACCTGGGCTAACGCCGAACTGTTTGGCCAGTTCGGCGTAGGCAGTGCGCGCATTCGCCATTAAGGCATCAAGAATGCCGCGGTCCAGATTGTCGATCTGATAATTTTCCATTGTTTTTTCTTATGATGTTTGATGATTCTTACTATTTTAGCCTGTTAATTTAATGAATCAAAACTCAAGGCGTCTTTTTATTGATTGATTATTGAGTTCAGTGCCATTTCTGTTGCTTAATCAATATCAACAGGACGCAGGAGTGATAAAAAATGAAAACCGCATACATCGCAAAACAACGCCAGATTAGTTTCGTTAAATCCCATTTTTCCCGTCAGCTGGAAGAGAAGCTTGGCCTGATTGAAGTGCAGGCGCCGATCTTAAGCCGCGTCGGTGATGGGACGCAGGACAACTTATCCGGCTGCGAGAAAGCGGTTCAGGTAAAAGTGAAAACACTGCCAGACGCCCAATTCGAAGTGGTTCATTCACTGGCGAAGTGGAAGCGTCAAACCCTGGGACAACACGACTTCAGCGCGGGCGAAGGGCTGTACACGCACATGAAGGCCCTTCGCCCCGATGAAGACCGCCTCACCCCAATTCACTCCGTTTATGTTGACCAGTGGGACTGGGAACGCGTCATGGGCGACGGCGAACGTCATACCGGCACGCTGAAAGCGACGGTTGAGGCGATCTACGCCGGGATCAAAGCCACCGAGCTGGCGGTAAGTCAGGAATTTGGTCTGACGCCATTCCTGCCGGAACAGATCCACTTTATTCACAGTCAGGAACTGTTGAGCCGTTATCCGGATCTGGACGCCAAAGGTCGCGAGCGAGCGATCGCTAAAGAGCTTGGCGCCGTCTTCTTAATCGGTATCGGCGGTAAACTGTCTGACGGCAAGCGCCACGATGTTCGCGCGCCGGATTATGATGACTGGAGCTCGCCATCAGCGGAAGGTTTTGCCGGCCTGAACGGCGATATCCTGGTGTGGAACCCGGTGCTGGAAGATGCTTTTGAGCTTTCCTCTATGGGGATCCGTGTTGACGCCGAGGCGCTGAAGCGCCAGTTGGCGGTAACCGGCGATGAAGACCGTCTGCAACTTGAATGGCACCAGGCGCTGCTGCGCGGCGAAATGCCGCAGACTATTGGCGGCGGTATTGGCCAGTCGCGTTTAACCATGCTGTTGCTGCAGCTTGACCATATCGGCCAGGTACAGTGCGGCGTATGGCCCACGCAGGTGCGTGAAAGCGTCGCCGCTCTGTTGTAAAGATTAACGCCGCCAGCGACGCAACAGGCGGCTACGCAATCCGGTATCAAAGCGCCAGATATGATCGAAGATGCGCATGATGCCGGGTTTGCCGTGTACCGACATCGCCACCGCGTGAAAACGGTGCTGATGTTTGTGCTGCAACTCCCCCACCTTATTGACCACTTCATCCGGCAACCGCTGGGCGATAAAATCGGAAATCACCACCGCATCGGCATCGACCCATTGCGGGCTTTGCAAACGTTCAACGATCGCGCGAAAACAGCTGGCCAGATCGGTGCCGCCGCGAAAACGCTGGCTTAAAAAACGGATCGCCTGTTCAAGCCCCTGCGGGCCGGTTAGCTCGTAGTGCACCACTTCGCTGGAGAACAGCATGATGTAGCAGCGACGGTTATCCGCCAGCGCGACGCGCATCAGCGCCAGACAAAAGGCTTTAGCGCATTGCTCGTTAAAGCCGCCCATCGAACCTGAGGTATCTACGCAGACAATAAATGGCCCCCGCGGCTGCTCATCAAAATCCTGCCGGGTTACCGGGCGTTCGGTTATTTTCTCCCGCCATGCGTCGCCGTGCAGGCGATAGGTTAACAACTGTTTTTCCACCAGCTTACGGTAGAACTCGAACTCCAGTTCGGTGATGCCGAGCGTTGCCAACTCTGGCGGCAACAGACGTAGAATATCGTCGCTTTGCTGCAGGCCATCGACCTGCTCTGGTACCGTTGCCGGTTCACGAACCATCGCGCGGAAGGTCTCCATCGGCGCATCTTTCTTCGGCACCAGTTTGGCTTCCCGCGATCTGCCCAACTGCTCAGCAAGCTGCATCAGTTCCGGCTGTTGGCTGAGAAAATCGCCATAGCGCACGATCAGCTGATAATCGCCACGTTTAAGCTCGCCGGCGCTCATATCCCACAGGCGGCCGGCGGCGTTGTCGTTTTCCACCAGCACCGGCTCTAGCTGCCCGCTGAGCGTCATTCGTTCCTGCACCTCGCTGAGCAGCTGATCGCGCTCATCGTCTAATAGGTGCTGGTTGAGGGTGGTGGTCTGTACCACGAGGCTTAAGCGCCAGCGTTGTAAGAACAGAGTATGTAGCGCTGGGGTGAAGGTCGCGTTATCGTCCACCAGCTGCTGCGCCTGAGCGGCAAAGGGCGACTGTAGCTTATGCAGCTTGCCGAGGATCTGCGGCAGTTGCACAATAAATTGCGACGTTGAAAGCAGCTGAGCCTGCTGATAGATCTGCACTTCGGCGTCCAGTTCGGGAGGGATTTGCGTCTCTTTGAGCCGGGCGCGAACCGCTTCTCGCCAGCGCGGAATATCGGCGGCGATGATATTTTTCAGCCGCGGAAATTTTTCAAAGAACACCGCCAGTTGAGGAGAGGCCAGCAGCGCCAGCAGCATCTCCTCGATCATCCCTTCTTCGCTGACCGCCAGCATGACATTCAGCATGTCGAGCGTCATGGCTGGCGCGCCTGTTTAATTTGCGCGCCGACGTCCTGCAGGCTGGCTTCGATACGCCCCAGCCAGTCGCCGGGAATAAACAGGCATTTTTGCTGTTCGCTAAAGCGGTTATGTTGCTGGTGCCACTCGTCATCCAGCGCTTCCAGCTGCTGGCGGATCTCGGCTGGCATATTTTCCTGAGATTCGCTGCCGGGCAGCGACAGGCGCGAGCCTTGCAGGCTGACGTCGCGCACCACCAGGTGCTGGCTGGCATCGACATCTATCGTCAATGGCTGGGCAAAACCGATGCCGTTGAGCTTGCCGCGGATCTCGCCGCCTTTCTCCAGCCAGTTGGCCAGCGCTTCGCGTTCAAAGGTGATATGAATGACTTCGAGATCGTGCAATTTCAGCGGTTGCTGGAGAAGCAGCGTCAACGTCTCGCCTTCAATTCCGTCCGGCAGTTCATAATGCGGCTTACGGCTGAACATGCCGCCCACGCGCGTGACTTTAAGCGCGGTTTTATCGCTGTGCTGCTGCTGGATTTGAATACGGCGTTGGATGATAGCGCCCAGTTTAGTCAGCATCGCCTGCTGGCCCCAGGCATGGCTGGTCATCAGGGATTCCAACTGCTGCGACATCAGATTCATGCTTTCGATGTTATGCCACAGGCAATCTTTCAGCAGGATCAGGTCGATCGGCGCGATGGCGTCGCGGCCGCTAAAGAAGGCGCTGGCCTGCAGCAGACGGATGGCTTTTTTCCAGCGGCGATCGGAAACGTAAGGCGCATTAGGCAAGGCATCTAATTGTTGGCGCAGCTGGAAAACCAGCTCGAAGACATTGTCCGGCAACTTCACGGTACCAATATCGTGCTGCCACTGGGTGAACTCTTCGGTGCTGATTTGCAGGTTTTCGGGAACCGGATTGCTGTTTTCATCCTGCTGGCTGACCAGCATCGAGCGGAAGTTAGTTTTATCTTGTACTTTATCCAGCCACAGGCGGATCAGCATGCGGTCATATAAGGCTTCGAGGCTGTTATCCGCTTCGGGAAGTTCGTTCGACGCCGCAACCAGCAGGCGCATCGGGATTTTCTCTTCATGGGCGCCGTTGCGGAAGTGGCGTTCGTTGATGGCCGTCAGCAGGGTATTAAGGATAGCCGGGCCGGCTTTCCAGATTTCATCCAGGAAGACGATTTCCGCCTCTGGCAGATAGCCTGCCGTTAAACGCTCATAGCGCCCTTCATCTTTGAGCGCCTGAATCGACAGCGGGCCGAAAACTTCTTCCGGGGTGGAGAAGCGGGTCATCAGATATTCGAAAGCGCGCGCTTGCTTGAAAGCGAACTTAAGTCGGCGGGCTATGAGGCTTTTCGCGATGCCGGGTGGACCCAGCAGGAATACGCTCTCGCCGCTGAGCGCAGCCAGCAGGCACAGACGTATTGCGTGGCTGCGTTCAAAGAGTCCTTTTTCCAGGGTGGCGCTAAGTCGGGAAATTCTTTCTGCCAGTAAATGTGATTGAGCCATAATAGAGTTGCGTGCTTTGTCGTGTGTCGTTATTGCGTCGAGTATAGATGTTTGATTAGGGGTGGTAATAGCCTGAAGAATCGATTTATTTTCTTTGAGCTAAGTTAATATGGTGTCAGTTAGGGGTACGATTCAGCAAATAATCGTGCATACTGTGCGCTTTTTGTGGGCCAAGGGACTAGGCACACATTTGTTTTATAAACGAAAAGACTAGTCTATGAGCACTGATAATAAACAATCGTTGCCGGCAATAACGCTGGCGGCAATCGGCGTGGTTTACGGCGATATCGGTACCAGTCCACTGTATACTCTTCGCGAATGTCTGTCAGGCCAGTTTGGCTTTGGCGTTGAACGCGATGCGGTGTTTGGCTTTCTGTCGCTGATTTTCTGGCTGTTGATCTTTACCGTATCAATTAAATACATCACCTTCGTGATGCGGGCGGATAACGCCGGCGAGGGCGGGATCTTAACGCTGATGTCGCTGGCGGGGCGTAACACCTCGGCAAAGATGACCTCCGTGTTGGTGATCCTCGGCCTGATTGGCGGTAGCTTCTTCTATGGTGAAGTAGTAATAACCCCGGCAATATCGGTGATGTCGGCGATAGAGGGGTTGGAAATTATCGCCCCACAGCTGGATACCTGGATTGTCCCCATTTCCATTATTGTACTAACCCTGCTATTTGCTATTCAAAAACACGGTACCGGGATGGTCGGCAAGCTGTTCGCGCCAATTATGCTGATCTGGTTCCTGTTGCTGGCGGTGCTTGGCGCGCGCAGTATCCTCGATAACCCGGAAGTTCTGCAGGCGCTTAACCCTTACTGGGCGGTACATTTCTTCCTGCAGTACAAAACGGTATCCTTTATTGCGCTTGGCGCGGTGGTGCTGTCGATTACCGGTGTGGAAGCGCTGTATGCCGATATGGGCCACTTCGGCAAACTACCGATTCGCGTGGCGTGGTTCTCGGTGGTGCTGCCATCACTGGTGCTTAACTATTTTGGCCAGGGCGCGCTGCTGCTGAAGCACCCGGAAGCCATTAAAAACCCGTTCTTCCTGCTGGCGCCGGAATGGGCGCTGATCCCGATGCTGATTATCGCGACCCTGGCGACGGTTATCGCCTCGCAGGCGGTGATTTCCGGGGTCTTCTCGCTGACTCGCCAGGCCGTGCGTCTGGGCTATCTGTCGCCAATGCGCATTATCCATACTTCGGAAATGGAGTCCGGGCAGATTTACATCCCGTTCATTAACTGGCTGCTGTACGTTTCTGTGGTCATCGTCATTGTCAGCTTCGAGCACTCTTCTAATCTGGCGGCGGCATACGGTATTGCGGTAACGGGCACCATGGTGTTGACCTCCATTCTGTCGGCGACCGTGGCGCGCAAAAACTGGCACTGGAATAAGCTGTTTGTCGGCCTGATGCTGGTGGCCTTCCTCTGTATCGATATTCCGCTGTTCTCGGCGAACCTCGATAAAATCGTCTCCGGCGGTTGGTTGCCGTTATCACTGGGCCTGGTGATGTTTACGGTGATGACCACCTGGAAGAGCGAGCGTTTCCGCCTGCTGCGCCGGATGCATGAGCATGGCAACTCGCTGGAAGCGATGATCTCCTCGCTGGAAAAATCGCCGCCGGTGCGCGTGCCGGGTACCGCGGTCTATATGTCTCGCGCCCTGAACGTGATCCCTTTTGCTCTACTGCATAACCTGAAACACAACAAGGTGTTGCATGAACGCGTAATCCTGCTGACTCTGCGCACCGAAGATGCCCCGTATGTGCATAACGTTCGCCGCGTGCAGATTGAGCAACTGTCGCCGTCGTTCTGGCGCGTCGTGGCAAGCTATGGCTGGCGTGAAACGCCGAACGTCGAAGAGGTGTTCCATCGCTGCGGCCTGGAAGGGTTGAGCTGTCGAATGATGGAAACGTCATTCTTTATGTCCCACGAGTCGCTGATTATCGGCAAACGGCCATGGTATCTGCGCCTGCGCGGCAAACTGTATCTGTTGCTGCAGCGTAACGCTCTGCGCGCGCCGGATCAGTTTGAAATCCCGCCGAACCGGGTTATCGAACTCGGTACGCAGGTGGAAATCTGATGTTAAAAAGCCCTTCAATAACGAAGGGCTTTTTTGTCTCTCACATCTTGATGTAACTTCTTGTCCACGTCTTGCGAAACGTTTCGATGGCGATCACATTTCTCTCTTCTGCCGGTGGTTTTCTGTTCGCTGATTGACAATACTTAGTCCAGCGAAACGTTTCGCTAGTGGAGCAAAAGAGAAAAAATGAAAAAAGGCACCGTACTTAACGCTGATATTTCTTCCGTTATCTCCCGCCTCGGTCATACCGATACGCTGGTTGTTTGCGACGCCGGATTGCCGGTTCCCCGCAGCAGCGCGCGCATTGATATGGCGCTTACTCAGGGCGTACCTTCTTTTATGCAGGTACTGGAAGTCGTAACGACGGAAATGCAGGTTGAGGCGGCGGTCATCGCGGAAGAGATTAAAACCCATAATCCGCAACTCCACGCGACGTTGCTCAATCATCTTGAGCAGCTGCAGCAGCACCAGGGAAATACGATTGAAATTCGTTACACCAGTCATGAGCAGTTCAAAAAACAAACCGCAGATAGTCAGGCGGTAATTCGCAGCGGGGAGTGTTCCCCGTTTGCGAATATTATTCTCTGTGCTGGCGTCACTTTCTGAGGTCGCCGTCATGGAAGCTTTATTACAGCTGAAAGGGATCGATAAAGCGTTCCCTGGCGTCAAAGCGCTCTCGGGCGCGGCGCTGAATGTCTATGCCGGCCGGGTAATGGCGCTGGTAGGGGAAAATGGCGCCGGTAAATCTACGATGATGAAGGTACTGACCGGCATCTATACCCGTGATGGCGGTTCTTTGCTGTGGTTAGGTAAAGAAACGACCTTTAACGGCCCAAAATCCTCACAGGAAGCCGGTATCGGCATCATTCACCAGGAACTCAACCTGATCCCGCAATTAACGATTGCAGAAAACATCTTCCTTGGCCGCGAGTTCGTTAACCGCTTTGGCAAAATCGACTGGAAAAAGATGTATGCCGAAGCGGACAAGCTGCTGGCGAAGCTGAATTTACGCTTTAACAGCCAGAAGCTGGTGGGCGATCTTTCGATTGGCGATCAGCAAATGGTGGAAATCGCCAAAGTGCTGAGCTTCGAATCGAAGGTCATCATTATGGATGAGCCCACCGATGCCCTGACCGATACCGAGACCGAATCGCTGTTCCGCGTCATTCGCGAATTGAAATCGCAGGGGCGCGGCATTGTCTATATCTCTCACCGCATGAAAGAGATCTTCGAAATCTGCGATGACGTCACCGTATTCCGCGACGGGCAATTTATTGCCGAGCGCGAAGTGGCTTCGCTGGATGAAGACCGACTGATCGAGATGATGGTTGGCCGTAAGCTGGAAGATCAATATCCGCATCTCGATAAGGCGCCGGGCGCGGTCCGTCTGAAGGTCGATAATCTCTGCGGCTCCGGTGTGGAAAACGTGACGTTTACCCTGCGTCAGGGCGAAATCCTTGGCGTCGCTGGGCTGATGGGGGCCGGACGTACTGAACTGATGAAAGTGCTGTACGGCGCGCTGCCACGTAGCAGCGGTTCCGTGACGCTGGATGGCCATGAAGTTGTCACCCGTTCACCGCAGGATGGTCTGGCTAACGGCATTGTCTATATCTCCGAAGACCGTAAGCGTGATGGACTGGTGCTCGGAATGTCGGTCAAAGAGAACATGTCATTGACCGCGCTGCGCTACTTCAGCCGGGCGGGCGGCAGCCTTAAGCATAAAGATGAACAGCAGGCGGTCAGTGATTTCATTCGGCTGTTTAATGTGAAGACGCCTTCAATGGAGCAGGCAATAGGTCTGCTTTCCGGCGGTAACCAGCAAAAAGTCGCTATCGCTCGCGGGCTGATGACCCGGCCAAAAGTGCTGATCCTTGATGAACCAACCCGTGGCGTCGACGTCGGGGCGAAGAAAGAGATCTACCAGCTGATTAACCAGTTTAAAGCCGATGGCCTGAGCATCATTCTCGTCTCTTCGGAGATGCCGGAAGTGCTGGGCATGAGCGATCGCATCATTGTGATGCATGAAGGGCATCTCGGCGGTGAATTCACACGCGAGCAGGCCACCCAGGAAGTATTGATGGCTGCCGCTGTGGGCAAGCTTAACCGTGTGAATCAGGAGTAAAAAAGATGACTACCCAGGCTGTTACTGGTCGCCGCTATTTCACTAAAGCGTGGCTGATGGAGCAAAAGTCGCTGATCGCCCTGCTGGTGCTGATCGCGATCGTTTCGACCATGAGCCCCAACTTTTTTACCGTCAATAACCTGTTCAATATTCTGCAGCAGACTTCCGTTAACGCCATCATGGCGGTCGGGATGACGCTGGTCATTCTGACATCGGGAATCGACCTGTCCGTCGGTTCTCTGCTGGCATTGACCGGCGCCGTCGCGGCGTCTATCGTCGGTATCGAAGTGAATGCGCTGGTGGCCGTTGCCGCAGCGCTGGCGCTCGGTGCGGCTATTGGCGCGGTGACCGGGGTAATTGTCGCGAAAGGTCGCGTGCAGGCGTTTATCGCCACCCTGGTGATGATGCTGCTGCTGCGCGGCGTGACGATGGTTTATACCAACGGCAGCCCGATCAACACCGGCTTTAGCGATAACGCCGATCTATTTGGCTGGTTCGGTATCGGACGCCCGCTGGGGATCCCGACGCCGGTATGGATTATGGCGATTGTCTTCCTGGCGGCCTGGTACATGCTGCACCATACTCGCCTGGGCCGTTATATTTACGCGCTGGGCGGTAACGAAGCGGCGACGCGGCTTTCCGGCATCAGCGTGAATAGAGTGAAAATCATCGTCTATGCGCTGTGCGGGATGTTGGCTTCACTGGCCGGTATCATCGAAGTGGCGCGTCTTTCCTCTGCGCAGCCAACGGCGGGGACAGGCTATGAATTAGACGCGATTGCAGCGGTCGTACTTGGCGGCACCAGCCTGGCCGGTGGTAAGGGGCGCATCGTCGGCACGCTGATTGGCGCGTTGATCCTTGGCTTCCTGAACAATGGTCTGAACCTTTTAGGCGTTTCTTCCTATTACCAGATGATCGTCAAAGCGGTGGTGATTTTGCTGGCGGTACTGGTAGATAACAAAAAGCAGTAACTGAGAACTCTACAGGACATCTTAACTATGAATATGAAAAAACTGGCGACCCTGGTCTCTGCTGTTGCTCTAAGCGCGACCGTTAGCGCAAACGCGATGGCGAAAGATACCATCGCACTGGTTATCTCTACCCTGAATAACCCGTTCTTCGTTTCTCTGAAAGACGGCGCGCAGAAAGAAGCCGATAAGCTGGGTTACAACCTGGTGGTGCTGGATTCCCAAAATAACCCGGCAAAAGAGCTGGCGAACGTACAGGACTTAACGGTGCGCGGCGCTAAGCTGCTGCTAATTAACCCAACCGACTCCGATGCTGTCGGCAATGCGGTGAAGATGGCGAACCAGGCTAAAATCCCGGTCATTACCCTTGACCGCCAGGCTTCTAAAGGCGATGTGGTAAGCCATATTGCTTCCGATAACGTGCTGGGCGGTAAAATGGCCGGCGACTATATTGCGAAGAAAGTCGGCGAAAGCGCGAAAGTGATTGAGCTGCAAGGCATTGCAGGTACCTCTGCGGCGCGCGAGCGCGGCGAAGGTTTCAAACAGGCCGTGGCGGCGCATAAGTTCAACGTACTGGCCAGCCAGCCTGCTGACTTCGACCGTACTAAAGGTCTGAACGTGATGCAGAACCTGCTGACGGCGCATCCGGACGTGCAGGCGGTGTTTGCGCAGAACGACGAAATGGCGCTGGGCGCGCTGCGTGCGCTGCAGACTGCAGGAAAATCTGATGTGATGGTGGTTGGATTTGACGGCACTCCGGATGGCGAAAAAGCAGTAAATAGTGGCAAACTGGCAGCGACTATCGCCCAGTTGCCGGAGCAGATCGGCGTTAAAGGCGTCGAAACCGCGGATAAAGTGCTGAAGGGCGAAAAAGTGGATGCCAGCTATCCGGTTGAGCTGAAACTGGTCATTAAGCAGTAAAATGCGATTCGGGTCGGCAACGGCCCGAGGGACAACATAAAAAGAAAAGCAGGGCATGCGCCACCGGAGTCCGGTGGCGCGCTTTCCCGGGAATAAAGATGATGAAAACCGCAGGCAAACTTGTCGTCCTTGGCAGCATCAATGCCGATCACATTCTTAACCTTGAATCCTTCCCTACTCCAGGTGAGACCGTCACCGGAAACCACTATCAGGTCGCATTCGGCGGTAAAGGCGCTAACCAGGCGGTGGCTGCCGGGCGTAGCGGCGCGGATATTGCCTTCATTGCCTGTACCGGCGATGACGACATTGGCGAACGCGTCCGCCGCCAGCTGGAGAGCGATAATATCGACGTGGCCCCGGTGCGCGCCGTTGCTGGCGAATCTACCGGCGTCGCGTTAATTTTCGTTAACGCGGAAGGTGAGAATGTCATCGGTATTCATGCCGGCGCTAATGCGGCGCTATCGGTTTCTCAGGTAGAGGCGGAGAAAGAACGTATCACCAACGCGCAGGCATTGTTAATGCAGCTGGAGTCGCCGCTGGAGAGCGTGATGGCCGCCGCGAAAATCGCCCATCAGCATCAGACGACGGTGGTACTCAACCCCGCACCGGCGCGTGAACTTTCGGATGAGCTATTGGCGCTGGTGGATGTCATTACGCCCAATGAAACCGAAGCGGAAAAGCTGACCGGTATTCGCGTTGAGAGCGACGACGATGCCGCGAAAGCCGCCAGCGCGCTTCATGCGAAGGGAATTGGTACGGTGATGATTACTCTCGGCAGCCGCGGCGTATGGTTAAGCTGCGAGGGCGAAAGCCGCCGGGTTCCAGGATTTAAAGTTCAGGCCATCGATACGATTGCCGCTGGCGACACTTTTAATGGCGCATTTGTCACCGCGCTGCTGGAAGGCCGCGAAGTGTCAGACGCCATCCGTTTTGCCCATGCCGCCGCCGCGATTGCCGTCACCCGTAAGGGGGCGCAACCGTCTGTGCCGTGGCGCAAAGAGATCGACGAATTCTTGCGTCAACAGGGGTAATGCTTGGCTACCATGAAGGATGTGGCCCGCGTCGCGGGCGTTTCCACCTCGACCGTTTCTCACGTCATTAATAAAGACCGCTTTGTCAGCGAGGCGATTACCGCCAAAGTTGATGCGGCGATCAAAAGTCTTAACTACGCGCCTTCGGCGCTGGCGCGTAGCCTCAAGTTAAATCAGACGCGAACCATCGGCATGCTGATCACCGCCAGTACCAACCCGTTTTATTCGGAGCTGGTGCGCGGCGTGGAGCGTAGCTGTTTCGAGCGCGGTTACAGCCTGGTGCTATGTAATACCGAAGGCGATGAGCAGCGGATGAACCGCAATCTGGAAACGTTGATGCAAAAACGCGTCGATGGTCTGCTGCTGCTGTGCACCGAAACGCATCAACCTTCCCAGGAGATCATGCAGCGTTATCCGTCGGTGCCGACGGTGATGATGGATTGGGCGCCTTTCGACGGCGACAGCGATCTGATTCAGGATAATTCATTGCTCGGTGGCGATATGGCGACCCAGTATCTGATCGATCGCGGTCATACCCGTATTGCCTGCATTGCCGGGCCGCTGGATAAGACGCCGTCGCGACTGCGGCTGGAAGGTTATCATGCGGCGATGGCGCGCGCCGGGCTGAATGTCGCCGAAGGTTATGTCATTACCAGCGATTTTGAATTTGGCGGCGGTTTTACTGCGATGCAGCAACTGCTGGCGTTAACGCCACGGCCGCAGGCGGTATTTGTCGGTAATGATGCGATGGCGGTCGGTGCTTATCAGGCGCTGTATCAGGCCGGGTTGCGTATTCCACAGGATATGGCGCTGGTGGGGTATGACGATATTGAACTGGCGCGCTATATGACCCCGCCGCTCACCACCATTCATCAACCCAAAGATGAACTGGGGGAGCTGGCTATCGATGTGCTGATTCACCGCATGGCGGAACCTGGGCAAAAACAACAGCGCGTGCAGCTTACCCCCGAGCTAGTGATTCGCGGTTCAGCTTAATGCTTGTGCCGCTCCGTTATCAGGTTGCGGCCATCTTTGGCTCTGAGCAGCATAAACATCAACGCTGATACCACGGTGATCGCACCCATCGTGATAAAGGTATAGTGGAATTGTTCGATGGTGCTGGCGTTATCAAACCCTTCATAAAAGCGCAGGACCGCCGCGCTGATGGCCACGCCCAGGCTAATCGACAGCTGCTGGGTTACCGCGAGCAGGCTGTTGCCGCTGCTGGCATTGTCATCGGTTAAGTCGGCAAGCGTAATGGTGTTCATCGAGGTGAACTGCGTGGACATCGCCATCCCCAGTACAAATAGCGGCAGTAGTAGCAGCCAAAGCGGCATTCCCGGCGACTGCAGCGCAAACTGCGCGATCATCAGACCAATAAAGATGGTGACTCCCACCAATGTTTTGCGATAACCAAACCAGCGCAGGATCTGCGTGACGGTCGACTTGGCGATAATTGAGCCGATGGCCGTCGGCGCAATCATGCAGCCGGCGATAATGGCCGGGTAGCCGAAACCGACTTGTAGCATCAGCGGCATCAGGAACGGCACGCAGCCGGTACCTAACCGTGTCGCCAGGTTACCGGCGATTCCGACAGAGAAGGTATGGGTCTTAAATAGAGAGAGCGAAATCAGCGGAGTGGGATGGCGACGAGCATGTCGAATATAGGCCAGCATGAGCACGACGCTCAGGGCGATGACGGCCAGCGCCAGCCAGCTGGCGACAATTTTCTCGCCAAAGAGCTCAATACCGCTGGAGAACAGCACCAGGCTTAAACCGAAAAGCACAAAACCGCTGGTGTCGAAACTACGGCGGGGCGTGGTGAAGTCCGGCATATATTTGCGGGCGTAGAGAATGCCGATGATGCCAATCGGGATATTAATCAAGAAAATCCAGTGCCAACTGGCCCAGGTAACTAACACGCCGCCAAGTACAGGACCGAGGATGGGGCCGACCAGTCCGGGCATGGTAACGAAGTTGAGTACCGGCAGCAGTTCGCTACGCGGATAGGCGCGTAACAGCGCCAGACGCGCAACCGGCATCATCATCGCGCCGCCGATCCCCTGGATAACGCGGAAGACAACCAATTCGGGAAGCGAAGTGGAAAGCGCGCAGGCGAGGGAGCCCAGGGTAAACAGGCTAACGGCAACGATAAAGACTTTGCGGGTGCCAAAGCGGTCAGCTAACCAGCCGCTCACCGGAATCAGCATCGCTACCGTCAGGGTGTAGCTGATAATGGCGGATTGCATCGCCAGCGGGGAGTGACCGAGGCTATGCGCAATCGCGGGAAGCGCGGTATTAAGAATAGTGGCGTCCAGCGCCTGCATAAAGAAAGCCATGGCCGCAATCCACGGCAGTCCGGCCATACTCAGCCCTTTCTTCCCGGTCATGCCATTTCCTTCTTTATTTACCTGTGTGGTTTGGGGTATTCAATAATGTCTGGCAGGCAAGCTGCGCGCGCGGACCGTCGCTTTCCTGAATGGCGTCAACAATAGCCTGGTGCAGATCGAGTTTAACGACTTCATTTTGCGTAATCGAGGTGAAATAGGTCTGATATACCGAATGGAATAATGACGCGAAAGAGGTGAGAAACGGATTGCCGCTCATCGCATAGATATGTTCATGCCAGGCCATATCAACTTCAATCCAGCGTTCGCGGATAAAATGCCTTTTTAGTTCGATCATTTCTTCCATTAGCGTATTGAGCTGCGCTTTCTGCTCGGAGGTGCCGGTTATCGCCGCCAGAAAACAGGCCTGAGGCTCCAGGCTGCTGCGCATCACCAGGAAATGGCTAACCACCTCGGCAAAATTATCTTCCGTCAGCCACCAGGCGAGCAGCTCTTTATCCAGAAAGTTCCAGCTGCTGCGCGCCAGAACGCGAGTACCGATACGCGGACGCGGAAGCAGCATGCCTTTAGCTGCCAGCGTTTTTACCGCTTCTCGCACTGCCGTCCGGCTCACGCCAAACTGTTCACCCAGTTCCATTTCACCAGGAAGGATGCTCTCTGGCGGATATTCGCCGGTGAGGATTTTTTGGGCGATCTTCTCCGCGATGACCCAGGAGATGTTTTTTTGTGCCGCCAGCTGCTGTGCGCTTATAGACATGAATGCCGTTCCTTTCTCTTTTCTACTTCATCAGTATGCCATCTGGCGGCTTGTTTCGGTGGTTAAAACAGCAAAAGGGCGTTTTTTTACGGTTTTAACACCGCCTTTGGCGAAAAAAGAGACGGTTGAAAAGTTTTTTGAAAACAGGGCTTGTCAACGTCTCAGAACTCCCTATAATGCGCCTCCACTGACACGGAACAACGGCAAGCAAGCCGCCGGGTCAGCAGGGTTTCAGCGGTAAATAACAACGCTGAAAACCGACAGAGAAAAGTGAAAATAAACGCTTGACTCTGAATGAGGAAAACGTAATATACGGGACCTCGCAACGGTGAGCTGAAAGCCGCGTTGCAACTGCTCTTTAACAATTTATCAGACAATCTGTGTGGGCACTCAAAGTGACATGGATTCTTAACGTCCTCGGACGAAAAATGAATACCAAGTCTCT
>NZ_JAQIRM010000010.1:0-85954 GCF_050600785.1 Klebsiella sp. 141198
GACCCCATGCCGAACTCAGAAGTGAAACGCCGTAGCGCCGATGGTAGTGTGGGGTCTCCCCATGTGAGAGTAGGGAACTGCCAGGCATCAAATTTGCAGTAAAACCGGGGCATTAAACCGGTAGATGTAGAAAAAATTCGGTGGAGCGGTAGTTCAGTCGGTTAGAATACCTGCCTGTCACGCAGGGGGTCGCGGGTTCGAGTCCCGTCCGTTCCGCCACTTATTTATATTAAGCCTGCTATATTAGCGGGCTTAATAGCGAGAAAGATTTAGGGGCGTAGCTCAGTTGGTAGAGCACCGGTCTCCAAAACCGGGTGTCGCGAGTTCGAGTCTCTCCGCCCCTGCCATATATAATCCTTTGCTTCGGCAAAGGATTTTTTTTGTCTTTAATTTCTCCTCTTACTCTGCCTTTCTGTTGTTTTGTCACTCCGTCCATGGAGTCAGATCGCTATTCCAGGATGCTGCTTTTCAGAATCTCGCGAATATGGGCCTGCTTATCGCTATTTTGTAGCCAGATGGCATACAGAGGACGTGAAAGCGTCGCGCTATCGGTCACCGTGTGCAGGCCGGTTTTCTGCTGTGCCCAACTAACGGGTAACCAGGTACAACCATTCAGCGTACTGAGTTGCTGATAAGCCAGTTCTGCGGAACTCGTCGTCAACAGGGGTACATCATCACTGCCGATCAAACCCACTTCGTTTTGCTGGAAATCCGGCCCCCATTCCAGTCGCAGATAGTTCAAATCATTCTTATTTTTTCCCGGTGCGGCACAATAGAGCGCCAGGGTGAAATGACCCAATAACTGGCTGCTTAATTCATCCATCTTCGGTGATTCTGTGGTGATCAGGAGATCGAGCTGGCGTTCATGCAACTGCTTAACTAACGACTGGCGCTGGGCTATCCGCGCCTCAAATTGCAGGTTATAGGGATCTTTGTAGAGCGTTCCCAGCCAACCGTTCAACAGGCATTCCCATAGCGACGCGCTGGCGCCGATCGAAAATTCATTATGGCGAGAAGAGTGGGCGACCTCCTTACGCGCGGCCTGCCAGGTATTCATCAACGTTTCTGCATAGGGCAGGAGCTTTTCGCCGGCTGACGTCAGACGAATATTGTTACGATGGCGGGTGAATAAATTTACGCCCAGCTGGTTCTCCAACTGACGAATGCGGAAGCTAACCGCTGATTGTGTTAAATAAAGCGCTTCCGCTGCCCGGCCAAAGTGGCGAGTTCTGCTCACTTCAAGGAAAGTTTTGAGCAATTCCGTGTCCACACTCTTCTCCGCAAAATTATTTGTCGTGATGATTTAAATGTTTTGTTTGACGCTCTGTCAAGCGTAACTAATACTCCGCGCCATAAATAGCTCGGCCAAAGAATCAGGAGCGTGTAGGATGGCGGAAAGCTTTACGACGACTAATCGTTTTTTCGACAATAAAAATTATCCACGCGGGTTCTCCCGTCACGGTGATTTCACCATCAAAGAGGCGCAACTGCTTGAACGTCATGGTTACGCCTTCAATGAGCTGGAATTGGGTAAACGCGAGCCTGTTACCGAAGATGAAAAACAATTCGTTGCGGTATGCCACGGCGAACGTGAGCCGGTAACCGAAGCGGAACGCGTTTGGATTAAGTATATGGCGCGAATCAAACGTCCGAAGCGTTTTCATACTTTATCTGGCGGCAAGCCGCAGGTTGAAGGCGCTGAAGACTACACTGAAAGCGACGATTAAAAAAAAGGGCGAAAGCCCTTTTTTTATGCCATCAGCGTCTGCAGGTGATTTAACATACGGTCGATAGCCCGGTAGCTTAGCGCCTCCTGCAAATGATGACGTTCGATATCCCTATCCTCATTCAGATCGGCGATAGTACGCGCAACTTTCAGTAAACGTTGCCATGCGCGGATTGAGAGCCCTAACGCTGAGAGCGTCTGTTCCAGCCATATCGCGTCGTCTTCTTTCAGCTTGCACCAGACTTTTATCTCCCCGCTATCCAGTTGTGCATTAAGTTTATTCTGCCGTGCGATCTGTCTGTCGCGCGCCGCGAATACCCGTAGACGAATGGTGGCGCTTTGCTCTTCGCCAACGCCACCCCGGCTTAATACGCCCGGTGGAGGAAGTGGAATCTCAAGTGATAGATCGAAGCGGTCGAGAAATGGCCCTGACAATCGGCCCAGGTAGCGCAGGGTCTGTTCCGGTGTGGCCCGATTATGCTGACCCTGGTAATGTCCTGTTGGGCTGGGATTCATGGCGGCAATCAGCTGAAATCGCGCAGGATAGTCAATCTTAGCCCGAGTGCGGGAAAGATGAATTTTTCCTGATTCAATGGGCTCTCGTAGTGCATCCAGAACCCGACGCTCGAATTCAGGTAGTTCATCAAGAAACAGAATACCGTTATGCGCGAGAGAGATCTCTCCAGGGGCCGGGATTGAGCCGCCGCCGACCATCGCCGTTAGCGACGCGCTATGGTGAGGGGCGCGAAAAGGCCGCCGACGCCACTGACGCGTGACGTAATGAGCATTGACGAGGCTGAGGATGGCCGCGCTTTCCAACGCTTCCTGGTTGCTTAGCGGCGGTAAAAGCCCCGGCAAACGGCTGGCGAGCATCGTCTTTCCTGTACCCGGTGGACCCATCAAGAGTAAATTGTGACCGCCCGCTGCGACTATCTCCAGCGCGCGTTTTCCCTGCTGTTGGCCAATGACATCGCCGAGATCGTCATAATCGTCCTCTCCCGCAGTTATTTCACCAGTCGGCGGCTGCAGAGTATGTTTCCCTTCCAGAAACGCGCAGACTTCCTGCAGGTGCCCTGCTATAAGGCACTCATTGCCGTTAATCAAGCCGACCTCTTCGGCGTTATCTCCAGCAACGACAATCTGCCTTCCGGCTTTTATCGCTTCCATAGCGCTGGATATTGCCCCAGGAACGCCGCGTAATGCGCCTGTAAGCGCTAATTCGCCAATAAACTCATACTGATTAAGTTTCGATGCGGCAAGCTGCTGCGAAGCGACCAGGAGCGCGAGAGCGATAGGTAAATCATATCTTCCACCCTCTTTCGGCAGATCGGCTGGCGCAAGGTTTATGGTTATCTTCTTTGCCGGATAGCTGTAGCCGCTGTTAATAATGGCGCTACGTACCCGATCGCGGGCTTCCTTTACCGTGGTTTCCGGCAGACCGACCATCGTCAAACCGGGGAGTCCGTTGCTGATATGGACTTCGACGGTAATTAGCGGCGCGCTGACCCCGAGCGCCGCGCGGGTATAGACAATTGCGAGTGACATAACGCCTCCTGAGCGGAATGATTATGTCTATTTCTGTGGTTTCATGAACCTATGAATGTTTAACTTTACGCTGCCTGTTCCAGACAATTGTCTGCAAAGTTTTGCATTTTCATTGTTTTCGGAGTGCGCGCGCAAATCCGTCATGACGCCGTTTTAATGCCGTAAAACACGGATGCAAACGCGAGAATAAGCTGAATTTTTTTCATTTTATTTTTTTCTTTTTAAAAACAACTGGTTTAATAAAAATCGTTAGCAAGATCAGAAAATGGAACATAAAAAAATCTTGTGCTTAATGTGATGTCTGTGGTAACTCTTTAGGTATTCCTTCGAACAAGAAGCCAGAAAGAACAGAAAATGACAGCCCTTCTACGAGTGATTAGCCTGGTCGTGATTAGCGTGGTGGTGATTATTATCCCACCGTGCGGGGCTGCACTTGGACGAGGAAAGGCTTAGAAATCAAGCCTTAACGAACTAAGACCCCCGCACCGAAAGGTCCGGGGGTTTTTTTATAACTTAAAAAACATAAGCGAGGAGCAGAATATGGGTTTTAGCATAAAATTCTGTTTCTCCCGATCTATGACGGGGAAGTAACTATGAACGGGGCGCAGTGGGTGGTACATGCTTTGCGAACACAGGGTGTCGACACGGTATTTGGCTATCCGGGTGGCGCGATTATGCCGGTTTACGATGCTTTGTATGACGGCGGCGTGGAACACCTGCTGTGTCGGCACGAGCAAGGCGCCGCAATGGCCGCCATCGGTTATGCCCGCGCGACCGGCAAAACTGGAGTTTGCATCGCCACTTCCGGCCCTGGCGCCACCAACCTGATCACCGGTTTGGCTGACGCGTTACTTGATTCTGTGCCTGTTGTCGCCATCACCGGTCAAGTGGCGGCGCCGTTTATCGGCACCGATGCTTTTCAGGAAGTGGACGTTCTCGGTTTGTCGCTGGCCTGCACCAAACACAGTTTCCTCGTGCAGTCGTTGGAAGAGCTGCCGCGCGTGATCGCGGAAGCTTTCCAGGTGGCAAACTCAGGCCGTCCTGGCCCGGTACTGGTTGATATTCCAAAAGATATCCAGTTGGCTAAAGGCGAATTAGATCCGCATTTCTCCACCGTTCCTGACGATGTTGAGTTCCCTCACACACAAGTCGAGCAGGCGTTAGGGATGCTTGCGCAGTCCCACAAGCCAATGCTGTACGTGGGCGGCGGTGTTGGAATGGCACAGGCGGTACCGGCCGTGCGCGAATTTCTGGCGGTGACGCAGATGCCGGTAACCTGCACTCTGAAAGGGTTGGGCGCCGTCGCCGCGGATTATCCGTATTACCTTGGCATGCTGGGTATGCACGGAACCAAGGCAGCAAACCTGGCGGTGCAGGAGTGCGATTTATTAATCGCCGTCGGCGCCCGTTTTGATGACCGGGTGACCGGCAAGCTGAATACCTTTGCCCCGCACGCCAAAGTAATCCATATGGATATTGACCCGGCCGAGCTGAACAAACTGCGCCAGGCGCACGTCGCTTTAACTGGAGATTTAAACGCCATGCTGCCGGCGTTGCAGCAGCCGTTGGCCATTGATGCGTGGCGCGAGCACAACGCACAGCTGCGCGCGGAGCACGCCTGGCGTTACGATCATCCCGGCGAGGCAATCTACGCGCCGCTGTTGCTCAAGCAGCTTTCCGATCGCAAACCGGCGGATTGCGTCGTGACGACCGATGTCGGCCAGCACCAAATGTGGTCGGCCCAGCACATGACCTATACCCGCCCGGAAAATTTCATCACTTCCAGCGGCCTGGGCACCATGGGCTTTGGTCTGCCGGCAGCCGTTGGCGCGCAGGTGGCCCGCCCGGACGATACGGTTATCTGTATCTCCGGCGATGGCTCTTTCATGATGAACGTGCAGGAGCTGGGCACCGTTAAACGTAAGCAGTTACCGTTGAAAATCGTGCTGCTGGATAACCAACGTCTAGGTATGGTTCGCCAGTGGCAGCAGCTGTTCTTCCAGGAGCGTTACAGCGAAACCACGCTTACCGATAATCCTGATTTTCTTACGCTGGCCAGCGCCTTCGGCATTCCAGGCCAGCACATCACCCGTAAAGACCAGGTTGAAGCGGCACTCGACACCATGCTTTCGAGCCAGGGGCCATACCTGCTTCATGTCTCAATCGATGAACTTGAGAATGTCTGGCCGTTGGTGCCGCCCGGCGCCAGTAATGCAGAAATGCTGGAGAAATTATCATGATGCAACATCAGGTCGCTTTACAGGCTCGCTTCAACCCCGAAACCTTAGAACGCGTGCTGCGCGTGGTGCGCCATCGCGGTTTTCAAATTTGCTCAATGAATATGGAAACCGCGTCGGATGCGCAAAACATAAATATCGAGCTGACCGTTGCCAGCCAGCGGCCCGTCGAATTACTGTTTAGTCAGTTACGCAAACTGGTCGACGTCGCCTGCGTCGAGATCCAGCAACCCACATCACAACAAATCCGCGCCTGAGCGCAGAGGAATAAAAAAAATGACGACGAAGAAAGCTGATTACATTTGGTTCAATGGCGAGATGACCCCATGGGGCGAGGCGAAAGTACACGTAATGTCCCACGCGTTGCACTACGGGACTTCGGTATTCGAAGGTATCCGCTGCTACGATTCTCACAAAGGGCCAGTGGTGTTCCGCCATCGTGAACACATGCAGCGTCTGCATGATTCAGCCAAAATCTACCGTTTCCCGGTTTCTCAGAGCGTTGACGAGCTGATGGAAGCCTGCCGCGAAGTTATTCGTACCAATAAACTGACCAGCGCTTATATCCGTCCGCTGGTGTTTGTTGGCGATGTTGGCATGGGCGTTAACCCGCCGGACGGTTACAAAACCGACGTTATCATCGCGGCGTTCCCGTGGGGTGCATACCTTGGCGCAGAAGCGCTGGAGCAGGGGATCGATGCGATGGTTTCTTCCTGGAACCGCGCGGCGCCTAACACCATCCCAACCGCAGCGAAAGCGGGCGGCAACTATCTCTCCTCTCTGCTGGTCGGCAGCGAAGCGCGTCGTCACGGTTATCAGGAAGGTATCGCGCTGGACGTTAACGGCTATATCTCCGAAGGCGCAGGCGAAAACCTGTTTGAGGTGAAAGATGGCGTGCTGTTTACTCCGCCGTTTACCTCTTCCGCGCTGCCGGGTATCACCCGCGACGCCATCATCAAACTGGCGAAAGATCTCGGTATCGAAGTCCGCGAGCAGGTGCTGTCCCGCGAATCTCTGTACCTGGCGGATGAAGTGTTCATGTCCGGTACCGCTGCGGAAATCACGCCGGTACGCAGCGTTGACGGTATCCAGGTCGGCGCAGGCCGCCGCGGCCCGGTGACCAAACGCATTCAGGAAGCCTTCTTTGGCCTCTTCACCGGTGAAACGGAAGATAAATGGGGCTGGCTGGATCCGGTAAGTAAGTGATTAAAAATGGGACGGCACGCACCGTCCCATTGCATAAACAGAGATGGGAGTAAAAAGAGCATGCCTAAGTACCGTTCCGCCACCACCACACATGGCCGCAATATGGCGGGCGCCCGCGCGCTGTGGCGCGCAACCGGGATGACCGATGCCGATTTCGGCAAACCGATCATCGCCGTTGTTAACTCCTTTACCCAGTTTGTACCTGGGCACGTGCATCTGCGCGACCTCGGCAAACTGGTTGCCGAGCAAATTGAAGCTGCGGGCGGCGTCGCTAAAGAATTCAACACCATCGCAGTGGATGATGGGATCGCCATGGGTCACGGGGGTATGCTCTATTCACTGCCATCCCGCGAGCTCATCGCCGATTCAGTCGAGTACATGGTTAACGCCCACTGCGCCGATGCCATGGTTTGTATCTCCAACTGCGACAAAATCACCCCGGGGATGCTGATGGCCTCCCTGCGTTTGAATATTCCGGTAATCTTTGTTTCCGGCGGCCCGATGGAAGCCGGGAAAACCAAGCTGTCTGACAAAATCATCAAGTTGGATCTGGTTGATGCCATGATTCAGGGGGCAGACCCGAAAGTCTCTGACGATCAAAGCGAACAGGTGGAGCGTTCCGCCTGTCCGACCTGCGGTTCGTGCTCGGGGATGTTCACCGCGAACTCAATGAACTGTCTGACCGAAGCATTAGGCTTGTCGCAGCCGGGTAATGGTTCTCTGCTGGCGACCCATGCCGACCGTAAAGCGCTGTTCCTCAACGCCGGTAAACGTATCGTTGAACTGACCAAACGCTACTACGAGCAGGACGACGCCTCCGCGCTGCCGCGCAATATCGCCAGCAAGGCGGCATTTGAAAACGCCATGACTCTCGATATCGCAATGGGCGGCTCAACCAATACCGTTCTGCATCTGCTGGCGGCGGCGCAGGAAGCCGAAATCGACTTCACCATGAGTGATATCGACAAGCTGTCCCGCAAAGTGCCGCAGCTGTGTAAAGTGGCGCCGAGTACGCAGAAATACCATATGGAAGACGTGCATCGCGCCGGCGGCGTACTGGGGATCCTCGGCGAGCTGGATCGCGCGGGGTTACTCAACCGCGATGTTAAAAACGTTCTTGGCCTGACGCTGCCGCAGACCCTGGAACAGTACGATGTGATGGTGACTCAGGACGACGCGGTGAAAAAAATGTTCCGCGCCGGCCCGGCGGGGATCCGTACCACCCAGGCGTTCTCGCAGGATTGTCGCTGGGATACGCTGGATGACGATCGCGCCGAGGGATGTATCCGTTCTCTGGAGCATGCCTATAGTAAAGACGGTGGCCTGGCGGTGCTGTACGGTAACTTTGCCGAAAACGGCTGTATCGTCAAAACCGCCGGCGTGGACGATAGCATCCTGAAATTTACCGGCCCGGCGAAAGTTTATGAAAGTCAGGACGAAGCGGTTGAGGCCATCCTCGGCGGCAAAGTCGTGGAAGGCGATGTCGTGGTTATTCGTTATGAAGGGCCGAAAGGCGGGCCGGGAATGCAGGAGATGCTCTATCCGACCACCTTCCTGAAGTCCATGGGTCTTGGCAAAGCGTGCGCTTTGATCACCGATGGCCGTTTCTCCGGCGGCACCTCCGGGCTTTCCATCGGCCACGTATCGCCGGAAGCGGCGAGCGGCGGCAACATCGCTATCATCGAAGATGGCGACATGATTGCTATCGATATTCCTAACCGCGGTATTCAGCTGCAGCTCAGCGATGCCGAAATCGCCGCCCGTCGCGAAGCGCAAGAAGCGCGTGGCGATAAGGCGTGGACGCCGAAAGACCGCGAGCGCCAGGTCTCCTTCGCGCTGCGCGCTTATGCCAGCCTCGCGACCAGTGCCGACAAGGGCGCCGTGCGCGATAAATCAAAACTTGGGGGTTAATCATGGCCGAATCGCAACCCCTATCCGCCGCCCCTGAGGGGGCGGAGTATCTCCGGGCGGTACTGCGCGCGCCGGTTTATGAAGCGGTGCAGAAAACGCCGCTGCAAAAAATGGATAAGCTCTCTTCGCGGCTGGATAACGTGATTTTGGTGAAACGCGAAGACCGCCAGCCGGTGCATAGCTTTAAGCTGCGCGGCGCTTACGCGATGATGTCCGGCCTGACGGCGGAACAAAAATCCAATGGCGTGATCACCGCTTCGGCGGGTAATCATGCGCAGGGCGTGGCGTTTTCCGCATCCCGGCTGGGTGTTAAGGCGCTGATCGTGATGCCGGTAGCGACCGCCGATATCAAAGTCGATGCCGTTCGCGGCTTCGGCGGCGAAGTGCTGCTGCACGGCGCCAACTTTGACGAAGCGAAAGCCCGCGCGATTGAGCTGGCGCAGCAGCAAGGTTTTACCTGGGTGCCGCCGTTCGATCACCCGATGGTGATCGCCGGTCAGGGAACGCTGGCGCTGGAGCTGCTGCAGCAGGATGCCCACATTGACCGCGTATTCGTCCCTGTTGGCGGCGGCGGTCTGGCGGCAGGCGTGGCGGTGCTGATCAAGCAGCTGATGCCGCAGATTAAAGTGATAGCGGTGGAAGCGGAAGATTCGGCGTGTCTGAAAGCGGCGCTGGATGCCGGTCATCCGGTGGATCTACCGCGCGTCGGTTTGTTTGCTGAAGGCGTGGCGGTGAAGCGCATCGGCGATGAAACGTTCCGTTTATGCCAGGAGTATCTGGACGATATCATCACCGTCGATAGCGATGCTATCTGCGCGGCGATGAAAGATCTGTTCGAAGATGTGCGGGCGGTGGCGGAGCCTTCCGGCGCGCTGGCGCTGGCGGGGATGAAAAAGTATATCGCCCAGCATAACATCCGCGGCGAGCGTCTGGCTCACATCCTGTCCGGCGCCAACGTCAACTTCCACGGACTACGCTACGTTTCTGAGCGTTGCGAGCTCGGGGAACAGCGCGAAGCGCTGCTGGCGGTGACGATACCGGAAGAGAAAGGCAGCTTCCTTAAGTTCTGTCAGCTACTGGGCGGCCGTTCGGTCACCGAGTTCAACTACCGTTTTGCCGATGCCAAAGATGCCTGTATTTTCGTTGGCGTGCGGCTGAGCCGCGGGTTGGATGAGCGCAAAGAGATCCTCGAGCTGCTAAGCGAAGGCGGCTACAGCGTAGTCGATCTTTCCGATGACGAAATGGCGAAGCTGCACGTGCGCTATATGGTCGGCGGACGTCCGTCTAAACCGCTGCAGGAGCGCCTGTTTAGCTTCGAATTCCCGGAATCACCTGGCGCGCTGCTTAAGTTTCTGCACACGCTCGGCACCCACTGGAATATTTCGTTGTTCCACTATCGCAGCCACGGCACCGATTTTGGCCGCGTTCTGGCGGCGTTTGAGCTTGGCGAGCATGAGCCAGACTTCGAAACCCGTCTTAATGAACTGGGCTACGAGTGTCATGACGAAACCCATAACCCGGCGTTCCGCTTTTTCCTTGCGGGCTAGTGGTTAGGCAGTATTTTCCAGAACGCATCAATAAGCGGCTCATACAGCCGCTTTTTTTGTGCGCAGACGCCCAGCTCAAATGGCGTTTTCTCATCGCTGCGATCGAGGATCATCACGCGATTACGCACCGGCTCGGGGCTGTTTTCCAGCACCACTTCCGGCAGTAGCGCCACGCCGCAGCCGAGGGCGACCATCGATACCATGGCTTCATGGCCGCCGACGGTGGCGTAAATGGACGGATTGCTGATTTTATGGCGGCGGAACCACAGCTCGATGCGGCGGCGCACCGGCCCCTGATCGGCCATGATAAACGGTACCGTTGCCCAGTCAGGATGTTCGACCGACACCTGATTGCGCACCGGGCAGGGTAACGCCGGGGCAATCAGCACTACCGCAAGATTTTCCAGCATCGAAAACGCCACCGAGCCCGGCAGCGTCTCCGGCTTACCGGCAATGGCCAGATCGGCTTCTCCAGTGACCACTTTTTCCATCGCATCAGCGGCATCGCCAGTCGATAACTTTATCTCTACTGAGGGATGCGCGGCGCGAAAGCGATCGAGAATCGGCGGCAGATGGCTGTAAGCGGCGGTCACGGAGCAGAAAATATGTAGCTCGCCGGAGAGCGACGGCCCCTGCTGGTCGATGGCGTGGCGCAGTTGCTGATACTGCAGTAAAGTCTGCTGGGCAAAGGTGCGAAGTTCTTCGCCGGCCTCGGTTAGGGTCACGGTGCGATTATCGCGAACGAACAGCGGCTGGCCGAGGTCCTCTTCGAGGCGTTGAATCTGTCGCGAAAGCGTCGAGGGACTAACGTGCATAGCCCGCGCGCTGCGGCCAAAATGGCGGCTTTCCGCCAGATGCAGAAAGGTTTTCAGATCGCGTAAATCCATGGTTCAATCCCCTGAGAATAACGTTGCAGTTATTGC
The DNA here is from genome assembly GCF_050600785.1 of Klebsiella sp. 141198. Classification (NCBI taxonomy): domain Bacteria; kingdom Pseudomonadati; phylum Pseudomonadota; class Gammaproteobacteria; order Enterobacterales; family Enterobacteriaceae; genus Klebsiella; species Klebsiella sp. 141198. The sequence goes on from NZ_JAQIRM010000010.1 coordinate 11,096, forward strand.
AATGTGATGTTGTGAATATATCAATTTTCGCAACGAAATTCCTGTCATATAGTGGGTTCATTCTCGCAAAACGCGAACCGAACAATAAGCACGACAACACAACATCACGAGGTATCACCATGGCTAACTACTTCAACACACTGAATCTGCGCCAGCAGCTGGCTCAGCTGGGCAAATGCCGCTTTATGGGGCGCGATGAATTTGCCGATGGCGCGAGCTATCTTCAGGGTAAAAAAGTAGTCATCGTCGGCTGTGGCGCGCAGGGCCTGAACCAGGGTCTGAACATGCGTGACTCCGGCCTGGATATCTCCTATGCGCTGCGTAAAGAAGCGATTGCCGAGAAGCGCGCATCCTGGCGTAAAGCGACGGAAAACGGCTTCAAAGTGGGTACCTATGAAGAGCTGATCCCGCAGGCTGACCTGGTTGTCAACCTGACTCCGGACAAACAGCACTCTGACGTTGTGCGTTCCGTACAGCCGCTGATGAAAGACGGCGCGGCGCTGGGTTACTCCCACGGCTTCAACATCGTTGAAGTGGGCGAGCAGATCCGCAAAGACATCACCGTGGTGATGGTGGCGCCGAAGTGCCCAGGTACCGAAGTTCGTGAAGAGTACAAACGCGGTTTCGGCGTGCCGACGCTTATCGCTGTACACCCGGAAAACGATCCGAAAGGCGAAGGTATGGCCATTGCCAAAGCGTGGGCAGCAGCGACCGGCGGCCATCGTGCGGGTGTTCTGGAATCCTCCTTCGTGGCGGAAGTGAAATCTGACCTGATGGGCGAGCAGACCATCCTCTGCGGCATGCTGCAGGCGGGTTCTCTGCTGTGCTTCGACAAGCTGGTGGCTGAAGGTACCGATCCGGCCTATGCGGAAAAACTGATTCAGTTCGGCTGGGAAACCATCACCGAAGCGCTGAAACAAGGCGGCATCACCCTGATGATGGATCGCCTGTCTAATCCGGCGAAACTGCGTGCTTACGCGCTGTCCGAACAGCTGAAAGAGATCATGGCGCCGCTGTTCCAGAAACATATGGATGACATCATCTCCGGCGAATTCTCTTCCGGCATGATGGCCGACTGGGCGAACGACGACAAAAAACTGCTGACCTGGCGTGAAGAGACCGGTAAAACCGCGTTCGAAACCGCGCCGCAGTATGAAGGTAAAATCGGCGAGCAGGAGTACTTCGATAAAGGCGTTCTGATGATTGCAATGGTGAAAGCGGGCGTTGAACTGGCCTTCGAAACCATGGTTGATTCCGGCATCATCGAAGAGTCCGCTTACTACGAATCGCTGCACGAGCTGCCGCTTATCGCCAACACAATCGCCCGTAAGCGCCTGTATGAAATGAACGTGGTTATCTCCGATACCGCGGAGTACGGTAACTACCTGTTCTCTTATGCTTGCGTACCGCTGCTGAAAGAGTTCATGACTACCCTGCAGACCGGCGACCTGGGCAAAGCGATTGCCGAAGGCGCGGTAGATAACGCTCAGCTGCGTGACGTGAACGAAGCGATTCGCAGCCACGCTATCGAAGCGGTGGGTAAAAAACTGCGCGGGTATATGACCGATATGAAGCGTATCGCGGTTGCCGGCTGATAAAACAAAAGGTGCGGGCGGATGCCCTCACCCCAACCCTCTCCCACAGGGAGAGGGGGCAAACATTAAAGGCCTTCTCTTTGAGAAGGCCTTGTTGTTTATTTCCGGTACAGCACTTTGATGATGTGGTAACCGAACTGGGTATGCAGCGGGCCGGTTGGCTCCAGTTCAGGGCAGGAGAAGACCACTTTATCGAATGCCGGAACCATCTGGCCCTGGCGGAATTCGCCCAGATCGCCGCCGCGTTTTCCTGACGGGCAGATAGAGTGTTTTTTCGCCAGCTTGCCGAAGTCGGCGCCGTTTTTAAGCTGCTCAAGCAGATCGAGAGCTAGTTTCTCTTCTTTTACCAGGATATGCAGTGCTGCCGCTGTTTTAGCCATGATTGCGCCTTGATTGAGTTGGGATAAATCAGGGCGCCATAGTAACACGCGCTAGCGGCGATACAGCACCTTGATGATATGGTAGCCAAATTTGGTTTGTACCGGGCCATAGGGTTTGAGCAGCGGACAGCTGAACACGGCTTTATCAAACGGAGCGACCATCGCGCCCTGCTGGAACTCCCCCAGATCGCCGCCATGACGTCCGGACGGACATTTTGAGTAGCGCTTCGCCAGATGATCGAAGCTGACGCCTCGTTCTAGCTTGGCGAGGATCTCGTGTGCCAGTTTTTCTTCTTTGACCAGAATATGCAGGGCCGCTGCGCTTTTTGCCATAACCAGAGCCTCAGGATAAATTGCGTGGCTGACACTTTACCATCAGCCGGTAAATCTCAGCCTCGCTTTCTGCTACAATCCACACCCCGTTCGAAGATTGAGCAATATTCCCATGCGTTTAAACCCTGGCCAACAACAAGCCGTCGAATTCGTTACCGGACCGTGCCTGGTGCTGGCGGGCGCCGGTTCCGGTAAGACCCGCGTTATTACGAATAAAATCGCCCACCTGATCCGCGGCTGCGGTTATCAGGCGCGCCATATCGCGGCCGTCACCTTTACTAACAAGGCCGCGCGCGAAATGAAAGAGCGCGTCGGGCAAACGCTGGGGCGTAAAGAGGCGCGCGGGCTGATGATTTCCACCTTCCACACCCTGGGGCTGGATATCATCAAACGTGAATACGCCGCGCTGGGAATGAAATCTAACTTTTCCTTGTTCGATGATACTGACCAGGTCGCGCTGCTGAAAGAGCTCACCGAAGGGTTGATCGAAGATGACAAAGTGGTGTTGCAGCAGCTGATCTCGACGATCTCCAACTGGAAAAACGATCTGAAAACGCCGGCGCAGGCGGCGGCTGGCGCGAAAGGCGAACGGGACCGCATCTTCGCTCACTGCTATGGGCTCTATGATGCGCATATGAAGGCCTGTAACGTCCTCGATTTTGACGATCTTATCCTGCTGCCGACGCTGCTGCTGCAGCGTAATGAAGAGGTGCGCGAACGCTGGCAGAACAAGATCCGTTACCTGCTGGTGGATGAGTATCAGGATACCAACACCAGCCAGTATGAGCTGGTGAAGCTGCTGGTGGGGCAGCGCGCGCGCTTTACCGTGGTGGGTGATGATGACCAGTCGATCTACTCGTGGCGCGGCGCGCGGCCGCAGAACCTGGTGCTGCTAAGCCAGGATTTTCCGGCGCTGCAGGTGATCAAGCTTGAACAGAACTACCGTTCATCAGGGCGTATTCTGAAGGCCGCCAACATTTTGATCGCCAATAACCCACACGTCTTTGAAAAGCGGCTGTTCTCTGAACTTGGCTACGGCACGGAGCTGAAAGTGCTCTCCGCCAATAACGAAGATCATGAAGCGGAGCGCGTCGCTGGCGAACTGATAGCCCATCACTTTATTAATAAAACCAACTACAAAGATTACGCCATCCTTTATCGCGGTAATCACCAGTCGCGGGTTTTTGAAAAGATGCTGATGCAAAACCGCATCCCGTACAAAATCTCGGGCGGCACATCGTTCTTTTCGCGCCCGGAAATTAAAGATTTGCTGGCCTATCTGCGCGTACTTACCAACCCGGATGACGACAGCGCCTTCCTGCGCATCGTCAATACGCCGAAACGCGAGATTGGCCCGGCGACCTTGCAAAAGCTGGGCGAATGGGCGATGAGCCGTAACAAAGGCTTATTCACCGCCAGCTTTGATATGGGGTTAAGCCAGACGCTGACCGGGCGCGGGTATGAATCGCTCACTCGTTTCACCCATTGGCTGCGGGAAATTCAGCAACTGGCCGAGCGTGAACCGGTCAATGCCGTGCGGGATTTAATTCGCGGGATTGATTATGAGTCCTGGCTATATGAAACCTCGCCGAGCCCGAAAGCCGCGGAAATGCGGATGAAAAACGTCAACCAGCTGTTTACCTGGATGACCGAAATGCTGGAAGGCAGCGAGATAGATGAGCCGATGACGCTGACGCAGGTGGTTACCCGCTTTACCCTGCGCGATATGATGGAACGCGGCGAATCGGATGAAGAGCTGGATCAGGTGCAGTTGATGACTCTGCATGCCTCAAAAGGGCTGGAGTTCCCCTATGTTTACCTGGTGGGAATGGAAGAGGGATTGCTACCGCATCAGAGCAGTATCGATGAAGATAATGTCGATGAAGAACGGCGACTGGCCTATGTGGGTATCACCCGCGCGCAGAAAGAGTTGACCTTTACGCTCTGTAAGGAGCGTCGTCAGTATGGCGAGCTGGTGCGCCCGGAGCCGAGCCGTTTTCTGCTTGAGCTCCCGCAAGACGATCTGATTTGGGAGCAGGAACGGAAAGTCATCTCTGCGGAAGAACGTATGCATAAAGGCCAGGCCAACGTCGCGAATATCAAGGCGATGCTGGCGAAGGCGAAAAAGGGCTAACGCTTCAGGCGACAAACTGCTGCCAGGCGGTGGAAAATGGCATCACCAGCAGTAGCGACGGCAGCATGTTGGCGGTGGGGAAATGGCGAATACCGCAAAGCCGAAAACCGGTCGCCAGCATAATAATACCGCCGCAGGCAGTAAAATCAGCGATCATCGATGGGCTTATCAGCGTCATAATAAACGTGGCGGCGAAGAACAGAATCACGAAGATGATCAGCTGGGGAATAAAAATCGCGGTGATAATGTAGCCCAGCGTGGAAGCGAAAATGGCGGCGGTGAAAAAGTCGAGTATCGACTTGGTCAGTAGAATGGTCGGGTCGCCGGTCATCCCTTCGGTTAGGGCGCCAAAAATACCGGTACCGCTAGCGCAGAACAGGATCAGCACCGCGATAAACTGGTTCATAAAATCTCCGCCTTCTACACCAGCGTTGTTTTGGCCTGGAAAAATGCGCTCGATGGGCGTGCGTAGTTTGGTGCCCGCCCGCTCAATCCACTTCTCAATATTCAACAGGCCGCCAATAATCGTGCCGATGATAACGGCCAGCGCAATGGGCGGCAGATTGATCAGTTTGTTAAGGAAGAACACGCCCATACTGATAGAGATTAACCCGGAAATAAGCGGTAGCGTTTTCTTAAAGTGGTCCGGGATAAATCGGTTGAGCGAGGCGCCTGCAATTGCGCCAACGAGTAATGAACCGCTGCAAACAAAAATACCTATCGGCATACTATATTCTCCCTGTAATAAAATCAGGGCCTGAAATCAGACCCTGAAGCGTGTTTTTTAAATTATTTGATATTAAAAACGCGGCTGGCATTGCCCCAGGCTATTTTATCTTTTAGCCCTGTTTCCATCTCCAATGGATCAAACCAGTCGCAGGCCTGATGAATATCTTCATACGGATAATCGACGGAGAACATCACGCGATCGGCACCCATCACTTCAATCGCATTATTTAGCGAGTGAGTATTAAAATGACCGCTGGTGGTGACAATAAAGTTATTTTGCAGATAGTGCATTAACGGTTTTTCCGCCTTGCCCAAACCGCAGCCGAAACGCTGACGATAGAGACGATGTTGAGTGCGCGGCAGCATGTGTACCAGCCCTTCACCGAGGTGTCCCAGCACCAGATTAAGGTTTGGATAACGGTCGAACAGGCCGCTCATCATCAGGCGAATGGCATGAACGGCGGTTTCCTGCGCAAAGCCCCAGGCGGAACCGATCAGGCTTTCGTAACCGGTATAAATACCGCGAGCCGGGCCTTCCAGCGGTTCACGCGGATGCAGGTACACCGGCACGTTTAACTCGTTAACTTTATCCCAGAATACCAACATGGATTCATCATCAAGATACAGGCCATGTTCGTTATCTTTGACGTTGGTATAGCCGTTAATCAACGCGCCTTTCATGCCCAGTTTTTTCACCGCGCGCTCCAGCTCTTCCGCCGCCGCTTCCGGGTTTTGTAACGCCAGCGTGGCGAAAGCGCTAAATTTATCCGGATTCGGTTTTACATAATTATCAACGATAAAGTCGTTAGTGTCGCGAGCGAAAGAGACCGCTTTGGCTTTATCTAAAATAGATTGCGCGCCGGGTGAAGTCAGAGAAAGAATTACGTGGTCAATATTACGTTGCGCCATCTCTTCGAGCTGAATACTGCGGTCTAGCAGGCGGCGTTCAACATCTTGCATATATTCGCTACCGTTACGGTTAGCTTCGCCGGTCGAATCCCACAAACGATTATTTTCAGGGGTGGATACATGTTCTTCTAAAGCGATTTTTCCGCGCATGATAAGTTCCTTTATTTATTCTATCGATATGAACTGATGCGAGGAGATTAAAATGTTTGACGTATTGACAGCAATAAACCAAATAGAATACGGCGTATCAGTAATACTAATACAGCCGATTCTTTTATGATTTAAATGCTAATAGAACCGCCAGAGGCGGCAAGGCCTACAATCTGCGTGCGCAGCCAGATATGCCCTGGGTCGCGGTGCAGGCGCTGGTGCCAGACCTGGCGAATCGCGATGTTAGCCAGTGAGAAAGGCAGCGGCCAGCTGCGGCAGGGGTAACGTCTGGTGATGTGGCGCGCCAGCTGTTCCGGCACCACCGCGATCATCTCGCTGCCGGCAACCAGCTCGCCTGCGCCTAAAAAGCTGGGCAGCGTCAATGCGATGCGTCGCGGCATACTGTGTTCCGCGAGCAGTTTATCAATATCACCGTGGGCGGTGCCGTTGACGCGAACCGCAAGATGCTTTTCCTGACGCCAGTCTTCGGCGCTGAAATGATGACGAATGCGCGGGTGATTGTCCGCTGCCAGACAAACATACGATTGATCGAACAGATGCTGCTGATAGACGCTATCCGGCAACTGGGTAAGATACCCGATCGCCAAATCACATTTCCCGGATTCCAGCGCGCTAAGCGTTTGATCGTCAATATTCAGCACCGTAAAGGTGATGTCGCTGGCTTCCAGCCGTTGTATCTGGCTTTGCAGCAAAGGAAGAAGCGTCATCTGGCTGATATCGGTCATGCCGATGGTGAAGTTACGGTTGCTCTCTTGTGGGATAAATTCCGGCTTAGCCGCCAGATCGGTATCGGCCAATTGCAGCAGAGTAAAAATAGTGGGGGCGATAGCGTCCGCGCGCGGCGTTGGCGCCATTCGTTGACCAACGCGCACAAATAGCGGGTCGTCAAAGTGCTCGCGTAGCTTTTTTAGCAGCAGGCTTCCGGTTGGCTGGCTGATATCAAGCGCTTCCGCCGCCGGAGAGACATTCCCCAAACGGTAGAGCGCGGAGAAAAAGCGTAGTGATTTGAAATCCAGTTCTTCCCGCATGCGCCCTCCTGGCCGGAAATTACCTCGCCGCGTCGTCGTCGATCAGCAGCGCCCAGTGGACATAGCTTTGCCACTGGCACTCTTGCTCGACCATTTCCCGGCCCAGCGGATGTTCTTCCAGCCAGTCATCCGGCAGCGTCAGCGTCAGTTTTTCGTCGTCGGCGGTAAGCTGAATGGTTGGCAGGAGATCGTCGCGCCGGCGGCTGGCAAACAGAATCGCCAGTCGCAGCAGGCGACACAGATGTTCGGCAACGCGCGGCGGTACCGCGTTTTGCTGATGGAGCGAAGAAAGGTCGATGGCGTTAGTCTGGTTGAGCAGCAGCGTGGCGATGAGCTTCTTTTGCGCCGGGGTGAAGCCGGGTAGGTCGAGGTTATTGACCAGATAGGCGGCGTGCTGCGGCGCGCGTTTAAAATCAACGCTCAGGCCAATTTCATGTAGCGCGCAGGCGCTGACGAGTAAATCGCGGCTAAGCGGATCCAGCTCCCAGCCGCTTTCCAGTTGATCCACCAGATGGGTGGCCAGATTAGCAACCCGTTGCGCCTGTTCGGTATCGATCATAAAGCGCCGCTGAATATTACGCAGCGTGCGGCTACGAATATCCTGATCGACAGAAAGGTGCAACATGCCGTAGACCAGCCCTTCGCGTAAGGCGCCGCCAGCCAGCGTCATGCACTGAATATTCAGTTCGCTAAAGATAGCAATCAGAATGGCAAGGCCGCTCGGAAAAACCAGGGCGCGTTCGAGCGTCAGCCCTTCGATTTCCAGCTCTTCGAGTCGGCCGCACTGGATGGCGCGCTGCTTAAGCTGCTGTAGCTTGCTGAGGGTGATGCGCTCATCCATTCCCTGCGCCATCATAATTTCCTGCAGCGCCTGCACGGTGCCTGAAGCGCCGACGCACACTTTCCAGCCGTGATAACGCAGGACATCGGCGATCGGACGCAGCACATCGCGCGCCGCCGCTTCAGCGAGATCGAAGTTTTCTTTAGTCAGACTACGGTCGGCGAAGTAGCGTTCAAGCCAGGTGACGCAGCCCATCGACAGGCTGAACAGCGAGGTGGTTTGCGCGCCGGTGCCGGTCACCAGTTCAGTACTGGCGCCGCCGATATCCACCACCAGACGCTGATCGGCGCCGCCGGTGGTATGGGCTACGCCCTGGTAGATTAGGCGGGCTTCTTCTTCACCGCTAATCACCTGGACGGGGCAACCGAGGATTTCCTGCGCTTTCGCCAGAAACTCGCCGGCGTTGACCGCCAGACGCAGGGTGGCGGTGGCGACGACGCGAATTTGCGCCGAAGGAATATCCTGCAAACGCTCGGCAAACAGGCGTAAGCACTGCCAGCCGCGCTCCATCGCTTCCGCGGAGAGCGCATTATCGCTATTCAGGCCAGCGGCCAGACGCACCTTGCGCTTAATGCGGCTCAGCGTTTGAATACTGCCTGCCACCTCGCGCACCACCAACATATGAAAACTATTGGAGCCAAGGTCGATGGCGGCATACAGCGAGGTGGAACTCATACTCTTCATCTTTCAGGCGGCTCCTGTGTCGACTGGGCTTCGTTGCCCATTCCACTTATCTGAACGCGTTGCCCGGGATTATCTCCGTGGCGCATCCTGAAAGATTTCGCGTATGGCATAGATGTTAACCTGAACGACGACGATTGCGTGGCGGGCCATTACGGCGCGGGCCATTACCTGGGCGGGTACGCGTCAAACGCAACGGCTTCGGTAAATCGGTCATCAGCGCGTCCGGATTGTACTTGCTGACCGGGATCGAATGGCCGATATAGGTTTCAATTGCCGGCAGATTCAGCGCGTACTCTTCGCAGGCCAGACTGATGGAGTGTCCGCTGGCGCCCGCGCGGCCGGTACGGCCAATACGGTGGACATAGTCTTCGCAGTCATCCGGCAGGTCATAGTTAAAGACATGGGTGACGGCGGGGATATGCAGACCGCGAGCGGCTACGTCGGTCGCAACCAGAATATCGAGATCGCCGCGGGTGAACTCTTCGAGAATACGCAGGCGTTTTTTCTGCGCTACGTCGCCGGTCAGCAGGCCAACGCGATGCCCATCTGCCGCCAGATGGCCCCAGATATCTTCACAACGATGCTTGGTGTTGGCGAAAACAATAGCGCGGTCAGGCCATTCTTCTTCCAGCAACGTCTGCAGCAGGCGCATTTTTTCGTCGTTGGAAGGGTAGAACAACTCTTCTTTAATGCGGTGGCCGGTTTTCTGTTCCGGTTCGACTTCAACGTACTCGGCGTTGTTCATTTGTTCGAACGCCAGTTCGCGTACGCGGTAAGACAGCGTGGCGGAGAACAGCATGTTCAGGCGCTGAGTGGCCGGCGGCATGCGGCGGAATAGCCAGCGGATATCTTTAATAAAGCCGAGATCGTACATGCGATCGGCTTCGTCCAGCACGACAACCTGAATGGCGCCGAGATTAATGTGGTTTTGTTTAGCGTAATCGATAAGGCGACCGGTGGTGCCGATCAGAATATCAACGCCGCTTTCCAGTACTTTCAGCTGCTTATCGTAGCCGTCGCCGCCGTAAGCCAGACCGAGCTTCAGACCGGTGGCCTGCGCCAGCGGTTCGGCGTCAGCGTGAATCTGTACCGCCAGCTCGCGCGTTGGCGCCATGATCAGCGCGCGCGGTTGGTTAACCTGGCGGTCTGCGATGGCCGGGTGAGAGAGAAGATAATGAAACGTTGACGTCAGAAACGCCATCGTTTTACCGGTACCGGTTTGCGCCTGCCCGGCGACATCGCGGCCTTCCAGCGTGAGCGGAAGGGCGAGAGCCTGAATGGGTGTGCAATTATGAAACCCTTTTTTTTCAAGGGCTTCGACAACTGCCGGGTGCAGGGCGAAGTCGGAAAACTTCTGTTCTGTCAAATGTGTTTTGCTCATAGTGTGGTAGAATATCAGCTAACTATTGCATTAAGAAAGCGTATCCGGTGAAATAACGTCAACCTTTCGTTGGCGATATACGAAATTATTCAAGGTGCGTCTCCGGCTACTGAATGGATCCCGGAAAGCTTAGACTACTAAGCGCAACGGGGGCGGTAAATCTGCCGCAGGTAGATTTGCAGACAGTGCGCTTAAGCATCGGCGGTGGTGGTCCATGGTGGATCCATTCCCGCAGGTAGCTTATAAAAGAGGCATCCTGAAGAATAGCGTGCATAACGTAGCATCAACACGTCGTTGATGACTGCGACACCAACACACCAGGCTTATTCCTGTGGAGTTATATATGAGCGATAAAATTATTCACCTGACTGACGACAGTTTTGACACGGACGTACTCAAGGCTGACGGGCTGACCCTCGTCGATTTCTGGGCAGAGTGGTGTGGTCCGTGCAAAATGATCGCCCCGATTCTGGATGAGATCGCTGAAGAGTATCAAGGCAAACTGACCGTGGCTAAACTGAACATCGATCAGAACCCGGGCACGGCGCCGAAGTACGGCATCCGCGGCATCCCGACGCTGCTGCTGTTCAAGAACGGCGAAGTCGCGGCGACTAAAGTCGGCGCGCTGTCCAAAGGCCAACTGAAAGAGTTCCTCGACGCCAACCTGGCGTAATCGGTTTGCCATTCCGGCGTCCGGATTCCTATTTTTTGTGGAACTCTGGACGCCCGGCCTGAGTCGTGCTAAGTTAATTCCAGACTTCGTTTTAAACATACCTATTGTTTGAATCTTGTTTTACCCAAAGCGTCCCGCAGACTATGCGCGTGAGGCTAATAATTCCGGGCTTATCACTCATTCCGTCTTGTCGTTTCAGTTCTGCGTTCTTTCCTGTGACCAGGCAACGTACAGACACGAGATGAAGCCGCTAACAGGCATGGATGTTCCTGCCATACCATTCACAACATTAAGTTCGAGATTTACCCCGAGTTTAAGAACCCACACCACTATGAATCTTACCGAATTAAAGAATACGCCGGTTTCTGAGCTGATTACTCTCGGCGAAAATATGGGGCTGGAAAACCTGGCTCGTATGCGTAAGCAGGATATTATTTTTGCCATCCTCAAGCAGCATTCAAAGAGTGGCGAAGATATCTTTGGCGATGGCGTACTGGAGATACTGCAGGATGGATTTGGATTCCTCCGCTCAGCAGACAGCTCCTACCTCGCCGGTCCAGACGACATCTACGTATCCCCCAGCCAAATCCGCCGCTTCAACCTCCGCACTGGTGACACCATTTCCGGTAAGATTCGTCCTCCTAAAGAGGGTGAACGTTACTTCGCGCTGCTGAAAGTTAACGAAGTTAACTACGACAAGCCGGAAAACGCGCGTAATAAGATTCTGTTCGAGAACTTAACGCCGCTGCACGCGAATTCACGCCTGCGTATGGAGCGTGGTAATGGTTCTACCGAAGACTTAACCGCCCGCGTACTGGATCTGGCATCGCCGATTGGCCGCGGCCAGCGTGGCCTGATCGTCGCGCCGCCGAAAGCCGGTAAAACCATGCTGCTGCAGAACATCGCGCAGAGCATCGCATACAACCATCCTGACTGCGTGCTGATGGTGTTGCTTATCGACGAACGTCCGGAAGAAGTGACCGAGATGCAGCGTCTGGTTAAAGGTGAAGTTGTCGCTTCTACCTTTGACGAACCCGCATCTCGTCACGTGCAGGTTGCCGAAATGGTTATCGAGAAAGCGAAACGTCTGGTTGAGCACAAAAAAGACGTTATTATCCTGCTCGACTCCATTACCCGTCTGGCCCGTGCCTACAACACCGTGGTTCCGGCTTCCGGTAAAGTGCTGACCGGTGGTGTGGACGCCAACGCCCTGCATCGTCCGAAGCGCTTCTTCGGTGCGGCGCGTAACGTGGAAGAGGGCGGCAGCCTGACTATCATCGCTACCGCGCTTATCGATACCGGCTCTAAAATGGATGAAGTTATCTACGAAGAGTTCAAAGGCACCGGTAACATGGAACTGCACCTCTCCCGTAAGATTGCGGAAAAACGCGTCTTCCCGGCTATCGACTACAACCGTTCCGGTACCCGTAAAGAAGAGCTGCTGACCACCCAGGAAGAGCTGCAGAAAATGTGGATCCTGCGCAAAATCATCCATCCTATGGGTGAAATCGACGCAATGGAGTTCCTCATTAATAAGCTGGCGATGACCAAAACTAACGACGACTTCTTCGATATGATGAAGCGTTCGTAGGACGGAATACGCCGAAAAAACGCCACGCGATTGCGTGGCGTTTTGTTTTGTAGCTTTGTATGATCCAGGCGGGAAAAGCGCCGCCAGCGTTGCCGTATGATATGCGCGGCGGGTAAGGCAGAAAGGACTTTAACAGTCTAAAATATATACAATAAATTTGTAATGTTCTGCTTTTCCCCTTCAGGAGTGGAGACATCATCGTTATACTCCCCGGATTAACTATGCTGAGAGCACATGTGTTGTGAATTTACTCACTGCTATTACTGAATTAATCAGTGTTTTCTTATTCACGACCCTGTTTATATTTGTTGCCCGTAAAGCAGCGAAAAAAATTGGGTTAGTGGATAAGCCAAACTATCGGAAACGGCATCAAGGTTTGATTCCGTTAGTTGGTGGTATCTCAGTTTATGCCGGTATTTGTTTTACCTTTGCGATTGCCGATTATTATATCCCTCATGCCACGCTGTATCTGGCCTGTGCGGGCGTGCTGGTGTTGGTCGGCGCGTTGGATGACCGATTTGATATCAGCGTAAAAATTCGTGCGGTTATTCAGGCCGCGATAGCCGTTATCATGATGACGGCGGGTAATCTGCATCTCAGCAGCCTCGGCTATATTTTCGGTTCGTGGGAGTTAGTCCTCGGCCCCTTTGGTTTTTTCCTCACGCTTTTCGCCGTTTGGGCGGCAATCAACGCCTTCAATATGGTGGATGGCATTGACGGGTTGCTCGGCGGGCTTTCGTCCGTTTCCTTCGCCGCAACCGGCATCATCTTATGGTTTGACGGCCAGTACAGCCTGGCGATGTGGTGTTTTGCGATGATCGCCGCCATCCTGCCCTATATTTTACTTAATCTCGGCGCGCTTGGACGTCGCTATAAAGTGTTTATGGGCGATGCCGGCAGCACCATGATTGGCTTCACCATTATCTGGATCCTGCTGGAGACCACGCAGGGTAAAACGCATCCCATCAGCCCGGTGACGGCGCTGTGGATTATTGCGATTCCTTTGATGGATATGGTGGCGATTATGTATCGCCGCCTGAGAAAGGGGATGAGCCCGTTCTCGCCGGATCGTCAGCATATTCATCATTTGATAATGCGTGCCGGGTTTACTTCCCGGCAGGCCTTTGTCCTGATTACGCTGGCTGCCGCTTTACTGGCGCTGGTCGGCGTAGTGGCGGAATACACCCGTATTGTTCCTGAATGGGTGATGTTAATACTCTTTTTGTTTGCTTTTTTACTTTATGGCTACTGCATTAAGCGCGCATGGAAAGTGGCGCGTCTGGTTAAGCGCATTAGACGCAGAATTCGGCGACACAGCGGCAATAATCCAAATTTAACCAAGTAAAACTGGGGACGTGATGACTCAACCATTACCGGGAGCACAAGCAGTGAACGTTGAGAACGAACTGGATATTCGCGGGCTGTTTCGCGCCTTATGGGCAGGAAAAGGCTGGATAGTCGGCACCGCCGCGTTATTCGCGCTGATCGTTCTTATTTATTCCTTTTTTGCTCGCCAGGAGTGGAGCGCGACGGCAATTACCGACCGGCCGACCGTCAATATGCTGGGCGGATACTATTCGCAACAGCAGTTCTTACGTAACCTGGATATCAAAGCCGATCTGGCTTCGGTAGACCAACCTTCCGCCATGGATGAGGCATACAAAGAGTTCATTATGCAACAGGCGTCATGGGATACCCGCCGTGACTTCTGGCTGCAGACCGACTACTACAAACAGCGTCAGTCAGGTAACGCGCGCGCGGATGCGGCGATGCTTGACGATCTCATTAACGATATTCAGTTTATCCCGGGCGACCCGCTGAAAAGCGTCAATGACAGCATCAAGCTGACGGCGGAGACCGCGCCAGATGCCAATAATCTGCTGCGTCAGTACGTCGCTTTCGCCAGTCAGCGTGCCGCCGGTCATCTTAATGATGAGCTGAAGGGCGCCTGGGCGGCGCGTACCGTACAGATGAAAGCGCAGGTGAAGCGTCAGGAAGAGGTGGCGAGCGAGATCTACAACCGCCGCGTGCAGAGCGTCGAGCAGGCGTTGAAAATCGCCCAGCAGCATAACATTTCGCGCAGCGAGACCGATGTTCCAGCGGAGCAGCTGCCGGCCTCCGAACTCTTCTTACTGGGCCGGCCGATGCTGCAGGCGCGCCTCGAAAATCTGCAGGCCGTAGGGCCGGAATACGATCTCGACTATGACCAGAACCGCGCCATGCTGAACACGCTAAACGTTGGCCCGACGCTGGATCCACGTTTTCAGACTTACAGATATTTGCGTACGCCGGAAGAACCTGTAAAACGCGATAGCCCGCGGCGCGTATTTCTGATGATCATGTGGGGGATTGTGGGCGCGCTCATCGGCGCAGGCGTGGCGTTAGCACGTCGTCGTGTCCAGTGAATGGGGCCTGTGATGAAGGCTCCGCGCCATCATCACCTAATCGAAGAGAATCGATGTGAAAGTACTAACTGTATTTGGCACGAGACCAGAAGCCATCAAGATGGCGCCGCTGGTCCATGCGCTGGCAAAGGATCCTCATTTTGAGGCAAAGGTTTGCGTAACCGCGCAGCATCGGGAGATGCTCGATCAGGTGTTGAAACTGTTTTCGATTACGCCGGACTACGATCTGAACATTATGCAGCCGGGTCAGGGATTAACCGAGATCACCTGCCGCATTCTGCAAGGTTTAAAGCCGGTACTGGAGTCGTTTAAGCCGGACGTAGTGCTGGTACATGGCGATACCACGACGACGATGGCGGCCAGTCTGGCGGCGTTTTATCAGCGGATCCCGGTGGGCCACGTGGAGGCGGGCCTGCGTACCGGCGACCTGAACTCGCCGTGGCCGGAAGAGGGTAACCGCACGCTGACCGGGCGTCTGGCGATGTACCATTTCGCCCCGACCGCCACCTCGCGCGATAACCTGCTGCGGGAAAATATTAACGAAGAGCGCATTACCGTCACCGGCAATACGGTGATCGATGCGTTGTTCTGGGTTCGCGATCGTGTCCTTGGCGACGAGGCGCTGCGCAATGAACTGATGCAGCGCTATCCGTTCCTCGAAGAGGATAAGAAATTAATTCTGGTGACCGGCCACCGCCGCGAGAGCTTTGGTCTCGGCTTCGAGCACATTTGCCATGCGCTGGCGGATATCGCCAGCCATCACCCTGATGTACAGATTGTTTATCCGGTTCACCTGAACCCGAACGTCAGCGAACCGGTCAACCGTATTCTTGGCCATGTCGCTAACGTGAAATTAATTGAACCGCAGGATTACCTGCCGTTCGTCTGGCTGATGAATCGGGCGTGGCTGATTCTGACCGATTCCGGCGGGATTCAGGAAGAGGCGCCGTCGCTGGGGAAACCGGTACTGGTGATGCGCGAAATGACTGAGCGCCCGGAGGCGGTCGCCGCTGGCACCGTGCGGCTGGTCGGCACCGACAGGCAGCGTATCGTCGATGAAGTCACCCGGCTGCTGCAGGATGATGCCGCCTGGCAGGCGATGAGTCGGGCCCATAACCCTTACGGCGATGGTCAGGCATGCGATCGTATTTTATCCGCCCTTAAAAATAATCAGGTAACGCTATGAGTTTTTCTACCATTTCAGTGATTGGCCTTGGGTACATTGGTCTGCCAACCGCTGCCGCATTTGCTTCCCGGCAACGGCGGGTGGTTGGCGTGGACATCAATCAACACGCCGTTGAGACCATTAACCGTGGTGAGATTCATATCGTCGAGCCGGATTTAGCGAGCGTCGTGAAAACGGCGGTTGAACAGGGATATTTAAGCGCCACCACCGTGCCGGTGGAGTCTGACGCCTACCTGATTGCCGTTCCGACGCCGTTTAAAGGCGGGCATGAGCCAGATATGGCCTTTGTTGAATCCGCCGCTAAATCTATTGCGCCGACCCTGAAGAAAGGGGCGTTAGTGATCCTGGAATCCACCTCGCCGGTCGGCTCGACTGAACAGATGGCCGAGTGGCTGGCGGCGATGCGCCCCGATCTCAGCTTCCCACAGCAGGTTGGCGAGGCGGCCGACGTTAATGTCGCCTACTGTCCGGAGCGCGTGCTGCCGGGGCAGGTGATGGTTGAGCTCATCAAAAACGACCGCGTTATTGGCGGAATGTCGCCGGTCTGCTCGGCGCGCGCCAGTGAGCTCTATAAAATTTTCCTTGAAGGCGAATGCGTAGTGACTAACTCGCGCACTGCGGAAATGTGCAAGCTGACGGAAAACAGCTTCCGCGACGTCAACATCGCCTTTGCTAACGAACTATCGCTGATTTGCGCCGATCAGGGGATCAACGTCTGGGAACTCATCCGCCTGGCGAACCGCCATCCGCGCGTCAATATTCTGCAGCCGGGTCCGGGCGTCGGCGGCCACTGTATCGCCGTCGACCCGTGGTTTATCGTGGCGCAAAACCCGCAGCAGGCGCGTCTGATTCGCACCGCGCGCGAGGTTAACGACCACAAGCCGGAATGGGTAATCGATCGGGTAAAAGCACAGGTTGCCGAGTGCCTGAATGCCAGCAATAAACGCGCCAGCGAACTGACTATTGCCTGCTTCGGCCTGGCTTTTAAGCCTAACATTGATGACCTGCGCGAAAGCCCGGCGATGGAAATTGCCGCGCAGATCGCCCGCTGGCACAGCGGCGCGACGCAGGTGGTTGAGCCCAACATTCATGCGCTGCCGAAGAAACTTGATGGCCTGTGTACGCTGGCGACCCTCGATGACGCGCTGGCGAGCGCCGATGTGCTGGTGATGCTGGTCGATCACAACGAGTTTAAAGCCGTTAGCGGCGATAGCGTTACTCAGGCCTATATCATCGACACCAAAGGAGTGTGGCGGTGAGAACGATTCTGGTCACCGGCGGCGCTGGCTTTATTGGCTCCGCGGTAGTGCGTGAAATCATCCAGCACACCGCCGATCGCGTCGTGGTCGTGGATAAGCTGACCTACGCCGGCAATTTGATGTCGCTGGCGCCGGTGGCGCAGGATGCGCGTTTTGCCTTTGAACAGGTGGATATCTGCAACCGAGCCGAGCTGGATCGCATCTTCCGCCAGCATCAACCCGATACGGTGATGCACCTCGCGGCGGAAAGCCATGTCGATCGTTCCATCGATGGCCCGGCGGCGTTCATCGAAACCAATATCGTCGGTACCTATACGCTGCTGGAAGCCGCGCGCAGCTGGTGGAATACGCTGGCGGCGGAGCAAA
This sequence comes from Klebsiella sp. 141198, assembly GCF_050600785.1. Taxonomy (NCBI): domain Bacteria; kingdom Pseudomonadati; phylum Pseudomonadota; class Gammaproteobacteria; order Enterobacterales; family Enterobacteriaceae; genus Klebsiella; species Klebsiella sp. 141198. The sequence goes on from NZ_JAQIRM010000010.1 coordinate 28,761, forward strand.
AATCGGCGTTTCGCTTCCATCATATCTCGACGGATGAAGTGTATGGCGATCTGCACGGCAGCGATGATTTCTTTACCGAGACCACGCCCTATGCGCCAAGCAGTCCTTATTCGGCCTCGAAAGCTAGCAGCGACCATCTGGTGCGCGCCTGGCAGCGTACCTATGGCCTGCCGACGCTTATCACTAATTGCTCGAATAACTACGGCCCGTATCACTTCCCGGAGAAGCTGATCCCGTTGATTATTCTCAACGCGCTGGCGGGAAAACCGCTACCGGTTTACGGTAACGGCCAACAGATTCGCGACTGGCTGTACGTCGAGGATCACGCCAGAGCGCTGTATCTGGTGGCGACCCGCGGCGAGCCGGGCGAAACTTACAATATCGGCGGTCATAACGAGCGTAAAAACATCGAGGTGGTGGAAACCATTTGCGAACTGCTCGAAGAGCTGGCGCCGCATAAACCGCAGGGCGTGGCGCACTATCGCGATCTGATTACCTTCGTCGCTGACCGGCCGGGCCACGATCTGCGTTATGCGATTGACGCGGCGAAGATTGCACGCGAGCTGGGCTGGACGCCGGATGAGACCTTTACTTCCGGCATGCGCAAAACCGTCCAGTGGTATCTGGCAAATGAGGCATGGTGGCGACAGGTTCAGGACGGTAGCTATCAGGGCGAGCGTCTTGGGCTGCACGGCTAACTGGCCCAGGGGGGCATGATGAAAGGTATTATTCTGGCAGGCGGTTCCGGTACGCGCCTGCATCCCATCACGCGCGGCGTGTCGAAACAGCTGTTGCCGATTTACGACAAGCCGATGATTTACTACCCGCTGTCGGTGTTAATGCTGGCCGGGATCCGTGAAATCCTTATCATCACCACGCCGGAAGATCAGCGCGATTTCCAACGCCTGCTTGGCGATGGTTCCGAGTTCGGTATCCAATTGCAGTATGCCGTTCAGCCGACGCCGGATGGTTTAGCCCAGGCGTTTATCATCGGCGAAGCGTTTCTCAACGGCGAACCGGCGTGCCTGGTGTTGGGCGATAATATCTTCTTTGGCCAGAGCTTTAGTCCTAAGCTGCGTAGCGTCGCAACCCGCACCGAAGGGGCGACGGTATTTGGCTATCAGGTGATGGATCCTGAGCGCTTCGGCGTGGTGGAGTTTGATGACAACTTCCGCGCCTTGTCGCTGGAGGAAAAGCCGAAACAACCGAAGTCGAACTGGGCGGTCACCGGGCTTTATTTCTACGATGGCAAAGTGGCCGAGTACGCCAAACGGGTCAAACCATCCGAGCGCGGCGAGCTGGAAATTACCTCCATCAACCAGATGTATCTTGAGGATGGCGCGTTAACCGTCGAGCTGCTTGGGCGCGGCTTTGCGTGGCTGGATACCGGCACGCACGATAGCCTGATTGAAGCCAGCATGTTTGTGCAAACGGTAGAAAAGCGGCAAGGTTTTAAAATCGCCTGTCTGGAAGAAATCGCCTGGCGTAACGGTTGGCTTGACGATGATGGCGTCAAACGCGCCGCGAAGCGGCTGGAAAAAACCGGCTATGGCCAATACTTGCTGGATCTCCTCCGTGCCCGCCCGCGCCAGTATTGAAGCGCTGGAGTGGGAAAACCGCTTCTTCGCCGTTAATAGCGGCATCGTTCGCTTTGACGAACGCGCGCCGCAGCTCACCGCTGAAGCCCTGGCGGGATGGTCGCGAGTGCAGGCGAAAGTCGCCGCCAGCGACACCGCCCGGCTGGATGCGCTACAGGAGATCGGTTTTCAACTGGTAGAAGGCGAGGTCGATCTGGCGTTGCCGGTGGGCGAGCCGGCTGATGCCGGCGCCGAATGGGCCGTTGAAGGCGACATTGCGCGACTGCGTGAACTGGCGGCGCAGGCCTTTGCCATGAGCCGTTTTCGCGCTCCCTGGTACGCCGCTGACGCCAGCGGCCGGTTCTACGCGCAATGGATCGAAAACGCGGTACTGGGAACCTTTGACCACCAGTGTCTGTTATTTCGCGCGTCCGATGGCGACATCCGCGCATTTGTTTCTTTGCGTCAGCTCAATGACACCGACGCGCGTATCGGCCTGTTGGCCGGACGCGGCGCTGGAGCCGAGCTTATGCAGGCGGCGCGCCACTGGGCGGCGCAACGCGGGCTTTCTACACTGCGGGTGGCGACCCAAATGGGCAACACCGCCGCGCTTAAACGTTATATTCTCAGCGGTGCGAATGTGGAAAGCACCGCGTACTGGTTATACAGGTGACACGATGATTCCATTTAACGCACCGCCGGTGGTGGGGACTGAGCTCGATTACATGCAATCGGCGATGAACAGCGGCAAGCTTTGCGGCGACGGCGGTTTTACCCGTCGCTGCCAGCAGTGGTTTGAACAGCGCTTCGGCACCGCCAAAGCGCTGCTGACGCCATCCTGCACCGCGTCGCTGGAGATGGCGGCGCTGCTGCTGGATATTCAGCCGGGCGATGAAGTCATCATGCCCAGCTATACCTTTGTTTCCACCGCCAATGCTTTTGTACTCCGCGGGGCGAAAATCGTCTTTGTCGATATCCGTCGCGACACGATGAATATTGATGAATCGCTGATTGAAACGGCGATCACCGATAAAACCCGGGCGATCGTGCCGGTGCATTATGCTGGCGTGGCCTGTGAGATGGACACCATCATGGCGCTCGCCGCCAAATATAACCTGTACGTGGTGGAAGACGCCGCGCAGGGCGTGATGTCCACCTATAAGGGCCGCGCGCTGGGCACCATCGGCCATATTGGCTGCTTTAGCTTCCATGAGACGAAAAACTACACCGCCGGCGGTGAAGGCGGCGCAACGCTTATCAACGATCGTAAACTGGTGGAACGCGCGGAGATCATTCGCGAAAAAGGCACTAACCGTAGCCAGTTTTTCCGCGGTCTGGTGGATAAGTACACCTGGCGCGATATCGGTTCCAGCTATTTGATGTCCGATCTGCAGGCCGCCTATCTCTGGGCGCAGCTGGAAGCCGCTGAACGTATTAACCAGCAGCGTCTGATGCTGTGGCAAAATTATTATGACGCGCTGCTGCCGCTGGCGCGCGCGGGCCGTATCGATCTGCCGGCGGTACCGGCGGATTGCGGGCAAAACGCGCATATGTTCTACATTAAGCTGCGGGATAACGATGACCGCGCGGCGCTGATTAACTGGCTGAAAGAGGCAGAAATTCTGGCGGTGTTCCACTATATTCCGCTCCATAGCTGCCCGGCTGGCGAACAGTTCGGCGAGTTCTGCGGGGAAGATCGTTATACCACCCAGGAGAGCGAACGCCTGCTGCGTTTGCCGCTGTTCTATAACCTGTCTGCGGTAAACCAACGGACGGTGATTAACTCGCTGCTGAGCTACTTCTCCTGATATGTCGTTGGCAAAAGCGTCACTGTGGACCGCGGCGTCCACCTTAGTCAAAATAGGCGCCGGTCTGCTGGTGGTAAAGCTGCTGGCGGTCTCATTTGGCCCGGCGGGCGTGGGCCAGGCCGGTAACTTCCGGCAATTGGTCACCGTCCTTGGCGTACTGGCGGGCGCCGGAATTTTTAATGGCGTCACTAAGCTGGTTGCCCAACATCACGACGATCCGCTACGCCTGAAGCAGGTGGTCGGGACGTCGTCATCAATGGTGCTCGGCTTTTCCACCCTGTTAGCGCTGGTCTTTTTGCTGGCGGCGGCGCCCATAAGCCAGGCGCTGTTCGGTCATTCGCACTACCAGAATCTGGTACGTCTGGTGGCGCTGGTGCAGATGGGGATTGCGTGGGCCAACTATTTGCTGGCGCTGATGAAAGGTTTTCGCGATGCTGCGGGTAACGCTTTTTCGCTGATTGCCGGTAGCCTGATTGGCGTTGCGGCCTATTACGCCTGTTACTACTTCGGTGGTTATCAGGGGGCGCTGTTAGGGCTGGCGTTAGTCCCCGCGTTGGTGGTGGTTCCGGCCGCCATTATGCTATGGCGGCGTGGCGCGATCCCGTTGAGCGCGCTACGCCCGCGTTGGGATAACGGGCTTGCAGGGCAGCTATCGAAATTTACCCTGATGGCGCTGATTACCTCGGTGACGCTGCCGGTGGCCTATGTGATGATGCGTAATCTGCTGGCGGCGCATTACGGCTGGGAGGCGGTCGGTATCTGGCAGGGGGTGAGCAGTATCTCAGATGCCTACCTGCAGTTTATTACCGCCTCCTTTAGCGTGTATCTGCTGCCTACGCTGTCGCGGCTGAGCGCCAAAACGGACATCACGCGTGAGATAGTGAAGTCGTTGAAATTCGTTCTGCCGGCGGTGGCGGCGGCGAGCCTGACGGTCTGGCTGCTGCGCGATTTTGCCATCTGGTTACTGTTTTCCGCGCGCTTCACCGCGATGCGCGACCTGTTCGCCTGGCAGCTGGTGGGCGATGTTTTAAAAGTTGGCGCTTACGTCTACGGCTATCTGGTGATCGCCAAAGCGTCATTGCGTTTTTATATTCTGACGGAAATCAGCCAGTTCACGCTGCTGACCGCATTTTCACACTGGCTTATTCCGGCGCACGGCGCACTTGGCGCGGCGCAGGCGTATATGGCCACTTATATTGTTTATTTCGCCCTTTGTAGTGGCGTGTTTTTACTCTGGCGTAAACGGGCATGACAGCACTGATACACGTACTGGGATCGGATATCCCGCACCACAACCAGACCGTATTGCGGTTCTTTAACGACGAACTGGCCGCCGACCCGCGGGCCAGGACGTTTATGGTCGTGGGTGATGCGACAGGTATGCGCGAGGCGTATCCGGCGCTGGAGATTACCTGCTACCCGGCTAAGAAATCGCTGGCGCAGGCGGTGATTGCCAAAGCGAAAGCCGATCGCCAGCAGCGCTTTTTTTTCCACGGTCAGTTTAATACCGGTCTGTGGCTGGCGTTGTTGAGCGGCGGGATCCGCCCGTCGCAGTTTAACTGGCATATCTGGGGCGCGGATCTGTATGAGAACTCCGTTAGCCTGAAATTCCGTCTTTTTTATCCTCTGCGCCGCATGGCGCAAGGGCGGGTAGGGCGCGTCTTCGCCACCCGCGGCGATCTCAGCTGGTTTGCTAATCGCCATCCGCGCGTGCCGGGCGAACTGCTGTACTTCCCGACCCGTATGGATCCGACGCTAAATTCCCTTGCCGATACCGCCCCGCGCGGTGACACCCTGACCATTCTGGTGGGGAATTCCGGCGATCGTAGTAACGAGCATATTGCAGCGCTGAAGGCGATACATCAGCAGTTTGGCGATACGGTGAATGTCATCGTACCGATGGGCTATCCGGCTAACAATGAAGCGTACATTGACGAAGTGCGCCAGGCGGGAGAGACGCTGTTTAGTCGCGAGCATCTGCAGATCCTTAGCGAGAAGCTTGAGTTTGATGATTATCTGGCGCTGCTGCGCCGCTGCGATCTGGGTTATTTCCTGTTTGCTCGCCAGCAGGGTATCGGCACGCTGTGCCTGCTGATTCAGGCGGGTATTCCCTGCGTGCTCAATCGCGAAAATCCGTTCTGGCAGGATATGACCGAACAACAGATCCCGGTGCTGTTTACCAGCGATACTCTGGATGTCGACGTGGTGCGCGAAGCGCAGCGTCAGTTAGCGAGCGTTGATAAAACGCAAATCGCCTTCTTCCGACCGAACTATCTGGTGGGGTGGCAGCGGGCGCTACAGCTGGCAGCGGAGGCGCGGGTATGACGTTAATGCAATTTAGCGGGCTGTTGGTGGTCTGGCTACTGTCGACGCTGTTTATCGCTACCGCCACCTGGTTTGAGTTCCGCCGCGTGCGATTTAACTTCAACGTCTTTTTCTCGTTGTTGTTCCTGCTCACCTTTTTCTTCGGCTTCCCGTTAACCAGTATCCTGGTGTTCCGCTTTGACGTCAGCGTGGCGCCACCGGAGATTTTGCTGCAGACGCTGCTGGTTGCGGTGTGTTTCTATGCTATCTACTACGTGACCTACAAAACGCGCCTGCGTCCGGCATCGCGCGATGTTCCACGTCGTCCGCTGTTTACCATGAACCGGGTTGAAACCCATCTGGCCTGGGGGATTTTGATGGGGCTGGCGCTGCTGTGCGTCGGTATCTTCTTCGCCCACAACGGTTTCCTGCTATTTAAGCTCAATTCATACAGCCAGATATTCTCTGCGGAAGTGTCCGGCGTGGCGTTGAAGCGCTTCTTCTACTTCTTTATTCCGGCGATGCTGGTGATCTATTTCCTGCGTCAGGATTACAAGGCGTGGATTTTTTTCCTGGTGAGCACCGTCGCCTTTGGCCTGCTGACCTACGCGATCGTCGGCGGTACCCGCGCCAATATCATTATCGCTTTCGCTATCTTCCTGTTTATCGGCATTATTCGCGGCTGGATCAGCCTGTGGATGCTGGCGGCGGCGGGTGTGCTGGGTATTGTCGGTATGTTCTGGCTGGCGTTGAAGCGCTACGGGATGAACGTTAGCGGCGATGAAGCGTTTTATACTTTCCTCTATCTCACGCGCGATACCTTCTCGCCGTGGGAGAACCTGGCGCTGCTGCTGCAGAACTACGACAAGATTGAGTTCCAGGGGCTGGCGCCGATGATCCGCGACTTCTACGTCTTTATCCCCAGTTGGATGTGGCACGGCCGCCCAACAATGGTGCTGAATACCGCCAATTACTTCACCTGGGAAGTGTTAAACAACCACTCGGGGCTGGCGATATCGCCGACGCTGATTGGTTCGCTGGTGGTGATGGGCGGCGTATGGTTCGTACCGCTGGGCGCCGTCGCGGTAGGGCTCATCATTAAATGGTTTGACTGGTTGTACGAACTTGGCAATCGGGAGAGCAATCGCTACAAAGCGGCTATCCTGCATAGTTTCTGTTTCGGCGCTATCTTCAACATGATAGTGCTGGCGCGCGAAGGGTTGGATTCGTTTGGCTCCCGCGTGGTGTTTTTCCTCGTGATCTTTGGTATCTGCTTGTTAGCGGCGAAATTGCTGTACTGGCTCCTGGACAGCGCAGGATTGATTCATAAGCGGTTGAAGCCGCTTTCGCAACCGCAGGTATGATAAGGATGAACATGACTGATAACACTTCCGCGCCGCAGTATGCGCTGCGAGGGCTGCAGCTTATTGGTTGGCGCGACATGCAGCATGCGCTCAATTATCTCTTCGCCGACGGCGAACTGCGTCAGGGAACGCTGGTTGCGATCAACGCCGAAAAAATGCTGGCGGTAGAAGATAACCCGGAAGTGCGAGCGCTGATTGAGGCCGCCGAGTTTAAATATGCCGACGGCATCAGCGTCGTGCGCTCATTACGCAAAAAATATCCGCAGGCTGAGGTGTCGCGCGTTGCCGGCGCCGATCTGTGGGAAGCCTTAATGGAGCGCGCCGGGGCGCAGGGAACGCCGGTGTTTCTGATTGGCGGTAAGCCCGAGGTGCTGGCGGAGACGCAAGCGAAGCTGCGTGAGCGCTGGAAGGTGAATATCGTCGGCAGTCAGGACGGCTATTTTTCCGCCGATCAGCGCCAGCAGCTGTTTGAGCGGGTACGCGACAGCGGGGCGAAAATTGTCACCGTCGCGATGGGATCGCCGCGCCAGGAAATTCTGATGCGCGACTGCCGACTGGTGTATCCCGCAGCGCTGTATATGGGCGTTGGCGGCACTTATGACGTCTTTACCGGCCACGTACACCGAGCGCCCAAATTCTGGCAGAACCTGGGGCTGGAGTGGTTCTATCGCCTGCTCCTGCAGCCGAGCCGCATTAAAAGACAGTTCCGTTTACTTCGCTATTTACGTTGGCATTATTCCGGCAAGCTCTGATATTCCACTGCAACCAGAAGAGATTGCATACATATTCTGTGTAATCTCTTCACTCGCCTGATACTTTATTTGCCATTTCCGTAAAATTAATTAACCATTCGCATGCTTCAAACGCGTGGGGGAGACCTGCGCGTCGGCAAGGCTATGGTTTCAATTAATAACAATAACCGGCAGTACCCGGAATACAGCAAACACAAGAGGCTTTATGACTGAGAAAAAAGCGGAACTCCAGCGTGGACTGGAGGCCCGACATATTGAGCTAATCGCGCTAGGCGGGACGATTGGCGTAGGGTTATTTATGGGGGCGGCAAGTACGCTGAAGTGGGCCGGTCCGTCCGTCCTGCTGGCGTATATTATCGCCGGTTTATTTGTCTTCTTTATCATGCGTTCGATGGGCGAAATGTTGTTCCTCGAACCGGTAACCGGCTCGTTCGCCGTTTACGCACACCGTTATATGAGCCCGTTCTTCGGCTATCTCACGGCCTGGTCATACTGGTTTATGTGGATGGCGGTGGGGATATCTGAGATCACCGCCATCGGAGTATATGTGCAGTTCTGGTTCCCGGAGATGGCGCAGTGGATCCCGGCGCTGATTGCCGTCGGGCTGGTCGCGCTAGCGAACCTGGCGGCAGTACGTCTTTACGGTGAGATCGAGTTCTGGTTTGCAATGATTAAAGTCACCACCATTATCGTGATGATTGTCATCGGCCTGGGCGTTATCTTCTTTGGCTTCGGCAATGGCGGACAGTCGATCGGTTTTGGCAACCTGACCGAACACGGCGGCTTCTTCGCCGGCGGCTGGAAAGGCTTCCTGACGGCGCTGTGTATTGTCGTCGCCTCTTATCAGGGCGTTGAACTTATCGGTATCACCGCCGGAGAAGCGAAAAACCCGCAAGTCACGCTGCGTAGCGCGGTGGGCAAAGTGCTTTGGCGTATCCTGATTTTCTATGTGGGGGCGATTTTCGTTATCGTGACTATCTTCCCTTGGAACCAGATTGGCTCGACTGGAAGCCCGTTCGTCCTCACCTTCGCCAAAATCGGCATTACCGCGGCGGCGGGGATTATCAACTTCGTGGTGCTGACCGCAGCGCTGTCAGGGTGCAACAGCGGGATGTATAGCTGTGGGCGTATGCTGTACGCGCTGGCGCGCAACCGCCAGCTACCGGCGGCAATGGCCAAAGTGTCGCGTCAGGGCGTACCGGTAGCGGGCGTCGCGCTGTCGATCGTGATTCTGCTCATCGGTTCGTGCCTGAACTACATTATTCCTAACCCGCAGCGCGTGTTTGTCTATGTTTATAGCGCCAGCGTATTGCCGGGGATGGTGCCGTGGTTTGTGATCCTGATTAGCCAGCTGCGTTTCCGTCGCGAGCATCAGCAGGCGATGGCCAGCCATCCGTTCCGTTCGCTGTTGTTCCCGTGGGCGAACTATTTGACGATGGCATTCCTCGTTTGTGTGCTAATCGGCATGGGAATTAACGATGAAACCCGGATGTCGCTCTTTGTCGGAATTATTTTCCTCGCCCTGGTGACCCTTATTTATAAGGTTTTCGGCCTCGGCAAGCGGGGGAATCTTGATAAAACGGCGGAATAAGCGCCAAAGCGCACAAACTGTGAGCAAATAGAAATTTTATTTAAAAAGGCACTAGACAGGGGGGGGGGAAGTCCGTATTATCCACCCCCGCAACGGCGCTAAGCGCCCGTAGCTCAGCTGGATAGAGCGCTGCCCTCCGGAGGCAGAGGTCTCAGGTTCGAATCCTGTCGGGCGCACCATTTACCCGGTGCTGGAGCTGCGGTGGTTTTAATACCGCGTAAAAGAATTGTTGTGGTGGCTATAGCTCAGTTGGTAGAGCCCTGGATTGTGATTCCAGTTGTCGTGGGTTCGAATCCCATTAGCCACCCCATTATTTGATAGAGTTGTGAATTGCGAAGGTGGCGGAATTGGTAGACGCGCTAGCTTCAGGTGTTAGTGTTCTTACGGACGTGGGGGTTCAAGTCCCCCCCCTCGCACCACGACTTTAAAGAATTGAACTAAAAATTCAAAAAGCAGTATTTCGGCGAGTAGCGCAGCTTGGTAGCGCAACTGGTTTGGGACCAGTGGGTCGGAGGTTCGAATCCTCTCTCGCCGACCAATTTTGAACCCCGCTTCGGCGGGGTTTTTTGTTTTCCGGATTTGCTCAATTATCTTTTATCCCGCTGATCTTCCTCGTAAAAAATAGTTTCTATCTCTGCGAATTATTGTCCGGAATTGTCCCAAATGATTGCTGCGATAGATGCAATCTCGCTGGATCCTGTGCGATAATAACCGGGTAGATGCTCATTCCATCTCTTATGTTCGCCTTCGTGCCTCATAAACTCGGGAATGATGCAGAGCCGTACTTACGGTGCTTATCGTCCACTGATAGATGTCGCATTTTATATGTCTCATCAAACACCATGGACATAACGTTGAGTGAAGCACCCAATTTGTTGTCAAACAGACCTGTTTTAACGCCTGCCCTGATTTCAGTGCAGGCGTTTTTTTCTTTCAGGGGAAGGCTATCTTTTCGCGAGAGAAGGGCGCTATCGCCCCGAACGAGGCGATAGCGTTATCGTGCATTACTGCTGAGGGTTATTGTGCAGCGTCAACAGCAGGCCGTCACGACGCATGGTCGCCGCTTCTTCCGGCTGATGCAGGCGGTCCAGCGCATCGGCAAGCCACGCGTAATCAAAGGCATCCGGACGCTGCTTAAGCGCGGCGCGGAAGGCGATACTGGCCTCCTGCCATTCACCGTGACGCATCAGCGACTGGCCCAGGGTGCTCCACAGCAGCGGACGGTCGCCGACGGCTTTGATCTGCTGGCGCAGCACTTTCTCCAGTTGCTCCGGATTATTGGTCTTCAGTCGCGGGATCGGCATGACCAGGCGGTCGTCATACTGTTTCTTCAGACCATCGATAATAATCTGCTGTGCGGTATCGTGATCGTCGCTCTCGATAAGGCGTTCGGCCATTGCCACCTGCAGCGGTATCAGCGCGCGCGTTTTACGGCTCTGGTTGCGCCACCATTCGCGTAGCCCTTCGCTACCGCCGTCGGCCAGCGCTTTGTCCATCAGGCCAATCCACGCCAGCTGTTCCAGCGCGGCGCGGTGCTCTTCATCCCCCACGTTGGCTTTCGCCATGGATGGAATGATGTCCAGCAGTGAATTCCACGCGCCGGTGCGGGTATAGGCCTGCTCGGCAAGACGCAGCACCTCCGGATGACGCGGGGTCACTTCCAGCAGCTTATCGATGCCGTGACGAGCGGCGTGGTTTTCGTTCCGCGCCAGCTGTAGACGCACGCGGGTAATTTCGACCGGGATGAGATCGTCGCCGGCCAGTTCGGCGGCGCGCTCAAGGTGTTGATTGGCGCGAGCTTCATCGCCGCGCTGTTGGGCCGCTTCCGCCGCTAACAGATAGTTCACGACCGGTTGTTCGGCGTGATCGGCATTTTTCGCCATCAGCTTTTCAACCTGTTGGTAATCGCCTTCCGCCAGTTTCAGCAGCGCTTGCTCGGTTTGCTTACGCGCGCGGCGGCGCTTACGGCCGACGAACCAGCCGCGCGTGTGCGCGCCGGTACGGAAAATGCGGCGCAGAAGCCACTCGATAGCGAACAGCACCACCATTGCGAGGATCAGGATGATCACAAGGCCCGTCACGCTGGTTTCGATATTGTAGTTATCGGTCTGGATCAGAACGTAGCCCTGGTGGCCCGCGATCATCGGGCCGACGACGATCCCGGCGATCAGCAGTGCGAAAAGCAGGAGAATTTTCAGCATCGGTTATTCTCCTTGCGGCGCAGGGGCTGGCGCGGTCGCTGCTGGCGCTGGCGCTGGCGCCGGAGCGGCTGCCGCAGGCTGGGCCATCAAATTACGCACCCGGGTTTGCATCAGCTTTTCCAGCAGGCTCTGGCTCTGCAGCGTTTCCGGCACGCTCATGGTGATACTCTGCTGACTGAGCTTATCCACCTCTTCAAGGAAAGCCTTGGTGGTGGCGTCTTCAGTATCGTAATAGGCGCGTACCCAGGTGGAGACGTTTTCCAGCGCCTGCTTATAGGTTTCTTCCTGATGACGCGGCACCGCCTGCGCGGCAACCAGCAGACGAGAGCGGATATTTTCGCGCAGATAGACATCCTGATTTGGCGCTAACAGCGGCACCGCCGTTTCGTCGCGGCGACGTATGGTAATAAAGCTATCCATAAAGTTCTGCCAGCTTTTCTGCAGGTTAACGCGCCATTCGCCGATGGAGCTGGAGAGCTCATCGCTGTCGGCATCCATCGGGGAATCATCGTCGTTATTATCAGCCAGACGCAGATTGTCGATTTGGTTCGCCAGCTGGTTAACCTTGAGGATAATGCCGTCGTAATCGACCTGGCTTACCGCCGACAGCGAAGCGATGTCATCGGTGATGGCGCGGCGCGCGCCGATAAGGCTTGGGTCGTTCATGTCGGCGAGGCTGGCATCGGCGCTTTTCAGCAGTGCGGCGGCGGTCGTCACATCCTGATCGCTCCACAGCTTACGTCCCGCCAGCTTAACCAGGAAATCAGCCTGCGCCAGCAGCCAGGTTTTGGCGTCGCTGCCGGAAATTACGGCAACTTTTTGCTGTAGCTCATCAAGCTGTTTCGTCAGGGTTTCCTGTTCGCGTTTGGCTTCGCTCAGCCGATCGGCCTGCTGTTTGATGACGCTTTCCAGCTCGCTCTTCTGGCTGTCCTGCGCTTTTTGCAGCGCCGCGAGCTGGCTTGCTAATTCAGAGCTGGTTTCGTTTTGCCGAGTAACCTGTTGCTTATTTAAGCCATACAGGCCAATACCGGCGGCGAGGGCGATAGCGATAGCAATCGCGCTGAGCGCCAGGCTGGTTTTGTTGCCGGCCTTTTTCTTCTCGTTGTTTTCTGGCTGTGGCGTGGTTTCCACGGCCTCCCTGGTCTCTTCAACCACGGCGGATTGATTTTGTTGTTCCGTCATTATGGCTTCCAATGTTGAGAGTTATTGTAATGCGCGTAGCAGCGCATCGTTGTCGGCGTTATCGGCAACCTGAATATCCTGCCAGCCCAATTCCCGGGCCTGAAGGGCCAGACGTTCGCTGACAACGACAAGGCTACAGTGCAGCAGCCACTGTTCGCGATACCACTGGGGTATTAACGACCACAGCTGCTGCAGCATCTCGCCGCTGGTGACCACCAGCGTAGTGACTCCACGAGATTGCCAGCGCATAGCCTCTTCCGCACCATCATAGTACTTCGCACAACGTTGATAACATTCACAAAATGTTACTTCGGCGCCGCGTTCACGCAGCGTGTCGCCTAATAATTCCCGCCCGCCGTTGCCGCGCAGAATCAGGGCTTTCTTGCCCGCAATGTTTTGTAATTCAGGTAATTGTAGCAAGACTTCGCTGATTTCCCGATCTAACGGGTAACGGATATTTTTACCACTGACCGTATGCAGGGCCAGCGCGGTGGTGCGGCCTATCGAGAAATAGGCCGGGTCGGAGGGCCAGCGTTGGCTCTCCTGCAGCAGACGGGCATGGGCGAATTCCACTGCATGCTGCGACAGCGCAAACAACAAATCGTCCGCGCCTAATGCCGCCAGCTGGCGCGGGAGCGCTGCCAGTTCTCGACCCGGCGTGAATTCAATCAGCGGAAAGCTCCAGGCCACGCGTCCCAGCGCGCGCAGGCGGCTGACTAACTCTTCACCTTGCGGTAGCGGACGAGTGACCAGGATGCTCATCGTGGGGCTTCTCCATCATAGACCGCCGCGAGGATGTCGCGGGCGCCGTTATCCAGTAGTTCTTCCGCCAGCGAGACGCCGAGCGCCTCTGCCTCTTCCGGCCGCCCGCGACGTTCGCCGCGCACGACCCGCGACCCATCCGGCGCGCCTACCAGCGCCCGTAGCCACAGCTCACCATCGCGCAGTTCGGCATAGCTGCCAATCGGCACCTGACAACCGCCTTCGAGACGGGTGTTCATCGCCCGCTCGGCACGTACGCGCACGGCGGTTTCCGTATGGTTAAGCGGCGCTAATAGCGCTTTGGTCCATTCATCGTCAAGGCGGCATTCGATACCCACCGCGCCCTGGCCGACGGCCGGCAGAGATTGTTCAGGCGAGAGCGGCTGGCGAATACGCGCTTCCAGTTTCAGGCGTTTCAGCCCGGCGGCGGCAAGGATAATAGCGTCATACTCGCCGTTATCGAGTTTGCCTAATCGCGTGCCGACGTTGCCGCGTAGCGAGCGAATCACCAGATCGGGGCGCTCTGCCGCCAACTGGCACTGGCGACGTAAACTTGACGTGCCAACGATGCTGCCAGCCGGCAGCGCGTCAATTGAGGCATAGTGATTGGAAACAAAGGCGTCGCGCGGATCTTCACGTTCGCAGATGGTGACCAATCCCAGGCCTTCAGGGAATTCGACCGGGACATCTTTCATCGAATGGACGGCAATATCGGCGCGCCCCTCAATCATGGCGAGCTCTAACTCTTTTACAAATAAGCCCTTGCCGCCCACTTTCGCCAGCGGGGTATCAAGGAGCACGTCGCCGCGGGTGACCATGGGCACCAGCTCAACGGAAAGCCCCGGATGACAGGACTCCAGACGCTCTTTCACATAATGTGCCTGCCATAGCGCAAGCGGGCTTTGCCGTGTGGCAATTCTCAAAACTTTGTCTAACATGCTTGTTACCGTCATTGTCGACCATGAGCCATCCTAACATTGTTGCTTTAGGGATGTTAGTTTCGCGGTTAATGTGGGATGCTGGCATGATGACCTTTAGCGTTTCATGCGGATGCGGTTGCCGCAAGCGTAGTGGGGAATTTACACCCGGCAAACGGTGCTACACTTGTATGTAGCGCATCTTTCTTTACGGTCAATCAGCAAGGTGTTAAATTGATCACGTTTTAAACCATTTGTCAGCCAGCAGTTCATCACAACCACACCGATGACGAATGGTGACGGTTCTTGTTGAAATACTGAAATCCTCCGTACTATTGTACGTCGGATTTTTGAACATCAGGCGATATGTCTTGTACCTCTATATTGAGACACTGAAACAGAGACTGGATGCCATCAATCAATTGCGCGTGGATCGCGCGCTTGCTGCCATGGGACCCGCTTTCCAGCAGGTTTACAGTCTTCTGCCGACATTACTACATTATCATCACCCGCTGATGCCGGGTTACCTTGACGGTAACGTTCCCCGCGGCATTTGCCTCTACACGCCTGATGAAACCCAACGCCACTATCTTGACGAACTCGAACTGCATCGCGGCCTGCTAACGCAGGAGCCGCCGAAAGGCGAACTGCCGATTACCGGCGTCTATTCGATGGGCAGTACCTCTTCCGTTGGGCAAAGCTGCTCTTCCGATCTGGATATCTGGGTATGCCATCAGGCCTGGCTGGATAACGAAGAACGCCAACTGCTGCAGCGTAAATGCAGCCTGCTTGAAAGCTGGGCGGCGTCGCTCGGCGTCGAGGTCAGTTTCTTCCTGATCGACGAAAACCGCTTCCGCCATAACGAAAGCGGCAGCCTCGGCGGCGAAGACTGTGGTTCGACCCAGCATATTTTGTTGCTCGATGAATTTTACCGCACCGCCGTGCGTCTTGCCGGGAAACGTATTCTGTGGAATATGGTGCCGGGCGATGAAGAAGATCATTACGATGATTACGTGATGGGGCTGTATGCCCAGGGCGTGCTGACGCCAAACGAATGGCTCGATCTCGGCGGCCTCAGTTCGCTGTCGGCGGAAGAGTACTTCGGCGCCAGCCTGTGGCAGCTGTATAAAAGCATCGACTCCCCGTATAAAGCGGTGTTGAAAACGCTGTTGCTGGAAGCCTACTCCTGGGAATACCCCAACAACCGCCTGTTGGCGAAAGATATTAAACAGCGCCTGCACGATGGCGAGATTGTCTCATTCGGTCTCGACCCTTACTGCATGATGCTGGAGCGCGTAACCGCCTATCTGCAGGCTATCGAAGACGACACCCGTCTCGATCTGGTTCGTCGCTGCTTCTATTTGAAAGTCTGTGAAAAACTCAGCCGCGAGCGCGCCTGCGTGGGCTGGCGTCGTGAAGTCGTCAGTCAGCTGGTGAAAGAGTGGGGCTGGGATGAAAAGCGTCTGATGATGCTTGATAACCGCGCTAACTGGAAAATCGATGAAGTGCGCAAAGCGCACAACGAACTGCTCGACGCGATGATGCAGAGCTATCGTAATCTGATCCGCTTCGCTCGGCGCAATAACCTTAGCGTCTCCGCCAGCCCGCAAGATATCGGCGTGCTGACGCGCAAGCTGTATGCGGCCTTTGAAGCGCTGCCGGGCAAGGTCACCCTGGTGAACCCGCAAATTTCACCGGACCTGTCGGAGCCGAATCTGACCTTTATCCACGTGCCGCCGGGCCGCGCCAACCGTACCGGTTGGTATCTGTATAACCGCGCGCCGGATATGGAATCGATTATCAGCCATCAGCCGCTGGAATATAACCGTTATCTTAATAAGCTGGTGGCCTGGGCCTGGTTTAACGGCCTGCTGACCTCACGCACCCGTCTGTTTATTAAGGGCAACGGTATCGTCGATTTGCCGAAGCTGCAGGAGATGGTGGCCGACGTGTCGCACCACTTCCCGCTGCGCCTGCCGGCGCCGACGCCAAAAGCGCTGTACAGCCCGTGCGAAATTCGCCACCTGGCGATTATCGTCAACCTCGAATATGACCCGACGGCGGCTTTCCGCAATCAGGTGGTGCATTTCGACTTCCGTAAGCTCGACGTTTTCAGCTTCGGCGAAGAGCAAAAATGCCTGATTGGCAGCGTCGACCTGCTGTATCGCAACTCGTGGAACGAAGTGCGCACGCTGCACTTTAACGGCGAGCAGGCGATGATCGAAGCGCTGAAGACTATTCTCGGCAAAATGCATCAGGACGCCGCGCCGCCGGATAGCGTGGAGGTGTTCTGCTATAGCCAGCATCTGCGTGGCCTTATCCGCACCCGCGTGCAGCAGATGGTCTCCGAGTGCATCGAACTGCGCCTCTCCAGTACCCGTCAGGACACCGGGCGCTTCAAAGCGCTGCGCGTCTCCGGCCAGACCTGGGGCCTGTTCTTCGAGCGCCTGAACGTTTCGGTGCAGAAGCTGGAAAACGCCATTGAGTTCTACGGCGCTATCTCGCACAACAAGCTCCACGGCCTGTCGGTACAGGTAGAAACCAATCACGTTAAGCTGCCGGCGGTGGTGGATGGCTTCGCCAGCGAAGGGATTATTCAATTCTTCTTTGAAGATGCGGATAACAATGACAGCGGCTTTAACATCTACATTCTCGACGAAAGCAACCGCGCAGAGGTCTATCATCACTGCGAAGGCAGCAAAGAAGAGCTGGTGCGCGACGTCAGCCGCTTCTACTCGTCATCGCACGATCGCTTCACCTACGGCTCAAGCTTCATTAACTTCAACCTGCCGCAGTTCTATCAGATAGTCGAAGTTGACGGACGCACGCAGGTGATCCCGTTCCGCAGTCAGGCGATTGCTGCCGCGGTGCCGCCGGGCCAGGAAGCGGTCGCCTCACCGGTGCTGCAGCAGCGCTACTCGTAGATTTGCCCCGGATAAGGCGCGATGCGCCGCCATCCGGGAAAGACGTCATTAACGGAAGCTCACCGTCTCGCCGGCCTGATTGCTCGCCGCCTGCTCCAGCAGATCCCAGAAGCGTTCGCCGCTGCGATCGCAGATCCACTCATCGCCTTGCAGATCGAAGTGATAGCCGCCTTGCTTGGTCGCCAGCCAGACCTGATGCAGCGGCTCCTGACGGTTAATAATGATCTTACTGCCATTTTCGAAGCTGATGGTCAGCACGCCGCCATTGATTTCGCAGTCGATATCGCTGTCGCCGTCCCAGTCGTCCAGACGTTCTTCGATGGTCATCCACAGGCTATCGGCCAGGCGATGGAATTCACTGTCGTTCATAGTTATATTCTGCTTTTTTGATTTTTGAAGATGGCCGCAGTATAGCGCGAAACAAAAGCGCGCGCAGTCAGATGCTAAACGCTTGCTTTTACGTCTTCTCCTGCGATGATAGAAAGCAGTAACGAATGAATCATGGGCAACTATCAATGAAAAACGTTTTACCCACGCTTGCCGTTCTGTTTGCAATCTTCAGCCTGACCGGCTGCGGTTTGAAAGGGCCGCTGTATTTCCCGCCGGCAGACAAAACCGCGCCGCCGCCGACCAAGCCGGTTAACCCAGGCATTCAGAGCGCGACGCCGGATCGTAACGATCGCGGCGATAATGGCGGTCCGACCCAGGTTAACTATTAACGATAACGTTCTGTTCCGCGCAATTGGAGTAGATAATGCAGTTCTCTAAAATGCATGGCCTCGGCAACGACTTCATGGTTGTTGATGCGGTAACGCAGAATGTTTTCTTCTCACCGGAGCTGATTCGTCGCCTGGCGGATCGGCATCTTGGTGTCGGCTTCGACCAGCTGTTGGTTGTCGAGCCGCCGTACGATCCCGATCTGGACTTCCACTACCGTATCTTCAATGCTGACGGTAGCGAAGTCTCGCAGTGCGGCAACGGCGCGCGCTGCTTCGCCCGCTTTGTCCGTTTAAAAGGCCTGACCAATAAACGTGATATCCGCGTGAGCACCGCCAACGGTCGTATGGTATTAAGCGTAACGGAAGATGATCTGGTGCGCGTTAACATGGGTGAGCCGAATTTCGAACCTTCTCAGGTCCCGTTCCGCGCCAACAAAGCGGAAAAGACCTATATTATGCGCGCGGCTGAACAGACAGTATTGTGCGGCGTCGTCTCAATGGGCAACCCGCACTGCGTGATTCAGGTCGATAACGTGGATACCGCTGCGGTGGAAACCCTCGGTCCGGTGATGGAAAGCCACGAACGTTTTCCGGAACGCGCCAATATCGGCTTTATGCAGGTAGTGGAACGCTCTCATATTCGTCTGCGCGTCTATGAACGCGGCGCAGGTGAAACGCAGGCCTGCGGCAGCGGCGCCTGTGCGGCGGTGGCGGTCGGTATCCAACAAGGATTACTCGCCGAAGAGGTACGCGTGGAATTGCCAGGCGGGCGTCTCGACATCGCCTGGAAAGGTCCGGGTCAACCGTTGTATATGACTGGCCCGGCGGCACACGTCTACGACGGATTTATTCATCTATGAAACAGATCGGGGAAGAACAGCAGGAACTCGCCACAGCGCTCGACGACAGCGCGGTAGTAGATTATCTGCTGCAAAATCCTGAGTTCTTTATTCGTAATGCGGCGCAGGTAGAGCATATCCGCGTCCCGCATCCGGTGCGTGGCACCATCTCGCTGGTAGAGTGGCATATGCTGCGGGCGCGTAACCATATCAACGTGTTGGAAGAGAACATGACGCTGCTGATGGAACAGGCGACGGCCAATCAAAGCCTGTTTCAGCGCCTGTTCCATCTGCAGACGCGTCTGGCGTCCGCCGATAGCCTGGATGAAATGCTCAACCGCTTTCATCGTTGGGCGCGCGAGCTGGGCCTGGCAGGTGCGACGGTGCGCCTGTTTCCGGACAGCTGGCATCTCGGCGCGCCGTCTAAATTCACCCATCTGGCGTTGAGCCGGCAGGCGTTCGAACCCATTCGTATCCAGCGGCTGGGCCAGGCTCGTCACTATCTTGGGCCGCTGAATGGGCCAGAGCTGCTGGTGGTGTTGCCGGATGCGAAAGCTATCGGCTCGGTGGCGATGTCGCTACTGGGCGATGATGACGCGCCGGGGGTGATGTTTTTCAGCAGCCGCGATCCGCAGCATTATCAGCTAGGCCAGGGGACGCAGCTACTGCAGGAGATCGCCCGTATGCTGCCCGGCCTGCTGGAGCGCTGGATTGAACGCGCATGACCGACTCCCCGCTATTCGCCTGCGTCGACCGCTTCCTGCGCTATCTCGGCGTTGAGCGCCAGCTTAGCCCGATTACGCTCACGAATTACCAGCGTCAGCTGGAAGCGCTGATCGCGCTGGCGGATGATGCTGGCTTAAAAAGCTGGCAGCAGTGTGACGCCGCTCAGGTACGTAGCTTTGCCGTGCGCAGCCGCCGCGCGGGCTTAGGGCCGGCCAGCCTGGCGCTGCGGCTTTCCGCCCTGCGTAGTTTCTTCGACTGGATGGTCAGCCAGGGCGAGTTAGCGGCTAACCCGGCGAAGGGGATTGCGGCGCCAAAAATTCCCCGCCATTTGCCGAAAAATATCGACGTTGATGATGTGAATCGGCTGCTGGATATCGACCTCAACGACCCGCTCGCGGTGCGCGACCGGGCGATGCTGGAAGTGATGTACGGCGCGGGGCTGCGTCTTTCTGAGCTAGTTAACCTTGATATTAAGCACCTTGATCTTGAGTCAGGGGAAGTGTGGGTGATGGGGAAAGGCAGCAAAGAGCGCCGCCTGCCAATTGGACGCAACGCGGTGGCGTGGATCGAACACTGGCTGGATTTGCGCGGCTTGTTCGGCGGCGATGACGATGCGCTGTTCTTGTCGAAGCTGGGTAAGCGCATTTCAGCGCGCAACGTGCAGAAGCGGTTTGCCGAGTGGGGAATCAAGCAGGGGCTCAATAGCCACGTGCATCCGCATAAGTTGCGGCACTCTTTCGCGACGCATATGCTGGAGTCGAGCGGCGATCTGCGCGGCGTGCAGGAGCTGCTGGGGCATGCCAATCTCTCCACCACCCAAATCTATACTCATCTCGATTTTCAACACCTTGCCTCGGTGTACGATGCCGCGCATCCGCGCGCTAAACGGGGGAAATAATGCGTTTTTACCGACCTCTGGGCCCGATCTCCGCGCTGACGTTCGACCTGGATGACACCCTTTACGATAACCGCCCGGTGATTGACCGGACGATGCAGGAATCGCTGACGTTTGTGCGCAATTACCATCCGGCGCTGAGCCAGTTTGATGCCCATGCGCTTAATCAGCTGCGACAAACGCTATTGTCCTCAGAACCTGAGATTTATCATGACGTCACCGTCTGGCGCCACCGCGCGCTGGAGTTAGGGATGCGTAACGCCGGGCTCTCCGCCGCCGAGGCGAAAGCCGGCGCCGATGCGGCGATGGAAAACTTCGCCCACTGGCGCAGCCGCGTCGATGTGCCGCAGGAGACGCACGATACGCTGGCGAAGCTGGCGCAGAAATGGCCGCTGGTGGCTATCACCAACGGTAACGCCCAGCCGGAACTGTTCGGCCTGAACGACTATTTCCGTTTCGTGCTGCGCGCGGGTCCGGATGGCCGCTCCAAGCCGTTTGCCGATATGTACCATCTGGCGGCGGAGCGTCTGGATTTGCCGCTCGGGCAGATTCTGCACGTCGGCGATGATCTGACCACCGACGTAGCTGGCGCTATTCGCTGTGGAATGCTGGCCTGCTGGATCAAGCCGCAGGACGCCTCGCTGATGAAAACCGCCGATAGCCGCCTGCTGCCGCATATTGAAATTTCACGGTTGGCATCTCTGACCTCGCTGATATAATCACCAGTAACTCTGTATATATTAACAGGGGTTCGTGGAACCCCTTCTCTTCCGGCGGTGCCAATGGACGTTTCTTACCTGCTCGACAGCCTTAATGACAAACAGCGTGAAGCCGTAGCGGCCTCGCGCACCAATATGCTGGTTCTGGCAGGGGCGGGCAGTGGTAAGACGCGCGTACTGGTGCACCGTATCGCCTGGCTGCTGAGCGTAGAGAACTGCTCGCCGTATTCCATTATGGCGGTGACCTTTACCAACAAAGCGGCGGCGGAAATGCGCCACCGTATCGGCCAACTGATGGGCACCACCCAGGGCGGTATGTGGGTCGGCACCTTCCACGGCCTGGCCCATCGCCTGCTACGCGCCCATCATCTGGATGCCAACCTGCCGCAGGATTTCCAAATCCTCGATAGCGAAGACCAGCTACGCCTGCTGAAGCGCCTGATTAAGGCGATGAACCTGGATGAGAAGCAATGGCCGCCGCGTCAGGCGATGTGGTACATCAACAGCCAAAAAGATGAAGGGCTGCGCCCGCACCATATTCAGAGCTACGGCAACCCGGTCGAACAAACCTGGCAGAAGGTGTATCAGGCCTATCAGGAAGCCTGCGATCGCGCCGGGCTGGTGGACTTCGCCGAGCTGCTGCTGCGCGCGCACGAACTGTGGCTGAACAAACCGCATATCCTGCAGCACTACCGCGAGCGCTTCACCAATATTCTTGTCGACGAATTCCAGGATACCAACAACATTCAATATGCCTGGATCCGCCTGCTGGCAGGCGATACCGGCAAAGTGATGATTGTCGGCGATGATGATCAGTCGATTTACGGCTGGCGCGGCGCGCAGGTCGAAAACATTCAGCGCTTCCTTAATGACTTCCCCGGCGCGGAAACCATCCGCCTGGAGCAAAACTACCGTTCGACCAGCAATATTCTCAGCGCGGCTAACGCCCTGATTGAAAACAACAACGGGCGGTTGGGCAAAAAACTGTGGACCGACGGTGCCGACGGTGAGCCCATTTCGCTGTACTGCGCCTTCAACGATCTCGATGAAGCGCGTTTCGTCGTTAACCGAATTAAAACCTGGCAGGAGAACGGCGGAGCGCTGGAGCAGTGCGCCATTCTCTATCGTAGTAACGCCCAGTCGCGCGTGCTGGAAGAGGCGCTGCTGCAGGCCAGCATGCCTTATCGTATCTACGGCGGCATGCGCTTCTTCGAACGTCAGGAAATCAAAGATGCGCTCTCTTATCTGCGCCTGATTGCCAACCGCAACGATGACGCGGCGTTTGAGCGTGTGGTCAATACGCCTACCCGCGGCATCGGCGATCGTACTCTGGATGTGGTGCGCCAGACCTCGCGCGATCGTCAGCTGACGCTGTGGCAGGCCTGCCGCGAGCTGCTGAAAGAGAAAGCGCTGGCTGGCCGCGCTGCCAGCGCGCTGCAGCGCTTTATGGAGCTTATCGACGCGCTGGCGCAGGAAACCGCCGATATGCCATTGCATGTCCAGACTGACCGGGTCATTAAAGATTCCGGCCTGCGTATGATGTACGAGCAGGAGAAAGGCGAGAAGGGCCAGACCCGTATCGAAAACCTGGAAGAACTGGTGACGGCGACGCGCCAGTTCAGCTACAACGAAGAAGATGAAGATCTGATGCCGCTGCAGGCGTTCCTCTCCCACGCCGCGCTGGAAGCCGGCGAAGGGCAGGCGGATACCTGGCAGGATGCGGTACAGCTGATGACTCTGCACTCGGCGAAAGGGCTGGAGTTCCCGCAGGTGTTTATCGTCGGCGTTGAAGAGGGGATGTTCCCGAGCCAGATGGCGCTTGATGAGGGCGGTCGTCTGGAGGAAGAGCGTCGTCTGGCCTACGTCGGCGTGACGCGCGCGATGCAGAAACTGACGCTGACCTACGCCGAAACCCGTCGTTTGTACGGCAAAGAGGTTTACCATCGCCCATCGCGCTTTATCGGCGAGCTGCCGGAAGAGTGCGTGGAAGAGGTACGGCTGCGGGCGACGGTGAGCCGCCCGGTTAACCATCAGCGCCTCGGTACACCGGTGGCGGAGAACGATACCGGCTATAAGCTGGGCCAGCGGGTTCGGCATCCGAAGTTCGGCGAAGGCACCATCGTAAACCTTGAGGGCAGCGGTGAACATAGCCGGCTGCAGGTGGCATTCCAGGGGCAGGGAATTAAATGGCTGGTTGCCGCCTATGCCCGGCTGGAAACGGTGTAACTTTAAGAAAAATATAATTTTTTTGTAATAATCTGCTAGCCTTATATGCTAAAGGGCAGGATTTGCTCTTTAGCGTTCCCTTGCGTGTTGACGCCGTTTTGGCGCTGGCGTAACATGCGCGCACGATTACGCTAAGAGGACATTCGCCTTGGACACACCCAGTAGATGCTGGCTCAACTTCCTGTCATTCAGGAACAACTCCTAAGGCTATCCCCTTATGCCGATAGCCTTAGCGGTTGTCGGCGACTCGTCCTATCCCCGTCGCTCTGAGTCAGGCTTAATGGTCTGAAACCCAAATAGTTTCTGTGTGCCCATCGAACTGTCCGATAAATTTTTTGTATTGGGAGTCCCGGTCATGCTGAGCGCATTTCAACTGGAAAATAATCGTTTAACGCGCCTTGAGGCCGATGAGATCAAGCATCTTGCCAGCTCGGTGTGGGTCGATCTGGTCGAGCCAGACGATGACGAACGTAGCCGTGTGCAAACGGAGCTAGGCCAGAACCTGGCGACGCGCCCGGAACTGGAAGACATCGAAGCGTCAGCGCGTTTCTTTGAAGACGAAGATGGTTTACACATCCACTCCTTTTTCTTTTTCGAAGATGCTGACGATCACGCCGGCAACTCAACCGTGGCGTTTACTATCCGCGAAGGCCGCCTGTTTACCCTGCGCGAGCGTGAACTGCCCGCTTTTCGCCTGTACCGCATGCGCGTGCGTAACCAGACGCTGGTCGACGGCAACGCCTATGAGCTGCTGTTAGACCTGTTCGAGACCAAAATCGAACAGCTGGCGGATGAAATAGAAAACATCTACAGCGACCTGGAAAAGCTGAGCCGCGTGATTATGGAAGGCCATCAGGGCGACGAGTATGACGAAGCGCTGTCGACGCTGGCGGAACTGGAAGATATCGGCTGGAAGGTTCGCCTCTGTCTGATGGATACCCAGCGCGCGCTCAACTTCCTCGTGCGCAAGGCGCGTCTGCCGGCAGGCCAGCTGGAACAGGCGCGAGAGATCCTTCGAGATATCGAATCCCTGCTGCCGCACAACGAATCGCTGTTCCAGAAGGTGAACTTCCTGATGCAGGCGGCGATGGGCTTTATCAATATCGAGCAGAACCGCATTATCAAGATCTTCTCGGTGGTCTCAGTGGTGTTCCTGCCGCCGACGCTGGTGGCGTCCAGCTATGGGATGAACTTTGAGTTTATGCCGGAACTCCACTGGAGCTTTGGTTATCCGGGAGCCATCGTGTTTATGATGTTGGCCGGTCTGGCGCCGTATCTCTACTTCAAGCGTAAAAACTGGCTGTAGTTGTTGTGCCGGATGCGCTTCGCTTATCCGGGCCTACGTGTTGTGCTTTTGTAGGCCGGATAAGGCGTAGCCGACATCGGGTAATATCCTATCCCCGACGCCCCCGTCTTTGCGTATATACCGCATCCATCACGAATATCGCCAGCGCCACCCAGATAAAGGCGAAGGTTACCATTTTATCCGTGCCCGGCACTTCACCGTAGAACGTTACCGCCAGCAGGAACATCAGCGTCGGGCCGATGTACTGGAAAAAGCCCAACGTCGACAAGCGCAGGCGGGTCGCCGCGCCGGTGAAGCACAGCAGGGGGATGGTGGTTACCACGCCCGCGGCCATTAGCAGCAAATTGAGCGACCAGGGGTTGTCTCCCATATGGCTGGTTGGGCTATCGGTGATGCCGAAAAGCCAGATCGCCGCCACTGGCAGCAGCCATAGCGTTTCCACCAACATGCCGGTCTGCGCATCGACGGCGATTTTCTTACGTACCAGTCCGTAGAAGGCAAAGCTGAAGGCTAGCCCAAGGCCGATTACCGGCAGTGAGCCAAAGGTCCACAACTGCACCAGCACGCCGCAGAAGGCGAGGATCACCGCCAACCACTGCAGCCGACGAAAGCGTTCGCCGAGGAAAATCATCCCGAGCACGATATTAACCAGCGGGTTAATAAAGTAGCCGAGGCTGGCTTCCAGCATATGGTGGTTATTGACCGCCCAGATAAAGAGCAGCCAGTTGCCGCCGACCAGCACTGCAGAGAGCGCGAGCAGGAAGATCTTGCGCGGGGTTTTTAGCAGTTTTTTTACCTGCGGCCACTGGCGGCTGACGCTGATGAGCGCCACCATGAAAAAGAAAGACCAGATCACGCGATGCGTGAGGATTTCATCGGCGGGAACGTAGTAAATAAGTTTGAAGTACGCCGGTGCGATACCCCAGATAAAATAGGCGGCCAGCGCCAGCATAACGCCCAGCCGCGTTTGTTTTGCGTCCATTGGTAGAATCCATTGCCAAAGAGAGCGATGTTACTCGATCTGCGGCAATCAACCCACCATATAGGTGGCCGTGGCGCTGGCGATATAAACCTGCTCTTCGTTATGCAGCTCGACGCGGGCCACCGCGACTTTGTTTCCAGCGCGCAGCAGGCTGCTGGTGGCGGTAAAGCGCTCGCCGCGGCCAGGGCGTAAGTAATCGACGCGCAAATCGATAGTTCCCATCCGCGAGAGGCGCTGGCGCAGCTCTTCTTCATTGATAGTGTCATGGCGAGTCAGGGTGCTGCCGACGCAGACCAGCCCAGCGGCGACATCCAGCGCAGAGGCGATAACGCCGCCGTGCAGGATACTCTGTGCCCAGTTGCCAACCATCATCGGCTGATTATTAAAGCTGAGCTGGGCAAATTCCTTTTCATAACGCTCCAGCTCAAGCCCCAGCGCGCGGTTAAAAGGCATGTGATAAACAAAAATCTCTCCCACCAGCTTTAGCGCGGCGGCGGCGGTCAGTTCAGACATAGCAGAGGTCCATTTCGTTAATGAAATGTTGATTTTATGCTTCAAAAATATTGATTTCCACTTTCGGAGGCGATAACGCAGCGGGAGGTGGATAAATAGGTAGAATGGCAGCAGGACAAAACATTAAATAAGAACCCTTCTTCAGGAGAACAGTAATGCGTATCTCTTTAGCCTGGCTGCTGGCGCTTAGCGCGCTGCCGGCGGGCGTTCTGGCGCAGGACGCGCCGATTGAACAATCCGTTCATGACAAACCCGCGGTACGGGGCAGTATTATCGCCAACCTGCTGCAGGACCATGATAATCCGTTCCTGCTTTATCCTTATGAGAGCAACTATCTGCTCTATACGTGGACCAGCGATCTCAATAAAGAGGCTATTCGTAGTTACGACTGGGCAGATGACGCGCGTAAGGATGAGGTGAAGTTCCAGCTCAGCCTGGCATTCCCGTTATGGCGCGGCATTCTCGGCGATAATTCGCTGCTTGGCGCCTCCTATACGCAAAAATCCTGGTGGCAGCTCTCTAACAGTAAAGGCTCGGCGCCGTTTCGCGAAACTAACTACGAGCCTCAGCTCTTCCTTGGCTTCGCGACGGATTATGAGTTTGCCGGCTGGACCTTGCGCGATATCGAAGTCGGCTATAACCACGACTCTAACGGCCGTTCCGATCCAACGTCACGTAGCTGGAACCGCCTGTATACTCGCCTGATGGCGCAAAACGGTAACTGGCTGGTTGAAGTGAAGCCGTGGTATGTGGTCGGCAGCACCGATGATAACCCGGATATTACGAAATACATGGGGTACTACCGCCTGAAGATTGGCTACCAGCTGGGGGAAGCTATTTTTAGCGCTCAGGGGCAATATAACTGGAATACGGGCTACGGCGGCGCGGAAATCGGGGTCAGTTACCCTATTACCAAACACGTGCGCGCCTATACTCAGGTGTACAGCGGTTATGGCGAGTCGCTCATCGACTATAACTTCAATCAGACGCGGGTCGGCGTCGGCGTGATGCTCAACGATCTGTTTTAATCGTTGCACTCTGGCTCTCAGGCGCTGAAAATAGCGCCTGTTTTCTTTTCAGGCGGATGGGGTCAACGTGGCACAGGCGGAAGTATTAAATCAGGAATCGCTGGCTAAGCAGGTTTTACAAGAGACCTTCGGCTACCAGCAGTTCCGCCCGGGCCAGGAATCGATCATCGCCACGGCGCTGGAAGGCCGCGATTGCCTGGTGGTGATGCCGACCGGCGGCGGTAAGTCGCTGTGCTATCAGGTGCCTGCATTGGTGCTAGGCGGCCTGACGGTTGTCGTGTCGCCGCTGATTTCGCTGATGAAAGACCAGGTCGATCAGCTGCTGGCTAACGGCGTCGCCGCGGCTTGTCTTAACTCGACTCAGAGCCGCGAGCAGCAGCAAGAGGTGATGGCGGGGTGCCGCAGCGGGCAGATTCGTCTGCTGTATATCGCGCCGGAACGCCTGATGCTGGACAACTTCCTGGAGCATCTGAGCCACTGGAACTTAGCGATGCTGGCGGTGGATGAGGCGCACTGTATCTCGCAGTGGGGCCATGATTTCCGCCCGGAATATGCCGCGTTGGGCCAGCTGCGTCAGCGGATGCCGCATATTCCGTTTATGGCGCTCACCGCCACCGCGGATGACACCACCCGCCGCGATATTGTTCGCCTGCTGGGGCTTAACGATCCGCTGATTCAGGTCAGTAGCTTCGATCGCCCCAATATCCGCTATATGCTGATGGAGAAATTTAAGCCGCTCGATCAGTTGATGCGATACGTCCAGGATCAGCGCGGTAAATCAGGGATTATCTACTGCAACAGCCGTTCTAAAGTTGAAGACACCGCCGCCAGGCTGCAAAGCCGCGGCATCAGCGCGGCGGCCTACCATGCTGGCCTGGAAAATGATATTCGTGCCGACGTGCAGGAGAAATTCCAGCGTGACGATCTGCAGATCGTGGTGGCGACGGTGGCCTTCGGTATGGGCATTAACAAGCCGAACGTCCGCTTTGTGGTGCACTTTGATATCCCGCGCAATATTGAATCCTATTATCAGGAAACCGGCCGCGCCGGGCGTGACGGCCTGCCGGCGGAAGCGATGCTGTTTTACGATCCGGCGGATATGGCGTGGCTGCGCCGCTGCCTGGAGGAGAAGCCCGCCGGGCCGCTGCAGGATATTGAACGTCATAAGCTGAATGCGATGGGCGCCTTCGCCGAAGCGCAGACCTGTCGCCGTTTGGTGCTGCTGAACTATTTTGGCGAAGGGCGCCAGGAGCCGTGCGGCAACTGTGATATCTGCCTTGACCCGCCAAAGCAGTACGATGGCTTAATGGACGCGCGCAAGGCGCTTTCAACTATTTACCGGGTGAATCAACGCTTCGGGATGGGCTACGTGGTTGAAGTACTCCGCGGCGCCAACAATCAGCGCATCCGCGACCTGAACCACGATAAACTGCCGGTTTACGGTATTGGTCGCGAGCAGAGCCACGAGCACTGGGTGAGCGTGATTCGCCAGTTAATCCACCTCGGACTGGTGACGCAAAATATTGCCCAGCACTCCGCGCTGCAGCTCACCGAGGCCGCGCGTCCGGTACTGCGCGGTGAAGTCCCGCTGCAGCTCGCCGTGCCGCGTATCGTGGCGCTAAAACCGAAAGCGATGCAGAAATCCTTCGGCGGCAATTACGACCGCAAGCTGTTTGCCAAGCTGCGTAAATTACGTAAAGCGATCGCCGACGAGGAGAACATCCCGCCATACGTCGTCTTTAACGACGCGACGCTTATTGAGATGGCCGAACAGTCGCCGCTTACCGCCGGGGAGATGCTTAGCGTCAACGGCGTGGGGACTCGCAAGCTTGAGCGCTTCGGTAAAGAATTCATGGCGCTGATACGTGCTCATGTCGATGGCGATGATGAGTAGTCAGCCGCGGGAAAAGGTGCCAGAATAGTTTCCTTCTTCACTATTTCCCTGCGAGTTAAACATGTTGATGCTTTTTCTCACCGTGGCGCTGGTGCACATCATTGCGCTAATGAGTCCAGGGCCGGATTTTTTCTTCGTTTCGCAAACCGCGGTGAGCCGCTCGCGCAAAGAGGCGATGATGGGCGTGCTGGGGATCACCGGCGGCGTGATGGTCTGGGCGGGCGTCGCGCTGCTCGGCTTGCATCTGATTATCGAGAAAATGGCCTGGCTGCATACGTTGATTATGGTCGGCGGTGGGCTGTATCTGTGCTGGATGGGCTATCAAATGCTGCGCGGCGCGCTGAAGAAAAACGACATTGTTGCGGCGGAACCGCAGGTTGAGCTGGCGCGTAGCGGGCGCAGTTTCCTGAAGGGCCTGCTGACTAACCTCGCCAACCCGAAAGCGATTATCTACTTCGGATCGGTTTTCTCGCTGTTCGTTGGCGATAGCATTGGCGCCGGGGCGCGTTGGGGAATTTTCCTGCTGATCGTCCTTGAAACGCTGGCGTGGTTCACCATCGTAGCCAGCCTCTTCGCACTGCCGAAAATGCGCCGCGGCTATCAGCGGATGGCAAAGTGGATAGACGGCATCGCAGGAACCCTGTTTGCCGGTTTCGGCATTCATCTGATTATTTCGCGCTAACTCATAATGCGATTATCCACCCGGTTGGTTGCCGGGTGGGGCAGACATTAGTGACGAAGGCGCTGTAGTTCATCCCTGGTCAAACCGGTCATTTCCAGGATGGCATCGTCATCCATGCCGCGATTGAGCATCGCTGCGGCGACCTGTAAAAGGGCCTGTAGTTTTCCTTCTTTGATGCCTTCTTTAATACCTTCTTTAATACCTTTCTCTCTGCCTTCTGCGAGCCACGTTTCTGCCAGAGTCATTAGCATTCCTCCATGCTGCGGCACACGCTGTGCCAGCTTATATTCAGGCGTGACGGGCGGAAGCGAGCAGCGCACCCACCAGCATAAACAGCGAACCAAACACTTTATTCAGCGCCTTCATCTGCTTCGGACCTTTAATCCAGGCCGCAATGCGCTGCGCCAGCGTCGCGTAACCGATCATCACAATGATATCGACTACGATAGTGGTGACGCCGAGTACCAGGTACTGCATCACCTGCGGCTGATGCGGCACGATGAACTGGGGAAACAGTGCGGCGAGGAAGACGATACTTTTTGGGTTGGTCAGATTGACGAACACCGCGCGTTTATAGAGCTTACCGCGGCTTTGAGTTCGCGCCAGCGTATTCAGGTCGATTGAACCCGCCGCCCGCCATTGCTGAATCCCCAGCCAGATAAGATAGGCCGCGCCCGCCCATTTCAACACTTCAAATGCCAGTACCGAGCGTGAGAAGAGCGTGCCCAAACCGACGCCGACCAGCACGATATGAATGGCCAACCCGGTTTGCAGGCCGGCAATAGAGGCCGCCGCGCCGCGATAGCCGTGGTTGATGGATGTGGTCATGGTATTGATCGCGCCGGAACCCGGCGACAGGCTGAGAATGATTGATGTCAGCAGATAAGCGAACCACCACTCGAAGGTCATGAGAATCTCCCTGATTGTCTATTTTTATGCCACAATACGCTATTGCATCAGCATTGTGCGATGTGCGACAAAAAAACGATTTTCAGCGGTTAACAGGGGTGTAAACCCGATGTTTGGGCAGCAAAAGGACTGGGACACACGAGAAAACGCGTTTGCGGCCTTTACCATGGGGCCGCTGACGGATTTTTGGCATCAGCGGGAAGAAGCTGAATTTACGGGCGTCGATAAGGTTCCGGTACGCTTTGTGCGCTTTTGTGCCGCAAATAACGACCGGCTGGTGGTCATTTGCCCCGGCCGCATCGAAAGCTACGTGAAGTACGCCGAACTAGCCTACGATCTCTTCCACAGCGGCTTTGACGTGATGATTATCGATCACCGCGGTCAGGGTCGCTCCGGTAGGTTGCTGTCTGATACCCACCGCGGTCATGTTGTGCGCTTTAGCGATTATGTTGACGATCTGGCTGCGCTTTGGCAGCAGGAAGTGGTTCCCGGCCACTGGCGTAAACGTTTTATTCTCGCCCACTCGATGGGCGGCGCCATTGCCACGCTGTTCTTGCAGCGTCACCGGCAGCATTGTGACGCCATTGCCTTGTGCGCGCCAATGTTTGGCATCATCATGCGCCTGCCTGACTGGATGGTGCGCCATATTCTCGACTGGGCTGAGGGCCATCAGCGTATTCGCGAAGAGTATGCCATCGGTACGGGCCGCTGGCGGGCGCTGCCGTTTTCGCTCAATGTATTGACTCATAGCCGCCAGCGCTATCGTCGCAACCTGCGTTTTTATGCTGACGATCCGCGGCTACGCGTTGGCGGGCCAACCTATCACTGGGTGCGTGAAGGTATTCTGGCCGGTGAAGAGATATTGTCCGGCGTCGAGAAAGACACGACTCCGACGTTATTGATTCAGGCTGAGGATGAAAGGGTGGTCGATAATCTGATGCACGACCGCTATTGTGAACTCCGTTCCGCTGCCGGGCACCCTTGTGAAGGCGATAAGCCGCTCGTTATTGAAGGGGCATATCACGAGATCCTTTTTGAAAAGGACGCTATGCGCTCAGTCGCGCTAAATGCCATCGTCGATTTTTTCAATCGACATACTTAATCCGACGATAGATCTCGTCGCCCTGCTTAGAGGTTAAATTTTTTATGTACCAGGTTGTTGCGTCTGATTTAGATGGCACGCTGCTTTCCCCCGACCATTTCCTCACCCCTTATGCCAAAGAGACGCTGAAGCTACTCACCGCACGCGGGATAAATTTCGTCTTCGCCACTGGCCGCCACTACATCGATGTGGGGCAGATCCGCGATAATCTCGGCATTAAGTCGTACATGATCACCTCTAACGGCGCGCGGGTACATGATAGTGAAGGAAAACAAATCTTCGCCCATAACCTCGACCGCGATATCGCCAGCGATTTGTTTGAGATGGTGCGTAACGATGTGAAGATTGTGACCAACGTCTATCGTGAAGATGAATGGTTTATGAATCGCCATCGCCCGGAAGAAATGCGCTTCTTCAAAGAGGCGGTATTCAACTACAAGCTTTATGAACCGGGCGAGCTGGATGCGGATGGCATCAGCAAAGTTTTCTTCACCTGTGAAGATCATGAACATTTGCTGCCGCTTGAGCAGGCTATCAACGCGCGCTGGGGCGACCGCGTCAATGTGAGTTTCTCCACGCTAACTTGTCTTGAAGTAATGGCCGGCGGTGTTTCGAAGGGACATGCGCTGGAGGCCGTCGCGAAAATGCTCGGCTACAGCCTCAAGGAGTGTATCGCCTTTGGCGACGGCATGAACGACGCCGAGATGCTGTCGATGGCCGGTAAAGGCTGCATTATGGCAAACGCCCATCAGCGGTTGAAGGATTTGCATCCGGAGCTGGAAGTGATCGGCAGCAACGCCGACGATGCCGTACCGCATTACCTGCGCAAGTTGTATCTCGATTGATAAACATTGACGACTGACTAATAAGTGGTCAGTCGTCAACCCTTCTCTCCGCTACAATGCCTGTTCTTTATTCAATGAGACGACCGTTGTGGCGCTTTTAATTATCACCACTATCCTGTGGGCCTTTTCGTTTAGTCTGATTGGCGAATACCTTGCCGGTAGCGTCGATAGCTATTTTTCCGTGCTGATGCGCGTGGGCCTGGCAGCGCTGGTGTTCCTGCCTTTCTTGCGTACGCGCGGCCAGTCTCCGCGTACCATCGTGCTCTATATGCTAGTGGGGGCAATGCAGCTTGGCATTATGTATTTGCTGGCTTTCCGCGCCTATCTCTATCTGACGGTGTCGGAATTTCTGTTGTTTACGGTCTTTACCCCGCTATATATCACCCTGATTTACGATCTGCTCAGCGGCCGTAAACTGCGCTGGGGCTATCTGCTTAGCGCGGCGTTGGCGGTGTTAGGGGCGGCGATCATCCGCTATGACAAAGTCAGCGATCATTTCTGGACCGGGCTATTGCTGGTGCAGTTGTCGAATATCTGCTTCGCCATCGGCATGGTGGGCTACAAGCGTTTGATGGAAGTCCGCCCGATGCCGCAACACAATGCTTTTGCCTGGTTCTATGCCGGCGCCTTTATTGTGGCGGTAGCGGCGTGGTTTATGCTGGGCAATCCGCAGAGGCTACCGACTACCGGCCTGCAGTGGGGAATCCTGGCCTGGCTTGGCGTGGTTGCTTCCGGATTGGGGTACTTCATGTGGAATTACGGCGCGACGCAGGTGGATGCCGGTACGTTGGGGATCATGAATAACGTTCACGTCCCCGCCGGGCTGCTGGTTAACCTTGCTATCTGGCAGGAGCAGCCTCACTGGCCGAGCTTTATCATTGGCGCGCTGGTAATCCTGGCTTCGCTATGGGTCCATCGCCGCTGGGTCGCTCCGCACTCCGTACAAACGGCAGATGATCGCAAGCGTGGTTCCGCGCTGAGCGAATAAATGCTTCTGTTACCGGCTGGCGTTGCTCGCCATCGCGCACCGCAGCGTACAGCCGGCTCCACAGTCCTTCTCCCAGGGTTTTGGTGACAATCAAACCCTGGCGTTCAAAACTTTCCACCACCCAGTGCGGCAGGGCGGCGATACCCATTCGCGCGGCAACCATCTGAATTAGCAGCAGCGTGTTATCGACGCTTTTCAACTGCGGGCTGATCCCCGCCGGTTGCAGGAAGTGGCGCCAGATGTCCAGTCGCCCGCGCTGTACCGGATAAATCAGTAACGTTTCCGCAGCTAGATCTTCCGGGGAGATGCGCGTTTTCGCCGCCAGCGGATGTTCCGGTGCTAACACCAGACGAACTTCATAATCAAACATCGGTGAATAGTGCAGACCGCTACGCGGTAAAATATCTGAGGTCATCACCAGATCGAGTTCACCCTGCTGCAGGGCTGGCTGCGGGTCAAAGGTGACGCCGGACTGAAAATCAACTTCCACCAGCGGCCAGCGGGCGCGGAAGCTTTCCAGCGCCGGGGTGAGCCATTGAATACAGCTATGGCACTCAATCGCCAGCCGCAGACGGGTTTGCTGTGGTTCGTTGCAATCCTGTAGCGCGCGAGCGATCTGCGGCAGCACCTGATTGGCCAACTGCAGCAGAATTTCTCCTTGCGGCGTGAAGCGTAGCGGCTGGCTTTTACGCACAAACAAACGGAAGCCAAGGCGCTGTTCCAGATCGCTAAACTGGTGGGACAGGGCCGACTGGGTTTGGTGCAGGGCCGCCGCCGCGCCCGCCAGCGAGCCGCTGTTCCGCAACGCCTGTAGCGTTTTCAGGTGTTTAATCTCGATCATGAATGTCCTTCACTTCGGCATGAATAATTTGCGCTTGAGGAATATACAGTACCTTTACATTATGGATGTGTAAACATCTGGATGGCTAAATGCAAAAAATTCCATAAGGGGCATAACATGACAATCCTCAATCACACCCTCGGTTTTCCTCGCGTTGGCCTTCGCCGCGAGCTGAAAAAAGCGCAAGAGAGCTACTGGGCGGGCAACGCCACGCGTGAAGAGCTGTTGGCGGTAGGTCGCGAACTTCGTGCTCGTCACTGGGAGCAGCAGAAACAGGCTGGCATTGATCTGCTGCCGGTGGGCGATTTTGCCTGGTACGACCATGTTCTGACCACCAGCCTGCTGCTGGGCAACGTGCCGGCTCGTCATCAGAACAAAGACGGCACCGTCGATATCGATACTCTGTTCCGCATTGGTCGCGGTCGCGCGCCGACCGGCGAACCCGCTGCCGCCGCGGAAATGACCAAGTGGTTCAATACCAACTATCACTACATGGTGCCGGAATTTGTCCAGGGCCAGCAGTTCAAGCTGAGCTGGACCCAACTGCTGGATGAAGTGGACGAAGCGCTAGCGCTGGGCCACAAGATTAAGCCTGTACTGCTGGGGCCGGTAACCTATCTGTGGCTGGGCAAAGTAAAAGGCGAACAGTTTGACCGTTTAAGCCTGCTGAACGATATCCTTCCGGTTTACCAGCAGGTACTGGGCGAGCTGGCGAAACGCGGCATTGAGTGGGTGCAGATTGATGAACCGGCGCTGGTGCTGGAGCTGCCGCAAGCATGGCTGGATGCCTTTAAACCGGCTTATGAGGCCCTGCAGGGGCAGGTAAAACTACTGCTGACCACCTATTTTGAAGGGATCGCCGACAACCTTGATGTTATCACCGCGCTGCCGGTACAGGGGCTTCACGTCGATCTGGTGCATGGCAAAGATGATGTTGCTGAACTACATAAACGCCTGCCGGCCGACTGGCTGTTATCCGCCGGGCTGATCAACGGTCGTAACGTCTGGCGCGCCGATCTCGCGGAAAAATATGCGCAAATTAAGGCGATTGTCGGTCAACGTGCGCTGTGGATCGCTTCATCCTGCTCGCTGTTGCATAGCCCGATCGATCTGAGCGTAGAGACCCGTCTTGATGCCGAAGTAAAAAGTTGGTTTGCTTTCGCCCTGCAGAAGTGCGGCGAACTGGCGCTGCTGCGCGATGCGCTGAACAGCGGTGATACGACGGCGATCGAGGCGTGGAGCGCGCCAATCCAGGCTCGTCGCCATTCGACTCGCGTACACAACGCGGCAGTGGAAAAACGGTTGGCGGCAATCACTGCTCAGGACAGCCAGCGCGCCAGCCCTTATGCCGAGCGCGCACAGGCGCAGCGCAAGCGCTTTAACCTGCCAGCATGGCCGACGACGACGATCGGTTCATTCCCGCAGACAACCGAAATTCGTACCCTGCGGCTGGATTTCAAAAAAGGTAACCTCGACGCCAGCCATTATCGGACGGGTATTGCCGAACATATTAAGCAGGCGATCGTCGAACAAGAACGTCTGGGTTTAGACGTGCTGGTGCATGGAGAAGCCGAGCGTAACGACATGGTGGAGTATTTCGGTGAGCATCTGGACGGTTTCATCTTCACGCAAAACGGTTGGGTGCAAAGCTATGGCTCTCGCTGCGTGAAGCCGCCGGTGGTTATCGGCGACGTCAGCCGTCCGCAGGCGATCACCGTCGAATGGGCGAAGTACGCGCAGTCTCTTACCGACAAGCCGGTCAAAGGCATGTTGACCGGTCCGGTGACCATTCTGTGCTGGTCCTTCCCGCGCGAAGATGTCAGCCGTGAAACCATCGCGAAACAGATTGCGCTGGCGCTGCGCGATGAAGTGGCGGATCTGGAGGCGGCCGGTATCGGTATTATTCAGATTGATGAACCGGCGCTACGCGAAGGTCTGCCGCTGAAGCGCAGCGACTGGGATGCTTATCTACAGTGGGGTGTAGAAGCTTTTCGCATCAACGCCGCGGTTGCTAAGGATGACACCCAGATTCATACCCACATGTGTTATTGCGAGTTCAATGACATCATGGATTCTATCGCCGCGCTGGATGCCGACGTCATCACCATTGAAACCTCGCGTT
The DNA here is from genome assembly GCF_050600785.1 of Klebsiella sp. 141198. Lineage (NCBI taxonomy): Bacteria > Pseudomonadati > Pseudomonadota > Gammaproteobacteria > Enterobacterales > Enterobacteriaceae > Klebsiella > Klebsiella sp. 141198. Next base: position 65,479 of record NZ_JAQIRM010000010.1, read on the forward strand.
CTGACATGGAACTGCTGGAGTCGTTTGAAGAGTTCGAATATCCAAACGAAATCGGCCCAGGCGTTTATGATATTCACTCGCCAAACGTACCGAGCGTGGAGTGGATTGAAGGGTTGCTGGAGAAGGCCGCGCAACGTATCCCGGCGGAGCGCTTGTGGGTTAACCCGGACTGCGGCCTGAAAACTCGCGGCTGGCCGGAAACCCGCGCCGCGCTGGCGAACATGGTGCAAGCGGCGCAGAATCTGCGCGAATCAGCCTGATAGATAGGCGGAAAACAACAGAGGAGGCCACGGCCTCCTCTTTTCATGTATCAGGCGAGTTACCCTTTTTTACCGCCATATTGAGCAAACCAGGCCAGCATTCGCTGCCAGCCGTCTTTGGCTGACTCTTCGTGATAGCTGGCGCGATAGTCGGCGTTAAAAGCGTGATCGGCCTCGGGATAGACCACGATCTCGGCGTTCGCATTCGCCGCCCGCAGCGCCTGGCGCATGGTCTCGACGGTATCCTGCGGAATGCTGGCGTCTTTAGCGCCGTACAGGCCAAGTACCGGCGCGTTGAGGTCGACGGCGATATCCACCGGGTGTTTTGGCGAATTCAGCGATTTTTCTCCCACCAGTTTGCCATACCAGGCGACGCCTGCCTTCAACTGCGGGTTATGCGCGGCATACAGCCAGGTGATGCGACCGCCCCAGCAGAAACCGGTGATCAGCAGACGATGGGCATCGCCGCCGTGGCGTGCCGCCCAACTGGCGACGTGGTCGAGATCCGCCAGCACCTGCGCGTCAGGCACCTTAGTGACCAGTTCTTTGAACAGAGTAGGGATATCGTTGTACTCATTCGGATCGCCCTGGCGGAAGTAGAGTTCTGGCGCAATCGCCAAATAGCCTTCCTGCGCCAGGCGGCGGCACAGATCGCGAATATGCTCATGTACGCCGAAAATTTCCTGCACCACGATAACGATCGGCAGCGGGCCGTCGGCGTTTTTCGGGCGGGCGTGATAGGCCGGCATATTCTCGCCCTGCGATGGGATCGAGGTTTCTCCGGCGACAATATGCTCATCCGACGTATGGACGGCGGTAGAGGCGTGCGGCGAGGCTGCAGGTGCGAATCCGGGTTGCTTGGTTGTGGTCATGGTATTCTCCGTACCCTTATTTATTAGCGCATCGATAAATATAGACTCTTAGACTGAACGTTAATAAAGCACAGTGCCTGAAAGCGGCTATCTTTTGTTCTGTGACCGCGAATATAACTTGTTAATGTGATGTGAATCACTATTTGTTGAAAAACAAATGCAATCATTGTTATGCATGGTGACCATCATCACAAAAATAAGCGAGTGGCTTCTGTAAAGTACCCTTTTGCTTCTGCTGATACTTCGACCCACAGAGGAGTTTTTTATGTCCAAGTCTGATGTTTTTCATCTCGGCCTCACTAAGAACGATTTACAAGGGGCTACGCTGGCTATCGTCCCTGGCGATCCGGAGCGTGTGGAAAAGATCGCCGCGCTGATGGATAAGCCGGTTAAGCTGGCATCACATCGTGAATTTACCTCCTGGCGCGCTGAGCTGGACGGCAAACCGGTGATTGTTTGCTCCACCGGTATCGGCGGCCCGTCGACCTCTATCGCCGTGGAAGAGCTGGCGCAACTGGGAGTTCGTACCTTCCTGCGTATCGGCACCACCGGCGCGATTCAGCCGCATATCAATGTTGGCGATGTACTGGTGACGACCGGTTCTGTCCGTCTGGACGGCGCCAGCCTGCACTTTGCGCCGATGGAGTTCCCGGCCGTTGCTGACTTCGCCTGTACCACCGCGCTGGTGGAAGCGGCGAAATCAATCGGCGCGACTACGCATATCGGCGTGACTGCTTCCTCTGATACCTTCTATCCAGGCCAGGAGCGTTACGACACCTTCTCCGGCCGCGTCGTGAGCCGTTTCAAAGGCTCGATGGAAGAGTGGCAGGCAATGGGCGTCATGAACTATGAAATGGAATCCGCTACGCTGCTGACCATGTGCGCCAGCCAGGGCCTGCGCGCAGGGATGGTGGCAGGGGTTATCGTCAACCGTACCCAGCAAGAGATCCCTAACGCCGAAACCATGAAGCAAACCGAAAGCCACGCGGTAAAAATCGTTGTGGAAGCGGCGCGCCGTCTGCTGTAGTTCTTCTCTCTTTCTGACAGGGCCGGATCTTCCGGCCCTTCTTTTTTGCGTAGCGCCTCGCAGGAAAATCCTTTTCAACTGGACGTTTGTACAGCACAATTCTATTTTTGTGTCGTAAGTGGTTGCCGGGGAGGCGTTGTGGATATCTCTATTGTGATAAGCGCCGTGGTGGCGCTGGCGGCAGGATTAATCGTTGGCTGGCTGGCGACAAAAGCCCGTGCCGATCAAATCCGTGCCGATCTCATTGAAGAGCGCCGCGAGCTGGATATCGAACTTAGCGCCGCACGTCAGCAGCTGGTGCAGGAATCGCACTGGCGCGATGAGTGCGAACTTCTCAACAACGAGCTGCGCAGCCTACGTGATATCAATACCTCGCTGGAGGCCGACCTGCGTGAAGTGACCACCCGTCTGGAATCTACACAGCTGCATGCCGAAGATAAAATCCGCCAGATGGTCAACAGCGAGCAGCGCCTGAGCGAGCAGTTTGAAAATCTGGCGAACCGCATATTCGAACACAGCAACCGCCGGGTTGATGAACAAAATCGCCAGAGCCTGCATGGCCTGCTGACGCCGCTGCGTGAACAGCTCGACGGCTTTCGTCGCCAGGTGCAGGATAGCTTCGGCCAGGAGGCGCGTGAGCGCCACACGCTGGCGCACGAAATCCGCAACCTGCAACAGCTGAACGCACAGATGGCGCAAGAGGCATTGAACCTGACGAAAGCGCTGAAGGGCGATAACAAAACCCAGGGCAACTGGGGAGAAGTGGTGCTAACCCGCGTGCTGGAGGCCTCCGGCCTGCGCGAAGGCTATGAGTATCAAACTCAGGTGAGCATCGAAACCGATAACCGATCGCGGATGCAGCCGGATGTTATCGTGCGTCTGCCGCAGGGCAAAGACGTGGTTATCGACGCCAAAATGACCCTTGTCGCCTATGAGCGTTATTTCAACGCTGAGGATGATTACACCCGCGAAGCGGCGCTGCAGGAGCATATTGCCTCGGTGCGTAATCACATTCGCCTGCTGGGGCGTAAAGATTACCAACAACTGCCAGGGTTACGTTCGCTCGATTATGTGCTGATGTTCATCCCCGTTGAGCCAGCGTTCCTGCTGGCCATCGACCGTCAACCTGAGCTTATCAGCGAGGCGCTGAAGAACAATATTATGCTGGTTAGCCCGACAACCCTGCTGGTGGCGTTGCGCACCATCGCCAACTTGTGGCGCTATGAGCATCAAAGCCGTAATGCGCAGAAAATCGCCGAGCGCGCCGGGCGCCTGTATGACAAGATGCGACTGTTTGTCGACGATATGTCAGCCATTGGTCAAAGCCTTGATAAAGCCAAGGATAACTATCGCCAGGCGATGAAAAAGCTCGCCTCGGGGCGCGGCAACCTGCTGGTTCAGGCCGAGTCATTCCGTGGCCTGGGAGTCGAGGTTAAGCGCGGGATTAATCCTGATTTAGTCGAGCAGGCCACGGCGCAGGATGACGAATACCGCCTTGAGGAAGATGAAAATTCACCGCAGGAAGATGTGCTTAGCGCCGATTCCGCGCCTGCAGCGAGAGCAAACGAGCACGTCAGGCCAAGCTGAAACGTATGGGAAATGGCCTGAATCTGTTACACTCGCTGAACATTTTCTTGATAAGTAAGCGGGCATAGAGATGGTTGAGGATTCACAAGAAACAACGCATTTTGGCTTTCAAACGGTAGCCAAAGAGCAGAAGGCGGACATGGTGGCGCATGTATTCCATTCTGTCGCTGCAAAATATGATGTGATGAACGACTTAATGTCGTTCGGGATTCATCGCTTGTGGAAGCGCTTCACCATCGACTGCAGCGGCGTGCGTCGCGGGCAAACCGTGCTGGATTTAGCGGGCGGCACCGGCGACCTGACGGCGAAGTTTTCCCGTCTGGTGGGCGAAACCGGCCGCGTAATGCTTGCCGATATCAATGACTCGATGCTCAAAATGGGCCGCGAAAAACTGCGTAACATCGGTATTGTCGGTAACGTCGAATACGTTCAGGCCAACGCTGAAGCGCTGCCGTTTGCGGATAACACCTTTGACTGCATCACCATCTCCTTTGGCCTGCGTAACGTTACCGATAAAGACAAAGCGCTCCGTTCAATGTACCGCGTGCTGAAACCGGGCGGACGTTTGCTGGTTCTGGAGTTCTCCAAACCGATTCTCGAACCACTGAGCAAAGCCTACGACGCTTATTCCTTCCACGTGCTGCCGAAAGTCGGCGAACTGGTGGCAAACGATGCGGAAAGCTATCGCTATCTGGCGGAATCCATCCGCATGCATCCCGATCAGGACACCCTGAAAGGCATGATGCAGGAGGCGGGTTTTGAAAGCGTCGACTACTACAACCTGACGGCAGGTATTGTCGCGCTACACCGCGGCTATAAGTTCTGACAGGAGGGACGCTATGCCTTTCGCACCACTGGTTACCGCTGGCATCGAAACGGTTCTTAATACTTTTCTCTGGCGCGACCGCGCGCTTAAACCGGCGCGTCAACGCCTGCTGGGGAAAGTGCTGCGCGTAGAGCTCAAAGAGCTGTCGGCGCCTGTCGTGCTGGCCTTTAGCGAGCAGCAAATCGACGTGCTCGGCGCGTGGGAAGGCGAAGCTGACTGTACCGTGATAACCCGCCTGAGCGTGCTGCCGCAGTTGCGTAACCGCCAACAACTGACCGCGCTGATTCGCAGCGGCGATCTGGAAGTACAGGGCGACCTGCAGGTTGTGCAGAACATGGTCGCGCTTTGCGATCTGGCGGAGTTCGACCCGGCAGAGCTACTGGCGCCATATACCGGCGACATCGTCGCTGAAGGGGTTGGCAAGGTGCTTCGCGGCGGCGCGCGCTTCCTGCTGCAGGGCGCGAAAAGCCAGCAGCGCTACGTCGCTGAAGCGATTACCGAAGAGTGGCGACTGGCGCCGGGGCCGTTAGAGATGGCCTGGTTTGCTGAAGAGTCCGCCGCTGTAGAACGCGCGCTGGCCGCACTGGAAAAACGGCTGGAAACGCTGGAGGGCAAATGACGCCAGGAGAATTACGGCGCCTGTATTTTATCATCCGCACCTTTTTGAGTTACGGGCTTGATGAGCTCATTCCCAAAATGCGTATCACGTTGCCGCTGCGCATCTGGCGGCGAATGCTGTTCTGGATGCCGAATCGCCACAAAGATAAACCGCTGGGTCAACGCTTACGCCTGGCGCTGCAGGAACTGGGCCCGGTGTGGATTAAGTTCGGCCAAATGCTCTCCACCCGCCGCGACCTGTTCCCGCCGCAAATCGCCGATCAACTAGCGCTGCTGCAGGATCGCGTCGCGCCTTTCGATGGCAAACTGGCTAAACAACAGATCGAACAAGCGATGGGCGGTTTGCCCATTGAAGCCTGGTTCGATGATTTCGCCATTGAGCCGCTCGCTTCCGCCTCCATTGCCCAGGTCCATACCGCGCGCCTGAAAGACAACGGTAAAGAGGTCGTCATCAAGGTCATCCGCCCGGATATCTTGCCGGTAATTAAAGCGGACATGAAATTAATCTACCGCCTGGCGCGCTGGGTGCCTCGTCTGCTGCCGGATGGTCGCCGTTTGCGTCCGCAGGAAGTCGTCCGCGAGTATGAAAAAACGCTGATGGACGAGCTGAACCTGTTACGCGAGTCGGCTAACGCTATTCAGCTACGACGCAATTTCGAAGACAGCCCAATGCTATACGTGCCGGAAGTCTATTCCGATTACTGCAGCGAAGGCATGATGGTGATGGAGCGGATCTACGGTATTCCGGTTTCCGATGTCGCCGCGCTGGAAGCCCAGGGTACCAACATGCAGTTGCTCGCGGAGCGTGGGGTGCAGGTCTTCTTTACCCAGGTGTTCCGCGACAGCTTTTTCCATGCGGATATGCATCCGGGTAATATTTTCGTTAGCTACGATCATCCACATGACCCGCAATATATCGGTATCGACTGCGGTATCGTCGGCTCGCTGAACAAAGACGATAAGCGCTATCTGGCAGAAAACTTTATCGCTTTCTTCAACCGCGATTATCGTAAGGTTGCCGAGCTGCACGTCGATTCCGGCTGGGTGCCGCCGGATACCAACGTTGAAGAGTTTGAGTTTGCGATTCGTACCGTGTGCGAGCCCATCTTTGAAAAGCCGCTGGCGGAAATCTCCTTCGGCCACGTATTGCTGAATCTGTTTAACACCGCGCGGCGTTTCAATATGGAAGTACAGCCGCAGCTGGTTTTGCTTCAGAAGACATTACTTTACGTAGAAGGGGTAGGTCGTCAGCTCTATCCTCAGTTAGACTTGTGGAAAACGGCGAAGCCTTTCCTCGAGTCGTGGATTAAGGATCAGGTCGGTATTCCCGCGCTGGTGCGTGCGTTTAAAGAAAAAGCGCCGTTCTGGATTGAAAGGATGCCGGAAATTCCTGAGCTGGTGTACCAAAGCCTGCAGCAGAGCAAACAGCTGCAGACCAGCGTCGATACTATCGTGCGCGACTTCCAGGTGCGTCACGTGCGCCAGGGGCAGTCCCGCTATCTGTTTGGTATAGGCGCCGTTTTGCTTTTAAGCGGTACGCTGTTATTTATCCACCGCCCGGAGTGGGGCATGATGCCAGGCTGGCTGATGGCCGGCGGCGTCGTGACCTGGCTTATTGGTTGGCGAAAAACGCGCTGACAGGTTTCGCGTTTATTCTGGCGCATTGATTCTTGCGCGAAGTCATGTGAGCGGCCTGACAAAGAGGCGTCTCACCGGATGACGTGTATAATGCGCTCTCATCATTCATCATCTGTCATAGGGGAACGTGTATGGGTGGTATCAGTATTTGGCAGTTATTAATTGTTGTCGTCATCGTAGTTCTGCTTTTCGGGACGAAGAAGCTGAGCTCGCTGGGTTCGGATTTAGGCGCATCGATCAAGGGCTTTAAAAAAGCGATGAGCGATGATGAGAAATCTGATAAATCCTCAGCCGATGCAGATTTTGCAGCGAAAACTATCGCTGATAAACAAGATGATGCGAAAAAAGACGAGACAAAACGCCACGACAAAGAGCAGGTGTAATTCGTGTTCGATATCGGTTTTAGTGAACTATTGCTGGTGTTCGTGATTGGCCTCATCGTATTGGGGCCACAGCGACTACCCGTCGCCGTCAAAACGGTGGCCAGCTGGATCCGTACGTTGCGCTCGCTGGCGACCACCGTACAAAATGAGCTTGCCCAGGAGCTAAAACTGCAGGAGTTTCAGGAGAGCCTGAAGAAGGTGGAGAAGGCCAGCCTGGATAATCTGACTCCGGAGCTCAAAGCCTCGATGGATGAACTGCGCGAAGCGGCCGAATCCATGAAGCGTTCCTATACCGCCCACGATCCTGAAAAGGCCAGCGACGAAGCGAACACCATCCATAATCCGGTCGTCAAAGGTAGCGAAGCGCAGCGCCAGGATGTCACACCGGCAACGGCGGAACATCAGGTCAGCGCCCCGGCACATACGCCGGAGCCCGTTGCCGAGGAGCCATCCGTTTCGCCGGCTGAAGTCCCGGCGGTTAAGGAAAATGCCGCCGCGGCAGTGCCAGATTCTTCCCCCGCATCGAGTGATAAAGCGTAAAAAATGGGCGTAGACGAGACTCAACCGTTAATTTCACATCTGATTGAGCTGCGTAAGCGCCTGCTCAACAGCATCATTGCCATCCTGGTGATCTTCCTGGCGTTGGTTTACTTCGCCAACGATATCTATCAACTGGTTTCCGCTCCGCTTATCAGCAAAATGCCGGTAGGCGCGACGATGATCGCCACCGATGTAGCTTCTCCTTTCTTCACGCCGATCAAACTGACCTTTATGGTTTCGGTGATCCTGTCAGTGCCGGTCATTCTTTATCAGGTATGGGCATTCGTGGCGCCGGCGCTGTATAAGCATGAACGTCGGCTGGTCATGCCGCTGCTGGTTTCCAGTACGCTGCTGTTCTATATCGGCATGGCTTTCGCTTATTTCGTCGTGTTCCCGCTGGCATTCGGCTTCCTGACTCACGCCGCGCCGGAAGGGGTATTAGTTTCGACCGATATCCGTAGCTACCTCGATTTTGTTATGGCGCTGTTCATGGCTTTTGGCGTGTCGTTTGAAGTGCCGGTCGCCATCGTCCTGCTCTGCTGGATGGGCGTCACGACGCCGGAGGATTTGCGTAAAAAACGGCCCTACGTGCTGGTGGGCGCCTTCGTGGTCGGTATGCTGCTGACGCCGCCGGATGTGTTCTCGCAAACGCTGTTGGCCATCCCCATGTATTGCCTGTTTGAAGTCGGGGTGTTCTTTGCCCGTTTCTATACCGGTAAACGCCTGACGCGTGACGAAGATGCCGCCGCCGAAGAGGCGGAGAGGAAAGAAGAGTAACAACGCCAACCGCCCGTCAGGGCGGTTGTCATATGGGAGCTATGATGTTTGATATTGGCGTGAATCTGACCAGCTCGCAGTTTTCTCGCGACCACGACGACGTGGTTGCGCGCGCGCAGGCGGCGGGTGTTCATGGGATGCTGCTGACCGGCACCAATCTGCATGAAAGCCAGCAGGCGCGGCAGATGGCTGGCCGTTACGCCAACTGCTGGTCTACCGCGGGTGTGCATCCGCACGATAGCAGCACCTGGACTGAGTCGGTGGCTGAAGAAATCCACGCGCTGGCCCGCCAGCCGCAGGTGGCGGCGATTGGCGAATGCGGTCTTGATTTCAACCGTAATTTCTCAACGCCGCAGGAGCAGGAGAAGGCGTTCAGCGCCCAGCTGGCGCTGGCGGCCGAGCTCTCAATGCCGGTATTTTTACACTGCCGTGACGCCCATGAACGGTTCCTTGCACTGCTGGATCCGTGGCTCAATAAACTGCCCGGCGCCGTGTTGCACTGCTTTACCGGTAGCCGCGAGGAAGTGCTTCAGTGCCTTGATAAAGGGTTATTTATCGGTATCACCGGCTGGGTGTGCGATGAGCGGCGGGGACTGGAGCTTCGTGAACTGTTGCCGGCAATCCCGGCGGAACGTCTGTTGCTGGAGACCGACGCGCCATATCTATTACCGAGGGACATGAAGCCGAAGCCCTCCTCGCGGCGCAACGAGCCCGCTTATCTGCCGCATATTCTGGCAAGCGTAGCGGGCTGGCGAGGCGAGGAAGCGCAATGGTTGGAGGAGGTTACGGATGCGAACGTCAGGAAGCTGTTTGGCGTGCGCTTTTAACCGCGCCGTCAGATTTTATAGAAGTCGGTATTTTTAACGCTTTGCAGGACCTGTTTATTCAACAGATTGAGGAGCAGCATTGAACGGGCTTCGCCGTCGGGCTCGGTGAAGATAGCCTGCAGTCCTTCAAAAGCGCCGTCGGTGATCAACACGCTATCGCCTTCATGAGGCGTTTCCGGGTCGGTAATACCTTCCGGTTTATAGATAGAAAGCTGGTGAATCACCTCTGAAGGGACCACTGCCGGTTGGGCGCCAAAACGAACGAAACTGTTCACCCCTCGGGTAGCGCTGATGGTGGTGGTATGAATGATCTCGGGATCGAATTCGACGAACAGATAGTTTGGGAACAGGGGCTCGCTGACCGTAGTACGTTTACCACGGATGATTTTTTCCAGCGCGATCGTCGGCATCAGGCAGTTGACTGCCTGACGTTCAAGGTGTTCCTGGGCGCGCTGAAGCTGCCCACGTTTGCAATAAAGTAAGTACCAGGCTTGCATAATGACTCTTTCCGCTTTACTACCTGCAAGCATAACAAAAGCCTGGAACAATCGCGAAAACCATTATAAGCGAAAGCGTAAATAGACTGTTCATTTACGCTTATTTAACAAAAGTACAGCATCGTTGCGGCGAAAATCGTATAATCAGCCGCTTGTATAGAGGTCAATAATAACTCCATGAAATACCACGATCTACGCGACTTTCTGACATTACTTGAGCAGCAGGGCGAGCTAAAACGGATAACCCTGCCGGTCGACCCGCATCTGGAAATTACCGAAATTGCCGACCGCACCCTGCGTGCCGGTGGCCCGGCGCTGCTGTTTGAAAACCCGAAAGGCTACTCGATGCCGGTGCTGTGTAACTTGTTTGGCACGCCGCGTCGTGTGGCGCTGGGGATGGGCCAGGAAGACGTCAGTTCGCTACGGGAAGTCGGGAAGCTATTGGCCTTTCTGAAAGAGCCGGAGCCGCCAAAAGGCTTCCGCGATCTGTTTGATAAGCTACCGCAGTTCAAGCAAGTGCTGAATATGCCGACCAAACGCCTGCGCGGCGCGCCTTGTCAGCAAAAAATCATCCAGGGCGATGATGTCGATCTCAACAAAATACCGATTATGACCTGCTGGCCGGAAGATGCCGCGCCGCTGATTACCTGGGGGCTGACGGTGACCCGCGGCCCGCACAAGGAGAGGCAAAATCTGGGTATTTATCGCCAGCAGCTGATCGGCAAAAATAAACTCATCATGCGTTGGTTGTCCCACCGCGGCGGCGCGCTCGATTTCCAGGAGTGGTGCGCGGCGCATCCCGGCGAGCGTTTTCCGGTATCCGTGGCGCTTGGCGCCGATCCGGCGACCATTCTGGGCGCGGTGACGCCAGTGCCCGATACCCTGTCGGAATACGCTTTCGCAGGCTTGCTGCGCGGCACCAAGACCGAAGTGGTTAAATGCGTTTCCAATGACCTTGAAGTGCCGGCCAGCGCGGAAATCGTGCTTGAAGGCTACATTGAGGCCGGCGAGATGGCGCCGGAAGGGCCATACGGCGATCATACCGGCTACTACAATGAAGTAGACAGCTTCCCGGTATTTACGGTGACCCATATTACCCAGCGCGAAGACGCGATTTATCATTCGACCTATACCGGCCGTCCGCCGGATGAACCTGCGGTGCTGGGCGTGGCGCTTAACGAAGTCTTTGTGCCTATTCTGCAAAAGCAGTTCCCGGAAATCGTCGACTTCTATCTGCCGCCGGAAGGGTGTTCCTATCGCCTGGCGGTGGTGACCATGAAAAAACAGTACGCAGGCCATGCCAAGCGCGTGATGATGGGCGTCTGGTCGTTCCTGCGCCAGTTCATGTATACCAAGTTCGTGATTGTCTGCGACGATGACGTGAACGCGCGCGACTGGAATGACGTGATTTGGGCGATTACTACCCGTATGGACCCGGCTCGTGATACGGTACTGGTAGAAAATACGCCAATAGATTATCTGGATTTTGCCTCGCCGGTTTCCGGCCTGGGTTCAAAAATGGGGCTGGATGCCACAAATAAATGGCCTGGCGAAACCCAGCGTGAATGGGGTCGTCCAATCAAAAAAGATCCTGAGGTGACGGCGCGTATCGACGCCATCTGGGATGAACTGGCCATCTTTAAATAACAGTAAGCGGGGCTAACGCCGCTGTTTTGCTCTATAGACCCGACAGAGGGGACGCATGACAACCTTAAGCTGTAAAGTGACCTCGGTGGAGGCGATTACCGATACCGTGTATCGCGTTCGATTAGTACCGGAAGCGGCATTTTCTTTCCGCGCCGGCCAGTATCTGATGGTAGTGATGGATGAGCGCGACAAGCGTCCGTTCTCTATGGCTTCCACGCCGTCAGAGCACGAGTTTATTGAGCTGCATATCGGTGCTTCTGAACTCAATCTGTATGCGATGGCGGTGATGGATCGCATTCTGAAAGAGCGTGAAATTGAGGTTGATATTCCGCATGGCGAAGCGTGGCTGCGCGATGACGAAGATCGCCCGCTGATTCTGATCGCCGGCGGTACCGGATTCTCTTATGTGCGTTCTATTCTGTTAACCGCGCTGGCGCGTAACCCGGACCGCGATATCGCCATTTATTGGGGCGGCCGCGAGGCTAAGCATCTGTACGATCTGGCCGAGCTGGAAGCGTTAAGCATCAAGCATCCGAATCTGCGCATCGAGCCGGTGGTCGAGCAGCCGGAAGAAGGGTGGCGTGGTCGCTCCGGTACGGTACTCACCGCCGTGCTGCAGGATTACGGTACGCTGGCCGAGCATGATATTTACATTGCCGGTCGTTTTGAGATGGCCAAAATTGCCCGCGACCTGTTCTGTAATGAGCGCGGCGCGCGTGAAGATCGCCTGTTTGGCGATGCGTTTGCGTTTATCTGATCGTGTTTCTAATAAGCATCCAGGCGCGAGACCCGGATGCTTTTTTTACTGCATATCGCTGAAGTAAACGTACAGCGGCCGCTCGTTTTCCAGCAAACAGAGCATGTTTCCAACGCTGTCGCCTTTTTTTGCCAGCGTTGCGGTTAGTTGCGTCGCAATATGCTGGGAACCTACCTTCTCATCATAGCGTTCGCTATTAATATCAGTGATATCTACATGGCTTAATTGCTGGTTAGGCGCCATTTTGCTGATCCCCCATGATAGACACGCCTGAGCGTCAGTTTGTTCATCGGCGAGAGCTGCAGCAGGTAATGCAATCAGTGGGAGAATTAGTAAGAGTTTTTTCATAACTAGTTATTATCCTTAATGATTTCTACAGTGTTGGAGATAATAACTGAATGATAGAAATAAAAAACCCGCCCCTGACAGGCGGGAAGAACGGCAACTAAACCCCCTCTAATCCATTATTGCCTGTTGGCTGGCAGGCAATAATGGCATCGAGTTTTTTACCTATATCCTCTCGAATACGGTGGCGATCCCCTGACCTAAACCGATGCACATGGTCGCCAGACCGAACTGCGCGTCTTTGCGTTCCATCTGATTGATCAAGGTGGTGCTAATACGCGCCCCGGAACAGCCCAACGGGTGGCCGAGCGCGATCGCGCCGCCGTTAAGGTTGATCTTCTCGTCGATCTGCTCCATTAACCCCAGATCTTTAATACATGGCAGGATCTGCGCGGCAAACGCTTCATTCATTTCAAAGACGTCGATATCGCTGGTGGATAATCCCGCTTTTTTCAGCGCCAGCTTTGAGGCCGGAACCGGGCCATAACCCATAATGGACGGGTCGCAGCCGACTACCGCCATTGAACGGACGCGAGCGCGCGGCTTCAGCCCCAGCTCGTGGGCGCGGCTTTCGCTCATCAGCAGCATTGCCGCCGCGCCGTCGGAAAGCGCGGAAGAGGTACCTGCCGTTACCGTGCCGGTCACCGGATCGAAAGCCGGTCTCAGCGCCGCCAGCGCTTCTACGGTGGTTTCCGGGCGGATCACTTCGTCATAATTAAAGGATTTCAGCACGCCGTCGGCATCGTGGCCGCCGGTCGGGATAATCTCCGCCTTGAATGCCCCGGATTGCGTCGCCGCCCAGGCGCGAGCGTGGGAACGTGCGGCGAATTGATCCTGCATTTCACGGCTAATGCCGTGTAGACGCGCCAGCATTTCCGCGGTCAGCCCCATCATACCGGCGGCTTTCGCCACGTTACGGCTAAGGCCCGGGTGGAAATCGACACCATGACTCATTGGCACATGGCCCATGTGCTCAACGCCGCCAATCAGGCAGACGCTGGCGTCGCCGGTCATGATCATACGGGCGGCATCGTGCAGCGCCTGCATGGAGGAACCGCACAGGCGGTTAACCGTGGTTGCCGGTACCGAGTGCGGTATTTCCGCCAGCAGCGCGGCGTTACGCGCAATGTTGAAACCCTGCTCCAGCGTTTGTTGCACGCAGCCCCAGTAAATATCGTCAATCGCGCTCGCCTCAAGGGACGGGTTACGCGAAAGCAGGCTTCGCATCAGGTGCGCGGAGAGGTCTTCCGCACGCACGTTGCGAAAGGCGCCGCCCTTTGAACGGCCCATCGGGGTGCGAATTGCATCGACAATGACAACCTGTTCCATTGTGACTCCTTAAGCCGTTTTCAGTTCGCCAACCGGACGGGCTGGTTCTACTGGAGGATAATACGCTTCGTTATGACGGGCCTTATTACGCAGACCCTCCGGCACGGTATAAAGCGGGCCGAGGTGCTGGTATTGCTGCGCCATATCGAGATATTTTGCGCTGCCGATGGTGTCCAGCCAGCGGAATGCGCCGCCGTGGAACGGAGGGAAGCCCAGGCCGTATACCAGCGCCATATCCGCTTCCGCCGGGCTGGCGATAATGCCTTCTTCCAGGCAGCGAACAACTTCGTTAACCATCGGGATCATCATACGGGCGATAATCTCTTCATCGCTGAAATCGCGCTTCGGCTGGCTGACTTCGGCCAGCAGACTATCGACTGCGGCATCTTCTTCTTTTTTCGGCTTACCTTTACTGTCTTCTTTATAACGCCAGAAACCGAGGCCGTTCTTCTGGCCGAAACGGCTGGCGTCAAACAGCGCGTCGATAGCATCGCGATAATCTTTCTGCATCCGCTGTGGGAACCCCGCCGCCATTACCGCCTGGGCATGGTGCGCGGTATCGATGCCGACAACATCCAGCAGATAGGCCGGGCCCATCGGCCAGCCAAACTGTTTTTCCATCACTTTGTCGACTTTGCGGAAATCCGCGCCGTCGCGCAGCAGCTGGCTGAAGCCTGCGAAATAGGGGAACAGTACACGGTTAACGAAGAAGCCGGGGCAATCATTCACCACGATCGGCGTTTTGCCCATTTTGCTGGCCCAGGCAACGACTTTGGCAATGGTCTTGTCCGAAGTTTTCTCGCCGCGGATCACTTCAACCAGCGGCATGCGATGTACCGGGTTAAAGAAGTGCATACCGCAGAAATTCTCCGGGCGCTGCAGAACGCTGGCCAGCTCGCTGATAGGAATCGTTGAGGTGTTGGAAGCCAGCACGGTGTCCGGACGCACTTTCTCTTCGGTTTCCGCCAGTACCGCTTTCTTCACTTTCGGGTTTTCCACCACCGCTTCAACGACGACGTCCACGCGGTCAAAACCGCTGTATTCCAGCGTTGGCTGAATGGTGCTAATCACTCCGGCCAGCTTCAGACCGTCGATTTTTCCGCGTTCCAGCTGTTTATTCAGCAGCTTCGCCGCTTCGGTCATGCCAAGGGTCAGCGATTTGTCGCTAATGTCTTTCATTACCACCGGCACGCCTTTCCAGGCTGACTGGTAAGCAATGCCGCCACCCATAATGCCGGCGCCTAATACGGCAGCGTGCTTCGGCGTCTCGACATCTTTAGTGAGTTTTTTCGCTTTCGCTTTGACGTACTGGTCGTTAAGGAAGATGCCGACCAGCGCGCGCGCTTCGTTGGTATGCGCCAACGGAACAAAACTTTGGTTTTCCAGCTTCAGCGCGTCGTCACGGCCAAGACGCGCGGCGGCTTCGATGGTTTTTACCGCGGTGATCGGCGCCGGGTAATGTTTTCCGGCGGTTTGCGCGACCATACCTTTGGCAATAGTGAAGCTCATGGCGGCTTCAATTTTGCTGAGCTTCAGCGGCTCCAGTTTCGGCTGACGTTTGGCTTTCCAGTCCAGGTCGCCATTAATCGCCTGGCGCAGAATCGCCAGCGCGCCGTCATGCAGTTTTTCCGCGGCAACAATGCCGTCAATGAGGCCAATTTTCAGCGCTTGATCGGCGCCGACGTCTTTACCGGCGGCAATAATGTCCAGCGCGCTATCGGCGCCGAGCAGGCGCGGCAGACGTACGGAACCGCCGAAGCCAGGCATAATGCCCAACTTGGTTTCCGGCAGGCCGATGCGCAGATCCGGCGTGGCGAGGCGATAGTCGGTCGCCAGCACGCATTCGCAGCCGCCGCCCAGCGCGTAGCCGTTAACCGCTGACAGAGTAGGGACCGGTAAATCTTCCAGGCGATTGAAGACGCTGTTGGCAAAGTGCAGCCACTGGCTCAACTGTTCTTCCGGCACCAGGAATAGTGAAAGGAATTCGGTGATATCGGCGCCGACGATAAAGGCCGCTTTTTCAGAGCGCAGCAGCAGCCCTTTGAGATCTTTTTGTTTTTCGAGTACGTCCAGCGCGTGGCCGAGGCTGGCAACGGTTGCAGTATCAAGCTTGTTAACCGAGCCGGGGGCGTCGAAAACCAGTTCGGCAATGCCATCTTCCAGCCAGTCGAGGTACAGGGTGTCGCCTTTGTAGAGCATGTCAGTCTCCTGAATCCAGCAATATGATCTGGTCATACCAGATGACTCGGAGTGTGGAATTTATGTTAAGAAAATGCAAATTACTCTTTAAATAATTGCTGGTCGGATCACATCCGGTAGAAATCACCCGGCCTGGAGCCAATGTGCTAAGATGCGGAGAATCACGATCCAATAAAAGCAAAGGATAAAAGATGGAATCACTGGCCGCGCTTTATAAAAATCATATCGTTACCCTACAAGAACGTACCCGCAAAGTTTTAGACCGCTTCAAGCTGGATGCTCTGCTGATCCACTCCGGCGAGCTGATCAATGTCTTCCTCGACGATCATCCGTATCCGTTTAAGGTTAACCCGCAGTTTAAGGCGTGGGTGCCGGTGACCCAGGTGCCAAACTGCTGGCTGCTGGTGGATGGCGTGAATAAACCGAAGTTGTGGTTTTATTTGCCGGTCGATTACTGGCACAACGTTGAGCCGCTGCCGACCTCTTTCTGGACTGAGGAAGTAGATGTCATTGCGTTGCCGAAAGCCGACGGTATTGGCGGTCAACTGCCCGCGGCGCGTGGCAACATCGCGTATATCGGCCCGGTGCCGGAACGTGCTTTAGGTCTGGAGATCGCGGCAGACAAAATCAACCCGAAAGGCGTTATCGACTATCTGCATTATTATCGCGCTTACAAAACCGATTATGAGCTGGCTTGTATGCGTGAAGCGCAGAAATCGGCGGTCAACGGCCATCGCGCGGCCCACGAAGCTTTCCAGTCGGGGATGAGCGAGTTCGATATTAATCAGGCTTACCTGACGGCGACCGGTCATCGCGATACCGACGTCCCTTACAGCAATATCGTGGCGCTGAATGAGCATGCGGCCGTATTGCACTACACCAAGCTGGATCACCGTGCGCCAACCGAGATGCGCAGCTTCCTGTTGGATGCGGGCGCAGAGTACAACGGCTATGCCGCGGACCTGACTCGTACCTGGGCAGGCCACAGCGACAACGATTTCGCGCAGCTGATTAAAGACGTTAACGACGAGCAACTGGCGCTGATTAGCACCATGAAGGCCGGCACCAGTTACGTTGATTACCATATTCAGTTCCATCAGCGCATCGCAAAGCTGCTGCGTAAACACCAGCTAGTGACCGGCATGAGCGAAGAGGCGATGGTGGAAAACGATCTGACCGGACCGTTTATGCCGCACGGGATTGGTCATCCGCTGGGCCTGCAGGTTCATGATGTCGCCGGTTTCATGCAGGACGATACCGGTACGCATCTGGCGGCGCCGTCGAAGTATCCTTACCTGCGTTGCACCCGTATTCTCGAGCCGCGTATGGTGTTGACTATCGAACCAGGCATCTACTTTATTGAGTCGCTATTGGCGCCTTGGCGTGAAGGGCAGTTCAGCAAGCACTTCAACTGGCAGAAAATTGAAGCCATGAAGCCGTTTGGCGGGATTCGTATCGAAGATAACGTGGTGGTTCACGAAAACAGCATCGAAAATATGACGCGCGACCTGAAACTGGCGTAATGGAAAGTTGGTTGGTGCCGGCCGCGCCGGTGAGCGTTGTTGAAGAGATCAAAAAGAGCCGTTTCATCACGCTGTTGGCGCATACCGACGGCGTGGCGGCGGCAAAAGCGTTTGTCGAATCGGTCAGGGCTGAGCACCCGGACGCACGTCACCACTGCGTGGCGTGGGTTGCCGGGCCTCCTGATGATTCACAGCAGCTGGGGTTCTCTGACGATGGCGAACCGGCGGGAACGGCAGGTAAACCCATGCTGGCGCAGCTGATGGGCAGCGGCGTCGGCGAGATAACCGCGGTGGTGGTGCGCTACTACGGTGGTATTCTGCTGGGTACCGGCGGCCTGGTGAAGGCCTATGGCGGCGGCGTCCATCAGGCGCTTGCGCAGTTGAAAACGCAGCGCAAGACGCCGTTAACCGCATATACTTTGCAATGTGAATACGGACAGCTGGCCGGGGTAGAAGCGCTGCTGGCGCAGTTCTCGGGCATTATTGTGGAAAGCGAATATCAGGCGTCTGTGCAACTGCGCGTCGCGCTTCCGCAAGCTGAAGTGGCCTCTTTTTCGACAAAACTGGCTGATTTTAGTCGTGGTTCATTGCAATTACTGAAGATTGACGAATAATCCCCACCTGATTTTTTTGTAACCCAAAGGAAGCGCCAGAGATGCATTTTCGCGCGATAACCCGAATCGTTGGACTGTTGGTCATCTTATTTTCGGGGACGATGATTGTCCCGGGATTAGTGGCCCTGATATATCGCGATGGCGCGGGGCGAGCTTTCACCCAAACCTTCTTTGTTGCACTGGCGATCGGCTCCATGCTGTGGTGGCCGAACCGTAAGCAAAAAGGCGAGCTGAAATCCCGTGAAGGATTTCTGATAGTCGTGTTGTTCTGGACGGTGCTGGGCAGCGTCGGTGCGTTACCATTTATCTTTGCTGAACAGCCTAATCTGACGGTGACGGATGCCTTTTTTGAATCCTTCTCCGGCTTAACCACTACCGGCGCGACGACGCTGGTGGGGCTTGACTCACTGCCTCATGCCATCCTGTTCTATCGCCAGATGCTGCAGTGGTTCGGTGGTATGGGTATCATCGTGCTGGCGGTGGCGATTTTGCCTATCCTTGGCGTCGGCGGGATGCAGCTCTACCGGGCGGAAATGCCGGGCCCGTTGAAAGACAATAAGATGCGACCGCGTATTGCCGAAACGGCAAAAACGCTGTGGCTTATTTATGTCTTATTGACCGTCGCCTGCGCATTAGCGCTATGGTTTGCCGGGATGCCGGCGTTTGATGCGATTGGCCATAGCTTTGCGACCATCGCTATCGGCGGCTTCTCAACTCACGATGCCAGCGTCGGCTACTTTAATAGCCCGATGATTAACTCCATCATCGCCATCTTCCTCCTAATCTCCGGCTGTAACTATGGCCTGCACTTTTCGCTATTAAGTGGGCGCAGTTTACGGGTTTACTGGCGTGATCCGGAGTTCAGAATGTTTATCGGTGTTCAGCTAACCCTGGTTATCGTCTGTACGCTGGTATTGTGGTTACATAATGTCTACGGCTCGGTGTTAACAACGCTGAACCAGGCGTTCTTCCAGGTGGTGTCGATGGCGACGACCGCTGGGTTTACCACCGACAGTATTGCGCGTTGGCCGTTGTTCCTGCCGGTGCTGCTGCTCTGTTCGGCTTTCATCGGCGGCTGCGCCGGGTCAACGGGCGGTGGTTTAAAGGTCATTCGTATCCTGTTGCTGTTTAAGCAGGGGAATCGTGAGCTTAAGCGCCTGGTGCACCCGAATGCGGTCTATAGCATTAAGTTAGGTAACCGCGCGCTGCCGGAACGTATTCTGGAAGCCGTGTGGGGATTCTTCTCCGCCTATGCGCTGGTCTTTATCATTAGTATGCTGGCGATAATCGCGACTGGGGTTGATGACTTTTCTGCCTTTGCTTCAGTTGTGGCGACATTGAACAACCTGGGGCCTGGTCTTGGGGTCGTTGCTGATAACTTTGCGACAATGAACCCGGTCGCGAAATGGATCCTGATTGCTAATATGCTGTTTGGTCGTCTGGAAGTGTTCACCTTATTGGTGCTCTTTACTCCCACTTTCTGGCGCGATTAACAGGAGTGCTCGTGAAAACTTTAATTCTTTTCTCCACCCGGGATGGGCAGACCCGTGAAATTGCCTCCTATCTAGCCTCTGAACTCAAAGAGCTGGGGGTTGATGCGGATACTGTGAACCTGAACCGTACCGAGACGGTTGAGTGGCATCATTACGATCGGGTGGTGATTGGCGCTTCTATTCGCTACGGGCACTTTCATCCAGCGCTGGACCGCTTCGTGAAAAAGCATCTGGCATCTCTGCAGGCGTTGCCGGGAGCGTTCTTCTCGGTAAACCTGGTGGCGCGCAAACCGGAAAAGCGAACGCCGCAAACCAACAGCTATACGCGCAAGTTTCTCCTTAACTCGCCGTGGCAGCCGCAGAGCTGCGCGGTATTTGCCGGTGCGCTGCGTTATCCGCGCTATCGCTGGTACGATCGAATAATGATTCGCTTAATTATGAAGATGACCGGCGGGGAAACGGATACTAGTAAAGAAGTGGTTTATACCGATTGGCCGCAGGTGGCCAGATTTGCCCGAGAAATCGCGCAAATGACGAGCAAATAGCGC
Source organism: Klebsiella sp. 141198 (assembly GCF_050600785.1). NCBI lineage: Bacteria > Pseudomonadati > Pseudomonadota > Gammaproteobacteria > Enterobacterales > Enterobacteriaceae > Klebsiella > Klebsiella sp. 141198. Next base: position 85,786 of record NZ_JAQIRM010000010.1, read on the forward strand.
GTAAAACTCGCGTTATGGTGGAAAATCGAGCGAACGAAAAGTTTTTTTGAATTTCCTCTTGTCACTTCAGAATTACTCCCTATAATGCGCCACCACTGACACGGAACAACGGCAAACAAGCCGCCGGGTCAGCGGGGTTCCGGTGAGAACCTCGCGGAGAAAAGCAAAA
>NZ_JAQIRM010000011.1:0-74980 GCF_050600785.1 Klebsiella sp. 141198
TGGTATAACTTGTGCCCTGCGGCTATCTGGCACACATAATTTCACTCGTTGGCTAATAGCCCTGCCAGACGCTTTTATTTCTGACATGTTGCGGGCTCCTGCATATTCATCGGCTCTTTAATGGGATATGAAGGAGAATTTAGCCCCTCAACACCTGTATAAACCTCAACCTTCTGGCAAGGAAGAATATGAACAGAAAACTCACCTAAATGATTATATTGTGGAATAGGTATTTCAGCACTGTATAGCTGATATTTGGCCTTATGCATAGCATATGCCGAAGAATCATAGCCAAATCCTTTATCTTTTTTCTTTATATTTTCATTGGGGAATAGGTCCACCTCCCATTCAATACGCGCAACCATTCCTGGCCGCCATTGATCAGGAAGGGTCACGCAGCAATACCCACCACCTAATCCGGGAACCCGGTATCCATTGACTGCAAACCAATTTATTCTCTGACCCGCCACATGATTATAAGCGCCTACTGTAATAGCGATGGTATCACTTTCACCAGCCTGTAAAGGCGAACATCCCGATAACAACACTGACACAAATAAAGCAATGCCCCGGATAATCCATTGAATTCTGCTCATATTCCCTCCCTGCGGTTATCTGGTACACATAATTTCATTCGTTGGCTAATAACCCTGTCAGACGTTTTTATTTCTGACATGTTGCAGGCTCCTGCATATTCATCGGCTCTTTAATTGGGTAGGAATAGGCACCGTAGCCGGCTACACCCGCATAAATTTTTACCTGATGGCAAGGAAGAAAATGGACGTTAATGCCCGCACTCTCCTTATATTGCGGAATGGGAACATCAGCACTATAGCGAAGGTATTTGGCCTTATGCTGTAGGTACGCCTTGTTATAAGCATCTGTTCCCAAAGGCGGTAAATGAGCTTTTGGGTTAGGATCAACTTCCCACTCAATATGTGCAGTCATCCCAGGTCGCCACCGGTCCGGGATCATAACGCAGCACACATTTCCATTTAGCGTCGCATGGTAGCCGTTTACTGAAAACCAGTTAACGTTCTGCCCGGCAACATGGTTGTATCCTCTAATATTCCCTGCGCTCGACTCGCCAGCCTGGGGGTGCGAACATCCCGATAACAACACTGACACAAATAAAGCAATGCCCCGGATAATCCATTTTATTCTGTTCACCCTTTCTCCCTGGCTTGAGCGTTTGTTGTTTTCCTACATTGCAAATCGAATCAATCGATAACAACACGACATCTATCACTGCAAAAAATAGTGTCCAACAGGGAAAAAGAATTCATAAGCCAGTTTCTATCGATTTTTTGGTACCTGCGTAATAAACGCTTCATATATTTATCACCTCTAATTCTGCATCGGATGCCAAATCACCTAAGTATCCTTGCTGGCTTGCCTTTAAAGCTACGGAAAGGCAGTACGAAAAATGCTCCTCTTTCCCGCCTTGCGAAGATAACCGCCTCGCCAATAAAGCTTCTGCATCACTAATACAGCCCATCAGATCTATCTGATCATCGCCAACTCGCCCCAATTGAGGGTTATTTGCCAGTTCGCGTGCAGGAGAAAATGTTCCCGTTTTCCAGACGATCTCGCCGTCTCGGTCTCTCCAGCCCCAGAACAGCGCGATATCCGTAAATGCAGCCTGTTGTTCTGCGTTAAGAACGTGAGTAAGTAAGGATGGGAACACGCGGTTATCGTAATAACGCAGTAAGCCGGTCTGCTCTTCCCACTGTACCTGCGACAATGCCTGCAAATGGCGGCAGAGCAAATCAAAGGCCAGAGGAGATATCAGCAACGTCAGGCGCGGAGTACCAGAGAAGTATTCCAGTAACTGCTCCAGCCACATCCGGTGGCTCGTTAGCGCAAAACACAGCCGCATAACGACCGGCGAATATTCCAGCATTCCCCCCTCCGGGGTTCCTTCGAACAACTCAAACCAGCGCAGATCGGGAGATAACTGGCGTAGCGCATTTTGCAGCGGCTGGTTGGTTCCAGCCTGATCGATCAGAATATCAATATAGTCCTGCCCGGTAGCAGAACAGAGAGACTCACCCTGCTGCATCCAAAGCATATGCTTTTTGGGTGTTATCAGTGGTGTTGTTGTCATCAGATGTCCTTATCCTCGCGGCGCAAATGCGACGGCTTCTTCCTGCGCTTTCTTCAGGCAGTCCTTACACACCGACTTAGGGAGTTCCGGCAGTTGGGTACCGACACTCACCGGCGCATCCCAGATGTGCTGACCTTTAAGGCTCAGTGTCCCCGGCGTATGGATCTCGATACTGCCCTGCGGGGAGATGCGAATCGACCCACCGCCGCAGCCCAGCACAATGCCGTTCTTCGCCGCGAAATGAAGCTCGCCCTGCGTGGACTGCACGGTGACATCCTTCATGGCCGTTAGCGCCATTAAATCGCCATGAGATTCGATGGTCAGCGGCCCCTTGCCAGACACCATGCGCAGCCCTTCCTGCTGCGCGAGCAGTGAAATGGTCTGGCTGGCGTTCAGGGAAAGACGCTCTCCGCTGGCAATATTGACTTCCCCCTGGCTTTGCAGGTGCAGCGTCTGAGCGCTATTTATCAGAACGGATTCCTGGCTAACTACCCCAATCCCTTGCGGGGCGCTCAGCAGCATGGCCGGAGATTTCAGTTGATCGGCGGCGGCAAGATAGCTTTTCAGATGCGTGGTATCAGGCTGAAGGTTGTGATGCGACTGGGTGATGGTACGCCACTCGGCCATCTGGTTGACCGCACCTTTGACCAGGCAGATTGCCGCAGACATTTCCAGCACCTGTCCGCTTGCCGTGGCCTGCGCATCTGCGGTCAGGAAAAGCCCTTTACCCGCCCGGAGAGTTCCTGTGCTGTCGGTTCGCAGTTCAAAACCCTCACCGCGTTTGTTACGCGAACTGTCAACAATATGACCGAGCGTCAATTGGCTCTTGCCGCCATATTCTGTCGAAATTTTAACGTGCTCAGCCCCGCGCCGATCCTCAAATCTCAGTTTGTTGTTCGCAGGAGTCCTTAACACGTTACGCTGATAGTTATAGAGGTTGACGTGATCTTCATGTCGGGAATCATGCATAGCGCAGAGGATGTACGGCCTGTCAGGATCGCCGTTAGTGAAGGCAATCATCACCTCCGTGCCGGCAATCAGCGGGAAATGCCAGCCGTAAACGTTCCCCGCATACGGCCTGGCAAGGCGTACCGGAAGGCTTTCAAAACCAGACCGCCAGGTAGTATTGAGATCGAACTGGAAACGCACCCGGTAGCGCCCGGTTTCATCCAGTTCAGCATACTGCGCGTTTTCAACCGGACTGGTGACTCTGGCGAGCAGCGTACCGGCAATGTGCGGCCTGCCCAGCAAAGGTGGACGATATGAGAGGTGCAGACGATGAGGCACGGCAGTAAAGCTGATGATGTAGGCGGTATCGCGGGAGACGCGCTGTGACGAGGTCGATACCACTAATAGCCCGTCCGGCGCTTCCTCCCAACTTTTACCCTGTGGATGAAGAATCATCCCAGGACGGATCGTCATGCCGTTTGATTTGCCTTCAAAGACAACCTGTTCTGTTACCAGACGTTCACGACGACGCTTAACAAACCAGCGGCCTTGCTCCGGCTGTTCTGCTGCCTGCCTGCCCTGCTCTTTGTAATTCTCGCCGTAGCGGTATTCTTCGCCAATGAGCGCAGGCATATCCAGATCGGTTTCCAGATGCGCCTGCAGATCGCTTTGGGCTTCGCGATAATATTCATCGTTCACTCGCGTCTGCCCGGCAACCGAGCGGCGGTTGATTGTTATCTCCCACAGTGATTCAAGACCGCCATCGAAAAGCCCTGATGGATGACGGTAGGCCATATTCTTCTCTTCGGCGAAAGAATGCGTGTAGTCTCCGAGAACCAGCACATCCCGATGATTCTCTTCATCCCAGACGAAATAATAAAATACGCCAACATGCGCCAGATGACGCTCAATAAAGGATAAATCGCTTTCTGCATACGAGATATAGAATTCGCGCACCGGATACTGGGTTTTCAGCGCATAACGATAGTCGAGGCTGGAATATCCCCAACGCTTCAGGATATCTTCAACGACACCAATGACGCTTTTATGTTGATACACCGCATATGTCAGGCTATGACGTAATAACGCCAGGCTGGCTTCCAGCACAACCACATAACGAGTGATATCAGCAGTTCGTTCACACTGCTGAAAAGCGGTAATAACACCACGCATGACGCGGGGTTCGACCGCTTCCCATGGTTTACCATCAGGATAAAAAAGGAGTTCTGCGGTCGTGTTAATTAACACATCTGCAGGAATATCAGGGGTTTCACAGGTCAGTTCAATGGAATAACGCCACGGGGTATTTAACGCTTCGTCGCCGCTAAAGCGAAGGACAGACAGTTGAATGTCGGGGCGTCGCTTGCTTAACTCCGGTATGTTCAACTGGTAGTGGTTATACACCGGAATTTTGTTTCCTTTGAGGATATATTTATTCTTATTCATGACCTGCGTCTCCCTGGTCAATTGTTATTAGCTCAGCGTGAACCATTGTCCGAGTAAATAATGCAGATGGGCGCTCATTGCACAGGTAATGGCAACAATAAGCAGTAAGCCCAGTCCTCTCATCAACCAGGGGAAACGTCGCCAGAAATGAATATCCGGGCGAAAGTTACGTATAAAGACCGGAGAATTCATTTTTTCTTTTGTTGCAGGCAAAAGCGCGCTCAGCTGCTTAAACATAGATTGTCGTTCTTCATTTTCTTCTCCACCTTCCCTGATAAACTTCCCCTGATAGCCCAGCAAAAGCATTCGGTGATAACAGGCCACAACAGCTTCTGAGGGAACGGCTTCGTGCAGCAGGTTCTTGATATGTTCGTATAAGAACTCACCGCCATTTAAGTTTCCAAGATAGCGCCCCTGAAGGGGTGTATTCTTCCACCAAAGAGAAACATCGATATCCGGCTGCGTCATTACCGCTTCATCCAGAAAAACACAGTGAGCAAACTTAATTTCACTTGCAAGCCCCTCAGATGCACCAGCTGCAAACAACGCTTTCTGAACCTGCTCAATCATATTCTCGCACGTTTTATAAAGCGTCTGATCAACGACAACGGCAGGCACATTACGAATTGCCAACGCGAGCAACCATGTATCCTGAAATATTTCATCAATAAAGGATGTCGTAATAGATTTTGTTTGATTGCCGCTCTCTCTTTTTCCCAGAGAAGCCATGACACCCTGCCTATAATTAATGAGGAACTTATGTTTAGCGATGGTATTGGCGCAAAATCAGGCGGGCAATAAAATGGATGTTACCAAATGTAACCAGACGGCGAACGTATACTCTAAAAGCTTGTTGCACGAGGAATATCAGCAAATCAAAGAAGAACACAAAATATTTCACCAGGGCATTAAATTATTAACCCTTTAATTTATTTAAAAGTTAAACAAATTCATCAGCATTATATATGAAATCTAACTATTCCATGTAGCTATTTTAGAGAAACTAATAAAAAGTCAAACGCAAAACTCGCTCAAAATAATCTGTTAGCAAACGAGTTTAACCTAATGACTAAAATAACGATCACTCCACCTGATACGCCGCTATCATTCGCGTCGTTCTGGTCAGGCTATCCGCCACCTCCACTTCCGCAGTCGTAATCGCCATTCCCGCAGAACGCAGCGCCGAAATATCGGCGGCGATACGCTGGATGCCAAACCAGAACAGCCCATCCAGCGCATTGACCTGCAGGCCGCTTTCCAGCGCCAGACGTAACCGCTCGCGCGGAGCCTTTATCTCTTTTGCCAGCTGCTGATAGGGAGCGGCGGAAACCGCATCCGGCCCGCTGCGAATAATCCGGCTCACTAAGCGATAACGAAACTCATCTGGAACGGCGCTGAGATCGGCTTTCAGGCTGTAAACGCAGCCGCGCTTCTTACCATTAATCACCACGTTCTTTTGATTCAGCGCCAGCGCATGGCGTAAGCGATCCACCAGTTGCGGGGCGCGGATAAGCAATAAACGAAACGGCAGTTCGAAGCTGGTGGCGTAGTCGACATTCAGCAACGCTGTACGCAAACGCGTTTCACTGTTCGCCTTTTCCTGCTGACATTCAGCAATAACTTCCGCCCACTGGCGGGTAATACGCGGGGATTCGTTGCGCTCGATGAACTGAAATTTTTCAATCTGATAGTCAATACGTCCAGCCATTGCCGTCCCCTGTGGTTCACCATCTCGCTGATAGTTTTCAGCAGATTGCGTCTATTCGCAAGTAGCAGTTCGCTTTAAATCATCATGCGCTAACTTCACCAGGGAATATTAGCTGAACAAATAAAAACAGATGAGAAAAGAAATTTTTATTAATTGATTAAATGATTTAACAGAACATTTAATAAGAGCTATTTTCAGAAAACGTTTATATCAACAGTTATTGTTTCCAATAAACCAGGCAGCTACATTGCGTAAAAATAGCATTACTGGAATATAAAAATGGACACAACAGAACAAGTTAATGGAACATATTATTACAATGGCAAGTCAAACCTCTCGTCCCATGAACTTCTTTTTTGGTTTTTTCTCGATACTGCAGCCATTCATTTTGGAGTAGATGACATCATGACCATTGCGTTAATCATGCTTGGTCAACCTATAAAAAATACCCGGACAAAACCAGGCGGAGCGACTAAAGGGACGAGCATTTTGAGCCATGAGTTACGGAAGGTTTTCCACAATGATTTAAAAGTCAGGCTCCCGACGTTAACCAACCAATCCATCCGTAATCTTAGATGGAGCTATGTCACCAATCTGGGAGCATTCGTTGGACGCTGGATACCCATCCTCGGGATTATTTACCTGACAGGGGATGTAATTTATGTATCAATAAAAGCAACCACTAGATACAACGCCATTGCCAGAGGTGACGATAAATTATGGTAGATCAAAACAATATCGCAGCAGCCGTTCTGGCATGGTATGAAACACAATGGAACAAGCCGACACTTACCGGCAAAAAGCAGCAGGTGAATGCGGATTTATCACTCAATACGGGCGATTATCCCTGGGCCAGAGAAAGTGGCGATGACATCATGCAATCGTATTTCCGTCAGTTTAATGTAAAGCAAGATGCATTTGATTTATTTAATTATTGGCCTCCCGAACAGGGTTTCCTCCCTAATTTCCTATTACCGAAATCCAAACGCATTTCTCCGCGCACACCGGAGCCGTTAACACTCGCGATGCTCATTGCGTCAGCACAGGCTGGGAGATGGCTGTATCGTTAGTTGTTTGAAAATAAAGAGGCCCTCTCCCGGATAGCGGCGCGCTGCGCCTTATCCGGGCTACCAGTTAGTGCCAACCCGTAGCCCCGGTAAGCGTAAGCACGACCGGGGTTTTCCCAGTTAGTGCCAACCTGTAGCCCCGGTAAGCGTAAGCGCGACCGGGGTTTTCCTCAGTTAGCGCCAACCTGTAGCCCAGGTAAGCGTAAGCGCCACCGGGGGTTTTCCCAGTTAGTGCCAACCTGTAGCCCCGGTAAGCGTAAGCGCCACCGGGGTTTTCCTCAGTTAGCGCCAACCTGTAGCCCCGGTAAGCGTAAGCGCGACCGGGGGTTTTCCCGGTTAGCGCCAACCTGTAACCCGGTAAACGCAGCGCAACCGTCCTTACTGCAGCGCCTCAAGAATATGATACGCCGCCTTCACCCGCTCCGGGTTGGGGTAGCTTTTGTTCGCCAGCATCACGATACCGAGATCCTGTTGCGGGATAAAAGCCACGTAGCTGCCGAATCCGCCGGTGGAGCCGGTTTTATGTACCCAGGCGGCCTTCACCGGCGGCGCGGGTGGATTGACTGCCGTTACCGGCGTCGCGGCAAGCGCTACCTTATTATCGCTGCCGTTAATCAGCACCTCGGCCGACACCGGCCAGTTCAGCATCTCCCAGCCGAGCCCCTGATACATCTCCCCAGCCCGCCAGTAGCGCGACTGCGCCAGCTGGATCCCCTGCCGCAGATTTTTATCCTGCACCGCCTCGTGGTTCATATTCGCCAGCACCCAGTGCGCCATATCCTCAATGCTCGACTTCACGCCGTAAGCTTCAGCGTCCAGTTGCCCCGGCGAAACATGTACCGCTTTACCGTCGCGATAACCCCAGGCGTAATCTTTGCTCTGGGCGGGCGGTACGTTAATCCAGGTGTGGCTCAGTGTTAACGGCTGCAATACGCGCTGAGTCATCGCCTGTTCAAAGCTCATACCGGAAGGTTTCACCGCCAGCGCGCCAAACAGGCCAATGCTGGCATTGGCGTACAGCCGCTTACTCCCCGGCGCCCACTGCGGCTGCCAGTTCTGATAGTAACGCAGTAATGCCGCTTCATCCGTCACCTCGTCCGGAACCTGCAGCGGCAGACCGCCTGCGGTATAGGTGGCGAGATGCAGCAGCGAAATCCCCTGCCACTGCTTGCCGGTCAACTGCGGCCAGTACTTCTGCGCCGGATCGCTGAGCTTAATTTCACCGCGCGCCACCGCATCGCCGCCCAGCACGCCGGTGAAAGTCTTACTAACAGAGCCCAGCTCAAACAACGTCTGTCGCGTCACCGGACGCTGGCCGGCGACATCGGCCTGGCCCCAGGTGAAATAGTAGGGTTTGCCGTGATAGATCACCGCCACCGCCATACCCGGTATCGCCTGTTCTTTCATTAACGGCGTGATGGTCTGATTGACCAGTTCGCGCAGCTGCTCCGCCGTTTGCGGCGCGGCAAACGTCGAAAATGAGGCGCCCAGCAGCAGTACGCCTGTAAGGGATTTTTTCATCATGAAGTATTTTTCCATTATCGGTTCTCGCTCAATATCCACTCTCGTCCGGGCCCTTCAGACGCGCTCAGTGTCGGTGTTTTGCACTGCGCTGACAAACTGTTAAATTTAGCAGCAGGCTTTAGTTTTTCTAACGGATAATGTTATGACGCGCAGCTATCTTCCTCTCAATTCACTGCGGGCGTTTGAAGCGGCCGCCCGGCATCTCAGTTTTACCCGCGCGGCGATTGAGCTTAACGTCACCCACTCCGCTATCAGCCAGCATGTGAAGACGCTGGAGGAACATCTTAACTGCCAGCTGTTCGTTCGCGTGTCGCGCGGCCTCAAGCTCACCACCGAAGGAGAAGGCCTGTTACCGGTACTCAATGAGTCGTTTGAAAGGATTGCCGGGATGCTCGACCGTTTTACCGGTCAGCAGGCGCAGGAGAAGCTCAAGATCGGCGTAGTCGGCACTTTCGCCACGGGCGCGCTGTTCCCACTGTTGCCAGCCTTCTGGCGCGAGTGTCCGCATATCGATTTGCAGATCTCCACCCATAACAATCGCGTCGATCCTGCCGCCGAGGGGCTGGATTATGTGATTCGTTTTGGCGGCGGCGCCTGGCATGATACCGCCGCGCAGTATCTGTGCGCCGCCCCGCTCTCCGCGCTGTGCGCCCCGTCATTAGCTGCCCGGCTAAATACACCGAAGGATATTTTGCAGTTCACGCTTCTCCGCTCTTATCGCCGCGACGAATGGTCGGCGTGGATGCAGGCAGCGGGAGAATTGCCGCCTTCGCCAACTCATCGGGTCATTGTCTTCGACTCATCCGTGACCATGCTGGAGGCGGCGCAGGCAGGCTTAGGCGTGGCTATCGCCCCAGTAAAAATGTTCAGCCATCTGCTGGAAGAAAAACGCATTGTGCAGCCGTTTAAGATTCAGATCGATCTCGGCAACTACTGGCTGACGCGTTTGCAATCGCGTCCGGAAACGCCGGCAATGTTGCATTTTTCCCGCTGGCTGGCGGAGGCCTTAAAAGGGGTTAATTCGGCGGAGTAATCCGCCATCAGTAGGCGTTCCCGAAGGTAACAGGAAACATTTGGAAATAACGCTTACACATTATGCATAGCGATGGATAAATCAGCGTTTTTAATTTGCCCGGCACAGCGCATAAACGTTTACCTCCTGAGAAACAAAAACAATAAAAAAAATAAAAACAATAAGTTAATTAATTTCCTTTCCCGCAAAACTCTCTCCAGCCAGCCGCTGACCATAAAATTATTATGGTTGCCAATATCAGATAAGTCCGATCAAGTGCATCGTTTATGTCTATTAATTTTCTGTAATTAAGTCACCGAAGCAATCAAAACGCGAAAACTGTTGCTGTATATTTCATCGCGATCAACACGCCAACATAGGTTATCTGGATACCCATCTGCACGGTATTCGCTTGCCGTGTTTGATTACCACTATGGTTATCCCCTTAAGTACATGGAGTTAAAATGAATAAGAAATTACTGCCTGTTGTAGCACTGATCCTGTCCGCGTCCGCCACCAGTGCTTACGCAGTTAACGGCAAGGTCAACTTCACCGGTGAAATCATCCAGTCAACCTGTACTGTGACTTCTACCGACCAGAACAAAGACGTTTTCATCGGTAAATACCCGACTACCGCGTTCAACGCTGTTGGCGATGTTACCGCTTCTAAAGCGTTCACCATCAACCTGGAAAAATGTGAAGCCGGTGATTACTCCCTGCGCTTCGACGGTGCGACCGTTGCCGGTAACCCGAACCTGCTGTCCGTTGATAACGCTGGCGGCGTAGGTATCGAAATCCTGACCAACGACGAAAAAATCGTCCCAATCAACCAGAGCGCAGACGACAACTCCCCGTGGGTTAACGTTGCAGCGTCTGACGACAACAGCGGCACTGCGGTATTCAACCTGAAAGCTCGTTACAAATCCTTCCTGAAGGATGTGACTGCTGGTTCTGCTAACGCAAACGCCACCTTCACCATCGAATACAAATAATACGGATAATCCCGTTTTAGGGTAGACGTTTTGGCCATGGATGGCTGGTAACATTATTTGGAACGTGAAATGAAAAAGTTATTAACCGCTTTATTGTTATTTGTCTCGCTGGATACTTTTGCGGGTATTCAGGTCGATCAGACTCGGGTTATTTATAACGGCGGGGAAAAATCTGCGGCGTTATCCATTCACAATGATACCGATGAAACATGGATGGTTCAGACCTGGCTTGATACCGGTGACGCCACCGCAACGCCAACCAATTTACCGATGCAGGCTATTCCGCCGATTTTAAAACTGGCGGGCAATAAAGACGCTATTTTGCGCTTTGTTTATTCCGGCAGCGGATTACCGACCGACCGCGAATCCGTGTACTGGATTAACGTGCAGGAAATTCCGCCTTCGGCGAAACAAGAAAACGTACTGCAGATTGCGATCCGTACCCGCGTGAAGCTGTTCTACCGCCCTACCACGCTGAAAACCACCTTGCAAAAGGAAGCACAGGCCCTGACCTGGCGTAAGCAAGGTAACGATCTGGTCGTGACTAACAAAGGTCCGCTGCACGTGACTTTCGGCGTACTGACGCTGAAGAGCGGCGCGAAGACCTGGAAAGTGAATGCTGACATGGTTAACCCCATGGACTCTCTGAACATCAAATTGCCAGCCGGCGCGGCGGCAGCGGATCAGATGTCATTCACTTTTATCAATGATTTTGGCGGACATACGGAAATTAAAGATATCCGCATTCAGTAAGAGAGCAATACAATGGCTAGCCATAATAAAATAAGGACGATCCCTGGATGTCTGGCGCAGCACGTTCGCTTTGCTGTTTACGCCTCGACAATGTCATTACTGGCGACACCATTTGTCAATGCCGAAGAGCAATTCAATACCTCTTTCATCCGCGGGGCGAATAACGCCTCGCTGGTGCAAAACCTCTCTACCGGCGACGATATTTTACCAGGTAAATATGCCTTCGATATTTACCTGAATAAAAATCGCGTCGATCACCGGGAAATAGAATTTAAAAAAGATACGCCTAACACCCCGGGCTATTTCTGTTTAGATGCCGACAGCTACCGTTCATACGGCGTTCTGGTGCCAGATACCGCCGGCAGCAGCGCCTGCTACGATCTGGTAAAAAATATTCCAGGCAGTAGCGTGAGCTGGAACGCCGCGCTGCAGGAGCTGAACATCTCCGTACCGCAAACTGAACTCGAAGCGCGACCACAGGGCGAGATTTCGCCGCTGGTCTATGACGACGGTATTAACGCCGGTTTCGTTAACTACGCTTTCAGCGGCAGCCACTCCCGTTTTTCCAGCGGCAGCGGCAAACAGGACAGCGACTACTACTTCCTGAGCCTCAATAACGGCCTTAACGTCGGCGCGTGGCGTTTTCGCAATACCTCCTCCCTGTCAAAACAGACCGGGCAAAAAGAGCAGTGGAACCCGATTTCCACCTGGGCGGAAACCGATATCGCCTCGTGGCGCAGCCGTATTCAGATTGGCCAAAGCAACACCAATAATAACGTGTTCGACAGCTTCCAGTTCCGCGGCGCGCAGATTTCCAGCGTTCCGGAAATGCTGCCGGACAGCCGTCGCGGCTACGCGCCGGTCGTACGCGGCGTCGCCAACACCAACGCCCGCGTCGAAGTGCGCCAGAACGGCTATACCGTATACAGCACCGTGGTGCCGCCGGGACCGTTCGCGCTGACCGATATTTCACCAAGCACCCTCAGCGGCGACTTAGCCGTAACGGTTATCGAGGCGGATGGCTCACGCCATAGCTTCACCCTGCCTTACTCCTCCGTACCGAATATGCTGCGCGACGGGATCTGGGAGTATCAGGTGACCGCGGGTAAATACCACGACGGCACCAATAATTATCAGCCGCAATTTATCCAGGGCACCGTCGCGCATGGCGCCGGCTCCGACTATACGCCATATGGCGGGATTATCATGGCCGAGCACTATCGCTCCGGCGTGGTCGGGTTGGGTAAAAACATGGGCGAGTACGGAGCGGCCTCCGTTGACGCCTCATGGTCTGATACCGATCTGGCTTCCGGCGAGAACAAGCGCGGCGCCAGCGTACGCTTCCTCTATTCCAAATCGCTCAACACTCTCGGTACCGACGTACAGATCGCCGGCTACCGTTATTCGACGTCGGGCTTCTATGACTTCTCCGATGCGGTAGCTGAACGTAACAACTGGCAGAACGGTTTCTACCACACCCAGTATTACGATCAGAGCGACGATAAAACCGGCGCGCCGGATTGGGCGACGCAAAACCAGCGCCGTCGTTACTACGACTCGCAGCAATACAACAACAAACGCCAGCGCGTCGAGATGACGGTCAACCAGCACATTGCCGGCGCTTCGCTGTACGCGACCTTTATTCGTCAGAACTACTGGAACACTTCCGCTTACGACCGCACCATCCAGACCGGTTTTAACACCACCTGGAATCGCGTCAGCGTCGGCGTGTTTTACCAGAACAGCCGCAGTAACTACGGCTATAGCGACAACAGCGTTAACCTGAACGTCTCGGTGCCAATCAACATCTTTGGCCCGGACCATGAAAGCACGGTTAACTTTAACGCCTCTAACAGCAAGCAGAGCGGTAGCGGCTACAGCGCCGGGATGAGCGGTACGCTGCTTGATGACAACCGCATGAATTACTTCGTGCAGAGCGGTCACACCCAGCACGGCGGCGATACCAGCCTGGTCAACCTGGGTTATCTGGGCAGCATGGGTAACGTCGATCTGGGCTACAGCTACAACAACAACTATCAGCAGACTTCGCTGAACGTCTCCGGCGGCGTGGTCGCGCACTCTGGCGGCGTCACCCTGTCGCAGCCGCTGCAGAACACCTTCGTGGTGGTGAAAGCGAAAGGGGCGCAGGGCGTGCGCCTGGAAAACCAGCCTGGAGTAGCGATTGACCGCTTCGGCTACGCGGTGCTCACTTCTGCGATGCCGTATCGCCACAACCGCGTCGCGCTGCGTACTTCGGATATCGGCAACGGCCTGGAAATCCCGCTGGCGGCGAAAGATATCGTGCCGACCGAGCGCGCCATCGGCCGCGTGACCTTTGAAACGCATCTCGGCCAGAGCCTGCTTATCCACGCCAAACTGGCGGACGGCAGCGTGCCGGTGATTGGCGCCAATATCTTCGGCCAGAACGGCGAACATGTCGGCGTGGTCGGTACCCGCGGTGAAGCGTACGTTTCCGGCGTTCAGAGCGGCGACCGTCTGCAGATGAAATGGGGCGACGATGCCGACGCCTCCTGCAGCCTGACGGTGCCAGAGTTACCTGCTATTCAAGCCGATCAACCCGGTGGTTATCAGGTCGTCTCCCTGACCTGTAAATAACATGAAAGGACAATTAGTTATGTCGAAGTTTAACCTCTTATCCCGCACCGGGCTGACGCTGCTGGTACTCTCAAGCGCGCTGTTCTCCACCAGCAGCTTCGCGCTGAGCTGTAAGAAGAACGGTACCGAAGTATCGCAGACCATCGCGCTCACCGATCAGATTAACGTTTCGACCGCTAACCTGAAGCCGGGCGCCCTGCTGTGGCGTTCGCCGACGTTTACCTCCACCTTCACCTGTACCGATACGGATCATATGCCCAACGGCGAAAATGCGTATCTGTACTGGGATCCGGAAACCCGGATGCAGAATATCCACAACTCGCTGGAAGTCGGCGTCACCTATCTCAGCACCGATATTAAACCGGTAAAAGGTCAGAAAACGGATATCGGTCCCGGTACACTCTGCCGCCGCAATCGTCCCGGCGGTGCATGCCAGTCTCCGGCAACCCCGCAGACCGTCACGGTGACCTACTCGGTTTATATTAAAGCCACCGGCAATCCGCCGCCGTCAAACGGCGTGATTAACGACACCAACCGCTACGCTATCTTCCAGGTTGACGGCGTTGGCGGCCTCAACAGCCGCCCGAATAGTAACTTCCGCGCGTGGGTCACCGGGCTTGGCAACATCCGCTTTATCGCCTGCAACCCGAAAATCACCGTCTCGGCGAACAATGGTTCAACGGTAAACTTCGGCAGCATCCCGGCGCGCAATGCCGTCGTCGGCGCCATTGAGAAACAGGTCCCGTTCAGCGTCCGCGCCGACCTGACCGGCGCTGGTCAGGATTGCCAGGGGCAGACCTTAATGGCCAGCTTCAGCACCCAGCAGCCGACCCAGGACACCAATACCATTCTGCCATCTAACGATAGCGGTTTTGGCATCCTGCTCTCGCGCGCCGATGCGCCGACAACCTGGCTTTCCATGAATACCCCGACGCAGTTGGGCATGATTAACGGCAGCGTGGTAGAAAGCAACTTCCTGGCCAGCCTGAAATGGCTAAGCGTTAAGCCAAAAATCGGCACCTTTAATGCGACGGCCAATATCGACGTTACCTTTAAATAGTGAAGCAAAATGCCGCTGACCAACACCGAACCGACCGGGTTACGCTATGTATTTCAGCCGATGTTCAACCGCGAAGGCAAAATGATCGCGGTTGAATGTTTGACCCGGTTTGCTCATCACGAGCCTGCTAGTCCGCAAGATATAGAACGGTTTTTCAGTGAGGCATCGGAATCACTGCGCGCCCGCATCCTGCTCGAACAGATTGAGCTGGTCAGGCAGCATCAGCAGTGGTTCCGCCACAACGAAGTCATGGTTACCCTCAACGTCGACGAGTCGACGCTGCATATGCTGCATGATGATTTTATCGCCGAGTGCGTGAAAACCATCGGCTGCCTGCATTTTGAGGTTAATGAATTTTCCAACACGCTGGTGAAACGCACCCCGACCATCGACGCCCTGACGGACAAATACTCCTTCTGGCTCGATGATTTTGGCGCCGGTTACGCCGGGTTCGCCGCCCTGACGGCGCAACCCTTTCGTTTTATCAAGACCGACAAGAACCTGTTATGGAGCCTGCTGGAAAAGAAAAACGGCCAGCAGTTGATGGACTCACTCCTGCACTATTTTCAGGCGAATCAGTATCAGGTGATCGTCGAAGGTATTGAAACCGAAGCTCATCTTCAGTGGCTGGAAAACATGCCGTGGTTTGCCCTGCAGGGGCTCCTCTGGCGGGAACAAACCATTGAAGCCTTAGTGGCCAGCGTCGAAAAATAACCCCGCTTTTCCCCGGATATCCACTCCCCCGCTATCCGGGCTGTCCGTCCTATCTTCAACTTATTAATTTTCAGGCATTTTTCTTTTCCCACCTCGTCTGTCCTCGCCTTTCATATTGTTAACTTATTGTTGCTGGCGATCACAAAAATTAAACAATATGGCTATTTCATACGCATTTTTCAAAAATGTAGATATTTTTAATTTATGGCTACGAAATGAGCATCACCCCGACTCTCTGACTCTACCCGAGGAATGATTCTGATGAATGCACTGACCGCCGTAAAACCTCATGCTGATGATTTGGCCCGCAGCTACACCGGTTTTTCCTTCGCTCCGTCCGCGCAATCGCCGCGTCTGCTGGAGCTAACGTTCACCGCCCAAACGACCGCACAATTTTTGCAACAAGTCGCGCAGTGGCCAGTGCAGGCGCTGGAATACAAATCCTTTTTGCGCTTTCAGGTCGGCAAGATCCTCGACGATCTGTGCGGCAACCAGCTGCAGCCGCTGCTGATCAACACACTGCTCAATCGCGCGGAGGGCGCTCTGCTGATCAACGGTATCGGCATTGACAACGTCTCTCAGGCCGATGAAATGGTCAAACTGGCTACCGCCGTGGCGCATTTGATCGGCCGTTCCAACTTTGATGCCATGAGCGGCCAGTATTACGCCCGCTTCGTGGTGAAAAACGTCGATAACTCAGATAGCTACCTGCGCCAGCCGCACCGCGTGATGGAACTGCACAATGACGGTACCTATGTCGAAGAAATTACCGACTACGTGCTGATGATGAAGATCGATGAACAGAATATGCAGGGCGGCAATTCACTGCTGCTGCATCTCGATGACTGGGAACATCTCGACGAATTCTTCCGCGATCCGCTGGCCCGCCGTCCAATGCGCTGGGCCGCGCCGCCGAGCAAAAACGTCAGCAAAGACGTCTTCCATCCGGTTTTCGACGTCGACCAGCAGGGTCGCCCGGTAATGCGCTATATCGACCAGTTTGTGCAGCCGAAAGATTTCGAAGAAGGCACCTGGCTGAGCCGCCTTTCCGACGCGCTGGAAACCAGTAAAAACATTCTTTCCGTACCGGTGCCGGTGGGTAAATTCCTGTTGATAAACAATCTTTTCTGGCTGCACGGTCGCGACCGCTTTACGCCGCATCCGGATCTGCGTCGCGAACTGATGCGCCAGCGCGGCTACTTTGCGTATTCCACGAATCATTACCAGACTCATCAATAAGGGTTCTCAGGCGAAGGAATTGAGCGGATGTATGATTTCGTGATTATCGGCGGCGGCATTATCGGCATGTCGACCGCCATGCAGTTAATTGAGATTTACCCGGACGCCCGCATTGCCCTGCTGGAAAAAGAGTCCGGCCCGGCCTGCCATCAGACCGGCCACAACAGCGGAGTGATCCACGCCGGGGTTTACTATACCCCCGGCAGCCTTAAGGCGCAGTTTTGCCTCGCCGGCAACCGCGCCACCAAAGCCTTTTGCGAGCAGAATGCGATTCGCTACGACGTCTGCGGCAAGATGCTGGTTGCCACCTCGCCGCTGGAGATGGAGCGGATGCGCGCGCTGTGGGATCGCACCGCCGCTAACGGGCTGCAACGCGAATGGCTGAGCGCGAGCGAGCTGCGCGAACGCGAGCCGAACATCAGCGGACTGGGCGGGATCTTCGTTCCTTCGAGCGGCATTGTCAGCTATCGTGAAGTCGCGGCGGCAATGGCGAAGATCTTCGAATCCAAAGGTGGAACGATCGTCTACGACGCCGAAGTCAGCGCCCTGAAAGAGCACGCCAGCGGCGTGGTCGTCCACACCCGCCAGGGCGGCGAATATGAGGCATCGACGCTGATCACCTGCTCCGGGCTGATGGCCGACCGGCTGGTGAAAATGATCGGCGTCGATCCTGGCTTTATCATCTGCCCGTTCCGCGGCGAATATTTCCAACTGGCGCCGCAGCACAACCAGATCGTTAATCATCTGATCTATCCGATCCCCGATCCGGCGATGCCGTTCCTCGGCGTCCACCTGACCCGCATGATCGACGGTAGCGTCACCGTCGGCCCTAACGCGGTGCTGGCGCTGAAGCGCGAAGGCTATCGCAAGCGCGATATCTCGCTGACCGATACCCTTGAGATCCTGACCTCGCCCGGCATTCGCCGGGTACTGCAAAACAACCTGCGCTCCGGGCTTGGCGAAATGAAGAATTCGCTGTGCAGAAGCGGCTATCTGCGACTGGTGCAGAAATACTGCCCCAGCCTGACATTAAGCGATTTGCGCCCGTGGCCTGCCGGCGTGCGGGCACAGGCGGTATCGCCGCAGGGCAAGCTGATCGACGATTTCCTCTTTGTCACTACCGCGCGTTCCATCCACACCTGTAACGCGCCGTCGCCGGCGGCCACGTCGGCTATCCCGATCGGCGCGCACATCGTCAGCAAGGTGCAAACCCTGCTGGCAAGCCAGAGCAATCCCGGACGCACGCTGCGTGCGGCACGTAGCGTGGAGACACTACACGCCGCTTTTACTCGTTAACCCCTTAAGACAGGAAGCGATTATGCAACTTAAAGATGCAACTCTGTTTCGCCAGCAGGCGCTAATTGATGGCCAGTGGCGCGATGCGCAAAACGGCGACGTGATTGCGGTGACCAACCCCGCCAACGGCCAGCAGCTGGGTAGCGTGCCGAAAATGGGCGCCGACGAAACCCGCGAAGCGATTGAAGCCGCCAACCGCGCCCTGCCAGCCTGGCGTGCCCTGACCGCCAAAGAGCGCGCCACCCTTCTGCGCCGCTGGTTCGATCTGATGATGGAGAACCAGGACGATCTCGCCCGCCTGATGACCCTCGAACAGGGGAAACCGCTGGCGGAAGCCAAAGGCGAAATCAGCTACGCCGCCTCCTTTATTGAGTGGTTCGCCGAAGAAGGTAAGCGCATTTACGGCGATACCATTCCCGGCCATCAGGCCGACAAGCGCCTGATCGTCATTAAGCAGCCCATCGGCGTTACCGCCGCCATCACCCCGTGGAACTTCCCGGCGGCGATGATCACCCGTAAAGCGGGCCCGGCGCTGGCCGCCGGCTGTACCATGGTCCTGAAACCGGCGAGCCAGACGCCGTTTTCCGCGCTGGCGCTGGCCGAACTGGCGAATCGCGCCGGTATTCCCGCCGGGGTATTTAACGTGGTCACCGGTTCCGCCGGGGCCGTCGGCAACGAACTGACCAGCAACCCGCTGGTACGCAAGCTCTCCTTCACCGGCTCGACCGAAATTGGCCGCCAGCTGATGGAGCAGTGTGCGAAAGACATCAAAAAAGTGTCGTTAGAACTCGGCGGCAACGCGCCGTTTATCGTCTTTGACGACGCCGACCTCGATAAAGCCGTCGAAGGGGCGCTGGCGTCGAAGTTCCGCAACGCCGGGCAGACCTGCGTCTGCGCCAACCGACTGTATGTGCAGGACGGCGTCTATGACCGTTTCGCTGAAAAACTGCAGCAGGCGGTGGAAAAACTGCATATCGGCGACGGCCTGCAGGACGGCGTCACCACCGGCCCGCTGATCGATGATAAAGCGGTAGCTAAGGTCGAAGAACATATTGCCGACGCCCTTGCGAAAGGCGCGCGCATCGTCACCGGCGGCAAACCGCACGCGCTGGGCGGCAACTTCTTCCAGCCCACCATCCTGGTCAACGTCCCGAGCAGCGCCAAAGTGGCGAAAGAAGAGACCTTCGGCCCGCTGGCGCCGCTGTTCCGCTTTAAAGATGAAGCCGATGTGATTGCCCAGGCCAACGATACCGAATTCGGCCTCGCCGCCTATTTCTACGCCCGCGACCTGAGCCGCGTCTTCCGCGTCGGCGAAGCGCTGGAGTACGGCATCGTTGGTATCAATACCGGCATTATCTCCAACGAAGTCGCGCCGTTCGGCGGCATTAAAGCCTCCGGTCTGGGCCGTGAAGGTTCGAAGTACGGCATCGAAGATTATTTAGAAATCAAATATATGTGTATCGGCCTTTAACAGGAGAGCAGGACATGACCAGCAATAAAGCGTTAATGCAGCGCCGTAGCGACGCGGTGCCGCGCGGCGTCGGACAGATTCACCCTATCTTTGCCGACCGTGCGGAGAACTGCCGGGTATGGGACGTTGAAGGCCGTGAATATCTCGATTTCGCCGGCGGTATCGCGGTGTTAAATACCGGCCACCTGCACCCTGAGGTGATCGCCGCGGTGGAAGGCCAGTTGAAGAAGCTGACCCACACCTGCTTCCAGGTGCTGGCCTACGAGCCCTACCTGCAGCTTTGCGAAATGATGAACCAGAAAGTGCCCGGCGATTTCGCCAAGAAAACCCTGCTGGTGACCACCGGTTCGGAAGCGGTGGAAAACGCGGTCAAAATCGCCCGCGCGGCGACCGGGCGTAGCGGCACCATCGCCTTTACCGGCGCCTATCATGGCCGTACCCATTACACCCTGTCGTTAACCGGTAAAGTGAACCCTTACTCCGCGGGTATGGGGTTAATGCCGGGCCACGTCTATCGCGCGCTCTACCCGTGCGCGCTGCACGGCATCAGCGATGATGACGCGATCGCCAGCATCCATCGCATCTTCAAAAATGACGCCGCGCCGGAAGATATCGCCGCTATCGTCATTGAACCCGTCCAGGGCGAAGGCGGTTTCTACGCCGCCTCCCCGGACTTTATGCAACGCCTGCGCGCGCTGTGTGATGAGCACGGCATCATGCTGATCGCCGATGAAGTCCAGAGCGGCGCGGGCCGTACCGGCACGCTGTTCGCGATGGAGCAGATGGGAGTGGCGCCGGATATCACCACCTTTGCCAAATCCATCGCCGGCGGTTTCCCGCTGGCGGGCGTCACCGGACGGGCGGAAGTCATGGACGCCATCGCGCCGGGCGGATTGGGCGGCACCTATGCCGGCAACCCAATTGCCTGCGCCGCCGCGCTGGCGGTACTCAAGGTTTTCGAACAGGAAAACCTGTTGGAAAAAGCCAATCAGCTCGGCGACAAGCTGCGTAAAGGCCTGCTCAATATCGCCGAAACACATCGCGAAATCGGCGACGTCCGCGGCCTGGGGGCGATGATCGCCATTGAGCTCTTTGAAGAGGGCGATCACAGCAAACCCAACGCCAAACTGACGGCGGATATCGTCGCCCGCGCGCGGGATAAAGGCCTGATCCTGCTCTCCTGCGGGCCGTACTACAACGTGCTGCGTATTCTGGTGCCGCTGACTATCGAAGATGCGCAGATCGCGCAGGGACTGAAGATTATCGCCGACTGTTTTAACGAAGCTAAACAAGGCTAACACTCCTGCACCGGATGGCGACGCTCACGCGCCCCGTCCGGTTGCCTGTCGGCCGGATTGGGCGCAACCGCCATCCGGCAAACGGCGCCAAAAAACAATAAAAGGGGTTAATGATGGGGCAACTGTCGCAATCACATGATTTAGGGGGCGGGCTGAAATCACGCCACGTCACCATGTTATCTATTGCCGGCGTTATCGGCGCAAGTTTGTTTGTCGGTTCCAGCGTCGCCATTGCCGAAGCGGGCCCGGCGGTGCTGCTCTCCTACCTGTTCGCCGGGCTATTGGTGGTGATGATTATGCGTATGCTGGCCGAAATGGCCGTCGCCACCCCGGATACGGGCTCCTTTTCGACCTACGCCGACAAAGCGATCGGCCGCTGGGCGGGTTATACCATCGGCTGGCTGTACTGGTGGTTTTGGGTCCTGGTTATCCCCCTGGAAGCCAATATCGCCGCCATTATTCTCAACTCATGGATCCCCGGCGTACCGGTATGGCTATTCTCGCTGGTCATCACCCTCGCCCTCACCGGCAGTAATCTGCTGAGCGTCAAGAACTACGGCGAATTCGAGTTCTGGCTGGCTATCTGTAAGGTTATCGCCATTCTGGCCTTTATCGTGCTGGGCGCGGTGGCCATCACCGGCTTCTATCCCTATGCCGAAGTGAGCGGGATTTCGCGCCTGTGGGATCACGGCGGCTTTATGCCTAACGGCTTCGGCGCGGTGCTCAGCGCGATGCTCATTACCATGTTCTCATTTATGGGCGCGGAGATAGTCACCATTGCCGCCGCCGAATCGGATACGCCGGATAAACATATTGTTCGCGCCACAAATTCCGTTATCTGGCGCATCTCTATCTTCTATCTGTGCTCCATTTTCGTGGTCGTCTCGCTGATCCCGTGGAACATGCCGGGGCTGAAGAACGTCGGTTCATACCGTTCGGTACTGGAGTTACTGCATATCCCCTACGCCAAGCTGATTATGGACGGCGTGATCCTGCTGTCGGTGACCAGTTGCCTGAACTCGGCGCTGTATACCGCTTCGCGAATGCTCTATTCCCTGAGCCGCCGCGGCGATGCGCCAGCTATAATGGGCAAAACCAACCGCAGTAAAACGCCGTATGTGGCGGTGCTGCTCTCCACCGGCGCGGCCTTCTTAACCGTGGTGGTGAACTACTATGCCCCGGCGAAAGTCTTTAAATTCCTCATCGATAGCTCCGGCGCCATCGCCCTGCTGGTCTATCTGGTCATTGCCGTATCTCAGTTGCGGATGCGCAAAATCCTGCTGGCGAAAGGCGGTGAAATTCGCCTTAAGATGTGGCTCTATCCGTGGCTCACCTGGCTGGTTATCGCCTTTATCACCTTCGTACTGGTGGTGATGCTGTTCCGTCCGGCGCAGCAGCTGGAGGTCATTTCCACCGGCGCGCTGGCGATCGCTATCATCTGTACGGTGCCGATTATGTCGCGCTGGAAAAAGCTGCTATTGTGGCAAAAACTGCCGCTACAAAATACGCGTTAACCCTGTTCCCGGCGCAGGCCGGGAAATGTATTCAGGAGCAAGACTATGACCGCCATTCCCCAAGCGACGGCCATTGATGGATACCGCTGGTTGAAGAACGACATCATCCGCGGCGTTTATCAGCCTGATGAAAAACTGCGTATGAGCCTGCTGACGTCGCGCTATGAGCTTGGCGTCGGGCCGCTGCGGGAAGCGCTCTCGCAGCTGGTGGCCGAGCGGCTGGTGACGGTGGTCAACCAAAAAGGCTATCGTGTCGCCTCGATGTCCGAGGCGGAACTCCTCGATATCTTCGATGCCCGCGCCAATATGGAAGCCATGCTGGTGCGCCTCGCCATTGAGCGCGGTGGCGATGAGTGGGAAGCCGAGCTGCTGGCCCGCGCGCATCTGCTTAATAAGCTGGAATCCAGCGAAGCCAGTGAGCGCTTACTCGATGAATGGGATCAGCGCCATCAGGCGTTTCATACCGCCATTGTCGCCGGCTGTGGTTCGCAGTATTTACTGCAGATGCGCGAACGGCTGTTCGATCTGGCGGCGCGCTACCGCTTCATCTGGCTACGCACCACCGTGCTGTCGGTAGAAATGCTGGAAGATAAACATGTCCAGCACCAGACGCTGCTGGAAGCCATCCTGGCGCGCGACGCCGAGCGAGCCAGCGCGCTCATGCGCGAGCACTTACTTACCCCCATCCCGATTATCCAACAGGCGATGGCCGGCAAACTGCAGACGCAGCAGACCTGATTCAGGTGGCGGGCTTTTTATAATACGGCAGCTGCGTGACCGGATACTCGTAGTGTTCCTCCACCACGCAGCGGTCCGGCGTCGCCATTCCCGAGTAGAAGAAAAAGTACTCCTGACTGTCCGGGAAAAAGACCAGATCGTCGCCGTTACGAAAGCTGGTTACCCGATAGGGAATATGATTTTTGGTCTGCGCCTGACGCATGCCGGAAGCGACCTGGAAATGGTCGCCCCACTTCATGGTCGATAGCTGGTAATGGAAACGCGAGATGGTCACGTTTTTGCGTAAAGAGCAGGATAATTTTACCGCTGTGCCGGCGAAAGCCGGAGAAAGGAAGCAGCTTAATAAACTGATAGATAATAAAAATTTCATGAAGGTCTTATAGTTTTAGGGTCAATATTTGACGGTAACATGAATTGGCTGCGCAGGCAGGGAGCGCGGCGGATTTTCGTGCCGCCACGTCCTATTCCAGGAATATTCCTAATTATTCTCGCCGCGTAGCACTTCGCGAAAGTGCATCACCAGCGGGCGCTGGTTGGCTTTGTGCCATACCGCCCACAGCTGGGTCGAATAGCTCATCCACGGAATTTCCCGCAGCACGACCCCCTCAGGGGCGTTATGCCGCAGGCTGTGCTGGATCAGCGCCACGCCCAGTCCCGCCGCCACCAGCCCCAGGGCCGTTAATGGCTCTCCGGCTTCCAGACGAATATCAGGATTAAAGCCCGCACGCACGCAGGCGGCGACAAAATCATCGCGCGAATGGGCATCGTCGTTATGGATAACCGCGATCCACTGCTGATCGGCCAGCTGCGCCGGCTGCAAGTTTTCCGCAGCGGCCAGCGGATGATTCTGCGGCAAAGCCAGCAGCATCCGGTCATCAAGCACCTGGGTATACTCCAGATCCTGTTCGCCCGCCGAAGGCGGCATGTCCACCAGCGAGAAGTCCAGACTGCGCTGGCGCAGGCCCTCAATCTGCGTGGCTGGCGGCTGGCTATACAGCGCGATATGCACGTCCGGGCGAGACGTTCGTAGGGTGCGCAGTGCGGTAGAAAGCACGCCGGAGTGCATGGCGTTTTCGATATAACCGATACACAACCCGCCATCTTCGCCGCGCCCCAGTCGTTTACCTAATGATTCGAGACGGTTGGCATGGGTCAGCAACGAGCGCGTTTCGGCCAAAAACGTCTGCCCGTCCGCCGTCAGGCGAATACGCTGCTGGTTACGTTCAAACAGCATGAGCCCAAGGCGCTCCTCCAGCTGGGCTATCTGGCGGCTGAGCGGCGACTGCGAAATATGTAAGCGTTCGGCGGCACGGCCAACATGCTCCTCTTCCGCTACCACCACAAAGTACTTCAACTGGCGTAAATCAATCATATGAGACCTCAAAGGACTTAAGTCAGACGAATTATGTCCTATCAAGTCATAACACCGCAAGGTATTGTGATCTCCGTCACAGGACGACAGCACAAATCGCCCGCACAGAACCCTTCCCAAAACGGGAACCCAATATCGAGGACATCTTAGATGAGCATCAAACATATTCTACCAGGCAACATCGGTTTAGGCGGCGCGCCGCTGGGTAACATGTTCCGCAACATCCCGGAAGACGAGGCGCACGCCACCGTCGCCGCCGCCTGGGATCTGGGCGTTCGTTACTTCGATACCGCTCCGCTGTACGGGTCCGGTCTTTCTGAAATCCGGATGGGCGAAGCGCTCTCGCAATACCCTCGCGACCAGTTCGTTCTGAGCAGCAAAGTCGGCCGCATCATGCTTGATGAAATGGAAGACCCGGCTACGCGTGATTTCGGTGAGAAAGGCGGTCTTTTCGAATACGGCCTGAAGAACAAAATCCTCAACGATTACTCGGCCGACGCCACCCTGCGTTCTATTGAAGACAGTTTAAAACGGCTGAAAACCGACCATCTCGACATCGTATGGATCCACGATCCGGCGCAGGATTTCTACGGGGACAGCTGGCTGGAACAGTTCAACATCGCCCGTACCGGCGCCTTCCGCGCGCTGACCCGCCTGCGTGAAGAAGGCGTAATTAAGGCATGGGGGCTGGGCGTGAACCGTGTCGAACCTTGCGAATTGACCTTAGCGCTCGACGAACCGAAGCCGGATGCGTTCCTGCTGGCTGGCCGCTACTCGCTGCTGGACCACAAACGCGCCCTGCAGCGCCTGATGCCGGAAGCGCTGGAACAGAATGTCGATATCGTTGTCGGCGGCCCTTACAGCTCGGGCGTTCTCGCCGGCGGTGAACACTTCGAATACCAGAAAGCCTCTGCGGCGATCCACCAGCAGGTGGCGCAGATCAAGGCCATTGCCGCCCGTCATCAGGTGGATGTGAAAGCCGCGGCGCTGCAGTTTGCCCTGGCTCATCCGGCGGTGGCCGCCGTGATCCCAGGCTCCAGCCGTCCGGGCCGTATGGCGGAAGATCTGGCCGCGCTGAAATCAACCATCCCAGCCGCTTTCTGGGAAGAGATGCGCAGCCAGAATCTGGTGGCGGATAACGCGCCGCTGCCGATTCGTTAATTTTAGCGGGGCCACAGGGCCCCTCTTAAAACAAGAGAGACACCATGAAACTGGATCTAACTCATAAAGTCGCCGTGGTGAGCGGCTCCACTTCCGGCATCGGGCTTGGCATCGCTAAAGGCCTTGCTCAGGCGGGCGCGACCGTGGTCATCGTCGGCCGTCAACGCCGCGGTGTTGATACCGCCATGGCGGCGATTAATGCCGAACTCCCGGATGCGCAGCTGCGCGGGGTGGTCGCCGACCTCAGCACCGAGGAGGGCGTCAGCGCGCTGCTCGCCGCCGAGCCGCGTGCTGATGTGGTGGTTAACAACCTCGGCATCTTTAACGATAAAGATTTCTTTAGCGTACCGGATAGCGAGTGGATGCACTTTTATAACGTCAACGTGCTTTCCGGCGTGCGGCTGTCGCGCCACTACGCGCAGGGGATGATCGATAACGGCTGGGGACGCATTATTTTCGTCTCCTCGGAATCCGGCGTCGCGATTCCTGCCGACATGATCAATTACGGCGTGACCAAAAGCGCCAATCTCGCGGTCTCCCACGGGCTGGCGAAACGGCTCGCCGGTACCGGCGTCACCGTTAACGCCATTCTACCTGGCCCCACCTTCACTGAAGGTTTGCAGGAGATGCTGGCGGAGGCCGCCGCGCAGTCTGGCCGCAGCCCGCGTGAACAGGCTGATGAATTTGTGAAGACCGCGCGCCCAAGCTCGATTATCCAGCGGGCGGCGGACGTCGACGAAGTGGCGAACCTGGCGGTGTATCTCGCCTCGCCGCTCTCGTCGGCCACTACCGGCGCTGCGCTACGCGTCGATGGCGGCGTCGTCGACACCCTGGCAATGTAATTCTAATTATCTGACATAAAGAGAGAAATAAAATGGCTAATACTACTGTATCTATCGAAATCCCGGCTTCTGTCGACCAGGTCTGGCAACTGATGGGCGGCTTTGACTCGCTGCCCGACTGGCTGCCGTTCATCCCGAAAAGCGTAGTGAGCGAAGGAGGACGCGTGCGTACGCTGACCACTTCCGATGGCGGCACGGTCATTGAACGTCTGGAGGCGTTTGATAACCGCCAGCGCAGCTATAGCTACTCGATAATCCAGGCGCCGTTCCCGGTTGTGGATTACCTCTCCACGATCGCGGTAGTGGCCACTGCCGATAGCAATATCACCCGCGTTGAGTGGTCCGGCAGCTTCACGCCGGTTAACGTCAGCGACGCGGATGCCGAAGCGCTGTTCAGCGGTATTTATCGCGACGGCCTGCAGGCGTTGAAGAATAACTTTAGCGCCTGATTGTTGCCAGGAATGGCCAGGCCATTCCTTTTATGAACAAAAGAAGAAAAGTCTATTGCCCGTTGCCGTCTTTTTCAGACAACGGGCGGGGCATATCCTTTACGCCATCACGTTGCAACGGGCGACGTTAACGAAACAACTTACCAGGATTATGAACATGAAAACCGTATCGACTATTTTTTCCGCAGCCGCACTTTCACTTTTTGCCTTTACCGCTTCCGCGCATAGCGTCACTGCGACCGGTAATACGCTTGACTCCGCTGAAGCGGTGATTGCCAAAAAAGCGAAAGAACTGAATGCGAGTGATTATAAAATCACCAGCGCCCATATGGGGAATAAGGTGACGATGAGCGCGGAACTGTACAAGTAAAGTCGGGTACTCTTCAGAGCCCCGGCAACTCAGCATCTTGAGTTGGCCGGGGGCTAAGAATTCTCACTCTCCAGACTCCGGTTGTTTCACCTGCAATTAGTCCTTCACCCTGAATTCCACTCTACGTTTACGCTCAACAACAATTAATCCTTCGGTATTAATCCCCCTCTTTCCCGCTTAAATAACTCGTATAAAGAACATTAAAAAACAGTTTTATTTTTAAACTGAGATTTGTCGACACTACCCAACTCATAGTCTACAATGATGATTGATAACCATTTATTGCAAATGTGAATGATTATCAGGCTTTCCAGTTAGTTTAAAAAAATAGCATAACGATGTTTAAATAACTCATTTTAAACGAGCAAAAAATGGCAGATAACAATATAAAAATTTATCACTCCCGTTATAGCAAGTTGATAAAACTACTGGATTTCCTCACCGTCAACATTTTGATTTTTATCTATTTAAAATATTTTTACACTGAACCCTCTACCGCTTCCGCGCTCGTTGGCATTATCTATTCATTAGTATTCATAAGAATTAATGAGTATTTCCAACTGTATTCCGGACAATTTAAAGGCCACTATTTCACAAAATCAGCCGCACTTATATTAAGCGTATGCCTAAGTAGTATTGTTTCATTTTTATTTTTTGTCGTTGCCGAGTGGTTAATTAACGCACAATCTGTAGTTAATTTTATCCCGCTGGCCGTCAGTTTGGCTAAGTGTTCGATATTTATATTTTTAATTGTCTTTGTGGTGCGGGCAATCACCGCGCATTATCTGTTTAACTCGGTGTTACGGGTGGCGATTCTTGGTATTACGCCTGCGGGCCTGGCCATCGAGCAGGCTTTACAAAAAGAGTACTCACAGCGCGGCATCATCATCAGCTATTTTGAAGATCGCAACAACCAGCGCGATAGCCGACTGATGAGTATTGAAAGAAAAGGCAACTCGCGCGATCTGCTGGCTCTGGCGAAAACAGGCGGCGTTGATGAAATTTACATCGCGCTCCCCATGGTTGCGCAGCAGCGTATTAAGCAGTTTCTTAATGAATTCTCTGACACAACCGTCGATGTATTCCTGGTACCGGATCTATTCTCTTACAGCTCGCATATTTCCCAGTTGCGCATGTTCGGCAATCTGCAGACTATCAGTATCTTCACTTCGCCTTTTGATGGCGAAGGGGCGATCATCAAGCGTATTGAAGATATCATTCTCGGCTCTTTCTTTACCTTAATTAGCCTGCCGGCGATGCTGTTCGTGGCGATTGGTATCAAGCTCACCTCGCCGGGGCCGATTTTATTTAAACAGAATCGTTATGGCCTCAACGGCAAGCAAATAGAAGTATGGAAATTCAGGACCATGCGGGTCATGGAAAATAGCGCCGTGGTCACTCAGGCGACCCGCAACGATCCGCGTATCACCAAATTCGGCGCTTTTTTGCGTAAAACCTCACTGGATGAACTGCCGCAGTTTTTCAACGTGCTACAGGGGCGGATGTCGATCGTCGGTCCGCGCCCGCACGCGGTGGCGCATAACGAGCAGTATCGCGTGCTGGTGGAGAACTACATGATTCGCCATAAGGTTAAACCAGGGATCACGGGGCTTGCGCAGATTAACGGCTTCCGCGGCGAGACCGATACGCTGGACAAAATGGAGAAGCGAATTCAGTACGACCTGGCCTACATCCAGTCCTGGTCGCTGTTCCTCGATCTCAAAATCGTCTTTTTGACTTTCTTCCGGGGCTTTGTTGGCAAAAATGCGTTCTAGGTTCGCCGTTCTGGCCGGTTTGCTGTCTGTGCCTTACGCACACGCCGACCTGCAGGCAAAACCGCATACCGGGGTTGTCGGCATCGATTTCGAGAGCCAGTTGGGTTATGACATCGGTTACGATGACAACGTGACCTGGCAGCGCTACGACCAAAATAAAATCGGTTCCAGCTACCAGAATATTAAACCTATCGTCAAAGCCATCGGCGAACGTTATGAAGACCGCTACCTGTTGATGTATTCCGGCGATTACCGCAACTATGGCAACGATAGCGCGGATAATCGCAATAACCATTTTTTTATGTTTAACGGCAAATGGCGATTTGGCAGCATGCACGGGCTGTCATTGGATCTCGATGAGACGCTGGGTCATGAAGAGCGCGGCCGCGACACCACCGAAGGCTTTTTGCCCGAGCAGTTTAAAGAGTTTGGCATCAACAAACCGATCGGCACCCGCTTCTTTAATAGCGAGCTTCGTTACAGCTACGGCGCGCCGGAAGGTCGCGGTAAAGTTGAAGTCGCGCTACTGCATAAACAGTTGCGTTTTCGCGACCTCGACAGCATCAAAGACGCCAGCGATGACTTTAACTATTACATGCACGATCAGGAGTGGCATGAAAACAGCCTGGTGGCCGAACTGTTCGACCAGAAAGCTAAAACGCTGCGCTATCGCTATAGCTTTATCACCAACCAGCGCCGCTACGAGCTGAACCCGTTAAAAGACAGCAATGAGTATTACCTGCTGTTCGGCATGAAGAATCGCCTGTCGGGTAAAACGGAGATTAACGGTAACGTCGCCTGGCTCTACAAAGACTTTATCCATAACCCGGACTCACAGGGTTTTAACGGCTTGAACTGGGATATCAACGCCGACTGGAAACCGCTGGAACAAATGAAAGTTAACCTACACAGTTCTCAGCGCATCAAGGACCCCACCGACTCCGGCGGCTATATCCTGGTGTCAAATTTCGGCGTCGGCTATGAACATCACTGGCTGGTGGATCGTTTCTCAACTCTGGTCGATTATTCATATATCACCGAAGACTATAAGCATCAGAGCAATAAGCGCAAAGATAAGTCTAATCTGCTGTCGCTGACCTTTAACTATGATTTCCGACCATCGGTTAACTTTAAGCTGAAGCTGCAATGGAACACCATGCACTCAAATAAAGATACGGACACTTTTTATATTGGCCCGGACTACTCGCATGCGGTTGACCGCACCCTGGGCTACGACGATTCGGCCATTATTTTTATGACGCAGGTACAACTATGACCTTTTTAAACAGGACACTGGTGATGCTTCCGCTGCTGGCGCTACTGCTGGCGGGCTGTTCGACGCCGCCGCAGACCATTAAAACGCCGCCGGACGCCGTCTACCTTTTGGACCAGGGCGATGAAGTCAATATTGCAGTCTCCGGGGAGCAGGATCTGACGATGCGGGTAAAAATCGATAATAGCGGCAGCATTGATTACCCCTATATCGGATCGCTGCTGTTAAAAGGCAAAACGCCTGAACAGGTGAGTAATGAAATCGCCGATAAACTGCGCGGTAACTACCTACAGGCGCCGATGGTCACGGTGAGCATCGCCGAATACCGCAAAGTTTATCTGCTCGGCGAAGTGAAAAAACCGGATGGATATGCCTGGGAGCCGGGTTTAACGGCGGAAAAAGCCATTGCCCTGGCCGGCGGTTTCACCGACCGCGCCGACCGTCATGATATTCAAATTCGACAGGCCCGCGGCGGAAGGCTGCTGGAAAATGTCGCCGCCGACTCCGCCGTGCAGGCAGGAGATACCATCATTATTGGCATGAGTTTCTTCTGATATGGCAATTTCACTGGTCGAAAACGCGAAAAAGAAAGAAGGCTTTATCGACTTCACGCCTTATTTCAACAAAATTAAGCACAAGCTTATCTGGTGCCTGGCGGTGGTGATTGTCGCCGCCGTGGCATCGTTTATTCTGACGCGCTTTATGTCCTCCAGCTACACGGCGACCGCTACCGTGCTGTTCAAAGCGCAGTCGCAGGACGTCTCTCCCCTACCGCGGCTGGAAAACTACGACTCCACGCGCAGCGATTACTACGAGACCAAGTACGCGTTAATGGGATCGCGAGTGGTGCTCGATGCCGCGGTGCGCAAATTAAAGCTGGAGCAGGATAGCGAATTTAACGGCGGCGATAATCTCGACGAAACCGCGCGTATTAATAATGCTATTCAGGCGCTGCAAAAAAGCCTGACCATTTCCGGCGTGCGCACCACCCAACTGGTTGCCGTGTCGATGGAAGCGAAATCACCGCAGAAAGCCGCCGATATCGCCAACGGCGTCGCCCAGGCATTCATCGATTACAGTCTGCAGCAGAAGCAAAATACCTTGCTTCAGGCGCAGGGCTGGAACGAAAAAATGATGGACGACCTGAAAACCAAAATGGATCAGCAGAAGGCAGACATCGATAACTTCCTCAAGCAGAACGGATTACTAACCTTCCGCAGCATGGATGGTTATGAGACCGAGCGGCTGGGGATTGTGATTAACCATCTGGCCGACGCCACCCA
The DNA here is from genome assembly GCF_050600785.1 of Klebsiella sp. 141198. Classification (NCBI taxonomy): domain Bacteria; kingdom Pseudomonadati; phylum Pseudomonadota; class Gammaproteobacteria; order Enterobacterales; family Enterobacteriaceae; genus Klebsiella; species Klebsiella sp. 141198. The sequence continues at coordinate 32,029 of NZ_JAQIRM010000011.1, forward strand.
GCGCCGCCTGAAAGCGCAGACGGTATGGGACAAGGTCCGTCGCCAGCAGGGTAAACCGGTAGAACAGATTATCTCGCTGCCGGAAATCTCCGGTCATCCGCAGGTGCAGGATTTACGCATTGCGCTCATCCAGACGCGGCGCAATCTTTCCGAAGCGGCCAAACACTACGGCCCGCAGCATCCGAAATATCTGCAGGCCCAGGCGCAGCTACAGGCGGTGAATGCCCAGCTCGGCCAGGTACTGGGCGAGCTGTTTAACGGCCTGCGCCAGCAGTATCAAATCGCCCTCGACGATGAGCAGCACTACCAAAAAATGCTCAACGATCAGAAGGCCGATTTCCAGGCGCTCGGCGCCAAGCGCGACCAGTACAACACCATGACCACCGCGCTGAATAAAACCGAAGAGCTTTATAAGTCGCTGTACCAGCGCGCTAACGAGCAGAAATTGTCGGAGACCTTCTCGGTACCGGATGAAGTCATTTACGACGCCGCCGTGCCGCCGGACCGCCCGTCTAAACCCCAGCGCGGCCTGTTAATCGTGATGATTACCATGATGGCGCTGGCGCTGTATATCATGTACCTGATAGTCAGTACCGCGCTGGATAAAACGGTGAATAGCCTCAGCGAGCTCAAAGCGAAAACCGCCCTCGAGGCCAGCGGCGAATTTCCGCTCCTGACGCATCTGGAAAATGCGCAGCAGATTTTCCATAACGTGCTCTACGCCGATATGATCCACAGCCTACGGCTGGCGTTGCTCAATCAGCGCGATAAACCCGCCACCATCCTGGTGACTTCGGTGCAATCCCGTTCCGGCAGTTCGTTTATTGCCGAACTGCTGGCTTGCTCAGCCAGCAAATCGCGTAAAACGCTGCTGATTGACCTCGACTACCTGGCCACTCAGGGATTATCGGCCAAATTTCCGCAACATAAACAAGGCGTTAGTCAATTGCTGAACGGCGAGTGCATGCCGGAGCAGTCCGTCGTCAAACTGGATGATCAACTGGACTTTATGCCACGCGGCAAACTCAACGACTCTTCGCTGCTGTTGCTCACCTCTGAACGCCTGCCGGCGCTGCTGACAACGTTGCATCAGACTTACGATACGCTAATCATCGACGCTCCGGCGCTCAATCAGGCGCAGGATAGTCTGCTGCTGGCGGCACAAAGCGATATGACTCTGCTGGTGGTTAAGGCCGGCGAACTGGCTCCGCGGATCCGCAAAGCGGAACAACGTCTGCAGAGTGCGGGCAATCGCCGGGTGGCAAGCGTGCTCAACCAGGTGCGCGAAGAACATCTGGAAACGCAGGAAGGTAAACGCCTGCTTGAGCGCCAGATGCGCGAACTCATTGCTCCGAAATAGCGCCTATGAATCTGATTAAGAGTATTTCATCCATCGCCAGTTCATCGGTGCTTTCACAGCTGATCGGCGCCTTTTCGGTCTGGCTTATCTCTCATCGCTACGGGATGGCGGAGGTCGGCCATTACGCGATGATCTACAGCAATGTGCTGATCGGCGCGCAGGTTTGTACCTTTGCCTCGCAGTTGCTAATCCCCCGTCAGGAGGATCACGAGCTTGGGCAGAACGTGGTGTTCTGCCTGCTGCAGAGCCTGATGATGGCCCTCCCCTGGGCGGTCATTACCGGGCTTATCTTCGAACTTAACATTGCGTTTCTCTATTTGCTGACTTTTGGCTATGCGCTGGTGCTGGTGGCGGAAAACCTTTCCCTGCGCGGCGGCAACTATCCTTTCCTGACTTTCCAGCGCATTGCGGTGTCGCTGGTGGTGGCCATTGCGCTGCTGGTGATGCCCAACCCAACGCTGTTTTATCTGGCGTGGATGGTCGGGATCCTGCTGCTATTGATCGCCTGCCTGATTCGCCTGTTTAACTTCAAAAGCTTAACGCTGCGCCACTTTTCGATTGCCACGAATCTGCGTTTTTTACGCGAGCACTGGCAGCATATTAGCCGCGTCGGCAGCGCCGAGGTGCTGGCGATGGCCAGTAATAACCTGCCGACCATGCTGATTAACATCTGGTTCTCGCCGCTGGTCGCCGGCTACTTTTCGGTAGTCAGCCGTTTCTGCCTGTCGCCGGTGATGATTATCGGTAACGCCGTGCGCAACTCCATCTTTTCTAAATGGTCGATGGATTTTCGCAACCACACCTTTAACTATCCGGAATATAAAAAGGTTCGCCTGCTGCTGCTGGGCGCCGCCGCGGTATGCATCCTTGGTATCTGGATTTTCTATCCGCTGGTGATGCGCCTTGGCTTTAGCGAGGAGTGGCTGAATTCGATCCCCACCTCGCGCTACATGCTGCCTTATCTGTTCGCCGCGCTGGCGGTCAGCCCGCTGACGGTGATCGAACTGATCTTCGGCTCCCGGCGCTACTTTTTGCGTATTCAGATTGAGCAGTTGCTGATTATCGTCATCGCCTTCATCGCCTTGCCGTACTTTGGCGTCAGTTATGAAATCGCCCTGCTGGCCTTCTCGTTCCTGACCTTCGCGCGTTACTTGTTCATTTTGCTCAAAATGAATCAGCGGGCGAAAACGCTTTCGCTGCAGGAGCAGAAAATATGCAGCTAAACACCGGCCGCTATCTCGAAGCCTATGCCCTGATGACGCTGGTGTTCTGCGGTACGGTCCAGTATTTCACCGGTATCGCAGCCGTGCTGTGGCTGCCATTTTTTCTGGTGCTGGTGATGGCGGTGCTGCTCCTGATGCAGAGCCGCCCACAGCCGCTGGCGCTCACCGGGCGGGAAAAGCTGATACTGGCGCTGTATCTAACCTTTATCGTACTCGGGCTGGTCTCAACGGTACTGCAGTCGGGGATCGTCACCGCCATCGTCGGCTTTAAAAACGAGCTGGCGCTCTCGCTGCTGATGTTCTGCATGCTGTTGGGCATGTTTAGTGAATCACAGCTGTACCGTCTGACGCGGCTTTTCTACTGGATCTACTATGTGCAGATCCCGGTCGCTATCTATCAGGTGATTTTCGTGGTACCTAAACGGGTGGCGTTTCGCGGCGAAGATGAGAAGTGGGACTCGGTGGTCGGCACTTTCGGCGGCGACCCGATGGGCGGCGGCAACACCGCGGCGATGGGGATGTTCTGTCTGCTGATCATGCTCATGAAAGTGTCGGAGTTTAAGCACGGCATCTGCACATTTAAATCGCTGGTGATCCACATCGCGCTGGGTTTCTTCCTCTGCGTAGTGGGGGAAGTAAAATTCGTCATTCTGCTATCGCCGTTCCTGCTGGCCCTGCTATGGATCCTGCCCGGCTACGTAAGCGGCGTGAGTAAAGTTAGCCTGCGATCGCTGCTGATCATCGCCGCCGGCATGGCGCTATTAATTTTTGTCGCTATTACCGTGTTGGCCTCCAACTATTCCTCGGCCTTCGGCGGCGACCCGACCAAAAGCGCGCTATCGGTATTTATCGATTCACTGGGCTATATTTTTGATACTAACTACATTATGCCAAGCGGCGAACTGGGGCGTTTTACCACCCTCTTCTTCTGGCTGCAGCATAACGAACTGTTCGGCCCGGGCGGCATGCTGTTTGGTTACGGTCTTAACGCCACCAACAGCGGCAGTACCGTCTCGCCGGGATATATCGGCGCCTGGTATCACCTGATCCTCGATTCCACCGCCTTAAGCATGCTGCTTTGGGAAGTGGGGATTATCGGCATCATTCTGTTCATTGGCACCATCGCCTCAATACTGGTCGCCATGCGGCCGAAAGAGACCTTTTCGCGCCACGATCTCAAGCTTGAGGATCTGCAACTCCTTAGCTCGGCGCCGGCGTTCTACGTTTTTGTCATTGGCTGTCTGCTCAGCCTGCCCTACAGCCAGATCCTGATGATCATTCCCATGCTACAGTTTTTATTATGGTTATCCCTTGGGGCGCTGATTGTCATCCACCGCGCTGTCCGTCTTAACTCCGGTACCCACTATGAATAAAACGCCATCAATTACCGTCAGCATCAAGACTCTGAATGAAGCGCAGGGCATCGAAAAAACCATCGATAGCGTGCGCAAACAGCTGCAACCGTACCCGCATCAAATCATCGTCGCCGACAGCTTATCAACGGATAACACCCGCGAACTGGCTATCGCGAAAGGCGCGATGGTGGTGTGTCTGGATAACGCCGCCGACCGCTGCTGCGGTATCGGCCACCAGCTGGGCTGGCTGTATAGCGAAGGCGATTATTTGCTGCTGCTGGATGGCGATATGGAGCTGGAGCCGGGCTTTCTGGATACCGCGGTCGAATTCCTGGAGACACATCCGGAGTACGCGGGAGTCGCCGGCAGCGTCGAGATGGATGATGCCTCTAACTATGAGTTCAAATCGCGCAAGCAGCGCCTGCACCTGATCTATCCGCAGGGCGACACCGATCATCTGGGCGGCGGCGGCCTGTATCGCCGTGAAGCGATCGAGAAAATCGGCTATCTGACCAACCTCAACCTGCACGGCTACGAAGAAGCGGAGCTGGGTATTCGTTTACAGGCAGCAGGTTACAAGCTGCATCGCCTGGCGGCGCCCTACTTTAGCCACGCCTCTTACACCATGCCAACCTTTAAAATGCTGGCCTACCGTTGGAAGAACGGCTTTCTGTGGGCGCCGGGCGAGTTGCTCCGTAACTGCTGGGGTAAAGCCCATTTCCCGGCGGCGCTGCGGATTGTACGTAATGAGCTGATCTTCACCCTCTATCTGCTGGTTTTACTGATTTGTCTACTGACCTTCAATGGCAAGGTTATCGCCATCGCCCTGCTGCCGCTGCTGGCGTTTATCGCTCTGAAGGCCATTAAAAATAAATCGCTGCGCGATGGCGTGCAGAGCGCGATTAACTTATCGCTATTTTCAGCGGGGCTGCTGCGCGGGGTGATTAATTCAGTGCGCGATCCGATGAAACGCCCGGCGGTGACCGTCTCGAATCCACAGCATATTGATACTGAAAATGAAAATTCTCTTCGTTAACAAATTCTTCTTTATCAAAGGCGGCGCGGAAACCGTTTATTTTCAGGAGCGCGACGCGATGCTGCAAGCCGGCTACCAGGTGGTCGACTTCAGCATGCAGCACGCGGAAAATAAACCGTCGCCGTGGGAGGAATTTTTCGTCCATAACGTCGATTATCACGACAGTCACGGCCTGATGAGCAAAATCAAAGCCGGGGTGGACTTTATTTATAATGCCGAGGCTTGCACGAAGCTCAACACGCTTTTGTTGCGCGAGCGGCCGGATATTGTTCATTTTCATAATATCTATCATCAACTTACGCCTGCCGTTATCGGCGTGGCGAAACGCTTTGGCTGCAAAACGGTACTCACCGCCCACGATTACAAAATCGTCTGCCCTTCCTACACCATGCTGCGCGATGGTCATATCTGCGAAGAGTGTCTCACCGGGTCGGTGATTAACGCTTTTCGTCACCGCTGCCAGCAGGGCGATACTTTCAAAAGCCTGCTGCTATCGTTGGAAGCCTACTGGCAGAAATTCGCCCAAAATTACGCCATGCTCGACTGTATCATCGCCCCGAGCGAGTTTATGCGCCAGACCCTGCTGCGTAAGCTGCCCGACGCCCGCATTGAAGTGATCGTCAACGGTATTGATGCCAACAACACCGTGCCCGGCGAAACCGCAGGCGACTATTTTCTCTATATTGGCCGCCTGAGCCGGGAAAAAGGCGTACCGACGCTGGCGCAGGCGCAGCAAAAAATGCAGGAGGCGATGCCGCTTAAGATTGTCGGCGACGGCCCATTGGGCGCAGACCTGCGCGCGCGTTTCAGCGGACCGCAGTTCCTCGGCTATATGAAACACGGCGAGGAGCTGAATAACCTCATTCGCGGGGCCCGCGCGGTAGTGGTCCCCTCTGAATATTATGAAAACTGCTCCATGTCGGTGCTCGAAGCCATGGCATTTGGCCGCCCGGTGATCGGCGGCAATATTGGCGGTATCCCGGAACAGATCCGTGACAGCGTCGACGGCTATCTGGTTGAGCCCGGCAATAGCGATGCGCTGGCGCAACTGATGGACAAACTGGCTGCGGACCCTGAACTGGCCCGCAGTATGGGAATTAACGCCCGCCGGCGGCTGGAAGAAAAATACGATCTCGCCCGCCACATGCAGGAGCTGCAGGCGCTTTATCAGCAACTTGTCGGGGAGAAAAAATGACCATCAACGTCACGGTATTAGGCACTCGCGGGATCCCCGATGTGCAGGGCGGCGTGGAAACGCACTGCCAGAATTTATACCCGGAAATCTATCGCCAGGGCAGCGCGGAAGTTTGCGTGATCGCCCGCTCGCCCTATGTGAACTACCGACGCAGCGAATATCAGGGCGTTAAACTCAAGAGTCTGTGGGCGCCGAAAAGCCGTAAATTCGAGGCTATTATTCACTCGGCGCTGGCGGCGTTCAGTACCTTATTCGACGGCTCCAACGTGGTTCACGTTCACGCCGTCGGCCCCGGCCTGGTGGTGCCGTTGCTGCGTCTGCTGGGAAAACGCGTCGTCTTTACCCATCATGGCCCGGATTACGATCGGCAGAAATGGGGCCGGATGGCCAAAGAGATGCTGCGCCTTGGCGAAAAATGGGCGGTGAAATACGCCAATGAAGTGATCGTCATTTCCGAGGTCATCAATAATCTGATTAAGCACAAGCATGGCCGCCATAACGCCCATGTTATCTACAACGGCGTGCGTCAGGCCGACCTGCCTCCTGCGGATCGGCAGGCGGAGATCCTCGATAAATACGGTCTAAAACCGGGCCAGTATATCGTTGCCGTGGCCCGTTTTGTCGAAGAGAAAGGGCTGCACGATCTCGTTGCCGCCTATGCCGCCGCCGGGTGTTCGGTACCGCTGGTGCTCATTGGCGATGCCGACCACGCCGATGAATATAGCGAGCGCCTGAAGCAACAGGCGACCGCCACGCCAAACGTCATCCTCACCGGCTTTATCAGCGGCGCGCCGCTGCATACGCTGTTCTCGCAGGCCGGGCTATTCGTGCTGCCCTCTTATCATGAAGGATTGCCGATCGCGCTGCTGGAGGCCATGTCGTGGTCACTGCCGGTGGTGGTCAGCGACATTCCGGCCAACCTTGAAATTGGCCTGCCGCCAGCGGACTACTTTCCCGTCGGCAACGTTCCGGCTCTGACGCAGAAACTGCAACAATGGGTCGCAGGAGAAAAAGCGGATTACAGCCAGTTTATGCCGAAGTACCGCTGGCCGGAAATCGCCGCGCAAACCGCGCAAGTCTATCAGCGCTTAACGTAAGCAGGTTACTCGTGCCGAAATCTACAGCAGAACTGGTGGTCGAGCGCTTCTATGCCGCGCTTGACCAGGAGGTTGAAACCTCATTAACCGCGGAGCAGAAACGGGGAATCGAGCAGGCGTTGGTGCGCGCCAACCTGGCGTCACGCCATCGCATCGATTTTCGCCACAGCTTTCCCTTCCTGCATCGCCGCTATTTCGTGGTGTTTCTTTTTGGTCGCGATCTGCGCAAAGTTTCGCGCGAAAGCACTCTGTTCGGACGCATCTTCGCGACGCTGCTGATTACGCTTGGCGTGGTATTCGCCCTGCTGTCGATCCTGCTGGCGCTCTATATGCTGAAATCAGCATTAGGCATTGATGTATTTAAAAATTTCCACGTCGGTATCTGGACGTGGTTTGTTAATCTTCATGACCACATGACAAAGTGAATTGAGTATGGCGAAATCATCTCTGCGTAGAGTCCCCCTGTTTCGCGCCCTGCTGCTGGCCAGCGCGCTGGCGTCAGCATCCGTTGGCGCGCAAACCACGGTCATCACCCCGCCTCCTTTCGATGGCCTGCTCACCAATCCGGGCATCGGCGTCGCCAGCTTTCATGATGGCTATGGTGAAAAACCGACCCGCGCCGAGTATCCCGATACCGGTTTTGAGTACGATCGCTTCTACTGGAGCGAGCTGGAACCACAGGAAGGGGTCTACAATTTCGCGCCGATCGATAACGCTTTTAGCGTCGCCGCCAGCCATCAGCCAGCCATGAACGTCGGCCTGCGGGTAATGGCGCTCGACGAGCCGCAAACGGGATCAAAAATTCCCGACTGGCTGATCGCTAAAGGGATCAAAGGACAGTGGGTCGCCGACGGCAAAACCTTCGTGCCGGATCTCAGCGATCCAACGTTTATCTCCTATGCGCAAAAACTGCTGAATGCCCTTGGTCAGCGCTACGACGGCAATCCGGAACTGGCCTTTATCGATATCGGCATGGTCGGATCCTGGGGCGAATGGCACAACTCCAACTTTAGCGACATTCCGCCGTTAATGGAGAAATACACGCCGGAGCAGCTCAATCGCTATGTTGATATGCATTTCGATAGCTTCCCGAAAACGCCGAAAATCATGCTGATTAGCGGCGGCGATTCGCTAGCCTCGGCCAGCCGCCGCGGCGCGGGCTGGCGGGCGGACTGCTGGGGCGACTGGCATAACTTCTCCAGCGAGTGGAGCCATATGCGCGATGATTATCCGCAGCGTCTGGCCGCCGCCCAGGCCGCCGCGCCGGGGTTTGTCGATAGCTGGAAACGAGCGCCCGTCAGCCTTGAGATCTGCGGCTATATGAGCGAATGGCAGAGCGTGCAGCACTACACGCGTGAAGAGGTGCAGGCTACCTTCGACTGGGCGCTGCAGCAACACGCCAGCAGCCTGAACCTGAAATCAAGACCGATTCCGGCGGAATACCGCGATATTGTCGATAAAGCCTTACTGCGAATCGGCTACCGTTTCCGGGTTAACAAACTCGCCTTCGAGACGCCGGTTAAGGCTGGTAAGCCGTTAGCGATCAATGTCACCTGGCGTAATGATGGCGTCGCTCCGGCCTACCTGTTCTACCCGGTACAATGGCGCGTGGTCAACGCCGCCGGCGCCACGGTTACCCAGTTAAAAACCCAGGATGATGTGCGCCGCTGGCTGCCGGGGGATATGCAAAGCACTGTCACTCTCACGCTACCCGCCTCGCTGCCCGCAGGCGATTACGCATTGCAGACCGCCATTACCGATGCCCAGGGCAAGCCGCGGCTGCTGCTGGCCAACCAAGGCAAAACCGCCGACGGCTGGTATCAACTGACCACCTTTTCCCTTAAGTAAACGGAGAATTCATGCCTAATGCCATCAGTCAGGTCCGCCGCGAGATCAAACATACCGGCAGTATGAAGGCGAAAATCGCGATTCTGCTCTATCGCCTCGCGACGCTGTATCGCAGCCGCAACCCGTTTTACAAGCTGCTCGGCATTCCATTCGTTATTCTCAATAAACTGATTAACGAGTGTCTGTTTTGCGTCGAACTACCGTGGCAGACGCGGATCGGCTACGGGCTGAAGCTGTATCATCCGCACTGCATCGTCCTCAACCGCGGCACCGTCATCGGTGAAAACTGTATCCTGCGTCAGGGAGCCACCATCGGCAGCCTGACGGATAGCGAAGGCCGCGAAGGGGCAAGCCCGGTGATTGGCAATAATGTCGAATTCGGCGCCCACGTGGTGGTCATCGGCCCGGTGACGTTGGGTGATAATGTTAAAATTGGCGCGGGTACCGTGGTGACGAAAGATCTGGCCGCCGGTCAGGTAGTGGTCGGCCAGCCATTTCGAGTGTTGAAATCGTAATACCGGCAACGGAGATAGCCAGCCTTAGCCTGGCTCCGTTATTCCTCAGGCCCGGCGAATAAGTACCGGTACGCTCTTATAAGCCGGCGTCAGGCTCTCTTTATCGACCGCATCCAACGACAGCAGAATATTGGCCTCCGGTAGATAAGCGGCAACCGAGGCCGCCGCCATCGATACGATAAACACCGTCTGATTCAACAGCGCTTTCTCACCGTCCGGTTCGCCCCGCGCATCCAGTGCCATGATATTGACCCGATCCCCCTGCCTCAACTGACGCTTACGCGCTTCTTCCTCACTGAGGAAGATAATATCGCGGCGGCCGGTTACGCCGCGATAGCGGTCATCCATGCCGTAGATGGTGGTGTTGTATTGATCGTGGCTGCGGATGGTAGTCAATACCAGACTATCCGCCGGTAGCGCATCATCAACGGCGGTCAGATTGCAGACATGGAACGTCGCTTTACCCGATTCGGTACGATATTCGCCACGCGAAGCCGGGTTATCAAGGCGGAAGCCGCCCGGCGCGGCAATGCGCGCATTAAACTGATGGAATTCCGGGATCACCGCTTCAATCGCGTCACGGATCAGACGGTAATCACCCGTCAACCGCTCCCAGGAGACTGGGCTATCCGGCAGCGTCGCGCGGGCCAGTCCGGCGACAATGGCCGGTTCGGATAGCAAATGCGGAGAAGCAGGCTTCAGCGAACCGGTAGAGGCATGTACCATGCTCATCGAATCTTCGACGGTGATCGACTGTACGCCCGAGATTTGCAGATCGCGTTCGCTGCGGCCAAGCGCCGGGAATAAAAAGGTATCTTTGCCCGCCAACAGATGCGAGCGATTCAGCTTGGTGGCGATATGGACCTGTAGTTCCAGGCGGCGCATGGCCGGGAATGTACGCAGCGGATCCGGCATCGCTACCGCCAGATTACCGCCCATGCAGATCAGGCCGCGCGCGCGTTTATCTTCAATCGCTTTGATACTTTCGACCGAGGAACGGCCATGCTGGCGCGGCGCCTTGATGCCAAAGTAGCTCTCCAGTCGCAGATTAAACTCTTCACTCGGGGCTTCGTTAATGCCGACGCTTCTGTCGCCCTGCACGTTGGAGTGACCGCGCAACGGACAGATGCCCGCGCCTTTGCGCCCCATATTACCGCGCATCAACAGTAGATTAACCAGTAGTTGTACGTTCTGCGTGCCGTTGCGATGTTGAGTGATACCCAAACCATAGCTAATGATCACCCGCTGATGACGGCTGTAGATCCCGGCAAAGTATTCGACCACTTCGCGTTTAACCCCTGCTCCACGCTCGATATCGTCCCACGATAGCGCTTCAAGATCGGCCAACAGCGCCGGATAGCCCGAAGTGTGCCCGGCAATAAAGTCGTGATGAATGACCGGATGCTGCGCATCTAAGGCCAACAGCGCTTTCATTGCTCCGCGGAAGAACCAGGCATCGCCGCCGACGCGGATCTGGAAATAGTCGCTGGAAAGGTCGGTATGCTGACCTAACAACATATCGGACGGCGACTGCGGAAAACTAAAGCGTTCCAGACCACGCTCGCGTAGCGGGTTAACCGAGATGATTTTACCACCGCGCTGCGCTACTTCCCGTAGCGTAGAGAGCATTCGCGGATGGTTCGTTCCGGGGTTATGACCCACGCAAATCACCAGATCGGCCGCCTCAAAATCGCTAAGTTCAACGGTTCCTTTACCAATACCAATAGACGAGCCAAGCCCCGTTCCGGTGGGACTATGGCACATGTTGGAGCAGTCAGGGAAATTGTTGCTGCCATATTCCCGGGCATACAGTTGATAGAGAAACGCCGCTTCGTTGGAGGTGCGCCCTGAGGTATAAAACTCCATCTCGTCCGGCGCAAAACCACGCATGATCTCGCCGATTTCGGCAAATGCCTGTTCCCAGGCGACCGGTTGATAGGTATCGCTGATGATGTCGTACTTCATCGGATGAGTGAGACGACCGTAATTTTCTAGCTCATAATCACTGCGCTGCCACAGATCCGCAAGCGTATGATGAGCAAAGAATTCAGGCGTCGCTTTCTTTGCCGTTGTCTCCCACGACACGGCCTTGACGCCGTTTTCGCACAGCTCCATCGGCGAGCGGTGTTCCGGGTCCGGCCAGGCGCAGCCAGGGCAGTCAAACCCTTTAACCTGGTTCATTTTAAATAGTGCGATGGTATCGCGCAGCGGCGTTTTTTGCCCCAAAACGTGGGCGGTACAGGCTTTAACGGCCCCCCAACCGCCGGCGGCTCCGGCGTATTGTTTCAGGCCTCGGGTATTATTAGTCATCAGAATACATCAGCGTTATTTTCAATCGCTCTTTATTAACACAGCGTTTTTGATGTACTGATTCCCACCATGGAGTAACGGTAAGCGGATAAATAATAAAAAAGAAGTAGAATTATAATTCGAATAGCACCCAGCATTAATCAAACACGAATTAACCATTAACAAACAAATAGTTATATTTATCTAAAGCATTGATTCAGGCTGTAATATGTCACCCAAATATCATTACATGGTAAACAGAACGTAAAACCACAGCAGTAGCCCCCCAGGAAGGGGTAAATAATATTTTCGTTTAACTACCTACTATATTGCCGCCTTGTATAACGAGAGGCGGATTGGTGCGGCGGTTATTTACAATTGGTATCGATTTTTTCGGGGGGTGCCTGCGGTAACAGGCACCGGGGAGAAATTACGCGCGCAGGCGAACCGGTTCGCTGAAATCGTCAGCCGGTTCGAGCTTCAGGTTGAACGTTGCCAGCAGCGCCGCAGCGCGCTCGTGGAACTCACGCAGCGTTTTTTCGAGTCTTTCACGAACTTCAGGATCGTCGATGTCGACCGCTTGCCAGTCACCCTCTTTATCAAACAGGCCGAACTGGTAGCTATAAGTGAAACGAGATTCCTGTGCTTCCATTTCCATCCACCAGCCCCAGAATTCCCGCTTCTCCGGCGCTGGTTTAACGTTGACGCAAACTGCCAGGCAGTCGAAAAAAAAGCGGTTCTCTTCACACTGCCCTTCACGGATATAGGGGCCTAGCGCCGTGAATTTTTTAATCAGCTTACTTTTCAGGTGTCCACTCGGTAACGTCATTGCGATCTCCTTTAGTGATGCAACTGTTTTACCAAACCAATAAAATTTAGCAATATATTAACCAAATCTATGGTTGATCCAGCGGGCAATCTGACGCAATGCGTGATCGAAATTACGGTAAACCGGCTTAAACGGTATCTCCAGCAGCTTGCCATCCGCCGAAGACGAGGTGATTAACCGCGACTCCTCTTCGGGGCTAAAGGGATCGTCTTTCCAGTAGCCGGAGAGCATCGGCGTAGGGCAACGGCGGCCCAGCAAGCCCTGAGTTTTTAATGAATAACGGTTGAGCTCGACGCGCAGCGCTTCGTCGGAAGCATCGTGCATGCCAAGACGCGATGCCAGCACATCGAGGAACATCTCAGGCACCCGCGCCATCAGCTGCGGATCCACCAGCAGGTTATGCACCACCGGTCCCAGACAGGCCACCGCCTTCAGCCGCTGCGATTCCAGATACCCCAGACGAACCGCAATATTGGCGCCGAAGCGGAAACCAAATGCCGCCACCCGGGTATGGTCAACCCAGGGGACATTCTGCAGATGCTGCAGCACGTACTGATGCAGCATGCTGGTGTCCTGGCTCAGCGTCCACTTGGTTGAGAAACCGATGGACGGCATGTCCAGCGTCAGCATGGCGATACCCAGCGGGGCAAAATACTTCTCATACAGGCTGTAATAATCGGTTTGCAGCGAATCCAGACCACCGCACATCAGCACCGTCGGGAACGGGCCTTCGCCTTTCGGCATATGCAGGAAGCCCGTCACCGGCGCGCCGCCGGGGATAGCGAACTCCAGTTCACGCAGCTCGCCCGGCAGTCGTTGCGCCGCCTCTTCATAGGCCCGATTGGCCAGCGTCTGCGCCTGATCGGCTAGCCCATCGCCCTTAATATGCGGGTAGGCGGCGATGCTATAGAGGTTGGAGGCGTGCAGCCAGTGGCGACCGCTCTGCAGAGGATCGGCTTCCTGAGTCGCTTTTTGCTGCCACATCATCGCTTGTTTAGTCCACTCATACACCCAGTTGCCGCCGCGATAGCCAATCACCGTATCGTAGAGTTCCGGGTCGGAGCGCTCGGCATCGCTCATCACGATGCGCGCCTGGACATCCCATATCTCTTGCGGCGAGACGCCGCGCCAGATCCACATCAGGCGATTGATTAAGCGATACCAGTGATCGACGTGATTACCGCTCAACGCGGTCTGCATGCCCTGATGCTGGCCGGATGAAAACCGACGGACCAGCGTTGAGGTTTCCGGGTATTTGAATCGGGGTTTAAACAACGTTTCGCTAAGGTTAGCCTGTGACATGTGCCGCCTCCATCATGTTGCTGCTTGCGCTATTGTAACCCGCGTCAGAGTAAAAAAAACCACGCCCGGCATAACCGGGCGTGGTAATTATTCACTATTGGCGAGAATTAACGGCCAGCGATTGGCGGTACGAAGACGACGCCCATATCCCACGGCTGTTCAATCCAGGTATCCTGCGGGATATCAACCACATAATCATCAACCAGCGGACGGCCCGCCGGCTTGGCGAAAATGGTGACAAAGTGCGCTTTAGGATACATTTCGCGGATAGCGACAGCGGTGCCGCCGGTATCGACCAGGTCATCAATTACGATGAAACCTTCGCCATCGCCTTCAGCGCGCTTCAGTACTTTCAGTTCGCGCTGGTTGTCGTGATCGTAGCTAGAGATACATACGGTATCAACATGACGAATACCCAGTTCACGCGCCAGTAAAGCTCCCGGTACCAGACCGCCACGGCTAACGGCAATGATGCCTTTCCATTGTTCAACCGGCAGCAGACGGCTTGCCAGTTTGCGGGCGTGAATCTGCAACATGTCCCAGGTGACGACGTATTTTTCGCTCATGTGAATTGTCCCAGCCTGTGTATAACGGCTTAAATATTGTTCGAGGGGGAAAATGGTTGCGCGAGATTATAGAGACCTGACGCACTAAAAACCAGTATTAAGCGCCTCCAGCAACGCTTTTTGCGTGCTTTACACTAGCAGAGCGCGCGGAAAGTGGTATTCTCAACCACATCGCGCAAGCCCGAGCTTGTAGTGAATCTTATTGCTAACCCTCGACCTGTAAACGACTTTTGCAGGTGACTGTAAGGAGACTCATCGTGTCTGAATTGTCTCAATTATCCCCGCAACCGCTTTGGGATATTTTTGCCAAAATTTGCTCCATCCCGCACCCGTCCTATCACGAAGAACAGCTCGCCGAGCACATCATGGGTTGGGCAAAAGAGAAAGGCTTACACGCGGAACGCGACCAGGTTGGCAACATTCTGATTCGTAAAGGCGCGACTGCCGGTATGGAAAACCGCAAGCCGGTAGTTCTGCAGGCGCACCTCGATATGGTGCCGCAGAAAAATAACGATACCGTGCACGACTTCACCAAAGACCCGATTCAGCCGTATATCGACGGCGAGTGGGTTAAAGCGCGCGGCACCACCCTGGGCGCGGATAACGGCATCGGTATGGCCTCCGCGCTGGCGGTGCTGGCCGACGATAGCGTTGCCCACGGCCCACTGGAAGTGCTGCTGACCATGACCGAAGAAGCCGGCATGGATGGTGCGTTCGGTCTGCAGGCCAACTGGCTGCAGGCGGATATCCTGATCAATACCGATTCGGAAGAAGAAGGCGAAATCTACATGGGTTGCGCCGGCGGTATCGATTTCACCTCTAACCTGGCGCTGACTCGCGAAGCGATTCCTGACGGTTTCCAGAGCTTTAAACTGACCCTGAAAGGCTTAAAAGGCGGCCACTCCGGCGGTGAAATCCACGTCGGTCTGGGCAACGCTAACAAGCTGCTGGCGCGCTTCCTGGCGGGCCATGCCGATGAACTGGATCTGCGTCTGGTCGATTTCAACGGCGGTACGCTGCGTAACGCTATCCCGCGTGAAGCCTTCGCGACCGTCGCCGTCGCCGCGGATAAAGCGGATGCGCTGAAAGCGCTGGTGAATACTTACCAGGAGATCCTGAAAAACGAACTGGCGGCCAAAGAGAAGAATCTGGTCGTCCTGCTGGAAGCGGTCGCGAACGATAAAGCGGCGCTGACTCAGGCTTCCCGCGACGGTTTCGTGCGCCTGCTGAACGCGACGCCGAACGGCGTGATCCGCAACTCTGACGTCGCCAAAGGCGTGGTTGAAACCTCGCTGAACGTCGGCGTCGTGACCATGACCGACGACAACGTGCAGATCCACTGCCTGATTCGCTCGCTGATCGACAGCGGTAAAGACTACGTCGTCAGCATGCTGGATTCGCTGGGCAAACTGGCGGGGGCGAAAACCGAAGCCAAAGGCGCTTACCCAGGCTGGCAGCCGGATGCCAATTCCCCGGTTATGCACCTGGTGCGCGAGACCTATCAGCGTCTGTTCAACAAGACGCCGAACATTCAGATTATCCACGCTGGCCTGGAATGCGGTCTGTTCAAAAAACCGTATCCGGACATGGACATGGTTTCCATCGGCCCAACCATTACCGGCCCGCACTCCCCGGATGAGCAGGTTCATATCGAGAGCGTCGGCCAGTACTGGACGCTGCTGACCGAACTGCTGAAAGCGATTCCGGCTAAGTAAGCCCTACACCGGCGGCACCATGCCGCCGGTTGTCTCTCCGGCCCGGTTATGACCTGTATTGTCGGGTGGCGGCTAACGCCTTACCCGACCTACGTCGGCATATGATCTGTAGGCCCGCGCAAGCGTAGCGCCGCCGGGCAATAACCGCGGGTAAAGAGCCACTTTCGCGCCGGATGGCGGCTACGCCTTATCCGGCCTACGGTTCGTGGCATCTACCCTGTACCCGTGGCTACTGAAACTGCCGGTGTTGGTGGCCTCAAAATCGCTGAGACGTTCCCGGAAGGCCGGGGCAGCCCGCATGGATGCGGGCTGAGGGCCGTGTTTTGCACGGACGCTGCCTCGGCCCGACCCGAAGCCTGCCGGGATAAGTCGAAGGTACCACGAAGTGGCGATTTTGGCGGCCAAAGCCCGGGGGTACAGGGGGCGGCGGCGACTGGCCGCCCCCTGTGCGCTCCCTGCGCTAGGAAAGCCATAACGCAGAAGAAATATCGGGAGCGCAATGTGCTCTGAATTAACACAAAACTCGTGTTTTTCCCGGACCAAAAAAGTCGCAAACCGATAACAGTATCTATTCAGCCTTCCCCGAACCGCGTTTTTCCATGCGATAGTTGGTGAACCACTCTCCACGCGATTCTACTCGCTGCTCAGCGACGACACGAAATCCCTGGCGAAGAAAACTGGATCGTGCCGTTATGCTCGCATCAACCGACAATATCTTTCCCGGAAGGCAGGCGCAGACCGCGCCGATGAGCGCATGACCGATTCCACGACGGGTATAATCCGGCGAGACGAAAAAGAGGTCGATATAATCATTAACGACAGTGATAAATCCAACCGGCTGATTATTAATAACCGCCACCAGCACTTGCGAATGCGCAAATTTCTGCCGCCAGCGGGATTCATCAACCTGCGCCCAGGCGGCAATTTGCGCGGGAGAATAATCCCGGCTGGCGGTCTCTTTAACCGCACGCAAAAAAATGGCGCACAGCGCCGGAAAATCATCTTCTAGATACGACCTGATCGTTAACATCGTTATAGTCCAAGTACCAGTTGTCTTTCGAGCTGTGGGTCGAGCAGCGTCACGTGTAACCCCACCAGCCGCACGCCGCGGCTGCCCCGACGTTCAAGCCAGGCGTTGCGCGCGGTCGCGATTAAATCCTCTTTGTTTAACCGCGGCCAGACGTGCTCCTGAGTGGTGAGCTGAAAATCGTTAAACTTCAGTTTGATACCTTGGCGGGCGATCAGTAGATCCGGTTTTACCTTCGCCAGACGGCGTTCGAGCTCGGGATAGAGATTTTCGATAATCGCTTCGCAGTCTGACCACTCGTGAATATCTTCCGCAAGAGTGCGCTCGACGCCGACCGATTTACGCTGACGATCGTTATGGATTTCGCGCTCGTCAATGCCGTGGCTGCGCTCCCACAGGATACGCCCAAACTTACCAAAGCGTTTAAGCAGCATCGCCAGATCGCTGTTCTGCACGTCGCCACAGGTACGCAGCCCCATATTTTCCAGCTTCGCCGCCGACACCTTCCCGACGCCTGGGATTTTCGCCAGCGGCAGAGACCGCACAAATTCCGCCACCTGGTGCGGGGCAATGACGAACTGACCATTCGGCTTGTTCATATCTGAAGCGATTTTGGCGAGAAATTTAACCGGCGCCACCCCCGCCGAAGCGGTGAGATTCAGTTCACGCTCGATGGTCTGGCGGATCTCCTGGGCCATCAGCGTGGCAGAGCCGTGGCAGTGTACGCTGTCGCTCACGTCAAGGTAGGCTTCATCCAGCGACAGCGGCTCGATTAACGAGGTATAGCGGGAGAAAATTTCACGGATATGGTTCGAGGCTTCTTTGTAGGCATCAAAGCTCCCCGGCAGCAGCGTGAGGTGCGGACACAGTTTAAGCGCCGTCGCCGTCGGCATCGCGCTGCGCACGCCAAACTTACGCGCAGGATAGTTCGCGGTACTAATCACGCCACGTTGTACCCGACTGCCGCCAATGGCAATGGGGATATCGCGCAACGCCGGGTTGTCACGCATTTCCACCGCTGCGAAGAAGCAGTCCATATCGACATGGATAATTTTACGCATCGCCTTGCCCAACACTGTATACCCATACAGCATAGCAAAACTACGTGCGAATTTTATTCTTTTTTTAATTCAACCGCCAAAAAAGCTGTTACAACATAAAAGTGAAATAAATCACGTTTATTTTCATGCATTTAAATAATGAATCAGGAAGATACAATCATGAAGAAAATACTCACGCTACTCTGTCTGCTGGCAACCGGCAGCGCTTTCGCCAACCCGCAGCTGATTGCCCACCGCGGCGGCACCGGCGATGCGCCGGAAAACACCCTACCGGCCATCAAGCTGGCGCTGGAAAACCACGCGCAGGCCATCTGGATTACGGTACAGCTAAGCCGCGACGGCGTACCGGTGCTCTATCGCTCAAGCGATCTCTCCGCCCTGACCAACGCCGAGGGCAAGATCTCAAGCTTAACCGCCGCCGAGCTGGCAAAAGTCGATGCCGGCTGGAAATGGGGCGATGACAGCCATCCGTGGCGCGGCAAGCAGGCCACGATCCCGACCTTACAAAGCGTGCTGCAGCAGTGGCCGCAGACCTTCTTCTACATCGATATAAAATCACCGGATGCCGATCCCACGGTGATGGGCGAACGTCTGCTAGAGGTGTTAAAAAACACCCATAGCCTCGGGCGGGTACGGGTTTACTCCACCGAAGACCGCTATATCGCCGCTCTGCCGCAACCAATCCCACGCTTTGTTAGCCGCAGCGAAACCCGAACCAGGCTTGCAAACGTTTCGCTCAGCCACCAGTGTCAGCAAGACAGCCAGCGCGATGGCGATAAGTGGTACGGGCTGGAACTGAAGCGCAAGGTGGAGGTAGTCGAGAAGTTTACCCTCGGTGAAGGCGTTTCTCCGGCGACGCTAACCTGGGATAAAGAGGCGATGGATTGCTTCCGCTCGCAGGGTAAGACCCACATCATTTTCTTCGGCATCAATAGCGCGGAAGATTATCGTACGGCGAAAGAACTGGGCGCCGACGGCGTGATGGTGGACTCTCCGGCGCAGGCGAGAAACTGGCAGTAAGATAAAAAAGGCCGCGAAAGCGGCCTGAAAACGCAAGCGTAGCGCCGTCGGCGCATTAGAGAATGCGCTGTTGCTGGCGCTGCGCCTCGCGGGCAAGACGTTTCTTACGCGCGTCGCACGGTTCCGGACAGTCGCAGACTTTCTCCAGCCCCAGCGAGGAGATCCCGCCGCAGCTGCCTTGAATACTCTTACGCTTCACCAGGTAGCCCAGGGACATGCCGAGGATCACCAGCGCAAAAATCACAAAGGTCGCGACAAATACCGTCCACATCATCAGCCTCCAAAGTCGTCGAGCATGATGTTCTCATCTTCAACGCCCAGGTCTTTGAGCATTTTAATCACCGCGGCGTTCATCACCGGCGGCCCGCACATATAGAACTCGCAATCTTCCGGCGCCGGATGGTCGCGCAGATAGTTTTCATACAGAACATTATGGATAAAGCCCGTATGCCCGGTCCAGTTATCTTCCGGCAGCGGATCGGAGAGCGCGACGTGGAAGGTAAAATTGGGGTTTTCGCGCGCCAGCTGTTCAAACTCATCGTCATAGAACATTTCACGCAGCGAACGCGCCCCGTACCAGAAGCTGATTTTACGCTTGCTGTGCAGGCGCTTAAGCTGGTCAAAGATGTGCGAACGCATCGGCGCCATGCCCGCGCCACCGCCGATAAACACCATCTCGGCGTCGGTCTCTTTGGCAAAGAACTCGCCAAACGGCCCGGAAATCGTCACCTTATCGCCAGGCTTCAGCGACCAGATATAGGACGACATAATCCCCGGCGGCGCATCCGGTACCTTCGGCGGCGGCGTGGCGATACGCACGTTGAGCATAATGATGCCCTCCTCTTCCGGGTAGTTAGCCATCGAGTAGGCGCGCAGGGTCGGCTCTTTCACCTCAGAGACATAGCGGAACAGGTTGAACTTGTCCCAGTCTGAGCGATATTCATCGGGAATATCAAAGTCGGCATAGGCCACTTTATGCGACGGGCATTCGATCTGAATATAACCGCCGGCGCGGAACGGCACCGCTTCACCATCCGGCACCCGTAATTTGAGCTCTTTAATGAAGGTCGCTTTGTTATCGTTAGAGATAACCTCGCACTCCCATTTTTTCACGCCGAAAATCTCTTCCGGCAGCTCAATTTTCATATTCTGCTTCACCGCCACCTGGCAGGCCAGGCGGCACCCTTCTTTGGCTTCGCGTTTGGTGATATGCGAAAGCTCGGTCGGCAGAATATCGCCGCCGCCTTCTTTGATGGTCACCCGGCACTGGCCGCAGGAGCCGCCGCCGCCGCAGGCGGAAGAGACGAAGATACCGTTGCTGGAGAGCGTGTTCAGCAGTTTGTCACCCGCCGGGGTGCGGATCTGTTTATCCGCTTCGTTATTGATTTCAATAACCACGTCGCCCGCGTTCACCAGCTTCGAGCGCGCCACCAGGATAAGCCCCGACAGGACCAGCACGATCAGCGTGAACATCACCACGCCAAGAATAATTTCCATACTTTTCCGCCCTTATAGCTGCACACCGGAGAATGACATAAAGCCGAGCGCCATCAGTCCGGTGGTGATAAAGGTGATCCCTAACCCGCGCAGACCAGCGGGCACGTTGGCGTACTTCATTTTTTCGCGGATCCCCGCCATCGCGACAATCGCCAGCATCCAGCCAATGCCGGAACCAAAGCCGTAGACAATAGATTCCGGGAAGTTGTAATCGCGCTGCACCATAAACGACACGCCGCCGAAAATAGCGCAGTTAACGGCGATAAGCGGCAGGAAGATCCCTAACGCGTTATAGAGTGCCGGGAAGTACTTATCGAGGATCATCTCAAGTATTTGCACCAGCGCCGCAATCACCCCGATAAAGGTGATGAAGTTAAGGAAGCTGAGGTCTACGCCTTCCATCAATGCGCCGTCGCGCAGCACCAAGTTATAGACCAGATTGTTGATCGGTACGGCAAGACCCAGCACCACCGTGACCGCAACGCCGAGGCCAAACGCGGTGGAAACCTTTTTCGACACCGCGAGGAAGGTACACATCCCGAGGAAAAAGGCCAGCGCCATGTTCTCAACGAACACCGCGCGGACAAACAGGCTAATGTAATGAGCCATGACCGGTTACTCCTTTTCCTGCTGTTCAGGCTTCCAGCTACGCAGGGCCCAAATCAGCAAACCGATAATGAAGAACGCGCTCGGCGCCAGCAGGAACAGGCCGTTCGGCTGATACCAGCCGCCGTTCTGCACCGTTTCCAGTACGGTGATACCAAACAGCTTGCCGCTGCCGATAAGCTCGCGCAGGAAGCCGACGATAATCAGGATTGCGCCGTAACCGAGACCGTTACCGATACCATCCATAAAGCTGGCCAGCGGCGGCGATTTCATGGCATAAGCTTCGGCACGCCCCATCACGATACAGTTCGTGATGATAAGCCCGACGAACACCGACAGCTGCTTAGAGGTCTCATAGGCGAAAGCCCGCAGCAGCTGATCCACCACGATAACCAACGAGGCGATGATCGCCATCTGCACGATAATGCGCACGCTATTGGGAATATGGTGGCGAATCATAGAGATAAACATGCTGGAGAACGCCGTTACCAGCGTCACCGCAATGGTCATCACGAAGGCGGTTTCCAGTTTGGTGGTCACCGCCAGCGCGGAGCAGACGCCTAGCACCTGCAGGGCGATGGGGTTATTGGCGATAAGCGGCCCCACCAGCACGCGCTTCACCTCTTTCATATCGCTCTGTTCAGCCATTATTCAGCTCTCCCTCACGAACCTTTTTCAGGAACGGACCAAAGCCCAGTTCGCCCATCCAGAAATCAAAGCTATGCTGCACGCCGTTTGATGTCAGCGTGGCGCCGGATAAACCGTCAACCGCGTGGAGATCGCCTGCGCGCGCGCCGCCTTTTACCACCTTCAACGACGGCATGCCGTTGTCATCCAGCACCTGCTTACCGACAAACTGCTGACGCCAGTTCGGGTTTTCCACCTCACCGCCCAGCCCCGGCGTTTCGCCCTGATCGTAGTAAGTAATGCCTTTCACCGTACGCCCATCGACGTCCAGCGCCACGAAGGCGTACATCATTGACCACAGGCCATTGCCATAGATAGGCAGCACGACTTCCTGGATCTGCTGCTGCGCGTCACGCACCAGGTAAATTTCCGCCAGGTTGCTGCGGCGTTTAATCCCGGCCGGATCCTGGCTGGCGTCGAGCGCGATGCTCTGCTGTGGATCTTTCAGCGCCTGAGCCTGATTAAATTTGCCCGGGTCTTTATCCAGCAGTTCGCCGGTCGCCAGATTGACCAGCCGCGGGGTAATGCGCGCGGCGAAGGTTTCCGCCACCGCGTCAGCATCCATCCCCTGCTGCATCAGGCCGGCGACGGCCAGGATATTGCGCTGTTTATCCAGCGCGCGTTGTTCCTGCTGACGCGACTTGAGGCCCACGGCGGAACCGGCGACCACAATGGAGCACACCAGACAAAGCACCAGCACCACCAGCAGCGTTTTGCCGATGCTATCGTTACTTTTCTTCTCAGCCACGCGACTTCCTCCGCTTGATATTGGCCTGCACCACCAGGTAATCGAACAGCGGCGCAAAGAGGTTGGCGAACAGAATCGCCAACATCATCCCTTCCGGATAGGCCGGGTTGACGACGCGAATCAGTACGCACATCACGCCAATCAGCAGGCCGTAGCTCCATTTACCTTTATCGGTAAAGGAAGCCGATACCGGGTCAGTCGCCATAAACATCATGCCGAAGGCGAAACCGCCGAGCACCAGATGCCAGTACCACGGCATCGAGAACATGGGGTTGGTATCGGAACCGATAAAGTTAAACAGCGTGGCGGTGGCGATCATGCCGACCATCACCCCGGCGACGATGCGCCAGGAGGCGATACGGGCAAAGATAATGAACGCGCCGCCGATGAGGATCATCAGCGTCGACACTTCGCCAATCGAGCCGGGAATATTGCCAAGGAAGGCGTCCATCCAGCTCACCGGGATGCCGGTGGCGACGTTAACCAGCGCTTCACCGCCGCCGCTGGCCCACTGGGAGAGCGGCGTCGCGCCGGAAAAACCGTCCGCCGCCGTCCATACCAGGTCGCCGGAAATCTGCGCCGGGTAGGCAAAGAACAGAAACGCGCGCCCCGCCAGCGCCGGGTTGAGGAAGTTGCGCCCGGTGCCGCCGAAAATTTCTTTGGCAATCACCACGCCGAAGGAGATCCCCAGCGCCGCCTGCCATAGCGGCATCGTGGGCGGCACAATCAGCGCGAAGAGAATCGAGGTAACGAAAAAGCCTTCGTTGATCTCATGTTTGCGCACAATCGCGAACAGTACTTCCCAAAAACCGCCAACGATGAATACGGTCAGGTAGATAGGCAGGAAAAATACCGCCCCCAGCGTCATCATGCTGAGCCACCCGGCATCGGCGCTGAAGCTCACCCCTAACCATTGGGCAACGCTATAGTGCCAGTTGTTGGCAATCACCTGCTGCAGCTGTTCGGCGCCGTATAGCTTGTGCAGCGCCGGAATTGTCTGCAAGCCGACGTTGTACATGCCCCAGAACATCGCCGGGAACACTGCAAACCAGACGAGGATCATCATCCGCTTGAGGTCGATGGCGTCACGTACGTGCGCGGCGCCGCGGGTGACTAAACCCGGGGTGTAGAAGATTGTCGCCGCCGCTTCATACAGCGGGTAATATTTTGCTAACTTGCCGCCGTGGGTGAAATGCGGCTCAAGTTTCTCAATCAGGTGCTTTAAGCCCATCTCTTATCCTTCCTGCTCAATCTGGGTTAACACGCTGCGCAGCGCCGGGCCGTATTCATATTTGCCCGGACAAACGTAGGTGCAGAGCGCCAGATCTTCTTCATCCAGCTCCAGACAGCCCAGCGCCTGGGCGCTATCGCTATCGCCGGCGAGCAGATCGCGCAGCAATATGGTGGGCAGAATATCCAGCGGCATTACCCGCTCATAGTTGCCGATCGGCACCATCGCCCGCTCGCCGCCGTTAGTATCAGTGGAGAAATTAAAGCGCTTGCGCTTAAAGAAATGACCAAGGGTGGTACGGGTAATCGAGAACTTCTCTTTGCCCGGCATCACCCAGCCAAACAGCTCTTTTTCACGGCCTTCTCGTACCACGCTGACCTGCAAATGGTAGCGCCCGAGGAAAGCGTGAGGGCCGCAGGCATGGGTGCCGCTCAAGACTGAACCGGAAATTACCCGGTTTTCATCATCCACCAGCTCGCCCGCCAGCAGTTCATCGAGGCTGGCGCCGAGACAGGTTTGCAGCAATCGCGGCTGTTTTACCTGCGGGCCGCCAAGGGCAATGACGCGTTCGCTGTACAGCTCGCCGTCGAGGAACAGTCTGCCGATGGCGATGACCTCCTGATAGTTGAGATGCCAGACCTGTTTGGTCAGGCTGACCGGCTCAAGGAAGTGAATGTGCGTACCGGCAAGACCTGCCGGATGCGGGCCGCTAAACTGGTTGAATGTCACCTGCCCGGCGGGATGGCCGCCCAGCTTGCCGCCGCTGGCCTGACAGACGTGGACTTTACCGTCCGTCAGGTGCGTCAGCACCGTCAGACCGGCATCAAAGGCTTCACGCTGGGCCAGGATAATCGGCTGCGGTTCAGCCGCCAGCGGGTTGGTATCGATAGCGGTGACGAAAATAGCCGCCGGAACGCTATCCGGCGCGGGAATTTTGCTGAAAGGACGGGTACGAAACGCCGTCCACTGCCCGGAGTCCAGCAGCTGTTGCTGCACCGCTTCCCGCGCTAAATCGTTAAGATCTTCTAATGCGTAGCGGGTAAACGACACCGCATCATTACTGCCGTCGACGTCAATCACCACCGATTGCAGCACCCGGCGCTCGCCGCGATGAATGGCGCTAACTACCCCGCTGGCTGGCGCGGTAAAACGTACCCCGGCGTTCTTTTTGTCTTCGAACAGCACCTGGCCTTTCTGCACCCGATCGCCTTCGCTCACCGCCATCGAGGGGCGCATGCCGACGTACTCCTCGCCGAGCAGCGCGACGCGTTTCACCGCAGGCCGGGACGAGATCTGCTGTAATGGCATGCCAGCTATGGGCAAATCCAGCCCTTTCGTGATTTTAATCATATCGTTAGCAGGTATCCGTAACCTAAACCCCGGCTCAAGCCGAGGCCAGCATTATTGATGGAATATCAGAATAAGAAAGGAATAGCGGTGCCACGGGGGCACAAGACGGGAGAGAAGCATCCTTTCTTACCCTGGTCATAAACGGCGGGAGTGTAACATTTTGTGAGTGGCAGAAGTAGGAAAAGCGCCAATAAGTGCTTCTAAAATGCGAGCTATTGCGCAAAGTTCTCACTGCGCTTTGCGGCAATATTCGCTATAAAGGAACATTAAATTGTAAACGCAGCCACACCGTGCTTGCGAAAAACTGCCGTGATGCTAATGTGAGCGCTCTAAATCCAGAAAACTCTGATTTCGGGTATCTCTTGCCGTCCTGGCATGTGGTTTTTTGTTTTATCAAGGAACAAGCAGTATGCGCAAAATCGCATTCTTTATTGCGATGCTTCTGTTGCCGTGCGTGTCATTTGCTGGGTTACTCAGCAGTAACAGCCCGACAACGCCGGTTAGCAAAGAATATAAACAGCAGTTAATGGGCTCCCCCGTTTATATTGAGATCTTCAAAGAAGAGCGGATGCTCGATCTCTATGTCAAAATGGGCGAAACCTACCAGCTTCTCGATAGCTACCGGATCTGTAACTACTCCGGCGGCCTCGGGCCGAAGCAACGCCAGGGCGATTTTAAAAGTCCGGAAGGATTTTATAACGTCTCGCGCAGTCAGCTAAAACCAGACAGCCGCTTTTATAAAGCGATCAATATCGGCTTCCCGAATGCCTACGATCGCGCGCACGGCTATGAAGGTAAATACCTGATGATCCACGGCGCCTGCGTTTCCGTCGGCTGCTACGCGATGACCGACACCGGCATTGACGAGATCTTCCAGTTTGTCACCGGCGCGCTGGTATTTGGCCAGCCAAGCGTGCAGGTCAGCATCTATCCGTTCCGGATGACCGACGCCAACATGGCGCGGCATAAGTTCTCGTACTATTCGGATTTCTGGAAGCAGCTGAAGCCAGGCTATGACTACTTCCAGCAGACCCACAAACCGCCGGTGGTTTCGGTGATGGATGGCCGCTATATCGTCAGCAAGCCGCTCAGCCACGAGGTTATCCAGCCGCAGCTGGCCTCAAACTATACGCTCCCCGAGGCAAAATAACGCCCACTCGCCTGGCATGATTTTATTCCAGGCCTCATTGCCGGTCAGCGGCTGAGTGGCGATAACGGAGACCACATCGTTTGGTGTGGTCTCACGTTGAAAATCAATTTCCACATCCTGATCCAGCAGCTTCGCCACGCCAAACGGCGCCCGACGGGTGATCCAGTACAGGTTGGTTGAACAGTACGCCATCACATAGCGCCCGTCCGATAACAGCATATTAAACACGCCCTTCTCGCGCATTTCGCCCGCCAGCGTCGCGATGTATTTAAACACCCCGACCATATTGCCAGGCGTGCGCGGATAGCGCTCGGTTAAACGGTGCAACAGCCAGCAGAAAGCCGTTTCGCTGTCGGTCTCGCCCACCGGGCGGAAATTTCCCGTCTTCAGCGATTTATAACCCTTGAGCTGGCCGTTATGGGCGTAGGTCCAGTGGCGCCCCCACAGCTCGCGAGTAAACGGATGGGTGTTTTCCAGCGCCACCTCGCCGCGGTTAGCCTGACGGATATGGGCGATGACGGAACAGGATTTGATGGGATAATCCTGTACCAGTTTGGCTATCGGCGACTGAAAGCTCGGCTGCGGATCTTTAAATGTGCGACACCCTTTTCCTTCGTAAAAGGTAATGCCCCAGCCGTCTTTATGCGGCCCGGTGCCGCCCCCGCGCTGAACCAGCCCGGAGAAGCTAAAACAGATATCGGTCGGCACATTGGCGCTCATCCCGAGCAATTCGCACATAGATCACCTCATACCACTGTACAAAATATCCTGCCGCTAAAGCCTTGTCGCCGCGGCTCCTCAACATGGAAGCCACGGCGCCGTCATCATGGCAAGTTAAGCTTTAACCATCTCTTTTTCGATCAACATAATCAGAATATGAATCACCTTAATGTGAATCTCCTGAATGCGATCGGCGTAACCGAAATGCGGTACGCGGATTTCAACATCGGCGGAACCCGCCATTTTGCCGCCGTCTTTACCGGTCAGGGTGATCACTTTCATTCCCTGCGCACGAGCGGCTTCAATCGCTTTGATCACGTTGCCGGAATTGCCGGAAGTGGAGATCCCCAGCAGAACATCGCCTGCGCGGCCAACCGATTCAACGTAGCGGGAGAAGACGTATTCATAGCCAAAATCATTACTCACGCAGGACAGATGGCTGACATCAGAGATAGCGATCGCCGGATAACCAGGGCGGTTTTCGCGATAACGCCCGGTCAGCTCTTCCGCAAAATGCATCGCATCGCAATGAGAACCGCCGTTGCCGCAGGAAAGCACTTTACCGCCAGCTTTGAAGCTATCCGCCAGCAGTACCGCCGCGCGTTGGATAGCATGAATGTTGGCCTCGTCCTGCAGAAAGTTGGCCAGCGTTTCCGCGGCTTCGTTCAGTTCGTTACGAATAAGATCCTGGTACATGAGGATAATCCTTCAGTATTGGTTGGAATAACCCTGGCAGTGTACCGGATAGCCGCCGAAGCGAGAAGCAGCAGGCGACGTTATCCCCCCTCCTTTTGATTTTACGTGCCGCTTTTCCAGCCAACAATGTGAGCAAGGTTGTAATTATTTTGTAAACACATTGCTAAAACAAATTACATCCACTACAACCAATACATCACAAGTGGTCAGACCTCCTACAAGATAAGGGAGCATTTCTCTATGATGATTTTGAGTATTGTTGCAACCGTAGTGTTACTCGGCGTGCTCTTCTATCACCGAGTCAGCCTGCTTCTCAGCAGCGTGATTTTGCTCGCATGGACCGCGGCGCTCAGCGTGGCGGGGCTGTGGAATATCTGGCTGCTGCTGCCGCTGGCGATTATCCTGCTGCCGTTCAACTTTGCGCCGATGCGTAAATCCCTTTTCTCCGCCCCGGCATTCCGCGCTTTCCGTAAAGTAATGCCGCCGATGTCGCGTACGGAAAAAGAAGCCATCGATGCCGGCACCACCTGGTGGGAAGGCGATCTGTTCCGCGGCAACCCGGACTGGCACAAGCTGCATAACTATCCGCAGCCGCGCCTCACCGCCGAAGAGCAGGCTTTCATCGACGGCCCGGTAGAAGAAGCCTGCCGCATGGCGAACGACTTCGAAATTACCCATGAGATGGCGGATCTGCCGCCGGAGCTGTGGGCGTACCTGAAAGAGCATCGCTTCTTCGCGATGATCATTAAGAAAGAGTACGGCGGGCTGGAGTTTTCCGCCTATGCCCAGTCTCGCGTGCTGCAAAAGCTGTCCGGCGTTTCCGGGATCCTGGCGATCACCGTCGGCGTGCCTAACTCCTTAGGGCCGGGCGAACTGCTGCAACATTACGGTACCGAAGAGCAGAAAAATCACTACCTGCCGCGCCTGGCGCGTGGTCAGGAGATCCCATGCTTCGCGTTGACCAGCCCGGAAGCGGGCTCCGACGCCGGCGCGATCCCGGATACCGGCGTAGTCTGTATGGGCGACTGGCAGGGTCAGCAGGTGCTGGGGATGCGCCTGACCTGGAACAAGCGCTATATCACCCTCGCGCCAATCGCCACCGTACTGGGCCTGGCTTTCAAACTCTCAGACCCGGACCGTCTGCTGGGCGGCGAGGAAGAACTCGGTATCACCTGCGCGCTGATCCCTACCTCAACGCCGGGCGTGGAAATTGGCCGTCGTCACTTCCCGCTGAACGTACCGTTCCAGAACGGCCCCACTCGTGGTAAAGATATTTTCGTACCGATCGATTACATCATCGGCGGCCCGAGCATGGCCGGCCAGGGCTGGCGTATGCTGGTTGAGTGCCTGTCCGTGGGTCGCGGTATTACTCTGCCGTCCAACGCCACCGGCGGCCTGAAATCCGTCGCTATGGCGACCGGCGCCTACGCCCACATTCGCCGTCAGTTCAAAATCTCGATTGGTAAAATGGAAGGGATCGAAGAGCCGCTGGCGCGTATCGCAGGTAACGCCTACGTAATGGACGCCGCCGCTTCGCTGATTACCTACGGGATTATGCTTGGCGAGAAACCGGCGGTGCTGTCGGCAATCGTTAAATATCATTGTACACACCGTGGCCAGCGTTCAATCATTGACGCTATGGATATTACCGGCGGTAAAGGCATCATGCTGGGCGAAGGCAACTTCCTTGCCCGCGCTTATCAGGGCGCGCCGATCGCCATTACCGTTGAAGGGGCGAATATCCTCACCCGCAGCATGATGATCTTTGGTCAAGGGGCGATTCGCTGCCATCCGTATGTACTGGATGAGATGGCCGCCGCGCAGAACAATGACGTTAACGCCTTCGACAAGCTGCTGTTTAAACATATCGGCCACGTTGGTAGCAACAAAGTACGCAGCTTCTGGCTGGGCCTGACTCGCGGCCGCACCAGCAGCGCGCCGACCCGTGACACCACGCGCCGCTACTATCAGCACATGAACCGCCTGAGCGCCAACCTGGCCCTGCTGTCGGATGTATCAATGGCGGTGCTGGGCGGCAGCCTGAAGCGTCGCGAACGTATCTCCGCGCGTCTCGGCGACGTGCTGAGCCAGCTTTATCTGGCATCGGCGGTGCTGAAACGTTATGACGATGAAGGCCGTAATGAAGCGGATCTGCCGCTGGTCCATTGGGGCGTGCAGGATGCGCTGTATCAGGCGGAGCAGGCTATCGATGACCTGCTGAAGAACTTCCCGAACCGCTTTGTCGCAGGCGCGCTGCGTCTCGCCATCTTCCCGACCGGCCGTCACTACGATGCGCCGTCCGATAAGCTGGATCATAAAGTGGCGAAAATCCTGCAGGTTCCGAGCGCGACCCGCTCTCGTATCGGTCGCGGTCAGTACCTGACGCCAAGCGAACATAACCCGGTTGGCCTGCTGGAAGAGGCGCTGCTGGATGTGATGGCGGCGGATCCAATCCACCAGCGCATCTGCAAAGAGCTGGGTAAAAATCTGCCGTTCACTCGCCTGGATGAGCTGGCCACTAATGCGCTGGCCAAAGGGTTAATTAATCAGGAGGAAGCCGCAATCCTGACCCGTGCAGAAACCAGCCGTCTGCGCAGTATTAACGTTGATGATTTCGCGGCGGATGAACTGGCGACCAAACCGGTAAAGCTGCCGGAAAAAATCCGCAAGATTGAAGCGGCATAATAAAAGCAATACTGCACATCACGACGAAGGCGGGGAATTTCCCCGCCTTTTCTTTTGTTACTCCCCCGCCAAAGTAGCATTTTTTTAACAAAATATTCCATGCCGCCTCCCGCTGCTGATATGGTATTAAAATTATCTAAACGCCCTCTTTATAATGGAGTTCACCACTGTGCCTGGCTTGAAAATTACGCTGTTGCAGCAACCGCTGGTGTGGATGGATGGTCCCGCCAACCTGCGCCATTTCGATCGTCAGCTGGAAGAAGTGAGCGGGCGCGACATCATTGTACTGCCTGAGATGTTTACTACCGGTTTTGCCATGGAAGCGGCGAAGCAGTCGATGCCGCAGGAAGAGGTCGTTGAGTGGATGCAGGCGAAAGCGGAGCAGACCAACGCGCTGATTGCCGGTAGCGCGGCATTGCAGACCGAACGCGGCCCGGTGAACCGCTTTCTGCTGGTAGAGCCCGGCGGTAAAACGCATTTTTACGATAAGCGTCACCTGTTCCGCATGGCGGATGAACATCACCATTATGAGGCAGGAACCGAACGAGTGGTCTTTGAATGGCGCGGCTGGCGGATTCTGCCGCTGGTGTGCTATGACCTGCGCTTCCCGGTATGGTCGCGTAACCACAACGATTACGACCTGGCCCTGTATGTTGCTAACTGGCCTGCCCCGCGTTCGCTACACTGGCAATCGCTGCTGGTCGCCAGAGCCATTGAAAACCAGGCCTATGTCGCCGGCTGCAACCGCGTCGGCACCGATGGCAACGGCCACCACTATCGGGGCGATAGCCGTATCATTAGCCCGCAGGGAGAGATTATCGCCACCGCCGAACCGCATCAGGCGACGCGGCTCGATGCCGATCTGTCGTTGGCCGCGCTGCAGGAGTATCGCGAGAAATTTCCGGCCTGGCAGGATGCCGATCCTTTCACGATCGGCTAAACACTTTTCGGGAGCCGCTGCGCTCCCTTTTTATTCCACCACGATCCGCAAAGCGCAGTAGACCAATAACGCTGCCAACACCCAGTTTAGTTGCCGCCCGTACAGCAAAAACAGGCGCTGAAACAGATGCCCCGCCAGCGCCCAGCACAGATTTCCCAGCGCGCCAATCGCCGCCAGCAGCAGACTCACGCTGATGAGCCAAACCGGCTCGCGGGTAACGGGCAGGACAAAGGTAGAGAGCGCGGTGATGCCATACAGAATAATTTTTACGTTGACGAACTGCAGGCCCAGGCTCGCCCAGAAACCCACCGGCTCTGTACTCAGCGCGCCTGCCCCCGGTTTGCTTTTGGCTATCTGCCAGGCCAGCCACAGGATATACGCCGCGCCAATCCATCCCAATATCCGGGTAAATCGCGAGTCGAGTTCCACCAGCGAAAAGGTTAAAGCCGCGCAAATCAGCATAGTGATAATAAAACCAATGCTCATCCCCGCCAGCACCCGCAGGCTGCGGCGTAAGCCATGGGAGGTGACGCTGCTGAGGGCAAGAATATTATTGGGGCCGGGAGTCAGCGCGGTTATCAGGGTATAAGTCAAAAAAGCACTAATCAAAGCTGGGGTCACTTGTCTTCTCCTTCGTTTTGGCAGACAGTACCCGATGCCATTCATTTAAAAAAATGAATGTTTTTTGATTCTGAATTCGATGTTTTCGATAGTTGGTGGCGATATGGATCTGCGGCGTTTTATTACTCTCAAAACGGTAGTGGAAGAAGGCTCGTTTTTACGCGCGGCGCAAAAACTATGCTGTACGCAATCCACCGTGACCTTTCATATTCAACAGCTTGAGCAAGAGCTTGCCGTTCAGCTGTTTGAAAAAATTGGTCGCCGCATGTGCCTGACCGAATCCGGTAAAAAGGTGCTGCCGCACGTCCATGAACTGGCGAGGGTGATGGAAACTATTCGTGAGGCGGCTCGTGAAGATGGAGAACCGGCTGGCGAGCTGCGCGTTGCCTGTGGGGAAACCCTGCTGGCCTATAAAATGCCGCAGGTGCTACAGCGCTTTAAACAACGGGCGCCGCAGGTACGCTTATCGCTGCAGTCGCTCAACTGTTATGTCATCCGCGATGCGCTACTCAACGATAGCGCCGATTTAGGCGTATTTTATCGGGTTGGCAACGATGACGCGTTAACCATGAAAAGCTTTGGAGTGCAGCCGCTGACGCTGGTCGCCTCGCCGCAGCATCCGGCGGTCGATTTTACCCACTGCGGGCAACATATTCCGCTGAGCTTTGTTATCAATGAGCCACAGTGCGTATTTCGGCAGATTTTTGAAAGCACGCTGCGTCAGCGCGCCATTACCCTGGAAAATACCATTGAGCTCTGGAGTATCGAAAGTATTAAGCAGTGCGTGGCGAGCAATCTTGGCGTCAGCTATCTGCCGCGTTTCGCCGTTGAGGAAGAGCTTAAGCGAGGAACGCTGGTTGAACTCCCGTTCAGCGATATTCCACTCACTATTAACGCGATATGCGCCCATCACGCCGGTAAAGTGGTCAGCCCGGCAATGCGGGTATTTATGCAGTGTGTTGAGGAGGCGTTAGGGGCGGATTAAATGATAATTCCCCCAAACGACGAAGGCCTGAATCATTGCTGATTCAGGCCTTCTGAATAGTGGCGGAACGGACGGGACTCGAACCCGCGACCCCCTGCGTGACAGGCAGGTATTCTAACCGACTGAACTACCGCTCCGCGTTGTTGTTCCGTTGGGAACGAGGCGAATATTACGGTTTCCCTACATCGTCGTCAACGCTTTTTCTTCACTTTTGAATCGTTTGCTGCAAAATTAGCCCACCCGCCTATTTTTAGCGCATATTGCCGCTAATCATGCGCGCCACAGGCAGCTTCCGCCCTTCTTCTGCACCAGATCGAGACGCGATTCATGGTCCGCCAGCTCGCTGTCAGAAGCATAAACCACACGTAATTTACTGGCGGCGCGGACAACGCGCTGTATTCCAATATCGCCGGCCTGCTGTTGGCCTTCCCCTTCCATCGAAAACGCCATGCTGGTCTGCCCGCCGGTCATCATCAGATAGACGTCGGCCAGTATCTGGGCATCGAGCAACGCCCCGTGCAGCGTACGCTTGCTGTTGTCTATCTCATAACGTGAACAGAGCGCATCGAGGCTGTTACGCTTGCCGGGGAACATCTTACGCGCCAGCGCCAGGCTATCGGTGACCTTACAAAAGGTCTCCGTTTTCTCAATGCCGCGGTTCAGCTTTTTGAATTCATAATCCATAAAGCCGATATCGAACGATGCGTTATGGATGACCAGCTCCGCGCCGCGGATATACTCCATGAACTCATCGGCAACGTCGGCAAATGTCGGCTTATCCATGAGGAATTCATCGGCAATACCGTGAACGCCGAAGGCTTCAGGGTCCACCAGCCGATCGGGCTTCAGGTAAACATGGAAGTTATTACCGGTGAGGCGACGGTTGATCACCTCTACGGCGCCGATCTCGATGATCTTATGCCCTTCATAGTGGGCGCCGATCTGGTTCATACCGGTGGTTTCGGTATCGAGAACAATCTGTCGTGTAATTGCAGTGCTCATAGCGGTCATTTATGTCAGACTTGTCGTTTACATATCGATTTCAATTACAGGAAGTCTACCAGAGATGCTCAAACAGGTAGAAATTTTCACCGATGGTTCTTGCCTGGGAAATCCTGGGCCTGGCGGCTACGGCGCCATTATGCGCTATCGCCAGCATGAAAAAACCTACAGCGCGGGCTACCGCCTGACGACTAACAACCGCATGGAACTAATGGCTGCCATCGTCGCTCTCGAAGCGCTTAAAGAGCATTGCGAAGTGGTGCTAAGCACCGATAGCCAGTACGTCCGCCAGGGGATAACCCAATGGATCCATAACTGGAAAAAACGCGGCTGGAAAACCGCGGACAAAAAGCCGGTTAAAAATGTCGATCTGTGGAAACGTCTTGATGCCGCTCTCGGCCAGCATCAAATTAAGTGGGAATGGGTCAAAGGCCATGCCGGGCACCCGGAAAACGAACGCTGTGACGAACTCGCGCGCGCTGCGGCGTCTAACCCCACGCTGGACGACGTCGGCTACCAGCCGGAAAGCTAATTTCCCCCGTCGCGCCACTGCCTGGTGGCGCCAACGGCCGGACGCAGCTGCGTCTTCGCCTTCCCGGACTTCATCGGATTTAGCGTCAGCGGAATGGTTCTTTTCCGCGCGACGATCATCTGCAAACACCCCAAAGCCGGCAGATGAGTACTTAACATTTTTCCCCCCTGCTTCGACCAGGGCAGCACCTGATAGCGACCGTAGTGCAGCACCTCAAAATTGAGCAGCGCCAGCCAGTCAAGCTGTCGCGTCATGGTAAACATGCGGCTGTTATAGGGGATAGTTTTTCGCAGGATCGGCGTCACTTTGCGCAATCCGACGAGGCTCATCGGATTAAAGGCGGTCAAAATCATCCAGCCATCGTCAATCAGCACGCGGTCAGCTTCCCGCAACAGCCGGTGCGGATCGCTGCACCATGGCAAAGTATGCGCCAGTAAACAGGCATCCACAGATTTGGCGGCGAAAGGAAGATAGAGTGGGTCGGCTTTGACCTGGATAGGACTTCCCCCCAGCGAAACGTTCACCTGATGGGAGATCGCGCAGGCTTCGGTATTGATTTCCGCGCTCAGATTGCCAATCTTAAGTAGATGAAAGCCATATAATTTAGCCAGCCACGGTTTCATATGCCGTTCCAGCGACTCGCGATAGTATTCACCCCAAGGCATACTGGACCAATGCTCTGGAGCTGTAATTGTATGAGGTATCCTTGCCGGCTTCATCGCAACCTTCCGCAACGCTTTGAGAGGTAATTTATGAATCTTATCAGTATTCCTGCATTTCAGGACAACTACATCTGGGTTCTTAGCGACGATAACCGTCGTTGTGTGATAGTCGACCCGGGCGAAGCCGCGCCGGTACTCGCGGCCATTGAAGAAAACGGCTGGCAGCCAGAAGCGATTTTGTTAACCCACCACCACCACGATCATGTTGGCGGCGTGAAAGAACTGCGGCAAAAGTTCCCGCAACTTGTGGTTTACGGGCCGGCAGAAACCCAGGATAAGGGAAGCACGGATATTGTATCTGATGGCGATAGCATTACTGTTTTGGGCCGCGAATTTTCTATTTTCTCCACTCCCGGTCACACATTAGGACATATCTGTTTCTACAGCGAACCTTATCTATTTTGTGGCGATACAATGTTTTCCGGAGGCTGTGGCAGATTGTTCGAAGGTACAGCGGACCAAATGTATCAATCATTTATGAAAATAAACGCCCTTCCCGATGACACACTAATTTGTTGCGCACATGAGTACACTTTAGCAAACATGAAGTTTGCATTGAGTATCCTGCCAGATGATATGGATATAAAGGATTACTACCATAAAGTTAATGAGTTACGCGCAAAAAACCAAAAGACACTACCCGTTACTCTGAAAAATGAACGCCGTATAAATTTATTTTTACGTACGGATGACAATGATTTAATTAAAGAAATATCCAAAGAAACAAATTTGCAACACTCAGCGCAGAGATTTGCATGGTTAAGGTCAAAGAAAGATGACTTCTGAGATTTAACGCTTGTCATCCTCGGCCTTCACCGTTATCCTTGCTCGTCTTTTAAGCAACTATTGACACACACATGAAGGCACGAGCGATATTACTCGCCTCTGTCCTGCTGGTAGGGTGCCAGGCGTCGAAGCACGACGGCACCGTAGAGCAGCGAGCACAGAGCCTTTCTGCAGCTGGTCAAGGGGAAGCAGGCAAGTTCACAAGTCAGGCGCGATGGTTAGATGATGGAACCCTCTACGCGCAAGACCAGGATCTGTGGACTTCCATAAGCGACGAGCTAAAGATGGGAATTCCGGAAAACCCCCGGATTCGCGAACAGAAACAGAAGTACTTACGTAATAAGAGCTATCTCCACGATGTAACTTTACGGGCTGAACCGTATATGTACTGGATAGCCGGGCAAGTTAAGAAACGTAACATGCCAATGGAACTGGTATTACTACCCATAGTGGAGAGCGCTTTTGACCCACACGCGACGTCTGGCGCCAATGCCGCAGGCATTTGGCAGATCATTCCGAGCACAGGGCGCAATTATGGTTTAAAACAGACCCGCAGTTACGATGCGCGTCGTGATGTCGTCGCGTCTACTACCGCGGCGCTGGACATGATGCAACGTCTGAACAAAATGTTCGACGGCGACTGGTTACTGACCGTCGCGGCATATAACAGCGGCGAAGGCCGGGTAATGAAGGCCGTGAAGGCGAACCGTTCGCGTGGTAAACCCACCGATTTCTGGTCGCTCTCGCTGCCGCATGAAACCAAGGTCTACGTGCCAAAAATGCTGGCTTTGAGCGATATTCTCAAAAACAGCAAGCGTTACGGCGTGAAGCTGCCCACGGCTGATGAAAGCCGGGCGCTGGCGCGCGTTCGCCTCGATAGTCCGGTTGAGATTTCTCAGCTCGCGGACATGGCAGGAATGCCGGTTAGCAAGCTGAAAACCTTCAACGCTGGCGTAAAGGGGTCAACGCTTGGCGCTAGCGGGCCAAAGTACGTCATGGTGCCTCAGAAGCACGCAGCACAACTGCGTGAATCTCTGGCCTCTGGCGACATTGCCGCCGTACAGCCGACGCAGCTTGCTGACAATACGCCGCTGACCAGCCGTAGCTATAAGGTACGTTCTGGCGATACGATTTCCGGGATTGCTTCGCGTCTCGGCGTCACCACCAGGGATCTGCAGCAGTGGAATAACCTGCGCGGTTCTGGGCTTAAAGTCGGGCAAAATCTGGTTGTCGGCGCAGGCAGCAGCGCGCAACGTCTGGCGAACAACAGCGATAGCATCACCTATCGTGTTCGTAAGGGCGACTCGCTGTCGAGCATCGCAAAACGCCACGGCGTCAATATCCGCGACGTTATGCGCTGGAACAGCGATACCGATAACCTGAAGCCAGGGGATCAGCTAACGTTGTTTGTGAAAAACAACGACAGACCTGAATCCTGATGTCAGGATAATGAGAAAGGCACCGCTTCCCCGGTGCCTTTTTTATTACCAGCGTTACACTGCTTTATGCGCTTCAAACATGATGGTATCACTGGTAAACGATCCATCCTGCTGTAATTCGAAGTAGGCTTTAACCTCTGCCGATGCGCTCTGCTGATATAAGCGAATCGCCTCCACCAGCGCCTCAGGCGTACGCATCCGTGCGACCCACGAGCTAAACTCCAGCGGCAGACGGTCGGTCAATAAATGATTGATCGCCAGGCCTGCGTCATTGGCCAGCGCCAGCCACTCGCCGCTGGAGTAGTTACGCACGTGCGAAGTGTCGCGCAGGGCTTCTACGGTCTGCAGCCAGACATCACGTACCGGATGCCCCGGAGACATCACGTCCATGATGATCATCACCCCGCCCGGCTTCAGCACGCGTTTCACCTCGCGCAGCGCCTGGCCGACATCATGCCAATGGTGAGCGGAGTAGCGGCTAATCACCACATCAAAACTGGCGTCGGCAAACGGCAGCTTTTCAGCATACCCCTGCTGAGTCACAATGTTGGTAAAGCCTTTGTCTTTTGCCGCCTGAGCGACAACCTCCAGCATCTGGCTCGATAAATCATACGCGGTAACCTGCGCTACCTGGCCGGCAGCGGTAAAGCTGGCGTGCCCTGCCCCGCATCCCATATCCAGCAACGTTGCCTGCGGGAAATCCGCCAGCCGTTCCGCCAGACGCTGCAGATCGCGCCCGGAGGCGTGCACGGCGCTGGTCAGATAGGCGCTTGCCTGTGAGCCAAACTGCTTTTCGACGTTGTCATGATGAGAGCGTGTTGTCATTGTGTTGTCCTTCGGTGGTTTGAGTAATAAAGGGCAGCATCGTGCTGAACGCAGACCTGCCCGATGGCAGGCCTGACATACCTTAATTAATCAGGCTTGCCGGGACTGAATTCGACTAGTAGCGGGTTGTGATCGGAGGCGCGGGTCACCAGCACGGAAGCATCGTGCACGCTTAATCCACGGTAGAACACAAAATCGAGCGGGCGACCAAACGCGCGGCGGCGCTGATCGTCAGAGAAACGAACCTCGCGTAACGACATCTCACGCGCAAAGCGGTACAACGCATTCATCCGCGGGCGGCTCCAGGCGTTGAAATCACCAGCCATGATTACCGGCCCGCTGTGATGGGCAATCTGATCGCCAATTGGCAGCAGCTGTTTACTATAGACATCGACGCCAAGACTAAAATTAACCGCATGGATATTCACCACCATTAACAGCCGTGCATCGGGCAGCGGATAAACGGTCACTAACGCCGATTTAGGCAAACGTAAAATAGGTTCGCGCTCGCGCAAGGGACAGCAATAGATGGGGTGAGCGGAGGCCAGCGTCATCACGCCGGAAGGATGCTGCGGCAATACCAGCGCCGGCACCTGATCGGCGGCCAGATAGTTTGAAGTCGCGAACCGGACCAGCTCAGGGGTGGTTTGCGCCTCCTGCAACAGGACCAGATGCGCGTCTTTGCCGAAATTTTTGAGTACCGACTGCCATTCAGCACGCTGCTGCTTAAAGATATTCCACACCAGCACGCGAATTTTCTCATCGCTGCTTAATGGCGCGCCGGCGGGATAAACCGGACTGACGCCCGCAAACGCCCCCGGAGGCAAGATTCTCTCCGCAGGTTGTCCGGCGACATAGCGCATGGCATAGGTATTCTTTCGCAATTTGGGCATTGAACCTCGATAACAGGAAACCAGCCCGACTGCGGCTGGTTCTTCTGTTATAGGGATTTTCCCATACACTTTCAATGCAATTTGCGAGAAAGCCTTATCCTTCGAGAGAAACGGCTGCTGAACGGCGTGGAGATTTATCTAAACGACCGCTCAGTACGACCAGTAGCAAAGCCACCAGCACAATCAGCGCGCCAATCCACGGCGTCTGCGCCAGACCGTACAGCTCGACCGTCTGTCCACCAATGACCGAACCGAGGGCAATACCAATATTGAAGGCAGCGATGTTCAAACCAGAAGCAACATCAACGGCGCCCGGCGTGTACTGTTCAGCCTTTTGTACCACATAGACCTGCAGACCCGGAACGTTGCCGAAGGCGAAAATCCCCATCACCAGTACCGTTGCCAGAGCGGCGTAGTGCAGATTAGCCGTGAACTGGAAGACCAGCAACAGTACCACCAATGCAGCGAAGATAAATTTCAACGCGGCGACAGCGCCATGTTTATCAGCGAGCTTACCGCCCCATACGTTACCGATAGCGACGGAAATACCATAACCCAGCAGGATCCAACTGACCGCTGACGGGCTAAAGCCTGCCAACTCCTGCATCATCGGCGCAAGGAAAGTAAACGCCGTAAACACGCCGCCATAGCCCAGCGCGGTAATCGCGTAGATCATCAACAGGCGCGGATGAGTCAAAACTTTCATCTGATCGCGCAGGCTAGCTCCGGCGCGGCCCGGAATATTATTTGGTACCAGGATCAGGCTGCTGATAAGCGCAATGACGCCCAGAATCGATACCGCGAGGAACGTTTCACGCCAGCCAAAATGCTGACCGATGAATGTCCCGAACGGCACCCCGGTTACCAGCGCGACCGTCAGGCCACCGAACATGATAGCAATGGCCGAGGCGGCTTTCTCTTTTGGCACCAGGCTGGTGGCAATCGTCGAGCCGATAGAAAAGAATACGCCGTGCGCCAGGCCGGTCAGCAGGCGGGCCACAATCAAAGTGCCATAACCCGGAGCCTGCCACGCTAGCAGGTTACCGGCGGTAAAAAGCACCATTAACGCCAGCAGGAGTTGCTTACGCGGCATGCGCCCGGTTAACGCGGTCAGCACCGGCGCGCCAACCGCCACGCCTAGCGCGTAGATGGAAACCAGCAGGCCCGCAGACGGCAGCGAGATAGCCAGTTGTTCGGCAATGGTCGGTACCAGACCGACGATCACAAATTCGGTAGTGCCAATAGCAAAGGCACCGATGGTTAATGCAAGTAGCGCCAGTGGCATAATTTACTCCGTAGCATCAGGATTAAGATGACACGTAGTATGAAGGGATGTTTAAATAACAAAAACCATCAAAATCTCAATAGAATTTTGCTATAGGTGCAACAATGAGAGCCACGTCAGAAGAGATCGCTATCTTCGTCGCCGTAGTAGAAAGCGGCAGTTTTAGCCGGGCGGCCGAGCAGCTCGGACAGGCAAACTCTGCCGTCAGCCGGGCAGTCAAAAAGCTGGAATCAAAGCTAGGCGTTAGTTTGTTAAACCG
Source organism: Klebsiella sp. 141198 (assembly GCF_050600785.1). Classification (NCBI taxonomy): domain Bacteria; kingdom Pseudomonadati; phylum Pseudomonadota; class Gammaproteobacteria; order Enterobacterales; family Enterobacteriaceae; genus Klebsiella; species Klebsiella sp. 141198. The sequence continues at coordinate 73,126 of NZ_JAQIRM010000011.1, forward strand.
GACCACGCGCCAGCTGAGCCTGACAGAAGAAGGTGAGCGTTATTTCCGCCGCATGCAGGTGGTGTTGCAGGAGATGGCGGCTGCCGAAAATGAGCTTCTGGAGACGCGTACCACCCCTCGCGGATTGCTCCGCGTTGATGCCGCCACGCCGGTGATGCTGCATTTTTTAATGCCGCTGGTAAAACCATTTCGTGAACGTTATCCGGAAATGACGCTCTCGCTGGTCTCCTCGGAAACCTTCATTAATCTTATCGAACGCAAAGTCGACGTTGCGATCCGCGCGGGTACCCTCACAGATTCCAGCCTGCGCGCCCGTCCGCTATTCAATAGTTACCGTAAGATCATCGCTTCGCCTGATTATATCACCCGCTACGGCACGCCGGTAAATGCGGAAGATCTTGCGGATCATCTCTGTCTGGGATTCACCGACCCCGTCTCGTTGAATACCTGGCCTATTGCCGCCAACGATGGACAATTACTGGAAGTGGGTTGCGAAATTACCTCTAACAGTGGCGAAACGCTAAAACAGCTCTGTCTTGGCGGCAATGGTATTGCCTGTCTATCGGATTATATGGTGGATAAAGAGATTGCCAGCGGGGAGTTTGTGGAGCTACTTGCCGACAAGCGCTTGCCGGTGGAGATGCCTTTCAGTGCGGTGTACTACAGTGATAGAGCCGTCAGCACGCGTATCAGGGCATTTATTGACTTTCTGAGTGAGCATGTCAAACAGCTCCCGAAGGAGCTGTAAAAAACTATCATCCGGCAGCGGCATCAACCGTCTGCCGGAATCAGTGGATTAATCCCACTTCGGCGCCAGACCTTCCGGGCTTACCAGTCGGTCGTTGCAATCCAGCGCGGCAATCGCTTTACGATCTTCATCATCCAGCTTCAGATCCAGCGCTTTCAGGTTGCTCGCCAGGTTTTCACGCTTGGTGGAAGATGGAATAACCGCATAGCCTTCGCCCATCGCCCATGCCAGGATTACCTGTGCCGGGGTCGCATTATGTTTCGCCGCGATACGGGCAATCACTTCATCTTTCAGCGCTTTACCGTAGGCCAGAGTCATATAAGAGGTGATGTGGATACCGTGTTCACGCGCCCAATCCACCACTTTACGGTTCTGCAGGTACGGAGACAGTTCAACCTGGTTGGTCGCGATATTTTCAGCGCCAACGGCGGCAATCGCACGCTCCATCAGTGGAATAGTGAAGTTAGAGATACCGATCTGACGGGTCAGACCCAGTTTCTTCGCTTCCATCAGCGCAGCCATAAACTCTTCAACAGCAACCGCATCGTTCGGCGACGGCCAGTGAATCAGCGTCAGATCAACATAATCGGTACGCAGCTTCTGAAGACTCTCTTTCAGGCTGGCGATCAGCTTGTCTTTACTCAGGTTTTCGATCCAGATTTTGGTGGTGATGAACAGTTCATCACGCGGCACGCCGCTTTCCGCGATAGCCTGACCAACAGCGGCTTCGTTTTCATAGATCTGTGCGGTATCGATAGTACGATAGCCCAGCTCCAGCGCCATTTTTACAGAGTTGATGACTACGTCGTCTTGCAGACGGAAAGTGCCAAGACCAAATGCAGGGATTGCCATGATAGATGTTCCTCGTTAATTATTCATTTCGCTTAACTGAGGCCATTATGGTTGAAGGTCGGGCTGGGAAAAAGATCGATAAATGCAGAGGATTTTTGCTGATTTAGCAATAATTAGAATGGAGAAAACAAAAAAGCCCTGAGCAGATGCTCAGGGCTTCAAATAAGTGGCGGAACGGACGGGACTCGAACCCGCGACCCCCTGCGTGACAGGCAGGTATTCTAACCGACTGAACTACCGCTCCACCGAATTTTT
>NZ_JAQIRM010000012.1:0-34888 GCF_050600785.1 Klebsiella sp. 141198
AAAGCGCTGGAAGGCGACGCAGAGTGGGAAGCGAAAATCATCGAACTGGCTGGCTTCCTGGATTCTTACATTCCGGAACCAGAGCGTGCGATTGATAAGCCGTTCCTGCTGCCGATCGAAGACGTATTCTCCATCTCCGGTCGTGGTACCGTTGTTACCGGTCGTGTAGAGCGCGGTATCATCAAAGTTGGTGAAGAAGTTGAAATCGTTGGTATCAAAGACACCGCGAAAACCACCTGTACTGGCGTTGAAATGTTCCGCAAACTGCTGGACGAAGGCCGTGCGGGCGAGAACGTAGGTGTTCTGCTGCGTGGTATCAAACGTGAAGAAATCGAACGTGGTCAGGTACTGGCTAAGCCGGGCAGCATCAAGCCGCACACCAAGTTCGAATCTGAAGTGTACATCCTGTCCAAAGACGAAGGCGGCCGTCATACTCCGTTCTTCAAAGGCTACCGTCCGCAGTTCTACTTCCGTACTACTGACGTGACTGGTACCATCGAACTGCCGGAAGGCGTAGAGATGGTAATGCCGGGCGACAACATCAAAATGGTTGTTACCCTGATCCACCCGATCGCGATGGATGACGGTCTGCGTTTCGCAATCCGTGAAGGCGGCCGTACCGTTGGCGCGGGCGTGGTTGCTAAAGTTCTCGGCTAATCGCTGATAACATTTGACGCAATGCGCAATAAAAGGGCATCATTTGATGCCCTTTTTGCACGCTTTCACACCAGAACCTGGCTCATCAGTGATTTTTTTTGTCATAATCATTGCTGAGACAGGCTCTGAAGAGGGCGTAAAGTCCGAAACGCAGCAGAGCATTTCGGTTTGGTCGCCTCGCATTTAACGCGGGGCGAAGATGTTTGTCTGAATTCTTGTGACAGGTTGGTTTATGAGTGCGAATACCGAAGCTCAAGGGAGCGGGCGCGGCCTGGAAGCGTTGAAGTGGGTTATCGTTGCCGTGCTGCTGATCGTAGCCATCGTAGGCAACTTCCTTTATCGCGACATTATGCTGGCGATCCGTGCGCTGGCTGTGGTGATTCTTATCGCTGCTGCCGGTGGCGTCGCTCTGTTAACGACAAAAGGTAAGGCGACTGTCGCCTTCGCCCGCGAAGCGAGAACCGAAGTCCGCAAAGTGATCTGGCCGACCCGCCAGGAAACGCTGCACACCACGCTGATTGTTGCTGCCGTAACTGCAGTAATGTCACTGATCCTGTGGGGACTGGATGGTATTCTGGTTCGCCTGGTATCCTTTATCACTGGCCTGAGGTTCTGAGATGTCTGAAGCTCCTAAAAAGCGCTGGTACGTCGTTCAGGCGTTTTCCGGTTTTGAAGGTCGCGTAGCTACGTCGCTGCGTGAACATATCAAATTACACAACATGGAAGAGTTGTTTGGCGAAGTCATGGTTCCGACCGAAGAAGTGGTTGAAATCCGTGGCGGCCAGCGTCGCAAAAGCGAACGCAAATTCTTCCCAGGCTACGTTCTGGTTCAGATGGTCATGAACGACGCGAGCTGGCACCTGGTGCGCAGCGTCCCGCGTGTGATGGGCTTCATCGGCGGTACTTCCGACCGTCCGGCGCCGATCAGCGACAAAGAAGTCGATGCCATCATGAACCGTCTGCAGCAGGTTGGCGATAAGCCGCGTCCGAAAACGCTGTTTGAGCCGGGCGAAATGGTTCGCGTCAACGATGGTCCGTTTGCTGACTTTAACGGCGTTGTTGAAGAAGTGGACTACGAGAAGTCTCGCCTGAAAGTTTCCGTTTCTATCTTCGGTCGTGCGACTCCGGTAGAACTGGACTTCGGTCAGGTTGAGAAGGCGTAAGCCGGCGATCAAAAAAGCAGCGATTTAATCGTTGCATAGGGCGCGAAATTGGCATACAATTTCGCGCCTTTTGTTTTTATGGGCCTGGCCCGTAAAACGATGTTTAATCACGGGGAGCTTCTCTGAAGCGTTAATACCCAATTTGAGGATTTAAGAATGGCTAAGAAAGTACAAGCCTACGTCAAGCTGCAGGTTGCAGCTGGTATGGCAAACCCGAGTCCGCCGGTTGGTCCAGCACTGGGTCAGCAGGGCGTTAACATCATGGAATTCTGCAAAGCGTTCAACGCAAAAACTGAATCCATGGAAAAAGGTCTGCCAATCCCGGTTGTTATCACCGTTTACGCTGACCGTTCTTTCACTTTCGTTACCAAAACTCCGCCGGCAGCAGTTCTGCTGAAAAAAGCGGCTGGTATCAAGTCCGGCTCCGGTAAGCCGAACAAAGAGAAAGTTGGTAAAATTTCCCGCGCTCAGCTGCAGGAAATCGCGCAGACCAAAGCTGCCGACATGACTGGTGCCGACATTGAAGCGATGACTCGCTCCATCGAAGGTACTGCACGTTCCATGGGCCTGGTAGTGGAGGACTAAGAAATGGCTAAACTGACCAAGCGCATGTCCGTGATTCGTGAGAAAGTTGATGCAACTAAACAGTACGACATCAACGAAGCCATCTCTCTGCTGAAAGAACTGGCGACCGCTAAGTTCGTTGAAAGCGTTGACGTTGCTGTAAACCTGGGCATCGATGCTCGTAAATCTGACCAGAACGTACGTGGTGCAACTGTACTGCCGCACGGTACTGGCCGTTCTGTTCGCGTTGCCGTATTTGCACAGGGCCCGAACGCTGAAGCTGCTAAAGCTGCAGGCGCCGAGCTGGTAGGTATGGAAGATCTGGCTGACCAGATCAAGAAAGGCGAAATGAACTTTGACGTTGTTATTGCTTCCCCGGATGCAATGCGCGTTGTTGGCCAGCTGGGCCAGGTTCTGGGCCCGCGCGGCCTGATGCCAAACCCGAAAGTTGGTACCGTAACTCCTAACGTTGCTGAAGCGGTTAAGAACGCTAAAGCTGGTCAGGTTCGTTATCGTAACGACAAAAACGGCATCATCCACACCACCATCGGTAAAGTGGACTTTGACGCTGACAAACTGAAAGAAAACCTGGAAGCTCTGCTGGTTGCGCTGAAAAAAGCAAAACCGACTCAGGCTAAAGGCGTGTACATCAAGAAAGTTAGCATCTCCACCACCATGGGTGCAGGTGTTGCAGTAGATCAGGCTGGCCTGAACGCTTCTGCAAACTAATGCCTTTACGTGGGCGGTGATTTTGTCTACAATCTTACCCCCACGATTCTGTCAATAAGACAGACGCTATGCGAGTCATTTGAATTGCAGCAAGGCAGCAATCGAGTGAATCACCGGGAGTGTAGTTAATTACATGACCGGTGTGAGCGAGAGCAGCTAACGCCGCTGCGGTTCGAAGGACGAAGTCATAGGAAGAATTTGTTCGTTGGAGCCTGGCCTATCCAGGCCTCCGTCGAAGACCGCAGGTGTTTCGTAAGAAACTTAATCCCCTGCGTAGACGGTGACAGAACGCTAAGATTATTTTTTGGATACTCTGGCTTGTTTCTGCTCACCGTATTAAGACGCTCTATTCGTTGAATAGAGTGAAGTGAGTTCCAGAGCATAAGCTCTGGCAAACATCCAGGAGCAAAGCTAATGGCTTTAAATCTTCAAGACAAACAAGCGATTGTTGCTGAAGTCAGCGAAGTAGCCAAAGGCGCGCTGTCTGCAGTAGTTGCGGATTCCCGTGGCGTAACTGTAGATAAAATGACTGAACTGCGTAAAGCAGGTCGTGAAGCTGGCGTTTACATGCGTGTTGTTCGTAACACCCTGCTGCGCCGCGTCGTTGAAGGTACTCCGTTCGAGTGCCTGAAAGACACGTTTGTTGGTCCGACCCTGATTGCATACTCTATGGAACACCCGGGCGCTGCTGCTCGTCTGTTCAAAGAGTTCGCGAAAGCGAATGCAAAATTTGAGGTCAAAGCCGCTGCCTTTGAAGGTGAGCTGATCCCGGCGTCGCAAATCGACCGCCTGGCAACTCTGCCGACCTACGAAGAAGCAATTGCACGCCTGATGGCAACCATGAAAGAAGCTTCGGCTGGCAAACTGGTTCGTACTCTGGCTGCTGTACGCGATGCGAAAGAAGCTGCTTAATCGCAGTTATCTTTGTAAAGCACTCGCTTACGTATAAACTTATTCTGATATTCAGGAACAATTTAAATGTCTATCACTAAAGATCAAATCATTGAAGCAGTATCCGCTATGTCCGTAATGGACGTTGTTGAGCTGATCTCTGCAATGGAAGAAAAATTCGGTGTTTCCGCTGCTGCTGCTGTAGCTGTAGCTGCTGGCCCGGCTGAAGCTGCTGAAGAAAAAACTGAATTCGACGTAATTCTGAAAGCTGCTGGCGCTAACAAAGTTGCTGTTATCAAAGCAGTACGTGGCGCGACTGGCCTGGGTCTGAAAGAAGCTAAAGACCTGGTAGAAGCTGCACCGGCTGCACTGAAAGAAGGCATCAGCAAAGACGACGCTGAAGCTCTGAAAAAATCTCTGGAAGAAGCTGGCGCTGAAGTTGAAGTTAAATAAGCCAACCCTTCCGGTTGCAGCCTGAGAAATTAGGCTGAGGCTGGTGACTTTTTAGTCACCAGCCTTTTTGCGCTGTAAGGCGCCAGTAGCATTTCACACTGTTTGACTGCTGGTTTGCCTCACAATGCTTGTTTCTATCGACGACTTAATATACTGCGACAGGTTAGGGTTCCTGGGCTGTGTAAATCGCAATGAAATGGTTTAAGCGTGATAGCAACAGGCATTGCGGAAAGTGTTCCATTTTCCGGTCAACAAAATAGTGTTGCATAAAAAACTGCCCTTTCCGGGCAGATGGGTCGACTTGTCAGCGAGCTGAGGAACCCTATGGTTTACTCCTATACCGAGAAAAAACGTATTCGTAAGGATTTTGGTAAACGTCCACAAGTTCTGGATGTGCCTTATCTCCTTTCTATCCAGCTTGACTCGTTCCAGAAGTTTATCGAGCAAGATCCTGAAGGGCAGTATGGTCTGGAAGCAGCCTTCCGTTCCGTATTCCCGATTCAGAGCTACAGCGGTAATTCAGAGCTGCAATACGTCAGCTACCGTCTGGGCGAACCTGTTTTTGATGTTAAAGAATGTCAGATCCGTGGCGTGACGTATTCCGCACCGCTGCGCGTGAAACTGCGTCTGGTGATCTACGAGCGCGAAGCGCCGGAAGGCACCGTTAAAGACATTAAAGAACAAGAAGTCTACATGGGCGAAATCCCGCTCATGACCGACAATGGTACCTTCGTTATCAACGGTACCGAGCGTGTTATCGTTTCTCAGCTGCACCGTAGCCCGGGCGTCTTCTTTGACAGTGACAAAGGTAAGACTCACTCTTCCGGTAAGGTCCTGTATAACGCACGTATCATCCCTTACCGTGGTTCCTGGCTGGACTTCGAATTCGACCCGAAAGACAACCTGTTCGTTCGTATCGACCGTCGTCGTAAACTGCCTGCAACCATCATTCTGCGCGCGCTGAATTACACCACTGAGCAGATCCTTGACCTGTTCTTCGAGAAAGTGGTCTTTGAAATTCGCGACAACAAGCTGCAGATGGAGCTGGTACCGGAGCGTCTGCGCGGTGAAACCGCCTCCTTCGATATCGAAGCCAACGGTAAAGTGTACGTTGAGAAAGGCCGTCGTATTACCGCGCGCCATATTCGCCAACTGGAAAAAGACGATATCAAACATATCGAAGTTCCGGTTGAGTACATCGCGGGCAAAGTTGCTTCTAAAGACTACATCGACGAAGCGACTGGCGAACTGATCTGCCCGGCGAACATGGAGCTGAGCCTGGATCTGCTGGCTAAACTGAGCCAGTCCGGCCACAAGCGTATCGAAACGCTGTTCACCAACGATCTGGACCACGGTCCGTACATTTCTGAAACTGTACGCGTCGACCCAACCAACGATCGTCTGAGCGCGCTGGTAGAAATCTACCGCATGATGCGCCCGGGTGAGCCGCCGACTCGTGAAGCGGCTGAAAGCCTGTTTGAGAACCTGTTCTTCTCCGAAGACCGCTACGATCTGTCCGCGGTTGGTCGTATGAAGTTCAACCGTTCTCTGCTGCGCGACGAAATCGAAGGTTCCGGTATCCTGAGCAAAGACGACATCATCGAAGTGATGAAGAAGCTCATCGATATCCGTAACGGTAAAGGCGAAGTCGATGATATCGACCACCTCGGCAACCGTCGTATCCGTTCCGTTGGCGAAATGGCGGAAAACCAGTTCCGCGTTGGCCTGGTGCGTGTAGAGCGTGCGGTTAAAGAGCGTCTGTCTCTGGGCGATCTGGATACCCTGATGCCTCAGGATATGATCAACGCCAAGCCGATTTCCGCAGCAGTGAAAGAGTTCTTTGGTTCCAGCCAGCTGTCCCAGTTTATGGACCAGAACAACCCGCTGTCTGAGATTACGCACAAACGTCGTATCTCCGCACTCGGCCCAGGCGGTCTGACCCGTGAACGCGCAGGCTTCGAAGTTCGAGACGTACACCCGACTCACTACGGTCGCGTATGTCCAATCGAAACGCCTGAAGGTCCGAACATCGGTCTGATCAACTCCCTGTCCGTGTACGCACAGACTAACGAATACGGTTTCCTCGAGACCCCGTATCGTAAAGTGACCGACGGTGTTGTTACCGACGAAATTCATTACCTGTCTGCTATCGAAGAAGGTAACTACGTCATCGCTCAGGCGAACTCCAACCTGGATGACGAAGGCCACTTTGTTGAAGATCTGGTTACCTGCCGTAGTAAAGGCGAATCCAGCTTGTTCAGCCGCGACCAGGTTGACTACATGGACGTATCCACCCAGCAGGTGGTATCCGTCGGTGCGTCCCTGATCCCGTTCCTGGAACACGATGACGCCAACCGTGCATTGATGGGTGCGAACATGCAACGTCAGGCGGTTCCGACTCTGCGCGCTGATAAGCCGCTGGTTGGTACCGGTATGGAACGTGCTGTTGCCGTTGACTCCGGTGTTACTGCGGTGGCTAAACGTGGCGGTACTGTTCAGTACGTGGATGCTTCCCGTATCGTTATCAAAGTTAACGAAGACGAGATGTACCCGGGCGAAGCAGGTATCGACATCTATAACCTGACCAAGTACACCCGTTCTAACCAGAACACCTGCATCAACCAGATGCCTTGCGTGTCCCTGGGCGAACCAATTGAACGCGGCGACGTCCTGGCCGACGGCCCGTCCACCGACCTCGGTGAACTGGCGCTGGGTCAGAACATGCGCGTAGCGTTCATGCCGTGGAACGGCTACAACTTCGAAGACTCCATCCTCGTATCCGAGCGTGTTGTCCAGGAAGACCGTTTCACCACCATCCACATTCAGGAACTGGCATGCGTGTCCCGTGACACCAAGCTGGGGCCGGAAGAGATCACCGCTGACATCCCGAACGTGGGTGAAGCTGCGCTCTCTAAACTGGATGAATCCGGTATCGTTTATATCGGTGCGGAAGTGACCGGCGGCGACATTCTGGTTGGTAAGGTAACCCCGAAAGGTGAAACCCAGCTGACTCCGGAAGAGAAACTGCTGCGCGCGATCTTCGGTGAGAAAGCGTCTGACGTTAAAGACTCTTCTCTGCGCGTACCGAACGGTGTCTCTGGTACCGTTATCGACGTTCAGGTGTTTACCCGTGACGGCGTAGAAAAAGACAAGCGTGCTCTTGAGATCGAAGAGATGCAGCTGAAGCAGGCTAAAAAAGACCTGTCTGAAGAACTGCAGATCCTCGAAGCTGGTCTGTTCAGCCGTATCTACGCTGTGCTGGTTGCCGGTGGCGTTGAAGCTGACAAGCTCGACAAACTGCCGCGCGATCGCTGGCTGGAACTGGGCCTGACCGACGAAGAGAAACAAAATCAGCTGGAGCAACTGGCTGAGCAGTATGACGAACTGAAACACGAGTTCGAGAAAAAACTCGAAGCGAAACGCCGTAAAATCACTCAAGGCGACGATCTGGCACCGGGCGTGCTGAAGATTGTTAAGGTATACTTGGCCGTTAAACGCCGTATCCAGCCTGGTGATAAGATGGCAGGTCGTCACGGTAACAAGGGTGTTATCTCTAAGATCAACCCGATCGAAGATATGCCGCACGATGCTAACGGTACGCCGGTAGATATCGTACTGAACCCGCTGGGCGTACCGTCTCGTATGAACATCGGTCAGATCCTGGAAACTCACCTGGGTATGGCTGCCAAAGGTATCGGCGATAAGATTAACGCCATGCTGAAACAGCAGCAAGAAGTCGCGAAACTGCGCGAATTCATCCAGCGTGCTTACGATCTGGGCGCTGACGTTCGCCAGAAAGTTGACCTGAATACCTTCAGCGATGAAGAAGTTCTGCGTCTGGCTGAAAACCTGCGTAAAGGCATGCCGATCGCAACGCCGGTATTCGACGGTGCGAAAGAAGCTGAAATCAAAGAGCTGCTGCAGCTGGGCGACCTGCCGACTTCCGGTCAGATCACTCTGTTTGACGGCCGCACCGGTGAACAGTTCGAACGTCCGGTAACCGTGGGTTACATGTACATGCTGAAACTGAACCACCTGGTCGACGACAAAATGCACGCTCGTTCCACCGGTTCTTATAGCCTGGTTACTCAGCAGCCGCTGGGTGGTAAGGCGCAGTTCGGTGGTCAGCGCTTCGGTGAGATGGAAGTGTGGGCGCTGGAAGCATACGGCGCGGCCTACACCCTGCAGGAAATGCTCACCGTTAAGTCTGATGACGTGAACGGTCGTACCAAGATGTATAAAAACATCGTGGACGGCAACCACCAGATGGAACCGGGCATGCCGGAATCCTTCAACGTACTGTTGAAAGAAATCCGCTCGCTGGGCATCAACATCGAACTGGAAGACGAGTAACTCTCGCTCAAACAGGTCACTGGTGCCGGGGTAAAACCCGGCGCCAGATTGTGCTAACTCCGACGGGAGCAAATCCGTGAAAGACTTATTAAAGTTTCTGAAAGCGCAAACTAAAACCGAAGAGTTTGATGCGATCAAAATTGCTCTGGCATCGCCAGACATGATCCGTTCATGGTCTTTCGGTGAAGTTAAAAAGCCGGAAACCATTAACTACCGTACGTTCAAGCCAGAACGTGACGGTCTGTTCTGCGCTCGTATTTTCGGGCCAGTAAAAGACTATGAGTGCCTGTGCGGTAAGTACAAGCGCCTGAAACACCGTGGTGTTATCTGTGAGAAGTGCGGCGTTGAAGTGACCCAGACCAAAGTGCGTCGTGAGCGCATGGGCCACATCGAGCTGGCGTCTCCGACTGCCCACATCTGGTTCCTGAAGTCTCTGCCGTCCCGTATCGGTCTGCTGCTGGATATGCCGCTGCGTGATATCGAACGCGTACTGTACTTTGAATCTTATGTTGTTATCGAAGGTGGCATGACCAACCTCGAACGCAACCAGATTCTGACTGAAGAGCAGTACCTGGACGCGCTGGAAGAGTTCGGTGACGAATTCGACGCGAAGATGGGCGCCGAAGCTATTCAGGCCCTGCTGAAAAGCATGGACCTGGAGCAAGAGTGCGAGCAGCTGCGTGAAGAGCTGAACGAAACCAACTCCGAAACCAAGCGTAAAAAGCTGACCAAGCGCATTAAGCTGCTGGAAGCGTTCGTTCAATCTGGCAACAAGCCGGAGTGGATGATCCTGACCGTTCTGCCGGTTCTGCCGCCAGATCTGCGTCCGCTGGTTCCGCTGGATGGCGGTCGTTTTGCGACTTCTGACCTGAACGATCTGTATCGTCGCGTCATTAACCGTAACAACCGTCTGAAACGTCTGCTGGATCTGGCTGCGCCGGACATCATCGTACGCAACGAAAAACGTATGCTGCAGGAAGCGGTCGACGCCCTGCTGGATAACGGTCGTCGCGGTCGTGCGATCACCGGTTCCAACAAACGTCCTCTGAAATCTTTGGCCGATATGATCAAAGGTAAACAGGGTCGTTTCCGTCAGAACCTGCTCGGTAAGCGTGTTGACTACTCCGGTCGTTCTGTAATCACCGTAGGTCCATACCTGCGTCTGCATCAGTGCGGTCTGCCGAAGAAAATGGCGCTGGAGCTGTTCAAACCGTTCATCTACGGCAAGCTGGAACTGCGTGGCCTGGCCACCACCATCAAAGCCGCTAAGAAAATGGTTGAGCGCGAAGAAGCTGTCGTTTGGGATATCCTGGACGAAGTTATCCGCGAACACCCGGTACTGCTGAACCGTGCGCCAACACTGCACCGTTTGGGTATCCAGGCATTCGAACCGGTTCTGATCGAAGGTAAAGCTATTCAGCTGCACCCGCTGGTTTGTGCGGCATATAACGCCGACTTCGATGGTGACCAGATGGCTGTTCACGTACCGCTGACGCTGGAAGCCCAGCTGGAAGCGCGTGCGCTGATGATGTCTACCAACAACATCCTGTCCCCGGCGAACGGCGAACCAATCATCGTTCCGTCTCAGGACGTTGTACTGGGTCTGTACTACATGACCCGTGATTGTGTTAACGCCAAAGGCGAAGGCATGGTGCTGACTGGCCCGAAAGAAGCGGAGCGTATTTATCGCGCCGGTCTGGCCTCTCTGCATGCGCGCGTTAAAGTGCGTATCACCGAATACGAAAAAGACGACAATGGTGAGTTCGTCGCGAAGACCAGCCTGAAAGACACGACCATTGGCCGTGCCATTCTGTGGATGATCGTACCGAAAGGTCTGCCGTTCTCTATTGTGAACCAGGCGCTCGGTAAGAAAGCGATCTCCAAGATGCTGAACACCTGTTACCGTATTCTGGGTCTGAAACCGACCGTTATTTTTGCGGACCAGACGATGTACACCGGCTTTGCTTATGCAGCGCGTTCAGGTGCATCCGTTGGTATCGATGACATGGTCATCCCGGAGAAAAAATACGAAATCATCAGCGAAGCGGAAGCTGAAGTTGCTGAGATTCAGGAACAGTTCCAGTCTGGTCTGGTCACCGCGGGCGAACGCTACAACAAAGTTATCGATATCTGGGCTGCGGCGAACGATCGTGTATCCAAAGCGATGATGGATAACCTGCAAACCGAAACCGTTATTAACCGTGACGGTCAGGAAGAGCAGCAGGTTTCCTTCAACAGCATCTACATGATGGCCGACTCCGGTGCGCGTGGTTCTGCTGCACAGATTCGTCAGCTGGCTGGTATGCGTGGTCTGATGGCGAAGCCGGATGGCTCCATCATCGAAACGCCGATCACCGCGAACTTCCGTGAAGGTCTGAACGTACTCCAGTACTTCATCTCCACCCACGGTGCTCGTAAAGGTCTGGCGGATACCGCACTGAAGACAGCGAACTCCGGTTACCTGACTCGTCGTCTGGTTGACGTTGCGCAGGACCTGGTTGTCACTGAAGACGACTGCGGCACCCTGGAAGGCATCACCATGACGCCGGTTATCGAAGGTGGCGATGTTAAAGAGCCGCTGCGCGATCGCGTACTGGGTCGTGTGACTGCTGAAGACGTTCTGAAGCCGGGTACCGCGGACATTCTGGTTCCACGCAACACGCTGCTGCACGAGCACTGGTGTGATCTGCTGGAAGAGAACTCCGTTGACTCCGTCAAAGTTCGTTCCGTTGTATCCTGTGACACCGACTTTGGTGTATGTGCGCACTGCTACGGTCGTGACCTGGCGCGTGGCCACATCATCAACAAAGGTGAGGCTATCGGCGTTATCGCGGCACAGTCCATCGGTGAGCCGGGTACACAGCTGACGATGCGTACGTTCCACATCGGTGGTGCGGCATCTCGTGCGGCTGCTGAATCCAGCATCCAGGTGAAAAACAAAGGTAGCATCCGTCTGAGCAACGCGAAGTCGGTTGTGAACTCCAGCGGTAAACTGGTTATCACCTCTCGTAACACCGAACTGAAGCTGATCGACGAATTCGGTCGTACGAAAGAAAGCTATAAAGTGCCTTACGGTTCCGTTATGGCTAAAGGCGATGGCGAACAGGTTGCTGGCGGTGAAACCGTTGCAAACTGGGATCCGCATACCATGCCGGTTATCACCGAAGTGAGTGGTTTTGTCCGCTTCACTGACATGATCGACGGCCAGACCATTACTCGTCAGACCGACGAGCTGACCGGTCTGTCTTCGCTGGTGGTTCTGGATTCCGCAGAACGTACCTCCGGTGGTAAAGATCTGCGTCCGGCGCTGAAAATTGTTGATGCTCAGGGCAACGACGTTCTGATCCCAGGCACCGATATGCCTGCTCAGTACTTCCTGCCGGGTAAAGCGATTGTTCAGCTGGAAGATGGCGTACAGATCAGCTCTGGTGACACCCTGGCGCGTGTACCGCAGGAATCTGGCGGTACCAAGGACATCACCGGTGGTCTGCCGCGCGTTGCGGATCTGTTCGAAGCACGTCGGCCGAAAGAGCCGGCAATCCTGGCTGAAATCAGCGGCATCATTTCCTTCGGTAAAGAAACCAAAGGGAAACGTCGTCTGGTTATCACCCCGGTAGACGGTAGCGAACCGTACGAAGAGATGATCCCGAAATGGCGTCAGCTGAACGTGTTCGAAGGTGAACGTGTAGAACGTGGTGACGTGGTTTCCGACGGTCCGGAAGCGCCGCACGACATTCTGCGTCTTCGTGGCGTACACGCGGTAACGCGTTACATCACCAACGAAGTGCAGGACGTTTATCGTCTGCAAGGCGTTAAGATTAACGATAAGCACATTGAAGTTATCGTTCGTCAGATGCTGCGTAAAGCGACCATCGAAAGTGCTGGTAGCTCCGACTTCCTCGAAGGCGAGCAGGTTGAATACTCCCGCGTTAAGATCGCTAACCGCGAGCTTGAAGCGAATGGCAAAGTTGCGGCAACCTATTCCCGCGACCTGCTGGGTATCACCAAAGCGTCTCTGGCAACCGAGTCCTTCATCTCCGCGGCATCGTTCCAGGAGACCACTCGCGTGCTGACCGAAGCAGCCGTTGCGGGCAAACGCGACGAACTGCGCGGTCTGAAAGAGAACGTCATCGTGGGTCGTCTGATCCCGGCGGGTACCGGTTATGCGTACCACCAGGATCGTATGCGCCGTCGCGCAGCAGGCGAGCAGCCGGCTGCACCGCAGGTGAGCGTAGAAGAAGCGTCTGCCAACCTGGCAGAACTGCTGAACGCAGGCCTGGGCGGTTCTGACAACGATTAATCGTTGATTCGCTAAGCGCTTAAAAGCCAGTCAGGTTTCCTGACTGGCTTTTTTATTATCTGTCGATTTATTTCACCTAAACTGAATTACATTTATTTAATGTAATTGCCGCAATTAATTAGCAAATTAAACATTCTTGATAATTATCTATTTGCTATTTCTTTATGCCATCACTAATCGATGGATAAAAATTCTACATGTATCAAAAAATAAGCGCCGCAAACGCTATATAGTCAAAACACTCAAAGAATCATGTGATTACTTTCCCAGTCCTTTTCGGTTTACCGCAACTGAGGGGTTCGCTGCGCCTGTTAAAAGGCAATGGAGGAGGTGAGCAAAAATAAAAATAAAACGGAGAGTATTGTCGTTATTTAATGGATAGCTTCTGGGGGATGCATGGAATTTGCTATACAGCTCATCATTATCTTAATTTGTCTGTTCTACGGCGCGAAAAAGGGTGGTATTGCGCTCGGTCTTTTAGGCGGCATTGGCTTAGTTATCTTAGTTTTTGTCTTTCATCTTAAACCAGGAAAGCCACCGGTTGATGTCATGCTGGTCATTATCGCGGTGGTGGCCGCCTCGGCGACGCTACAGGCATCCGGCGGTTTAGACGTGATGCTGCAGATTGCCGAGAAGCTCCTGCGGCGCAATCCCAAATATGTTTCTATCGTCGCGCCATTCGTCACCTGTACGTTGACTATCCTGTGCGGTACCGGGCACGTGGTGTATACGATCCTGCCAATTATTTACGACGTGGCGATTAAAAATAATATTCGCCCGGAACGGCCGATGGCGGCGAGCTCGATTGGCGCCCAGATGGGGATCATTGCCAGCCCGGTTTCGGTGGCGGTGGTCTCGCTGGTGGCGATGCTCGGAAACTTTACCTTTAACGGTAAGCATCTTGAGTTTCTCGATCTACTGGCGATAACCATTCCGTCAACGCTGCTGGGGATCCTGGCGATTGGCATCTTCAGCTGGTTCCGCGGTAAGGACCTTGATAAAGACGAGACCTTCCAGGCGTTTATTGCGATACCGGAAAACCGTCATTATGTTTATGGCGATACGGCTACGCTATTGGATAAAAAGCTGCCGACCAGCAACTGGATTGCGATGTGGATCTTCCTTGCCTCAATTGCCGTGGTGGCGCTGTTGGGCGCGTTTTCCGAACTGCGTCCGGCGTTCGATGGTAAGCCTCTCTCAATGGTACTGGTAATCCAGATGTTTATGCTGCTCTCCGGGGCGCTTATCATCATCATTACCAAAACTAACCCGGCATCGATTTCTAAAAATGAGGTTTTCCGCTCGGGGATGATCGCTATCGTCGCGGTATATGGTATCGCATGGATGGCGGAAACCATGTTCGGCGCGCACATGACCGAGATTAAAGGCGTGCTCGGAGAGATGGTGAAGGAGTACCCGTGGGCCTACGCTATCGTGCTGTTATTGGTATCGAAGTTCGTCAACTCCCAGGCGGCGGCGCTGGCGGCGATTGTTCCGGTAGCGCTGGCGATCGGCGTTGACCCGGCCTATATCGTCGCTTCCGCGCCCGCCTGCTACGGCTATTACATCCTGCCGACCTACCCAAGCGATCTGGCGGCGATTCAGTTTGACCGTTCAGGCACGACCCATATTGGCCGCTTCGTCATAAACCATAGCTTTATCCTGCCGGGATTAATTGGCGTGAGCGTTTCTTGCGTCTTTGGCTGGGTGTTCGCGGCGATGTACGGTTTTCTGTAAGTGAGACAGGCGCCGCTGGCGGCGCCTGATGATTCATCGGGATTATTGTGCGGGCGGCAGGCGGCGATACAGTTCGATCATATCGGTCGCTAAATCCTGAATCACCATCGCGTTCATCAGATGGTCCTGCGAGTGCACGGTAATCAGGTTCACCGGCAGCTTGCCGCTGCCTTCATCCAGGCCGATAAGCTGGGTCTGGATTTTATGCGCATGCTTCACAAACTCGTGGGAGTCGGCCATAGCCTGTTCGGCGGCGGCGAAATCGCCTTTACGCGCCTGCTGTAGGGCGGTGAGGGCAGAACTGCGCGCGGAGCCGGCGTTGACCAGCAGCTCCATGATAATCGTCTCTAAATCTTCCATGCCTTACTCCATCAGCTTCAGGGCTTTATCCAGAACGGCATCGCCTTTCATCATGCCGTAATCCATCATATCGATAACGGCGACCTTTTTACCGACCGGGTCGGCTAGCGCCTGTAATTTCGCCTGCTCATACTTCACCTGTGGGCCGAGCAGGATAATATCCGCCGCGGCCAGGTTATCCTTGAACTCCGCTACCGGCACGGCTTTGATCGAGACTTCGATGCCTTTCTTTTGCGCGGCGTCTTTCATGCGTTGCACCAGCATGCTGGTGGACATTCCTGCGGCACAGCATAAAACGATATTCTTCATAGTTTCATCGCCCTTATGTATGTTCCTTGATGCATCATCTTTATCGCGGGCGGCGGCGCGGCACAACCGCTTCACCATGATTGTGTGTAAAACATCACAAAAAATGAAACCGGTTTCAATTTTGCAGCGGCAGAGATAAAAAGGCCCGCAAAAGCGGGCTATCAGGGAGTTATGCTCAGGCGCGAACGATTCGGTTCTTGCCCTGCTGTTTGGCCTTATACAACGCTTCATCCACGCTAACGACCAGTTTTTCCAGCGGCTCCATATTCCATTCCCCGAGGCCGGCGCTAAAGGTGACGGTTAATCCTTCTTCGCGCCAGGTTCGGCTGGCAACGTTAAGACGCCAGCTCTCCAGAATGGTGAGCGCGTTGTCGATATGTTCGGCAGGGAAGATGACGGCAAACTCTTCGCCGCCGTAGCGGTAAAGCGAGATCTCCTGCGGCTGCAGGATCTGTATCCCTTCACGCGCGACGTTGCGCAGCACGATGTCGCCATTGAGATGGCCCCAGGTATCGTTAATTGATTTAAAGTTATCGATATCGACCAACGCGAGGGCGAAAGGCTGGTGATCGTTCATCAGCGCGGCGATATCGCTGTCGAAGGCGCGACGGTTTTTGCAGCCGGTTAGCGCATCGATGGTGGCCTGGCGGACATAGGTGAGCTCGCGCTGCTTATTGCTCTCGATAGCCTTGCTGAGCATGGCTTCCAGCCGCGGCGCGCGTTTGACGTCGCCGGTCTTAATGGCGTTAATGATGTTCATCAGTACGGTACGCGAAGCGTGGCGCAGATACAGCCCGAACAGGACGATGACAATGGCGGCGAGGGCGAATCCCCAGGCGACAATATCGGTTTCATAGCGCGTCAGGTCATCAAGGGTGGTATCGGTGACGCGGAAAATAACGAACCAGTCGGGGTTGGTAAAGGAATAGTAGTAGTACCAGGCCTTATGTTCCTCATCATAAAGTTGGCCTTCCGCGCTGGTCATTTTGTCCATCAGTTCCGCGCTAACGTAGGTTTTAAATAGCGCGCCTGTATCGGGATGGATCACCACTTTGCCGTCGCGTTGTACGACAAAAAACTCCCCCTGTACCGGCGAGACAATCTGCCGTAACGCGTAGCCCATCGAGGTCAGATCCATATGAAACGCCAGGCTACCTTTAAGCCTCCCCTGCGGCGAAATGACAGGCCGGTAGACGGTGACGGTAGGATGGTGGGTGAAGTAGTCAAGGTAAGGAGTGGTATAGAGACTGAATGTACTGGCTTCCGCCTGACGAATAAACCAGGGGCGCGTTTTCGGATCAAACGTGCGGCTCTCATCGCCTTCCATCACTTCGGGAGCGCGCAGATAATGGCCGAGAGTATCGGCAAGCGAAATGGAGGAGACTGTCGGCATCAGCTCCTGCAGACGCATCAAGTCGTCCAGACCCTTTTGCGGATTGACATTTACGGCGATA
This sequence comes from Klebsiella sp. 141198, assembly GCF_050600785.1. Classification (NCBI taxonomy): domain Bacteria; kingdom Pseudomonadati; phylum Pseudomonadota; class Gammaproteobacteria; order Enterobacterales; family Enterobacteriaceae; genus Klebsiella; species Klebsiella sp. 141198. The sequence goes on from NZ_JAQIRM010000012.1 coordinate 16,971, forward strand.
TTGAGCGCATCGTCACGGGCAAAGTATTTCGTCGCGCGCGCCAGAATGTAGTCATTCTCGCGCAGCAGCGATTCGGTGTAGTTCACCGCAAGGTTATGGGTGAAGTTACGGTTAATATGATGATAATCTTCAAGAAAGTTTTTCTTTTGCGTCGCGGTAACAAAGATTGCAATCAGTAAAAAACTGAGCAAAATCCCCGCAAACCCCACTACGATCGGCGTAGTAAAAGAGAGCTTTCTGTTGTGGCGTGCCATAAGTTGTTAATCGTCCGGGATTTATAAACCGTGGGTTTAGACGCAGGTTAAGCCAGCATGCCTGCTTAGCGAATCAGGTAACTATCGCTAAATTATAACGCTGAGTGCGCTCAGCATCGTGATTAATATTCGATAGCAATATGTTTGCGGCACTGCGGACGGTAGAGGCAGGGCGAAGAGAGGAAAGAAAAATTCGCCCTGGTCAGCGTCCGCTGCTGACCAGGGCAGAATAGAAAAACGACGGCAGTTCGGCGAGCCTCCGTTTTTCATCTCTCGTGCAGGCACGCAAAATAATCAGCTGCTTGCAGCATGCTTTATGATGATTGCGAGGCGCGTCCCAGCCAGCTATCCCAGTCTTTCCATACCGGCTGCAGACCACGGGCGGTCAGCGCGCTGGCGACTTCTTCAGGGCGGCGATCGTCGTGTGGCGCAAATTGCTCAAGTTCCGGATGATCGTCGGCGTAGCCGCCGGGCTGGGTTTTAGAGAACGCGCTAACGTTGTTAATCGCCAGCGGGATCACCCGGTCGCGGAACCACGGTGATTCACGGGTCGATAGCGACAGCTCAACCTCCGGCGCCAGCAGGCGGAAAGCGCAAATCGTCTGCACCAGCTGACGTTCGTCCATTAATGAGGCTGGCGTAATGCCTCCGGCGCAAGGGCGTAAACGCGGGAAGGAGATAGAGTAGCGGCTGCGCCAGTAGCGCTGCTGTAGCCACAGCAGATGTTCGGCGACCATAAAGCAGTCCACCCGCCAGCTGTCGGAAAGACCAATGAGCGCGCCGAGGCCGATCTTGTCGATCCCCGCTTCGCCCAGGCGATCCGGCGTATCAAGGCGCCAGAAGAAATCCTGCTTTTTACCTTTCAAGTGGTGCTGGGCATACATGCCTTCATGGTAGGTCTCCTGGTAGACCATCACCCCATCAAGCCCCAGCGTTTTTAGTTCGGCATACTCTTCGGTCGCCAGCGGCTGCACTTCCATATGCAGCGAGGCAAACTGGCGGCGGATGGATGGCAGATGCTGGCGGAAATAATCCATTCCGACCTTACTCTGATGTTCGCCGGTGACCAGTAACAAATGCTCAAAGCCTAAATTGCGGATTGCGGCGCATTCGCGGGCAATCTCTGCTTCATCCAGCGTCTTGCGCTTAATGCGATTACTCATTGAGAAGCCGCAGTAGGTACAGTCGTTGGCGCACAGGTTGGACAAATACAACGGTACGTAAAAGCTGACGGTGTTGCCGAAGCGCTGCCGGGTGAGGCGCTGAGCGCGCTGGGCCAGCGGTTCAAGGTAATCGGCCGCGGCAGGAGAGAGCAGAGCCATCATGTCATCGCGGGTGAGCTGCTTTGCCGCCAGCGCTCGTTCGACGTCGGCGGCGGTTTTGCTGTTGATGCGCAGGCGGATGTCATCCCACTCCAGCTGCCGCCAGCGATCGCTAAAAGTTTTCATGCCAGCGCCTCCAGAAAGCCGGTCAGCGGGCTGGTGGCCTGCGCCTGAGTACTGCGCGTTCCCGGTCCGGCCTGACGCGCCAGCAATCCGGCATCGACCGCCATGCGGAAGGCGCGAGCCATGGCGACAGGATCGTCGGCGACGGCAATGGCGGTGTTGACCAGTACCGCATCAGCGCCCATCTCCAGCGCCTGCGCCGCGTGGCTTGGCACGCCAATCCCGGCATCAACCACCACCGGTACCGTCGCCTGTTCGATAATAATCTCCAGCATGGCTTTGGTTTCCAGCCCTTGGTTGGAGCCTATCGGCGCGCCCAGCGGCATCACCGCCGCGCAGCCGACCTCTTCCAGCCGTTTGCACAGGACCGGGTCGGCGCCGCAATAGGGCAGGACGACAAACCCTTCGCGCACCAGCAGCTCCGCCGCCTTCAGGGTTTCAATGGGGTCAGGCAGCAGCCAGCGGGCGTCCGGGTGGATCTCCAGTTTCAGCCAGTGGGTGCCTAAGGCTTCCCGCGCCAGGCGGGCGGCAAAAACCGCTTCTTCCGCCGTCTTGGCGCCTGAGGTATTCGGCAGCAGGTTAACGCCCGCCGCCAGCAGCGGCGCGAGAATCGCGTCATTATGCTGGCGTAAATCGACGCGCTTCATTGCCAGCGTCACCAGCTGGCTTCCCGAGGCGCGAATCGCCTCGACCATCACCTCTGGGGCGGCGAATTTGCCGGTTCCGGTAAAAAGGTGGGATTCAAATGTCTTATCAGCAATACGTAACATATCAGCCTCCGGCGATAACCTGAAAAAGCAGGACCCGATCGCCTTCCTGCAAGAGATGATCTTCCCACCGTTCGCGTGGCAGGATGTGTTGATTGAGCGCCAGCGCAACGCCCGGCTGGAGCTGTTCCAGTTGACTGAGCAGGGCGCTTACGCTGAGGTTGTCCGCGCATTCCAACGGTTCGTCGTTAAACCAGATTTGCATCATGGCCTCCGCATACCGGGCAGCCCTGGGCCTTTTGCAGCGCAAGGTTGCGCCAGTTGCTGGTGCGGGCGTCAAACAGCCGTAGCGTGTTGCGTGGCGTCGCCATGCCGCTAAGGAGCTTTATGGCCTCCAGCGCCTGCAGCGTTCCCATCATGCCGACGACCGGACCGACGATCCCCGCAGTGCGGCAGTTACGTTGCGGTTCGGCGGTGTCCGGCCACAGGCAGCGGTAGCAGCCCTGCGCCCACGGCGGCGTCAGCACCATCAACTGGCCGCCGAAGCCGACGGCGCTGGCGGTTACCAGCGGCGTCTCAAGGGCTACGCAGGCGGCGTTAATCGCCTGGCGGGCGATCATGTTATCGGTACAGTCCAGCACCACGTCGGCTTTCGCCACTTCGGCGCGCAACGCCTCGCCGCTTAAGCGCTGCTGTAGCGCCACGAGGCGGATTTGCGGATTGAGTTGGTTGAGCCGCGTCTTTGCCGCCGTGGCTTTTGGCTGGTCAATATCGTCGCTGGTGAACAGAATTTGTCGCTGCAGGTTGCTGAGATGCACCGCGTCGTCATCGGCCAGGGTCAGCGTCCCGACGCCGGCCCCCGCCAGATATAGCGCTGCCGGCGAACCTAAGCCGCCCAGGCCGATAATCAGCGCCCGGCTGGCTAACAGTTTCTGCTGTCCCTCAATGGCGATATCTTCCAGCAATAGCTGGCGGCTGTAGCGCATGAAATCGTGATCATTCATCGCCTGCTCCCGCCAGTGCTAACAGTTGTGCAGTGGCAGCCCGCCAGTCTGCTGCCTGGGTAATGGCGCTGACGACCGCGATGCTGCCAACGCCGGTGGCCAGTACGCCCGGCGCTTTTTCCAGACTGATACCGCCGATCGCCACCGTCGGATAATCGGCCAGACGATGAATATGCCCGGCAAGCTGTTCGAGGCCCTGCGGCGCCGAAGGCATCTGTTTGGTTTGTGTCGGGAAGACGTGGCCCAGCGCGATGTAGGAAGGGCGCGCCGCCAGCGCGACGTCAATTTCCATGTCGTCGTGGGTGGAGACGCCAAGGCGCAGTCCGGCTTTACGGATGGCGCTCAGGTCGGTGGTTTCCAGGTCCTCTTGTCCCAGATGTACTCCGTACGCCTGGTGCTTAATCGCCAGTTGCCAGTAATCATTGATAAACAGTCGCGCGTGATAGCGGCGGCCAAGCGCGATGGCGGCGATGACGTCATCCTCCACATCGCTGTCGCGCTGGTCCTTGATCCGCAACTGAATGGTGCGCACGCCGGCTTCCAGCAGGCGCTCAATCCATGTCACGCTATCGACAACCGGATAAAGCCCGAGACGAAACGGTACGGGCGGAAAGTCAGGCTGGTACATCAGGCATTTTCCTTTTTCAGGTAGATTTCACCGCCGCGGGCGCGGAAGTTATTCGACATATCGGCCATGCCGGCCTCGATACTTTGCTTCGCGGCGTAGTCGCGGACCTCTTGGGTGATTTTCATCGAACAGAATTTCGGCCCGCACATGGAGCAGAAGTGGGCGACTTTGCCGGATTCCTGCGGCAGGGTTTCATCGTGATAGGCCCGCGCGGTAAAGGGATCGAGCGCGAGGTTGAACTGGTCTTCCCAGCGGAATTCGAAACGCGCTTTGGACATCGCGTTGTCGCGGATCTGCGCCCCGGGGTGGCCTTTAGCGAGGTCGGCAGCGTGGGCGGCGATTTTATAGGTAATCAGCCCCTGTTTTACATCCTCTTTGTTGGGCAAGCCGAGATGTTCTTTTGGCGTGACGTAGCACAGCATGGCGCAGCCAAACCAGCCAATCATTGCCGCGCCGATACCGGAAGTGAAATGATCATAGCCCGGCGCGATGTCGGTGGTGAGTGGCCCCAGCGTGTAGAACGGCGCTTCGTGGCAGTGCTCCAGTTCTTCGGTCATATTGCGGCGAATCATCTGCATCGGCACGTGGCCGGGGCCTTCAATCATCACCTGAACGTCATACTCCCAGGCGATTTTAGTCAGCTCGCCCAGCGTATGCAGCTCGGCGAACTGCGCCTCGTCGTTGGCATCCTGAATCGAGCCGGGGCGCAGACCATCGCCGAGGGACAGCGACACGTCATAGGCGGCGCAGATTTCACAGATTTCGCGGAAGTGCTGGTAGAGGAAGTTTTCCTGATGATGCGACAGGCACCACTTGGCCATGATCGAACCGCCGCGCGAGACGATACCGGTCAGCCGCTTCGCGGTCATCGGCACGTAACGCAGCAGCACCCCGGCATGAATCGTGAAGTAGTCGACGCCCTGTTCGGCCTGTTCCAGCAGGGTATCGCGGAAGGCTTCCCAAGTCAGGTTCTCGGCAATGCCGTTGACCTTCTCCAACGCCTGGTAAATCGGGACGGTACCAATCGGCACCGGGCTGTTGCGCAGGATCCATTCGCGGGTCTCGTGGATATAGCGGCCGGTGGAGAGGTCCATTACCGTGTCGGCGCCCCAGCGGGTTGACCAGACCAGCTTCTCGACCTCTTCTTCGATGGAAGAGGTCACCGCCGAGTTGCCGATATTGGCATTCACTTTCACCAGGAAGTTGCGGCCGATAATCATCGGCTCAGATTCCGGGTGATTGATATTGGCCGGGATGATGGCCCGCCCGGCAGCGACTTCATCGCGGACGAATTCGGCGGTAATGTTGTCCGGCAGGCGGGCGCCAAAGCCTTCTCCGGCATGCTGCTGGCGCAGTACCTCGCTGCGGATACGCTCGCGACCCATGTTTTCGCGAATGGCGATGAATTCCATCTCCGGGGTGACGATCCCCTGACGGGCGTAGTGTAGTTGCGTCACGCATTTGCCAGAGACGGCGCGTTTAGGGGCCAGCAGGCCGCTGAAGCGCAGTTCATCAAGGCCATCGTCGGCCAGCCGCGCTTTAGTGTAAGCCGAGCTGCGTTCGCTAAGCGGCGCGCAGTCGTTACGCGCGTCGATCCACGGTTGGCGTAGTTTTGCCAGTCCCTGGCGGACATCGATGTTGATCTCCGGGTCGCCATAAGGTCCGGAGGTGTCATACACCGGTATCGGTTCGTTGGCTTCGTATTGGGGGTTATCGTTATCACCGCCGATGAGCGTCGGGCTGAGCTGGATTTCACGCATCGGGACGCGGATATCAGCCTGTGAGCCTTGAATGTAAATGCGGCGCGAATTGGGAAAAGAGGTACCTTCCAGCGTATCAATGAATCGCTGCGCGTGTTCGCGTTGTTCCCGGCGGGTCAGTTTGGTAGTAGACATAGCGCATTCCAGTTACAAAAAAAGGAGATGGCTTGTCAGACGACGGATGGAGTAACAGATGCGACCAGCCCGTAACAGGCAGGTGCGACCAGCAGTTTACTCTTGTTCCCTTCGCAGGTATTAGCCTGATCAGGTTCCGCGGATCCCGAATAAACGGTCTCAGCCTTTTCCACTTTAGTTTTCGTGTGGAAAATAGGCACTCCGACAAGATGAAATCCCTCCGCAGAGGGATAATGTATGTAAATTACTCGTTAACGGTTCACAACTCAAGCGGTCGGCGCGATATTGTCGCCAACGTTGTCTTTCCGATCGTGAGCGACGACCAGCGCCAGCAGCTTGTCCTCAAGCGCGAAGCGCGCCTCCAGCGATTCGCCGATATCTGACAGCGCCTGCTGAAATTCGAGATAGTTATCATGATCGATGGCGTTTTCGAGGCAGGTATCGTAGTAGTCCATCATCTGCTGGGTATTGGCTTCCAGCTGCGGGTAGATTTTGGTGGCGGCTAAAAGAGGGGTACTCCCTTCCATTTCTCCGATAATACGTTCATAAATATTAAAATGACCGGATGAGAGGTAATCCACCAGGCTTTGGCAAAAGTCATCCAGCGCCTTTTCATTAAGCCGCATAAAGGACTCTTTGCCGGGTTTCAGGCCAACCAGGTTGTAGTAAGCCACGAGCAAATGCTTACGCACAAGCAGCCAGCGATCGACCAGTTTGTTATTGCCTCCAACACGTTCCGTCAGGTTTTCCAGCTGGTTTAACATGATTGACTCCGCAAGATTAAAAATAACGTTGCTCAGCAAATGTAAATATAATGTTAAAAGTGCCAGTAAAACGAAGGTAGCGCAATAGATATGGATCGTATTATTGAAAAATTAGATCGCGGCTGGTGGATCGTCAGTCACGAACAAAAATTATGGCTTCCCGCAGGGGAATTACCACATGGCGAAGCGGTAAATTTTGATCTTGTCGGAGAACGCGCGCTACATCTCGGCGAGTGGCAAGGCGAAGCGGTGTGGCTGGTGCGCCAGGATCGTCGCCATGATATGGGATCGCTGCGCCAGATATTGGATCAGGATCCTGGGCTTTTCCAACTGGCAGGGCGCGGGATCCAGTTGGCCGAGTTTTATCGATCGCATAAATTCTGCGGCTACTGCGGCCACCCGATGCATGTCAGTAAAACCGAGTGGGCGATGCTGTGCGGCCACTGCCGCGAGCGCTATTATCCGCAAATTGCCCCCTGCATTATCGTCGCCATTCGTCGCGACGATTCAATTCTGCTGGCGCAGCATACCCGCCATCGTAATGGTGTCCATACGGTGTTGGCCGGGTTTGTCGAAGTGGGCGAAACCCTTGAGCAGGCGGTCGCCCGCGAAGTCATGGAAGAGAGCGGCATTAAGGTGAAAAACCTACGCTATGTGACCTCCCAGCCGTGGCCCTTCCCGCAATCACTGATGACCGCCTTTATGGCTGAATACGATAGCGGCGATATTGTCGTGGATAAAAAAGAGCTGCTGAGCGCAGAGTGGTATCGCTATGACGATTTGCCGCTACTACCGCCGCCGGGCACCGTAGCGCGACGCCTGATCGAAGATACGGTGGCGATGTGTCGGGCAGAGTACGAGTGACATGTTACACTGGGCGCATCAACGCTAAAGGAATGTAAAAATGACCGAACTGAAAAACGATCGTTACCTGCGCGCGCTGCTGCGCCAGCCGGTTGATGTCACCCCGGTGTGGATGATGCGCCAGGCGGGCCGCTATCTCCCGGAATACAAAGCCACCCGCGCGCAAGCGGGCGATTTCATGTCGCTGTGTAAAAATGCCGAGTTGGCCTGCGAAGTGACGCTACAGCCGCTGCGCCGTTACCCGCTGGATGCAGCGATCCTCTTTTCGGACATCCTGACGATTCCGGATGCGATGGGGCTGGGGCTGTACTTTGAAGCTGGCGAAGGCCCGCGCTTCACTTCGCCGGTGAAATGCAAAGCCGACGTCGACAAACTGCCGGTGCCGGACCCGGAACAAGAATTAGGCTACGTGATGAACGCCGTGCGCACTATTCGCCGTGAACTGAAAGGCGAAGTGCCGCTGATTGGTTTTTCCGGCAGCCCGTGGACGCTGGCGACCTACATGGTTGAAGGCGGCAGCAGCAAAGCCTTTACCGTCATCAAAAAGATGATGTACGCCGAACCGCAGGCCCTGCACGCGCTGCTGGACAAGCTGGCGAAAAGCGTCACCCTGTATCTGAACGCGCAGATCAAAGCGGGCGCGCAGTCGGTGATGATTTTCGACACCTGGGGCGGCGTGTTGACCGGCCGCGACTATCAGCAGTTCTCGCTCTACTACATGCATAAAATCGTCGATGGCCTGCTGCGGGAAAACGAAGGTCGTCGCGTACCGGTGACGCTGTTCACCAAAGGCGGCGGACAATGGCTGGAAGCGATGGCGGAGACCGGCTGCGATGCGTTGGGTCTCGACTGGACGACCGATATTGCCGACGCTCGCCGTCGCGTAGGCCACAAAGTGGCGCTGCAGGGCAATATGGACCCGTCGATGCTTTATGCGCCTGCCGCCCGTATTGAAGACGAAGTGGCTAACATTCTCGCCGGCTTCGGCCAGGGCGAAGGCCATGTCTTTAACCTTGGCCACGGCATCCATCAGGACGTCGACCCACAGCATGCAGGAGTCTTTGTTGAGGCGGTACATCGTCTCTCCGCGCAATATCACCAATAGGAGATAAGCATGATGGATTTAGCTGCGCTACGAACCCAACAGCAATCTTTAGCCGCGTCGGTAGAACGCGCGGACCGATTGGATCGCGACCCGCCGGTGCTGATCGGCGGCGCCGATGTGGGGTTTGAGCAGGAGGGGGAAATTACCCGAGCTGCGATGGTGCTGCTAACTTATCCGGGGCTTGAACTGGTGGAGTATCAGGTGGCGCGCGTCGCCACCACGATGCCGTACATCCCCGGCTTTCTCTCCTTTCGCGAGACCCCCGCGCTGCTGGCGGCGTGGCAACAGTTATCGCAAAAGCCCGATCTGTTGTTCGTCGATGGCCACGGTATTTCACATCCCCGGCGGCTTGGCGTCGCCAGCCATTTTGGCCTGATGGTTGATGTGCCAACGATTGGCGTAGCGAAAAAACGTTTATGCGGCAAGTTTGAACCGCTCGGCGCCGAGCCCGGCGCGCTGGCGCCATTAATCGACAAAGGCGACCAGCTGGCCTGGGTCTGGCGCAGCAAAGCACGCTGCAACCCACTGTTTATCAGTACCGGCCACCGCGTAGGTATCGATAGCGCGTTAATGTGGGTGGAACGCTGTATGCAGGGCTATCGGCTACCCGAGCCGACGCGCTGGGCCGATGCCGTGGCGTCCCGTCGGCCTTCCTTTGTGCGTTGGCAAGCAAATCACGGCTGATTCAGGTACACTGCGCCTAATTTCTGACTTCGAGAATTCATCATGTTACAAAACCCGATTCACCTGCGCCTGGAGAAACTGGAGAGCTGGCAGCATGTCACCTTTATGGCCTGCCTGTGCGAGCGTATGTATCCCAACTACGCCATGTTCTGCAAGCAAACTGAGTTTGGCGACGGCCAGTTATATCGTCGTATCCTTGACCTGATCTGGGAAACGCTGACGGTAAAAGATGCGAAGGTGAATTTCGATAGTCAGCTGGAAAAGCTGGAAGAGGCGATTCCGTCCGCAGATGACTACGACATGTACGGCGTCTATCCGGCTATCGATGCCTGCGTCGCGCTGAGCGAATTAATCCACTCACGCCTGAGCGGTGAAACGCTGGAACATGCTATCGAGGTCAGTAAGACTTCCATTACTACCGTCGCGATGCTGGAAATGACCCAGGAAGGTCGCGAAATGACCGATGAAGAGCTCAGAGTCAACCCGGCGGTTGAACAAGAATGGGACATTCAGTGGGAGATTTTCCGCCTGTTGGCCGACTGCGAAGAACGCGATCTTGAACTGATTAAAGGGCTGCGCGCAGACCTGCGAGAGGCCGGCGAAAGCAATATTGGTATAAATTTTCAGCAATGAGACCACAAAACGTGATTTACCGCCTGAATTGTAGCGTCTGAAGACTTCCATTCCGCCCCCTGTCTGGTCTACATTTGGGGGGCGAAAAAAAGTGGCTATCGGTGCGTGTATGCAGGAGAGTGCTTTTCTGGCATTTCCGTCGCACTCGATGCTTAGCAAGCGATAAACACATTGTAAGGATAACTTATGAACAAGACTCAACTGATTGATGTAATTGCGGACAAAGCTGACCTGTCTAAAGCACAGGCAAAAGCTGCCCTGGAATCCACCCTGGCTGCAATTACCGAGTCTCTGAAAGAAGGTGATGCTGTTCAACTGGTTGGTTTCGGTACCTTCAAAGTGAACCACCGTGCTGAGCGTACTGGCCGCAACCCGCAGACCGGTAAAGAAATCAAAATCGCTGCAGCTAACGTGCCAGCATTTGTTTCTGGCAAAGCGCTGAAAGACGCAGTCAAGTAAGACCGCGTGGCAGTGTCCAGTTTTAACGAAGGGGCTTTTAAGCCCCTTTTGTCTAACTGGCGTCGCACGCTGACGCTGGCAGGTGCGCTATTGCTCACTGCCTGCAGTCATGACTCCTCTCTACCGCCTTTTACCGCCAGCGGCTACGCCGATAACCAGGGCGCGATGCGCATCTGGCGCAAAGATGCCGGCGATGAAGTGCACCTGCTTGCCGCCTTTAGTCCGTGGCACCGCGGCGACACCTCAACCAGCGAGTACCGCTGGCAGGATGGCCAACTAACGCTTATTGAACTCAATGTGTACGGCAAACCGCCGGAACATATTCGCGCCCGCTTTGACGCCCAGGGCGAGCTGAGCTTTATGCAGCGGGAAGTAGATGGTGAAAAACAGCAGCTTTCCAACGACCAGGTCGCGCTGTACCGCTATCGGGCGCAGCAAATCCGCGAAACCAGCGACGCCTTGCGTCAAGGACGAGTGGTATTACGACAGGGACGCTGGCATGCCGATCGTACCGTGACTACCTGTGAAGGCCAGACCGTGAAGCCTGACCTTGATGAGCGGGCATTAGCGCATATTGAACGCCGCCAGAATCACTCCTCCGTAGAGGTGAGCGTGGCGTGGCTGGAAGCACCGGAAGGCGCTCAGCTGCTGCTGGTGGCTAATGAAAACTTCTGTACCTGGCAGCCGAGCGAAAAATCGTTCTGAGTTTTACCAGTGGTTCATGCCCATATGACCACTGCCATTACCACGGCAGCCGCCGTAACCCATACCCGCGCCGCGAGGAACGCCTGCTTCAGCCAGGGCGATATCAAATTTTACCCTCTGCTGATCCAACTGCTGGCTTAACGTTTCCATTTCCTTCGCCACGGCCTCAATTTTTCCGCTTTCTGGTTTTGGCGCAGTAAGCAGCGCATTGTACTCGTAGCGTTTGGACTGCAACTGCTGGCGCAGGGCGCTGGTCTGCGCATAGTAATTGTCATGTAGCTTCTGCACGGTCGCTTGCTGTTCCTGGGTGAGCTGGCTGTAGCCCTGCGCGCCCATTCCGTTATTGTAGCCCCAGTGATGTCCAGCCCAGGCCGCGTGACTGCCAAAGGTCAGTGCGGCAAGCGCCACGAGGACGAGGGATAAAGTCGGTTTCCGTTTCATAGCGTGATCTCCTGTGTGGTTTCCCTCTGTGTTGCATCTTCCATGCCAGCCTGAAAAAGCGCGTCAATACTGGCCGGCCCGCGGCAAACGTGACTCTGGCGAGTAAAAATGACCCGTTGCGGCTGGAGTCAGCGAGTCATTTTTACTCGCTAAATCACCAGCGATATGTCTGAGGACAGGTTTCACGGTGTGGAAAAATGGCATGATTTCTGCTGATGGATCCTGGTGATAGCGAATAAGGACACGATAAGGACCCGCCCATGCCGCGCATTACCTCATTTTCCCGGGACTCCCTGAGCTGGTTACTGACCGGTTCGGTCGTCTTGTTGGTTATTCTTTTTTCCGCGATGATCGTCCGCGATTATGGCCGGGAGACCGCCGCCGCCCGGCAAAATATCGAAGAGAAGGGCGGTGTGCTGATCCGTGCGCTGGAGTCCGGCACGCGTGTCGGCATGGGGATGCGGATGCATCATGCGCAGCTGCAGGCGTTGCTGGAGGAGATGGCCTGGCAGCCCGGTGTGCTGTGGTTCGCGGTGACCGATGAAAACGGTAAAATTATCGCCCACAGCGATCCGCAGCAGGTGGATAAGGCGCTGTACAGTCCTGCGCAAATGCGTGAACTCAAGGTGGGCGAACAGGAGCGCTGGCGCCGGCTTGCTGAGCCGCAACCGGCGCTGGAAATTTATCGCCAGTTTCGCCCGCTCAACCCTGCTCGTGGCCACCATATGGGGATGATGAAGCGCTGCAACAGCGCGCTGGCTCAGCCCAATGTTCCACAGGTGATTTTTATCGCCTTTGATAGCCGCGAGCTGGATGCGGCGCAGGCCCGCGGCTTGCGTAATATGATGATCATGCTGGCGGCTGCGTCGCTGGTCATCGTCGCGACGATTCTCGCTCAGTTCTGGTTCCGCCGCTACCGTCGCTCACGCCAGCAGCTACAGGAGGCGATGGCTCGCAAAGAAAAACTGATGGCCCTTGGGCATCTGGCGGCTGGCGTCGCGCATGAGATTCGCAACCCACTTTCTTCGATTAAAGGACTGGCGAAGTATTTTGCCGAGCGTACGCCGCCGGGCGGTGAGGCGCAGGAGTTAGCGCTGGTGATGGCCAAAGAGGCCGATCGCCTGAACCGGGTCGTCAGCGAGCTGTTGGAGCTGGTTCGTCCAGCCCATTTAAACTACCAGCCGGTCGATATCAACGCGCTTATTCACCACTCATTGCAGCTGGTAAGCCAGGATGCGCAGAGTCGCGGGATCGCGCTGCAATTTACTCCGCGCCCTGAATTAACCTCGATTAAAGCCGACCCTGACCGTCTCAACCAGGTGCTGTTGAATCTGTATTTGAATGCGATGCAGGCTATTGGCCGTGACGGCGTCATTCGCGTATCGGCAAGCGAAGCCGAGCGGCGACGTGTGAAAATTGTCGTTAAGGATAGCGGTAAGGGGATGAGCGATGAAGAGCTGCAGGCTATCTTCACCCCTTATTTCACCACCAAGGCGGACGGAACAGGGCTGGGGCTGGCGGTGGTACAGAATATTATCGAACAACATGGCGGGACGATCCGCGCCGAAAGCCAGCCGGGGGCCGGAGCGATATTTACGCTTTGGCTGCCGGTGGATGCTCAACGGAGGGAAGATGAGCAGCGATAAAGTACAGATTCTGGTTGTCGATGATGACGTCAGCCATTGCACGATTCTGCAGGCGCTGCTGCGTGGCTGGGGCTATCAAGTGGCGTTAGCCCACAACGGCCTGCAGGCGTTAGAACAGATCCATCGGCAGGTCTTCGACCTGGTGCTGTGCGATATCCGCATGGCGGAGATGGACGGTATCGCGACATTAAAAGAGATCAAAGCCTATAACCCGGCGATTCCGGTATTGATCATGACGGCGTTCTCCAGCGTCGGCACGGCGGTTGAGGCTATTAAGTCCGGCGCGCTGGATTATCTGGTCAAGCCACTGGATTTTGACACTCTACAGCAGACGCTGGTTCAGGCGCTGGCGCACACCCGGCAGAGCGAGAGCGATCTCAGCGCCTCGTCAGATTTACGATGGGGCATGATTGGCGATAGCCCGGCAATGCAGGCGCTTATCAACAATATTACGCTGGTGGCGCCCTCGGACGCGACGGTGCTGATCTGCGGCGAATCGGGAACCGGTAAAGAACTGGTGGCGCGCGCCATCCACGCCTGCAGCGAGCGTCGTGACAAGCCGCTGGTGACGCTGAACTGCGCAGCGCTCAATGAGTCTCTGCTGGAGTCCGAGCTGTTCGGCCATGAAAAAGGGGCTTTTACCGGCGCGGAACGGCGGCGGGAAGGGCGTTTTGTCGAGGCGGATGGCGGCACGCTGTTTCTTGATGAAATTGGCGATATCTCGCCGCTGATGCAGGTGCGTCTGCTACGGGCGATTCAGGAACGCGAAGTGCAGCGAGTTGGCAGTAATCAGACGCTTTCTGTCGATGTTCGGCTAATCGCCGCCACCCATCGTAATCTGGCGGAGGAGGTGAGCGCCGGGCGCTTTCGCCAGGATCTCTATTATCGCCTGAACGTCGTAACCATTGATATGCCGCCGCTGCGTCAGCGGCGTGAAGATATTCCACCGCTGGCGCAGCACTTTCTTAAGCGCTATGCCGAACGCAATCGTAAAACGGTGCAGGGATTTACGCCGCAGGCGATGGACCTGTTGATTCACTACGGTTGGCCGGGGAATATCCGCGAACTGGAAAATGCGGTGGAGCGGGCGGTGGTGCTGCTAACCGGAGACTATATTTCCGAGCGTGAACTGCCGTTGGCGATAGCGGGCACGCCGCTGCCGGTCACTGGCAACGATGAGGCGCTGATTCAGCCATTAGTGGAAGTTGAAAAAGAAGTCATACTGTCGGCGCTGGAAAAAACGGGCGGCAACAAAACTGAAGCCGCCCGTCAGTTAGGCATTACGCGTAAAACGCTGCTAGCAAAACTCAGCCGTTAGTTTTCTCACGCGCGATGGCGCGCCAGCCGATATCGTTACGGCTAAAGCTGCCGTCCCAGCGAATATCGGTCAGCAGTTCATAGGCGCGTTGTTGCGCCTGTGCCACGGTGTCACCCAGCGCGGTGACGCACAGTACGCGCCCGCCGTTGGTGACCACGCGCTGGTCGACAGACAGTTTGGTGCCGGCGTGGAAGACTTTACCGTCTGCCGCTTCCTGCTGCGGCAGGCCGTGGATCTCATCGCCCGTGTTGTAGCTGCCCGGATAGCCGCCGGCGGCAACCACGACGCCCAACGAAGCGCGGTCATCCCACTCGGAAGTTTTCTCGTCCAGCTTGCCCGCGCAGGCGGCAAGGCACAGCTCGACCAGATCGGATTTCATGCGCAGCATGATCGGCTGGGTTTCCGGATCGCCAAAGCGGCAGTTGAACTCAATAACCTTCGGGTTGCCCTGCTTGTCTATCATCAGACCGGCATACAGGAAACCGGTATAGGTGTTTCCTTCAGCGGCCATACCTTTAACGGTTGGCCAGATAATCCGCTCCATGGTGCGCTGATGGACTTCATCAGTGACTACCGGTGCCGGGGAGTAAGCGCCCATGCCGCCGGTGTTCGGGCCGGTATCGCCGTTGCCGACGCGCTTGTGATCCTGGCTGGTGGCCATCGGCAGGACGTGCTCGCCGTCGACCATGACAATAAAGCTGGCTTCTTCGCCATCGAGGAATTCTTCAATCACGATGCGGTGGCCTGCATCGCCAAAGGCGTTACCGGCCAGCATATCTTTCACCGCCGCTTCGGCTTCCTCAAGGGTCATCGCCACGATAACGCCTTTACCTGCCGCCAGACCGTCGGCTTTGATGACGATCGGCGCGCCTTTCTCGCGCAGGTAAGCCAGCGCAGGTTCAACTTCGGTGAAGTTCTGGTATTCCGCCGTCGGGATATGATGACGAGCGAGGAAATCTTTGGTGAAGGCTTTGGAACCTTCCAACTGCGCGGCGCCCTCGGTTGGCCCGAAGATGGCGAGCCCAGCGGCACGAAACGCGTCCACTACGCCAATGACCAGCGGCGCTTCCGGGCCAACGATCGTCAGATCGATTTTCTCATCCTGCGCGAAACGTAGCAGGGCTGGAATATCGGTGACGCCGATGGCGACGTTTTGCAGCGCCGGCTCCAGCGCGGTGCCCGCGTTACCCGGCGCGACATAGACGGTATCAACCAGCGGCGACTGGGCCGCTTTCCAGGCCAGCGCGTGTTCACGCCCGCCGTTGCCGATTACTAATACTTTCATCTGCTGCTCCGTGAATTAATGGCGGAAGTGGCGCATGTCGGTGAAGATCATGGCGATACCATGTTCGTCCGCGGCGGCAATCACTTCTTCGTCGCGGATAGAACCGCCCGGTTGGATAACGCAGGTGATGCCTACTGCGGCTGCGGCATCAATGCCGTCGCGGAACGGGAAGAAGGCGTCAGAAGCCATGGCGGAGCCTTTCACTTCCAGACCTTCGTCACCGGCTTTAATCCCGGCAATTTTCGCTGAGTAGACGCGGCTCATCTGACCGGCGCCTATCCCGATGGTCATATTATCTTTGGCATAAACGATGGCGTTGGATTTGACGAATTTCGCCACTTTCCAGCAGAACAGCGCATCGCGCAGCTCTTGCTCGCTCGGCTGACGTTTGCTGACCACGCGCAGTTCGCCCGCGGTGACCATGCCGAGATCGCGGTCCTGAACCAGCAGGCCGCCATTAACACGTTTGAAATCGAGACCCGCGACGCGAGTATCCCATTGGCCGCAGACCAGTACGCGGACGTTCTGCTTAGCGGCGGTGATTTTCAGCGCTTCTTCGCTAGCGGATGGCGCGATGATCACCTCAACGAACTGGCGAGAGATGATCGCCTGCGCGGTTTCAGCATCCAGCTCGCGGTTAAAGGCGATGATGCCGCCGAATGCGGAGGTTGGATCGGTTTTGTAAGCGCGATCGTAGGCGTCGAGGATCGAGTCGCTAACGGCAACGCCGCACGGGTTGGCATGCTTAACGATAACGCAGGCCGGTTCGTTGAACTCTTTTACGCATTCCAGCGCCGCATCGGTATCGGCAATGTTGTTATAGGAGAGCGCTTTGCCCTGCAGCTGGGTGGCGGTAGCTACGGAAGCTTCTTTTACATTCTCTTCTATATAGAAGGCAGCCTGCTGATGGCTGTTTTCGCCGTAGCGCATATCCTGCTTCTTAATGAAGTTCAGATTCAGGGTACGCGGGAAACGACCAGCGGCTTCTTTGCTTTCACCGTGATAGGCCGGGACCATGCTGCCAAAGTAGTTAGCGATCATGCTGTCGTAAGCGGCGGTATGTTCGAAGGCTTTAATGGCGAGATCGAAGCGGGTGTCCAGCGTCAGGGAACCTTCGTTGGCGTCCATCTCATTAATGATGGCGTCGTAGTCGCTGCTCTTAACCACGATAGCGACGTCTTTATGGTTCTTCGCTGCGGAGCGCACCATAGTCGGGCCGCCGATATCGATGTTTTCCACCGCGTCTTCCAGCGAGCATCCTTCACGAGCGACGGTCTGGGCGAACGGGTAAAGGTTAACGACAACCATATCGATAGGCGCGATATCGTGTTGCTGCATGATACCGTCATCCTGACCGCGACGACCGAGGATGCCGCCGTGTACTTTCGGATGCAGGGTCTTCACGCGTCCATCCATCATTTCCGGGAAACCGGTGTAGTCAGAGACTTCGGTAACCGGCAGGCCTTTATCTGCCAGCAGACGAGCGGTGCCGCCGGTGGACAGCAGCTCGACACCACGAGCGGAAAGCGCCTGCGCGAATTCGACGATACCGGCCTTGTCAGAAACACTGAGCAGAGCGCGGCGGACTGGACGACGTTGTTGCATGGTATTAAATCCCCAGGATTTGAACATTACAGAGAGCGTTAGGTGAGTTTTTGCCTAAAAACTCACCTAACGCACCCAACCGGGCATCCGTGTCATAGCGCGGCATTGTAACGAAAACGTTTGCGCAACGCTCGCGAATTTTTATCTTTCTCTTTTAGCCGATGGTTCTCTCCTTATATGACAATGGATGTACCGGGGTTTAAGCCGTGTTTTGCCGTGTGTCTGTGGATAATTCTGTGTGTAAAAGGGTATAAAGCGGGGTTTTGCTGGGGAATGCAGCAATCAGTCATTTTTCTGCAATTTTTCTATTGCAGGCGCTCGATAACTCCCTATAATGCGCCTCCATCGACACGGCGGATGTGAATCACTTCACACAAACATCCGGTTCGGTTGAAGAGAAAAATTCTGAAATTCAGGGTTGACTCTGAAAGAGGAAAGCGTAATATACGCCACCTCGCGACAGAGCGCTAAAGCGC
>NZ_JAQIRM010000013.1:0-26308 GCF_050600785.1 Klebsiella sp. 141198
GCGACGCGCTTTAGCGCTCTGTCGCGAGGTGGCGTATATTACGCTTTCCTCTTTCAGAGTCAACCCTGAATTTCAGAATTTTTCTCTTCAACCGAGCCGGCTGTTTGTGTGAAGTGATTCACATCTGCCGTGTCAGTGGGTGCGCATTATAGGGATCCCATTTTTTTGCACAAGCCTTTTTTCGATCTTTTTTTCTGAATGATGGTTTTTCGCGCTTTTCGCGCTGTTATTGCTCAAATAGCTCAATTTTTATCAGAAAAAGGGGTTGCGGGAGCGCCAGAAAGCTTCCAAAGTCTGGTTATCTACCCTGATATTGAGGCAGCCATGTCCAGTTATTTACGTCCTTATAAAGAATTATTCCCTCAAATCGGTCTGCGGGTGATGGTGGATCCCAGCAGCGTTGTGATAGGCGACGTCAGAATTGCCGATGATGTAAGCATTTGGCCGTTGGTCGCCATCCGCGGCGACGTGAACTATGTATCGATCGGCGCACGTTCGAATATTCAGGACGGCAGCGTCCTACATGTTACCCACAAGTCTTCTTATAACCCTGAGGGTAATCCCCTGCTCATCGGCGAAGATGTTACCGTCGGGCATAAGGTCATGCTGCACGGCTGCACTATCGGCAATCGCATTCTTGTCGGAATGGGGTCAATTCTGCTGGATGGCGTGGTGGTAGAGGATGACGTGATGATCGGCGCCGGCAGCCTGGTTCCGCAAAACAAGCGTCTGGAAAGCGGATATCTCTACTTTGGCAATCCGGTAAAACAAATCCGCCCCCTGACGGAGGCGGAATATGCAGGCCTGAAGTATTCAGCCAACAACTATGTGAAATGGAAAGACGACTACCTGGATCAGGAAAACCAAATCCAACCCTGATGGTCTTCTTGCCGATCGCGAATCAGCGCTTCCGCTTCATCTTCCAGATCCCAGCGATGTTCACTAAAGAGAGCCAGCCACTGCGCTGGCTCATCGCCACCAAACCGTTGCTGCAGTGTCTTACCGCGAATCGCGCAAGTTAACTGCATCCCATTGACCAGCGCGGGGAAAACGATGCATTGCCGTTCGGCGTCCCACTCTTCTCTATCGGGAAATTGGATCGCCTGGTTCACGCATTCAGTTCCTGATGTAAAACAGCAATCACCGGGGCAATCTCCGGTAGTCTACCGTGCCACAACAGAACGGCATGGGCGGCCTGAGCCACCAGCATTCCTAATCCATCAGCCAGTTTTTTAGCGCCATACTGTTGGCACCAATGCAGAAATGGCGTATTTCCTTTCTGATAAAACATGTCATAACAGTAAACGTCGGCATGAATCAACGAAGATGGTATTGCCGGGATATCGCCGCTGATACCGCTGGACGTCGCGTTAATAATGAGGTCGAACTGATGGCCTTCCAGTTTATCCAGCGATAATGCGCTCACGCTGCCGGTATGAGCAAATAACGTTGCCAGTTCATGAGCACGGGAAAAAGTACGGTTAACAATAGTGACAGCGCAATCTAAAGAGAGCAGCGGTAATAATACGCCGCGTGATGCGCCGCCTGCGCCAATCAATAAAATCCTCATACCAGGTTTGATAAAGCCCAGGCGCTCTAAATCGCTTAATAACCCTATGCCATCCGTATTGTCGCCAAGCAAACGGCCATCTTCCAGGCGCTTCAACGTATTGACAGCGCCAGCCAGCGCGGCGCGTTCAGTGAGTTCATCGGCGCGGGCAAATGCTTCTTCTTTAAAGGGAACGGTCACATTAGCGCCCTTACCGCCTGCGTTGAAGAAAGCGTCCAGAGTATTCACAAAATCATCTAATGGCGCCAGTACCCGACCATAGGGGTGCGCAATATCTAACTGTTTGGCAAACAGCTGATGAATAGAAGGCGACTTGCTATGGGCTATAGGGTTACCAAAAACGGCATAAGTTTCCATAGATTACCCCTGGCGGAACTGTTCACCCGTCAGGGCATCACGGATTTCAGATGGGTTTTGCCGCCCGCCCGTTGCGCCATCCACCACCGGAAAACTATCGCCAAACTGGGCGCGTACTTCAGCAGTGGTCCGACACGGCGGCTGCCCGGTTAAATTGGCGCTCGTCGAGACCAGTGGTTTTCCGTAGGCTTCGCATAATTCAATCACCAGCGGATGATTAGTAACGCGCACGGCCAGCGAATCGAAGCGCCCCGTCAGCCAGCGTGGGGTATCCGGGCGCGCCGGGAACACGAACGTCACCGGACCGGGCCAACAGGAAAAGATCGCTTCACGCTGCGCGTCGCTTAACCGGGAATCATCAATATACGGTTGCAACTGTTCAAAGCTGGCGGCGATAAGAATTAATCCCTTTTCAACAGGACGCTGTTTTAACGCCAGAAGGCGCATCACGGCCGTTTCGCTATCCGGATCGCAACCGACGCCGAATACCGCTTCGGTTGGGTAGGCGATGACATGTTCATTATTCAGTACCGCCACAGCCTGTGCGACGGTTTCTGAGGGCAGGTTTTTATTCACTTATTTGTTCCGCCGGGATCGGCTTTCCACATTGTTTACTGGCGCAAAAACGTTTAACGCCTTGTGCCGTTTTCTTTTCTATTAATAGCGGGTAATGGCATTCAGGGCATTCGCCCGCCACCGGTTTAAAATTAATTACGAACTGGCAATCAGGATAGCGATCGCAGGAATGAAAGGTTTTACCAAAACGGGAGCGACGCTGCACCAGATGACCCTGTCCGCATTGCGGACACGCGATAGCAGTCTCATCAGGTTTATCAATCAGCTCGGTATGTTCGCATTCGGGATAGCGACTGCAGCCGATGAACATACCAAAACGCCCCTGGCGTAACACCATGACAGCGCCGCAAGATGGGCACTCTTGCCCCTCCAGCACCTTGACGATATGTCCATCCGCCTGGCTTTTCAGGGGACGGACATAGTCACAGTCCGGATAGTGAGAACAGCCGAGAAACGGGCCATGTTTCCCGGAACGAATCACCAGTTCGGCCCCGCACTGTGGGCAGGGCTCGTTTTTACGCACCGAAAACAGTGCTGATTTGGTCATAACAACTCGATGTTGCTGCAATAAGATTAATGCAGCATACCTTCATTTACTTCGAAGAGTAATTCTTCCATTTGCTGATAGGCGTTTTCACAGCCTGGAATATTAAACAGAACCATCAGGATCACCCATTTCAGGTCTTCCAGTTCAAACTCTGCCGTATCCAGCGCCAGTACGCGCTCTATCACCATTTCTCGCGTTTCGAGGTTCAACACCTGGATCTGCTCGAGGAAGAGTAAAAATCCTCGACAGCTGGCATCCAGACGCTGGCACTCTTCATCGGTGTATACCCGAAGAGAGAGCGGGTCGGAGGCGAGCTGCATGGGTTCAACGAGACCTTCCTGATAATCAGCCAGTTTCTCGAGCCACATTAACGCGTTATAGATATCTTCCCGCTCAAAACCTGCATCGGTCAGATCCCGCGTCAGTTTGTCCTGATCCACGCGCATTTCTGCTTCGTTATGGATATAAGTCTCAAACAAATACATGAGTACGTCGAACATGGCTTGCCCTCCTTAATCGGACATAGCCGCCGGGTACAGCTGCGATCCAGCCTGCTAACTCCAGTTCAAGTAGCTGGGCTACGGTTACTGGCACAGATTGGCCGGCACGTTCAGCGACAACGTCAACAGGTGTTACCTCATCTCCTACGTTAGCCAGGAGCTCTGGAAATGGCAATGCTACAGGAGGCCGATCTGCGTAATTATTTAGCAAATCAGCGGTATCCTTCCTCGCTGACAGCTCGTATTGCCAATGTTCAAGGATCTCTTCCGGCGCGGTAACGGGAACCGCGCCCTGCTTTATCAGCCAGTGCGGCCCTTCAGAGCCAGGATTGCCAATGGGTCCTGGCAGGGCAAAAACGTCTCTACCCTGCTCCAACGCGCAGCGGACAGTTACCAGGGAACCGCTTTTCAAGGCGGCCTCAATGACCAGTACACCTGCGCTTAAGCCGCTGATAATCCGGTTGCGGCGCGGAAAATTACCCGGTAGAGGTGGCGCTGAGAGAGGAAATTCGGAAAGTAGCGCGCCGCCGCTTTCTACGATCTGCTTTGCCAAAGCCCGATGCCGGTGCGGGTAGACATCAGAGAGACCGTTACCTAATACGGCGATGGTTTTTCCCGTTGCCGCTAACGCCCCGCGATGGGCGATGCCATCAATGCCCATCGCCAGACCACTGGTAATGGTCAATCCATACTGCGCCAGCGCTTCACTGAAGGATTTTCCCCATTGCGCGCCGTACCACGAGTGCGCGCGGCTTCCGATGATAGCCAACTGTCGGCTACACAGGAGATCGACATTGCCGCAGACCAGCAGCGCGCCGGGATAATCATCGATAGCGCGTAGCTGCGGCGGATAGCGTGCATGATCCACCGAAATCAGATGATGTTCTGGTTGCGCTAACCATTGCAGTGAGGCGTCAATCTCCTGTTGTTTAAAGGCAAGAAACTGTATTGCCTGTGCTTTAGTTAAACCGGCTTCACGCAACGTTTCATTATCCGAATGACCTGCGCCAGCCAGCCGTCGCGCAATCAGTACCATTTCATCGCCATACAGGTTATTCACCCGCATCAGGCGCAACCAAATATCCGTGGGCGTCATCCGTTCCCCCTGCCATTAGCGGCTCAGCCAATCCTTGTGATTGGTTAGCGAGACTGTCAATTAGAGGGGGTTTTGTCTAGAATAGAGGTAATAATCTTATCAACTACTGAATACGACTCTGGATCTTTATGGCAGTTTTGCAAGTGTTACATATTCCGGACGAGCGCCTTCGCAAAGTCGCCGAGCCGGTCAAAGAAGTGAATGCAGAAATTCAGCGTATCGTCGATGATATGTTCGACACGATGTACGCTGAAGAAGGTATCGGTCTGGCCGCCACGCAGGTGGATATTCATCAGCGTATTATCGTTATTGATGTCTCGGAAAACCGTGAAGAGCGCCTGGTGCTCATCAACCCAGAGCTACTCGAAAAAGACGGTGAAACCGGTATTGAAGAAGGTTGTTTGTCGATTCCGGAACAACGTGCGCTGGTTCCACGTGCCGAAACCGTAAAAATCCGCGCGTTGGACCGTGAAGGCAACGCTTTCGAACTGGAAGCTGATGGCTTGTTGGCTATCTGTATCCAGCATGAAATGGATCACCTGGTCGGTAAGCTGTTCATTGACTATCTGTCGCCGCTCAAACAGCAGCGCATTCGTCAGAAAGTTGAAAAACTGGATCGTTTACGCGCCCGTGCCTGATAACAAGGATTAACGTGTCACAAACACTACGTATCATTTTCGCCGGAACCCCCGACTTTGCAGCGCGTCACCTTGACGCGCTGTTGTCGTCTGAACATCAGGTGGTTGGCGTATTTACTCAGCCCGACCGCCCTGCTGGTCGCGGCAAAAAATTGATGCCGAGCCCGGTAAAAGTGCTGGCTGAAGCCAATAATCTACCGGTCTTCCAGCCATCCTCCCTACGTCCGCAGGAAAATCAGCAGTTGGTTGCCGACCTTAACGCCGATGTTATGGTCGTCGTGGCTTACGGACTGATCCTGCCGAAAGCGGTTCTTGAAATGCCGCGTTTGGGCTGCATTAACGTTCACGGCTCCCTGCTTCCTCGCTGGCGTGGCGCAGCGCCGATTCAGCGTTCGCTATGGGCTGGCGATGCCGAAACCGGTGTCACCATCATGCAGATGGACGTCGGTCTTGATACCGGCGACATGCTGTATAAGCTCTCCTGCCCGATTACCGCGGAAGATACCAGCGGCAGCCTGTACGATAAACTGGCCGACCTTGGACCTGAGGGTCTACTGGCGACTTTAGCGCAGCTGGCAGAGGGTAGCGCAGAGCCTGAAGTTCAGGACGAATCGCTTGTCAGCTACGCCGAGAAGCTGAGTAAAGAAGAGGCCCGTATTGATTGGTCGCTTTCCGCAGAACAGCTCGAACGCTGTATCCGCGCATTTAATCCCTGGCCGATGAGCTGGCTGGAGATCGATGAGCAACCGGTGAAGGTGTGGCGTGCATCCGTTATTTCAGAATCCGCCAACGCAGAGCCAGGCACGATCGTCGCAGCAAGCAAACAGGGGATCCAGGTCGCCACCGGCAACGGGATTCTGAATCTGGAATCGCTGCAGCCGGCAGGGAAAAAAGCGATGAGTGCCCAGGATTTACTGAACTCTCGCCGGGAATGGTTTATCCCCGGAAACCGTCTTGCCTGACGCACTTCTCTTCTAAAGCCCGGGTTCGCCGGGCATTTTTATTTTTGCGCTTATGAAAAAGAATATTAATTTACGCAGCCTGGCAGCCCAGGCCATTGAGCAGGTCGTTGAGAAAGGCCAGTCTTTAAGCAATGTTCTGCCGCCACTGCAGCAAAAAGTGAGCGAGAAAGACAAAGCGCTGCTGCAAGAACTGTGCTTTGGCGTCTTGCGAACCTTAAGCCAACTCGAGTGGCTGATCGGTAAGCTGATGGCCCGCCCGATGACAGGCAAACAGCGTACCGTACATTTCCTGATCATGGTCGGTCTGTATCAGCTGCTCTATACCCGTATTCCCCCGCACGCCGCGCTAGCGGAAACGGTGGAAGGCGCGGTGGCAATTAAGCGTCCGCAGCTTAAAGGGCTTATTAATGGCGTATTACGCCAGTTCCAGCGCCAGCAGGAAGAACTGCTGGCCGAATTCGCCCAGCACGAGAACCGTTATCTCCATCCTAAATGGCTGCTTAAACGTCTGCAGCAGGCCTGGCCGCAACAATGGCAGGATATTGTGTCAGCCAATAATCTACGTCCGCCAATGTGGCTGCGTGTGAATCGCAATCATCATTCGCGAGATGAATGGCTCGCACTGCTGGAAGACGCTGGTTTACAGGGTTTCACTCACCCGGACTATCCGGATGCCGTCCGTCTTGCGACCCCAGCCCCGGTCCATGCATTACCAGGATTTGATAAAGGCTGGGTAACCGTTCAGGACGCATCAGCCCAGGGCTGCATGCGCTATTTGCAACCGGCAAACGGCGAGCGCATTCTCGATCTCTGCGCGGCGCCGGGCGGCAAGACGACGCATATTCTGGAAGTCGCGCCGCAGGCGAATTTGATGGCGGTCGACATCGACCAACAGCGCCTGTCCCGTGTCTATGACAACCTGAAACGTCTGGGCATGAAAGCAGAAGTGAAACAGGGCGATGGCCGCTATCCTGAACAGTGGTGCGGCGATGAGCAGTTCGACCGTATTTTGCTTGATGCGCCATGTTCAGCTACTGGCGTTATTCGTCGCCATCCGGATATTAAATGGCTGCGCCGGGATCGCGATATCGCCGAGCTGGCGCAATTACAGGCAGAAATTCTCGATGCCACCTGGGCTCATTTGAAACCGGGCGGTACGCTGGTCTATGCGACATGCTCTATTTTGCCGGAAGAGAACAGCCAACAAATCGCCGCTTTCCTGACCCGTACCAGAGATGCCGAACTCCATGAGACGGGAACGCCGGAAAACCCGGGTCAGCAAAATCTGCCAGGGGCGGAAGAAGGCGATGGCTTCTTTTACGCTAAGCTAATCAAAAAGCGGAATTAATGGGTCACTGCTGATGAAGATTATTATTCTTGGCGCCGGACAGGTAGGCGGCACGCTGGCGGAAAATCTCGTTGGCGAAAACAACGATATTACCCTGGTCGATACCAACGGTGACCGTCTGCGCGGTCTGCAGGATAAGTTCGATCTCCGCGTCGTTCAGGGCCACGGTTCGCATCCGCGCGTGCTGCGCGAAGCCGGCGCCGATGATGCCGATATGCTGGTCGCCGTGACAAGCTCAGATGAAACTAACATGGTGGCCTGTCAGGTTGCCTATTCGCTGTTTAATACGCCGAATCGTATCGCCCGAATTCGTTCGCCGGACTACGTTCGCGATGCCGATAAACTTTTCCATTCAGAAGCGGTACCGATTGACCATCTGATCGCCCCGGAGCAGTTAGTCATCGATAACATCTACCGCCTGATCGAATATCCAGGCGCACTGCAGGTAGTGAACTTCGCCGAAGGAAAAGTGAGCCTGGCCGTTGTGAAGGCTTATTACGGTGGGCCACTGGTCGGTAATGCGCTCTCCACGATGCGCGAACATATGCCGCACATCGACACCCGCGTTGCGGCAATTTTCCGCCACGACAGACCGATTCGCCCACAGGGATCAACCATCGTAGAAGCTGGCGACGAAGTCTTCTTTATCGCCGCATCGCAACATATTCGCGCCGTAATGAGCGAACTCCAACGTCTGGAGAAACCCTACAAACGAATTATGCTGGTCGGCGGCGGCAACATCGGCGCGGGTCTCGCGCACCGCCTGGAGAAAGACTACAGCGTGAAGTTGATCGAGCGCGATCAACAGCGTGCCGCTGAACTTGCCGAAAAGCTGCAGAATACGATCGTCTTTTATGGCGATGCATCGGATCAAGAGTTACTGGCGGAAGAGCATATCGATCAAGTCGATCTCTTTATTGCCGTCACCAACGATGACGAAGCCAATATCATGTCGGCAATGCTGGCCAAGCGGATGGGCGCGAAGAAGGTCATGGTGCTGATCCAGCGTCGCGCATATGTCGATCTGGTTCAGGGAAGCGTGATCGATATTGCGATATCACCGCAACAAGCCACGATTTCTGCCTTGCTGAGCCACGTACGTAAAGCTGATATTGTCGGTGTTTCGTCGCTACGCCGCGGCGTTGCCGAAGCCATTGAGGCCGTCGCGCATGGCGATGAAAGCACCTCGCGGGTAGTCGGCCGTTCAATTGATGAAATTAAGCTGCCGCCAGGCACGATTATTGGCGCGGTGGTGCGCGGGAATGACGTAATGATCGCCAATAATAATTTACGTATTGAGCAAGGCGACCACGTAATTATGTTCCTGACCGACAAGAAATTTATCTCCGACGTTGAGAGACTATTCCAGCCAAGTCCGTTCTTCTTGTAATTCCAATGGGCGTCGCTCAGACGCCTTTTTATTATCCCTTATTTATCAATGGATAATATTTTCCGGCAATTATTCAACAGCAATGGAAAATGGAAATACATTTGATAAACTTATCAATGTCAGCTGGCTCAAGGAGAGTAAAATGGGTATGTTAAAAGAATTCCGCGAATTCGCAATGCGCGGGAATGTTGTCGATTTGGCAGTGGGTGTCATCATTGGTGCGGCGTTCGGTAAAATTGTATCGTCTTTAGTGGCCGATATTATTATGCCTCCGCTGGGTTTGCTCATTGGCGGTATCGACTTTAAACAGTTCGCCGTTACGCTACGCGATGCGCAGGGAGATGTCCCGGCCGTTGTCATGCATTATGGTGTGTTTATTCAGAACGTCTTTGATTTCATCATTGTTGCCTTCGCGATTTTCATGGCAATCAAACTGATGAATAAACTGAACCGTAAGAAAGAAGAAGCGCCTGCCGCTCCGGCGCCGAGCAAAGAAGAAGTACTACTGAGTGAAATTCGCGATCTGTTAAAAGAACAAAACAACCGTTCTTAATCAGCACACAGAAAGCAGAAGGCCAGTGGTAAAAAAGCGATTCGCTTGCTTGCCACTGGCCTCCCGATCATTCCGCCCCGCATGTTTATCTTTACGTTGATAGCTTCCCTTCCCTTTCTTATTTTTCTCAACCCGCTGTCTGAATAATGGGTCATGCAGTAATGCCTCAATCGCATTATCTTTAATTTGCCCTTTGGTATGCTGATAGCGACTCATAGTAACTCCAGTCAATGTATGAATTCGGCGCGAGTGTAGATCCGCGCACGGAAAAAATCAACACCCGGCATGGCTACCGCTGGCGCCTTGCTCTAAAGCTTCGAGAATCGAGCAGTAAACGCTACTGTGCGCCGTGCCGCAACAGGCATCATTCAGACGCTGCAGAGAACGCCGCATCGTTTCCAGTTCTTTGATACGCGCTTCGACTTCACTTAGCCGGGCCTGGACGATCCCTTTAGACTCCTGGCAAGTATGATGTTCGGGATCGATACGGATCGATAATAATTCGCGGATCGATTCGAGGGTGAAACCTAATTGCCGGGCATAGCGGATAAAACGCAGGCGCTGCAGATCGTTATCCGAATAGAGGCGAAAACCGCCTTCAGTGCGAATATCGTGATCCATCATTTGCTGCTTTTCATAATAGCGGATGGTATCCGGGGTGACATCAGCCAGTTTGGCCAGTTCGCCAATCCGATACATAGCTACTCCTCGTTAATTTTGTGCCACAGTCTGTCGGCATAATCACCGCGTAGAAAATCGGTATTCATACCCGCCTGACGTAATTTCAGTTCAAACAGAGTCAAGCGACGGTTTAACTCGGTATACCGTGGGTCATCATGCTCTACGGTCTTGAGTAAGTCGCTCAACGCCATGGCATCTCTACGTAACTCAAGCTCCGGTGGTAAGCAGCCGGCGTTTTTTAATAAACGATAGCCGGCGCGCAGCTCCGGAGGCACGTGTGAATCATCATCCAGCGCCAGCGGTTCGCCGCTGCCCGTCAGATTATCAAACTCGCCTTTAGACTGTGCATCGAGGATGTGGCGTTCCGCCCACTGGTCCAGTAACCACATTATACGGCTCCCAGGGATGAACAAAAAGAGTACAGATAGTGTAGTGAAGTGGGATTGCGGTAGATATAAAAAAACCCGCCGGGGCGGGTTTTTTTACGTTACTACAGATTACTCTGCAGCAGCTTCTGCTTTCAGCTCAGCACGATCAACCAGCTCGATGTATGCCATCGGCGCGTTGTCGCCTGCACGGAAGCCACACTTCAGAATGCGAGTGTAACCACCGGCGCGGCTCGCGAAACGCGGGCCCAGCTCGTTAAACAGTTTTGCCACGATCTCGTTATCACGAGTGCGGGCGAATGCCAGACGACGATTAGCAACGCTATCAGTCTTGGCAAGAGTAATCAGCGGCTCAACTACGCGACGCAGTTCTTTCGCTTTCGGCAGGGTCGTCTTGATGATCTCATGACGAACCAGCGAACCTGCCATGTTACGGAACATAGCCTGGCGATGGCTGCTGTTGCGGTTCAGTTGACGACCACTCTTACGATGGCGCATGACCTTATCCTTCTCAGTAAAACCTTAACCTGTGATCCGGTTACTCGTCAGCAATGCTTGCCGGCGGCCAGTTTTCCAGGCGCATGCCCAGAGACAGACCACGCGAAGCCAGCACGTCTTTAATCTCGGTAAGAGATTTTTTACCCAGGTTCGGCGTTTTCAGCAACTCAACCTCGGTACGCTGTACCAGATCACCGATATAGTGGATAGCTTCTGCCTTGAGGCAGTTAGCAGAGCGGACAGTCAATTCCAGATCGTCAACAGGGCGCAGCAGGATCGGATCGAACTCTGGTTTCTCTTCTTTCACTTCCGGCTGACGTACATCACGTAAGTCAACGAAAGCTTCCAGTTGTTCAGCCAGAATGGTTGCCGCACGACGAATCGCCTCTTCAGGATCGATTGTGCCGTTGGTTTCCATCTCGATGACCAGCTTGTCCAGGTCGGTACGCTGCTCAACACGCGCGGCTTCAACATTGTAGGCAATACGCTCTACAGGGCTGTAGCAGGCGTCGACCAGCAGACGGCCGATTGGGCGCTCATCTTCTTCCGAATGAATTCGGGCAGAAGCCGGCACATAACCGCGACCGCGCTGAACTTTGATGCGCATGCTAATAGATGCGTTCTCATCGGTCAGGTGGCAGATCACGTGCTGCGGCTTGACGATTTCGACATCACCGTCGTGGGTAATGTCGGCTGCAGTCACAGGGCCAATGCCAGATTTATTCAAAGTAAGGATGACTTCATCTTTACCCTGAACTCTCACCGCCAGCCCTTTCAGGTTGAGCAGGATTTCAAGGATGTCTTCCTGAACGCCTTCTTTGGTGCTGTACTCGTGCAGTACACCATCAATCTCAACCTCGGTCACCGCGCAACCCGGCATCGATGAGAGCAGAATACGGCGCAGTGCGTTACCCAGAGTATGGCCGAAGCCACGCTCTAAAGGCTCAAGGGTCACCTTGGCGTGCGTCGAACTCACTTGCTCGATATCGACCAGGCGCGGTTTTAGAAACTCTGTCACAGAACCCTGCATTGTGTCCTCTCTTTGGTACTAAGCTTTACTTGGAGTAAAGCTCGACGATCAGGTGTTCGTTAATGTCCGCAGACAGATCAGAACGCTCCGGCTGACGCTTGAACGTACCTTCCATCTTGCCAGCATCAACTTCCAGCCAGGTTGGCTTTTCACGCTGCTCAGCCAGCTCCAGAGCGGCTTTCACGCGAGATTGCTTTTTCGCTTTCTCACGGATGCTAACAACGTCATTCGCTTTTACCTGATAAGAAGCGATGTTAACAACACGACCGTTTACCATGATAGCCTTGTGGCTAACCAGCTGGCGTGCTTCAGCACGAGTGGCGCCGAAGCCCATACGGTATACAACGTTGTCCAGACGACCTTCCAGCAGAGCCAACAGGTTTTCACCGGTGTTGCCTTTCAGACGTGCTGCTTCTTTATAGTAGTTACGGAACTGACGCTCCAGCACACCGTACATACGGCGAACTTTTTGCTTTTCACGCAACTGCACACCATAGTCAGACAGACGCGGCTTACGCGCACCGTGCTGGCCAGGAGCTTGTTCAATTTTACACTTGGTATCGATCGCGCGAACGCCAGACTTAAGGAATAAGTCAGTGCCCTCACGACGGCTCAGCTTGAGCTTAGGACCCAAATATCTTGCCATTTTCTTTCTCCAACAATCCTAGAAACGAGGCGTTATACGCGACGTTTTTTCGGCGGACGACAACCGTTATGAGGGATCGGAGTCACATCAGTAATATTAGTGATGCGGAAACCAGCGGCGTTCAGTGCACGAATAGTAGATTCGCGACCTGGACCCGGACCTTTAACCATAACTTCCAGATTCTTGATGCCGTATTCTTTTACGGCTTCTGCGCAACGCTCTGCTGCAACCTGAGCTGCAAACGGAGTGGATTTGCGAGAACCACGGAAACCGGAACCACCGGCTGTTGCCCAACCCAGCGCGTTACCCTGACGATCGGTAATGGTAACGATGGTGTTGTTAAAAGAAGCATGGATATGAGCCACGCCATCAGAGACTTGTTTTCTTACACGCTTACGTGCACGAACTGGTGCCTTTGCCATTATTCAATCACCCCGATTATTTCTTGATCGGTTTACGCGGACCCTTACGGGTACGTGCGTTGGTCTTAGTACGCTGACCGCGAACCGGAAGACCACGACGATGGCGTAAACCACGGTAGCAACCAAGGTCCATCAGACGCTTGATGCTCAGGGTGATTTCACGGCGCAGATCACCTTCAACGACAAATTTACCTACTGCTTCACGCAGAGAATCAATCTGTTCTTCAGACAGCTCACTGATCTTAACATTTTCAGCGATACCCGTTTCAGCGCAGATGGCTTTAGAGCGGGTCTTGCCGATACCAAAAATTGCGGTTAAAGCAATTACGGTATGTTTCTGATCAGGAATGTTAATGCCTGCTATACGGGCCACTATGCACTCCTACTATTTAATATGTACGTACCATGCTGAAAAGCCCGTTTTCAGGATACTCAAATGGAAACGTACAGACATACAAAAGATTGGCTGGCTAATCTAGCCAGCTCAACCCAACTTTGCAAGAAAAATATGCGAATAAATCAGCCTTGGCGCTGTTTATGCTTTGGCTCGGCACTGCAAATCACACGGATGACACCATCACGCTTAACGATTTTGCAGTTACGGCATAATTTCTTGACGGAAGCACGAACTTTCATTTTTACTCTCCGTAACTTCTCGGGCGACCAGTTAGCGGCCGTAGCCTTTCAGGTTCGCCTTCTTCAATGCAGACTCATACTGACTAGACATCATCAGAGTTTGCACTTGAGCCATAAAGTCCATAATCACGACGACAACAATAAGCAGCGAGGTTCCACCGAAGTAGAACGGCACTTTCATTGCATCACGCATGAACTCCGGGATCAGGCAGATAAAAGTGATATACAACGCACCGACCAGAGTCAGGCGGGTCATTACTTTATCGATATACTTCGCCGTTTGTTCTCCCGGACGAATTCCTGGTACAAATGCACCGGACTTCTTCAGGTTATCTGCTGTTTCACGCGGGTTGAAAACCAACGCCGTGTAGAAGAAACAGAAGAAGATGATTGCAGACGCATAGAGTAACACATAAAGCGGTTGCCCAGGCTGCAAATACAGCGAAATTGTTGTCAGCCAGTTCCAACCAGTACCGCCCCCGAACCATGACGTGATGGTCGCCGGGAACAGAATAATACTGGAAGCGAAGATTGCCGGGATTACCCCCGCCATATTCACTTTCAGCGGTAAATGTGTGCTCTGTGCAGCATAGACACGACGACCCTGTTGACGCTTAGCGTAGTTTACCACAATGCGGCGTTGACCACGTTCAACGAATACAACGAAGAAGGTCACTGCAAATACTAATACTGCAACCAACAGCAACAGGAGGAAGTGCAGGTCGCCTTGACGCGCTTGCTCGATAGTATGGGCGATGGCCGGCGGGAGTCCCGCAACGATCCCGGCGAAGATCAGGATCGAGATACCGTTTCCGATACCGCGTTCGGTGATCTGTTCGCCGAGCCACATCAGGAACATAGTCCCTGTGACCAGACTAACAACAGCGGTGAAATAGAATGCAAAGCCCGGATTAATCACCAGGCCCTGCATACCAGGCATATTCGGCAGACCGGTAGCAATACCGATCGACTGGAATATAGCCAGCACCAGAGTACCGTAGCGGGTGTACTGGCTGATCTTACGACGACCAGACTCCCCTTCTTTCTTCAGTTCTGCCAGCGGTTGATAAACAACGGTCAGCAGCTGGACAATGATCGACGCCGAAATATACGGCATGATCCCCAGAGCAAAGATAGAAGCACGGCTGAGAGCACCACCAGAGAACATGTTAAACATTTCAATGATGGTGCCTCGCTGTTGCTCAAGCAGTTTGGCAAGTACAGTGGCATCAATACCAGGGATCGGAATAAAAGAGCCAATACGGAACACAATCAGCGCACCGATAACAAACAAAAGTCTGCGTTTCAGTTCGCCAATTCCACCTTTGGCACTTTGAAAATCTAATCCCGGTTGTTTAGCCATCTGCTACTTATTCCTCAATTTTACCGCCAGCAGCTTCGATAGCAGCACGAGCGCCTTTAGTCACGCGCAGGCCACGAACAGTTACCGGACGAGTTACCTCACCAGACAGGATCACTTTCGCGAACTCGATCTGGATACCGATAATGTTAGCCGCTTTCAGCGTGTTCAGGTCTACCACATCGCCTTCTACGTGAGCCAGATCAGACAGACGAACTTCTGCAGTGATCATTGCTTTACGAGAAGTGAAGCCGAATTTCGGCAGACGACGGTACAGTGGCATCTGACCACCCTCGAAACCGCGACGTACGCCACCGCCAGAACGAGAGTTCTGACCTTTGTGACCACGACCACCGGTTTTACCGAGGCCAGAACCGATACCACGACCCAGGCGTTTACCCGCCTTTTTGGAGCCTTCGGCCGGAGACAGAGTATTTAAACGCATCTCTTACTCCTCAACTTTAACCATGAAGGAAACCGCGTTGACCATACCACGAACAGCAGGAGTATCCTCGCGTTCTACGGTGTGACCAATACGACGCAGACCCAGGCCAAGCAGCGTTGCCTTGTGTTTCGGCAAACGACCGATTGCACTGCGGGTTTGAGTAATTTTAATAGTCTTTGCCATGGTTTATTTCCCCAGAATTTCTTCAACGGATTTACCACGCTTGGCAGCGACCATATCTGGAGACTTCATATTTTCCAGGCCATCAATAGTTGCACGAACCACGTTGATCGGGTTGGTGGAACCATATGCTTTAGCCAGAACGTTACGAACCCCAGCGACTTCCAGAACGGCGCGCATTGCACCACCGGCGATGATACCGGTACCTTCGGAAGCCGGCTGCATGAATACACGAGAACCCGTGTGAGTACCCTTAACCGGGTGCTGCAGGGTGCCAGTATTCAGCGCGACGTTAATCATATTGCGACGGGCTTTTTCCATCGCTTTCTGGATCGCTGCTGGAACTTCACGCGCTTTACCGTAACCAAAACCTACGCGACCGTTACCGTCACCAACTACAGTCAGAGCTGTGAAGGAGAAAATACGACCACCTTTAACGGTTTTAGATACGCGGTTTACCGCGATCAGCTTTTCCTGCAGTTCGCCAGCTTGTTTTTCGATGTGAGCCATCTTACACCTCTACCTTAGAACTGAAGGCCAGCTTCACGGGCAGCATCTGCCAGTGCCTGGACACGACCATGATATTGGAACCCGGAACGGTCAAAGGAAACATCTTTGATGCCTTTTTCCAGAGCGCGTTCAGCAACAGCTTTACCCACAGCTGCGGCCGCGTCTTTGTTACCGGTGTACTTCAGTTGTTCAGAGATAGCTTTTTCTACAGTAGAAGCAGCTACCAGAACTTCAGAACCATTCGGAGCAATTACCTGTGCGTAAATATGACGCGGGGTACGATGTACCACCAGGCGAGTTGCACCCAGCTCCTGGAGCTTGCGGCGTGCGCGGGTCGCACGACGGATACGAGCAGATTTCTTATCCATAGTGTTACCTTACTTCTTCTTAGCCTCTTTGGTACGCACGACTTCGTCGGCGTAACGAACACCCTTGCCTTTGTAAGGCTCAGGACGACGGTAGGCGCGCAGATCTGCTGCAACCTGACCGATCACCTGCTTATCAGCGCCTTTCAGCACGATTTCAGTTTGAGTCGGGCATTCTGCAGTGATACCGGCCGGCAGCTTATGTTCAACAGGATGAGAGAAACCTAAAGCCAGGTTTACTACATCCCCTTTAACCGCTGCACGATAGCCTACACCAACCAGCTGAAGCTTTTTAGTGAAGCCTTCGGTAACACCGATAACCATTGAGTTCAGCAGGGCACGCGCGGTACCAGCCTGAGCCCATCCGTCTACGTAACCATCACGCGGACCGAAGGTCAGAGCATTATCTGCATGTTTAACTTCAACAGCATCGTTGAGAGTACGAGTCAGCTCGCCATTTTTACCTTTGATCGTAATAACCTGACCGTTGACTTTAACGTCAACGCCGGCAGGAACAACGACCGGTGCTTTAGCAACACGAGACATTTTTTCCTCCGATTAGGCTACGTAGCAGATAATTTCGCCACCAAGACCAGCTTGGCGCGCTGCACGATCAGTCATAACACCTTTAGAGGTAGAAACAACTGCGATACCCAGACCCGCCATAACTTTCGGCAGCTCATCTTTACGTTTGTAGATGCGCAGACCTGGGCGGCTGACACGCTGAATGCTTTCTACAACAGCTTTACCCTGGAAATACTTAAGAGTCAGTTCCAGTTCCGGCTTGATGTCGCCTTCAACTTTAAAATCTTCAATAAAGCCTTCTTCCTTCAGCACGTTGGCAATTGCCACTTTCAGCTTGGAGGAAGGCATGGTGACCGCAGCTTTATTCGCGGCCTGACCGTTACGGATACGGGTCAGCATATCCGCGATCGGATCTTGCATGCTCATCTGTCTTTACTCCCGTGATTCAATTGGTGACAATTACCAGCTAGCCTTTTTCAGACCCGGGATTTCACCGCGCATAGCGGCTTCACGGACCTTGATACGGCTCAACCCGAACTTCCGCAGGAAACCATGCGGACGACCTGTTTGACGGCAGCGATTACGCTGACGAGACGGGCTGGAATCACGCGGCAGAGTCTGCAGCTTGAGAACAGCGTTCCAACGATCTTCGTCGGTTGCGTTCACATCAGAGATGATAGCTTTCAGTTCAGCGCGTTTAGCGAAGAATTTATCAGCTAAAGCCACGCGCTTTACTTCGCGTGCTTTCATTGATTGCTTAGCCATTAAGTAACCCTACCTTACTTGCGGAACGGGAAGTCAAAGGCAGCCAGCAGAGCGCGGCCTTCTTCATCAGATTTCGCAGTAGTGGTAATGGTAATATCCAAACCACGAACGCGGTCGACTTTATCGTAGTCGATTTCTGGGAAGATGATCTGCTCACGGACACCCATGCTGTAGTTACCACGACCGTCGAAAGACTTAGCGGACAAGCCACGGAAGTCACGGATACGCGGTACAGCAATAGTGATCAGGCGCTCAAAGAACTCCCACATGCGCTCGCCGCGCAGAGTTACTTTACAGCCGATCGGATAGCCCTGACGGATTTTGAAGCCTGCAACTGATTTGCGTGCTTTGGTGATCAGCGGTTTTTGACCGGAGATTGCTGTCAGGTCAGCTGCTGCGTTATCCAGCAGTTTCTTGTCAGCGATCGCTTCACCAACACCCATGTTCAGGGTGATCTTCTCGACCCGAGGGACTTGCATGACAGAATTGTAGTTAAACTCAGTCATGAGTTTAGCGACTACTTCGTCTTTGTAGTAATCATGCAGTTTCGCCATCGTACTACTCCAAATTACTTGATAGTTTCGCTATTAGATTTGAAGAAACGGACTTTTTTGCCGTCTTCGAATCTAAAGCCTACACGGTCAGCCTTGCCGGTTGCCGCGTTGAAGATAGCAAGGTTAGAGACTTGAATAGCTGCTTCTTTCTCTACGATGCCGCCTGGTTGGTTCAGGGCCGGAACCGGCTTCTGATGTTTCTTAACCAGGTTGATACCTTCAACAATGACCTTGCCGGAAGACAGGACATTTTTAACTTTACCGCGTTTACCTTTATCTTTACCGGTTAACACGATAACTTCGTCATCACGACGGATTTTCGCTGCCATGATTCGCTCCTTAGAGTACTTCTGGTGCCAGAGAGATAATTTTCATGAACTTCTCGTTACGAAGTTCACGAGTTACCGGCCCAAAAATACGCGTACCGATAGGTTGCTCGCTGTTATTGTTTAAAATAACGCATGCATTACCATCGAAGCGAATGACAGAACCGTCCGGGCGACGAACACCCTTCTTGGTGCGCACCACTACCGCCTTCAGCACATCACCTTTTTTGACCTTACCACGCGGAATTGCTTCTTTGATGGTGATCTTGATGATGTCGCCTACGCCTGCGTAGCGACGGTGCGAGCCACCCAGAACCTTGATACACATTACGCGACGTGCACCGGAGTTGTCGGCGACGTTCAGCATAGTCTGTTCTTGGATCATTTTAGTGCTCCGCTAATGTCAACTACTACTGTGACCCAAAAGCTGGGTCGTTAAAAAGCCCCATATCGAGGGCGCGGCATTATAACACCGCTTCTGCAATATGGGTAGAAAAAATAAACGGCCCATCGCTGAGCCGTTTATTCGTATTGAGAATGCGTACTCTATTACAGAACCGCTTTCTCTACAACGCGAACCAGCGTCCAGGACTTAGTCTTGGACAGTGGACGGCATTCACGGATTTCAACCTTGTCGCCGATACCACATTCGTTGTTCTCGTCATGTACGTGCAGTTTGGTCGTACGTTTGATGAATTTACCGTAGATCGGGTGTTTCACAAAACGTTCGATAGCAACAACAATGGATTTCTCCATTTTGTCGCTAACTACGCGACCTTGCAGAGTACGGATTTTATCGGTCATTACGCACCCGCCTTCTGAGTCAGTAAAGTCTTAACGCGTGCAACATCACGACGCACTTGCTTCAGCAGATGAGTCTGTTGCAGCTGGCCACTTGCAGCCTGCATACGCAGGTTGAACTGCTCACGCAGCAGGTTCAGCAGCTCAGCGTTCAGCTCTTCAACGCTTTTTTCACGCAGCTCTTTTGCTTTCATTACATCACCGTCTTAGTTACAAAGGTGGTTTTGATCGGCAGTTTCGCTGCTGCCAGGCCGAATGCTTCACGGGCCAGCTCTTCCGGTACGCCGTCCATTTCATAAAGGACTTTACCCGGCTGAATCAAGGCAACCCAGTACTCCACGTTACCTTTACCTTTACCCATACGAACTTCCAGCGGCTTCTCGGTGATCGGTTTGTCCGGGAATACACGGATCCAGATCTTACCTTGACGCTTAACTGCACGGGTCATAGCACGACGTGCTGCTTCGATCTGACGTGCAGTCAGACGACCACGGCCAACAGCTTTCAGACCGAAAGTGCCGAAGCTAACATCCGTACCCTGCGCCAGACCACGGTTGCGGCCTTTGTGCA
The DNA here is from genome assembly GCF_050600785.1 of Klebsiella sp. 141198. Classification (NCBI taxonomy): domain Bacteria; kingdom Pseudomonadati; phylum Pseudomonadota; class Gammaproteobacteria; order Enterobacterales; family Enterobacteriaceae; genus Klebsiella; species Klebsiella sp. 141198. Next base: position 20,238 of record NZ_JAQIRM010000013.1, read on the forward strand.
CTTTACGGAATTTTGTACGCTTTGGTTGTAACATCAGCGACGCTCCTTATTTACGGCCTTTACGCTGCTGCTTTTTAGGTTGAGCAGCCGGTTCCGGTTGTTCAACAGCAGCCATACCACCCAGGATCTCACCTTTGAAGATCCATACCTTAACGCCGATTACACCGTAAGTGGTGTGCGCTTCAGAGGTGTTGTAGTCGATGTCAGCACGCAGAGTGTGCAGCGGTACGCGACCTTCACGGTACCATTCGGTACGTGCGATTTCCGCGCCGCCCAGACGGCCGCTAACTTCAACTTTGATACCTTTAGCGCCCAGACGCATTGCGTTCTGTACAGCACGCTTCATAGCACGACGGAACATAACGCGACGTTCCAGCTGAGAAGTGATGCTGTCAGCAACCAATTTAGCGTCCAGTTCAGGCTTACGAACTTCGGCAATATTGATCTGTGCAGGAACGCCAGCGATATCCGCTACGACCTTGCGCAGTTTTTCTACGTCTTCGCCTTTCTTACCGATAACGATACCCGGGCGAGCAGTGTGAATGGTCACACGGATGCTCTTAGCCGGACGCTCGATAACGATGCGAGATACAGACGCTTTAGCCAGCTCTTTAGTTAAGAACTGACGTACTTTAAAATCGCTGTCCAGGTTGTCAGCGAATTCTTTGGTGTTCGCGAACCAGGTAGAGTTCCATGGTTTGACAATACCCAGGCGAATACCATTAGGATGTACTTTCTGACCCATTGCTAGTCTCCAGAGTCTCAGCGATCGGACACAACCACAGTGATGTGGCTGGTGCGCTTCAGGATGCGATCTGCACGACCTTTAGCACGCGGCATAATGCGCTTCATGCTCGGGCCTTCGTCTACGAAAATTTTCGCAACTTTCAGATCATCAATGTCAGCGCCATCGTTGTGTTCAGCGTTAGCAATGGCAGATTCCAGTACCTTCTTGACCAGTACAGCAGCTTTTTTGTTGGTGTAGGTCAGAATATCCAGGGCCTGCGACACTTTCTTACCGCGAATCAGGTCAGCTACAAGGCGAACCTTCTGAGCAGAAGAACGAGCATGGCGATGTTGAGCTAAAGTTTCCATCTCTTCCTCCTACCTTATTTCTTCTTCGCTTTTTTATCAGCAGCGTGGCCGCGATAAGTACGAGTCGGTGCGAATTCACCCAGTTTGTGACCAACCATTTCGTCGGAAACAAAGACTGGAACGTGCTGACGACCATTATGGACAGCGATGGTCAAACCGATCATGTTAGGAAAGATCGTTGAACGACGGGACCAAGTGCGCAGGGGCTTCTTGTCTCCGCTTTCCACCGCTTTCTCTACCTTCTTCAGCAAGTGCAGGTCAATAAAAGGACCTTTCTTGAGAGAACGTGGCATGGCTTATCCTCTAAAATTATTTGCTACGGCGACGTACGATGAATTTATCAGTACGCTTGTTGCTGCGGGTCTTCTTACCTTTGGTCTGCAGGCCCCACGGGGATACCGGGTGCTTACCAAAGTTACGACCTTCACCACCACCATGTGGGTGATCGACTGGGTTCATCGCAGTACCGCGAACGGTAGGACGAACACCACGCCAGCGTGCAGCACCTGCTTTACCCAGAACGCGCAGCATATGCTCAGCATTGCCAACTTCGCCCAGAGTAGCGCGGCAGTCTGCTTCGACTTTACGCATTTCACCAGAACGCAGACGCAGGGTGACATAAGCACCGTCACGAGCAACGATCTGAACGTAAGTACCAGCGGAACGAGCCAGCTGACCGCCTTTACCTGGTTTCATTTCTACGTTATGAACGGTAGAACCAACCGGGATATTGCGCATCGGCAGGGTGTTGCCTGCTTTGATTGCAGCATCAACGCCAGACTGAATCTGGTCGCCAGCTTTCAGGCCTTTCGGGGCCAGAATGTAACGGCGCTCACCGTCTTTGTACAGAACCAGCGCGATGTTCGCGGAACGGTTCGGATCGTACTCAAGACGTTCAACAACTGCCGGGATACCATCTTTGTTGCGTTTGAAGTCAACAATACGGTAAGCCTGCTTGTGACCACCACCGATATGACGAGTGGTGATACGGCCATTGTTGTTACGACCGCCGGATTTGCTGTTTTTTTCAACCAGCGGAGCAAAAGGTTTGCCCTTGTGCAGCTCTGGGTTGACCACTTTAACAACGTGGCGACGACCCGGAGATGTCGGTTTACATTTAACAACTGCCATTGTATTACTCCTCCGACTTACTCAGCGCCGCCGACGAAGTCCAGATTCTGGCCTTCCTTCAGGGTGACGTAAGCTTTTTTCCAGTCGCTACGACGACCGATACGCTGTCCGTGACGTTTAACTTTCCCTTTAACTACCAGGGTGTTAACGACTTCGACTTCGACTTCAAACAGTTTCTGCACAGCAGCTTTGATTTCTGCTTTGGTCGCGTCTTTAGCAACTTTGAGAACGATGGTGTTGGTTTTTTCCATCGCAGTAGACGCTTTTTCAGAAACGTGCGGTGCGCGCAGCACCTTCAGCAGACGTTCTTCACGAATCATGCCAGCATCTCCTCAACTTGCTTAACAGCATCAGCAGTCATTACGACTTTGTCGAAGGCGATCAGGCTAACCGGGTCGATACCAGTCGCATCGCGTACGTCAACCTTGTGCAGGTTACGTGCGGCCAGGAACAGGTTCTCGTCCAGCTCACCGGTGATGATCAGCACATCTTCCAGAGCCATGTCTTTCAGTTTCTGAGCCAGCAGCTTAGTTTTAGGCGCTTCTACAGAGAACTTCTCGACAACGATCAGACGATCCTGACGTACCAGTTCGGACAGAATGCTTTTCAGCGCGCCGCGGTACATCTTCTTGTTAACTTTTTGACTGTGGTCCTGCGGACGAGCAGCGAAGGTTACGCCACCGGAACGCCAGATCGGGCTCTTGATAGAACCTGAACGCGCACGGCCGGTACCTTTCTGGCGCCATGGCTTTTTGCCTGAACCAGTTACTTCAGCACGAGTCTTCTGAGCACGAGTACCCTGACGCGCACCAGCTGCATAAGCAACAACAACCTGGTGAACCAGCGCTTCGTTGAAATCACGACCGAAGGTAGTTTCGGAAACAGTCAGCGCGCTCTGCGCGTCTTTCAATACTAATTCCATTGCTATCCCCTTACGCCTTCACAGCTGGTTTAACGATCAGGTCGCAGCCGGTTGCACCCGGAACACCACCTTTAACCAGCAGCAGGTTGCGCTCAGCGTCAACACGTACTACGTCCAGGCTCTGAACAGTAACGCGTTCGTTGCCCAGCTGACCTGCCATTTTCTTGCCTTTGAACACTTTGCCCGGAGTCTGGTTCTGACCGATAGAACCCGGAACGCGGTGAGACAAGGAGTTACCGTGGGTAGCGTCCTGGGTACGGAAGTTCCAGCGCTTAACGGTACCAGCGAAACCTTTACCTTTAGAGGTACCGGTTACGTCAACTTTTTTAACGTCAGCAAACAGTTCAACGCTAATGTTCTGACCAACGGTGTATTCTTCACCATCTGCCAGACGGAACTCCCACAGGCCGCGGCCAGCTTCTACGCCAGCTTTAGCAAAGTGACCAGCTTCCGGCTTAGTTACACGGTTAGCTTTTTTAGCACCAGTGGTAACCTGAACAGCGCGATAGCCATCGTTAGCCAGATCTTTAACCTGAGTAACGCGGTTTGCTTCAACTTCGATAACGGTTACTGGGATAGAGACGCCATCTTCAGTGAAGATGCGGGTCATACCCACTTTTTTACCGACTAAACCAATCATTGTATCAACCTCTCAATCGCTCGATGACCTGATTAACCCAGGCTGATCTGCACGTCTACACCGGCAGCCAGGTCCAGACGCATCAGAGCATCAACGGTTTTTTCAGTTGGCTCAACGATGTCAACCAGACGCTTGTGAGTACGAATCTCGTACTGATCACGCGCGTCTTTGTTGACGTGCGGAGAGATCAGAACGGTGAAACGCTCTTTGCGGGTCGGCAGCGGGATCGGACCACGGACTTGCGCACCAGTGCGCTTAGCAGTCTCGACGATTTCCGCGGTTGATTGATCGATCAGACGATGATCAAACGCTTTAAGGCGGATACGGATTCTTTGGTTCTGCATGAGACCAGAGCTCCAATTATTTTATAGACGAAATGATTACTCCTCATACCCATTACGATTGATGGGAGAGTGTAACCGTTCTTACAGAGTTCCCCGATTGGGAACATTGTTAGGTAGCAAACTGCGCTACCAGGGCTCATATCGAACCGGCCGTCAATTTTGACAGGCCCGCGCATTATACGCAAATTCAGGCGCGACGCAAGTGCTGATTAGAAAATCATCACCACAATTTGCGCGTTTTCCCGCGAAGGCGCTCGGCAATGCAATAACACGATAAATAAGTCAGGAAGCAGCCATCCATCTTGCACAAATGCGCGTTGCGCTAACGCGCGACGATAAGCAAAGTGAGCGCATTATCCCCGAACAGGAGTGTTCCATGCTTACCGTCCTCCCCTTCTTAGTTTGTTATTGTGGTTTAACCCTGGCGTTATGCCGGCAGGACCTGCTTCGCGGTCTTCTTCCCGACAGGCTCACCTGTCCCCTGCTGTGGAGCGGTTTTGTTTTTTACCTGTGTCTGGCGCCGCAGCGGCTTGAAGATGCCGTCTGGGGGGCAATTGCCGGCTATCTTTTTTTTGCCCTGCTCTATTGGCTATATCGCGGGCTTCGCGGATATGAGGGTTTAGGCTACGGCGACGTTAAATATCTTGCCGCCCTCGGCGCCTGGCACGGCTGGCAAAAGTTGCCACAACTGGTGTTGGTCGCATCTTTGGTTGCCGGTATGACATGGATGACATTGGCGTTGATTGGGAAGTATAAGCAACAACGAGGGGGGTTGAACAACCCGCTGCCGTTTGGGCCATTTCTGACTGCAGCGGGTTTTTGGTGCGGGTGGCAGACGTTCGCTAGTCTGACACTTTGATCTGCGATTGAAGGTAATTTTGCAGACCGATTTTGCCAATCAGATCTAACTCGGTTTCCAGCCAGTCAATATGGCCTTCCTCATCGGCAAGGATTTCAATCATCATATCGCGACTGACATAATCGTGAACGCTGTCGGCATAGGCGATTGCCTCACGCAGGTTTTGCGCGCCTTCCAACTCCAGCCTTAAGTCAGACTGCAACATCTCTTCGACATCCTCACCAATGCCAAGTTTGCCAAGATCCTGCAGGTTAGGCAGGCCTTCAAGAAACAATATACGCTCGATGTACTTATCGGCGTGTTTCATCTCATCGATAGATTCATGGTATTCAATATCATTGAGGCGCATCAGGCCCCAGTTCTTGAACATTCTTGCATGAAGAAAATACTGGTTAATAGCAACCAGTTCGTTTCCCAATAATTTATTGAGATAACTTATGATTTTGACATCACCTTTCATTATAAAGTCCCTCCGCTTCCACTTATTGAAGCGTAGTCCGGGCTATAAGGATGTCAAAAAGAGAAGAGTCGCGATCAGGCGATTTCTTTGAATTCCGGCATGCTGGTTAATTCATCTTCCATCACTTCACGTGCCGCGCGGACGCACTTACCGCATTGATTTCCAACGGGAATAAATTTGCGTAATTGTTGAAAAGATTGCGGTTGAAATTGACGCACAACCTGACGGATTTTTTTATCGCTTACGCCATTGCACAAACAAACGTACATATAAACTCCCGTTCAATTTATGCACAAAGTTTAAATGAGAATAGTTATGATTACAATAGGCTGTTTATTAATTATCCGTAGTGGCGCACTTTATGAATATTTAAACCATCGCGGCTTATCACCAAATCATAGACAGCAAAAAGGGCGCCGAAGCGCCCTTTTTAATTCAAAGCTAACGAATTAGCCCAGAACTTTAGCTACAACGCCCGCGCCAACGGTACGGCCGCCTTCACGGATTGCGAAACGCAGACCGTCGTCCATCGCGATCGGGTGGATCAGGGTAACAACCATTTTGATGTTGTCGCCCGGCATTACCATCTCTACGCCTTCCGGCAGTTCGATGGTACCAGT
>NZ_JAQIRM010000014.1:0-4473 GCF_050600785.1 Klebsiella sp. 141198
GTGTTGATGGTGATACCACGAGCTTTTTCTTCCGGCGCGTTATCGATCTGGTCGAATGCGCGAGCAGCACCGCCGTAGGTTTTAGCCAGTACGGTAGTGATTGCAGCGGTCAGCGTTGTTTTACCATGGTCAACGTGGCCGATAGTACCGACGTTAACGTGCGGTTTTGTACGTTCAAACTTTTCTTTAGACATCGATTGTCCCTCTAAGACACGGATAAATCGGTGATATCACCACATCAACCAGGCAACATGCCCGACTTGTTGAATGCAATAAACAGAGAGAAACAGGGAAGGAGAGATAAAGAAGTGGTGCTGATACCCAGAGTCGAACTGGGGACCTCACCCTTACCAAGGGTGCGCTCTACCAACTGAGCCATATCAGCACGTCTGGAGCGGGCAGCGGGAATCGAACCCGCATCATCAGCTTGGAAGGCTGAGGTAATAGCCATTATACGATGCCCGCATCCTGAAACTCGGCTACCCAGTTCTTTCTGTAACAAAAAAGAGATTGCTCTCTTTAATGTTGAGCTGATTAGTTTACCCAACCAACTCCGGCTACGCAAAGCGTCGCCCGAAAGTGGTGGTGGGGGAAGGATTCGAACCTTCGAAGTCGATGACGGCAGATTTACAGTCTGCTCCCTTTGGCCGCTCGGGAACCCCACCCAAATTGTTATGGTGCCGACTACCGGAATCGAACTGGTGACCTACTGATTACAAGTCAGTTGCTCTACCTACTGAGCTAAGTCGGCATCAAGTAGCGCGCATTCTAGGGAGACCTGCGAGTTCATGCAACTAAAAATTTGCATAAAACGTTCTCTTGCTCACATTTTGTGCTCTTAAGCGAAAAAACGGTGTAATTTCAAACAATGGAGTGCAAAAAAAGCGCATTCCTTAATGCAGAATTTGTTTCGCTGCGCCTGTCAGATACAAGAGTGACGGTTTTTTCACCTGGGAATCCTGGTGGCAGGCGCGATCGCTAACCTGCAAAGATAGCAGACTCGCTTTCTCCCCTCTTTCTACTTATTCATCACTTGTGATGCTGCTATGAGAAAGCGCCCTTCGATGAGTTTTTTTCTTATTATTCCCGGCATTCTGGTGTTACCCTCCTGCCCATTGTCCTGATTAACTAGTGTGAAGCATCACCGCTACCTCTTTTTCGGTGATAGTAAGAACATGCTTATGAGCAAAAAAGAGCAGACGTTAATGACACCCTATCTACAATTTAACCGCAACCAATGGGCTGCACTTCGTGATTCCGTTCCGATGACGCTGACAGAGGAAGAAATCGCGCGGTTAAAAGGCATCAACGAAGATCTTTCGCTGGAAGAAGTCGCCGAGATCTATTTGCCGCTGTCACGTTTGCTCAATTTCTATATCAGTTCCAACCTCCGTCGCCAGGCGGTGCTTGAGCAATTCCTTGGTACCAACGGCCAGCGTATCCCTTACATCATCAGTATTGCAGGTAGCGTAGCGGTGGGTAAAAGTACAACAGCGCGTGTTTTACAGGCGCTGCTTAGCCGCTGGCCGGAACATCGTCATGTTGAACTGATAACTACCGATGGCTTCTTACATCCTAACTCGGTGTTAAAAGAACGCGGCTTGATGAAGAAAAAGGGCTTCCCGCAGTCCTATGATATGCATCGGTTGGTGAAGTTTGTTTCTGACCTGAAATCTGGCGTACCAAATGCCACCGCGCCTGTCTATTCCCATCTGATTTATGATGTTATTCCTGATGGCGATAAAACCGTTGCTCAACCGGATATTCTTATTCTGGAAGGTTTGAACGTTCTGCAAAGCGGGATGGATTATCCGCACGATCCGCATCATGTATTTGTCTCTGACTTTGTCGACTTCTCTATTTATGTCGATGCGCCGGAAGACTTATTAAAGAACTGGTATATCAATCGCTTCCTGAAATTCCGTGAAGGTGCTTTTACCGATCCGGATTCTTATTTCCATAATTACGCTAAACTGTCGAAAGACGAAGCGGTCAATATTGCCACTTCATTATGGAATGAGATCAACCTACTGAACTTAAAAGAAAATATATTACCAACCAGAGAGCGAGCCAGCTTGATAATGACCAAAAGTGCAAATCATTCGGTCGATCAAGTTCGCCTACGGAAATAAAAAAGGGAGCGCAAGCTCCCTTCTGTTTATTCAGCGCTACGCAGCGATATCTCGCCTCCGACCCAAGGTTTAATTACCCCGTCCTGCTCGAGTAATAATGCCCCTTGCGCATCAATTCCGCGAGAAATACCAAATATTTCCTTATCGCCAATAATTAGCTTCACTGGCCGATTGATAAAGTTGTCCAGTTTTTCCCAGCGTGGCAGATAAGGTGTTAAACCTTCCTGTTCGAATAGCTGCAAACCGGTACGTAATGCTTTCACCAGACGCGCCGTCAGGGTGTTACGGTCAATGAAGACTCCCGCCTCCTGAAGGCTGATCCACCCCTGATTGACAACATCAGACTCAACCCGGCGCATCACGAGGTTGATACCAGCACCGCTGACGATCTGCGCGGCATCACCGGTTTTACCTGTCAGTTCTACCAGGATACCGGACAACTTACGGTCCTGCAGATAGATATCATTCGGCCATTTGACCCGAACGTTATCCGCCCCCAGGCTCTGCAGTACTTCTGCAATCACAATACCGATGACCAGGCTCAAACCAATCGCAGCGGCAGGGCCTTGTTCCAGACGCCAGTACATGGAGAGATAAAGATTGGCCCCAAACGGTGAGAACCACTTACGCCCGCGGCGACCACGACCAGCCTGCTGATATTCAGCGACACAAGCATCACCTGACTCCAGTTCGTCCAGCCGATCCAGCAAATACTGGTTGGTGGAATCAATCACCGGCAGCACGGTAATACGACCTTGTTTAATCTGCCCGGCAATCTTTTGCTCATCCAGTAATTCGATCGGTTCAGGGAGGCTATAGCCCTTCCCTGGCACGGTAAATACATCAACACCCCAGTCGCGGAGCGTCTGCATATGTTTGTTAATTGCCGCGCGGCTCATTCCCAGGCGTTCGCCGAGTTGTTCACCAGAGTGAAACTCGCCATCCGCCAGAATAGAGATAAGCGTCAGGGGTACGGTATTGTCTTTCATGCAATCACCTCTTCCGCATTCACTTCACCCTGCTCTCCGATGAAGCGCACTTCAGGCTGGAGCCAAACGTTAAATTTCTCGCCCACCTGCTGGCGGACATAGTGTGCCAACCCAACGACATCATCGCTGGTCGCCTGGTTTTCGTTGATCAGTACCAGCGCCTGCTGGCGGTGAACGGCAGCCCCACCGATCGTTTTACCTTTTAGCTGACACTGGTCGATAAGCCAACCGGCCGCCAGCTTAATGCTGCCGTCAGCCTGTGGATAATGTGGCGCATTAGGGAATGCTGCCAGCAACGCCTGGGCGACCTGAGTACTGACGACCGGGTTTTTAAAGAAGCTTCCGGCATTACCATTTACTTTCGGATCCGGTAACTTGGTCATACGCATGTGACAAACGGCATCGAATACCTGGCGCGGGGTAACAGTTTGCGGATCGAGACGGGTTAAATCACCGTAGGTCAGGACAGGCTGCCACGCTTTTTTCAGCCATAGCCCAACAGCCACTATCGCGTAACGATCCTGATATTCATGTTTGAAAATACTGTCGCGATAGCCAAAACGACACTCTGCGGCAGAGAGGCGCTGCTTGCGACCCGTCTCAAGTTCGATACAGTCTACGTATTCACATACTCGCTGTAGCTCGACGCCATAGGCACCAATATTTTGAATTGGCGACGACCCTGCGCAGCCAGGAATTAAGGCCAGGTTTTCCAGCCCAGGCATTCCATTTTCCAGCGCAAATTGCACCAGTTGATGCCAGTTTTCACCGGCGCCAACGTGCAAACGCCAGGCTTCAGACGTTTCGCTTACCTCGATCCCCATGATGCGGTTGATGATCACCGTGCCGGAATAGTCTTTCAGGAACAGAACGTTACTTCCTTCTCCAAGGATCAGACAAGGTTGGTGTTCTGCAGCGGCGGCTTGCCAGGCAGCCAGCAACTGTTGTTCATTTTCAGCAAGTACAATTGCTTTGGCAGAATGGCTAATGCCAAAGGTATTCCAGGGTTTGAGGGAGAGGTTCATAGTGGCTTCCTGATGCAAAATCTGCATTAGTTTACCGTATATAGCGAGGGAAGGCTTGCCTGAATAATATCGGTTCAGGGCCGGATTCTAGTCATCATGGGCGTTAATGAATGGCGGCGCAGACCGGGGAAGGATCGGTAGCCCCGGTAAGCGCAGCGCCACCGGGGAGATGGCGGCGCGTCTGGCCGCAAAACACAAAAACAAAAGGCCCAGTCTTCCGACTGGGCCTTTTGTTTTATTTGATGCCTGGCAGTTCCCTACTCTCACATGGGGAGACCCCACACTACCATCGGCGCTACGGCGTTTCACTTCTGAGTTCGGCATGGG
>NZ_JAQIRM010000015.1:0-1611 GCF_050600785.1 Klebsiella sp. 141198
ATGTTACCTGATGCTTAGAGGCTTTTCCTGGAAGCAGGGCATTTGTTACTTCAGCACCGTAGTGCCTCGTCATCACACCTCAGCGTTAATAAGGTACCGGATTTACCTGGAACCTCCGCCTACATGCTTAAACCGGGACAACCGTCGCCCGGCTAACATAGCCTTCTCCGTCCCCCCTTCGCAGTAACACCAAGTACAGGAATATTAACCTGTTTCCCATCGACTACGCCTTTCGGCCTCGCCTTAGGGGTCGACTCACCCTGCCCCGATTAACGTTGGACAGGAACCCTTGGTCTTCCGGCGTGCGGGCTTTTCACCCGCATTATCGTTACTTATGTCAGCATTCGCACTTCTGATACCTCCAGCAACCCTCACAGGCCACCTTCGCAGGCTTACAGAACGCTCCCCTACCCAACAACACATAGTGTCGCTGCCGCAGCTTCGGTGCACAGTTTAGCCCCGTTACATCTTCCGCGCAGGCCGACTCGACCAGTGAGCTATTACGCTTTCTTTAAATGATGGCTGCTTCTAAGCCAACATCCTGGCTGTCTGTGCCTTCCCACATCGTTTCCCACTTAACTGTGACTTTGGGACCTTAGCTGGCGGTCTGGGTTGTTTCCCTCTTCACGACGGACGTTAGCACCCGCCGTGTGTCTCCCGTGATAACATTCTTCGGTATTCGTAGTTTGCATCGGGTTGGTAAGTCGGGATGACCCCCTAGCCGAAACAGTGCTCTACCCCCGAAGATGAATTCACGAGGCGCTACCTAAATAGCTTTCGGGGAGAACCAGCTATCTCCCGGTTTGATTGGCCTTTCACCCCCAGCCACAAGTCATCCGCTAATTTTTCAACATTAGTCGGTTCGGTCCTCCAGTTAGTGTTACCCAACCTTCAACCTGCCCATGGCTAGATCACCGGGTTTCGGGTCTATACCCTGCAACTTAACGCCCAGTTAAGACTCGGTTTCCCTGCGGCTCCCCTATACGGTTAACCTTGCTACAGAATATAAGTCGCTGACCCATTATACAAAAGGTACGCAGTCACACCCGAAGGTGCTCCCACTGCTTGTACGTACACGGTTTCAGGTTCTTTTTCACTCCCCTCGCCGGGGTTCTTTTCGCCTTTCCCTCACGGTACTGGTTCACTATCGGTCAGTCAGGAGTATTTAGCCTTGGAGGATGGTCCCCCCATATTCAGACAGGATACCACGTGTCCCGCCCTACTCTTCGAGTTCACAACCTGTGCATTTTGGTGTACGGGACTATCACCCTGTACCGTCGGACTTTCCAGACCGTTCCACTAACACACAAGCTGATTCAGACTCTGGGCTGCTCCCCGTTCGCTCGCCGCTACTGGGGGAATCTCGGTTGATTTCTTTTCCTCGGGGTACTTAGATGTTTCAGTTCCCCCGGTTCGCCTCGTTAACCTATGTATTCAGTTAACGATAGTGTGACGAATCACACTGGGTTTCCCCATTCGGACATCGCCGGCTATAACGGTTCATATCACCTTACCGACGCTTTTCGCAGATTAGCACGTCCTTCATCGCCTCTGACTGCCAGGGCATCCACCGTGTACGCTTAGTCGCTTAACCTCACAACCCGAAGATGT
>NZ_JAQIRM010000017.1:0-712 GCF_050600785.1 Klebsiella sp. 141198
GGGTTGCGGACAGTGTCTGGTGGGTAGTTTGACTGGGGCGGTCTCCTCCCAAAGAGTAACGGAGGAGCACGAAGGTTAGCTAATCCTGGTCGGACATCAGGAGGTTAGTGCAATGGCATAAGCTAGCTTGACTGCGAGCGTGACGGCGCGAGCAGGTGCGAAAGCAGGTCATAGTGATCCGGTGGTTCTGAATGGAAGGGCCATCGCTCAACGGATAAAAGGTACTCCGGGGATAACAGGCTGATACCGCCCAAGAGTTCATATCGACGGCGGTGTTTGGCACCTCGATGTCGGCTCATCACATCCTGGGGCTGAAGTAGGTCCCAAGGGTATGGCTGTTCGCCATTTAAAGTGGTACGCGAGCTGGGTTTAGAACGTCGTGAGACAGTTCGGTCCCTATCTGCCGTGGGCGCTGGAGAATTGAGGGGGGCTGCTCCTAGTACGAGAGGACCGGAGTGGACGCATCACTGGTGTTCGGGTTGTCATGCCAATGGCATTGCCCGGTAGCTAAATGCGGAAGAGATAAGTGCTGAAAGCATCTAAGCACGAAACTTGCCCCGAGATGAGTTCTCCCTGAGACTTTAAGTCTCCTGAAGGAACGTTAAAGACGATGACGTTGATAGGTCGGGTGTGTAAGCGTAGCGATACGTTGAGCTAACCGATACTAATGAACCGTGAGGCTTAACCTTACAACGCCGAAGATGTTTTGGCG
>NZ_JAQIRM010000018.1:0-648 GCF_050600785.1 Klebsiella sp. 141198
GTGATTCATGACTGGGGTGAAGTCGTAACAAGGTAACCGTAGGGGAACCTGCGGTTGGATCACCTCCTTACCTTAAAGAACCTGCCTTTGTAGTGTCCACACAGATTGTCTGATGAAAATACAGCAGTAAGTAATCTCTGCAGGCTTGTAGCTCAGGTGGTTAGAGCGCACCCCTGATAAGGGTGAGGTCGGTGGTTCAAGTCCACTCAGGCCTACCAAATTCGCTCTCGTGCTTTGTTGTGGCAAAGCTCGCATACTTCAGTATGCTTCGCTTCACCACGCCGCGCCCGAAAACGAATTAAGGTTAAAAGAGATTCATTCGATGGGGCTATAGCTCAGCTGGGAGAGCGCCTGCTTTGCACGCAGGAGGTCTGCGGTTCGATCCCGCATAGCTCCACCATCCTTACTGCAAGAAACAAGAAAACTTCAGAGTGTACCTGAAAAGGTTCACTGCGAAGTTTTGCTCTTTAAAAATCTGGATCAAGCTGAAAATTGAAACGACACACAGTCAATGTGTGTTCGAGTCTCTCAAATTTTCGCAATCAGAAGTGAAACATCTTCGGGTTGTGAGGTTAAGCGACTAAGCGTACACGGTGGATGCCCTGGCAGTCAGAGGCGATGAAGGACGTGCTAATCTGCGAAAAGCGT
>NZ_JAQIRM010000020.1:0-525 GCF_050600785.1 Klebsiella sp. 141198
ATGCCTTCCTCCTCGCTGAAAGTACTTTACAACCCGAAGGCCTTCTTCATACACGCGGCATGGCTGCATCAGGCTTGCGCCCATTGTGCAATATTCCCCACTGCTGCCTCCCGTAGGAGTCTGGACCGTGTCTCAGTTCCAGTGTGGCTGGTCATCCTCTCAGACCAGCTAGGGATCGTCGCCTAGGTGAGCCATTACCCCACCTACTAGCTAATCCCATCTGGGCACATCTGATGGCATGAGGCCCGAAGGTCCCCCACTTTGGTCTTGCGACGTTATGCGGTATTAGCTACCGTTTCCAGTAGTTATCCCCCTCCATCAGGCAGTTTCCCAGACATTACTCACCCGTCCGCCGCTCGTCACCCGAGAGCAAGCTCTCTGTGCTACCGCTCGACTTGCATGTGTTAGGCCTGCCGCCAGCGTTCAATCTGAGCCATGATCAAACTCTTCAATTTAAGTTTGATGCTCGTGAATTAAACTTCGTAATGAATTACGTATGTTCACTCAGAGACTTGGTATTCATTT
>NZ_JAQIRM010000021.1:0-448 GCF_050600785.1 Klebsiella sp. 141198
CAGGGCATCCACCGTGTACGCTTAGTCGCTTAACCTCACAACCCGAAGATGTTTCACTTCTGATTGCGAAAATTTGAGAGACTCGAACACACATTAGCTGTGTGTCGTTTCAATTTTCAGCTTGATCCAGATTTTTAAAGAGCAAATATCTCAAACGTCACCCGAAGATGAGTTTTGAGATATGTCGGCGCGCGTCTTTCACTCACGAACCAGCAAGTGGCGTCCCCTAGGGGATTCGAACCCCTGTTACCGCCGTGAAAGGGCGGTGTCCTGGGCCTCTAGACGAAGGGGACACTGAAGTCTCAATCGCAAGACGCCTTGCTTCTTTACTTTCATCAGACAATCTGTGTGAGCACTACAAAGGCAGGTTCTTTAAGGTAAGGAGGTGATCCAACCGCAGGTTCCCCTACGGTTACCTTGTTACGACTTCACCCCAGTCATGAATCAC
>NZ_JAQIRM010000022.1:0-389 GCF_050600785.1 Klebsiella sp. 141198
TCAATCGCACGCTCTGGTTCCGGAATGTAAGAATCCAGGAAGCCAGCCAGTTCGATGATTTTCGCTTCCCACTCTGCGTCGCCTTCCAGCGCTTTCAGAGCAGAACCACGAACGATCGGAGTGTCGTCGCCCGGGAAATCGTACTGAGACAGCAGTTCACGAACTTCCATCTCAACCAGTTCCAGCAGCTCTTCGTCATCAACCATGTCGCATTTGTTCAGGAACACGATGATGTACGGAACGCCTACCTGACGACCCAGCAGGATGTGCTCACGAGTCTGCGGCATCGGGCCGTCAGTCGCAGCAACAACCAGGATCGCGCCATCCATCTGAGCAGCACCGGTGATCATGTTTTTAACATAGTCGGCGTGGCCCGGGCAGTCTACGTG
>NZ_JAQIRM010000023.1:0-385 GCF_050600785.1 Klebsiella sp. 141198
TTGACTGTGTGTCGTTTCAATTTTCAGCTTGATCCAGATTTTTAAAGAGCAAAACTTCGCAGTGAACCTTTTCAGGTACACTCTGAAGTTTTCTTATTTTTTGCAGTAAGGATGGTGGAGCTATGCGGGATCGAACCGCAGACCTCCTGCGTGCAAAGCAGGCGCTCTCCCAGCTGAGCTATAGCCCCATCGTAGTTATCTCTTTACCGGTAATTTTTCCTGAGACAAGGCGTGGTGAAGCGAAGCATACTGAAGTATGCGAGCTTTGCCACAACGCAGTATTCAGGGAAAATTTGGTAGGCCTGAGTGGACTTGAACCACCGACCTCACCCTTATCAGGGGTGCGCTCTAACCACCTGAGCTACAAGCCTGCAGAGATTACTTA
>NZ_JAQIRM010000024.1:0-374 GCF_050600785.1 Klebsiella sp. 141198
ACCCCGCTGTCGTTGGTATGGCTCAGCACCAGCCCGCCCTGCCAGGCATCGAGGCGCGCGTCGCTGTCCACCGCTTTTGAGTCAAAGCCGTAGTTGGCGTACACCTCGACGTCAATCGGCCCGGCCTTGATGTTGTGGGTTTTGGTGGTCAACGCGTAGTGGCCGTTGTCGCCGGTATCGGAGCTGCCGGTACAGGTGATGCGCGACGGGTTGGTCTCGTCGGCCATCACTTCCGGGCTACAGGATTTCACCTGCGACACCGTCGCCACGTCGAACTGCACGCCGCCGATATCGAAATTCTTCACCCCGGCGCCCTGGCCGTCGTGGTTCATCCAGAAGTAGTCGTTGATCCCCTGTTGCGGGCGCTGGTGGAA
>NZ_JAQIRM010000025.1:0-372 GCF_050600785.1 Klebsiella sp. 141198
ACGCTTTTCGCAGATTAGCACGTCCTTCATCGCCTCTGACTGCCAGGGCATCCACCGTGTACGCTTAGTCGCTTAACCTCACAACCCGAAGATGTCTTGTCCTGTCCGGTTTGTTGCGCATCGTGAATCCTGCGTTGTTCCGTACTCGCGATGCTCATGGACATATAGTCCACTCCGCTCGCTGCGTGCGATACGCCTTGGCTTCACTTTGCTCACGTCACCTTTTACAGTGTCATCTTCTGATTGCGAAAATTTGAGAGACTCGAACACACATTAGCTGTGTGTCGTTTCAATTTTCAGCTTGATCCAGATTTTTAAAGAGCAAAACTTCGCAGTGAACCTTTTCAGGTACACTCTGAAGTTTTCTTGTTT
>NZ_JAQIRM010000026.1:0-367 GCF_050600785.1 Klebsiella sp. 141198
TGATAGGTCGGGTGTGTAAGCGTAGCGATACGTTGAGCTAACCGATACTAATGAACCGTGAGGCTTAACCTTACAACGCCGAAGATGTTTTGGCGATTTGAGACGATTTTCAGCTCTGATTCAGAGTCCGAAGGATTTTACGCTGAGACAAGGCGGCAAGCGAAGCGATGGAAGGAGCATACTAAAGTATGTGACTGACATTCGCGAGAGCAGCCAACGCAGTATGAGCGTAAAAGACACAGGACGAGCACAAAGAATTTGCCTGGCGGCACTAGCGCGGTGGTCCCACCTGACCCCATGCCGAACTCAGAAGTGAAACGCCGTAGCGCCGATGGTAGTGTGGGGTCTCCCCATGTGAGAGTAGGGA
>NZ_JAQIRM010000027.1:0-346 GCF_050600785.1 Klebsiella sp. 141198
TATCTGCTGGCCTTCCACGACTACGACAACGGCAAGGACAATACCGACAACCGTAAAAACTACGGCGCGATCGTCCGGCCGATGTACTTCTGGAACGATGTGCACTCGACCTGGCTGGAAGCGGGCTACCAGCGCGTTGACTACGACCAGGGCGGGGATAACCACGGCTGGAAGCTGACGCTGTCGCAGAACATCGCCATCGGCATGGGGCCGGAGTTCCGCCCGATGCTGCGCTTCTATGTTACCGGCGGCCAGGTGAATAACGAGCACACCGCGAAAGTAGACGGCACCAGCGACGAGCGGCTGGATTCGCTGAACATCGGCGGTATGTTTGAGGCCTGGTTCT
>NZ_JAQIRM010000028.1:0-331 GCF_050600785.1 Klebsiella sp. 141198
CTCCAGTGGTCAAACATGACGTTGAGATCCCAGATGGCCCCCTGCGCGCTTTTGAACGCTTTGCTGATCTGGAATTCGCCGCCGTTGCTTTCGTTACCGAGACGACCAATAGCCGAGGCGCCGTTATAGGAGCCGTCGACGCCGACATATTTCTGGTCGCCGGTCTGGAAATGGGCGCCATAGCGGGCGTAGCCGCTAAATTTCAGGCCGAATGGAATCGCCAGATCCGGCGAAGCGGCGGTGGTTTGCGGGTTGGTAATAACATCGACCTTTTTATTGGCCGCGGCGTCGATTTTCGCCTGGCGGTCGGCCAGCGCTTTATCGACGGCTT
>NZ_JAQIRM010000029.1:0-317 GCF_050600785.1 Klebsiella sp. 141198
TTCCAGAAGTACATCGGCCGGACGATCGCGCCGTAGTTTTTACGGTTGTCGGTATTGTCCTTGCCGTTGTCGTAGTCGTGGAAGGCCAGCAGATATTCGATCTGCGCCTGCTGGGTGAATTTATGGCTGCCCTCGAAGCTGGCGTAGACCGTGGTCAGGTCGTCAGTTTTGTTGTAGACACTGTTATCCGAGTTATCGGAGTAGCGCAGAATAACTTTGTTTACCCCGCTGTCGTTGGTATGGCTCAGCACCAGCCCGCCCTGCCAGGCATCGAGGCGCGCGTCGCTGTCCACCGCTTTTGAGTCAAAGCCGTAGTT
>NZ_JAQIRM010000030.1:0-317 GCF_050600785.1 Klebsiella sp. 141198
TTCCAGAAGTACATCGGCCGGACGATCGCGCCGTAGTTTTTACGGTTGTCGGTATTGTCCTTGCCGTTGTCGTAGTCGTGGAAGGCCAGCAGATACTCGATCTGCGCCTGCTGGGTGAATTTATGGCTGCCCTCGAAGCTGGCGTAAACCGTGGTCAGGTCGTCAGTTTTGTTGTAGACGCTGTTATCCGAGTTATCGGAGTAGCGCAGAATAACTTTGTTCACCCCGCTGTCGTTGGTATGGCTCAGCACCAGCCCGCCCTGCCAGGCATCGAGGCGCGCGTCGCTGTCCACCGCTTTTGAGTCAAAGCCGTAGTT
>NZ_JAQIRM010000031.1:0-257 GCF_050600785.1 Klebsiella sp. 141198
TTGGTGTGCGGCTTGATGCTGCCCGGCTTAGCCAGTACCTGACCACGTTCGATTTCTTCACGTTTGATACCACGCAGCAGAACACCTACGTTCTCACCAGCACGGCCTTCGTCCAGCAGTTTGCGGAACATTTCAACGCCAGTACAGGTGGTTTTCGCGGTTTCTTTGATACCAACGATTTCAACTTCTTCACCAACTTTGATGATACCGCGCTCTACACGACCGGTAACAACGGTACCACGACCGGAGATGGAGAA
>NZ_JAQIRM010000032.1:0-238 GCF_050600785.1 Klebsiella sp. 141198
TTTCACTTCTGATTGCGAAAATTTGAGAGACTCGAACACACATTAGCTGTGTGTCGTTTCAATTTTCAGCTTGATCCAGATTTTTAAAGAGCAAAATTTCACAATGCACTTAACAGTACATTTTGAAATTTATCATTTATCAAACAATCTGTGTGGACACTACAAAGGCAGGTTCTTTAAGGTAAGGAGGTGATCCAACCGCAGGTTCCCCTACGGTTACCTTGTTACGACTTCACCC
>NZ_JAQIRM010000033.1:0-209 GCF_050600785.1 Klebsiella sp. 141198
ATCGTATTCTGTTCCTCCAGGCGGCGAACCTGCTTTTCCAGCTCGCGGATACGTTGCTGGTCTGGAGTAAGGGGTGTGGCAGAGGGCGTAATCCCCTGGCGCTCTCGCCTGAGTTGGCGTACCCAGCTCTCAAGAGTGGTGGAACCGACATTCATCGCTTCACTGGCTTGTCGATATGAGTAGCCCTTATCAAGAATCAGCTGTGCACA
>NZ_JAQIRM010000034.1:0-203 GCF_050600785.1 Klebsiella sp. 141198
ATGTGTAGGATAGGTGGGAGGCTTTGAAGCGTGGACGCCAGTCTGCGTGGAGCCAACCTTGAAATACCACCCTTTAATGTTTGATGTTCTAACGTTGGCCCCTAATCGGGGTTGCGGACAGTGTCTGGTGGGTAGTTTGACTGGGGCGGTCTCCTCCCAAAGAGTAACGGAGGAGCACGAAGGTTAGCTAATCCTGGTCGGAC
>NZ_JAQIRM010000035.1:0-203 GCF_050600785.1 Klebsiella sp. 141198
GTCCGACCAGGATTAGCTAACCTTCGTGCTCCTCCGTTACTCTTTGGGAGGAGACCGCCCCAGTCAAACTACCCACCAGACACTGTCCGCAACCCGGATTACGGGTCCACGTTAGAACATCAAACATTAAAGGGTGGTATTTCAAGGTTGGCTCCACGCAGACTGGCGTCCACGCTTCAAAGCCTCCCACCTATCCTACACAT